>CAWJEO010000001.1:0-81257 GCA_963841895.1 uncultured Acidobacteriota bacterium
TGTGGGAAACGCAATCGTATCAGACTTGCCTAAATCCACTAAGTCTTTGCAGCGCACGGCTGACATTGGATGGATAGCAATTCAACGAAGGCCTGATAGCCGCTTTGCCTGAGAAAAAACTTCTGCCCATCATTGCTACGGGCCATCATGTGGTAGAGCAATCCCTCGGCATGAACTCGCGGGTGACGCCAACGGAGAGAACGAGGAGAATAATTAAAGAACGCATGGGTCCTCCATGGGGAAAATTATTGGTCGTTGAAAAGTTAAAAGTTTGACTCGAGCCAAGCCCATGATATGGATACGGTTGAGCGGCCCCGTGGGCGTATCTTCGTTGTCAGAACGCTTTCTTGATGTAACGTCGAAACGCGGATTGAATCAGAGATGATCGTTGCCGGATTCTGTGGTCGAGAAAGGATGGTGAGGCTCGGTGGCTAAGAATGGATTCAAGGTATTCGACAGTGACATGCATGTGATGGAGCCGCCGGATCTGTGGGAGCGCTTCATTGCAGCGGAGTTCCGCTCGCGCGCGCCGCGCGGGATGACCTCCGAAAACGTACGCGATCTGCGCATTACCTTTCCGGAGGAACCCGTTGACCAAGCGAGATTCAGCAGACCGGCGCGGCGAGGCCGCAACTTTGCGCGCAATCAAGCGCTCTACCGGAGCGACTCCGCGCGCGGCTGGACCGGCGAGGTGCAGATCGAGGCGATGAACGCGGAGGGCCTTGATGTCGCGGTCATGTTTCCGAGCCGAGGGTTGAACGTGCTGGTCGGCTCGGACGGCGGGGCGCGCACGCCGGATACCCGTTTTGCCGCCGCCCTTGCGCGCGCCTACAACGACTGGTTGTACGAACTCTGCCAGGTCGACCCCGGACGCATGTTGGGCGCTGGGATGATTTCCGTGTACGACATCAACGATGCCGTCGAAGAAACCCACCGCGTGGTGGAAACTTTGGGCTTCAAGGCGGTTTTCCTGCGCTCCAATATCATCAACGGCAAGCCCTGGCATGATCCTTACTACGAGCCGCTTTGGGCTACGCTCGAACGGCTGCGGATCCCCCTCGGCCTCCATCAGGCTACGGCTTCGAGCGTGCCGCAACTATGCCGACCCTGGTTTGGCTCGCCCTCCGGGCTACAGCGGGCGTACGGCCAGCCGATTGGACAGATGTTTGCAGTGGGAAGTTTTCTGGGCGGGGGTATTCTCGAACGGCACGCCAAACTCAAAGTCGCGTTTCTTGAGGCCAATTGTTCTTGGCTCCCATGGTTGCTCTGGCGACTCGATGAAGCCTACGAGCTCGAGGGCGACCTCGACATGCGTGATCTGACGATGCCGCCCAGCGCCTACTTCAAACGTCAGTGCGTCGTTTCTGTCGAGCCAGATGAGACTCCAGCGCGCTACACCGTCGATTGCCTGGGTAACGATAACCTCGTGTACTCGACCGATTATCCCCATGGCGATTCCCGTTATCCTCATGCCACGGAAACCTTCCTCAAACTGCCGCTTACCGAAGAGGATAAACGCAAGATCCTCTGGGACAATTGCGCGCGCTTTTATGCGGTTTCCGATTTATCCGAAAATCGCGTCGCGGGACTCCAGCCGGCGAACGCGCGTCCAGATTTCATGCCATGAGGATTACAATCATGGAACCGAAACGCGAAAATGCACTTGAACGGTTTATCGGTAAGACTCGGGCTTTGTTCGGTCAAGAGCCGGACCTCGATAAACGCTGGTTGGCACTCCGGCCGATTTTGGCGGAGTTGCTGACAGACCCGGAAGTCCGCGAGGCGTCAAAGAGCTGGCCGGTACCGAGTGCCATTCCCAGTCCGGGGGAGCGCCGCGGTGGCAATTTGCTGTTTTACGAGGATCCGGACTACGGTTTTGTCGTCAACGGACAGATTCATGAAGAAGGACGGCGGCAGGTCGAGCCGCGACATGCCCATGATCACGGACGCATCTATACGGCCTATGGCTTGTTGGATGGGCATGAACGAATTGTCTTGTACGAGCGAATCGACGATGGCTCCAAGCCGGATTATGCCGAAGTCAAGAAGACCGCCGACTATCTAGCTGCCCCCGGCGACATTCATCTGGCCCGGCCGGGCGATATTCACGTCGAAGTCAATGTCGGCGAGCGTACTGCCGCAATCATCATCCGCAGCGCGCGCGATGGCATACCGACCAATCTGCACGGTCGCTACGATTTGGAGAACAACAAGTATCATGAAAGCATCGGCCCGCGCCAAATCCCGGCCGAGATGCTGCCCAGGACGTGATCGTAACAACCAGTATCGGTGCTCGGCGATTGGCGACGCCTGTGCGTTCATGCGCTTCACTCAATATTTTCTCGAAGGCGAGATAATCAGCGGGCTTTTCAAAAAGCTGCAATCGGCCAACGCGCCGATTTTTTACAGGGATGGACGATGGGGGCTGTTGCTGCACTAGCTGGAATTACTCCTCTGAGCTAAAACTCTCAATTCTGCAGGAAGATACCGCCTAGTCAACAGCGTTATATCTTATCATATACCCAGGGCCTGTAGCCCCAGTTTTTCACAATAGCCGTACTTCCAGGAAGAAGCCTCCCGGTGGCACGATCCGATTCGGTCACTGAAAAAATCGTCATGGATGAGGAGGCAAATCATGGAACAAGAAGAAAAGCGGCTCGACAGTTTCGGCAACTGCGTGAAGAGATTCGCGGCTTGCAAGACTACCTGGTGGTCGGGATTGATATCAGCAAGGACACTCACAACGCATTTATGAGAACCACCCCCGGCAAGACGCTGTACCGACGGTTGATCTTTAACAACACGCGCGAAGGGTTTGAGACCCTATTGATGCAGGTCGAAGCCGTTCGGGTACAGCACGGTCTGAAAGAAGTGGTGTTTGGCATGGAACCCACGGCGAACTATCACAAGCCGCTCGGAGAATTCTTAATCAACCAAGAACAACAGGTGGTCCTGGTATCGCCCGAGGCGGTCAAACATAATCGGCCGCTGCTCGATGGGCGCTGGAACAAGCACGACGGGAAAGACTGCGCCAACATTGCCGACCTGATGTGCCAAGGGAAGTGCTTATTCTACGAGTACCCGTCTTCGGAGCTGCGCGATCTGCGCAACCTGTTATCGCTCAACAGAAAGCTCAAGAAGCTCGAACAGGGACTACGGCTGCGCATCCGCAATCATCTGGTGGCGCAGTACTTCCCCGAGATGGATCAGTACTGTCATTGGGGAGCCAATGAGGGATTGGCGCTGGTGCGGTGGTGTTTGGATCCGGCGGTGATGGGCGAGCTCAGTGACGAGGAGCTGGTTAAACGGCTGCACACCCAGGGGAGAACTCTGGCCCAGCGAAAGCGCTTATCCGCTTTGAAGGACAAAGCCCCGAACTCCATCGGCTGTCAGTTTGGTTCGTCAGTAGAATTTGAAGGTCAGAGCGTGGTCAAGCTGCTTAAAGAAGTGCGCCAGAGTGTTGCCGACACCCAGGAGCAGATCGAACAGGCGTGCCTGAAGTTCAAAGAGTATAACTGTCTGTTGAGCATTCCGGGTTCGGTCCGTCGCTTTCGGCCATGGTGCTGGGCGCCATCGGCAATCCCTGGCGATTTCAGAACGGAGCGCAGGTCATCAAGATGGTGGGCTTGGACCTTTCGGCCAGTCAAAGCGGAAAATCCCAAGGGCCACCATCATCTCTAAGAAGGGCAAGGCGGAGATTCGCTATGCGTTGTACCAGGCCGCGATGGTGGCATCGAGTCGCGATAAACACTTTGTGGCCTACTTCACCGATCAGCTGCGCGGACGGGAAAAAGAAAAAGGGATCAAAACCAAAAAGCGGGTGAAGCTGGCGGCCAAGATGTTGATGATCGCCTGGACATTGATGAAAAAACAGGAACGCTTTGATCCCCGCTACTTGCTTGCTTGTACGCAACAGACAACGTCTCACAGATCTGCGGGATTCAAAAAAGGGGGAATACCTAAGGTTCAACCCGAGCAAGATCGTCGCTTATAGGGCATCTATGAAAGCCGTTTTTGAACGGTCACAGCCAAAACGAACCCTCAGCGTGAAAAATACCACGCTGAGCTACTGCGGAGCCGACCCGTAGCTTGGGCCGCTTTGCAGGCGAGAGAGGACCCCGTTCAACAGCGTGGAGGCCAATGGACCTCGTACGGGACAATCATCGGGGCCTCTCTCACTGAACTTTCTGAAACGACTACCGCATCCTCAGCAGCAGCCGATTCCGATCGAAGACGAGGTTCTCCTGATCGGCCCGCACACGCGGTGCGGGCGAACCGATTTCCACCGCGCCGTCGGGCGACCATCGAATCACGCCCAGAGCGAGCAGAATCGGCATGCCGACGATGCCAATGTCGGCGTCGGCTATCGGCCCTGACCCCTCGATGACTGCGAACGACACGTTGCGGAACTGAATGCCGCCAACGTCGACCTCTGTCGCGATCGCCGTGCGGAAGCCGGCGGATTGACCGGACGACCCCGTGAACACTCGGCGCGTGCCGTCGATCTTCAATCCCAGCCGCGCCGCCTTTCGTGCGGTCATCGCCGATTGCCACGCGCCGGTGTCGAAGAGAAAGTCGTCGGCTTTCCCGTTGACTGATACGGGAATCGTGAAATCTCCGGAGTCGTGCCGAAAGAGGGGCCCGCCGCGGACGGCCGTTGATTTGATCCGGCCGCCCGGCAAATTTCGTTTAGGTCTTCTTTTCCGGCGCGAGCACGCGCGGAATCGGGAATGGCCGCCACCCACTGCCGGTACGACGTCAGCCATCGACGGTACTGGCCGGACCGCAAGTAGATCTGCGAAGAGCATGCGGTACGCCTCGTCCGCGGCGTTCGAAGCCGGCGCCGATCTGATGACGTCGCGCAAGAGGCGCTCGGCGGTTTCTGGATCGTTGAACGCCGTCGCCACCGCCGCGCGCATCAAGGAAGGCGAACCATTGGTGACCGCGGATTGGAGCTCGAACCACTGTCGCGCGTGGAATAGACGTTCGAGATCATCGGCTTGCTGGGCGCCGAGCGCCGCACCGAACGCCAAGGCAACGGCGAGCGTTCTCATCGCGTACCGAGCTCCTTCTCGAACGCCCGCGAGACCGCCTTCGCTTCTGCCAGCGTGGCGCGCATCGTCGCGGTCGGCGTCCCGGTCTGCCATCTGGTGGCCGCGATTGTGCCGGGTGGCTGGGCTGCGGTCAAGTCTTGCAGCAGGCGTCCCCGTATAATTCCAGCGACTTACCGTGTCGTTAGCCCTTGGCACGCGCCTCGGCCCGTACGAAGTCACCGCCCAGATCGGCGTGGGTGGGATGGGCGAGGTGTATCGCGCAACGGACACCAACCTGGCGCGGCAGGTCGCCATCAAGGTACTCCCCGAGGCGGTTGCTGCCGACGCCGAGCGGCTCGCGCGGTTCGACCGTGAAGCGAAGACCCTCGCAGCACTGAACCATCCGAACATCGCGGCCATCTACGGCCTGGAGAAGAGCGCGGGCACGACCGCGCTCGTGATGGAGCTGGTCGAGGGACCGACGCTCGCCGACCGAATCGGAAAAGGCCCGATTCCAATCGACGAGGCACTGCCGATCGCGAAGCAGATTGCGGAGGCGCTCGAGGCCGCCCACGAGCAGGGCATCATTCATCGCGACCTGAAGCCTGCGAACATCAAAGTGCGACCTGACGGCACGGTGAAGGTGCTCGACTTCGGGCTCGCGAAGGCCATGGAGCCTGCTGGCTCGTCGGCCGTGAACACCTCGCAGGCGCCGACGATCACGACGCCAGCGATGACGCAGGCCGGGATGATCCTGGGCACCGCCGCGTACATGAGCCCGGAGCAGGCCGCGGGGACTCCGGTCGATCGCCGCGCCGATATCTGGGCCTACGGCGTCATCCTGTGGGAAATGCTCAGCGGCCAGCGTCTGTTCGGCGGCGATACGGTCGTACATACGCTCGCCGACGTGTTGCGGCGCTCGATCGAGTTCGACAAGTTGGACGTACCGGCGCCGATCAATACCCTGCTGCGCCGGTGCCTCGATCGGGATGCGAAGACACGCCTGCGCGATATCGGCGAGGCGCGGGTTGCCATTGCGAAGTATCTAATCGACCCGGCGAGCGGGACTGAAGTTCCGCGTCGGCCGAGGCCCGTCTATCGGTGGGTTGCTTGGGCCGCGGCGGCGGTTCTTGCCACGATCGCGGTCGTCGGGTGGTTGCGGCCGCGGCCGGCGGCTACCGGCGTAACGGCCGCGGATTTGGCGTTGACGATCGCGCCAACGGCAGGAAGTCTCGCGCCCGTAGGCGACCTGCATGCAACCCCCGAGATCTCGCCCGACGGCTCTGCCGTGATCTTTTATAGAGACATCGCATCGGCTGGCAGTGGCGGGGGCGTGCAGGTACGGCACTTGAACGCACTCGCGCCGGAACCCGTACGCACAGGCGGTTTCAGAAACCCCGGATTCTGGTCTCCGGACTCGCGATCGTTCGTGTTCAGCGACGGCACCAATCTGAAGAAGATGCGTGTGCCGGACGGCGCGCCGGAAATTATCGCAAACGATGTGGCCACGATGGTGGGTGGGAGTTGGAGCGACAACGGTACCCTGCTTGTTGCAGGAGCGGTGGGGGGCGGGCCGGGCCTGTTCGTCGTGCCGGCGGGCGGCGGAGTCGCCAAACGAGTCGAAGTCTCGCTGACGAAGGACAGGGTCTTTTTCTATTGGCCGGAGTTCCTGCCGGGCAGCGAGGATTTTCTGGTCGTGGCAGCCGCGGCAAAAATCGAGGAGTCGGAAATCTACCTCGCCACGCTGCGCGACGGCCGCGCGGCCGATCCTGTTCTGCTGATGAAGAACGCCACTGCGGTCCGCTATACGCCCGCGGGCGGAGGACGCATCCTGTTTGTTCGCAATGACAACCTCTACGCGCAAACGTTGAACCGCACGACCAGAACACTCGAGGGCGGACCGGAGTTAATCCAGCAACGGGTCGCGTCGTCGCCGTCGTTCTATGCCGCACACTTTTCCGTTTCACGTACGGGCGTCGTGGCTTGGCGTCCCGGCACGGCAGGTCTGTCGCAGGTGACGATTTTCGATCGGG
Source organism: uncultured Acidobacteriota bacterium (assembly GCA_963841895.1). Lineage (GTDB taxonomy): Bacteria > Acidobacteriota > Vicinamibacteria > Vicinamibacterales > UBA2999 > JACCSI01. The sequence continues at coordinate 7,067 of CAWJEO010000001.1, forward strand.
AGGGAAAGGAGATCGGCACGGCGGGTCCCCCTACCGTCGTCCAGACGCTCAGGCTCGCGCCCGACGAGACACGTCTGCTCGTGGGATTCAACGCGACCGCGTGGCTGCTGGAGCCCGGCCGACCTGGGCGGCAGCAGTTAGAGCAGGGCGATCTGGGCACGCTGTGGTCGCCGGATGGGTCCAAGCTCATCGCGACAATCCCCGGAAACGATAGCCGCGTTATGGAACGCTCTATTACCGGGCAAGGGCCAGTTCGCGAGTTGGCGAAACCGTCCGGAATGTGGTTTCTGCAAGACATTTCTCCGGACGGCAAAGCGCTGCTGCTTAATCGGGGGCCACTGGATACGACGGTGTTCTCGCTTTCGCTGGACGGCGTACAGAAAGAACCGAAATCTCTGCTTCAGACGGGCGAGACGATTTCACATGCCCGCTTTTCGCCAGACGGGCACTGGATTGTGTACACGGCCTCCGCGGCGGGGAGTGAACGTGGAGGGATCTACACCGGCGGAGGGACCTACGTGCAGCCGTACCCGGGACCGGGATTACGGAAGCAAGTGACCAGCCGCGGGAATTATCCGGTGTGGCGCAAGGATGGGAAAGAAATCGTGTACCTCGATGAATACCAGGGTCGAAACTACATCTGGTCGGTTCCCTTGGCCGCTCGGGGCAATGAGTTCCAGGCGGGTACCCCATCGCCGCTGTTCCCGGCTCGTCTTCCCGCGACCACGTTCGGGGATCTGAACTTCCTGGCCGTGTCGCGCGACGGCTCACGCTTCTATATCCCGCAGGCGCTGGAACAACCGGACTCCGACGTTATCCACGTCCGCGTGGGATGGGCGAAATGATGCGTATCGATACCGAGGCTCGACCCGGCAGAGCGCCAAGGCAGCCGTCTGTTATCGAGTCCGGGCATTTCTGACCTCAGCGCGAACACACCTCAAATGCGTCGCAGGATTACTCCTGAGCAGTCGCCAAGTGTTGGGGTATCTTGACGTCTCGGCTGATCGGAAATTCCGATTACTGAAATAACGGCATATCGACCTTCTTCCAGCGCCGAGCTATCGCTTGAACATCCGAATGTCCCTCGTGGCATGCCAGACCCCGCTCGCGTCACGCGCGAGCGGGTCTAATTGCGACGACGTCAGAGGATGCTTTGTAGTAGGGCGAGTTGCGAATCCCGGCCGGAATCTCTGGCTCGCCTGCCGCACGTCGCGCCACGAGAATTGGATCGTCCTCGAACCACAGGTCAAGCAAACGGGCTCTTGCACGCAGCCGCCTTCACCACGTAGTGAACGTGTGCCGCGTTGCCGCTGTAGTTGCCAGGCCGAATTGTCTCGTATCGATACTGGCCGTGGGGTTTGTTCGCAGCAACCCTCGCAGCCGCGGATCCAGTTCGGCGTCGTTGCCGCTCTTGTCCGGCGTGTATCGACCTGCAGCGTCAGTTTGGAAGACAAAGATGGAAGCGCCAGCGATCGGCTCCGCCCCGTCTAGAACTTGGCCCGTCACGATCAGTCGTTCTCCGGGTTCGTTCGCTCCAGCCATGATGATGCTGGCTGGAGCATCGCTCGCAGCCGTGTACTGCGGTGCCAGGTAAGGAGCTGGAACCAGTTCGTCCTCTTGGGAGGAAACGATGACAGCCCCCGTACACGATGAGAAGGAGCCACAGTGCGACACGCATATGCCGCCCAGCACCTTACTCTGGCGGCACAGCGCCGATATCTCTGGCCAACCCCAGCCCGTCACGCTCGACCCAGGTTTCAACGAACTTGCCATGCTCGATGCGTTGCCAGCTCACCCCGGTCCGCTTTAACAAGTTGCCTGTCGGTGTTATCCCGAGGACCTCGCCGTCGTGAGTTCCGACACTGGTCCAGCGGCTGCATACAATGTCGCCTTCGGCGACGATGTCATGAATTTCGAATCGCAGGTCTGAAAACATCGTCGTATAGAGCGTGATCAGCTCGCGGTAGCCTTCGACACCAACCAGATCAGCCGGGTTGTTTGGATCATGATTGACGTGACCTTCGGCGATGAGGTCCCCCAGCTTGTCCAAATCGCGTGAATGCCAGACGTCCCAGAGTCGGCGTGCTAATGCTTTGTTGGCTTCAGACATGTGTTCTCCCCTCCTGATCGAAGTTCCAATCCCCAAACCATCGGTTCTGAGCCTCAGGCTATCCGAATCTCGTTGCAGATTCCACGCAATCTCAGGTTGACAGCGAGGACATCAGACTCGAGCACGAAACCGTTCAATAGCGAAAGCGAGCGCGGGCTACACATCGCCCCGTGTTCCCACTTTCGTCCACGCGCTCGAGGGTGTGCGCCATGAGACAGACACCCAGGTGCGGCGCTGCCACGATCCCCAAAAGTACGGCGCTGTCATCATCCCTCAGGTGCGGCGCCGCCACCTATCCCGACAGGTGCAGGTACATCGCGTTCGGCACCACTCCCGGTCACAAGTCAACACAACACAGGAGGACACGATGCACACACGAATGCGCTGGGCGGCCCTATTTACGGCGGTCGCGATCAGTTTGGCGATGGTCCTCGAGGGCACGGCGTTCGCCCAGGCCGTTGGCACCTGGAAACTCAACCTCGCGAAATCAAAGTATCAGCAGGGTCAGGCGCCAAAGACCACCACACTTGTATATGAGGCGGCGGGTACAGGGATCAAGGTCACGGTGGACCGGGTGCTGGCCGACGGCTCTGCCATCCACTACGCGTACCCCGCGAACTATGACGGGAAGGATGTTCCTGTCGTCGACAGTCCGAATGGCGATACTGCCGCTCGGACGCGGGGGTACGCCACCACGACGGAGTTGGTCAACAAGCAGGGTGGGAACATCCTGTCCACCGTGACCCTTGTCGTCTCCGCCGATGGGAAGACGCTGACCATCACCAGCGGCCGGCAAGGATGCCAAAGGGCAGAACATCGATGGCGTCGAGGTCTATGACAAGCAGTGAACAGCGTTTCCTTGCTCTTTATGGAACCCACGAGCTTTGCTGCGTCGTCCGTCCCTACGGCTTTACAAGCGCCGAGCTCAGACGTGAGGAGCGCCACGATGAACTCACTGCCGCCCGCCTCGTCCTCTTAGAAACATGGGTGCAGAGCGGCAAGCAGTGGAGCGGCGTTCGTCTTTTCGAGCGCGTCAAGTAACCCGCTGTGGTGGACGCGCTAACCCGATCGAGCATCGGCATTGTCTGACCAAGTGAGCGGTCCAACCCGCTGCGGTCGTTCCGCGAACCGGATGGATGTTAGGTTGGTAACCGAAAGTCGCGCAGTGTTGACCTATCCCAAATGGCGTCGATGGTGTTGAGTCCGATGTCGGCTATTTGTGAGAGGGCTTCTCGTTCAGCAGCGGCTTCACTTCGGCAATCGCCTCGTCGAGCGTCGTGACCGCGCCGTCGAGCTGCCGCTCGTAGACGGCCCGAAGCAGTTCGCCCATCCGCGGACTTGGCGCGACGCCCAGCTCGATCAGGTGACGGCCCATCAGAATCGGCGCCGGCGGCGCATGCTCGACGCCAAGGGTGCGCGCCCGCTCGAGAAACCAATCCATCGCCGAGCAGTCGAAGGTGCCGGTGCGGCCGAGACAATCAGCCCGTGCCACCCGCGCGAGGAGCTCCATGTCCACCTTCTGCGCGAGCCGACGGAATGCGCCGTCGGTGAGCTCGCCGCGAACCTTGTAGAAGGCGCCCGGCTTGAGGTGATGCGCGGTGACCGCGAGCACCTGCGCCCGCACGTCGAAGCCGTCGAGCGACTGCACGTTCAGGCGATCGAGCACCTGCGTCGCCGGCGCGACCCCGGCCTCTTCGTGGCCGAGCGAGCGAATCCGTCCGTCGATGACCGCGGTCGTGGACGGCTTGCCCAAATCGTGGCAGACCGCGCCGAGCATGACGGTCACGAGCCGCGCGCGATCGAGGTCGCCGTTCAGCCGCCGCGCCTGGTCGATCACCATCAGCGTGTGGATCCAGACGTCGCCTTCCGGGTGCCACTCGGGTTCCTGCGGGCAATCGATCAGCGCGTGCATCTCGGGGAGGAGCTTCGCCGTGACGTCCATCACCCGGGCAAGCGCGAACCCACGCGAGGGTCGAGCAGCTTTCAACAGGAGTTTTTCGAACTCCCCCCAGACCCGTTCCGGCGGCAGATCGTCGAGTGGCAGCGAGCGGCAGAGCGCAATGGTCTCGGCAGTTGCTTCGAGCTCGAACCGCGCGGCGAGCTGCAGGGCGCGCAACACGCGCAGCGAGTCGTCGGCGAAGCGCTCCGGATCGACCACGCGGAGTACGCGCTGTTCCAGGTCTGCGCGGCCGCCCACGGGATCGACGTACTCGTCGCTCAGCGGATCCCATGAGATGGCATTGATCGTGAAGTCGCGCCGCCGCGCCGCGTCGGCCGCCGACATGAACGGATCGCCGGTGACCGCGAAGGCCTTGTGTCCCCGGCCGGTTTTCGACTCGCGTCGCGGCAGGGCAACGTCAACCGCGCCGATCTTGTAGACCGCGAAGGCCTGGCCGACAGCGTCGACGCGGCCGATGCCCGCCAGCAGCGACAACAGCTCCGCTTCGGGAATGCCGAAGACTTCCAGGTCGAGATCCTTCGAGGCTTCGCCGAGCAGGCGATCGCGGACGAAGCCGCCGACCGCGAGGGCGCGGCCGCCGCGATCGCGCACGCACCTGGCAATCTCGATGGCGAGTGGCAGCGGGTCCGAGCTCACGCCACCATTCTCTGTTCTCTCCAGAGTCTTGAAGGCCGAGAATCCATGCGTTTGAGCCAAGCCTTTCGGGACAGCCTTCAAGACTCTCGCCCCGCGGGCCGGGGTCCCCGCCGCGCGGACTGTGCGCGGTGGGGTGGGGAGCGGGGCAAAACCAATACTGTCACTAGCGGGGCGGAGCCGCCATTGTCACATGCTCGGTGGGCTGGGGCGGAGCCCCGCTAGGTTTTACGGTAGGATGCCCACCACCCGAGATGCGGCAGATCGTTGTGCGCCTGATCGTCCTGATGCTGTTGCCGGTCACGCTGGCCGCGCAGACACCAGCCGGCCCGCGGCCGGGAGCGGAGTTCAAGCGTCTCGATCAGTTCGCCGGCAGCTGGACGACCGCGGGCACCACGCAGGCTGGCCATCAGGGTGGAGCAGGCAAGATCCAGGCGACCGAAACCTACGAGTGGATGGCCGGCGGCTACTTCCTCGTTCATCGCTGGGACGGCCAGGTCGGTGGCACCGCGGTGAACGGCCTCGAAGTGCTCGGTTTCGACGCCCGGACCAAGGCGTATACCTCACGGTTCTTCGACAGCACCGGTACGAGCGGCACGCTGCGTGCGACACCGCAAGGCAACGCCTGGACGTGGGCCGGCGACGCCGACGCCGCGGGCAAGCCGATGAAGCAGCGCTGCACGATGATCCTCGTCAATCCCGACACGTTCACCACCAGGTGCGAGTACTCGCCGGATGGATTCAAGTGGCAGATCGCGCTCGAATCGCGCAGCACGCGCGTGAAGTGACCCCGGCCGCATCGGAAGTGTTGTGAGCCAGTTCGACGAACGACTACGCGCGCTCGGGCTGGAGTTGCCGCCCGCGAAAGCCCCGGTCGCCAACTATCTCGGCTCGAAGGCGTCAGGAGATCTGCTGTTTGTCTCGGGCCGCGTCAGCCAGTTGCGCGGCGAGGTCGGCACGGAGATCGACGTCGCCGCTGCGGTCGTCGCCGCGCGCGACACCCTCCTCGACATCCTCGCCATCGTCAAGCAGGACATCGGCACGCTCGATCGCATCGCGTCGGTCGAACGCATGCAGGGTTTCGTGCGATCGGCGCCAACCTTCACCGAACACCCGCGCGTGATCGACGGCGCGTCGGATCTGCTGGTCGCGCTGCTCGGCGAGGCTGGCCGTCACGCGCGGACCGCGACGGGCGCGGCGCAGCTGCCGTTTGGCGCGGCAGTGCAGCTCGATCTCATCCTCCGGCTCAAGTGACCGCGCCCCTGGCCTGTCCAGTTCGCGGCTGCGGCCTTCTGCTGGAGTGCCGCGGGCGGCACTATGTCTGCGCGCGCGGACACTCGCACGATGTCGCACGCAGCGGCTATATCAATCTGCTGCAGCCGCAAGATCGGCGCTCGCGAGCGGCGGGCGATTCGGCCGAGGTCGTGCGGGCCCGCGCCGCGATCCTGGAGGCGGGTGTCGGACGCGCGCAGCATCGCGCCGTCGTCGATCTCGCGGTGCGGGTCCTGAAGTCGCACGAGCAGCCGGTCGTGGTCGACCTGGGATCCGGCACGGGCGATGTGCTGATCGCGCTTGCCGCGACGGACACCGTGTGTGCGGTCGGTATCGATTTGTCGGCGGAGGCCGCCGATTATGCCGCCCGCCTCTCGAAGGAACCGCTATGGGTGGTCGCCAACGCCGACCGGCGGCTGCCGTTGCTCGACGGCTGCATCGACCTGATCGTGTCCGTGCACGGCCGGCGCAATCCTGAAGAGTGCTGGCGGGTGCTGGCACCGGACGGCCACTTGATTGTCGCGATCCCGGCGGCCGACGACCTGATCGAGTTGCGCGAGGCCGTGCAGGGACGCCGCCTCGAACGCACCCGAGAGGTTGACCTTCTCGCCGAACACGCGCCACGCTTCGCCGTTCGCGAACAGTTCAGCATCCGCGAGCGGCTCACGCTTTCGGCCGACACGTTGCGCGACATCCTGCGCGCCACGTATCGCGGCGGCCGCACGAGCGCGTCAGCGCGCATCCAGGCCCTCGACACGCTCGACGTCACCGTCGCCTCCGACATCGTCCTTCTGCAGCGGCAGCCCGCAACGCGCTAGACATCTCCTATGGCCGCACCTGTGATGCTCGAAGCGCGTTTCCGCAAGGCGATAGGAGATGTCTGCCCCGCGGAGCGGGGCGAGAACAAACTGCCCCTAGCGAAGCGAAGCCGGCAGGTTTTTCTGGGTGGTTTGAGGCGCAGCTTCGATAGGATCATCGCCGCCATGAACGCGCTCGTTCGAGGGACCTGCGCCAACGCAGCGTGCTGCGACGACTCGGACGGGGATTCGGCCGGCTCCTGTTCCTCCTCGTCCTGCTGCTCGTCGCGACGCTTGCCGCGTGCCGCTGGCAAGCCAGCACGCGCGAGACGCGGACGCGTCTCGAAGCCGCGCCCGCCACCGGCCGTTTCGTGCGCGCGCACGACGTCGATGTCTTCATTCAGGAGCGCGGCCCAGCCGACGGGCCGGTCGTGCTCTTCATGCACGGCATGGGCGCGTGGAGCGAGATCTGGCAGCCGACGATGGCCACGATCGCCGGCGCCGGCTTCCGCGCGGTCGCGCTCGACATGCCGCCGTTCGGCTACTCGGAGCGGCCGGCCGCGACAGCCTACGGCCGCCAGGCGCAGGCCCGTCGGATCATCGGCCTGCTCGATACGCTCGGTGTCGAGCGCGCCTATCTCGTCGGACACTCCTTCGGCGGTGGTCCGACGATGGAGGCCGTGCTTCAGGCGCCGGCGCGCGTATCGGCGCTCGTTCTCGCGGACGCAGCGATCGGCCTCGACGCGCCAGCCGGAGGCGCCGGCCTGCCAGGGATGATTCTCGGCGTCCGGCCCGTTCGCGACGCGGTGGTCTCCGCGACGGTCACCAATCCACGACTGACAGGCTATCTGCTCGGCCAGTTCGTCGCCGACCAGTCGGCCGTGACCGATGCGCGCGTGCAGATGCTGCAGGCCCCGCTTGTGCTGTCAGGCGCCACGTCGGCCTTCGGCGATTGGCTTCTCGATTTCATGACCTCCGGCGAACGGCCGCTGAGCCAGGATCCGGCGGCCTATCGCGCGTTGTCGCTGCCGTCGCTGATCATCTGGGGCGATCGCGATACGACGACGCCGCTGGCGCAGGGTGAACAGCTGAAGACGCTCATTGCCGGCGCCGAGCTCGCGGTGATGCCGGGCGTCGGCCACATGCCGCAGCTCGAAGATCCGCCGCAGTTCGATCGGTTGGTCCTCGACTTTCTGCGGAAGCAGCGGCAGCCATGATCGGGTCGCGCCGGTCGCCGCGGTTGTCGATGGGTCGCGTGGCGCCATGCTGATCGCACAGTTCGTCTTCGGACTGGTCGTGATCGTCTTCGCGCTCGCGCTGCTCGGGCTCGTCGTTGGCGGCGCGGCCTGGCTGGTCCTGATCGCCGTTCAACGGCTGCCACTCATCGGTCAGCGTCATCGCCACGTGCACTGGGACGCGCTCAATCGGTCAGGCCACGACCCACGAGTGTGACGCGCACGACTGTCGTCTGGGTGATGGCGTTGGCCGTCCTCGCCGCCGACGCGGTCAGTATCGCGACCGGCCGGATGACCCACGGATTCATCGCCTATTACGCTGCGTCCGCGCTGCTGGTGCACGGCGAGCTCGGGCCGCAGGTCTACGACGACGCGTGGTTCATGCGATATGTCCAGGAGCTGACGGGCACGGAGGTGCTCGAGGTCTTCGGTCCAAACCCGCCATCGATGGCGCTTCTCGCGTTGCCAGTCGTGATGTTCGAGCCGAGGGTCGCGCGCGCCATCTGGCTGGGATTGACCCTCATCGCGTTTGCCATCGCGACGCGAGTCTGGATTCGGCGGCTTTCGCTTCCCGATGTCATCGCTCCGGCGGCGATCGCGCTCGTGATGCTGAATCCGGCGGTGTGGGCCAACCTGCGTACCGCTCAGGCCTATCTGTTTCTCTTCGCGGCGTACACCGCGGTCGTCCAGTGGCTCGATCGCCATGACGTTCGCGCGGGAGTCGCGGCGGGATTGGCCTTCGCGTTGAAGTCGTCGGGCGCGGCCTGGTGGGCCCTGTTGGTCGTCCAGCGGCGAGGGAAAGTCGTGGTGACGGCCGCGCTCACGGCGATCCTGCTGTCGGGCCTGGTGCTGGTGATCACGGGGCCCGAACTCTGGGTGCGGTATCCCGCATACGTCTCCGAGTTCGTGCGCCGGCCAGGGGCAGCCTCGGTCGCCTACCAGACGACGTCGAGCCTGGCGCGACATCTCTGCATGCCTGCGTCGTCGCACAGTCCCGCGCCGGTTGGCGAGTGCAGCGCGATTGCCGCGGTGCTGCCGCCGGCGCTGGTCTTCGCCGCATGGCTGCTCACGGCATGGACGCGTGTGGCGCGGTGTCCCGTTCGCATTGGCGATGGCGGCTGGCGTCAGTCTCGCTCTGCTCGCGCTGCCGGTCGCCGCCGAGCATCACTTCGTCTTGCTGCCGATGCCGTTGCTGTTGCTGATCGAGGCTCGCGGATCCAGCCAGCGGATCTCCGTCAACGAGGGTGTCCGGCTCGGGCTCTTCGTCGTGCTGTTTCTGGTTCCGCTCACCCTGACGTCGCGATTCGCAGCCGGCTGGTGGGCGCTCCTGGCCTACCCGCGACTGTACGCCACGTGGTTGCTGTGGGCCGCGATTCTTCTCGAGATGCGATCTCTGCAGCTGCGCCGCGAAAGCGGCGACATCCATTCCGCCGGCGACAACGGGGCCGTTCGAACGATCTGATTTATCCTCAGCACAGTCACGCGGACCAACACCGTGAGCGCGCCAACAGAGGAGGAGCCGTGCCAGCACGCTTGTCGCGACCGCTTGTCGCCGCGCTGACGGCGGCCAAGATCATCGGGCTCCGCGCGGGCCTGGAAACCCATCGCTTCATCGGCGTCTGGGTCGTCGTGGTTGACGGACGCGCGTTCGTCAGACCCTGGTACAACAAAGCCAACAGCTGGTATCGGGTCTTCCTTGAAGAGCCGCGCGGGCTGCTGCAAGCCGGAGAGCGCGAGGTGCGCATCCGCGCGCTTCCGTGCCGCAGCGAAACGATCAGGGACAAGATCGATGCGGCCTACGCGGAAAAGTATCCGACGCCGGGATCGCGGAAGTGGGTCCGCGGCTTCCGCACGCCACGGCGGCGTGCGACGACGCTCGAACTGGTTCCACGGTGAATCGGTGCGAGGACTAGAGTAGGTGGATCGAAGGATCGGGGACTAGAATCGCGTCGGAGAGACACCGATGAAGCCGTTCTGTGTCACGTGTGTCGTCGTCGCGGCGATCGCGGCCGGGATCGCGGGGGATGGCGACGCGGTCGAGTTGGGGCAGGGCGTCGACGCACACGTCGCCGCTGCCAAGGCCGCCGCCGGGCAGGATCACGTCTATCTGTTCAATCGACTGTGCACGCCGCCCGCCCCGCGCCCGGCGCCCACCGCGACGCCAGCACCGGCTCCGGCCCGCGCCGGCGGGACCGCCGCCGGCCAGTGCCTGGCATGTCGAGCCGGCCAAGGTCTTCGACAATCTGTACTTCGTCGGCGAGAAGGAATACTCGGCGTGGGCGGTCACCACCTCCGAAGGCATCATCCTCATCGACGCCATCTTTCATTACTCGGTGGACGAGCAGGTGGTGAAAGGCCTGACCAAGCTCGGCCTCGATCCCAAGACGATCAAGTACGTCCTCATCAGTCACGGCCACGGTGATCACGCGGCGGGCGCCAGCCTGCTGCAGGATCGGTTTGGCGCGCGCGTGATCGCATCAGAGGCCGATTGGGACCTGATGGCGCGCGACCGCGGGAGCTGGCCGAAACCGAAGCGCGAGATCGTGGCGACCGACGGGCAGAAGCTGACGCTGGGCGATACCACGCTGACGCTGTACCTGACGCCAGGCCACACGCTCGGCACGATCTCGACGTTGATCCCGGTCCGTGACGGCGGACGCACCCACGTGGCGGCCGCGTGGGGCGGTACCGCGTTCAACTGGTTGAGCGGATCGCCGACCTACATCACGCCGGACCGACCGGCGAAGTTCTGGTTCGACCAGTACATCGCCTCGGCCCGGCGCTTCCGCGACATCGCCGCCAAGGCCGGCGCCGATGTGCTGATTGCGAACCACACCGAGTTCGACGGCACCAAGCGCAAGCTGCCGGCGCTGGCAGCGCGGCGTCCCGGCGAGCCGCATCCTTACGTGATCGGCACCGACGCGGTCAGCCGCTACGTCACCGTTGCCGAGGAGTGCGCCCGCGCCGGCGCCCTGCGATAAGACACCGTGCCCACGCTTCGTCCGGTGACGGCTCGTGATGCCGACGCGATCTGGCGCATCTTCCAGCAGGTGGTCGCCGCCGGCGACAGCTACGTGTTCGCGGCCGACACGACTCGCGACGACGCCGAAGCGTATTTTCTCGGGTCCGGCATCACGACGTTCGTCGCCGAAGCTCGATGGCCAGGTCGCGGGCTTCTACAAGCTCATCCCCAATCGCCGCGATCGCGGCGCGCACGTCGCGAACGCGTCGTTCATGGTCGATCCGGCGATGGCGGGACGCGGTATCGGCCAGGCGCTGGGCCGCCACTGTCTGCAGGAGGCCCGGGATCGCGGCTACGAGGCCATGCAGTTCAACTTCGTCGTCAGCACCAACACCCGCGCGGTCGAACTGTGGCAGCAGCTCGGCTTTCAGATCGTCGCGACGCTGCCGCGCGTGTTCCGCCACGCGACGCTCGGCGACGTCGATGCGTACGTGATGTACCGGTCGCTGGAGCGCACTGCCTGTCGAGACGCCGCCCATCTTCGGCGAGCGGCGCGAAGGCGTCACGTGCGCGCGGCGGCCGAGCGCCTATGCGCTCGTGCAGAACGACACGGGTCTCCTCGCGCTGGTGTCGACACCTCAAGGCGTGTTCCTGCCCGGAGGCGGCATCGACGCCGGGGAGTGGGCCGAGTTGACGGCGGTGCGCGAGACCCGCGAAGAGTGCGCCATCGATATCCGCACCACCTGGTCGGTCGGGCGCGCGATCGACATCGTTTTTCGCGAAGGAACAGGGGTGCGTCGAGAAGATCAGCCTGTTCGTTGCCGCCGATCTGATCGGGCCGGTGGCGCAGGTGCCCGAGCACGACGTGCGATGGTTGCCGCTCGACGAGGCGGCGCGCGCGGTGACACGCGAAGGCCACGCCTGGGCGATCCGGAAGTGGAGCGCGCGGACGAAGGAGCTGGCGGTGGCCGCCGCATCCCGCCGCGATTGAGAGCCGGAGACCGGAGACCGTGGACACATACATTCTTCTGCGGCCTACAGTCTCCAGTCTTCGGTCTTCAGTAAGAACAATTGCCCTTACCGTAGACTGTGGACCGATCGACCGATAGACTGATCAGCCGATAGCTCGATAGCCGATGGAGGAGCGTTCGATGCAGAAGAGCAGATGGAGCAAGTTCGCCGCGTTTGTCGTCGTCTTTGCGTGCCGGGATGGTGGCGGGGCGGGCGTTCGACGACAGCAGTGCTGTCAGCGCGCAGACCGCCGGGCGGGTGTTCGAGATGCGGACGTACACGGCGCCGGACGGCAAGCTGGCGGATCTGCACAAGCGGTTTCGCGATCACACGCTGCGGATCTTCCAGAAGCACGGCATGACCAACGTGATCTACCTCAGCCCGATGGATGAGCCGCTGTCGCAGAACACGATCGTCTACCTGATCTCGCATGCCAGCCGCGAAGCGGCAAAGGCAAACTGGGGCGCGTTCGCTGCCGACCCAGAGTGGAAGAAGGTGGCGTCGGAGTCGCAGGCCAACGGCCGGCTCACCAGCAAGATCGAGTCGGTCTTCCTGACCCCGACCGACTACTCGCCGCTGAAGTAATGCAGCCTCGCGTCGAGCTGGTCGCAGGCGCGATCGCCGTCCTGATGGTGGGTGCCGGTTGTGGGAACGACGCCCGTCCCCAGCCGGCACCGGCCGCGCCGGCCGCGGCAGCGCCGAACGACGCCGCGCACCAGGCGCTGATGGGGCCGCACGGCGACCACAGCCCTCGTCAGGGCGGGCCGTGCTGATGAACGGCGACGTCCACTACGAGATCGTGCTGTCGCGAAAAGCGGCAGGCATCAGATCTGGTTCAGCGACGCTGTCCGCAACGAGCTGCCGGCTTCGGTCGCGGCGAAAGTGACGATGGAGGTTGCCCGGCCGAGTCGCCGCGATCGAGTCGCTGACGCTTGCGATCGACGACAACGGCGAGGCCTGGCAGGCGAACGGTCGCCCGCTGAGCGGTGAGGGCGCGATGATCAAGGTGCGGTTTGCGCTGCAGGGCGAGCCGCACGAGATCGAGATGCCGGTGGCGGCTCAGATGCTGCGATGACGCCAGGTGGCGTCGCGGACGGTTAACCGGCCAGGTCCGGTTCCGGGTCCTCAGCCTCGCCTTCAAGCCCCTTCAACAGATCGCGCGCCCTCTCGGCATCGTCCGCCCGGACCAGAAACTCGACGGGTCCGACGACAACGTTGAAGCCCGAGGCGATTCGTCCCCACCCGAAGAGATCCTGCACGCCTTCGCCGCGACCGAGGTAGTCGATGCCTTCGGCTTCGAGCAGCGACTTCGCGATGGAGATCAGGCCGGCGTCGCCGGTTGCGAAAACCGGCACGAGCTCCACGTCTGGCGTCGGCGCATGCTGCGGACTCTCGAGGCGTTCGACCAGGTCGATGCCGCAGGTGGGGCAGACGCCGACGTGCCAGCCGAACTCGTGGCCGCATTCGGGACAAACCATGGCAGCCTCCGCTTATCGCCGCTTCTTCGCTCGTGCCTTGCCCGCCTTCGACAGCGCATGACTGGCGTCCCGCTTCATCGTCTTGATGAACTCGGCCCGCCGGAATCGCAGCGCCGACCAGTCCTCGTCGATCGCGACCATGCGGACTGGCTCGAAGCCCAGATCGCCCAGGACCTGCCAGCTGTTGTCGCGCTTCAGTTCGCTCTGTACCGCTTGGACGATCCCTTTGGATAGGCGAACCAGAGGGCGGCATCGCCCTCAGCGCGCTTGCGCCAGCGATTTGGCATGGGCGTCCACCTTCGCCTGCGTCGTCACGAACGCGAGGGCAAAGCTCACCGCCGCGCGGGGCACGGCGCGATGCACGCGGACGTCGTCCAATGCATCGATCTCCGCTCGAAGCTTGCCGGCGCATCGAGGACGACGATCTGACGGTGTGATCCTTCAGTTGAAGCTTCTCGAAGACGTGCATCATGATCCCAGTCGTATATGAAAGTTGAATCCGCGTAATCACTCCCGCCGCAGGGCCTCGATCGGGTCGAGCTGTGACGCCCGCCGCGCCGGGTAGTAGCCGAAGCCGATGCCGACCAGCGCGGCGATCGCGAACGCGAGCGCGATCGCGTCGCGGCGAGACCTCGGTCGGCCATTCCATCAGCGCGGTCAGGCCGCGCGCCGCACCGATGCCGGCGGCGACGCCGACCATGCCGCCGAGCAGGCTCAGCACCATGGCCTCGACAAGGAATTGCACGCAGCACCTCGCGGCGGCGGGCGCCCACCGCCAGCCGCAGCCCGATCTCTCTGGTCCGCTCGGTGACCGACACGAGCATGATGTTCATGATCCCGATGCCGCCGACGATGAGCGAGATGGCGGCGATGCTGGCGAGGAGCGCGGTCATCGTGGCGCCGGCGCGGTTCAGCGTGCCGGCCATCTCTTCCATCGACGCCTCGTCGAGCTTGGGCATGTTGGCGAGCGCGAACGCCGCGACTTCCGTATACAGGCCCTTTGTGATCTGTTGCGCGGCCAGCGTCCGCACGACGAAGTCGTCGGGGTTGCCCAGACGTCCGCCGGCGGCGGGCCCTTGCAGGCCGCCAAGCGCGCCAGACGCGCGCGCCGCGGTCGTCTCGATCGCCTTCGCATGACGCTGACGCAGGAGCATCGTCACCGCGTCCGCGACCTTGGTCGCGACGCCGGCTTCGGTGACGCCAATCGTGATCTGCTGCAAGTAGTCGCGTCCGGTGAGCGCGCCCAGCGTCGTGACCGGGACGAACGCGGCTTCGTCCTGATCGGGATCGACGGCGCGCATCCAGCCGACGACGGTGAACGGCTGGTTGTGGATCGTGACCCGCCGGCCCACCGGATCGACACCGTCGCCGAAGATCTTTGCGCTCAGCACGCGGCCGAGGACGGCCTGCTGCTTCGCCCCCGCCACGTCGTCTGTCGTGAACGGCTCACCGCTCAGGAAGGTCCAGCCGTGAATCTCGGCGACGGCCGGTTCGGTGCCGAGGATCGGCGCGAAGACACGCGCCTGCGGCGACGCTTCCACGAACGCCCGCGATCGCAGTTCGGCCGCGACGTGCTGCACGTCGGGGATCGCGGCGATCGCCGCGGCATCCTCTCGCGTCAACGAGGTCGCGGCGCCGAGCCCGCTCGCGATGTTGACGCTCTCGCCGCCGCGGATGAAGTTGCCCGCGGTCACCTGCACGATGCTCGTGCCGGTGGTTTTCAGCGTCCGCTCCATCGAGCTCTTCGCGCCGTTGCCGAGCGCGACCATCGCGATCACCGCGGCCACGCCGATGACGACGCCGAGTGTCGTCAGGGCCGTGCGCATGCGGTTACGGCCTAACGCGCGGATGGCGATGTTGAGAGCGGCGAGAAGAAAGCGAATCATCGGTGTCAAGACGCGTCAGTTTCCAGTTTCCAGTTGCCAGTTCAAAGAAGGCATTGCTGGAAGTGGCACTGAGGGGCCCTTTGAACTGGCAACTGACAACTGGAAACTGACGTGGCGCTCATTCATGTCTCAGAGCTTCTATGGGGTCCAGTGACGCGGCCCGTTTTGCCGGTACCAGCCGAAGAACACACCGACCGCGGCGGAGACCCCGAAGGCGATGAGCACTGCGCTCGGCGACACGACGGTTGCCCAGCGCAGCGTCCGCGCGATCGCGAACGAGGCGATGAGGCCGCAGATGATGCCGAGCACGCCTCCGGCCAGGCTGATCGCGACCGCCTCGGTCAGGAACTGGCGCATCACGTCACGTGCCCGGGCGCCGACGGCGAGCCGCAGCCCGATCTCGCGAGTGCGCTCGGTGACCGACAGCAGCGTGATGTTCATGATGCCGATGCCGCCGACGAGCAGCGACACCGCGGCGATCGCGGCGAGCAGCCACCGCATCGTGTTGCTCGAGCGTTCGAGCGTCCCGGCGAGCTGTTCGAGCGTCACCCGCTCGAGCTCCTTGACGTTGCCGGCAATCGCCGACGCGACGTTCGGCGGCAGGCCACCGGTCGTGATCGCGCGCGTCGCCTGCGTCGAGATCGTGAAGTCGTCGGCCTGCGTGTCGCCGATGCCGTGACGCTGGCGGAGCAGTGCCGCAATCCGCTTGGCAACCTCGCTGACCTCGCCGGTCGATTCGGCGGTCACCGTGATGTCGTTCAGCTTCGTCAGGTTCAGCAGCCGGTGCGTTGTCGTATACGGCATGTAGACCGCATCGAACTCGTCGTCTCCTGGCGCCGGCCGCACGACCCAGCTCGCGCTCGTCACGACGCCGACGACGGTGAACGGCTGCTTCCACATCGTGATCGCCTGGCCGACCGGATCGGTGCCGGCGGCGAACAGCTTCTCGGCGACGACCTGGCCGAGGACGATCACCTGCTCGGCGTTGCGCTGCTCGCGTTCCGTGAAGAAGCGCCCGCTCTTGAGCGTCCACGTGCGCTTGATGTCGAGAAGCTGGAGGTCAGTCCCGTGCATGCGCGTGAACCAGCGCTTCGCGCCGGTTTGCGCGCTCGCGGCCGGGTCGCCGGCGAAGACGCGGGCGTTGGCGTGGACGCCGCACGCGACGTACTGCACGCCGTCGAGCTCGCGGATGGCTTCGGCATCGGCAAACGAGAGCGTTGCGGCGGCGCCGAGACCGGCTTCGAGATCGCCGAGGCGCTGCCAGGCGAGCGGATGGTCGTGCTTCTCCATCGGATCGTCTTCGGGATGGAAGCACGATCCGCTCGACATCGTCTCGCTCCGGCAGCGGCTGCGGCATCAGCTCGGGAACGGGCAGCGACAGCGTGTCGCCCGCATCGCCCTGGTGCGCCACCGCGGCGCCGCTATCTTCGGTCTTCGGCTTCCAGTTGCCGGCGGTCACCGTCAGCTGATTGAGACCCGCCGCCCGCACCTGCTGCTCGATCGATCGCTGTGCCCCGGCGCCAACGGCCATCATCGCCAGCACGGTGCCGACGCCGACGGTAATGCCGATCATCGTCAGCCCGGTCTGCAGACGATTCCGCGTCAGCGCCTTGAAGGCGATGTCGATCGATGGATGAAGCGCGCGCAGGCGCTTGAGCATGCTAACGATCATTAAAGCAGGCCACGAAGACACGAAGAACACGAAGACAAACCAGGAAATTCTTCGTGGTCTTCGTGTCTTCGTGGCTGGATTTTCGTTCGCTTTCAGCCTGGTGCTCGATCGCTAACAACCAACCCATCTTTGAAGTCGATGGTGCGCGTTCCCCACGCTGCGATGTCGCGTTCGTGGGTGATCACAAGGATCGTAATGCCATGATCGGCGCGCAGCCGCGCGAAGACGTCCATCACTTCCTGGCTGGTCACGCTGTCGAGGTTGCCGGTCGGCTCGTCGGCCAGCAGCACTTTGGGATCGTTGACGAGCGCCCGGGCGATGGCGACGCGCTGCTGCTGGCCGCCCGACAACTGGTTCGGGTGATGCTCCTCGCGATCGCTCAAGCCGACCGCGGCGATCGCCCGCCGCGCGCGATCGCGCCGCTCCGACGCCTTGACCGCGCCCGCGCGCGTGTAGAGGAGCGGCAGCTCGACGTTCTCGACCGCCGACGTCCGCGGCAGCAGGTTGAAGCCCTGGAAGACGAAGCCGAGCGTCTCGTTGCGCACGCGTGCGAGCTCGTCCGGCGGCAGCCGCGACACGTCACGGCCGGCCAGCGAATAATCGCCGCGCGTCGGCCGATCGAGACAGCCGAGGATGTGCATGAACGTCGACTTGCCCGATCCCGACGGACCGACCACCGTGACGAACTCTCCGGCCGCGATGTCGAGCGTGATGCCTCGCAGCGCGTGGACGACATGGTCGCCCACGCGGTAGTCCTTCTCCAGATTCCGAACGCTGATCATTCGCCCTTGGCTAGTTGGTGGTCGAAGACTTCGGCGGAACCTTGCCGGCAAACGCATAGAGCAGCGTGGCCACCGCTTTCTCGGCCCCCGCCATCCCGTACACCTTGCCCGCGCCCTCGATCACGTAATACTCGTTGGCCGCGTGCGCGCGGCCGCCCAGACCGGCGCCGCCGCCCACGATCGGCACGCCCTTGAAGGGCGAGATCTTCTCGCCGACCTCGCCGTTGCCGAACATGTAGGCCGGCCAGTAGCCGCCGGCGCCGGCGCCACCGCCGCCGATCGACCAGTCGGCGCGGAGCGCGCCGTGGTTGATGTTCATCAGTTCATAGGTGCGCTTCATCGCGCGACCGATGTCGTTATCCGAGTTCATCTTCGCCCACGGCACGTCGCCAATCAGCTTGATCTCGACGTCCTTGTAGCCGTTCTTGTCGAGCTGCGCCCTCAGCTTCTGGACGATTCCGGTCCCGTCATGTTGGGGGCGTAGCGGAAGTTGTGCTTCGACGTGATCTTGTTGGGAAGAATCGCGCCGGCGCCGCCCGCATACATGTTGCCGCCCCAGATGCCGTCGAGATTGAACGACGTGCCGTAGCGCTGCATCTTGAGCATCGTGAGCGGATCGTCGGCGATATACCGCGCGACGCCGACGTTCTTGGCGGCGACGGCCATGTCCATCTTGGCCGAGTCCTCTTTGAGCTCGGCGGTCTGTTCCGGCGTCAGCGGCTGCATGCCGTCGAGGAACCCGTCGATGAGCGGCGTGTTGCCATCGTCGGACACCAGCGACGCGAGCATCTTGATGTGACGCCACGCCGGGCTGTCGACGCTGCGCTTGTTGCTGCCATGGATGTCGGAGTCGGTCGGCCCGCGGCCCCACTCGGTTCCGCTGGTCGTGAGCTCGACGTAGACGCAGCCTTCCGAGCCGCCGCCGAAGCCGCCGCTGCCGCTCGGATTCTGCCCGCCGAAGAGATACATCGCGTCGGCGCCGGCGAGCAGCTCCGGATGATCCCTGACCCACTTGCGCAGGCCGATGTCCATGCGCTCTTCGTCGCCCTCGGCGACGATGATCAGATTGACCGGCAGCTTGCCGTGCACGGCCTTGATGGCGCGGAAGGCGTTCAGCTGCGCCATCTGCGGGCCCTTCGAATTGGTCGCGCCGCGGCCGATCAGCACCTTCTTGTAGGGCGCCTGCTCGACGAGGCGCGCCTCGAACGGCGGGTTGTGCCACGCGTCGGGCTGCGTGACCGGCATCGTGTCGTACATCCAGTAGATGAGCAGCGTCTTCTCCGCGCCCTCGTCGCACTTGGCGTAGACGACGGGGTTGCCGGGCGAGCCGTATTCGGTCACGCCGACGTCGAAGACCTGCGTCTGCTGGCAGCCGAGCTCGTCGAAGAAGCCCTTCACCATCTCCGCCGATTCGGGAATGCCCTCGCCCGAGTTGGAGATGCTGGGCTGCTGAATCCATTTCTGCAGGTTGTTGACGTGCTGATCGATGTTCTCGTCGATGTGCGCGTAGACCTTCTGCAGCTCGGGCGGCACCTGACTCATGTCGGGCTGAATTTCCGTGTCGCCGGCGGGGCGGACGCCCAGCTTCGGGGCCGCGGCGGTGGTCGGAGTGGCCGAGTCGGATGTCGCCGGCTTCGTGCAGCCGGTGAACGCGACGCTGGCAATGGCAAGCGATGACAAGAGCCGACGCATATCGCAAATCCTCATAGGAAGTCGGTGTGGCCGTGGCTGGTGCACTCGGAAGCTTCGGCCGAGCCTCGCGGGATGTCAACTCCATTCGAGGGAGTGGGGTGGCTACGCCGCGTGCGCGTTCGCTTCGCTCGCGCGGAGGGACGGGAAGTGTGAAGATTCGCCATGCTCGCTCGGCGGATGGTTCTGGGCGCGCTGGCGGGCGCTGCGATCGGCGCGGCATGCCGCGACAGCGGCGAGCTCGCGCCGCCCGAACCGGCGCTGAGCGACATCGCCGAACGCTACGTGCGCGTCGCGTTGCAGCTCGCACAGCACCAGCCGGACCTGATCGAGGCGTATCTCGGGCCGGCGGAATGGCGCCCAGGCTCGCGCGTGCCCGTTGCCGGCCTTCTCGCCGAGACCACGGCGCTCGACGAGGTGCTGGCGCGCGCCGCGAGCGAACGGGTCGTTGACGGCGCAGCACGCGATCGTGTCCGTTATCTCGCCGGTCAGGCTCGGGCCCTCCGTACCGCGGCGCGGCGGCTGTCCGGCGAAAGGATGCGTTTCGCCAACGAGGCCCGCGACGCGTTTGGCATCGACTGGCCGGCGCGACCCAGTGACGCTGCCGACCGCGCGCGTCGCGATCTCGAGACGCGACTGCCGGGCAAAGGCCCGCTGCCGGCGCGTTACGCGGCGTTTCGACGGCAGCATGCCGTCGCCGACGACGTGGTCCTGCCGGTCTTTCGCGCCGCCATTGCCGCGTGCCGGGCGCTCGCGTCTCCACAATTACCGCTTCCGGAAGGCGAAGGGCTCGTGGTTGAAGGGATGGACGGCGGTGGCTTCGAGGCGCGCGCCGTCTACGAGGGCGCGTATCGGACACGGGTCGCGCTGGCCACGTCGGGGCCGACCGATCTCGCGCGACTGGTGTGGCTGGCCGCACACGAGACCTATCCCGGGCATCACGTGCAGCACGTGCTGGGCGAACGCGATGCGGTCGGTGCCAACGGCTGGACGGAGCGGACGCTTGTGCCCGCGTTCGGTCCGCACGTCCTGGTCGCCGAAGGCGCCGCCGAAGCAGGTGCGGCGCTGCTCCTCGACGGCGAGACTTTCGCCGAAGTCTGCGCGGCGCTCGCGCGCGAGGCGCGCACGCCGGCCGCGACGGTTGCGGACCTCGTCGCCGTCCATCGCGCGGTCACCGCACTCGACGAGGTCGTGCCGCTCGTGGCGCAGGCCTATCTCGACGGTGAGATCGGCACCGAGGCGGCGACGTCCCGGCTGCGCGACGAAGCGCTCGTGCCGGATGCCGCGTTGCTGCTCGGCGTGATCGAACGTCAGCGGACGCGCGTGCTCGCGTATCCGTTCGGACGCCGCCTCGTCACGCGCCTCGTGTTCGATCGTCCGCCCGCCGATCGATGGATGCGGCTGCGCGAGCTCGCGACGACGCTGGTCGCTTGATGCACGAGCGTGTCGCCGCCGTCGTGGATGCCTACCTCCGCGTCGTCCAGGCCGAAGCGCCTGGGCTCGTCGAAGGGCTCTATCTGACCGGTTCCGTCGCGCTTGGTGAGTTCCGGCCGCGAACGAGCGACATCGACTACCTCGCCGTGACCGCGACGCCGCCAGACCCCGCGGCCGTCGCCGCCCTGGCGCGCGCACACCATCGATTGCGCCGGCTTCATCGCCGACCCTTCTTCGACGGCCGCTACGTGACCTGGCAGGACCTGGCGTCGGATCCGCGCCTGGTCGAGCCCGGACCGTGACTCGATACGCGGGAGCGTTCTTCGCGAAAGGGCGCGGCGCTTGCGACCCGGTCGCCTGGCACACGTCGCGCAGCACGGCGTGACGTGCCGCGGTCCCGAACCGTCGAGCGCTGACGATTTGGATCGACCGCGCCGCATTGACGGCGTGGACGCTCGACAACTTCGATCGCTACTGGCGTCCGCTCCTCGCGAGCGCGCGACACGGCGTCGGCCCATGGCGGCTGACGTCGTTCACGACGTATGGTGCGGTCTGGATCGTGCTCGGCGTCTGCCGCTTGCACTACACCTTGGCGACCGGATCGATCGCATCGAAGGACGAGGCGGGACGTTACGGGCTGCAGACGTTCCCCGAACGGTGGCACCGCGTTCTGAACGAAGCGCTGACGATTCGCCGCGCCGACCGGGCGCGGGCCGATGTCGCCAGTGCCGCAGTCGAGATGCTCGCCGACCTTGGCTGGCGCGCCGGGTCCACGACGTTGTACCGAATCGCCGGCGGCCAGGCGGCGCGACGTTCTGGCGTTTGCGGACATGGTCATCGCCGACGCGACGGGCGAGAGCGCTAAACCCGAGTTCACTTGTCTTGCGCATGACGACGGCATGGTCTTCATCTCCCTGAACTCCCTCGTGCATCCTCGGGACTCCGGTCAGAGTCGGGGCGGAGCCGCCATCTTTACAAGCTCGATACGCCGGGGCGCAGCCCCCTGGTGATATGCTGCGCCGCTGCATTTCTTCATGGAGGCGCACCAATGGTCACTGACCAAGGCCGAGCTTATTGGCTCGCTGCAGAACGAAGTCCGAATCCTGCTCCACCTGGCCAGCAAAGTCGATCGCACGAAGGCCGACTACCGGCCGACCGCGAAACAGCGCAGCACGCTCGAACTGCTGCAGTACCTGTCGATCATGGGCCCGGGGCTCGTCGGCGCCATCAGGGGCGGCAAGTTCAACGTCGAGGCGTGGACCGCGGCCGAGAAGGCGGCCAAGGCGCCGCGATTTCGACCAGACGGTCGCCGCCATCAAAGCCCAGGACTACGCCGCACTGC
Source organism: uncultured Acidobacteriota bacterium (assembly GCA_963841895.1). GTDB lineage: Bacteria > Acidobacteriota > Vicinamibacteria > Vicinamibacterales > UBA2999 > JACCSI01. Next base: position 29,330 of record CAWJEO010000001.1, read on the forward strand.
TCGGCAACATGTCCGATGCCGACTTCCGGTCGGAAATCGAGATGTTCGGCCAGAAGGGCTCGAAGGGCAGCATGATGGTCAACATGATCCTGTCGGGCTACGCGGCGTACCGGACGCAGTTGTTCTGCTATCTCAAGGCCTGTGGCCGCGAGGAGCTTGAGCACCATGAACCTGTGGGCCGGCATGGACGCGCCCGTGCCCACCGCATAGGGACTGTCCGGTCAGGGGCCCGTCTCGACCTGACGGGCTCCGCTCGACTCGCCTCGCCGCGGCACGTCACCCACGAGCCGCGTCCTCCTGTACCTTGTAGCCTCCGTTCCACCCAACAGGAGGCTCCATGCTGGTCCGGCTTGTTCTCACGCTCGTCCTGGCGCTGACGATCGATCGCGCCGCGATCGCGCAGGCGCCCGCGTCTGCCGCGCAACCGAAAGTCACCGCCGTTCGCGCGGGACGCCTCGTCGATCCCGAAACCGGCACCGCCATCGCCAACGCGGTGATCCTGGTCGAAGGCAATCGCATCAGCCAGGTCGGCGCCAACGTGGCGATTCCGGCGGGCGCCGAGGTGATCGACCTCTCGAAACTGACGGTGCTGCCCGGCCTGGTCGACGCGCACACGCACCTCGGCATCACCTACAAGGAATTCCCCGAGAACAACATCTACTACCTGACCTACGTGCTCGAGTCGACGCCGCTGCGCGCGATCCAGGCCGCGTCGAATGCGATGCAGATGTTGAGCTCGGGCTTCACCGTCGTCCGCGACGTGGGCAACAACGCGCTCTACGTCGACGTCGCGCTGCGCATGGCCATCGAGCAGGGCTGGATGCCAGGGCCGACGATCATTCCGTCGGGTCCGATCATCGGCGGCATGGGCGGCCAGTTCTCGCCGACGCCCGAGATGTTCCAGCAGCACAAGATCGTCTACCCGGAATACATCGACGCCGATACGCCGGACGAGATCGTCAAGGCGGTCCGCCAGAACCTGCTGTTCGGCGCCAAGGTGATCAAGATCTGCGTGGACTGCAAGCCGTGGGGCTACTCGGTCGACGACATGAAGCTGTTCGTCAGCGAGGCGGCCAAGGGCGGCGCGAAAGTCGATGGCCACGTGCAGACGCCCGAGGGCGCGCAGCGTGCGATCGACGCGGGCATCTACGTGATCAGCCACGGCCGCGCGCTCTCGCCGGAGCATCATCGCCAGATGGCCGCGAAGGGCATGTACCTCGCGAGCACCGACACGCCGTTCACGCCGTATCGCGGCTCCGAAGCGGCGTTCAAGGACACGGTCGCCAAGCTGCAGAGCGCGCACGCCAACAAGGTGCGGCTGACCTTCTCGACCGACATGGACTACTGGAACGAGCGGATGAAGAACGAGAAGGGCGAATGGATGTCGCGCGGCGATCTCACCATCAACTTCCTGCAGACGTGGAAGGCGGCGAAGATTCCGGCGCCCGACATTCTCAAGGCGCTGACGATCACCGGCTATCAGGCGGCGGACGTGATTCGCGAGCGCGGGCCGATCAAGGCGGGGATGTTCGCGGACTTCATCGCCGTGCCGGGCAACCCGCTCGAAGACATCGATGCCGTGCGCAACGTGCAGTTCGTGATGAAGAACGGCCAGGTGTTCAAGCGCAACGGCGTGATGACGGTCGACGGGCTGCTGCACCCGGGACCGATCTACGGCTGGAATCGTCGCTGAGCTGGTGCCGGCGCCGGCGCGTAGCGGGCGGCCGCGCGGGAGTAGAATCCACCCGTCTGGAGGTCCGCATGAAGGCTCGTCACATCGCGACTGCCGGAATCATCCTCAGCCTCGTCAGCGCCGGCGGTCGCGCGCAGGAGGGCCAGACCCGCGACGCCAGACCCGCCGGTCCGGTCGTCGGCCGATCGGTCGTGGCGACGACGTTCGGGATCGTCGCCGCGAGTCAGCCGCTGGCGGCGCGCGCCGGCGTGCAGATCCTCGAGCGCGGCGGCAACGCCATCGACGCGGCGATCGCCGCCAACTCCACGATCGGCCTGATGGAGCCGACCGGCAACGGCATCGGCGGCGACCTGTTCATCCTCTACTACGAGGCGAAGACCGGCACGGTCTACGGCCTGAACGCCAGCGGCTGGGCGCCATCCGGGTCTGACGCCGGAGTTCCTCGCGTCGAAAGGCCACAAGACGATGCCGCAGCGCGGCATCTACTCGGTGACGGTGCCCGGCGTGGTGGCGGGGTGGGACGCGATGCGGACGAAGTTCGGCACCAAGCCGTTCTCGGAGCTGCTCGCGCCGGCGATCTACTACGCGGAGAACGGGTTTCCGGTCTCTGAGCGGATCGCGAGCTGGGTGGGGCGGCTCGGTCAAGATGCACAGCGAGCATCCCAACTCGCGCAAGACCTACTTGATCGACGGGACGCGCGCGCCGCGCGCCGGCGAGGTGTTCCGCAATCCCGATCTTGCCGGCTCGTTACGGCTGATCGCCGCGAACGGACGTGACGGGTACTACAAAGGCAAGACCGCCGAAGCCATCCTGACGATTTCACGCGAGCAGGGCGGAACGATGACGGCGGCCGATCTGGCGGAGTACCAGCCCGAGTGGGTGACGCCGATCAAGACGAACTACCGCGGCTGGAACGTCTACGAGATCGGTCCGAACACGCAGGGCATCGCGGCGCTGATGATGCTCAACCTGATGGAGCCGTATCCGATCGGCGAGTACGGATTCCACAGCGCCAATGCGCTGCACGTCATGGTCGAAGCGAAGAAGCTGGCCTATGCCGACATGCTGCGCTACGTGGGCGATCCGAAGTTCGGCGACGATTCCGGTCGAGGCGCTGCTCAGCAAGCCGCGCGCGACCGGCGCGCGCGCAGCTCATCGATCAGCGCGAAGGCGGCCTGCAAGGTCGCGCCGTCGCGGCTCGACGGGGTGACCGACGCGCAGGGCAACGACACCATCTACATGTCCGTGATCGACAAGGACGGCAACATGGTGTCGCTGATTCAGAGCAACTACAGCGGCTTCGGATCGGGCCTGGTGCCGCCGGGCGCCGGCTTCATGCTGCAGAATCGCGGCGGCCTGTTCTCGCTCGAGAAAGGCCAGCCGAACACGCTCGCGCCGCGGAAGCGGCCGCTGCACACCATCATCCCGGCGTTCATGGAAAAGGGCGACCAGCGGATCGCGTTCGGCATCATGGGCGGCTGGAATCAGGGCCAGGCGCACGCGCAGTTCGTCGTCGAACATCGTCGACTCACGGCTTCACGATCCAGCAGGCGCTCGAGGCCGGGCGCTTCACGAAAGGGTCAGCTTCGACGGCTGCGACGTGGACATCGAGGCGCTCGTGCCCGAGACGACGCGCGCCGAGCTGAAGGCGCGCGGCCACGAGATCACGCGTGATCGCGCCGCGGAGCGGGACGTTCGGCTACGGGCAGGCGGTGATGAGCGGAGCCGGCGGCGTTCACTTCGGCGCCTCGGAGCCGCGACACGACGGCGCCGCGATTCCACAGGCGCCGCCGCGTCTTCCAGTGAGGGGTTCGGTTCCGGGGGTCGGGTTCACTGAGGTTCGCGGTCGTTGGCGCTGCTGCAATCGGTGGTGGTGGCAGCCAGCAGCCCGTGCTCGACTACGACAGCCGCTTTACCTTCACGCGCATCCGCTACGGGTCGGGGTTCGGGCGCGGCGGCGGGAGCTGGGCGCACGATTACCCGCGCGCGGATGAACACCTGCCGAAGATCATCGCCGAGCTCTCGACGATGAAGCCGCGCGTCGACGGCAGCAACGTGCTCGATCTCGAGGATCCGCGGCGATCTTTCACAATCCGATCCTCTACATCTCGGAGCCCGGCTTCTGGACGGTCACCGAGGAGGGCGCCGCCAACCTGCGCGCGCACCTGCTCAAGGGCGGGTTCCTCATCTTCGACGACTTCGAGCAGCGCGCGCAGTGGGACAACATGGCGCGCCAGATGTCTCAGGTGCTGCCCGATCACCAGTGGATCGAGATCGACGTCAGCCATCCGATCTTCCATTCGTTCTTCGAGATGAAGCGGATCGACTTCCCGCATCCCACCGTCAACGTCATCCCGTCGTACTTCGCGATGTTCGAGGACAACGATCCGACGCGGCGCATCATCGTCCTCGCCAATTACAACAACGATCTCGCGGAGTACTGGGAGTGGTCGTCGACCGGGATGTTTCCCGTCGACACGACGAACGAGGCCTACAAGCTGGGCGTCAACTACATCCTCTACGGTGTGCACTAGGCCATCGTTCCTCGAGCGACTCGAGCCGTGTGCGTGCGTCGTACTCTCCATGTGCGTGTGCACCTGGGTCATCCGCTGTTCCTGACGCCTACGCGATCCGCGCGAGTCCTGCCGCGAGCAGACCGGCCCGAGCGGCACGCGAAGCAGCTGTCCCCGCGGCACGACCTGTTCGACGAGACCGCCGCCGTCACCGCGAGCATCCACCCAGTTCGACATGCCGACGACGAGCGTCGTCGCCATCAGCGCCCAGCAGCAGCCGACGCAGAACCAGCCGTGCGACAGGCCGAGACGGTAGCCGCCGATCGGGCCGTTGTGCCAGCGGGCGAGCAGAAAACTGAGCGGATTGCGGCAGTGGGTGAGGCAGGCGCGCTTCCAGGGCGTGAACTGGAACAGTCCGGCGCCGATCAACACCGCGGCGCCGGCGGCCGTGCCGAGCGCACTGCCGTGATCGAGCCAGCCGGCGCGCGAGAACGCATACTGCAGCCCCGCCGCCCCTGACGCGTAGACCGTCCACGCCGAGAGATAGCCGCCGGCGAAGAGCGACAGTGACGCGACGCGTGCGACGCCGGCCGACGGGCCGCTCAGCCGCTGGAACGCGAGCAGCCACGGCCACGCGGTGGGCGCCATCATCGCCGCCATCATGCCGACCCACATCGACGACCAGCGACGCGAGGCCGGCCGGTGCGCGCGTGCCGGTGCGCGGCGACGCCGAAGACAGTCGCGTTCACGTGCGCGCTGACCACCCACTCGAACTCGGACGACAGCCCGTGCGAGCCGCTGTTGTGCACGACGATCCGGCCATCGTCGTACTCGGTGTCGCCGCGGTACAGCACCTGACGCGGCGCGTGGATCTGGTTGAAGATGTTCTCGAAGAGGACCGGCTTCGAGCGGTCGCGGCCGCGAATCTGCGCGATCGACGCCGGTGAGCCGATCGCGGATCGACACGCGCTTGGTCGTGTCCTCGTCGTCGATTTCGATCGGCAGGAACTCGGTCGGATGCTGCGTTGCGACGAAGCTCGCCAGCTTCTCCCACGGTCCGGACGCGCGGCCGGTGAGGATGCGTCTCCATCGCGTGACGCTGCTGGTCGGTGCTGCGGGCATCGACGATCAGCGCCTGCGTCCAGCCGCCGTCGATCATGCGTTGCGGCGTGTCGTAGGCGATCACGGCCTTGAGGCCGTCGAGCGTGCACGTCGCCGAAGCGCCCTTCGTCGACCCGAATGGCCCAGTATCCCTTGCACCTCTCGTAGGTGCAGTTCTGGCTGAAGTGCATGTGGCCGGGGCACACGAGCGTGCACGTGCAGTTCTCGAAAATCAGTCCGCGGGCAAACCACGAAACAGGTGTCGGCATACTGGACGAGCTTCAGCGCTCGAGGCCAGGCGTCAGAGCCTGGCCTTCACCGGAGTCGCCGGTCTCGGGAGTAGGATGTGCCGATCTGTGACAAGGAGGCACCATGGCCCATACCTACGAGGACCTGAAGAAGAAGACCGTTGCCGAGCTGCGCGATATCGCGAAAGAGCTGACCCACGACGCGGTGCAGGGCTACAGCCAGATGAACAAGGACCATCTCCTGCCGGCGCTCTGCACCGCGCTCGGCATCGACGCGCACGTCCATCACGCCGCGCACGGCGAGGTGAAAGCCGCGGCGCGGGCGCGGCTGAAGGAACTGCGCGACCTGCGTGAGAAGGCGATTGCGACGCACGATCACGCCGCGCTGCACGCCATTCGGCGCGATACCACCATCTCAATCACTCGTTGCGGGTGGATGCCAGGCGGCCAGCCTGAACCGAGGTTTCGGGTTTCGAGGTTGCGCGGTCACGGGGTTTCGGAGTTCGCGTTTCGAGGTTTCGAGGTTTCGAGGTTGTGCGGTGCAGGTTTCGGCGTTCCACAACCGCGTAACCCCGAACTTCGAAACGCCGAAACCGAAACTAGAGAAACCGAGTAACCTCGAAACCACGAAACTGCGTAACCGCGTTCAGAAGGCCATCATCTGCGTGAACTTCACGACAATGCCACGCCCGGCGGTCTGCGTGGTGTCGGTGAACTGCGACTCGTTGTAGACGATGAAGAAGTCGCTGAGCGGCCGGTGGATCAGGTTGAACCGGACGTTGGCCGAAAACTGCGAGACGTCGGTCCGGTACTGGACCAGCGAATCCAGGAACATGCTGGTGTTGAACGAATAGCCGGCGCGGAAGTTCACCAGCGTGCTGACGAACGATTCGCGCGGCAGCTCCAGATCGATGTCGCTGACTTGCAGGCCCAGGTCGAACACGAGGCGGTAATTCGGTCGATAGAGCACGCTGGTTTGCATCGTGCGCTGGGTGCCGCTCCAGATCTCGCCGAGCGTGAAGCGCGCCGATCCCGACAGCGCCCGGCTGTGATCGGTGTCGAGCACCATCAGATGCTGCTGCCAGTCGTAGCGCCCCGCGGGAATCGAGACGCCGGGAAAGATCGCGAACGGCCTGGTGATGGCTTCGACGCGCGGCTCGAACGCGTACTCGAAGAACGCGCCGTTGTTCCACGTGAGCTGCGCCCCGACGTGGCCCCGTCCGCGACACGAGATCGCCGTTCGGGATCGTCGTAGATGAAGATCCGCCCGTGCGGCTCGATCTGACGCAGTCCGTGCCGCTGCCAGCTTTCGGGGCGCAGCCACCACGCCGTGTCGTAGAACTGGCGGGTCACGCCGGTGCGCCGGACGAAGCCGAGGTCGTCGCGGAACCCTTCGCCGATGCTCATGATCGACGATTGGATCCGCTTCGAGCTGTCTTCCCAGCCGACCGACGCCTTGGCCGCGGCCTGGTTCGTGGTCACGCCAGGTGAGTCGGATCGCGCCGCGAACCCGTTGACGCTGAGGCTCCTGAAGAAGCGGAAGTTCGCGTCGACGCCGGCGACGCGGTTGAAGTCGTCGCTCGAGCCGGATGGCTGGCGCGCCAGGACGATCGCTCCGACGTCCGAGCTCGCGAGCACGTCACGGCGGACGCGCAGCACGGTGTAGTTGTTGCCGGCGTCGGTCTCGTCCGACTTGCTCTGCATCGTCATGGCGCCCAGGCCGAAGCGGCCGACGCGGCCGGTGAGCCGCAGGCCTCCGTAGAGCGGGTCCACTTCGCCCGCGTCGTTCAGCCCGATGCGCCGGCTGAAGAACAGCAGGAGGTCTTCTTCGGGCGGGCGGAAGCGCGTGACGGTGCGGGTGTTGCGCGGAATGTCGCCGAAGTAGAAGACGCCGGAGTTCTCGAGAAAGAACTCGCGCTTCTCAGGGTAGAAGAGGCTGAACTGGGTCAGGTTGACTTGCTGCTCGTCGGCTTCGGCTTGCGCGAAGTCCGGGTTGACCGTGACGTCGAGCGTCAGTGACGGCGTGACGCCCAGCTTGAAATCGACGCCGACCTTGGCGTCGCGATCGAAGCCGCTCTCGCCGACGCCGCGGATGCCGCGTCCGAGCAGGAAGGGCTTGACGCGCAGATTGCGGCCCGGGCGGAGCGGCGGCAGCCCGGTGAGATCGCCTTCAGCCGAGGCGCGATAAATCGTGTAGGCGCGCGAGACCGGCGACCAGTAGCTGATCTCGTTCTTGCGGCGCACGCGCCGCGAGAAGTTGATCCCCCACGTGCGGGCCTCGCCGCCTTCGAAGCGGAGCGTCTTGAACGGAATGCGAAACTCCGCGCTCCAGCCGTCGGCGGTCCTGCCGCGCCGCGACCCACCACACCGCGTCCCAGTTCGGGTTGACGTCGCGGCCTTCGTTGGCGATCTGCGTGTCGGCCTTCGCGCCTTCGGCATTGGTCGCAAACACAAAGCCGTTGCGCCGATCGCCGAACGTGTCGAGCAGGACTTCGAACGTGTCCTGATCGCGACCGGCAAAGTCCTTGCGGATCTCGTTGATGACGATGCCGGCGGGACCCTGATCGAGGCAGCGGACGCCGATGTAGAGGTAATCCTCGTCGAAGAGGATTCGCACTTCGGTGCTTTCCGTCGCTGGTTCGCCTTCCTGCGGTTCGGCCTGCACGAATCCTGTCGCGGCCGGCGCCGAGGCCCAGGCGTCCTCGCTCAAATCGCCGTCGAGGGTGACCGTACCGGTCAGCCGCAAGGCTGTCGTCTGCTTGCGGCCATCAGGCGAGGTGAGTGGAATGGTCTGTGCGCCGGCCACTGCTGTCGCCAGCAGAATCGCGCAAACACACGCAGGAGCGGCCTTCCAGGCGGACGGCATCCGGGCAAGTGTAGTCCGGCCGCGCCTGGAGTCAGGGCCAGGCCTCAGGGTTTCTCAGAGTTCTTCAGCGCTCGGCTCAGGACTTGGCGCCCGCGCCTCGCTACCGTGGCGTCATGACACGAGCGCGTTGTTCTGCAATCGCCGTGGCCGTGACGTGCGCGGCGACGGTGGGGATGGCGCAGGAACGGTCGCAGCCAACCGATGCGGCCCGCGTGCAGGCGCTCCGCGCCCGCGGTCTTGCGCTTGGCTACAACCTCGATCACGACGCGGCGCTCGCGACGTTCCGCGAAGCCCTCGCCATCGATCCGCATGACGCGGGCAGCCATCGGCTGGTCGCCGCGACGCTCTGGATCAAGACGCTGATCGCGCAGGGCGCCGTGACCGCCGAAGACTTCCTCGGACAGGCCGGGACCTCGCTGCGCAAGCCGGCGCGCGCCGAGGAGCTCGAGGCCGCGATCGGCCGCGCTGATAACGGTCGCGCAGACGCGCGCGCTCGGTTCGCGCCGCACACCGATCGACGAGGCGTCGGCGCTCTTCGAGACCGGCGCCGCCTACAGTCTGCTCGCGTCGTACACCGCCACGGTGGGCGGCGGCGTCCAGAAGAGCCTTGCCGCCGCGCGCAACGCCTATCGCGATCACCAGCGGGTGTTGACGCTCGACCCGCGCCGCTCCGACGCCGGGCTCGTCGTCGGCATGTATCGCTACGCGGTGTCGGTGCTGCCGCTCTGGTCGCGGCTCGTCGCGCGGATCGCCGGGTTCGACGGCGGGCGCGCGCAGGGGCTGGAGCTCGTGGAGCAGGCCGCCCGGCATCCCGGCGACGCGCAGACCAACGCCCGCTTCGCGCTTGATTGTGATCTACAACCGCGAGTCGAAGTACGACGCCGCACTCGGCGTGATCCGCGAGTTGCAGCAGCAGTATCCACGCAACCGGCTGCTGTGGCTCGAAGCCGGCGCCACCGCTCATCGCGCCGGCCGCTTCGACCTGGCCCGCGAGTCCCTTCAGCACGGGATGGAGATGCTCGCTGCCGATCCACGGCCGCGCGCGTTCGGCGAGCTCGCGCGCTGGCGCTACCACCTCGGGGTGGCGCAGGCCCGGCTCGGTCGGTGGCGAGACGCCGAGCGTGAGCTCGACGCTGCGCTCGAAGGCGACGCCGTGGACTGGGTGAAGGGCCGGACCTATCTCGAGCGCGGTGCGCTGGCCGAGCGGGCCGGCAACCCGCTGCGCGCGCTGGATGCCTACCGGCAGGCCGCCCGATTCTGTGCGGCCGGTCAGGACGATTCGTGCCGCAAGGACGCGACGGCCCGGCTCAGAAAGGTGAAGCGATGAATCCGTACAGTCGCCTTGGTCTTCGACTACTGCGTTTGAGCGCGGCGCTGGCCGTGCTCGTGCTGCTCGGGGCCTGGCTCGCGGTCCAGGGCAGCGCGCGCATGTCTCCGGTCACTCGAGAGGCGCTCCGCGCCTCGTTCGAGACCGACATCGCCCGGCTCGTGTATCGCTGGGATCCGAACGACGCTCGGCCCGAGCAGGCGCGCCAGGATGCGCTCTTCGACTTCGTCTACGAGACGTTCGACAGCTCGGCCTGGATTCCGCAGTCGCTCTTCGACAGTAACCTGCTGTCGCAAGTCGTCGCCGGCAGCGTCGACACCATCGTCGCCGACAACGTCGGCCTCGTCCCATGGCGCGAGAACGAGGCCGTGGTCGCCTACGGGATGGCGCCGCGAGCGTCGGCGTCGGCGCCGGCGAGCTGGACGGTCAACTGCCTGGTGTGTCACATGGCGGAGATCGACGGCGTCGCCTACTTCGGGGCCGGGACGAAAACGTTCGACGACAAGTGGCTGGGCGAGGCCCTCAAGATGTTGACGAGCCGTCGCGGCCGGCTGCTGCTGCCGCCGGGATCGGCGCGACAACGCCGAGGCGGCTGATGCATACCGCATCCTCACGTCGCATCATCACGAGAAGATCGATTCGCTCACCCGCGGGCGGTCTACCGCCTTTGCCGCCTCTTACGTCGAGCTCTACATGCGACCGCACAACGGCGCGATGCCGGCACCGTCGCTGGTGGGACGGGGCGACGTGAAGACGCCGCCGCTCTGGCACACCGCGGCCAAGCTGCCGGTCGGACGCTGGTATTCGGACGGCAGCTACCATGGCGACGTTCCGCTGATGGCCTCGTCGATGGAGCTCGAGAAGGACCGATCGTTCGACGCGTTGATGACGACGGTCATTCCGAGGATCAGGGAGCAGTTTGCGAGCGTGATCGGGCATCTGCGGCCGCCACCGTATCCGTACCCCATCGATCGCGATCTCGCGGAGCGGGGCAAGGCGCTCTTCTACTCGGCGGAAATCGGCTGCTCGCGGTGTCATGGCGTGTACGACGGCAACGGCGGGGTCGAGTGGCCGGGCGTCCACGTCGATGTCGGAACCGATCGAGCGCGCCGCGCGATCGTGACCCGCGGATTCGTGGATGCGTTCAACAACAGTCCGCTCGCGGCGCACGGTGCGCTCGCGCCCGCCGAGGGCTATGCGGCGACGCCGCTGACGGGTGTGTGGGCCAACTATCCCTATCTCCACAATGGCAGCGTGCCGACGCTCCACCATTTGCTCGGCCCAGTGGCGGAGCGGCCATCGGCGTTCGAAGTGATGGCGGCGCGTTCATTCGATCGCGAACGCGTCGGACAGCGACTATTTGTCGACCCGACGCACGGCCGCGCCGGGGATGCGACGCTCGGTCAACGCTTCGGACACGATCGCAACTGGTTCGTCATCGACCGTCCAGGCTCGTCGAACGTGGGACACGACATGTGGCCACGAATCAAGACGGATGAGAATCGGCGAGCACTGATTGAGTATCTGAAGACTCTATAGGCGCGGCTCGCGCGGCAGGCTCGCTACGCGAGCAGGGCGCCCATCGCTCCGCTCGCGCGCAGGGCTCGCGGCGCTTCGCGCGCGAGCAGGGGCTCCGCGCTTCGCTCGGAGCAGGCCGGCGGTCGGCCCGCTGCTCCGAGCGAGCGAGGCGCCCCGCTTGCGCGCGCAAGCGCCGCAAGCCCTGCTCGCGTCAGCGAGCCCTTCAGGTACAGTGACTTCATGTCAGCGTCGGATCCAGTCATCCGCCTCCTCAAAGATCTGGTCGCCATCGATTCCGTCAACCCGGCGCTCGTGCCCGGCGCAGCGGGGGAGGCGGCCATCGCACGGGCGCTGGTGGCGGAATATCGACGGATTGGCCTCGCGACCGAAGTACAGGAGGCGGCGCCTGGCCGGCCGAATGTCGTTGGCGTGCTCGAAGGGCGCGCGCCCGGACGATCGCTGATGCTGTGCGGTCATATCGACACGGTCGGCGTGGCGGGCATGGCGAGGCCATTCGATCCGGTCGAACGCGACGGTCGTGTCTACGGCCGCGGCTCGCAGGACATGAAGAGCGGGGTCGCGGCGATGATCGACGCCGCGCGCGTGGTGATCGAATCGGGCGGTCTGGCCGCCGGCCGGCTCATCGTCGCCGCGGTCGCTGACGAAGAGCACGAGAGCATTGGCGCCGACGCGCTCGTCACGCGCTGGCGTGCCGACGGCGGCGTGGTGACCGAGCCGACCGGCCTCGCGGTGGCGGTCGCGCACAAGGGCTTCGAGTGGGTGATGGTCGAAACCGAGGGGCGGGCCGCGCATGGCAGCCGCCCCGCCGACGGCCGCGACGCGATCATGCGGATGGGGCGCGTGCTCGGCGGGCTCGAAGCGCTCGACACCGAACTGCAGCGCGGGCGCGCCCACCCGATGGTCGGCGCCGCCTCGCTCCATGCCTCGCTGATCGAAGGCGGGCGCGAGCTGAGCAGCTACCCGGATCTGTGCACGCTGCAGATCGAGCGCCGGACGATACCTGGCGAACCCGAGGGCAGCGCCGCCCGCGAAGTCGCGGCGATTCTCGATCGGCTGCGCGCCGCCGACCCGGAATTCCAGGCGGCCAGCCGCGCCATGTTCGCGCGCTCACCGTACGAAGTCGATCCGGGGCATCCACTGCCGCAGGCGCTCCTGCACGCCGCCACGTCCGTCGGCCTCACCAGTCCGACAATCGGCATGAGCTTCTGGACTGACGCCGCGATTCTCGGCGGTGCCGGTATTCCGTCGGTTCTGTTCGGACCGACCGGCGCCGGACTGCATGGTCTCGAAGAGTGGGTGGACGTGCAGTCTGTGCTCGCGTGCCGCGACACGCTCGTGCATCTGACTCGCGACTGGTGTCGATAGGGCGCGACTTCGTCGCGAGCAGGGCGCGCGTCGCTTCGCTTGCGCGCAGGGCTCACTTCGTGAGCAGGAAGTTGCCTGTTTGATTGAAAAGCGAGGCCGAACGGCCGAGCCCCTGCTCCGAGCGAAAGCGAGGAGCCCTGCTGGCGCGCGAAGCGCCGCCAGCCCTGCTCGGCGACAGCGAGCCCTGCTGGCGCTATCGAGCGCCGCCAGCCCTGCTCGCGACAGCGAGCCCTGCTGGCGCTATCGAGCGCCGCCAGCCCTACTCTTCTCTAAACAGAGATCTCAGCACGAACCCGACGTTGGCGGGCCGTTCGCCGAGCCGTCGCATGAAATACGGAAACCACTTCTGGCCGAACGGCACGTACACGCGCATCCGGTAGCCTTCCTTCACCAGCGAGGCCTGCAGGTCGCGGCGGATGCCGTACAGCATCTGGAACTCGAAGCGATCCTGCGCGTAGCCTTTCTCAGTGGCGTAGCGCTTGGTCGCGTCGATCATCTTCGGATCGTGGGTGGCAATCGCGGGATAGGTGCCTTCGTCGAGCAGCTTCTGCATCAGCCGGACGAATGCCTCGTCCACTTCTTCCTTCTTCTGGAAGGCGACCGCCTTGGGTTCCTTGTAGGCGCCCTTGACGAGGCGGATGCGCCCGCCGAGGGCATTGATCCGCGACACGTCGGCCGGCGTCCGCATCAAGTACGACTGGAACACGACCCCGACGTTGCGATAGCCCTGCTGCCACATCGTCTCGAAGACCTGCAGCGTGACGTCGGTGTACGGCGAATTCTCCATGTCGATCCGGACGAAGAATCCGTGCTCGGTCGCGGGATCGAGAATCCGTCGGAGGTTGTCGACGCAGGTCGCGCGATCGACGTCGAGCCCGAGCTGCGTCAGCTTCAGCGAGATGTTGCGCTCGATGCCCGAGCCGACGATGGCCTGGATGATGTGGCGGTACTCGACGGTCGCGGCATCGGCCTCGGCCGTGGTCTTCACGCTCTCGCCGAGATAGTCGAGCGTCAGGAGCAGGCCGCGGGCATCGAGGCCGCGGACTTCGGCGACCGCTTCTTCCACGGTTTCGCCGGCGATGAACCGGCGCGCGAAGCCGCCCTTGCGCATCCCGTAGCGCGAGGCCAGCCGTTGCAGTGCGTTGACTTTCGCGAGGGAGTGGAAGAGCGCTTTTGACGTGACGTCGAGCATCAATGAGTCGAACCGCCGGGCGATAACAGGTGCGCGATCGATCGAGCGTAGTAGCGCAGCACGTTGCGCTCGCGCACGCGAAAGCGGCCGCTCTCGATGACCAGGATGCCGCGGGCCTCGAACGGCTCAGCGGCGAAGTCGACGGCGTCGCGTCCGCTCGTCACCGCCAGGTTGGCGCCGAGGGCCCGCAGCGTGTCGAGCAGGGAATCAACCCGTCCGACCAGGTCGGCGCGACTGATCGACGGCCGCATCGCCGCCGCCACGAGCGCCGTCGGCGTGACTTTGTAGAGCCGTCCCACCGCGGCTCTGACGAGATGGGACAACTCGAGGGTCGATCGCCGCGACGAGGGATCGTAGCCGTCGATCGAGATCGGCCGCCCGAACGTGACGAAGGCGCGGCTGCGATACCCGACCGCGAATCGCACCATCTCGGCGAGTTCGCGGGTGAACGGCCGCTGCGTCCGCTTGACCTTCTGCCGCGCCAGGATGTGATCCTCGAGGACGAAGTCGTACGACACCGCGGTTGGCAGGATCACCAGGTTCGGCACGTCGGCGTGCAGCGCGGCACCGAAGAGCCCGACTTTGGACGCCTTCAGCTCGCCGCTGTAACTGCGGCCGCCTTCGGGATAGAAGAACAGGTCGTGCTTGCGAAGCAGCTCGCCGACGTAGGCCTTGAGCGTGATCAGGTAGGCCGGATCCTTGGTGTTGCGGCGGATCGGCAGCGCCCCGGTGACGTGCTTGTGGATCAGCCCCAGCGGCCCGCCGAACAGGTTGATCCCGGCGGCGATGATCGGCGGCCGGATCCCCGCATCGTCCAGCACGAGCGGCTCGACGAGATAGTCGGTGTGGCTCCGGTGATTGGACGCGTAGACGACGCGATGGTCGCGCGCGGCGTCGATGGCGGCGCCGACGTTTTCGCCGACGCGCTCGATCTTTCGCAGAATCGGATAGAGCGGGTACTCGAGCGCGCGATACAGCTCGTAGCGCTGCGTCGTGCGCAACTCGTCGAGGTAAGTGATGACGCGTTCGCGCGCAGCCGTGCCACTCAGGCCGTGGCTGCCGGACAAGTATCGCGCCACTTCCTCGCGTGCCAGGACGGCTTCGGTGAGTTCGTCGGTCACCGAGGGGAATATAGCACGGAGGTTCCGGGCGAACGGTTGGCTGCGATGACGTTCGAGTGGTGTTTTCACGTGCACATTTCGTCGCTCGTGCTCAGGCCGCCAGGTGTTTCACGATCGCATCGGTGAACTGCGACGTCGTGGCGGTGCCACCGAGGTCGCCGGTCCGCGCCGATCCGTCCGCCAGCGCGGCCCACAGCGCCTTCATGATCTTCTCTGCCTTTGCGTCTTCTTGCAGGTGGTGCAGCATCAACACCGCCGAGAGCAGCAGCGCCGTCGGGTTTGCCTTGTTCTGCCCGGCGATGTCGGGCGCGGTGCCGTGCACCGCTTCGAAGACACCGACGCCGCCTTCACCAAGGTTCGCCGCCGGCACCACGCCGAGGCCGCCGACCAGACCTGCACACAAATCTGACACGATGTCGCCGTACAGGTTGGGCAGGAGCAGCACGTCGAGCTTTTCCGGGTGCATCACCAGGTGCATGCAGGCGGCATCGACGATGCGTTCGTCGTATTGAATCTCGGGATAGTCACGGGCCGTGCGCCGCGCGCACTCGAGGAAGAGCCCGTCACTGAGCTTCATGATGTTGGCTTTATGCACGGCGGTCACGCGCTTGCGCTTGTGCCGCCGCGCGTACTCGAACGCGAACTTCGCAATCTTCGTCGACGCCTCTTCGGTGATGATCTTCAGGCTCTCGACGACGCCCGGCACTACCGTGTGTTCGAGCCCGGCGTAGAGGTCTTCGGTGTTCTCGCGGACGATGACGAGATCGACGTTCTGAAACCGCGAGGGTACCGACGGGAGGTTCCACACCGGCCGCAGGTTGGCGTAGAGGCCGAGCGCCTTCCGCAGCCCGACGTTCACGCTGGTGAAGCCCTCGCCGATCGGCGTCGTGATCGGTCCCTTCAGCGCGACCTTGTTCTTCCGGATCGACTCGAGCAGCGGCGGCGGCAGCGTCGTCCCGTGCTCGGCGAGCGCCGGCGCGCCGGCCGAGAACTCTTCCCAGGTGGCGTCGAAGCCGGCCGCGCTCAGCACGCGGAGCACGGCGGCGGTGACCTCGGGTCCGATGCCGTCTCCAGGAATCAGCGTGATGCGATGCGTCATGGTCGCTTGAGAAGGTCAGTGAAGGTTCTCGAGAAGGCTGTCAAACGAGGGTTACGTGTTCCCGTGATTCCCAGCCCAGAAGAATGAGTCCGCCGACAAACGTGGCCATGAAGAGCCCGGTCGACAGCCGGTGCGCACCGTCGAACGCGGCCCGCCGCGGATCGGTTTCGGGCAGCTCGGTCATCGGCCCGTTCACCTCGACCTGCAACCGGTCGATCTCCGGGGTGAGCACGCTCCCCGAGTAGAACGTGGCCGCCAGCATCACAGCCGAGCAAGCCGATGCGAATCCCATACGACTTCGGGCGAGGTCCGAGAACGCGCTGGATGGTCAGCACGACGACCATGACGAGCGCCGCGCCGTATGCCACGAGATGGAATCGAGACAGGACGGCACCGAAGACCTGGCCCGCCAGCATCCGGCCCTTGGCGGGATCCCAGCCTTCGAGCACCCCGAACGTGGTCGGCGCCACGATCAGCCCCGCCATGAACATACCGCCCAGCCACATGACCAGCGCGAGTACGTACAGTACCGCAGGGCACGCATCAGGGAATTATACTGACGCTTGAGTGTCCGTTTGGATTTCAGGAGAGGGTTGGAGGGTTTGGTGACTGTTGAGACGTCTCGCGCAGTGCCGGCGCTGAAGAACATCGCCACGCAGCTTCGGATCGATTCCATTCGCGCCACGAGCGAGTCGGGGACCGGCCATCCGACGACCTGTTGTTCGGCCGCGGATCTGATGTCGGCGCTGTTCTTTTCGGAGCTGCGCTACGACCCGCGCCACCCGCAGCATCCCCACGCCGATCGCTTCGTGCTCTCGAAAGGGCATGCCGCGCCGATTCTTTACGCGGCCTGGGCGGCGGCCGGCTACGTGCCACGCGAGGAACTGCTCAAGCTGCGCGAGTTCACCTCCGACCTCGAAGGCCATCCGACGCCGCGACTGCCGTTCGTTGACGTCGCGACCGGGTCGCTCGGCCAGGGCCTTGCCGCCGGCGTGGGCATCGCGCTCAACGCGCGCCGCATCGGCTCCGACTACCGCACCTACGTGATGCTCGGCGACGGCGAGACCGCGGAAGGGTCGGTGTGGGAAGCCGCGGCGATGGCCGAGTTCTCCAAGCTCGATTCGCTCTGCGCCATCGTCGACGTCAACCGGCTGGGGCAGAGCCGTGCCACGCAACTCGAGCACGCGATGGACGCGCATCGACGCCGCTGGGAAGGGTTCGGCTGGCACGCGGTCGTCATCGACGGCCACGACATGGATCAGATTCTGGCCGCGTTCGACGAGGCGAAGCGGAAGCGCGGCGTGCCGACCGTCGTCCTGGCGCGGACGCTGAAGGGCAAGGGCGTCTCGTTTCTCGAAGACAAGCCGAACTGGCACGGCAAGGCGCTCAAGAAGGGCGAGGAGCTCGAGAAGGCGATCGCCGAGCTCGAGGCGCAGCGGGTGGATGGCGCGGATGGCCCGCCGGCGATTCGTCCGCCGAGCACGGCCGGCCAGGCCGAGACCCGCAGCGAGATTGCGCCGCCGGCGTACAAGAAAGGCGACCTCGTCGCGACGCGTGAAGCGTACGGCGCCGCGCTTGCCCGTCTCGGTACCGCCGATTCACGCGTGGTCGCGCTCGACGCCGACGTGAAGAACTCGACGTTCAGCGAGAAGTTCGAGGCGGCGCACCCCGATCGCTTCTATCAGTGCTTCATCGCCGAACAGGCGATGATCGGCGCCGCGATGGGGCTGGCCGCGCGCGGCGCGATCCCGTATCCCTCGACCTTTGCCGCGTTCCTGACCCGCGCCGCCGACTTCGTCCGGATGATGGCGATCAGCAACCTCAACGTGAAGATGGCCGGCTCGCACGCCGGCGTCTCGATCGGCGAGGACGGCCCGTCGCAGATGGCGCTCGAAGATCTCTCGATGATGGCGTCGCAGCCCAACATCGCCGTCCTGTATCCGTCGGATGCGGTCTGCGCCGAGCACCTGCTGTTCAACGCCGCAGCGCACCCCGGCCCCGTCTACATCCGCACCAGCCGCCCGAAGACGCCGGTGATTTACGACAACACCGAATCGTTCCCGATTGGCGGCTGCAAGGTCGTTCGTCAGAGCACCCAGGATGTCGCCACGGTGATCGGTGCCGGCGTGACGCTCTTCGAGGCGCTCAAGGCCTACGACGAGCTCAAACAGCAGGGCGTCCAGATCAGGGTGATCGATCTCTATTCGCTCCAACCGATCGACGCGGCAACGTTGACGACCGCGGCACGCGAGACGAAGCACCTCATTACCGTCGAAGATCACTACCTCACCGGCGGCATCGGCGACGCGGTGGCGCAGGCGGTCGCGCCCGCCGGTGCGGCGGTGACGCGGCTCGCGGTTCGCGAGATCCCGCGCAGCGGCAAGCCCGACGAGCTGCTCGACAAGTTCGGCATCTCGGCACGACAGATCGTGGCGGCAGTCAGGGCGACGCAGGGCTGATCGCCCCCAGAATGCCTCGCCGCTCTCCTCGTCAGAACAGATCATCGCGTCGCTCGGCCGGCCGCGATCGGCGGTCGCGCGCCCTTGTTGCCGCGGCAGTCGTCGCTCTCGCCGCGGCCCTTCACCCTTCCGGCCATGCCCAGGCGCCTGGCGGATCGCAGGATCCTGTCGTGGGCGCCCGACGGCAAGCACGTGGCGGTGTCCTACCTCGATCGCATCTGGACGCTGACGCCGGAAGGCCGGCAGGCCGAAGGCGCTGACCATCGCCAGTGCGCCGATCGATGCGGCGGCGACGAACGTCACCGAGCGCGACCCGGCGTGGTCGCCGGACGGCAACCGCATCGCGTTCGCACGTCGACCGCGGCGACGGCTTCGAATCTGATGATCGCTCCGGTCAAGGGCGGTCAGCCAGTCTCGGTGACGTCCATGCCCGGCGACGAGCGGTGGCCGTCGTGGACGCCCGATGGCCGACTGGTGTTCGCGCATCGCGACGACGAAGCGGCCGGCCGGCAGGCCGATCCGTCGCTGCAGTGGGATCTCTTCGTGATCGCGCCGGTCGCGGGGTCCGAAACCTGGCAGGCGCCGCTTCGCCTGACCGAAACCACCGACAACGAAACGTCGCCGCGCGTCTCGCCCGATGGCCGGCGCGTCGTCTTCGTCTCCGATCGCGATTCGACCGACGACGTGGATCTATGGGCGATGCCGGTGCCGGCGGCATCGGTCGCGAAGCCGGTGCCGCTTGGCGCCCGGCCGCCGCAGCCTCGTCCGGCTGCCGACGCCGCCGCGCGATCCGACATTCAGGCCGTCGAGAGCCGGCCGCCGCGCGTCGTTCGCGTCACGCGCGTGCGCGGCGACGAGCGCGCGCCGTCGTGGGCGCCGGACAGCCAGCGCGTCGCCTTCTACGCGGTGCGCGACGGGCTTGGCTCGGTGTGGGTGGCCAGCGTCGAACCGCCATCGCGCGAGCCGAACGACAAGGAATCGATTGCCCGGCCTCGACCGGTGGCGCCGCCAGCGCTGGTGTCGAGGCTTGGCGGAGCGCCGGCGTGGTCACCCGATGGCCGCACGCTGCTCGTCGCCGGCCTCGCCCGAGCCGCAGCCGGTCTACAACGGCAACCCGCTGCGCAGTTCGACCGAGCCGCCGCCGCTCTTTTCGTTGTCGCGCGCGTTTCAGTTGTGGCGGGTCGCGGCGCCGGCGCCGGTGCACGAAGACGGCGGCGCGCTCATCGACCGAGCTCGCGCCGTCGTCGGGGCTGCTGACGGCGACGTTCGCACGCACCTGGCAAACGCTTCGCGATCTCTATTACTCAGGCCGGCGCGGTCGCGGATGCGTGGCGAGCGCTCGGCGAAAAGTATCACGGCCGCGTGCCGTCGCGGCCCGTACGGAAGCAGAGTTCGAAGCGATCGTCGACGAGATGATCGCCGAGCAGCCGCTCATCAAGCCGGTGGTCACCTCGAACGGCGCGGTCGTCGTCTCGGGTCACCCGCTCGCGTCGGAAGCCGGCCGCCTTGCGCTCGAGCGCGGCGGCAACATCGTCGACGCGATGGTCGCGGTGTCGTTCGCGCTTGGCGTGGTCGAGCCCGAGGCGTCCGGCATCGGCGGCGACGGCGCCGCGGTGCTCTATCTCAAGGGCATGAAGCAGCCCACGGTGATCGACTACAAGGACCAGACGCCGATCCGCGCGACCACCGACAACCCCGCGATCATGGTCGACGGACGACTGATCGCTGATGGTCCGGCAGCCGCGAATATTCCGGGCGTCGTCGCCGGACTCGATCATCTCTACAAGAAGTACGGCAGCGGCAAGGTGAAGTGGGCCGAACTGATCGAGCCGGCGATCAGGCTTGCCGACGAAGGCTTCGTCCTCGACGAAGCGCTGCCGACGACGATCGCCGAAGGCCGCGGCTATCTGGAAAAGTACGCCGAGGCGTCGCGGATCTACCTGCCCGGGCGGCAAGATCCCTCGCCCTGGCGATCGCTTCGTCAACAAGGATTACGCCGCCACGCTGCGCGCCATCGCCAAGGACGGCGCCGACACGTTCTATCGCGGCGAGATCGCGCGCAAGATCGCCGCCGATCTCGAAGACCAGGGCGGCATCATCACCTACGCCGACCTCGCGCAGTACCGCGCCATCGAACGCGAACCGGTTGTCGGACAGTATCGCGGCCACGCGCTCTACGCCGGCGGCCCTCCGGTCGCGACCGGCATCCAGATGTTCGAGTCGCTGCAGATTCTCGAGAACTACCAGCCGCGGCCGGGCGCGCGGGCGACGACCGATCCCGACTATTTCCACTACCTGATCGAATCGTGGAAGGTGCGCGATCAGATTCGCCGCGTCGCCGACCCCGAACGGTGGCCGGTGGACTTCGCCGAGCACCTGACCGTCGAGCACGCGAAGAAGCGCTTTGCCGGCATCGATCCGCGGAAGGCGTCGCTGCTCGAACGGCAGACGCCGGACGATGCGCCGGCGGCGCCGCCACCGCGCATCGGCACGGGGACGACGTCGTTTGCCGTCGCCGATGCCGAAGGCAACATGATCGCCGTCACGCAGACGCTCAGCACCTGGGGCGGAACGTTCTACGTGTCGAAGGGGCTGGGTTTCCTCTACAACAACCACCTGCGATCGTCGCGGACGACGGCGGGCGCCTACGGCAGCATGGTGCCGCTGATGCGGTCGAGCACGGCCAGCGTGCCGACCCTGGTGTTTGCGAAAACGCCCAGCGGGAGAAGTGCCGCGGCTCGCGGTCGGGTGCGCCGGCAACGCGTGGATCCCGGTGTCGGTCTACAACGTGATCACCGGCGTCATCGACGGACAGCTCGGCGCGCAGGCGGCGATCGAAGCGGCGCGATTCCTGCCGGGCGCGATCCCGGCGGATCCGTTCGACGACGCGGCGCGGATCGAGATCGAAGATCGGTTTCCCGCGCGCCACGCTGCAGGATCTCGCGGCGCGCGGCCATCGCTTCCAGAAGATCGGCCGGAAGGGCGAAGTGCGCTACGGCTACGCCGCCGCGATCGTCGTCGACGTCGCGAATCAGCGCGTCGAAGGCGGGGCGGAACCGCGGCGCTCGCACGCCGCGATTCCATTCGAGAAACGCAGCACGACCCGCTGAGCGTTACGGCATCGCCTGATAGCGGCTCGTGTCGAAGACGATCAGCGTGAAGTCCCGGGCGCCCTGTCACCGGTGTCACGCCTTCGGGCTTGAGCTTCGCCGCGAAGCTCGCATCGGTCTTGACGACCGCCGCCGTGGCCTGACGCTCCCGTCCAGTCCCAGAGCCGGAACGGCGCCGCACCGCGCGAGGCCGCCAGGACGCGGAACGCCCCGCGCGCCGCATCGAACTCCATGCTGCGGATGCCCGGAGTTGTCGAGCGGCAGCCGGATCATGTCCTGCTCCGACAGCGTGAGCCGATCGACCGCCAAGCGATCGCGCGCCTTGCCGAGATCGAGCGGGATGATCACCGCCTGGCCGTCGATGACCGGCGAGCGCAGGCCCATCAGCAGCCGGTTCTGCTTCGCGTCCCACGCCAGGCCCTCGATGTTGAAGCCGTCGGCCTTGCTGCCCGCGGCGGTGGCGACTGACGGCAGTCGCGACAACACCCAACTCCGCAGCCCGTTCACGCTTTCGACGCCATCGATCCGCCGCGCCGCCGGATCGAAGCGGAAGCGGACCAGCCCGGCGCCGTTGACGAACTCCGGCTTCGACTGGGAACCGACGGCGTAGTACCACGTGCCGTCGGTGGTGATGCCTTCGAGATCGCCGACGCGGACGCCGAGCGGAACCGCGACCGCCGGCTCGAGCTGACGCCCCTCCTTGTCAACCCGCAGCCAGAACACCGCATCGTCGCGGCCGTCGTCGACAAAGAGGAAGCCGTCGGTGCCGGCGACGTGGACCACGCCCGAGGCCTCGAAGGTCCCGCCTTGAATCAGATGTTCGGCGCCGGTGCCCTGATCGACGGCGCGCGATTTCTTCGGCGCCTTCTGTGCGGCCGGCGAGAACGCGGCAAGCGCGATCAACAGGCTCGTCAGCACGGCGACCGCGCCAAGCGCCTTGAGTGGAGATTGGTGTCGCATCGCTTACCTCGCGTCCTTGAGCTCGACTTCGGCGCCGCCCTTTGCGTCGGTCGTGAAGCTGGCGGCGTGCTGCTGATCGATCACGAAGCTGTAGGTCGTCTTCGGCGCCAGCCCGTCGACCTCGAGCTCGAGCTCGCGCTCGACCGTCGTGCCGCGCGTGACGAGCTCGATCTCCGCTTGTCCCGTCGCGCTGGCGCCGGCGGTCGCGGTGAGGCGTGCGGTGCGTTCCGTCTCGCCGTCTTCGGTCGTCGCTTCGCCGAACTGTCCGGCGAGCACGACCTGGCCGTCCTGGCTGCGGACCTCGGCCTGCACCGCGGTCGAGAGGTCGCCGATGCCGGTGGGGATCTGGCCCGCGGGTAAGTTCTGTGCGACGGCGTAGGCCGCCCCGACGCACACGAGCATGAGGCCGATGATGGGAAGTCTGCGAATCCGTATCGCCATGATGAAGACCCTCCGTCTTGTCACCAAGGCTACCGAACCGAACCTAAACGCAACGTGAACGAACGGTCGAGCTGGCGATTAGGAGGCGGGCGGCGGAGCGACGGGCAGTTTCACCACGAACGTCGAGCCCTCGGCGCTGGAGCGCTCGAGCGTCAGCGAGCCGCCGTGGGCTTCGGCAATCCACCGGCCGATCGCCAGGCCGAGGCCGGCGCCGTCGCCGGACTGGGCCTGCGTGCGCGACCTGTCGGCGCGGTAGAACCGGTCGAAGATGTGCGCCTGTGCGTCGCCGGGAACGCCGGGGCCGCGCATCGCTGATCGCCATGCGGCACCACTGTGCGTCGCAGTCGAGCGAGAGCCGAACGGAACCGCCGTCAGGCGAGTAGCGGATCGCGTTGTCGACGAGGTTCGTCAGCAGGCGGCGGAGCAACTCCTCATCGGCATAGAACGGGGTTTCGCCGCCGCCCTCGACGACGACCGTCACGCCGCGCGCGGCTGCCGATCTGGGTGCCCGCGCGTGGCGATCTCGGCGGTGAGCTCGTCGAGATAGAACGTTTGCTTCTGCAGCGGGGCGTGACCGGCGTCGGCGCGGGCCAGCGTGAACATGTCGTCCACGAGCCGGCTGAGCCGCCGGCCCTGTTCGGCGACGAGGCCGAGGGCGGCGCGGTACTCCTGCGCGTCGCGCTGCTCGCGCTGCAGGGTGACGTCGGCCGCGCTCCGGATCGCCATGAGCGGCGTGCGCAGCTCGTGCGACGCGTCGGCCATGAACTGGCGCTGCTGATTGAAGGCACGACCCAGTCGATCCAGCAGTTCGTTGAACGTCAGCGCAAGCCGTCCGAGCTCGTCGCGCTCGTTCGCAACGGGCAGCCGCCGGTCGAGGTGCGTCGCTCCGATCCGCCGCGCCTGTTCCGCCATCGAGACGACGGGCGACAGCGCACGGCGGGCAAGCGCCCAGCCACCAATTGCGGCAAGGCCAAGTCCGATGGGGATCGACCACATCAGAATGCGCTGGACCGACGCGAGCTCGTCCTGCACGTCCTCGAGCGACTGGCTCGCCATGACCACGTAGACGCGTGCGCGCCGGCGGAATCTCGACCTGCCGCACCGCGACGCGAATCGCATCGTCGTCGTCGCGCGGCTCGGTGACGGTGAAGAAGCGCGGCCGCCGCTCCAGAATGCGCTGTTCGCGCGGCAG
Source organism: uncultured Acidobacteriota bacterium (assembly GCA_963841895.1). Classification (GTDB taxonomy): domain Bacteria; phylum Acidobacteriota; class Vicinamibacteria; order Vicinamibacterales; family UBA2999; genus JACCSI01. Next base: position 53,557 of record CAWJEO010000001.1, read on the forward strand.
CTCCGGCGTGATGTCGTCGTCCACGAGCCTGACCGCCAGCGGCTCGAGCCGCTCGTTGTAGATTGCGAGCGCCTGCTGGCGGTTCGAGAGCTCGGTGACGGTGCTGAGGGCGGCGTCCTCGACCGACTGGCCCTCGGCGGCGTCGTGCGTCAGTGAGACTTCGGCGACGTTGACGAGCGCGTCGAGCGACTCGTCCACCCTCGCGTACAGCGCCCGCGCCAGCAGGCCGTAGACGATGCCGCTGAAGATCAGCAGCATTGCGCCGAGCAGCCCGACGTACCACAACGTCAAACGGGCGCGGACCGAATCGAGCATTGCTACGCGCCCTCCGGCGTCGAGAACACGTAGCCCTGGCCGCGTCTGGTGTGAATCAGCTCGCGCGCCGTTCCGATCGTTGAGCTTGCGGCGGAGACGCTGCACGTAGACCTCGATCAGGTTGGAGAACGGGTCGTATCGCTCGTCCCACACGTGCTCGGCAATGTCGGCGCGGGTCACGACCTCGTCCGGGCGGCTCGCGAGGTATTCGAGCAGCGAGTACTCCTTCGCCGTCAGATCGATCGAGCGGCCGCCGCGCGTGACGCGGCGCGTCACCGTGTCGATTCGCAGGTCGCCCGCGGCGATGGTGCGCCGCTGCAGGAGCGGCCGGCGGCGGAGCAGGGCGCGGACGCGCGCCAGGAGCTCGTCGAAGGCAAACGGCTTGGTCAGATAGTCGTCGGCACCGGCGTCGAGGCCGGCGACACGGTCGCCGACGGCGTCGAGCGCGGTCAGCATCAGGATCGGCGTGTGGGCGTTCTGGCCGCGGAGCGTCCGGCAGACGTCGAGCCCGCTGACGTGCGGCAGCAGGATGTCGAGCACGATGAGATCGTAGTCGTTCAGCTCCGCCGCTTCGAGCGCCGCGGCGCCGTCGCGCACGACGTCGACCGCATAGGCGTGCTCGCGCAGCCCCTTGGCGAGCAGGTCGGCGGTGTCGCGTTGGTCCTCGGCGAGCAGCAGGCGCACGACAGCACTTTAGCCGCACTGGCAACCAAGCTCATTAGCGGCCGGGTTGAGGCGTCTCTACAATGGCTCTATGAGTGCTGTGGCCCTCGTCGGCGTCCTCGTGGTTTCCTTCCTTCAAGCCCCATCGGCGACGCAGCCGTCGCTCGGCGACAAACGCGAACGTCCTTCGCGCCGAGGCCGCGATCACGACGCTGCCGGCGGCGGACGTGCTGAAGACGCCGGCTGCCACCGAGATCGAGCACGACAGCGAGGTGGCCCGCACGGAGATGGTGACCGGTTGTCGTCACCATTCAGGGGTGCCAGGCGGACGCCGCGGCCGCGTGTCAGGCGACCGCGGACGTCGTGGCGCACAAGCCGGATGGCACCGTGCACAGCGAGATGAAGAACATCGCGCTCACCCACGGGCGCGGCACCGCGACGCTCAAGCTGGCGCCCACCGACGTCACCGGCGTGTACAAGGTGGAAGCCACCGTCCGCGATCCCGTTGCGCGACGCGTGGCGAAGGCCGAACGGCTGTTCGGCGTGAAGTAGGGCTGCGCGTGGCGGCGGCGGAGGCCGCCATCATCACATGCGCGATGGGCCTGGGGCGGAGCCCCGCTAGCTCACCGCAGGCTGCTCGTCATCTCTCGAGACACGAGTTTTACCGAGCCATCTGCGGCCGTCGTCGCGGCGGGCGGCGGTGTCGGCGCGGGCCTGGGGCGCGAGCCGTTGTAATCTTGCGGGGCGGCGCGAACCGCGCGGATGGCCGATGCGTCCGGGTCGGGATCCGATCGGCGAGCGCGCAGCGCGATGGGGATCGCAATCGACGCGATGAGACCGATCACCGCGACGAGGACGAGGATCTCCGTCAGCGTCCAGCCGTTGGCCCGTGCCCTGGTCATGATTACGTGGCGCTGCCAGGGCATTGCAGGATTCGTTCCCGCCGGCAGCGGCCGACCTGCCTGCGGCCAGCCGGTGCCGATGCGCGCGGACCGACACGGCGTGACACTTGACGTGACAGAAACTGGCGGGCAGTTCTGCGCACTTTCCCAGGAGTAATGACTGATGGCGCTCATCGAACCGGGCCGGAAAGCGCCGGCCTTTACGCTCAAGGATCAGGCCGGGGTGTCGCACAAGCTTTCGGACCATGTCGGCCAGCCGGTCGTGATCTACTTCTATCCGAAGGACGACACGCCGGGCTGCACGACCGAAACCTGCGACTTCCAGGGCCGCCTGCCGCAGTTCGCCAAGAGCAAGGCCGCGGTCTACGGCATCAGCATCCTCGACGAGAAGAGCAAGGCGAAGTTCGCCGCCAAGCACGGCGTCACCTTCCCGCTGCTGGCGGACGCCGATCACGCCGTCGCCGAGAAGTTCGGGGTGTGGCAGGAGAAGTCGCGCTACGGCCGCAAGTACATGGGCATCGCGCGGACGACGTTCCTGATCGACGGTGACGGCAAAGTCGCGCGCCGGTGGGACAATGTGAAGGTGGACGGACACGCGGAGGAAGTACTGACGGCGGTCAAAGAGCTGTGAGCGGCCAGTTACAAGTTGCAAGTTACAAGTTCAAAGTTCGAACGAACGAGGGGCCAGCGCTGGTCGCGAAGCGATTCGATCCGCGTTCAGTGCTTCACGCGTTCATCGTTCGAACTTTGAACTTGTAACTTGTAACTGGCACCTTGGATCCTCCCACTCTCCGTCTCCACGTCCACGGCATGGACTGCGCCGACGAAGCGGCGCTCGTGCGCCGCGCGCTCGCGGCGAATAAGGCCGTGGTCCGAGTCGACTTCGACCTGATTCAGGGCTTCGTCGACATCACGTTCGACAGCGGCGCGACGAGTGAAGCGGCGCTGATCGCGGCGATCGGCCGGACCGGCCTGCCGGTCCATGCCGTGCACGGCGAAGCCGGCGAACAGCGCCTCCAGGCCGAGCACGCCGGCGGCCTGCACGATCACCACCATCACGCCGATGCGTCGACGATCGCCACCGCCGCGAGCGGCCTCCTCTTTGCCATCGGCTGGCTGATGGAAGGCTGGGCCGCCGACCACTGGTTCGAAACGTTCGTCCATCACGCCCACGACTCGCGGGCGGCGGTCGCCTACGGCTTGTCGGCGTTTGCCGGTCTGTGGCCGATGTGGCCGCGGGCGTGGGCCTCGATCCGCCACTTCCGGCTCGACATGCACGCGCTGGTCTGCCTCACCGTGATTGGCGCGGCGGCGATCGGCGAGTGGTCCGAGGGGGCCGCGGTCGCGTTTCTCTTCGCGGTCGCGCACCGGATGGAAGCGTGGAGCATCGAGCGGGCGCGCGCGGAGATTGCGGCGCTCGTCGGCCGCGGCCCGTCGCTGATCGCCGAAGGGCTGCAGGACACGGCGCCGGTCGAGCGCTGGATCGAGCGCTTCGCCGCGATCTACACGCCGGTCGTCACCGCGGCGGCGGTGATCGTCGCCCTGCTGCCGCCGATGTTCGACGGCCAGTGGGGACCGTGGTTCTACCGCGCGCTGGTCTTTCTCGTGCTCGCCTGTCCATGCGCGCTCGTCATCTCGACGCCGGTGACGATGGTCGCGGCGCTGACGTCGGCGGCGCGGCGCGGGATTCTGGTGAAGGGGGCGGCGGCGCTCGAACGGGCCGCCGGCGCGGCGCAGTCCACGCGGGCCGGACTGCAACAGACCGGCATTACCGTCGTCAGCGCGCGCGACCGCGTCGAGCAGGTCGCGTCGGCCGACGTCGTGCTGACGGCCGTCTGACGATCGCGCCATCGACGAACTGGTCCAGCACGCCCGCCGCGCCATGCGCGTCGTCCGGCAGAACGTGACGATCTCGCTGCTGACGAAAGTGGCGTTTCTGATTTCGGCGCCGTTTGGGTTCGCGCCGCTCTGGATGGCGGTTCTCGCCGACACCGGCGCGACGGTGATCGTGACGCTGAACGGACTGCGGACTGTCACGCGTATCCCGGAAGGGATCAGGTGATCAGGGATCAGGGATCAGGGATCAGCGAGCGGATCGGTCCCGACACCCTGGTCACCAGACCCTGATCCCTGATCCCTGCACGCTACTGTCGCCGCCGCTTCTGCATCTCGGCCTTCCGCTCCTGGAGCTGTTGAAGTTGCTCCGCGGTGAGGATGCCGTTCACCTCGACGCGGACCTTGGCTCGCAGGATGGCTTCGTCGGCAAGCGCGGTGGCCAGCGCCGTCGAGCGGGCGCGGATCGCCGCTTCGTCCACCGTCTGGGCGTTGGCGGCCGTGGCCAGACCCTGATGGGCCTCGCGCAGTTTCGTGCGCACGGCCTCGAACTCCTGCTTGTGCGACTCCATGATCGTCCGCAGCTGCTCGCGCTGCGCGTCGGTCAGGTCGATGCCGCGAAGTCCAAGATCGCCCATCGGACCGCCGAAGCCGCGCGGCCCGCCGCGCATCCCGCCGCGACCGGGGCCGCCGATGCCGGGCCCTCCGCCCTGCGGAGACTGCGCAACCGCAATTGCCGCTCCGCCTGCCAGTGCGGCCACCAGCCCGGCGGCCACCAGAACTCGCTTGAACATGTCTTCCCCCCGAAAAAAAGGCGCTGTTATTCGGTTGGACGAGGGGAGGGGTGGAAGGTTAAAGGCGGAAATGTGAAGAAAGTGTGACAGCGTCACCAGTCTGGTCAGATTCGCCAGTTACAGTTCAAAGGTCGCATTGCTGGAAGTGGCGACTGAGGGACCCTTTGAACTGGGAACTGGCCGCTGGAAACTGACGGCAGAGGCGTCTACGCCTTGACCGGCGCCTCTGTCACTCGCAACAGTCCGCTGAAGATGCCCTGAAGCAGATCGATGTCGTCCGCCAGCAGATCGAGCAGCTCCGCGCGGAAGAAGCGCAGGCCCTGTCCGGGGTTACCACCGAAATCCGCATGGAACCCGACACACCGCCGAGGGCTTCGTAGATGCCGACGGCATCGCCGGCTTCGGCGGTTTCCGACGGCAGACCGTCGCGGTCGACGGTGAGCGCACCGCTGAGGATGACCAGCATCGACGGCTCGGGGCCGCTGAGCGGATCCTCGCCCGCCTTGAACGAGACCGTGCGCGCGATGGCCGTCAGCCGCATCAGTTGCGTCGAGGTCGCGCGCTTGAGCAGCGGGCTGCTCTGCAGCAGCAGCAGATGATCGACGGCGTGCGGGCCTGAATCGATCTTCCGCTTGAGCGCGGGCGCAACCTCACCGTGCAGCACCGCCTGGGCCCCCGGCGTGCCGAGGCGATCGATCAGCATCCGGAAGATGCCCTGGGCGATTTCGACGTTTTCCGACAGCAGCGACAGGAACTCGTCGGTCGTGAGCGACAGGGTGACCACGCGGCTCGATCGCGCGAACGGTGCTCGTCGCCGGGCTGCCTTCGAGTACCGACTCGAACGCCAGCACGCCCGGCGCTTCGGCGATGTCGGCGCCGCGACCCGTGCTGATCGATCGACACCCGGCCATCCAGCAGGAACTGCAGCGACTCGGCCGGCCGCCCGGATTCGTACAGCGTGCGGCCGGTTTCGTGCCTGAGCTGCCGGCCGAGGCCGGCGATGCGGAACAGCTCGTCGACCGACGCGAAGCCGAACAGCTGCACGCGGCGCAGTCGATCGGCGAGCTCGACCGCCGGCAGCGGCTCGAGCCAGAGGGCCCGCCGCTTCTCGGACGGCATCCGCCGCGCCGCGAGCGCCCACGACGCCGCTTCGAAGACGTACCAATCGCGCGGATCGCGATGCGCGAGGGCATGCTCCAGGTCGTCGGCGAGCGTCCACATCTGCCGCTGTTCGACCAGCTGAATCGCCGCCGCCGCAATCACCTGATCGTCGTCATGAACCAGCTGCGCGAGCGTGTCTTCGACGTCGCGCTGCCGGGTCTTGAAGATCACGTTGCCGCGCCGCACCCGCTCGGCCGCCGGCATGTCTTCGAGGAGCATCATCACCCGCTTCCGGGCGTCGCCCTTCAGCAGGTTGTCGAGGTATTCCATCGCGCCCGAACGGAGTCGCGCATCCTTCGTGCGCAGCGCCTTCTGTACCGCGACGATGTCGCCCGCCGAATAGACCAAACCAAGCAGCCGGAAGATGCGGCTGATCGCGCGATCGTGTTTCTCGGTGAGCGCGCGGCTCAGGAGCGCGTTGGCGTCGAGGCCGCTCGCGACGAACAGATTGTGGTGGAGCGTCAGCGCGTCGAACGCGCGGGTGGTCTCGTGCCCGATCTGGCGCTCGACGACGGCGGGGTCGAGCTGCAGCTCGGGGTGCTCGCGCCGCATCCGCTCGATGCCGGCGCCGGCCTTGAAGCGGACGAACCCGTCGGGATTCTCGAGCGCGCTGACCAGCACGTCGAGCGAGCGCTGCGACGGAATCAATGCCAGCGTCGACGGCACGTGCCGCCGCACCCAGACGTCTTCGTCCGGGTCGCGCAGGAAGTAGGCCAGCGCATCGACGACGTCCTCGCCGTAGGCGACCAGGACCTGGCGCGCCGCCGGCTTCAGCAGCCGATTACGCATCAGCGAGACGAGCGGCGGGATGAACAGGAAGTCGGGTGGATTGCCGGGCCCGAGCCGTCCCGCGCTCTGAATCGCCTCGCGCGCGACCGACAGATCCGCGTCGTACATCAGCGGCACGAGCAGCGGCCGGAAGCGCGGATTCTTCACCTGGCCGAGGCCCTTGGCCACCTCGATCCGGATCGGCACGGCCTGCTCGCGGGTATCGCTGGCGAGCGCGCGGAGCGCGTCTTCGGCAGAGGCGCGATCGGCCTCGTGGCTGCTTTCCGCCAGCGCGCAGGCGGCCGTGACCGCCAGGCGCGGCTCGGGATCGTGCAGGTAGCCGCGCATCAGATCGGCGGCTTCCTCGCGCTGAATCGACGCCAGCGCCCGAACCGCGGCCAGCCGCACGCTGCCGTCGTTGTCCTTGAGCGACTGCTGAATCCAGCGCAGCCAGTGGCCGCCGTGATCGACGCCGGCCCGCTCGGCGAGCGCAAGGACTCGGGCCCGCACGTCCGGCGATTCGTGGTGCAGCAGCAGCGGCGTCACCAGATGCCGCTTGTCGAGCGATTCGAGGAGATCGACGGCGTAGAGGACGCGGCGAGGATCGGGGTGCGACAGCTCCCCGACGAGCGTCTCGATCGTGCTGAGGTCGGCGGTGTCGAGCCGGATCTCGGCCGGGGCGACGTTCTGCTGCTCGAGGCTGCGGCGGAACGAGGCGACGTACTCGCGCTTGGCGCGGACCGCCATCACCAGCCACAGGCTGATCAGCGCCAGCGACGCCCAGCTCAGTTGCTGCCAGCTCAGGCCGAAGCCCCACGGCGCGATCAGCACGAGGAGGAAGAGCGCGCCGAAGCCCTTGGCCAGCCGATCGACGGTGACGTCGACAAACGGCTTGGCCTGCATCTTCACGTTGGTCGGCAGCGGCAGGAACAGAATCTCGCGCGTCGTCTTGTCGACGGTGTAGCGGAACGACCGGTCGAGGACGCTGCCGAGCGCCGGCGCCCACAGCGCGTGATTCAACAGGATGATGCTCGCCATGAAGCCGAGCCCGACCGGCAGGATCATGAGTGCGAAGCCGACGCCGAGCAGGCGATGAATCCGGCTGGTCAGGAAGACCTGGATCGCGAGGCCGGCAGCCGACAACCAGAAGCGCACCTGCCCGAGAAACGCGGTGATCGAATCGGTCTGGCCGCGACCCTTGAACTCCTGGGTCGCCATGTTCAACTGCTGATCGAGGATCGCCGGCGCCCAGCGCGCCGAACATGATGATGACGGCGATGAGCTGAATCTGCCTCGATGCCAGGAACAGCCTGATGGCGTCCCGGCTCGCGAGCCCCTTCTCGTCGTCGACGCCGCCGCCGGCGCGACGGCGTGGCCCTCACGGCGCAGGACGAGGACGACGATGCCGACGCAGATGGCGAGGAACACCGCGCTGAAGAGGACCAGGGCGTTGGTGCCGAGCGGCTCGGCGATAAGCGCGGTGATGCCGGCGCCGGTCAGCCCGCCGAGCGAGGATCCGCCGCCGATGAAGCCGAAGATGCGCTTGGCCTGCCGCGGGTCGTAGATGGCGTTGGCCAGCGTCCAGAACTGACTGATGAGGAGAATCGCGAAAATCAGGCCGAGCAGGTAGAACGCAACCGAGACCCATTCCTGGCCGGTCTGAAACAGGACCCAGAACAGGACCAGGATCCCGACGAGCGCGGTCTGCGAGATCGGAATCACCCAGCGCCGCGGCAGCACCGCCGTCCCGCGCGCGTAGCCCTGCATGATCGCGCCGATCAGAATCCCGGCGACGAACTGGACGTACGGAAGGTTTTCGGCGCCCAGATCCGAGATGAACTTCGAACGCGTGACCGGCTGGATGATGTTGTACGACGTCATCGCCAGGAACGAGTACACAAACATCAGCAGCGCGGTCGTGGACTCGCTGGTGCGAACTTCGGCGAACGGTCTGAGGAGTCTGGCGGAAAAAGAGCCCGCGGGGGCGTCGGCCATGTCGCGTCAGCTTAATCGAAGTTCCTGAGTTCCGAGGTTCCTGAGTTCCTGGGTTCTCGAACTTCGGCACTCCGGAACGTCGGAACTTAGGAACCTTGTTCTGGCCGAACCGCCTCCGCGGCCGCCGAATCCGGCCACACCGGCAGCGGCGCGCGCCGTGTATCCGGCGTGGGCCAGGCGGCTCTGGAAAAGCGCGATCTGCGAGGCCGCGAAGGTGAGCCGGGCAATGACGCGTAACACGATGTAGACCTGTCCGAGCGCCAGTGCGAGCACCGCGGCCACGCCGCTCGTCGCGACCCGCGCCGAGAGCCCGTAAATGCCAAGAATCACCAGAAACACGATCGCGTTGAGAAGGTACAGCCCCAGCACCGCCCCGGGCTGCCGCCTGATGAAGCGCAGCGCCGCGCTCAGCGCCCCGACCGCGCTCAGCCGATCTTCGACGACCAGGCGAATCTTGGCGTAGTCAACGACCACGTTGACGAGGACGAGCGCGATGCCGAAAACCGCGTAGAGCGCCGCCCGATACGCGAATGCGGTCCGCTCGACGGTGAGGTCGGCGACGAGCCACGGGTAGAGCCGATCGAAGAGCAGCGGGTGCAGCCATCCGAACAGCGCCCAATAGATCGCTCCGGCGACCACGCCAGGCGCAGCAGCCGGGCGCAGCAGCCCCCGCACGCCGCGAAGAACCCGTAGGTACCGACCGCGCGATCGCGGGCCAGTCGATCGAGCACGCCGCCGAGAAGAAAGACCGTCAGGGCGAGGTGCGCCGTCAGCGCCAACGCGATGATCGAGCGACGGCGCCTGCGCGTCGGCGAGATCGCTGACATTCCGGATCACCGCGGCGAAGCCCATGATTGCCGGGCACGAACGTCTGGCCCAGTCCGCCGGCCTGGGCGAGGAACTCGTTCCACCAGTCGCTGTTCACCCCCGCGACCGCGCTGTCCGCAGCCAGGCTCGACCCGAGATGGCCGGCGATCTCCTCGTGCAGCACGAGGGCCAGCGGCAGGGCGATCGCCAGCGTCCCCAGCCAGATGCCGACGATCAGCGCCGGCGCCCGCAGCGTACGCCGCCAGCCGTCGTCGAGCGCCTGCCAGATGCTCATGCGAAGAAGGCCCACGTCATCAACAGATCCTGGAGCCACACCGTCCAGGTCAGCGACCAGGTGTCGGCGGCCTCGACCGCGCGCGGCTGCGAGGTCCAGCTGTTGTTGGTGTAGTTGACGTCGAGCAGCAGCACGCGATCGGGATCGACGACGACGCGCGTCGCGCGCGCCGGCCGATCGTAGGTGAACAGTCGCCACCGATCCCGCCCGTCCCAGCGCTCGCGCACCTGATCGCCGTTCTCGAAGGTCGTCACGACCTCGACGGGAAAGATGGCTTCGCCTTCACGCCGGACGACCACGGTGGTCCGGAACGTCCCGGCATCGGTGCGTTCCGCGACGAGCGGCGTCGGGCGAGTCTCGTCGTATCCATTCGTGGCAATCGGCCCCGTCTCGACACTGGCCACGGCGTAATCGAACGTGTTCGAACTGCGGTGGACCTGGTCGAAGAACCAGGTCAGGTCCTGCCCGCTGACTTCGTTGGCGACCGCGAAAAAATCCTGCGGCCGCGGGTGGCGGAACTTCCAGCGCTCGAAGAAGGTCGAGAGGATTCGCTGCAGCGTGTCCCAGCCGAGGTATCGCTCGAGCGTGTGCAGCCACAACGCCGTCTTGCTGTAGGTGATGAAGGCGTGACTCGCGGGCCAGTAGCGAAAGGTCGGCGTGTCCGGCGTGTCGCTCTCTGCCGCGGCGCGGTAGCCGTTCAGGCCGTTGCCATCGGTGGCGCGCGCCAGCGGCCAGTTGCGGTACTGCCACGGAATAACGCCGCCGAAGAAGCGCTCGACGCGGTAATTCGGTTGAAACACGATGGACTGGACGCGCTCTTCCGAGAAGGTGTTGAGGCCCTCGTCGAGCCACGCCGTGCTCGAACTCGTTGTTGCCGACCATCGCGTACCAGAACTGGTGTCCGGCTTCGTGCACCGTCACCGCTTCGGGTGAGTTGGTCGATCGCGGCGCCAGCCAGCGCGTTCCGGCGGTGAAGAGCGTCGGGTATTCCATGCCGCCGGCGTCGCTCTGGAACGCCGGATCGATCACGGTGACGTGGCCGTAGGGATACGCTCCGTACCACTCGCCGTAGTAGCGGAGCGCGGCCGCGGTCGCCGCGAAGTGGCGGTCCTCTTGACCGCGATGTTCGGGCTGCATCAACAGGCGCATCGCGACCGGCGGCAGCCCCGGATGTTCGAAGGTCTGCCGGTGCTCGACGTAATCCGGGCTCGTCGTCCAGGTGAAGTCGTGGACGTCGTCCTGGACGTAGCGATGGGTCGTGGTCCCGTCGGCATTGTCGGTGCGCGACTGTTCGGTGCCGGTGGCGCCGACGATCCAGCCGCGCGGCACGGTCAGCCGCACGTCGTAGCGGCCGTAGTCGGCGTAGAACTCGGTGTTGGCGTGAAACTGGTGAGCGGTCCACTGGCCGCCCTCGAAGACCGCCACCTTCGGGAACCAGTGCGCGATGAAATAGAAGTTGCCGACGCGCGCCAGTCCGCGCAAACGTCCGCGGGACGCGCGCCGTCCAGCCCACGCGGAGCGAGATCTCACCGCCCGCCGGCACCGGCGTCGTCAAGAGGCACGCGCACCAACGTGCGATCGGCGGCGTTGCCGTCGTCCGGCTGAACGAAGGTAACGCGCGGGAGCAGGTCCGTTTCGCGCCGCTCCGCCGGCGCCGGCGAGCGTGACGGCGGTGAGGTCGAGGTACGACCAGTCGGTTGGCGTGCGACTGGTGGTGTCGCCGGCCAATCGCGCCTCGCGCATCCACGTGGACGCGTCGTTGCGCCAGCCGTTCCAATACAAATGCAGGAAGAGCTCGCTGGTCGGCGCCAGCCCGATATTGCGCCAGCGAATCACCTCGGTCCCGGTGATGGTGCGCGCGGCGTGATCGAGCCGCGCCTCGATGTCGTAATTGGCGTTCCGCGCGGACAAGGCGCCCGGCGCGGGGCGGTCGTCCTGCCGCGGGCGCGCTCGGCATCGGGGAGATTGCGGCAACCGGTGCGGCGCCACTCACGTTGCCCGGGGCAGGCGGCTGCGATGCGCCGGCCGCGATCGCGCAGACGACGGCGGAGAGCAGCGCGGCGGCGGCGGATCGGTGTGGCTGAAAGGGCGACATGCAGGCGGCGCGGGCCGGCCGCGATGTTACACCGGCGGCGATTCTCCATGATTCCGAGTCGAGGTTTTCGAGGTTTCGAGGTTCCGGGTTCCTGGGTTCCGAAGTGCTCCGGTTTCGGGTTGCGGAGTTTCAAGGTTCGCGAATCGTCAACCCGAACCGCGCAACCCCGGAACTTCGAAACCGAGAAACCTGGAATAGAAACCTCAGAAACCTCGGAACCTCGGAACTTCGGAACTTCGGAAAGTTACGGCAGACCATTACCGACGTGCGGTCTCCAGCCTCATTGCCGCACAGGGCCAGCTATAATCGAACGCTTATGCCTATCAGCGTGATGTTCTACGGTCTTGGACCGATTGGCGCCGCGGTTGCGCGGCAGGTCGTCGCCCGCAAGGGGTTCACGGTCGCGGGCGGGATCGACATCGATCCAGCCAAGCTAGGCCAGGATTTGGGCACGGTCATCGGCCTCGGCAAGAAGCTCAAGATCCGGGTGACCAACGACGCCGCCGGCGCGCTCAAGCGCGAGAAGCCCGACGTCGTGGTGCTGTGCACGAGCTCGGCGCTCAAGAAGGTCATGCCGCAGATCGAGCTGATACTCAAAGCGCGCATCCCCATCGTCAGCACGACCGAAGAACTGTCGTATCCGGTGGGCAAGAACCGCGCGCTCGCGAAGAAGATCGACCAGCTTGCCAAAAAGGCCAAGGTCGCCGTGCTCGGCACCGGCGTGAACCCCGGCTTCGTCATGGACGCGCTGCCAATCGCGCTGACCGGCGTGTGCGAGCGCGTCGACAGCGTCCGCATCGATCGGATCCAGGACGCGCGGGTCCGGCGCCTGCCGTTCCAGCAGAAGATTGGCTCTGGCCTCACGACCGATCAGTTCCAGAAGAAGGTGGACGACGGCAGCGTCCGCCATGTCGGCCTGGCCGAGTCGGTGACGATGATCGCCGACGCGTTCGGCTGGAAGCTCGACAAGGTCACTGACGAGATCGAGCCGAAGATCGCGACCGAAGCGGTGGAGAGCGATCTCATCGCCGTTGATCCGGGCTATGTCTGCGGTCTCGTGCAGGACGGTATCGGCTGGAGGAAGGGCAAGGCGCTGATCACGCTCCACATGGAGGCCTACCTCGGCGCGCCGGAAAGCTACGACTCGGTCGTCATCGAAGGCGTGCCGCGCATCGAGCAGAAGATCAGCGGCGGCGTCCACGGCGACATCGCGACGGCCTCGATTACGGTCAACTCGATTCCCAAGGTGATCAACGCCGCGCCAGGACTGCGAACCATGCGAGACATGGCGCTGCCGTCATGGTACGGAGGCAAGTAAGGGCTCCTCGCTTCGGCCCTCGACGTTGCTCGGGCCAGCCCTGAGCTTGTCGAAGGGCGCTCGGAGTAGGGCTCGTCGCTCCGGCCCTCGACGATGCTCGTAGCGGGCCCAGCTGCGAAGCAGCCCTACTCTCGTCTCAGCGCGGCGACCGGATCCAGCCGCATCGCACGACGCGCAGGAATCAGGCAGGCGGCGATCGCGACGCTGCCGAGCACTGCGACCACCGTCGCCAGCGTCGTGGGGTCGAGCGGCGACGTGTTGATGAGAAGGCCGCCGAGCAGCTGGCCGATGGCGATCGCGCCGGCCAGTCCCAGGACCACACCCACCGCCACGCGCGCGAGCGTGCGTCGAACCAGCAGCCACGTCAGTTGAGCGCGAGCGCCGCCGAGCGCCATCCGAATGCCGATCTCGGCGGTGCGCTGCGTGACCCCGAAAGCCGTCACTCCGTATAGCCCAATCGCCGAGAGCCACATGGCGACCGCGGCTATCGCCGTGAGCACGAGGCTCATCAACCGATGGTTGAACCGCGAGACCTCTGACAACCGCTGCAACGGCATCACTCTGAAGACCGCCACGTCGGGATCGGCGGCACGAACCGCTTCGGTCAACGCGGCGGTCACGCCCGGACGATCGCCGTTCGGGACGACGACAGCGACGATCCCGGAGCCTGGCTGCGCGCGAATCGGGACGAACAGCACGGGCAGCGCGTCACGCATCGGGCTCTGCCGGAACGACGGCGCGACGCCGACGATTGTGAGCCACGGCCGATCGATGCCAGGCGCGGCCGCGCTGTCGCCGATCCGGATCTGCCGGCCGATTGGGTCGCGGTCGCTCGCGAACTGGTCGACGAAGCGCTGGTTGACGATCACCGAGTTGGTGCTGTCAGCCGCGGTGAACCCGTGGCCGTGGAGCATTGGTAGCCCCAGTGCCGCCAGGTAGCCGTCGCTGATCGCGACGACGTGCGCGGTGGGCGGACGCTCGGTCGATTTGGCGCTTTCGATCTCGACCGGCCGCGACGGCCCGCCCATGAACGGCAGGATCGTCGTCAGTCCGGCCTCTCTGGTGGCAGGCTGGAGGGCGAGCTGCGCTTCGAGTCGCTCGAGGAAACGGCGGCGTGCGTCCACCGTGCCGTATCGGGCTGCCGGCATCGCCAGCCGCGCGCTCAGCAGCGAATCTGTTTTGACGATCTGGTCGGCATCTTCGAGAGCGGCGGCACTGCGGGTCAGAAGACCCGCGCCGGCGAGCAGCGTGAGCGTCAGCGCGAGCTCCGCGATCAGGAGGGCACTGCTCCAGCGCCGGCTTCGCGCCCCGCCGGTGATGCCGCGGCCGCCGTCCTTGAGCAGCTCCGCGGCGCGCGTTCGCGACAGGTGCCACGCCGGCGCGAGCCCGGAGCCGAGTGCCGTTGTCAGGCAGATCGCGGCGACGAACGTGAAGACCCGCCAGTCGAAGACGAATTGCATCCAGTACGGCAGGCCCAGGCTCAGGTCGGCAAGGTCGTCGCGAACCAGCCGGATCGTCATCATCGCGAGGACGAGCCCCAGGCCGCCGGCGATCGCTGACAGCAGGAGGCTTTCGATCAGGAGCTGGCGCAGGATCCGTCGGCGGGTGGCGCCGAGCGCCGCACGGAGCGCGACCTCACGCGCGCGCGGCGCCGCCTTCGCGAGAAGCAGCATCGCGGCATTGGCGCTGGCGATGAGCAGGATGATCGCGACCGCGCAGAGCATCATCAGCGGCGGCGTCTCGGTGATGCGGCCCGCATACCGCTCGGTGAACGGCATCACTTCGACGCGGGTGTCGCGGTTCGACGCCGGATGCTGTGCCGCAAGCGCGCTCGAGATCGCCGTCATCTCCGCGTTCGCCTGGGCGAGGGTCGTGCCATCCGCCAGCCGGCCGAAACTGCCGATGTTGCGCAACTGGCGATCCTGCCGATTCAATCGCGGAAACGCGCTCAGCGGCTGCCAGAGATCCGTCTCGATCGGAAACCGCAGCCCTTCCCGCATCACCCCGACAATCGTGACCGGTGCGCCGTCGATCCTGATGGTCTGGCCGACGACGCCTGGGTCCGCGGCGAATCGCGCGGTCCATACGTGGTGCGCGAGAACCGCCACCGGCGATGCCCCGGGCCTGTCGTCGTCAGCCGTGAACCCGCGGCCGACGATTGGCCGCTCGTGCAGGATGTCGAACGCGTTCCACGACACGTAGGCGTTGGCGAGTTGCTCGGCGGCTCGCTCGCCATCGCCGACGGTGACCGGGGTATTGACGTAACCGGCCAGGCCTTCGAACGACCGTGCGCTCAGTTGCCAGTCGGCGAGATCGGGGTATGCGGTCTCGGCGCGGCCGCGCGGCGACTCCGTCACCAGGTGCACGACGCGATCGGGTTCATCGACCGGGAGTTCCTGTAGCGTGATGCCGTTGATCAGCGTGAACACCGTCGTGCTCACCGCAATGCCGAGCGCAAGCGCGAGCGCGCCAGCAAGGGCGTTCCAACGATCCTTGACGAGCAGCCGGACGGCGAAGAGCACGTCCTGCGCCACCGAATCGAGCGCCGGCAGACCGCGCTGCTCGCGGTGGTCGAACCTCACCTGATCGACGCCCCCGAACGCGCGCCGGGCGGCGTCGCGCGCCTCGCTCGGCGTCATGCCCTGCGCCTCGTACGTCGCTTTCAGTTCGTCGAGGTGTCCGGCGATCTCTTCGGCGAGCCGACGGTCGCGTCGCCGGCGGAGCAAGGGCTCGGCGATTCTCGAGAGGGCGGTTCGCAGATCAGCGATGCGGTCGTTGGCGTGCCATGTTGATAGGCAACAGGAGAATGCCACACCCCGGCGTCGAAGGCAATCGGCGAACACTGCGACGGGTGAGCAGAAACTGCGGTGGGGTCAGGTCGTGAATCGTGAATTTGCCCGGTGCAGCCCCGGGCAAATTCACGATTCACGACCTGACCCCACCCGCTACTTCAGCCGCGCGACCCATTCCGCGATCGCTGTGATCACATTCTGCGAGACGTGGCCGTCTACGGCCATGTACTCCGAGGGCGAGCTGCGGCCGGTGCCGACGATGAAGAGGTGGTTCGCCAGCGGGAAATCGGCAAACGTGACATTCGAGCCGCGTGCCAAGCGCCGCCTTCCACTTGGCGAAATCGTCCATCGTCACCTGATAGTCACGGCCGCCCTGCAGGATCAGCATCGGGAGTTCGAGCTTCGCGGCCGCGGCCGGCGGGTGGTAATCGCGCAGATCGACGAAGTACGACGCCGGCGCACTGAACGGCGGGGAAGCGACCGGCGGATCTGACGGCTTCAGCGTCTTGATGCGCGCGGCCATCTGCTCGTAGGCCTCGATCTGCTGCCGTTCCTCGGGTGAAACGGTGCCGTCGAGTTCGGCGAGATAGCGCGACTGGTCGATGATCGACTGCTCGAGCGACCGGACCGCGCCCGCCAGCACGATCAGGCCGCGCAGCCCCGCACCGGCGGCGATGGCAATGCGTGGCGCGACCATCCCGCCAAGACTGTGCCCGGCCACGAACACCCGCCGCGGATCGATCCCGCTCGTCTTTCGCAGCATCTCGACCGCCGCGACCGCATCGTCGATCGTCTCTTCCTTGACCGTGAACGTCGTCAGCGGCGCGATCTTGGGTCCGTGCTGCCTCGTGCGCTTCTCGTAGCGCAGCACGGCAATGCCCCGCGACCCGAGCCCGTGCGCCAGGTCGCGGAAGATCTTGGTCGGCCCGATGCTCGAGTCGCGATCGCCCGGCCCCGAGCCGTGGACGAGGACGACCGCGGGCCACGGACCGGCGCCATTCGGGATCGTCAGCGTGCCGGGAAGCGGCCAGCCGCCGGCATCGACCGTGACGTCACGTTCGGTAAACGTGGAGCGATCGACGTAAGGCGAGTCGACGAACGGTGTGGTCGGGGCGGCCGGACGGACAAAAAATCCCGCGACCTGATTCGCGGTGTTGAACACGATCTGCACGTCGGCTCGGGCGCGTTCGAACTCCGCAGGGATGAGCACGATCCGGAAGTCGCCCTTCGTCTGCACGCGGCCGGGCTCCTGACGGCGGAATGCCCCGGCCTGCGCGACGATGGCGCTCCACGTCAGGCGCAGTTTGTCTTCGGGAAGCGCCTCGCGCATCTTCGGATCGAAGGTCGCGACGACCTCAGCAAAGTTTCCGGCCGCGAGTCGGCTGACGATCGATGCGCCGAGCGACGCCGGATCCGGCGGTTGAGCGCCGATGACCGCCGCCATGAGCGAGACGAGAGCCGCGGCGCGAATCACCTCGCCACGATACCACCCGATCTCAGTCCGCCCGGAGCGCTACCGTCGGATCGACACGTGAGGCCCGACGCGCCGGGATCAAAGTCGCCAGCGCGGCGACGAGACTCAAGAGAACGCGTGACGATGACGAACGTGAGCGGGTCGCGCGGGGACGTTCGGGGCAGCGCGCTCACAATCAGTTGGCCGACACCGAGCGCGCCGGCGAGACCGATCGCCAGTCCGAACCCGAGATTCCGCAGCGTCCGCCTGACGAACATCCACGTCACCTCGCGGGCATCGGCGCCGAGCGCAAGTCGGATGCCGATCTCCTGTTTGCGCTGCGCGACGGCGTGTGCCGTGACGGCCGCGAGTCCGACAGAGGCGACGACGAGCGCGATGACCGCGAGAATGCCGAGCCACGTGCTGAAGAGTTGCGGACCAAACCGGGTCCGCGCGATTGCCGTGTCGAGCGTCTCGAGGCCATAGACTGCCAGATCGGCGTCGAGACCACGAACCTCGGTGCGCAGGCGCGACGCCGCACTGGCCAGTCCTGCGGGCGATCTGGCGATGATGACGGCGCTGCGCAGACCAGGATCGAGCCTCCAAGGCGCATACACGACAGGATCTGGCGGCGATTCCCGTCGTACAAGACGTGGCATCGACGCACTCACGCCGACGATGCGCAGCGGCGGCAGTGGTGTCGCCGCGGGCGCTGGTGAAGCCATCCGAATCTGCTGTCCGATCGGGTCGCTCGATCTGAAATAGAGATCAGCGAAGCGCTGGTTGACCACCACGCTCTCTTCGCCAGGCAGGCTGTCACGAGCCGACAGGCTGCGACCACGCACGATGGGCGCGCCCACCGTTTCGAAGTACCGCGCGCCGACCCAAGTCAGCACGGCGGTCGATGCCGCGGGCCCGCTCTCGGGCGGTTGACCGTCAAGCGAGAGTCGCCACGGCGCTGCCGGAAACGACACAAACGGGGCTTCGCTCGTAAGAGTGGCGCTTGCAAAGTCTGGTGCGGTCGACAACTGCTCTTCGAGCTGACCGAAGAATCGACGGCGCAGGTCTACCGTGTTGTACACCGCCGGCAGCGACACCTGCCCGGTCACCATGCCGCCCGAGTTGACGCGTCGATCGTCGCTTTGCATCGTCAGGAAGTTGCGCCAGAGCAGCCCCGCACCGCTCAACAGCATGAGCGTCAGCGCGAGCTGCGCGATCATCAGCGCATCGCTCCATCGCCGCGCCGGCCGGCTGATCGACGCAGCGCGACCGCTATCCTTCAAGGCGTCGTGCAGCGACAGCCTGGTGACGTGCAGCGACGGCAGAAGCCCGAAGGCCAGGCTCGTCAACAGGCACAGCAAGCCGACGAACGCGAACCCGAGCGTGTCCATCGATCCGTCGAACCAATACATCCGCGTCGATCCTGGTGCCGCCCCGGGCTCGATAATGTCGAAGCCGACGCGCGATTTGCTGAACCCCGATGCGCGCGAGCGCGAGGCCCGCGACTCCTGCGAGGACGGCGAGGAGCACGCACTCGATGAGGAGCTGCCGGACGATGCGCCAGCGCGGCGCGCCAATCGACGCGCGGATCGCCACCTCGCGCGACCGGTGCGCCGAGCGGGCCAGGAGCAAGGCCGCAAGGTTGGCGCACGCCACGAGCAGCACGAACACGACCGCGCCCATCATCGTCATCAACGTGCCGGTCATGCCTTCGGGCCGCGTGTCGCGCAACCGCTTGACCGTGGTTCGCAGGGTCGCGTGCGACGCCGCATGGTCCGTCGCGAGACGCGCCCCAATCGTCGCGACTTCGCTCTGCGCACGGGCGAGCGTGGCGGACTCGGTGAGACGTCCAACCACCGCGATGTTCCGGTCGCCGCGCTTCGCCTCGAAGATGCCGGGCGCCTGCGCCAACGGCTCCCAGGCCTCGGCAATGAACGGATACCGCACGTCGGGCGGCATCACGCCGATGATGACGGTGGGCACGCCATTGACTCGGACCGTGCGGCCGATCGACGGCCGGGTCGCCGCCGTAGCGTCGGAGCCATGCGCCATGGCCGAGCAGCAGGACGGCCGGCGCGCCGGGCCGGTCGTCGTCCGGTCGGAAGTCTCGGCCGAGGATCGGCGCCAGTCGCAGGACCGAGAAGGTGTTGGCCGAGAGATACGCGCCGCGGAACCGCTCGGCCGGTTGCTCTTCGCCGCTGATGTTCATCGCGCCGCCGGTCGATGCGGCCAGGCCTGCGAACACCGTCGTCCCCACTGCGTAGTCCTGGAGATCGAGGACGGGCACGCCCTCTTCGCGACCTTGCGCATTGATGGTGTTGATCGCGACGAGCGCCCCGCGTCGTCGAACGGCATGTCCTTCAGGAGGGCCGCGTTGATGACTGCGAAAACCGACGCGTTGACGCCGATGCCGAGGGCGAGCGCGGCGACCGCCGCGACGGTGAAGCGCCAATCCTTGACGAGCATCCGGACCGCAAAGCGCAGGTCCTGCGAAATGTCCTGGAACCAAGGCAAGACCCAGACGTCGCGCGCCCGGTTCATGGCCAGCGCGTCGCTGCCGAACGCCCTCTGACTCGCGTCGCGTGCCGCGGCCGTGCTCAGGCCGTCGCGTTCGAGCAGCTCGCGCGCCATCTCGCGATGGACCGCCATCTCTTCGGCGAGCTCATCTTCGTGGCGACGACGCCTCAACAGGAATGCAAGCCGGCGAACCCATCGAGCCATAGCTGTCATTCTCCCATCGACAGACGATGGGAGAATAACACGGTTCTCTGCGGTCCGCTTGACGCGCTACTTCGCCGTGCGCATCTCGCCGGTCCAGCGCTCCTGCGGCTGGACGTGGATGCCGAGCTGATCGAGGAGCCGCACCACCGAATACGAGACGACCGCGTCGAGCGACTCGGGGTGGTTGTAGAAGGCCGGCGTCGGCGGACAAATCGACACTCCCATCCGCGCGAGCGTGAGCATGTTGTTCAGGTGAATCTCGCTGAGCGGTGACTCGCGCACCGCCAGGACCAGCCGCCGCCGCTCCTTCAGGATCACGTCGGCGGCGCGATGGATCAGGTTGTCGCCCACGCCGTGCGCGATCGCCCCGAGTGTTCGCATGCTGCACGGCGCGATCACCATGCCCATTGTCAGATAGGAGCCGCTGGCGATGGCGGCGCCGACGTCGCCAATCGCATAGCGCTCGTCAGCCAACTCCTGCACTTGCGGCACGGTGTAAGTGGTTTCGTGGACCAGCGTCCGCGCCCCCCACTGGCTCATCACCAGGTGGGTTTCGACGTCGGTGTCGCGCAGCATCTCGAGCAGCCGGACGCCGAAGATCGTCCCGCTCGCGCCGGTGATCCCGACGATGAGGCGGCGCGGCGTCGACTCCATGTCGCGACTGTATCAAAAGCGGCTTTCGGCTATCAGCTTTCGGCTCTCGGCTTTCGGCTCTCGGCTCTCGGCTCTCGGCTTTCGGCACTCGGCAGTCCGTACTCGGCACTCCGCACGCCGCAGGCCCGCACGAGGCACCCCGCACGAGGCACGCCGCACGAGGCACCGCACGCAGCACGCGTCCCGAGGCACGAAGCACCGGACCAGGAACGAGGAACCAGGAACAAGGAACGGAACCGTGCTACCCTTCCCAACGTCTATCGATGGGAGTGGCGATGAAGTTATCCGCAGAGATTCTTCCAGGGACGCTCGACATGCTGATTCTCCGGGTGCTGGCCCGCGAGTCGCTGCACGGCTACGGCATCGCGCAGCGGTTGCGGGATCTCTCAGAGGACGTGCTTCAGGTCGGCGAGAGCTCGCTCTACCCGGCCTTGCAGCGGCTCCTCCTCAACGACTATGTCGAGGCGGAATGGGCGGCGTCGGAGAACAATCGCCGCGCCCGCTTTTACCGGCTGACGCCGCGCGGGAAGAAGCACCTCGCCGCCGAGCGCGCCGGTTTCGATCGCTACGTGACGGCCATCCACCGGGTCCTCCAACTGGCGTGATCTCTCCAACTGGCGTGATCTATGGGCACTTTCTTTCGACGGCTGCGGGCGCGCCTCCGCTATCGGCGGTTCGATCGCGATCTTGCCGAGGAGCTCGCCTTTCATCGCGACATGAAGCACGCCGAGCTGGCGCCCGACTCGATCGACGACGCGAATCGGCCTGAACGAACGTCCGCCGTCGATCGCAGCATGGGCAACGAGCTGCTGATGCGTGAGCGGGCGCGCGACGTCTGGGTGCCGCCAAGCCTTGATGCGCTCAGGCAAGACGTTCGTGACGCGTGCCGATTGCTCGTCCGTCGGCCGCTCTTCACCGCTGCGTCGGTCGCTGCTCTGGTGCTCGGCGTCGGCGCCGCGACTCTCGCATATTCGCTCGCGAGCGCCCTGCTCTTCAGGCCGTTGCCGGTGGATCGACCCGAGGAGCTTGCGTACCTGAGCGCACCGTCGTTCTCCTATCCGATCGTGCAGGAGGTCCGCGCCCAGAGTTCGTTCTTCGCCGACGCCTTCGGGTGGACGCTCGAACAGTACGACACCGCGTGGGGAACCGAGGCGGAACGATCGCTCGTGCTTGCGGCGACGGGCAACATCCACCAGGTCCTCGGCGTGAAGCCGAGCACCGGACGTCTGTTGACGAGCGACGACGACCGCCCGGGTGTGACGGCGGTTGGCGTCTTGAGCTTCGCGACGTGGCAGCAGCGGTTCGGCGGTCAACCCTCGGCGCTTGGTGCCATCGTCCGCGTTCGCGGCGTCCCGGTGACGATTGTCGGCGTGACTCCGCCCGGCTTCTTTGGCGTCGCACCCGGCCGGTTGCCCGAGATGACCGTGCCGGTGAGCCTGGTTCCGCAACTCACGCCCGAGGACGGCGATGTGCTGGGTCAGCGAGGTCGTGCCTGGCTGCACGTGATGGGGCGCCTGGCGCCAGGGGTGTCGCTCGCCGCGGCGAATACGCAGTTCAGAGTCGTGTGGCCGCAGATTCTCGAAGCGACCGCAGATCCGAAGGAAGCGCCCGAGCGCCGCGCCCGCTTTCTGTCTCGCGAGAGCAGCCTTGCCGACGGCCGCGCCGGCTATTCTTCGGTCCGCAATCAGTACCGCCAGCCCCTGTTGATTCTCGCCGCGCTGACGGCGCTGCTATGGCTCGTCGGCTGCGTCACGGTGGCCAACCTGCTGATCGCGGGAGCCTGGGGGCGCTCGCGTGAACTCGCGGTGCGTCTCGCACTTGGATGCGGTCGAGCCAGGATCGCGCGCCAGCTGCTGATCGAGGGCCTCGTGCTCGCATCGATCGCGGCGCTGGTGGCCGTCGTCCTGTCGCGGTGGGCCGCCGGCGGTCTCGTCTCGCTCATCGCGACGAGCGCCAATCCGGTCGTGCTGGATTTCGTTGTGGACAACCGGCTCGCCCTTTTCATCGGTGTGCTGGTGGTCGCGAGCGCGCTGGTCTTCAGCGTCGCGCCCATGATGCTCGCCCTTCGACTGGAACTCGGTCCGGCCCTGAAAGCCGGTTCGAGGACCGTCGCCGCCCACGGCCGGATCCTGAGCCGCGTGCTGGTCTCGACGCAGTCCGCTGTCTCCGTCGTTCTCCTCATCAGCGCGGCGCTTCTGCTGCGCAGTTTCGGGCATCTCGTGACGACCGACCCGGGATTTGACGCGAGACAGCTGCTGATTGCCGAGCTCGATCCGTCAACGGCACACCCGTCGCAGACCGAACGCGTCGCTGCGCCCGAGTCGGCCGCCGACGACGCGCTGGATCGAGTCGCGCGAGTGCCAGGGATCGCGTCCGCAAGTGTCGCGATGTATCCGCCGATCAGCCATGAGGATGGCTCGTGGACGCAGACTATCGGCGTCGACGATCGCCCACCGGTGGAGTCGGGAGCGACGACGTTCTTCAACGCGGTCGGGCCGAACTACTTCGCGACGACCGGCACCAGGCTGATCGCGGGGCGCGAGTTCAGCGCCGCCGACGCGAACGGCGCCGAACGCGTCGCGATCATCAACGAATCACTGGCCGCATCGGCCTTCGGCCAGCAGAGTCCACTCGGGCACCGCATTACCATTGGCCGCAACGCCGATCGCCGCAGCCTCACCATCGTCGGCGTGGTCGCCGACGCGACCTATCAGCGCCTGCAGGAAGCGCCGCGGGCGATCGCCTATCTGCCGCATCGCCAGACGACCGAGGCGCTGACTGGCCGTCCCGTGTTCGTCGTGGCGCGCGTCGTGCAGCCGTCGAGCGAGGTGACCGACGCCCTGCGTGAAGCGCTCGCCGGCAGCAACCCGATTGGAAGCGTGAGAGTCGAGCCGCTCGCGAATCGGATTCGCGACTCGCTGGTCACCGAGCGGATTCTGGCGGTGCTCGCCGCGGGTCTGGCGGGGTGCGCGCTGCTGCTGGCGTGTGCCGGCCTGTTCGGATTGCTGATGCACCTGGTGGCGAGACGGACGCGCGAGATCGGCGTCCGGATGGCGCTGGGCGCGCGGACCGCTGACGTGGTCCGACCGGTGATCGGACACGCGCTCGGCCTGGCGGCGATTGGCCTGGGCATCGGCGCGTCGGTGGCGTGGGCCGGCGCCGGCGTGATTCGCAGCGTCCTCCACGGCATCGAGCCGGACGACCCGATCGCCTATGGCGGCGTCGCCCTGCTCACGCTGCTCGTCTCGGCCGCCGCCGGACTGCTGCCCGCGCGCCGCGCCGCCCGCGTCAATCCGATCGAAGCGTTGCGGATGGAGTGATCCGAGATCTGGTGATCTGGTGATCTGGTGATCTGGTGACCTAGATCGCGATTTAGTGACGTGGAGATGTGGCAGCTCAGGACCACGCACTAGATCGCTAGATCACTAAATCATAGATCGCCAGATCACCAGATCCCACATGACAAGCGTCAGAACTTGATCGCATACCCGGCTCCCATCTTCAGCGTCGGCGTGTTGCCGCCGCCGATGCGGAACTCGCCGAAGAAGCCCGAATCGTGGGCGAAGCCGATCACGTAGCTCCCGCCCGCGCTGGTGTCGGTGCCTTCGAAGTCGTTGAACTTCGTGATGGCAATGACCGGGCCGCCCCCCTGAATCAGGTCCCATCCGGATCCGCCGAGCGAGAAGCGGGCGATGAAGTCGATGTTGATTGTCGCGACGCGGAGATCGTTGCCGAAGCCGCCGTCGATGCCCGGGCGCAGATGGAGCCGGCCGCCGAACGCGGGCGACTGCCAGAAGACGCCGACGAACGCCTGCTCGGGATCGATCGAGGCTCCGCCCTGAAAGCCGACTTGCGACTGCGGTTGTTGAATGACGATCTGGGCGTGCGCCGCAGTGGACAGTGCCACGACGCTGACGAGCGTCAGAACATTGCGAAGCCCTGCGTGCTGTCCTGCCAAGTGGACCATGTGTGGATACCCGCGCCCAGCTCTACAAGATTTGTTCCACCGCCTGAGGTTGAGCTCGACGAGGGTACGCGCCTTGCAGCCTCAAGGGGACGCGGAGACGACTGATGAATATCACCCTGCTGCTAGGAACCGCGCTCCTGCTGATCGGCATCGTCCTCGCCGGCTTCGGCATCGCGACCGTAGGCCTGGACGAATCGCGACCCCTGATCGAGACGCCCGGGAGCACACCGGTCCCGCTGGCTGATCTGCTGTGGCGCATGGCGCTGCCAGCCGCGGCGGGACTCTCGCTAGCGATCGGTGCGCTCCTCCTCGGGTTGAGCCTTGGCAACTGGCGCCATCCACGCGTGCACCATGAGCCTGGCGACGAAGTCGTCAACCCCGAGGGCTATCACAAGATGAAGCACGTGTAGACAGGGCAGGTCGGGCGACCTGCCCGACCCGCCTGACCTGCCCGACCCGCCCACCCCGGCGAGGTAGACTGCCTGCGTGAGAGCGTTGTTCCTCAAGGCTTCCGATAATCGCTGGCTGCGCGAGCACGGCGTGCGCGCACCGTTCGTCCGGCGCGCGGTGTCGCGTTTCATGCCGGGCGAGACGTTCGACGACATGCTGGAGGCGGCGCGCCAGCTGCCCGCGCAGGGGATCGCCAGCGTGTTCACCCGCCTCGGTGAGAACGTCGCCGATCTTGGCGAAGCGCAGGCGGTGGCCGATCACTACGTCGAGGGCATCGCCAAGATCAAGGCGATCGGCCTCGCGTGCGAGCCGTCGGTCAAGCCGACGCAGCTCGGCCTCGACATCGATCGCACGCGCTGCCGGGCGCATCTCTTCACGATCGCCGAACGCGCGCAGGCGGCCGGTAACTATCTGTGGATCGACATGGAGCAGTCGCCGTATGTCGACGTCACGCTCGACCTGACCGAGGAGCTGCGCCACCGCTTTCCCGGGACCGGCGTCTGCTTGCAGGCGTATCTCCATCGCACCCGCGACGACCTTGCCCGAATGCTGGCGATCGGTGCTGGCGTCCGGCTGGTCAAGGGCGCCTACCGCGAACCGCCGTCAGCGGCGCTCGCGAGCAAGAGCGATGTGGATGCCAACTACGTCACCCTCGCGCGGATGATGCTCGACGACAAGGCCCGCGGCGGCCGCTCGCGTCCGGTCTTCGGCACCCACGACACGAACATCATCGCCGCCCTGTGCCAGCAGGCGCGCGAAACCAGGCTGGCGCAGGGGCAATACGAGTTCCACATGCTCTACGGCATCCAGCGCGGCGAGCAGGCGCGGCTGGCCGCGGCGCGCGAGCACGTCCGCGTCCTCATCGCGTACGGGACCTACTGGTTTCCGTGGTACATGCGGCGGCTGGCGGAGCGGCCCGCCAACGTGTGGTTCGTGGTGAAGAGCCTGGTTAGATAGGGCAAGTAGGGCAGGTGGGGCGGGTAGGGCTTGCCCTACCCGCGCACCTTTGCCAGCTTCCGTTCGCGGTCGTCCTGCAGCCGCTGCAGGTCGCGGCGATGATCGGCGTCGAGCTTCATCCGGGTCTCGGGGTCGTGCACGGTCATCAGCGTCGACTTGTACAGAATCTCCGCTTCCGCGACCTTCGCGGAATAGACGCGACGGATCTCGGCAATCTCCGCTTTCTGCTCGTCGGTGACGGCGCGCTCCTCGACGCCTTGTTCGACATCCTTGCGGCGCAGCCGCTCCATCGCCAGTTCGTACACGCTCTTCGGCCCTTCTTCAGGCATAGACTGACATTGTGGATCTGACCGAGGAGCAAGTCTACGCGCGTATCGGCGAGGGCGGCTTTGACCGCCTCGTGCATGCCTTCTACGCGCAGGTGCCGGGCGACGCGATTCTCGGGCCGATGTATCCGGCTGACGATCTCGCCGGTGCCGAGGCACGGCTGCGCGATTTTCTCGTCGGCCGCTTCGGCGGTCCGAATCGCTACATCGAACAGCGCGGCCACCCCCGGCTCCGGATGCGCCACCTGCCGTTCGCGATCGACCACGCGGCGCGCGACCGGTGGGTTGAATTGATGGACCGCGCGCTCGACACCGCCGCGCTCGACGCCGCCGCGCGCGAGCTCCTCCGCGAATTCCTGCACGGCATGGCGACGTTCATGATCAACCGAGCCTAACGGCTCGGTGGTTCGCTAGTTCGGCGGTTGCAGATCCCGAGATCACCAGATCACCAGATCACCAGATCATCAGATCACTGTCTGGCCTAGCCGGTCCTTTGCCGGTTTTGGGTAAGCTCGGCCGGGAACCACCGCGGCCGTGCGCCGGCACCCCTCTTGCTCCCTGTCATTAGTGGAGCGTGAGGATGGAGTCGCGACGCTGGATAGCCACGACCGGGTGGACGCTGGCGATACTGCTTGGTCTGGCAACCGGCATTGTCGTCCAGCGACTATGGGTACTGCGCGCCGACGTCGAAGAGCTCGCGCAGCATCTCGTCATCGACCACGCCCCCGAATCGACGCTGGTCTACGATGCGAACGACGAGTTGGTTTCGGCCGTCTACGAAGAACACCGCATCGCCATTCCTCTCGACAAGATCTCGCCGCACGCCGTCAACGCGTTCATCGCCATCGAGGACAAGCGTTTCTTCCGCCACCACGGTCTCGACTACCGGCGCATCCTCAAATCAGCGTTCGTCAATCTTCGCGCCGGCGAGATCGTGCAGGGCGGCAGCACGATACGCAGCAGCTGGTGCGCTCGGTGTTGTTGAGCCGCGAGCAGACCTACGCGCGCAAGCTGAAGGAAGCGGTTCTCGCCCGGCGCCTCGAAGAACGCTATTCGAAGCAGCAGATCCTAGGCGTACCTGAATCGCGTGTATTTTGGCCACGGCTACTACGGCATCGAGGCTGCGGGCCTCGGCTACTTCGGCAAGCCTGCCGCACAGCTCAACGCCGTCGAAGCCGCGACGCTGGCAGGATTGATCAAGGGGCCGGCGTGTCTATCACCCACGAAGGCGCCCGAACTGGCGCGAGAGCGACGAATCTGGTGCTGGTGCAGATGCACGCCCAGGGATTGCTCAGCGAGGATCTTCAGGCCGCTCTGGCTGCGCCGATCGAGGCGCGCGCGAATTGTCCGGAGGCAGCACCAGCGCTCGATCCACGGCAGGCCCGCGAAGCCGGCTACTTCCGCGACGTCGTCCACCGCGAGCTGATCGAGCGCT
>CAWJEO010000002.1:0-87185 GCA_963841895.1 uncultured Acidobacteriota bacterium
ATTACCGCGATCTGAATCCGAGATCGATCACGACCCGCACCGCATAAGATCCGCGGAAGCAGGAGCGTCCATGAAAGTCGTCGCCGGGTGTGGCGTCGCCGCGCGTGATCCTGTCCGCCGTGTTGTCGAATGCCCTGCGCGCTCAGGGCCCGGCGCACGCCGACGCCAACGACTGGCTGATGCACGGCCGCACCTACGCCGAGCAGCGCTACAGCCCGCTCGCGCAGATCGACCGCAGACGTCGAAGGAGCTCGGCCTCGCCTGGTCGTTCGACACCGAGACGACTCGCGGCCTCGAGGCGACGCCGATCGTCGTCGACGGCGTGCTCTACACGACCGGCAGCTGGAGCGTCGTCTTCGCGGTCGACGCGCGCACCGGCAAGCAGTTCTGGAAGTACGATCCCGAGGTGCCGCAGGCGACCGGCGCGAACGCGTGCTGCGACGTCGTGAACCGCGGCGTCGCGGTCTACAGCGGCCGCGTCTACGTCGGCACGCTCGACGGCCGGCTCGCGGCGCTCGACGCCGAGACCGGCAAGGTGCTGTGGCAGACGGTCACCGTCGACCAGACGCAGCCCTACACGATCACCGGCGCGCCGCGCGTCGTGAAGGGCAAGGTGATCATCGGCAACGGCGGCGCCGAGTTCGGCGTGCGCGGCTACGTGTCGGCCTACGACGCCGAGACCGGCGAGCTGGTCTGGCGCTTCTACACCGTGCCCGGCGATCCCGTCGAAGGCCGTTCGAGTCGCCGGCGCTCGAGCGCGCGGCGAAGACCTGGACCGGCGAGTGGTGGAAGATCGGCGGCGGCGGCACGGTCTGGGACTCGATCGCCTACGATCCCGAGCTCGACCTGCTCTACGTCGGCACCGGCAACGGCTCGCCCTGGAGCCGCGGCTGCGCAGCCCGGGCGGCGGCGACAACCTCTATCTCTGCTCGATCCTCGCGCTGCGGCCCGACACCGGCGAGCTCGTCTGGCACTACCAGACGACGCCCGGCGACACCTGGGACTACACGGCGACGCAGCACATGATCCTCGCCGACCTCACGATCGGCGGGCGCGCCGCGCAAGGTGCTGATGCAGGCGCCGAAGAACGGCTTCTTCTACGTGCTCGACCGCGCCACCGGCGAGTTCATCTCGGCGCGCCGTTCGCCGAGGTGACCTGGGCGACGGGCGTCGACCAGAAGACCGGCCGCCCGATCGAGACGCCGAACGCGCGCTACCTGAAGCCCGAGCTGGTCAAGCCGGCGCCGCTCGGCGCCCACAACTGGCAGCCGATGTCGTTCAACCCGAAGACCGGGCTCGTCTACATCCCGGCGCAGGAGATCCCGTTCGCCTTCGGCGACGACCCGAAGTTCACGTCGCGCCCGGCGGCTGGAACACCGGCATCGACTTCGACGCGGCGCGCAGCTTCCCGGCGCGCGCAGTCGCGGGGCCACCTGCTCGCCTGGGATCCGGTGGCGCAGAAGGAGGGCTGGCGCGCGTCGTACGAGAGCCCGTGGAACGGCGGCACGCTCACGACCGCCGGCAATCTCGTGTTCCAGGGCACCGCCGACGGGCCGGTTCGTCGCCTATCGCCGACACCGGCGCGAAGGCGTGGGAGATGCCGGCCGGCAGCCCGATCATCGCGGCGCCGGTGACCTACGAGTCGACGGCGAGCAGTACGTCGCGGTGATGGCCGGCTGGGGCGGATCACCCGGGACAGTCAATCCGCTCGGGCCCGCCATCATTCCGGGCCGCCTTCTAGTGTTCGCGCTCGGCGGGAAAGGGAAGATCGCGCCGCTGACCACGACCTCGCGTCCGGCGCCAGCGCCGATCACGGCGCCCGCGGCAACGGAAGAAACGCTGACGCTCGGCGGGACAACCTATGCCCGCCGCTGCGCGATGTGCCATGGCGCCGAAGCGGCCAGCGGCGGATTGATTCCCGATCTCCGCTACTCGACAGCGGCGACGATGGATCGCTACGCGGAGATCGTGCTGGGCGGCGCGCTCGCGGGCAACGGCATGCCGTCGTTCAAGACGTCGCTGAAGGATGAAGAGGTCGCGGCGATCAAGGCCTACGTGCTGACCCGCCGCGCGCTGATCGCAAAGTAACGCTCGCGCTCAGTTCACCGGCACGAGGCGCTTCAGCTCCTCGAACCAGTTCTGCACCACCGTGATGCGGGATTGATCCGTGAGCGATTCGCCTGGCACCGGCGCGAGCATGAGAAAACGCTGGCCGTCTGCGGTGACGTCATACTGCGGGCGAGGCGATCCCGTGGGCGCGATGTAGAACTGCCCTTGAAACAGCGGCACAGGTGTCCCGACCTTCAACGTCGGCGCAGTCGGAGCCGTGACGCCGAACATCCGATCGCCGTTCTCGTTTCGGTAGAAGATCTCGCCATTCGCCCCCCATCTCGGCTCGCGGCCCCCGCCGACCGAGACCGTCACCTGTCCACCGGGGCCCTGGTACGGCCGAACGTAAATTTCGCGCTCGCCCGACTCCATGGATAGGTACACCACATAGCGCATGTCGCCGGAGAAGTTGGCCCCTTCACTCGCGATCCTTCCACCGGTGAACGGACGCGGCGTTCGATCTGAGCCACTCGTCGGCACCATGAAGATAGTGATGCTGCCGTCGGGAGCGTGACGATGCAGAGCGACCAGCGCGCCGTCAGGTGACCAGGAATCAACGTGAATTTGCCCGCCGAGGGTGGTCACCTGACGCGGCTCTCCGCTGCCATCGGACGAAGCGACCCAAGCCTCGAGGTTCCCGCCTCTGCCGGACGAGTAGGCAATATACGAACCGGTTGGATCCCAGACGGCCATCTGGCTGACGCCATCCCGCGTGACGCGGCTGTTCCGCCCCGACGCGATCTCGAAGTTCCAGATGTCGCCGTCCCGCGTCAACAGCACCCGGCTGCCATCGGGCGACAGCCGCGGATCTTCATGGGCGCCGGGCGGGATCGCAGTGATGGGTTCGGGCGGTGCGCCCTGTCGATTCATCCAGACCGGCGACCGCCGCAGCACCGCGCGGCTCGCGTAGACGAGCGTTCCCTGACTCGACACCGCGTAATTCGCCCCCATCGCCGAAACACCGGTCGGCCGCAGCAGGCCCTGGAGGAGAGATCTCGCGCCGCCTGTAACCGTCAGGCGCCGGGTGTCGAACGGCACCGCGAATAACTCGTCGCGCAGGACATAGACGAGATGTCCGGTTGCAAGGTAGCGCGCTTCGCTGCCCCCGGTGACCACTGCGGTTCGCGCCCCGGTGGAAAGCGACTGCACGACGATCTTCGCCTGGTCCCACCGAGCCGGTCCGTTGTCGGTCGTCACCGTGAAGAGCACCAATCGGCCGTCCGGCATCAGCTGCGGTCCGTAAAGTGCTTCGTTCTCGCCGGCTTTGACGACGACCTCAGGCGCGCCGCCGTCGGCAGACACGCGCATGATGCCCTCACCCTGACCGAACAGAATCGTGTTGTCGGCGGACCAACTCGCGCCGAGCGGCGGGGCGGCCGCGCACACCATGACCGGCGTCCCACCGGTGATGCTCACCTTTTTCAACTGCCCGAGCACGAAGAACCCTACCCACTCGCCATCGACAGAGAAAAAGGGGTTGAACGGCAACCCTTCGTTGAAGCCAGCGGCCGTCCCGGACTGCGGGCCCGACTGGACCCGCTGCACACCGGCCAGGAGTCGCGCGTCGGTCTCTCCGAGTGAACGCAGGTAGAGACCCTGACGCCCGAGATACGCGATCAGCGGCCGTCGGGGGAAATCGTGAGGAGCGGCCGCTGTTGAACGGTGAAGATTCCCAGCCCGTCGGGCGCGGTGTATCGAAGCGCGTGACGAGCCGCGGCTCGGGGGTCGGCCTGGACAGCCAGGCGGCAAGACCCGTCGCAAGCGCGGCGAGAATTGCCGCGGCCGCCACCGGCAGCGCGCGCCGCCACAACGACGGTGCAACCGCGGCCGCACGGGACGCGGCGACCGGGTCGAACGCGCCGTTCAGTACCAGCGCAACGTCGCCGATGTCGCGGAATCCGTTGTTTGCGATCCTTCTCAGGCAGCGCCTGATGACCGTGACAATCGCCGGCGGCAGCGCCGCGGGCAATGCCGACCAGTCAGGCTCACGCGCCAGCACCGACGCCAGCACCTCCGACACATCGTCGCCCGCAAAGGCCCGACGGCCGGTGAGCATCTCGTAGAGCACGGCGCCGAACGCCCAGATGTCGGTACGCTTGTCGACCGGCCGCGCTCTCGCCTGCTCCGGGCTCATGTAGGCCGCGGTTCCGAGCAGGACGCCCGCGGCCGTCATCGCCGGCGACGTGATCGTCGGCGAGTGGGTCATGCCCGAGAGCGCCGCGCCGGCGGGCTCCACCGCTTTCGCCAACCCGAAATCGAGCACCTTCACCGTACCGTCGTCGCGCACCTTGATGTTGGCCGGCTTGAGATCGCGGTGCACGATACCCTGCTCGTGGGCCGCGTCGAGGGCGTGCGCAATCTGCTCGGCGATCGGCCGCGCCTCGATCCAGGACAGCGGCCCGTGCGCCAGGCGATCGGCAAGCGTCGGGCCTTCGACCAGCTCCATCACCAGCGCGACGCCGTCGTGAACGGTCGAGGCCGTGCACGCCGGCGATGTTGGGATGATTGAGCGAGGCCAGCGTGCGCGCCTCGCGTTCGAACCGCGCCAGCCGCTCGGCGTCCGTCGCAAACGCCTCGGGCAGGACCTTGATCGCTACCTGCCGGCCGAGGTTGCTATCGGTGGCCCGGTAGACCTCGCCCATTCCGCCTTCGCCAAGCTTGGCGGTGATCTCGTAGGCCCCGAGCCTCGTGCCTACTTGCATCGCGTCTCCTTGGCTACGGCCCGCCTCCGCTCGATCGTCATTCGACCCGAGCTCCGGCGCGGTCTCGCAGAAGCCGCTCCGCGGCGAAGGCGGACGCGGTCGCGCCGTAGTTCGCGGGCAGGCCAACCGTCCGCGAACGGAGGCGGACCACCGGCGCCGATCAGCGCCGTGACTTCATACGAACCGATCCGGGCTCCAGGCTGCAGCGCCACGTATGGCCGGCATTATACGGTCAGCCCTGGAAGAGGCTGTGCGCAGCACGGCAGCAGGAAGGCCACGAAGAAGAACCAAGACAACACGAAATCAAATGGGATCGACCGGTGTTCGTTGACCGATCGATCTTGTTTCGTGACCTTCGTCGTCTTTCGTGATTTCGTGTTCCCTTTGGTGAATCACTACTCACACCGCAGCGCCACCAGCGGGTCGACTCGCGTCGCGCGTCGCGCCGGAATCGCCGCGGCGAGCGCCGCCACGCCGACGAGCGACGAACGCCACGCCAGCGAACGTTCCAGGGATCGAGCGGCGACAACCCGAAAAGCATCGTCGACAGGCGATCGCGTGACAGCAAACGCGCCGGCGAGCCCGAGGACGACGCCGAGCGCGGCGAGGCGACGCCCTGGCGCATGACCGTCGGCGACGACGGAGCCGCGCGCGCGCGCCGAGCGCCATGCGCACGCCGATCTCGTGCGTCCGCTGGACGACCGCGAACGCGAGCACGGCGTAGATCCCCACCGCGGCGATGATGCCGGCGATGGCGGCGAACAGCCCGACGAGCACGGCATAGAACCGCGGGCGCACCAGCGAGCCGTCGCGCAGGTTCTCGAGAGTCGGCGATGCTGTCGACGCCGACCGCCGGATCGATCGTCGCGGACGATCCTGCGAAGGTCGGCCGCGATCGGCTGCCAGTCCGTCCGGGCCCGAACCGCCAGCGTCGGGAATCCCGGCAGGCCCTGACCGAGCTGCAGTTCCTTGGGCATCCGCGCGCGCGCCGCGAGCACCTGCCGCATGTCGGCAAACACGATCGGGAACGGCTCTTCGTCGAGCCGCGCCTGCACCATATCCTCGACGACGCCGACGATGCGCCATTCCTCGACGTAGTCAGGCGAGCGATAGACCCGGACCAGCGAGCCGATCGGATTCTCGGCCGTTGAAGTAGCGCGTTCACCAGCGCGCGATTGACCACGAACACGAGCGGCTGCGTCCCATCGTCGCCCGCGGCCGAACCAGCGCCCATCGATCAGCCGGCTGCCAACTGCCTGCAGATACGAGTGACTGACGATGCGCGTCTGTGCCGTCGCGGATCGTCGTGCATCTCCTCGCGCGTCGTCCCTGGCGGCACGAACAACCCGCCGAACTCGGTGAGCGCGAGGAACGGCGCGATATTGGTGTAGCCAACTGCGGCGACGCGCGGCGTCGGACGCGAGCTGGTCGATCACGCGCTCGATGATGGCGAGCTGCCGCTCGCCCGCGCGGCGGCGGCGGCGGGAACACGAGCTGGAACGTCATGACGTGGCCGGGTCGAGCCCGGGTCGACGTGCTGCAGCTTGACGAAGCTGTGGACCAGCAGTCCCGCGCCGACCAGCAGCGTCGTCGCGAGGCTGACTTGCGACAGCACCAGCAGGCTGCGCAGCCGCAGACCGCCCGGCGCGCGCCGCCCGAACGCGATCCGCCGGCGGCAATCGCCGGCGCGGCGTTCGTGCCCGACACGTGCAGCGCCGGCGCCAGCCCAAATCCGATGCCCGCGAGCGACGCGATGGCCAGCGCCGCGACGAGCGACGTCGCCGTCGACGCCGAGCTCCGAGACGCGCGGCAGCAGGCTGCCGCTGCCGAGGTTGATCGAGAGCTGAAACAGCCGCGGCGTCTCGACGGTCGCGAGCTGCTCGACGAGCCGGACCGCGCCGTACGCGACGGCAATCGCCGCGAGCGCCGCCGGCCAAGGCGAGCACCGACGCTCTCGGTCAGCATCTGCCGCACGATGCGCCCACGACCCGCGCCAATGGCCAGCCGGACACCGATCTCGCGCTGCCTTGCCGTGCCGCGCGCGAGCAGCAGGTTGGCGACGTTGGCGCACGCGATCAGCAGGACCACGACGACCGCGGCCGCGAGCACGCGCATCTGCGGCCGATCGGATCCACGATCAGATCCTTGACCGCGCAGGACCTCGAAGCGCGGCCGGTTCGCCAGGTCCAGCGTCGTCCGCAGCTGTCCACCGAGCGTGGCCGTCGCCGGTGCCGGCGGCGGCGGTGGACGCCGCGCCGAAACCGGCTGGGGCGGACCGCAGCGCGGCGCCGATGGCGTTGGCCTCGGCGGTCGCCGCGTCGATCGAGACGCCTTCTTTGAGCAGCGCAACGACGTTGCCGAAGGCGTTGGTGCCGGGGCCCGGCGCGGACGCCAGCGCGGTCCAGAACAGCGTGGCCGGTTCGGGATAGTCGAATCCCGGCGGCATCACGCCGACGATCGTGAAGCTCGTTGTTGTTGAGCGTGATCCGCCGTCCGAGCACGGCGGATCCGATCCGAAGAACCGCTGCCAGGCCGCCGCGCTGATCACGGCCGCATCCGCATCCGGGCGCTCGTCGGCGGCGATCAGCGTGCGGCCGAGTTGCGCCGGGACGCCGAGCATCTCGAAGATCGACGGCGACACGATCGCCCGCGGCGCGGCGATCGGCCCTTCGGCGGTATGGAGCTGGCCGCTCATCAGGTTGACGACGCCGGCCATGTGCGCGAACGACGTCGTCCGCGACGCGCAAGTCGAGGAACTCCAGCTGCGTTAACGCCGAAGCGGCGGCTGTACTGCGGCCCGCCCGTCGTCTGGCGGACGACGTTTTCGGCAATCTGCACCAGCCGATCGGAGTCGCGGTAGGGCAGCGGACGCAGCATGACGGCATTGATGACGCTGAAGATGGCCGTGCTGACGCCGACGCCGAGCGCGACGGTGACGATCGCGGCGAGCGGTGAAGCCAGGATGACGTGCCCAACCGCGAAGCGCATAGGGAACGTCGCGACGCAAGTCCTCGAGCCACGGAAACGAGCGCTGATCGCGATGGATCTCTTTGGCCTGATCGACGCCGCCCAACGCGCGCCGCGCGGCGACCCGCGCCTCGGCGTCCGACAAGCCGCGCTGGCGATAGTCGTCCTCGAGCACCGCGAGGTGCGCCGCGATCTCGCGCGCCAGCTCGCGTTCGGCGCGTGCCGGGACGCAGAAACGCGTCGCGCGCGCGAACAGACGGCGCAGCGCGGCCATCATGGCTTCTCCAGCATCAGTTGATCGACGAGCCCGGCCAGGCGGCGCCAGCGCTCGGCCTGCTTCTCGAGCGCGCGGCCGCCGGCTTTGGTCAGCTCGTAATACTTCGCTTCGCGGTTGTTCTCGGTGGTCCGCCACACGCCCTTGATCCAGCCCTTCTGATCGAGCCGGACGAGCGACGCGTAGAGCGTGCCCTGGTTGAGGGTGAGCGGATGCTTCGACATCGCCTCGAGCCGCGCCGCCAGCGCGTAGGCGTGCAGCGGCCCCATCGTCGAGAGCGCCTGGAGGACGATGAGGTCGAGCGTGCCCTGGAGCAGTTCGATGCGTTCAGCCGCCATCTTCACTGGCCATCGCAGTGGAGGCAGACTATCGCATCGCGGCGCACGCTGTCAAGCTGCGCAGTCAGCGCCGCTGCAGACGTTCGAGCTGCGCCTCAATCCGCGCCAGCCGGTCGCGAATTTCGATCAGCTCCGGCGGCGGCCCCTTCTGATCCTCGAAGAACAGGCTCGCGACGGTCGCCGTGAAGAGGCCGATGACGCCGATGCCGGTCAGCATCAACAGCACCGCGATCAGCCGGCCTTCGGGCGTGACCGGCGTGATGTCGCCGTAGCCCACCGTCGTGGCGGTGGTGATCGCCCACCACAGCGCGTCGCCGAAGTGACGAAGCGCCGGGTTCTCGTCCGACTCGAGCGCGTAGAAGCCGACCGCGCCGAGGAGGATGACCCCGGTCGTGACGATGAGCGCGTAGTGAAACTTCTGGCGGCCGAGATGGCGCTGCGCCATGCGCATGGCCATGCCGGCGACCGCGAACGCCCGCACCAGCCGGAGGAGGCGCAGCACGCGCAGGCTGCGGATGCCCTGCATCGCCTCGGGCACACCGATCGGCGGCGTGATCGCGATCAGCAGGAGGTCGAACCAGGCCTTGCGCGGGTACGACCGCGTGCCATCGGCCGCCCAGCGCACGACGAACTCAGCGGCGAACGCGATCCAGATCACCCAGTTGGCGAAGACGGCTAGTTCCCGGATCTCCACGGTGGTCGCGCGTTCTTCCATGACCAACACCGGGATCACCAGCAACGCCAGGACGACCAACGGCCATTCGAGCAGGCGAACCAGCCGCTCCAGACGAGTCTCGGGCATGCCGCATTCTGCGGGCGCTCACTCCGAACGGCAAGCGCGTCTTGATGTCGGCCCACGGCGCGACGGACGTCGGGCCTTGGCCAGCGCAAGCCGCCGCGACACCGCGAGCAAGTCAATCAGCGCGGCGCGGTCGACGCGGGCGAGTCGAACGAGGACCACCGGATAGGGCCGGTAGTAGTCCGTCACGTAATACGTCTCCGGCGCATCGTCGAGCAGCCACGCGCGGTCGTCGAGGTCGATGCGGACCACGAGGGTGTCTCGTTCGGTCGAGGGATGACGCGCGAGACCGGCCATGAAGCTCCCGCCGGCCTTCAACACTGGCGAGCCGTCGTACTTCGTCGCCGCGGCGACATCCGGCATCGCCAGCCCGAGCGTTTTGACGACCTCGAACGGATCGGGGTCGCGGGTCACGGTCCTCGGGCGCGCCATGCGTCACACAGTATTCGGCGACGGCGTTCCGATTCAAGCGGCATCGCCATGTCGCCCCTCTATAATTCGAGCGCAATCGTGTTGTTGACCATCGGCTCCCGGCTTGGCCCCTACGAGATTCTCGCGACGCTCGGTGAAGGCGGAATGGGCGAGGTTTATCGCGCGCGCGACAGTCGCCTCGGGCGTGAGGTCGCGATCAAGGTCCTGCAGCACGGGTTCAGCAACAGCGACGGCTGGGCGCGCTTCGAACGCGAGGCGCGCGCCGCCTCTGCCCTCAGCCATCCCAACATTTGCGCGGTCTACGACGTCGGCGAAGCAGATGGCCGCCCGTTTCTGGTCCTCGAGCTGATCGAAGGCGTCACGCTCCGACACTACATCGACAATCAGCCGATGGAGGCGTCAGCGGTACTCGCCATCGGTATTCAGATCGCCGATGCGCTGGAAGCCGCGCATGCCAAGGGCATCGTTCATCGCGACATCAAGAGCAGCAACGTGATGATCGCCGGCCGGCGGCACGTCAAGGTCCTCGACTTCGGGCTCGCCAAGCAGACGGCGGTCGCCGAGGCCGCTGACGCGGCCACGCGGGAACAATTGACGCTGGCCGGCGCGGTCGTGGGGACGCCACACTACCTCGCGCCGGAACTTCTGCGCGGCGCACCCGCCGACGCCCGGAGCGACGTGTGGGCGTTCGGCGTGGTGCTCTACGAGATGCTCGCCGGGCGCGTGCCGTTCAGCGGATCGACCCCCTTCGCGATCGGCGAAGCGATCGTGAGCGAACCCCTGCCGCCGCTCCCGGCAAGCGTTCCGGCCGGGCTGCGCGCCGTCGTGGATCGTTGCCTGGCCAGGCGGGCCGCCGATCGCTATCAGCACGCGGGCGAGGTGCGAGCGGCGTTCGATGCGCTGGAGTCGGGACGCGAACCAGAGACACCGCACGTCGCAAGCGGTGCCCCGCGTCGCCGGCTGTTCCCAGTCAAACGGGCATGGTGGTGGGCTGCTGGCGCGGTTGCTGCGGCGCTCGTCGCCAGCGTCGCCGTCTGGCTGTTCTCCGCACGCCCACAGGTGCGGCGTGCTAAGCACCGGCGGCCCGGCGTCGTCGAACCAGCAAGCCAACGAGGCATTCGAGCTCGCGATGCAGTTTCAGACCGTGCAGAACGATCTGGAGCGCGGCCGCGTCGCACTCGAACGGGCGATTCAACTCGATCCCCAGTTCGCCGAAGCTCGCCGTTTTCACGCACTCACGAGCGTCTTTCTGATCCTCAACGGCTATTCGAACGACACGAGCCTGCTCTATCGAGCCGAAGAAGAGCTCCGCGCCGTGACGGCGATCGATCCCACCCTGACGCGGCCTGTCGTCGTCGTACGCCGCCGTCTATATCACCCAGGGCCGGCGCGAGCTCGTGCCCTGGGCAGCGCTCGAGCGCGAGCTGCAGAGCGATCCCAAGCATGCGACGAACCGGATGTGGAAAGGTATCGGGCTGTGGCTGTCCGGCGACATGGCTGGAGCCAAGCGCGAGTTTCGAACCGCGCTCGACTATCTCCCGTTGTTCGGGGCAGCACGGATGTTCTACGCCGAAACGCTCAGAAACGAGGGCGACGTCGGGGGCGCGATCCAGGAATCGAGCACCGTCCTCGAACAGGCCCCGAACAACATCAGTGCGGTCTCCTGGCTGACGATGGCCTACCTCGACACCGGCGACACCACCCGGGCTCGCGCGCTGCTGGAAAACCGGCGCCCCGTGTTTGCCGGGAACTATCAGTGGCGGCTGGCGTGGGCGCTGCTCCTCGCGAGCGAAGGCCAGCACCAGGCGGCACGCGAGGCCATGGACGATCAGACCTTGAAGTTCGCGGCGGCCGCATTTCCGGCGACCCTTGGCGTCGTCGAGTTCTACGCTGTCCTCGGCGACACGAGCCGGGCGCTCGAGTGGCTCGAACGCACGGTCCGCAACGGCGACGAACGCACCGCCTGGTTCCGCCGCAATCCGCGCCTCGCGAGCATTCGCGAGGACCCGGGGTTCAACCGGATCATCGAGACGGTCGAGGCGCGCCGAAAGACCGCACAGCCCTGAGTTGCGCGCTGTTACGCTGGCGCGACCTCGACGAACGCGTCGTAGAGACCGCTGCCGCCGCCCCAGTCGGTCGGCTCTTCCGCGGTCAGCACGTTGATCGATCGACGCTCGCCGGACGCGTCTGTGAGCCCGCCAAATGGCATCCACACGACGCCGGGACGGACGCGCTCCGACAGGCGGCACACGGCGCGAAGCTCGCCCAGCCCGTTGCGCACGATCACCGCATCACCGCTCGCCACGCCCCGCTTCTTCGCATCGTCAGCATGTATTTCGATGAACAGTTCGCCGGCGCGTCGCCGATGACGGTCCATGTGGCTGTAGCCGGAATTGAGGAAGTGCAGCTGCTTCCCGGTGATCAGTTGAAGCCCGGAACCGGCCACGATGTCGCCGGGAGCAGGCAGCGGATCGTGTCCCGCGTCGCGAAGGGCTCTCCGAATACAACTCGGCCTTGCCGCTTCGCGTCGGGAATCCGCCGTTGGCGAACGGACGCCAGTCGTCAGGCCGATTGAGGCGCGCATAACCTTCGTCCCACAACCGCTCGTAGGTGATGCCGTCGAGCCACGGATGCCCGCTCGCGAGCGCCGCGCGCAGCATCGACTCGTCGCTTTCGAAGAGATACGGCTCCGTGCGTCCGAGCGCGGCGGCGAGACGACGGAACAGCTCGGTGTTGGACACCGACTCCCCGCGTGGATCGATCGCCGGGCGGTTCAGCGCGAGGTACAGATGACCCCACGCGGGCGACAGGTCCAGATGCTCGATCTGGCTCGTCGCCGGGAGCACGTAGTCGGCGTAGCGCGCGGTCTCGGTGACGAACAGATCGTGCACGACGGTGAAGAGATCGTCCCGCTGTAAACCTTCCTGAATCCGGCGCTGATTGGGCATCGACACCGCGGGGTTGGCACCGTAGACAATGAGCGATCGAATCGGCGGCGCGAGATCCCGATCGCACAGATCCTTGCCCAAATCGCGCATATTGAGCACGCGGACGCCGGGCTTCTCCACTTCGGGCATCCTGACGCGATCCATCGCGAGCGTCGCGAACTGCAGCATGTGCGTGGAGCGCGCCAGGCCTCCGCCGCGATGCCGCCATGCGCCGGTGAGGACCGGGAGGCACGCCAGCGTGCGGAACTGCATCGCGCCGTTGCGGTGATGTTCAGGACCGATGAGCGGCCGCAGCAGCGACGGCTGCGTCGTCGCGTACTCGCGCGCGAACTGTTCGATGGCCGCGGCCGGTAATCCCACCACGTCGGCCACGCGCTCCGGCGCGTACTCCTGAACGCGCTCGGCGAGCTGGTCATAACCGACGGCATACTGCGCGACGTAATCGTGATCGACGAAGCCATCGCGGACGATCACGTGCATCATCGCGAGCGCCAGCATCGCGTCGGTCGCTGGCCGGATCTGCAGGTGCTGATCGGCTGACTCCGCAGTCCGCGTGCGGATGGGATCGACGACGACGATCTTGGCGCCGCGGCGCTGGGCTTCGTGCACGAGCGGCCAGTAGTGCAGGTTGGTGACGATCGTGTTGGTTCCCCACAGCACGATGTAGCGGCTGTGCACGACCTCTTCGGGATCGATTCCGGTGCCGGTCCCGATCGTCGCGGTCAGACCCGCGGACGCGACGGCGCCGCAGATGTTGCGATCGAGATCGCTGCAGCCCATCGAGCCGAAGAGCCGCCGGTCGAGCGACGCGGTCTGGATCAGCCCCTGCATGCCCGCCGAGGAGTACGGAAGGATGGCCTCCGCGCCGGACTCGGCAACGATCGTCTGCCAGCGCGCCGCGATGTCGGCCAGCGCCTCGTCCCAGGTCACCCGGACGAACTGCGCCTCGCCCTTGGCGCCGGTCCGCTTCAGCGGATGGAGGACGCGGTCGGGGTGGTAGACGCGATCCAGATAGTGATTGACCTTCGCGCAGAGCGTGCCGCGGGTGAATGGATGCGTGGGATCGCCGACCAGCGTCGCGGCGGTGCCGTCGCGTACCTCGACGACCCACGCGCAGGTGTCGGGGCAGTCGTGGCCGCAGGCGCCGCGGATCACATGGGTCGCATTCGCGCTCGAAGTCACGGGAATCTCCTGAGAGCATTATGGCGAGAAATGGCTCGCGCCATCAGGGCTCGCTTCGCGAGCAGGGCTGCTCACGCTCAAGAAGGGCTCGCCAAGGGCGAGCAGGGCTCACTTCGTGAGCAAGGCTGCTTACGCGACAGCAGGGCGCCCTTCGGGCGCTGGTCCGACCTGCTCGTGAAAGGAGCCCTGCTATCGGCATTGAGCCCTGCTCGCGATATTCGGACCACACTCCGCGAGCCATGCTCGCGAAGCGAGCCCTGATTTAGAGTTCTGCCATGGTCCGCCTTGCTCTTGTCAGCGCGTTGCTCGCTCTCGCCCAGTCGTCGATCGGCACGCCCTTCCAGCCGTGGGGTCCGTCCGGTCATCGCATCGTCAATGCCATCGCCTTCAGCCCTGACGGCGCGACGCTGTTCGTCTCGTTGTTCCCTGCCGACGTCGCGAAAGCGCAAGGGCACGCCCTGGCTGCGGACGCACCGGAGGTCGCGCTCTACCAGAGCCGACACGATGGCGGCACCTGGTCGCCACCGACGCTCCTCCCGTTTGCCGGTCGCTACCAGGACTACGAGGCGACGCTCGCGCCCGATGGCAGTTTCATGATCTTCAACTCACATCGTCCGCTGCCCGACGGCACGCCAGTCCCGGAGCGCAAGAACAACCTGTGGTTGTCACGGCGCACGCCTGCCGGCTGGTCGGATCCGCTCTACCTGAGCGGTGTGAATCGCCTTGCGACCGAAGAATCGTACGCGTCCGTCGCGCGCGATGGACGCGTCATCTACCTGCGCGAAGGTCCGGCCGATGCGCACGGTCCCGACTGGGATCTCCATCTCACGCGGCTGACTGGCGACAACCTCGCGGCGTCAACGCCTTTTGCGCCAGCGGCAACCTCCGCCGGCGAGGGCGATCCCTGGATGGCGCCGAACGGCAGCTTCGTCATCTTCACGAGGTGGGATCGCGCGCGACCGTGGGCGGATACCGTCGAGCTCGTGATCACTTTCGATCGCGGCGGCCAGTGGACGACGCCCATGCCGATTCCCGAGCTCAACGCGCCGAACACACCCGAATACGCCGTGACCATCGACGCAAAAGGCGACACGATCTACTGGAAGGCCGGCGGCCGCACGATGCAGGCGCCGTGGCGGCCGATCCTCGACGCGTCCCGCGAACGCGCTCGCGAAGCGAGCCCTGCTCTGTATCGAGCCCTGCTCATGCATTGAGCCCCGCTCGCGAAGCGAGCCCTACTGTTGAGCCCTGCTCGCGAAGCGAGCCCTATAATTGCCTCCAAATGGTTCCGGTTTCCCGACGTCAGTTCCTCGCAACGGGCAGCGTGCTGCTGGCCGGCACCTGCGTGCCGGCATGGGCGGACATCGTACAGACGGGGCCCGCCGACGATGCCGCGCGTGCGGAAGCGGCCGACGCCGCGCTGGCCCACGCGACCAAGCTCGGCGCGTCGTACGCCGACATCCGCATCAGCCGCTATCGCCGCGAATCGATCGCCACCCGCGAGCGGCAGGTGCAGAACGTGTCGCGCTCGACCAGCTACGGCCTGGGCCTGCGCGTCCTCGTGAACGGCGCCTGGGGCTTCGCCGCGACCAACCGCGTCGAGCCCGCCGCGGCCCGCGCCGCCGCCGAACAAGCCGTGGCGATCGCCAAGGCGAACGCAGCCCTCGCCACCCGCAAGGTTGCGCTGGCAAACGCCGACAAGGTCGTCACCTCGTGGACGAGCGCCTTCAAGCGCGATCCGTTCGACGTCCCACTCGACACGAAGATCGCGTTCCTGATGAAGCTCAACGAGACCGCCCTCGGCGTTGCCGGCGTGAGTTTCGTCAGCTCGCAGATCCTGTTCGTGGACGAACAGAAGTACTTCGCCTCGACCGAGGGCTCCCGCATCACGCAGCGCCTGGTGCGGACCTACCCGCAATTCAGCACGACCGCCGCCGACCGCGCGAGCGGCGATTTCCAGACCCGCGCCGTCGTCGATCGCGCGCAACTCGTCGGTTACGAGTACGTCGAAGACTACCCGTGGCTGCGCGACGCCGAGAAGGCCGGCCACGAGGTCGTCGAAAAGCTGAAATCCAAACCCGTCGCCGCCGGGCGCTACGACCTGGTCGTCGATCCGTCGCAGTTGTTCCTGTGCATCCACGAATCGGTCGGCCACTCCACCGAGCTCGATCGCGCGCTGGGATGGGAAGCGAACATGGCGGGGACGAGCTTCCTCAAGGCCAGCGATGCCGGCAAGCTGCGCTTCGGCGCGAAGATCGTGAACCTGATCGGCGATCGCACGCAGCCCGGCGGCCTGGCCACCACCGGCTACGACGACGAAGGGGTCAAGGCCGATCGGTGGCACATCGTGCGCGACGGCATGTTCGTCGATTGGCAGACGACGCGCGAGCTGGCGCCGCTCGTCGGCCAGCAGAAATCGCACGGCTGCCTGCATTCGGACAACTGGTCGAGCGTGCCGTTCCCGCGCATGCCGAACGTGTCGCTCGAGCCGGCGGCCACCGAGGTCACGCTCGAGGAGCTGTTCAGCGACATCAAACGCGGCCTGTTCTGGGAAGGGCGCGGCAGCTCGTCGATCGATCAGCAGCGTTACAACTTCCAGTTCGGCGGCGCGGTGATCCGCGAGATCCGCGACGGCAAGCTGGGGCCGATGGTGCGCGACGCCGCGTATCAATCGCGCACGCCCGACTTCTGGGCGTCCTGCGACGGCCTCGGCGGCC
Source organism: uncultured Acidobacteriota bacterium (assembly GCA_963841895.1). Classification (GTDB taxonomy): domain Bacteria; phylum Acidobacteriota; class Vicinamibacteria; order Vicinamibacterales; family UBA2999; genus JACCSI01. The sequence continues at coordinate 16,469 of CAWJEO010000002.1, forward strand.
CCGCGACCTACAAGCTGTGGGGCACGTCCGCCGACGGCAAGGGCGAGCCCGGCCAGACCAACGCGGTCAGCCACGGTTGTCCGCCGGCGCGGTTCAGGCAGGTGACGGTGTTGAATACGGCGGCGTTATAGGACGCCACTCGGTCAGTTTCCAGTTGTCAGTGCCAGTTCAAAGGGCGCCCTGGTGAAAGTGGGACTGATGGGCCCTTTGAACTGGGAACTGGAAACTGGCAACTGACTCAGTTCTCCGTCGAGAAACCTTATGCTCACCCGTGACGAGGCTCTGAAGATCTGCGAGACCGTCCTGGCACACGCGAAAGCCGCGGGCGCCGAGGACGCGACGGTGTCGCTCAGAAGCGCCGTCGAATCGCACGCGCGGTTTGCTGACAACCGCATCACGACCAGCGGGCGGTCCGAGGATCTCGACATCACGACCACCGTCTGGGTCGGCAGGCGGCGCGGCTCGGCGACCGGCAACGATCCCGGCGCCAGCGCCTTGAAGCGGATGGCGGAGGAAGCGGTCCAGATCGCCCGCGTGTCGCCGGTGCATCGCGAGTACGTGCCCACGCTCGGGCCGCTCGAGTATCCCGAGGCGCGCGGGTTTGCGACCGCCACCGCGGAAGTGGACGTCACCGCTCGCGCCAAGTCGCTCGAGGGCGTGCTGGCCGCCTGTCGCGCCGCCAAGGTCACCGGCGCCGGCTTTCACACGGCCAGCGCGGCGGCCACCGCGGCGGCGACCGCCAATGGCAATCGCCGCTATTTCCGCACCAGCGAGGCCGGCCTCAGCGTGACCGCGAGAAGCGACGACGGCACCGGCTCGGGCTACTACGCGGGCGATCATTTCGATCTCGCGCGGCTCGATGCGAAGCGCATCGCCGATCAGGCGGTGGACAAGGCCGTGCGCTCACGCCAGCCGAAGCCGATCGAGCCGGGCGTCTACCCGGTCATCCTCGAGCCGCAGGCGGTTTCGGACCTGCTCGGCTTCCTGAACAACAGCTTCGATGCCCGGACCGCGGACGAAGGCCGCAGCGCGTTCTCGGCGAAGGACGGCAAGACGCGACTCGGCGAGGCGCTCTTCAACGACCGCCTGAGCATCTACAGCGACCCGATGCACGCGGAGATGCCGGCGGTGCCGGCGACCACCGAAGGCATCCCGGCCACGCGACTGTCGATGGTCAAGGCCGGCGTCCTCGAAAACCTCGAGTACTCGCGGTTCTGGGCGCAGGAACGCAAGCGCGAGCCCACTCCCGGACCGGTGAACTGGATCGTCGAGAGCGCGCAGCCGGCGACGTCGATGCCCGACATGATCAAGGGCATGGCGCGCGGGCTGGTGATCTCGCGCTTCTGGTACGTCCGCCTCGTCGATCCGCGAACGATCGTCCTGACCGGGCTGACGCGCGACGGACTGTGGTGGGTCGAGAACGGCCAGGTGCGCTATCCGGTACGGAACCTGCGCTTCAATCAGAGCGTGCTGGCGATGCTGGCGCCGTGGAACGTCGAAGCGATTGGCGCGCCGCAGCGGCTGTCGCCGCTGATGGTGCCGGCGCTCAAGCTCGGGGCGTTCACGTTTACGTCGATCTCCGACGCGATCTGACCCTCACGACGGGAACGACGCGCGGAACAGATCCTGAATCGCCTGGCGGCCGTTGTCGCGGATGTGCCGCGTCCCGGTTCCCGTGAAGTGCATGTGGTCGATTACCGGCGGGTTCGACCGATCGCGCTCCTTCCAGGCATCGCCGCCCCACGCAAACCAGGCGTCCTTGTCCTGATCGAAGACGAACAGCGGCTTGTTGCACAGCTTCGCGAACTCGGCGCCCCACCCCGTTCCGCCGCGCACCGTGTCGTCGTCGAGGATCGTGCCGATGACGAAGATGACCTGGCCGTTATTGACCTGGTACCACAGCGTCTGCAGCACTTTGCGGATCGTCGGGCCTTCGGTGTAGCGGCGGTGCATCAACCGCGAGACGTACTCGAGGCTGACGTCGCCGTTCTTCAGCTCCTCGTGATTGAGCACGCGGACGCCGCGGTGGCGATCGATCTTGTGGCCTTCGAAGGTGAAGTTGACCTCTTCCACACCGTAGCGCTCGGCCACGGCGCCGAACTCGGCTTCCGCGCCAGGCGCGCCGCCACTGAACAGGATGCAATCCGAGGCTGTCAGCATCCGGGCGATCATAGCATCGGGGCTGTGAGCTCTCGGAGACGGATTGGCGCCGCTCCCCGATCAACGCACGGTCAAGCGTCACCGGGCGGCCGACGAACCGCTCGTAGCGCTGTCGCCGCCTCGTCCAGCGCCCGCCGTTCTCGCTTCGTGATCGGCCGCAGCAACGCGCCGGCAAGCGCCACTGCGGTCGCGGTGCGGGTCGCGTGCCGCCACGTCCCCGCCACTTGACCGGCGACGACGATGGCGTGCTGGAACGTCACCGAGGTGCGGCCGGAGGGAATCGTCGACGGACCATGCGGTACCGCGACGCGGTCGCGATACGACACGAGATACTCGTCGTAGATCGGCAGCAGGTGCGCTCCGGTATCTGACGTCGACTCCCTTGCGTGGCTTCCCGACGCACCAATAGCACAGGTCGCCAACGTCCTCGCGCCGGCCGCCGTTCATCTCGAGCCCGCGTTTGGCATCGCTGATGGTCAAGCCCGACCACCAGCTGAAATCACGCGGCGTGGCGGGACCGTGACTCTGAAAGAAGCGGCGGCTCAGTTCGGCGAGCGCCTCGTCGCGCGACAGTCGCCGGGCGTTCGGCGCCCGTTCGGCGATCAGCGCGTAGGTGGACTGCTTGCCGCGGCGCGGACCGCTGCAGATCAGTCCTTCGAGCTCGGCGTGCATCACCAGGTTCGCGAGCCGCGCGCCGGTCATCATCAGCCGGGCACGTTTGAGCTGGGCGCCGATCTCGAGGCGGGTCAGATACTGTCGCCCGCTCAACGCCCGCTCGATGACAGTGATTCCCGCGTGCAATCGTCTTCGCGTCCAGTTCGAGGAGGCGGTCATGCCCGCGCATCATGCGGAGCACCCGCGGCCCGGTCAGCTCGAGCAGCCACCTGATGTCTGCCGGCGTCACGAAGTGCCAGGTCGGACGCATCACGTGCGTGCGGAGAATCCGCCCTGCTTCGAAGGCGCGCTCGATCTCGGGCTCGACGCTGCCGGGAATGCGCAGGCCGAGGCCCCACTTCGCGGGCTCGTACTCCTGTGCCTGCACGGCGCCGAGCCAGCTCACGACGTCTGCCGCGTCGCGAAGCCGCGGCTCACCGATGCTCTGATTCCGCAGGCGCGCTTGCGCGATCGGGGCGCTCATCCGCGAGTCCGCCGCGCCCGGCGGCCCGACGTCCGCCCCCAGCGACCACCAGCTCCTTCCAACGACGGCCGGTGTAAAGTACCGGTCGCGACTCACCTTTCCCATCAGGATTCGCATGCGCACGACTCAAAATATCGATCGACGGACGTTCGTGAGAACCGGCGCCGCCGCCGCGGCCGGCGCGGCCACGGGAGGCGTCGGCCCGGCCTCGGCCGAGGGCGCGGCCGACAGCGTGTTCCCGCTCCCCGAGATCTCGCTGCCGATCGTCGGCAGCCCGCAGCGCTTTCCGGTGCGCCGAGTGGTACTGCGTCGGCCGCAATTACCTCGAGCACATCCGCGAGCTCGGCAACGACGAGCGCGAGCCGCCGTTCTTTTTCGCCAAGCATCGTGACGCGATCGTCGCCAACGGATCGGCGATCACTTACCCGCCGTTGACGAAGGATTTTCAGCACGAGCTCGAGCTGGTCGTCGCGATGAAGTCGGGCGGCGTCAACCTTACGAACGAGCAGGCGCTGTCGCACGTCTACGGCTACGCCGTCGGTCTCGACATGACCCGCCGCGATCTGCAGACCGCCTCGCGCCAGAAGCAGCAGCCGTGGGAGATTGGCAAGTCGTTCGACGAGGCGGCGCCGTGCAGCGCGGTCACGCCGGCAGAGCGCGTTGGCCATCTCGCCAAGGGTCGGATCTGGCTGTCGGTCAACGGCAAGATGCGTCAGGACGCCGATCTCGATCTGATGATCTGGAAGGTGCCCGAGATCATCGCCCAGCTCTCGAAGCAGGTTGGTCTGGCCGCCGGCGATCTCATCTTCACCGGCACGCCCGCCGGCGTCGCCGCCGTGGTCAAGGGCGACAAGATGGTCGGCGGGATCGCGGGGCTCGAGGAACTGGCCATCACGGTTACATAGGCACCCCGCTCCGCGGGGCAGCCTCGGGTTCTGCGTCTAGGTAGCCGATGGCGGGCGGTCGCGCCCCGATGGCCCCTGCCGTCCGCGGATCGGCGGCTGGTTCGACCAATCTGCCTGAATCAACTGGTCCACCTTCTGCGCGATGATCTCGGTCGGCGGCAGCGTCTTGCCGATGTTGGACACCTGCACCAACACATTGCCGCGCACCATGTAGACGACGGCGCCGCGTGGCGACCCGTGTGCGGCATCGCCAATCTTCGCCTTCTTAGGAGGGAACGCCGGCAAGGGCACGTTGTTCCGGACCATGAGCCATGCCATCGCATCCTGGGCGGCTGCCGGTGTGGGCGACCACGCGACCGCGATCTTGAAATGGTGTGCGGCGGCTTTCTGTTGCACGCCACGTCGACCGCCGACCGGAGGGTTGGCCGTGGACACGTACCAGAACTCCGCGGACGAAGACACCAGCGGCGCGAGCGCGGCGAGCCGGGCAGGGGCCTCGACGCGCTTGACGAGACGGAAGCCGTCGAAATCGCAGGGGCTCGAATCTGCGGGGGCTGGAGAAACACGAGCGGTACGGCAGGCACCACTTTCTTGATTTCCTGCTGGCGGCGCATGAACTGAAGGTCCGTGGTGGGGTCAGCGGCTGGCGCGCCGGCGTCGCACTGATCGAGGCACGGCATCAGGACTGGCAACAACTCGAGGTCCTCCCACTGGGACTCGACATCCCCTTCGAGCAGGCGCTGCAGGTAGTCCTTCCCGGCGGGTTTGACCTCCAGCGCGCCCAGCTTCTTCCCCTGCGTGAGCTTGTAGTCATGGACCTCGTCGGACACGTCGACATCCCAATCGGGCTTGAGCGTGGCATCGAATACCTGCTTGTTCGTGCCGCTGATCCGCACGGCGACGTCGTGAAAGGTGAAGTTGCCTTCTTCGAGTCGGTCGTCTGCCGATCAACATGTGTGAATTCAAATGAAGCGACGCGGCGGGGCGGTCCAACCGCAGCAGACTGAGGTCGCCTCCGAGGCAGTTGGCCGCGATCGCCACTGCGGCTGCGCACTCGGTGCAGTAAATGCCAAAGCCCTCCGCCGGACTCTCCAGGTCTTCGACGAACGTGGTGATTTTGAAGACTCCGGCTGATGTGCCCACGACGTAACGCCCTTCACCTTCTGCCCCATAGTCAAACTTCGCGCTGTCGCCAAACCCGTGGATGGCCTTCTCGACACGCTTGCCGAGCTTCTTCACTCCTGCCGGCGTGCTGCTCGTGATTTTCACGCCGCTCGCCCAGTCGCACGCCAGCCGCAACAGGCGCGTCCATGGCCAGAGGCGCTGAGACGCCGCATCGGTGGCCTGCGTCCACGGCGCCGTCGGCACATCGAGGGTGATGTAGATGGTGGCTTCGCTGGTGTGAAACGGGACCCAGGCGCTCGTCCCCAGCAACCGGAATTGCCATTCCCATGCAACCGTGTAGATTCCGATTCCCTTGCTTTGAAGCTTGGGGGCGGAGAGCTCGAACACGAACGTCCCCGTCTGGCCTGCGGCGGGAACGATGACATCGCGAGCCTTGACCTTCCCCAGGACCGTGGAGCTGGCCGCCGTCGTCTGCGCACGCACGCTCACGGCGGCGCCGGGCGCAAGGCCCTCGCCGTCCAAGTCGGGAAACCGCAGCTCGGCTTCTACGGTCAGCTGTTTTCCCTTGGTCGGCGCCAGCGCGTAGGCGGCCGTGTCGGGAGGCGCGGCGGTGGCGCCGTCCGTGCGGATGTGCAAGGCGCGCGTCCCCGGCGGTCCGGCGGAATGATCGAACGCAATCCGTACCATCTCGACGCTCATCGTCGTCTCCTCGAACCTGGTGGGGCTGCCAGCAGTTTCAGATTGGGCCGCACCTGCAAGGGCGGGTAGCCGGCGGGCCGCGCCGGGGAGGTGGTGTTGGCAGGCCGCAGGGCCACGCCCGCCGCATAGACGGCGGCCTCTGAGACGCCGTCGATGCGCAGGTCCGTCTCGATCTCACGATCGGCCAGCGCCATCGAGCAGAAGGGTGCGAGGCCGAGGTCGGTGGCCATGAGACAAAACGTCTGGCACTGGTGACCCGCCTCGATGAAGACGGCCCGGTACGCCCGCGCCGAGTCTGTACTTCCATTGATAGCGATCGAACACTGCCGTGAAGAACAGGAGAGCGGCAGCGCCTTCGTAGTAGAACTGGGTCGGCAGGTAGCGTTGCACGCGGACGGGGCGCTTGTGCCGCGCGATCAGCTCGAGGCAGTGGTTGTCCGACGCGTAGTGATACATCCCTGGCGGAAGTCCGTCCACGCGTCGAGCACAGACGTACAGCTCGAGCGGATGGCGCGATCCGCCGGACGGCGACGTTTTCATGGGCAACACGCCCTGGCCGCGGAGCGTGGCCCATTGCTGAACGCCGTTGGTCCAACCCAAGAGCGTTCCCAGCGTGGCCAGAGGCAACGGCTTGCGCGCGAACGCCCGCCACGTGCGCCGGTCATGGAGCACGCGCGAGAGATCGCCGTCGAGGTGCAACCGCTCGAAGGTGTAGCGTTTGGCGCCGGGAAAACGTCTTACGGTCGGCGGGAACGGAGTCGAACGCGCCTTGCGGCGCAGCAATCGGTCGCCGATGACAGGGTCCAAGTACTGGGCGCCCCTCGTGGCCATGTGAAAAAAGCCCGCGGCCGGGTTCCAGTCGCCCCATGAGTCGAGCGCGACGCCCTTGGCCGATCGCGCACCGTTCGCGCGCTCGAGGAGGGTGGCATTTACGAGTGGCGCGATGGCACTGACGGTCGTCCCGAATCGTGCGCGGAATTCTGACGGCGTGCGCCAGTCCTCGAAGAAGTCGAGCACGGCGGGCGTTTCGGGTCGAACAGCGACCCGGACGCCCGTCGCGTAGTTGTGAAGCAGCAGCTCTCCCGTCTGCCAGTAGCCGACGAGGTGCCGTGATCGGCGAAGCGCTCCTGGCGGAGGGTAAGCCATTCGACCACCGCCTAGACGCTTATATCGACGAGCATTTGCTGTGGGCAGGGCGTGTCCCTTCTGAGCGCTTTGACCAGCCGTATCAGGTCGTTCCTCTTGGTTGTGGGTGCTTGCTCCTCGAGGCGCGCTACGGTTTCATCCAGCTTGTTGTGCAGACTGACCAACGAAAAGATTTGAACCGTAGAGGCCGTTTTTTAGTCTCTTTGACTTTCGCCGGGGGGCCTTTTTCGCCATGGTCTCGGTTCCTCCAGTCGGGTTTGTGGTGACGGCAGCCTAGCTTAGGTTTTACGCAGTCAACTCGAGGGCCTATTTAGTCCAGGCCCCCGATGCGACCTAGTAGTGCTTTGAACCTCGGATGCTCGCGAAGACTGTCGACGCGGGGATCGACACGGAGAAACAAGATCCGCGACGATCGGTCAGCTACTGCCTGTTCGATCCGCGTCAGTGCCTCCTCAGGGCGTCCGAGGGCTGCCAGGATGTACCCGGCGTCCTGGGTGTGGACAAAGCCATCGGGAGCGCGGAGGCCAGGGAGGCGCTCGAGGATTGCCAGAGCTTCGTTTCGCCGCCCGGCGGCCGCATAGATTCGACCCAGTTCGGCGAGCTGAGCAGGATCATTCGAGATCGCCATGGCCTGCAACATTGACGCAACGGCTTCGTCGTAACGTCCAAGGGCGGCAAGCGTGCGCGCGCGGACGACATGCGATCCAGGGAATAACACGTTAAGGGCGGCGGCTTCCTCCGTCCGACTCCAGGGCTTCGGATCGTACCGCCGCTGGTAGAAGAGAATCAGCCTAACGTTCGTCGAATGTCGGCCGTTTGAGGATCGGACTCAACAGCACGACGCGCATGCTCGAGCGCCTCGTCCTGTACGGCCAGCCGCCGACAGGAACCGCGCGTAGCGGTCGCGCGCCAGACTGAGGCTGGGATTGACGGCGATGGCCCGCTCAAAGTGTTCTCGGGCGTTCCGCCAGTCCCAGTCAACCGGAAGCGCGCGTTCGGCCAGCGCCGAGTGGGCGTCAGCCAAGGATCCGTCCAGCTCGATCGCCCCGACGCCGCGTCCTTCACCCTCGGCGCGGCGACGGCCGGGCTCCACACGCCGTTGGTCTCCATCAGCATGTAGCAGCGCGACAGGCTCGCCCAGGCCAGCGCGTAGTTGGGTTCGATCGCGACTGCTCGTTCCAGGAACTGACACGCCTCGGGTTGCCGCGCACGATCGAACAGATAAAGCAGGGCTCGTCCACGCAGATACAGATCCAGCGCCTCCGGACTCGCCTGGAAGGGTTGCGCCAGCGCCGAGTCTCCTCAGGTGTCAGGGCCAGCTGATGCTGCCGGCCAGGTCGCGTGTGAGCTCGGCTTGCAACGCGAACGCATCTTTGACCGACCGCTCGTACGACTTCGACCACAAGCGCAGCCCGTCGGCGGCGCGAATCAACGCCGCCGTCAGGCGGAGCTCCGGGCCCGCCAGCACGATCGACCCCTCGAGCACGGCGTCGACGCCAAGCTCGCCGGCAATCTCGTTGAGCCGCTTGGTGGTCTGTTTGTAGCCCATCACCGACGTGCGATCGGTGACGCGCAGGGCGGAGATGCGTGAGAGCTCGGCGATGAGCTGATCGGTCATCCCGTCGACGAAGTAGTCGCGCCCGGCGTCGCCCGACAGGTTCGCCATCGGCAGCACGGCAATGGTCCGAACGCCCGACGCGCCCCAGAACAATCCGCGCAGCCGGTCGAGATTGGCGCCAACCGCCAGCGCGCCCACCACGGCGAGGGTCGCGGCGGCGGCGAGGAGGCCCCACCGTCGCTCGCTCTTCGTGCCCCGCGCGCGCTGCAACGCCGCTTCGGCCGCACCTGCCGTCTGGACGCGCTGCGACTGATCCGGCGCGATCAGCGACTCGATGCACTCGACAAAGGCAGCCGGAAGATCCGGACGCAGGTCGCGCAGCAATTGGCGCCGGCCCGAGCGATGCGCGTCGCCCACCTCCGCCCACGTGCGCCCGCTCACGGGTACTTCCCGGTCACCAGATAGAAGAGGAGCACGCCGAGGCTGTAGATATCCGTCTTTGCGGTCGCGCGCTGTCCCTCGAAAAGCTCCGGCGCCATGTACACCGGGGTTCCCGTTGACTTGCGTGGCGATGCCGACCGCAGATCCTCGCCCGCACCGAAGTCCATCAGCACGAGACGCCCGCCGTCCTCGCGGGTGACGTTCTGCGCCTTCACATCGCGATGCACCAGGCCGGAGCTGTGCACGGCCGCGAGCGCCCGCGCAACCTCCGCGCCCATCGTGAGCGCCTCTTGCGGTCCGAAAGGGCCCTGACCCTCGACGATTTGCCGGAGCGTGCGGCCGTGCACGAATTCCATCCAGAGGCCGATCTGGCCCTCGGCAAGGTCGGCGCCGTGAATCGTGACCACGTTCGGATGGCGCACGCGCGCGAGCAGACGCCCCTCGCCACCGGTCGCGAAGTCAATCACCGAGGCGACCGTCCCGGCTGGAATCAGCTTGAGGGCGACCTCCTTGTCGAGCTGCGAATCCCAGGCGCGGAAGACGGTGCCGAAGCCACCCTGGCCCACCCGTTCGAGCAGCGTCAGGTGACGCCACGTCGCGTGGCCCGCGGTCTTCGTCGCCTCGCCGGCGATGCTTCCCACCTCGTCGGCAGGAGAGAGCGGCGGCTGCGTGTCGGACGATTCGGCGTCGAGCGACTTCGGCGTCTGCGCGACGGAGCTGACGCTGGACAGGACGCGCAACTGCGAGATGACGCTGCGCTCGGCGGGCGTCTTCGCGCTCGACTCCATGGCATCCCAGTCGACCGGCAACCCGTCGGCGACGGCGGAGGCGAGGTCGGCCAGCAGTTGAGGCTCCACTCTAGTGGACCCGATACGACGAATCAGCGACTGACCCGAAGGAACCGCGTTGTTTGTCGGCTGCGACAACGGAGCGGCCCGTCCCGCAGCCGGAGATACGTTCCATGAGAATCAGCGCTCCCCGACAAGTTCGGTCATCTTCGTGGCCAGGCGAAGCACGGCGCGACGGACCGCCATGCGTGCCGCGTCGGCGCTCGGTTTGGCGAGCGCCGCCGCCAGTTCCGCGTAGTCATAGCCCAATTCGATGCGACCCACAATCGCTTCGCGGTCGGCCGGATCAAGGGAAGCCAGCGCCGCCTCGTAACGCTCGGCCGTCTCACGCCCGATGGCCTGGTCCAACGGCGAGTCCTCCCCGGAAGGCGAGTTCTCATCTAATGACTGCCCAGGCGGCCGTTTTCCCGCCTGCCGAATGCGGTCCCGGATGCGATTGACCACCGCCTGCCGAAGATACGCCTGGAGCGCGCCATCGCGACGGTATTCGAACTGCTCGATGTTCCTCAACGTGCGAATGACGGTGTCCTGAACCAGGTCGTCGGTATCTGACCCGTCCCGGAGGTTCTGTGGCAGCCGGCCGGACGCCCAGCGGCGCAAGCGGGGCAGATGCCGCTCGAGGAGGGCCTCAAGGGCCCCGTGGTCACCACGCCGGACCTTCTCGAGCAACTCGACGGTCGGTTCCGAGGCGTCGAAGGCCATGAACGTGTGGGCCCGATTCTAGCCTGTCGGCGCCCAGGCTCCCGTCGCCCCAGGGACCTTGGTCACTCCAATACCACAGTGATCGTCCGTGATCCCTCGCGGCCGTTCCTAATCGACCTTCCGCCCGTCTGCCCGCGCGCCAAGCGCCGTGTCGAGCGGCGCGCCATCGCGCACGGGAGCGTCGGCGCCATGACGCGACGTCGAGCCTACCCAGCGCACCTCGCGCACCTGTCCGTCACCGGTGAATCCAGCACCACGGACACCTCGTGCGTCTCGCCGTCGTCGACGAGCGGGATGGCGTGCGGATCGACCGGGCGCCGTCGAGCTTCGCCGAGCGCACGCCGCGGCACTGATGCTCGGGGTTGGCGACGTGATGCGGTAGCGCGTTCGGCCGAACCGCCAGTCGATCGCGAAGCCGGCCACATCGCGGGAATGCACGGGTTCGACGCTGAACGTCGCGCCCTCGCCGCCGCAGGCCGAGCAGCCCTTCGATCGCCGCCTGATACATCCAGCCGGCCGAGCCGGTGTACCACGTCCAGCCGCCGCGGCCGACGTGCATCGGATGCGCGTAGACGTCGGCGGCCACCACGTACGGCTCGACCCGGTAGCGCTCGACGTCTCTCCGGCGTGCGCGTGTGGTTGATCGGGTTGAGCATGTGGAACAGCTCCATCGCCTCGTCGCCGAGGCCGAGCCGCGCGAGCGCCATGACGCGTCCACAGCGCCGCGTGCGTGTACTGCCCGCCGTTCTCGCGCATGCCCGGCAGGTAGCCCTTGATGTAGCCCGGGATCGTGCGGCGTCGCGATCGAACGGCGGCGTGAGCAGCAGCACGAGCTGCGCGTCGCGCCGCACGAGATGCGCGCGCACGGCGTCCATCGCGCGCTGCCGCGCGCGCGCGGCTCGGCCGCCCGCGACAGCACCGCCCACGACTGCGTCAGCGAATCGATCCGGCACTCGTCGTTCTGCGCCGATCCGAGCGGCGTGCCGTCGTCGAAGTAGGCGCGCCGATACCAGCCGCCGTCCCACGACAGCTCGAGCATGCCGTTGAGCCACCGCGCCTCGTTGCGATAGCGCTCCGCCAGATCGGCTGCGGCCGCGCCGCTCGCAGAGCGGCGCGAACTCGTTCAGGACGACGACCAGGAACCAGCCGAGCCACACGCTCTCGCCGCGGCCTTCGTGGCCGACGCGGTTCATGCCGTCGTTCCAGTCGCCCGATCCGATCAGCGGCAGCCCGTGCGCGCCGTACTTCATCGCGTGGTCGATGGCGCGGACGCAGTGCTCGAAGAGCGACGCCGATCTTCGGCGACACCGCGGCAGGATGTAGACCTCGGCTTGATCGCGGCTCGAGCGGCGGCGCCTCGAGAAACGGCACGACCTCGTCGAGCACGCCGTCGTCGCCGGTGCTGCGAGACGTAGGCGGCGACGGCGTACGGCAGCCAGAGCAGATCGTCGGAGCAGCGCGTCCGCGTGCCGCGGCCGCTCGGCGGATGCCACCAGTGCTGCACGTCGCCTTCGACGAACTGCCGCGACGGCGGCGCGCAGCAGGTGCTCGCGGCAGAGGTCCGGGCGCGTGTAGAGCAGCGCCAGCACGTCCTGCAGCTGGTCGCGGAAGCCGAACGCGCCGCCCGGCTGATACGGGCCGCTGCGCGCCCAGATGCGGCAGCTCAGCGTCTGGTAGGGCAGCCAGCGATTGACGATCAGATCGAAGGAGTCGTCCGGCGTCTTGACCTGGACGGCGCCGAGCGTCTCGTCCCAGTCCGTTCCGCTCGCGTCGAGCGCGGCCTCGCAGTGCGCCGAGCGACGCAGTAGCGCGCGGCCAGCTCGGTCGCCTGCGCCGCGTCCGCGCCGTGGCCCGAGCACGAAGGCGACCCGCCGCGTCTCGGCCCGGCTCGAGCTGCAGATCGACCTGGAGCGCCGCCGCAGGGATCGAGGCCGGCGCCGATCGCGGCCCGAGCAGCGTCGGCCGAAGCAGCGCGGCCGGGCCGGCTCAGCGTGCGGTTGCGGCCGACGAACTCGCCGCGGTCGCAGGTGAACGAACGCGCCGGCTCGGTCGCGTGCCAGAACGCCACCTGGCCGCCGAAACTCGGTGTTGTAGGCGTTGCGCGCGAGGATCGCGCCGGTTGGCCTGGTCGCGCTCGGTCGACGACGAAGCGCCGCTCGCCGGCGCGCGGCGGGCCGAGGCACCACTCGACGTAGCCGAACACGCTCAGCCGCCGCGGTCTCGTCGAGGTGTTGGTCAGCGTGAGCATCGCGACCTTGACGGAGTCGTCGGGCGCGACGAAGACCTCGAGCTGCTGGGTCGAGCCCGGCGACGGCGTGCTGATAGCGCGTCACGCCGGCGGCGTGGCGAACGAGCCAGCGGCCGCCATCGGGCCGGCGCGGCAGCGGTCCGGGCGTCGCGCCCCACACGTCGCCCGAGTCCTCGTCGCGCAGATAGATCGCTTCGCCGGTCGGATCGGCCACCGGATCGTTGGCGAACGGCGTCAGCCGGTTCTCGCGGCTGTTGCCGGCCCACGTGAACGCGGAGCCCGACGCGCTGACCATGGTGCCGAAGTCGGCATTGGCGATCACGTTCGACCACGGCAGCGGCGTCTCGCGATCGCCGTCGAGCACGATCGACGTACTCGCGGCCGTCGGCCGTGAAGCCGCCGAGGCCGTTGTCCATGACGAGCGGCGGCACCGCGACGGCGCTGTCGGCCGGCGGCGGCGACCGTGAGCGTCGACCGACGGCGGGACGTCGCCGGCCGGGATAGAGCCACGGCGCCGGGCGATCGAGCTGCGGCGCGAGGCCGCCGAGATCGCCGCGCAGCACGACGCGCGCGACCGCCGCGAGCAGGGGGCGATCGGCCTCGGGCATGCCGTCGCCGCGCAGCAGGAACATGCCGCCCGGCGTGTTGTTCCAGCCCGCCCAGCGCGGCTCCTGCACGAGCCGCGTCAGGAACTCCTGCGTCTCGTCGAGATATCCGCCGGGTGCTCGTTGAGGATGACGACGTCGGCGCGCAGGCCCTTGACGCCGCCAGTACTCCTGCGCGTGCAGCAGCTGGCGCACGAGCGGAATCGACGCGGCTTCGGTGATCCGCACGAGCACGATCGGCAGATCGCCGGAGATGCCGTAGCCCCAGAGGTTCGACTGGCCGAGCGTGTTGCGCGCGAGATCGCCGGGCTGATGCACGAGGCGTCGGCGCCGAAGACGCGCGACGCGAGGCGATCGAAGAGCATCGCCTGGTCGTCGGTGAGGCCGAGGTGCTGCAGCGTGATGTGCGCGTGCGTGAACGCCATCGAGAAGGCGCGCGCCGCGACGCTGCCGTCGCGGTACTTGCGCGCGAGCGCCGAGCGCGGCGTCGCGCGTTCGGCGCGACGCCGGTCGCGAACGTCACGCGCACGAACGCGCCCGGGCGCGAGGCGGACGCGATCGCGCAGCGCCGCGATCGGGATCGAGCACGGCGCCGGTCGTGCCCGACAGCGCCCGGCCGTCGAGCGCCGCCGGATCGGCCGAGTCGAGCGGCCGCGGCCGAGGAAGCGCGCGCGATCGGTCTCCCACTCGACGGCGCCGCCGAGGCGCCCCTCGACGCCGAGCACGTGGAAGGCCCAGATCGCGGCGCTTCGTCGGCGCCGCGCGGCCGGCGGCTGAACAGAATGCCGGCGCTCTGCGCGTCGAACTCGGTCTCGACGAACAGCTTGCCGAACGCCGGGTGCGCGCAGTCGTCCTCGGGCCGCGCCGAGCACGATCTCGGCGTAGCTCGTGACCTCGATCTCGCGCGGCCGATCGCCGCGGTTGGTGATCGACAGCCGCCGCACCTCGACGTCGTCTTCCGGCGGACACCGTGACCTGCAGCTGGGTCTCGAAGTCGCCGTCGCGGCAGCGGAACGTCACCTTGTCGAGATCGAAGCGTCGCCTCGAAGTCGTCGCGGCTCCTGGCACGACCGGCTGATAGGTGGGCGACCAGACGCGGCCCGACCACGGATCGCGCAGATAGATGTAGTGCGCGCCGGCGTCCGACCGTGCGATCGTCGCGCCGCCGCGTCACCGACGAGGTCGCGCCACAGGCTGAAGCCGCCGCCGGTGTGCGTCAGCGCCGTCGTGTAGCGGCCGTTCGACAGGAACTGCGTGTGCGGGCTCGTCGTGTGCGGCGACTGGAACCGGCGCGAGGCGAACACCGGGATCGGCGACGGCGACGCGTCGCGCCCTCGGCCGGCCGCGGCTCCGACAGGATCGCTTCGCGCGGCACGCGCTCCTGCAGCAGCAGCTCGGTGGCCTGCACGCGCGGGTCGGCGTGGAAGCGGTCGACGAAGACGTCGTCGCAGACCACGTTGGCCAGCGCGACGAGCGACATGCCCTGGTGGTGCGCGAAGAACGCGCGCACGACGACGGGACGCGGCGCCGATGCGGGCGGCGTTCTCCGCGTCGGCCTCGAGCGGGCGGTAGTCGAGCGCTTCGTAGAAGCCGAACCGCCCGACCAGCCCTTCGCGCTGCGAGCCGCTCGAGGTTCGCCGCGGCGGCCGCGGGATCGACCAGCGCTCGCGAGCGCCGTCGCGTACGGCGCGATCACGAGCTCGTCGGCCAGGCCGCGCCTGAAGCCCGAGGCCCGGGCACGCCGAACGCGCGGTACTGATAGTTGCCGCGCGCGATCGGTGAACGCGTACGCCGACTCCGAGATGCCCCACGGCACGCCGCGCTCGCGGCCGTACTCGATCTGCCGCTGCACGCTGGCCCGGCAGCTCTGATCGAGCAGCGTGCCCGGGAAGATCCGCATCAGCAGCAGCGGCATCAGGTACTCGAACATCGTGCCGCCCCACGACATCAGCGTCGCGCGGCCGTTGACGTTGGTGACGAGGCGTCCGAGATGGAACCAGTGATGCTGCGGCACGTCGCCCTTGGCGATGGCGACGAAGCTGGCGAGCCGCGCCTCCGAGGCCAGCAGGTCGTAGAACGAGTCGTCGAAGCGTCCCGGGCCGTTCGGCGTCCGGCGAGCCGATAGCCGATGGCGAAGATGCGGCGGCGCCGGTCGTAGAGCATGTCGAAGCGCATCTCGTCGGCGAGCCGCGGCGCGCGCCGCGCGAGCGCCGCAGCGTCGTCGCCGGGCACGGTCGGTTCGCGCGTCGAGCGCGCGCACGCCCGTCGATGACGGCGCTGGCGCCAGAACGCGACGTCGTCGCTGGCGTCGGCCAGCGCGTCGCTCGCTCGAGCGAGCGCCGCCGCGCTCGTCGAGCTGCTCGCCAGGCGTCCAGCGACATCGCCGGCTCGAGGTCGGGCGCTCGCCGTGCGCTGCGGCCGCGAATCGCGCGCGCGACGGCGTTGATCGCCGGTCAACGTCTGGCGCGCGCTCGCCGTCGCGTCGCGGCTCGAGGCCGACGCGCGCGGCGAGCAGATCGGCGGTGTCGGCGAGCCCGTCGAGCAGCTGCGCGCGTGGTCTGCGGCGCGTCGACGAGCGCGATCCAGGCCCTGCGCGAGCGCGATCAGCGCGCCGGCGAGGTTGCCGCTGTCGACGGTCGAGACGTAGCGCGGATGGAGCGGCGCCAGCGTGGCGGTGTCGTACCAGTTGAGGAAGTGGCCGTCGTAGCGCTCGAGCCCTTCGAGCGTGGTCAGCGTGCGGTCGAGCCGCGTCGCCAGCGCGTCGGTCGTGAGGTAGCCGAGATCGTGCGCGGCCAGCGTCGACAGCAGGCCCATGCCGATGTTGGTCGGCGAGGTGCGGCGCGCGAGCCATCGGCGCGTCGCCGTCCTCCTGATAGTTGTCGGGCGGCAGCCACGCATCGGCGGCCGTCACGAACGTCTCGAAGTAGCGCCAGGTGCTTGCGCGCCGTCCGGCGCAGCAGCCGCCGTTCGTCGTCGCGTGAGCGGACGCACGCGCGGCGCCGACCGGGACGCTGAGCCAGTAGGCGACGACCGGCGCGACGAACCACAGCAGCAGGAACGGCGCCGCGGCCGGGAGCGCGCGCGGCTCGCACGATCGCGATCAGCGATCGTCGTCGACGACGGCGAGGATCGGGCTCGCCGCCATCTCGCGACGCGAACCGCTGCAGCGCCTGCCGGCCCGGTCAGCCCGGCGGTCTTCGCCGCCGTCGTCGCCGCCGTTTCCCACTCGAGCAGGCGGCGCTGCGTGACGACGAGGCGCGACGAGCGTCACGCCGATCGCGTGCAGCGTGTCGAAGGCGTGAAACGCCAGGAACGTCACGCTCGAGGCAGATCTGCGCCAGCGCGGTGACGTGCGTCGCGCCACAGGTCGCGGAGGAACACCGGAAGCGATTGCGAGCGCGCGCGGGCCGATCAGCAGCCGCGCGACGAGCGGCAGCAGCTGCGACGCCAGCACGCTGATCACCGACGCCGGTCCAGAACCAGTCGGCGGCCGGGCAGGAACGTCCAGCCGGCGAGCGCGAGCGCGACGCAGCGTCGGCGCGACGAGGCTGCGCCGCAGGTTGTCGAGGATCTTCCAGCGGCCGATCAGCGGCAGCGTGTTGCGCTGCAGCCCGCGGCGCGACGGCACGAACGGAAACAGCCAGAACAGGATCTGCCAGTCGCCGCGAATCCAGCGGTGCTGCCGCCGCGCGTGCGTCAGCACGCTCGACGGGTAGTCGTCGACGAGCTCGACGTCGGAGACGAGCGCGACGCGCGCGTGCAGCCCCTCGAACAGGTCGTGCGAGAGCAGCGCGTTCTCCGGGACCGAGTCCTCGAGCGCCGCGGTGAACGCGTCGACGTCGTACAGGCCCTTGCCGGTGAAGATGCCTTCGCCGAACAGGTCCTGGTAGGTGTCGGAGACGGCGGTGGTGTACGGGTCGACGCCGGTGTGCCCGGCGTAGAGCCGCGCGAACAGCGAGCCGGCCGCGCTCGTGATACGTGACGCTGACCCGCGGCTGCAGGATGCCGTAGCCTTCGACGACGCGGCCGCAGCTCGGGATCGAAGCGGCGCCCGATTCAGCGGATGCGTGATGATGCCGATCAGCTCGCGCGCGGCGTCGCGCGGCAGGCGCGTGTCGCTGTCGAGCGTGATGCAGTAGCGGACCTCGGGCAGGATCGACAGATCGCCGACCTGGACGGCGAAGCTGGTGTCGGTGGCGCCGCGCAGCAGGCGGTTGAACTCCTCGATCTTGCCGCGCTTGCGCTCCCATCCCATCCACCGGCCTTCGGCCGGCGTTCCACTGCCGCAGCCGGTGGAACAGGAAGAAGCGATCGGCGCCGCCGTTGCCGTGCTTCCGGTTGAGCGCCTCGATGCCGGCCCGCGCCGCGTCGAGGATCTCGGCGTCGCGCGGCAGCGTTTCGGTGGCGGCATCGCGGAAATCGCTGAGGACCGCGAAGTGGATGTGCGGATCGACGTTGCCGAGCGCCTGCACCTCGAGGTGCGCGAGAAACTCGGCGACCTGCTCCACGCGATCGAGAATCGTCGGCACGATGACCATCGTGCGCGCCGATCGCCGGCACGCGATCGAGCTCGAGCCGCGGCAGCCGGCGCGGCGGAATCAGGTACGCTGATGAGCCGCTGCACGATCTGGATGGCGAGCTCGCTCGCCGGGACCAGCGTCAGCAGCGCGACGACGACCAGCGCCGGCGCCGCTGCCAGCCGTGCGCGCGCGCGTAGGCGACGGCGCGCCGCCACGAGCAGCGCCGTGCCGACGGCGATCGCGCCGAGGTAGCACCGGCGTCGCGTGCCGGAAGAACAGCCGGCGGATCCGCTCCCGCAGGCTCGGGCGTCCACGCGACGCTTTCCTCGAAGGCGCGGCGCCCGTTGCCGATCAGGTGATAGCCGACGTGCGTGCCGCGCGCGTGTCGGCGTCCTGCGCGCCGATCTGGCGCGCGCGCTCGACGCTCTTCAGCGCGACGCGCAGCTGCTCCTCGCCGGTCGGCTCGGCCAGCTCCTCGACCGCGTGGCGGTAGCGATCGCGGCTGCGGAAGTCCATCCGGCCGTAGACGCCGGCCGGATCGCGCTGCAGCACCTGCTCGACGAGGCTGACGCTCTCGAAGAACTCGCTCCAGTCGAACGATCGAGATCAGCCGCAGGCTGCCGATCAGGTTGGCCATCGTCGCCTGCTCGGCCGCCTGATGGCGGCCCTCGGAGCGGATGGCGTCCTCGACCGTCTGCCCGCGCGCGGCGAGCGCGCGCATCGAGCTCGCGCCGCAGCGCGGCGGCGGCCGCGCCGTATTCGCGCGAGCGCTGCAGCAGCCGCGTCACGAAGGCCGGATGGACGTCCGCGGGGAAGCGGATCGGCCGGCGCCGGCGTCCGGCTTCGAGCGTGCGCGCCAGCCGATCGGCGTAGCTGCTGATGCGCGCGGCTCTCGGCGAGGACGTCGGCGCGGAACGCGCAGGTGTTCGACGAGCGCGAGCTTGAGCGCGCTCGGCCACGCCCACAGCTCGCCAATCGTCAGCGGCGTCACCGACTGAAAGGCCGTGATGAAGCGGTGCAGCCGCTGCGCGTCGAGGCTGCCGCCGCTCGCGCGGATCAGCTCGAGCGCGAGCGCATAGACGCGCGGCAGGCCCGCGAACTCGTCGGTCGGCGACCATGCGGCAGCTGCCGGAAGAACGACGGCGGCAGATCGTGATGGACGTCGCGCGCCGCCGCCGCGATGATGTGGAAGTTGTCGAGCAGCCACTCGGCGGCGGGCGAGACGCTGTCGCGTCGGGCGTCGTCGGCGAGCGCGGTGTAGATGTCGCGAAGCCGGCGGGCGTCTTCGTTGAGCCGGCGCAGATGCGCGCGGCCTCTGCCGCGACGGCGGCGCGCCAGCGACAAGAGCGCGGCGAGACGACGCGCGTGCTCCTCGAGCAGTTCGATTCCGAGCAGTTCGAGTCCGCCGCCTGCGAGCGAGCGAGGCGTCGTCGATCCCTCCCGTGACACGTTCCGTGCGCTCCTGACAACGTAAGCCTTGCAGTCCTAGACCAGCGATCATACGCCTCGCGACGCCAGCAGTTGAGCTTGCTGCGGCAATGCTCGCGAACTGCCCAACCCAAATGCAGGATCTGATCCGTCCTGTAAGCGCTCGGAGCTCAGCAGCGATGCACGCGCAACGGACTCGTCTTCTCCCGCGCAATCACGCCCTTCGCCTCGAGATCGAGTTGCACGGTCTTGAACCACCAGCCGGCTCGCGCGCCGCCAGGGAACAACGACGCCGGCAGCAACGGGAGCGCGGCCTCGAGCGCCTCCGCCAGGGTCAAACCGGGCGCACGTCGCGGCAGCTTCTTCAGAAAGGCGCGCCGCATCGCGCGGTACATCGCGCCATCCACTCGGCGCGTCGATCCCGGGTGGTTGACGTTGGCAACCGCAATGCGGTCCGAATCGGAAGCGGCACGCGTCGTGGCGGAGCCGCGTGTGGGTTTCTTCGTGGTCATCTCGGAACCCTCTCGCGCCCGGTTTCGGGCGCTGTCAGAGATATGTCGAGGCCGGCCGTCCGGTCTCGACATCGTGGTGAAGGACCCACACAATCGTTGGAGACGACACCATGAAATACGTGATTCTGATTTACAGCAACCCCAGGAGCCGGGCACTCTGGAACGATTTTTCCCAATCAGAGAAGGCGGATGGGTTCCGCGCCTACGAGGTGCTCACCGCAGAGCTAGCGGCGTCCGGCGAGCTGCTCGCCGCTGAGGCACTCGCCGACCCGAGCGCCGGCAAGCGCCTGGAGGCGACGGACCGAAAAGTCTTGATGACTGACGGCCCGTTCGCCGAAGGCAAGGAGCACCTCGCGGGCTTCTTCCTCATTCGGTGCGATTCGTTCGACCGCGCGACCGCCATCGCGGCGCGCGTCCCCGAAGCCGACCTCGGCCTCGTCGAAGTGCGGCCGATCATGGACTTGAGCAAGTTCGCGAGCTGATTCTTAGAACGACACCCTGACGCTGAACTGGTAATCGACCCGCAAGACCGATTCCTGGGCAAACTGCTGCTTGTACAGCCGGCGGATCTCCTCGATCTTGCGATCGTTCGTCTTGAAGCGATCGAACGGGTGCAGCAGGATGACGACGAACGGGTCCTCTTTGACGAGAACGCCGTCCGCCCCGGTGAAGCGGCCGTGCCCTTTGAAGAGAGTGAGGCCGTCTGGGAAACGCGGCGTCACCTCGGCGTCGAGGAACGCGAGAAAGCGTTCCTCGGTGACCGCCTCGCCGGGAGTCGCAGTGCCGAAGAAGAGTTCAGTGCGCACGAAACGTTGCGCGCGCTGGCTGGGCCGCCTGGTCAGCGCGCGGGGGATCACCGGCGGATCCTGAATGGTGTCGCTCGCGCGGACTTCCAGGAGGATCGGCGGCGCCGGCAGCGCCGCCATCATCGTGATGAGCACCAGGGCTTGGATCGATCGTCGTGCCATGACGGTCTTACCTGATGACCACGTGGCCCTGCGCCTGCCACTTGCCGCCCGGCGTGCGCACCTCGAGCCAGGCGGTCCGGCGTCCAGCGGGCGCCTGGAACTCGAACTCGTAGGTTTCGCCAACGGCAATGGTCATCGACGCCGGACCGGCAACCGCTGCCGCCGCCGGCACCGGCGCTCCGTCCTTTGCGATCGGCGTCCACGCCACGGGTCCGTCGGCGGTCTGCAGGACGACATGGAAAATGTCGTCGGGCGTGATGTTGATCAGCCGGACGCGATGTCGGGCCCCCGCCTTCCACACGAACCGCGGCGCCCGCGCGCCGTTGATCACCACGGACTCGGCCTCGGTCAGAACGCTCGGTTCCTCGCTCGTCAGGCCGGCCCGCCCGAGCACGATCACGTGATCCGTGACCGGATCGTACGGGGCATCACCTTCGCGAACGATGAGCGGACCGTACAGGCCCGACGTGAGCTGGCGATAGTCGTGCAAGTGCGTGTGATAGATGAACGTGCCTGCCCGCGGCGGCGTGAAGCGGACGACGAACTGCGCGCCTGGCTCGATCATCGGCGTCACTCGCCGGCCGGCGCCGCTCCAGCCGTGCACGCCGTCGTAGTAGCTGTCGAGCTCGATGCCGTGCCAGTGGATTGCGGTCGCTTCGGCAAGCTGATTGACGAGCGCGATCTCGACTGGCTCGTCGCGGCGCAGCACGATCGCCGGCCCTGGTGCCGACGCGTCGCCTGACGAGGGTGGTCCACTGCCCTCGCTGAGGACGAACCCGGCGTTTGGCAGATCGCCGTTCTGTCCTGGTGCGCGTCGCATCACGAGCGTGAGCTTGCGCGGCGTCACGCCAGCCACGCCGGGCGCACGCGAATCGGACGCCGCCCCATCACGAACGGTCACGCCGACGACCATCCCCGCCATGCCAAGCGAGGCGTCTGGCGTTGTGCCGTGACCGGCATGCGCACCAGCCGAGTGATCCGGAGCGGTACCGCCGGCGTCGAGACGGCGCTCGAGCGACACGTGGTGCATGACATGACAGTGAAACAGCCAGTTTCCCGCACGCTCCGGCACCCACGTGATGTCCATCGTCTCGCCGGACCGAAGGAGTTGGGTGACGACCCGTGGGCGATCGGCCGCCGTGCGCCGCACGTCGCGAGTGCCGTTGCCCATGCTGTCGACGTCGAAGTAGAACCCGTGCAGGTGGAACGGGTGATGTTGTGAACTGAGGTTGATCACGCGCCAGCGCACGCGATCGCCGAGCTGATACGAAAACCGCTCGGTGGCGGGCCACGACCGCCCGTTGATGACGAAGGTCACCTTCGGCTTGATCCTCACGAAGGCTTCGGTGGCCACGTCGGCCGCGAAGATCTCGCCGATCTGCGTGGCAGTCAGGTTGGTCCACTCGGTGATGACGAGGATGCGATCGGGTTCGACCACAGCAGGCGGATCGACGATCAGCGCGCCGGCGAGTTCGCGAAACGGAACCGGCGCACCCAGCGTCGACGCCCAGTAGTGATAGGTCCCGGCCGGACCGCTCTGGAAGCGGACCTCGCGCGTTTCGCTCGGCTTCACCTGTACCGGCGCGCACGCCGGCCCGCCGCGGGTGCACAGACCGTGGACCGTCAACGTCGCGGCGAGATCGTTCCGAATCGACAATGCGATCTCCGTCCCTTCGACAACGCGAACGAGCGGCGCGGGGACGGAGAGGGTGCGGCCGACTTCGCCGAACGCTTCAATCTCCAGGGCCGGGCCTGCCGGCCCTTCTGGTTGCCAGCGGCCGCTGGCCGCGCGCAAGGCGACGGTCAGCGTTCCAGCATCGACCCGGCCCGCCGGGCGCCGGTTGTCGTTCGGTTCGACGATCGAGGACGGCGTGGCCTTCGCCGCGCCCGCCAGATGCACCGCGGACAACGCGGCAATGGAGAGAAAGAAAACAACTCGCGCCACAGGCCGGCGCGTTGGTGCGGCCATCATCGAGCAACTCCCATGGGTTCAGGGCGACGGCCCCGGGGAGCGGCAGTCGACCCGACATGGTAGGAAGTTGCGCGGCTGTGAGTCGTGAGAGAACGGTAAGAAAACGAGCATCAACGGGTTACGTTTTGCACGTACCGTCGAGCTGGCAGGTGAGACGGGACCCGTTCACGATTCACGACCTGACCCCACGTTAACTGAGAAGAGAGGCTGCGCGAGACGGCCCGCGCAGCCTTCGATCGAGTGCGCGACGTCTAGCGCTTCGGCGCGTGCAGCGAGAACGCCGCGCCTTGCGGATCCATGGCATTCGCGACCCACGTGCCACCCGGCACCTCCATCGGGCCGTTGAGGATCTTGCCGCCGGTGGCGGTGACGCGTTCGATGGCGGCGTCCATCGCCGGCACGTGGAAGTAGATCGCCCAGTGCGGCGGAACCTGCGCCATCTCGGGCGGCTTGTTCATCATCCCGCCGATCATCCCGTGCGGCCGGTTGAACATGTGGTACTTGCCCATCGGCCCCATGTCCATCGTCTCGCTCGGCTGCCACCCAAACAGCTCGCTGTAGAACTTCATTGCCGCCGGCGCATCGGTGGTCATCAGCTCGTGCCACGACGCTTCGCCGTCCTGCGCCGGGCCTTCCGGCGGAAATTCGGTGGTGGCCGGCTGGTAGATATAGAAGGCCGCGCCCTGCGGATCCTTCACCATCTGCATCCGGCCGACGGTGGGGACCTCGATGATCGGCGACAGTTCGCCACCGCCGAGTTTCTTGATCTGCGCGGCCGCATCTTCGATCGTCGACACGCCGATGTACATCGCCCAGAACGGCGGCGCCTTCATCTCGAGTGGCAGCGTCATCAATCCAGCCACCGGCACGTCACCGCTGCGCTTGAACATCGTGTACGGCATCGGCGAGCCCTCGAAGGGGGCCGAGGTCCAGCCCACGACGTTCTTGTAAAACGTGTCGGCCGCTTTCATGTCGCTGGTCATCAACTCGTACCAAAGCGGACGCCCCACTACGGGCGAAGCAGTCATGGTCATCGAACGCCTCCTGTCCAACACGCATCGCGCGTGGCCGCTAGCGAGGCTCGCATTAGACTCGCGAGCGTGTTGGGTTGCGGAACCGACTCGCTAGTTACAGTGTTGGTTTTGCCCCGCTCCGCGGGGCGAGAACGACAAGTCTGCCACAGGCCAGCGACGCCGGCATGACTGGGGCGAGCGTTGTGACGAACAGCTCGAGTGGCCCGCTTCCAGCCTAAGATAGGCGCGGATGGGCCGGCCCACGGTTGGTGACACGCTCGACCGCTATCGGATTGAATCCAAGCTCGGCGAGGGCGGGATGGGGGTCGTCTACAAGGCCCTCGACCCGCAGCTCGACCGCACCGTCGCCATCAAGGTCCTGCCCCCCGACAAATGCGCCGATCGCGAACACCGGCAGCGCTTCATCCATGAGGCCAAGGCCGCCAGCGCCCTGAATCATCCCGGCATCGTCACCGTTCACGATGCCGGCGAGGCGGCCGGTGTCGATTACATCGTGATGGAGTACGTGTCCGGTCGGACGCTCGATCGCGCCCTGCCGGCGAAGGGTCTCGGCGTCTCGACCGCGCTCCGGTACGGTGCCCAAATCGCGGATGCGCTCTCGAAAGCGCACGAAGCCGGCATCATCCATCGCGATCTCAAACCGTCGAACGTCATGCTGACCGACGACGATCGGATCAAGATCCTCGACTTCGGCCTCGCCAAGCTGTTCGCTCCGACGGTTGTCGCGGCAGACGCAAAGAACAGAGCGCCCGCTCACCGAAGCCGGCCTCGTGGTCGGGACGCCCGCGTACATGTCGCCGGAGCAGGCCGACGGACGGAAAGTCGACGCGCGCTCCGACATCTTCAGCTTTGGCTCGCTGCTCTACGAGATGGTCACGGGCCGGCGCCCCTTCACCGGCGAGTCGTCGCTGTCGACGCTCGCCAAGATCCTCAACGACGAACCGACGCCGCCGAGCCATATCGCGCCCTCGGTGACGCCTGATGTGGAACGGGCGATTCTCAGATGCCTGCGCAAGGATCCCGCGCGGCGCTACCAGACGATGGCGGATCTGAAGGTGGCGCTCGACGATCTTGCCGAGGAGGTGACATCAGGCCGGCTCGCTCAGGTAGCCACCGCCGCGCGCCGTTCGACGCTGGCGCTGGGCCTGGGTGGCGGTGATTCTCGTGGTGCTTGGCGCGGCGTTTTTCGCGTGGCAGGCGCGGCAGCAGCCGGACACCGCGCCGGCCCTCCGCGCGATTCCCCTGACATCGCTTCCCGGGCGTCGTTTGGTACCCATCGTTCTCGCCCGACGGCAACCACGTCGCCTTCACCTGGAACGGACCGAAACAGGACAATCCCGACGTCTACGTCCAGCAAATAGGGGCCGGTTCGCCACTGCGGCTGACAACCGAGCCTGGCAACGATTACAGCCCGTCGTGGTCGCCTGACGGCCGCAGTATCGCGTTCCTGCGCCGACAATCCGACCCGCGCCGAATCGAGCTGCGCCTGGTCCCCCCGTTGGGCGGATCGCAACGCACGCTCGCGGAACTTCGCCCGCACGGCGCGTTTCTCCGGCCCGTGACGCTGGCGTGGTGCCCGGACTCCACGTGCATCGTCGTCAGCGATGCGGTGGACGAAGCCACAAGAGTCGACGCCCTCTTTGTCGTCTCGCGTGGAGACAGGGGAAAAGCGGCAGCTGACGTTTCCCGCGGGTCTTGCGCTCGCGGACACCGACCCCGCGGTGTCTCCCGACGGCAGGTGGCTGGCCTTTCGACGCGACGCCGTCGCGTTCTCCGGGACGCTTCAGCTGCTGCCACTCGAGAGTGGGTTCACGGCGAAGGGCGAGCCGCGCGCGATCACGGCGAATTATCCGGCGAGTTACGGCCCCAAGTGGCTGTCGGACAGTACCGAAATCATCTTCTCGGCGAAATTTTGCGTTGTGGCGGCTCGGGATCGGCGAGGGCGAAACACCACAGCGACTGCCGTTCGTCGGTGAGGACGGGATCATGCCGGTTGTCTCGCGCCCGCAACCTGGACGCCCGGCTCGGCTGGCCTACGTACGGAGTTTTGCCGACATCAACATCTGGCGTGTGGACACAACGCGGCCCTGGCGTTCCGGCGACCTCGCCGCCGGTCATCGCCATCTCCTCCACTCGACGCGACGGGGTTGCGGCGGTTTCTCCGGATAGCCAGCGCGTGGCCTTCGCGTCCGATCGCTCGGGTGAATACGAAATGTGGGTCGCGAATGCCGACGGCAGTAGCGCCCTGCAACTCACGACGATGGCAGCGAATCCGGGGTTCGGCCGCTGGTCGCCGGACGGAAAAACCATCGCGTTCCACTCGAACCCTGAAGGGCAAGCCGAGATTTTCGTCGTGCCCTCCGGTGGCGGCAAGCCGAGAAACCTCACCAATCACCCCTCGACCGACAACTTTCCGAGGTTCTCGCGCGATGGCCGCTGGATCTATTTCAGTTCGACGCGCACCGGCCAGGAAATGATTTGGAAGATGCCGGTCGCTGGCGGCGAGGCCGTCCAGGTTTCGCGGGGCAATGGGCTGCTGTCGATGGAATCCGTTGACGGCAACTACCTGTATTACGTCAACAGCACGACAACCGACCGTCCAGGCCCGTTGGTCCGCCAGTCATTGACCAGCGGCGAGGTCGTCCAGGTCGTGGACGGCGTCTCGCAACGAGCCTTCGAAGTCATCGAAAGAGGCGTGTACCACATCGTGCGTGTGGCCGGCGAGTTCCGGGTCGCCTATTTCGACTTCGCCTCGCGTCAATCGACGGTGATCGCCAGCAACCTCGGGGCCGTGAATTTCGGCCTCTCAGCCTCGACCGATGGCCGCACGATCTTCTTCTCACGCATCGACTCATCGGTGAATGACCTGATGCTGGTCGAGGGCTTCCGGTAGACGGTCGCCGCGGACCACCGTCGATCAGTCGAGATCGCGCGGCCGCCACATCTCCACCAATCTGCCGCGAGTGGAGGCGGTGAGATTCGCCCATCGCTCGATGGGCAACTCGATCTGCGCGAGCGCCGCCGTCGGCACATCCTCGGGGGATCCCGTCAGCGTTGTGACCAGCTCTTCGAGGCCGGGATTGTGGCCGACGATCATCACCGTCTCGAGCTCGGCGTCGACCACGCTGTGCAGAAGATCGACGATCTCCGTCGGGCTGGCGTGATAGAGCCGCCGCTCGAGGAGGATCGTGCCTTCGTACCCGGCCGCGTCGGCCATGGCCTCGGCGGTCAGACGCGCTCGCGTCGCGTCCGAGCTGATGATCAAGTCGGGCATCAGCTGCTGTTCGCGCACGAGCTCGCCCATCCGCGGCGCATCGCGTTCGCCGCGCTCGTTCAGCGGCCGCTCGTGATCGTCGAGCCCCGCGTCGTCCCAGCTCGACTTGGCATGCCGAAGGACCAGGAGGGTCTTCATGGTGCCGACATTGTGCCGCAGTCGCGCGCCCGCGGCGACACGTCAGGGGCTGATTGAGCCGTCTCGGCGGGGGCCAGCGAGTGCAGCGGCCCGATGCGCGCGAGCTGCGGCCACGTGGTCGCGACCACGCCAACCACGATGAACGTCGCGATCCCTCCGCCGACCACCGACAGCGTCGGGCCGAAGAGCGCGGCGGTGGCGCCGCTCTCGAACGCGCCGAACTCGTTGGAGAAGCCGATGAAGACGTAGTTGATCGCCGAGACGCGGCCGCGCAGGTGATCGGGCGTGATCATCTGCTCGAGGGTGAGCCGGATCACCACGCTGACGTTGTCGAAGACACCGGCGAAGAACAGACACGCGAGCGACAGCGCGAACGATCGCGACAGGCCAAAGCCCAGCGTCGCGAGGCCGAAGCCAGCGACGGCGAAGAGCAGCGCTCGGCCCGGCGCTGCCACGGCCGAAGCCTCGTCGTCACCAGCGCCATGGTGAGCGCGCCCGCCCCAGGCGCGGCACGCAGCCAGCCGAGCCCGGCGGGACCGACCTCGAGAATGTCCTTCGCGAAGATCGGCAGCAGCGCGACGGCGCCGCCGAACAGTACCGCGAAGAGGTCGAGGGTGATCGCGGCAAGGAACAGCGGGTTGTGGCGGATGAAGCGGAACCCGGCGAACACATCGTGCGCGCGTTCGTGCCGCGCTGCCGGTGGCCGCTCTCGGTGAAGGGAGCGTCCGCAAGAGGATCATGAACGCGACCTGGCCGATTGCCGCGGCGGCAAATGGCAGCGTCGCCGTTCCGCTCTGCGCGATCAGCACGCCGCCCATCGCCGGACCGCTGATCGCCGCGAGCTGGAAGATCGACGACAGCCACGCGTTGGCGTTGGCAAACTCGGACGGAGCGAGCAGTTGCGGCAGGAGCGTGCTGACCGAGGGCGACGCAAATGCGCGGCCCGTCCCGATCACCGCGAGGAGCGCGTAGATCGCCTGCGTCGGCCCCTGCAGCCACGACACCAGCGCCAGCCCGACCGCGGCGACGGCGACGAGGCCGTGGGCGAAGATCGCAACGTTCCTTCGCGGGTAGCGATCGACGGCGTTGCCCGCCACGACCATCAGCAGCAGCACCGGGGCGAGCTCGACGACGCCGACCAGGCCGAGCGACCACGGGTCGCCGGTGCGTTCGTAGAGTTGCCAGCCGACCGTGACGTTGATCATCTGCCAGCCCGCGATCGCCGCGAAGCGGCCGACCGCAAAGCGGCGCACGAACGGATGTCGGAGGGCGGCGTACGCGTCGACCAAGGGCCACTCCAGAGTACCTATCCCGCGGTATGACGCGCGATCTTCGCTACGCCGTTCGAACGCTGCTGCGGAGTCCCGTCTTCACCGCGACCGCCCTGCTCTCGATTGCCCTGGGCGTCGGCGCAAGCACGGCGATCTTCTCGCTCGTCGATCGAGTGCTGCTGCGCTCACTGGCCATCGCCAATCCCGAGCAACTCGTGTCGCTGGCCTGGAAAGGCACCGCCCTCGCCACCGGGTGGGGGGCGGGCTACGTCATGTCCTATCCGATGTGCCGCGATCTCGAGCGCGCAGGCGCCGTGTTCGATGGCGCCTTCTGCCGTCACCCGGCCACCGTGAACTTCTCGACCGGCGATCGCCACGATCCGGTGCGGGCCGACGTCGTGACCGGCTCATACTTTCCGGTCCTCGCCGTGCGTCCAGCGCTTGGCCGCCTGATCGATCCGTCAGACGACGTGACGCCGGGTGCGCATCCGGTCGCCGTGCTGTCGGTACGCGCACTGGCAGAACCGTCTCGGCGGGGCCTCCGACATCGTCGGCCGCACGGTGCTCGTCAACAACTACCCGATGACGGTGATTGGCGTCGCACCGGAAGGCTTCTCGGGCGTCGACCCGCACGCGCCCCCGGATCTGTGGATTCCCGCAACCATGGCCGTGCAGGCCGCGAACATCGACGCCTACTGGAATCGCCTGCTCGATCGCCGCGCGGCGTGGCTGCACGCGTTCGGCCGCCTGAAGCCGGGGCTGACCGCGGACGATGCGAGGGCCGCGCTGCGGCCATGGTTCCAGGAAGTCCTCGACGCCGACACCCGCCGTGAGGGATTCCCTGTGGTGAGTGCCGAGCAGCGACGCGACTTCCTTGCGTCGGTGCTCGATGTGTTGCCGGCGCCGCGCGGCTTGTCCAGTGTTCGCGGCGCGCTCGAGCGCCCGCTCTGGACGTTGATGGGCGGGACCGTGCTGCTGCTTCTGCTCGCGGCACTCAACATCGCCGGGCTCCTCGTCGCCCGAGGGGCGGCGCGAACACGGGAGCTGACGACGCGCATGGCGATCGGCGCGACGCGGGGCAACATCGTGCGGCAGTTGCTGGTCGAGAGCGCCGTCATCGCGGCCGCCGGCGGGGCGATTGGACTGGTGATCGCCCCGGCGGTTTCGCGAGGTACTGCTTTCGTTTTTGTCTCCAGGCGGCGGCCTCGACGCGCCGATTGATCTTCGGGCGCTGACCTTCTCGGTCCTCGCTGTTGTCGTCACCTCGATCGTCTCTGGCGTCGCACCGGCGCTGCAGGGAGGCCGGATCTCGCTGACGGGAGCGCTCAACGAGCGCTCGCGCGTCGGGTCGCCGGCCGCGGTCCGCTGGCGCAAGGCCATCGTCGCTGGTCAGATGGCCTTCACGCTGGTCCTGTTGATCGGCGCAGGCCTCTTCGTCCAGACGCTGCTGCGGTTGCACGATCAGGCGGGGTTCGCGACGCGCAACCTGCTGATGGTCTCGATCGATCCACCGTCGAGCGGATACGCCGCAGCCGACGCAGAACGGGTGATGCGCGAGGTGCACCGCCGGCTCCGCGACTTGCCCGCCGTCGAACGCGCAGCCGTCGCCAACGCGTCGCTCCTCACCGGCGCGGCGTCGATGATCAGCGTCACGATTCAGGCCGATCGTCGAATGGTCAGCAGCCGCGCAGTGTCGCGCATGCGCATCGGCCCAGGCTTCTTCGCGACGCTCGGCACGCCCCTCGTCGCCGGACGCGATTTCGAGGAGCGCGACGTCCGCCCGCCAGGCGCCGCCCCGGTCACCTATCGCTCGGTCATCGTGAACGAGAGCTTCGCGCGCCGCTACTTCGAGGGCCGCAGTCCAATCGGGGCCCGCCTCGGTCTCAGCAACCGTCCCGATACGCCCACCCCGATCGAAATCATCGGCGTCGTGAAGGACTTCAGCCGGCGCACCCTGCGCGAGGCCGATCTCGATCAGCTCTTCGTCCCGTTCTGGGACCAGAACTCCGGCGACGGAACGTTCTACGTCAAGCTTCGCGATCACAGTGAGGCCGCGGTGGCCGCGATCCGGGCGACGATCGCAGAGATCGATCCGGCGCTGCCAATCACGCTGAGGGCCGCCGACGATCAGATCGAGCGGTCGCTCGGCACCGAGCGCATGCTCGCGAGCCTCTCGACCGGGTTCGGTGCGATCGCCCTACTCCTGGCCGTGGTTGGACTCTACGGCGTGATGTCGTTCGTGGTGACGCAGAGGACGCAGGAGATTGGCATCCGGATGGCGCTGGGCGCCACGCGCGCCTCGGCGCTCTGGCTCGTCCTCCGCGATGCCGCGCTCGATGATCGCGGCCGGGTTAGCGGTCGCGCTCCCGGCGGCGTGGGCGCTCAGGCGTCTCGTCGAGGCGCAACTCTTCGGCGTCAGCGCCTTCGATGTTCCGACCGTCGTGGTCGCGAGCGCCATGCTGGCCGCCGCAGCGCTGGGCGCCGCGTTGCTGCCTGGCTGGCGCGCCGCGTCGATTCATCCCACCGAGGCCATGCGGCTGTGAGTCACTCGCCGACTCGCCGGCTGTCGCTGGTCCCGAAGGCATCGACCGGTTCACGCGGTCGCATGAGCAGTGACGATGTCCTCGCGTACGAGGTCACCGGACTTCCCGCGAACCTCGCCATCGACGTCGCAGAAATGGACGGACGCTGGCAACTGCTCGTCGTCCGTGACGGCGTTCATGGTGACTGGCAGGGCGACTTCGAGAGTCCTGACGATGCCCTGGCCGCGATCGAACGTGAGCTCGCTGGATTCGAGCTCGGATCCAATCGCGGATCGCACGAGCGCTGAGCAGCGACACGTTCGCGCAATGATGAGGTTGCGCGCGCGCGCGTTGGTTGCGCCAGCCGTACATCCGTTGGATGATGCCAAGGTGCCCACCTTCGCCAAGGCTCCGGCGGCCAGGCGTGGCTCCGGCGATTCGTTTCGTTTCATCGCCGGCATCGCGTCGCTGTTCCTCGCCGGAGTGCTCGCGTTGACGTGGCCGCTGGCGGCGCGGATCACCAGCGCGCTGCCGTCAAACCTCGGCGATCCGCTGCTCAATTCGATCATCCTCGGATGGAACGCGCAGTGGTTGACCGGCACGCGTGACGGGGGATTCTGGGACGCGCCGATCTTTCACCCGCACGACAACGCCCTCGCCTACTCCGAGCACCTGATCGGCCAGACCCTGTTCGTGTGGCCGGTCTTCGCCGCCACCGACAACGCCATCCTCACCTACAACGTCGCGCTGCTCGCCTCGTTTGCCTTGTGCGGCGCCGCCACCTACCTCTGGATTCACGCGCTCACCGGGCGCCGCGATGTGGCGCTCGTCTTCGCAGCAGCGCTCACCTTCTCGCCGTTCCGGATGGGTGGACAGCTCTCACGCCTGCAGATGCTGGCGATCGGCTGGCTGCCGCTCGCGCTGTGGGCGATCCACCGCTACGGCGAGACCGCGCGCGTGCGCTACCTCGCGGTGGTCGTCGCCAGCCTGACGCTGCTCGTCCTGAGCAACATGTACATGCTGTTTCTGGCGGCGCTGCCGGTCGGCCTGCTCATCGTGTCGGTGGTGGCGGCCGAACGCGGACGGCGCTGGCGGCTGACGCTGGGATTCGCCGGCGGGCTCGCCGCGGTGGCGATGCTCCTCCTGCCGGTCGTGCTGCCGTATCGCGCGCTCAATAGTCAGATGGGGCTCGTGCACGCTGACGAGCACGCCGCCGACTACTCGGCGCATCTCCTGTCCTACGCGTCGGTCCACACGAGCAGCCCGTGGCTGCCGTGGGTGCGCACCGAGATCACCGGCGATCAGGCGCTCTACCCCGGCCTCGTCCTGCTGTTGCCGCTCCTCATCATTGGCGCCCGCGCCGGTACGCCGCGGGATCGACAGCAGCGGTCGGCGCGCGGCGCTGCTATACGGCGCGATCGGGCTGGTCGCGTTGTTTCTTTCGTTCGGCCCGGAGATCAGAACCGCTGATGCGGAGGTGATCCTGACGAGTCCGTACGCCTGGATGCGCGATCACGTGCCTGGCCTCGCCGCCGTGCGGGCGCCCGGCCGCTTCGCGGCGATCGTGTCGTTGTCGCTTGCCGCACTTGGCGCCCTGGCCATGACCGCGCTGACCAGCCGGCTGTCGGTGAAGAGCCGCGCGAGCCTGGCAATCGCCGCAATCGCCATCATCGCGCTCGAAGCGTGGCCGAAGGCGTTGCGCGTCGAACCGATGCCGCCCGGCGGCCGCCAGGTCGATCGGCAGCTGTACGCGTGGCTGGCGCAACAGCCGGCGGCGGCGATGCTCGAGTTGCCGGCGTCGAACCTGAGTGCGCAGGTTCCTCTGGTCGAGCTCTACCACCAGTACGCGACGCTGCACCATCCGCATCGTCTGATCAACGGCTACTCCGGCTTCAATCCGACGAGCGCCGATCTGTTCGAAACGCACCACTCGCCCTTCATCGCGCTCGACCACCTGGCGGAAGGGGTCGCGTATCTCCGCTCGCTCGAGGTGCGGTACGTCGTCTTCCATCCCCACGACTACGCCCAGCCCGGTCAAGCCGGCGAGATTGTCACGCGAATGCAGGCGCTGCCCGGGGTCGCCGAACAGCACGACATCGACGGCCACACCGTCTTCGTCCTGGCGCCGCGGCCGTAGACGTTCACTCGAACGAAAAGCCGGCTGAGGGGCTAGACGCGCCGATCGCCGTTGACCGGCGATGGACGTCAGCGACGCGGGACGTCGATGACGACACCCGCGGCCCGCAGTCGATGCACGAGCGGCTCGCCGAGCGCGGTCGCCGGCGTCAACACGCCGCCGCGTGCAGCGCCGGCGGGGAGCGACTCGGCATCGAGCGCGAGCGTCAGTGCTGACTCGCAGACGAAGACCGTCGTCGCCCGATTCCCAGGGTCGCCGGCGAAGCGAATCAGTCCACGCGCCTCACGGCCGTCGGCGGCCATGCCGATCAGATCGCAGGTAAACCAGCCGTTGTTCATTCGTTCCACTGAAGGTCCCATCCCTGGCTTCGGGAGGAACTTCTTGAGCAGGGGGCGGGTGAGCGGCTGCTTCAATGCGGCGAAGAGCAAGCCAAGACCGAGGGTTCCCGCCGTCGCGCGGACGCGTGCCAGCGGCGGGTCGTATTTCATCGCTTCCTGGTAGACGAGGTTCGACGCGTACGGATGCCCTGATCCTTCCGCAAGCCCGAAACTTCGGCGGACGACAAAGGTGTTCGTGGGGGCCATGACGAAAGGCCCAATCCAGGCGCCAAGCGGCGGCGTCATACCGCGGTCCCATGACCATGCGAATCCGGCTCGTCGCGCGGCCGGCCGGTCCCGGCGTCTTCGGCCGGGCGACGCGACTCGAGCATGTTCAACAGCGAGGCGACCGTGCCACCGTTGAGGCCGGCATCGAATTGAAAGTAGCTGCGGACCTCGGCGCACTCCGCGCCGAGCGTCTCGCGCACGTGTCGAGCCATCAGCCAGACACCCAGATCGGACGGAATCGAATCGAAGCCGCACGCCGGAACGATGCAGGTGCCATTGGCTGCGGCGCTCTCGTGATAGCGGCTCGCGATCTCGCGCATCCAGGGTGATTCACCGGTGATGTCAACGTAGTGGGTCCCGAACCGTACGCAGGCGTCGACGAGCGGCGTGCCGTAGAGCGCGAATGGACCGGCGGTGCTGAGGACGATCCGCGATCGCGAGACGGCGGCATCGACCGCGGCTTGGTCCTGACTCGGCGCGACGATGAGATCGGCGTCGGCGAGACGGGCCTGGGCCGCCGCTCGCGCCGCTTCCAGCGTGTGGCGGCGCGGGCCGGCGATCGCCCAGCGGAGACTGCGGCGGGGCATGGGCCGCAAAGTAGGCGACCGTCTGACGTCCGGTGAACCCGCCGGCTCCGTAGAGGAGCACATCGTAGTCGCGAGCTCGCTCGGTCATCGGGTGCTCGCTCAGCGGACGTCGATCAAACGAATCGACTCGCCGACGCGTTGAAACGCCTCGTCGAACGCCGGCGCGTCCTTCTCCGGCACGATCGTCATGTAGTAGAAGAGGCTGCCGTCCGCCAGAAACGTCGTGTAGAGGCCAACCAGTTCCTGGCCGCCGAGCGGCGAGGGATTGACGAGCGGCGTGCTCAGTGCCGATCGCTGCGACATCGCGGATCGCCTGCTGACTGCCGGCGACGCGGAGGCCGGGATTGCTTTGCGCGACGGCATCGAGCCAGGCGTTGGTCGCGGTGCGCAGATCGCGCGAGCTGGCGCGGGACACGCCGAACTCGACGCCGTGACTGAAGACGGTCTCGCCGTTGAGCGGGCCGTAGCCGTTCTGCGGAACCGCCTTGATCGCGGTCTTCGATCCCAGCGTCGTCCAGTTGCTCGGCACCGAGGCGCGGAACACGCCGCCGCCGTTGAGGGCACGGTATTGCGTCGAGGGACGCGGCACGGGCTGGCCTGGGGTGCCGACCGAGGATGCACCGCCTCCGCCACCGCCACCGCCACCGCGTCCGGCATCGGCCGTCGAGCGGGCCTGCGGGAGCGACGCAAACGCGTCCTTGATTGGACCGAACTCGCGTTCACTCGCCACGGTCGCGACGGTGAGCATCGACGCTTCCTTGGTGATGTACTGCGTCCGATTGCCAGGATTCGGGTGGCTGCTCATCCACTCCGGCCCGCCACCGCCACCCGATCGCGACTCGCGCTCGATGGTTTCGAACATGCGGGCGAGGTCGCGCGGATCGTAGCCGGCGCGCGCCATGATCTGCGCGCCGAGCAGGTCGGCCTGCTTTTCGAAGTCGCGGCTGTAGCGCAGCAGCAGCGTGCCCAGCCCGAATTGACTGCCTTGCGCGATCGCCGCACCGGCGGCGCCGCCGACGACCGCGCCGCCCACCACGCCGGCAATCTGTCCCAGTTGCAGCCAGGGGTTCTGGGCCTTCGACGCATTGGCGGTGCCGTGGCGCAGCAGGACGTGGGACAGCTCGTGCGCCATCACGCCCGCGACTTCGCCCTCGGAGCTCGCGGCCTCGAACATGCCGCGGTTGACGAACATCGGCCCGCCCGGCAGCGCGAAGGCGTTGATCTCTTTCAGGTTCACCGGCGTGAACGAGTATTCGTAGACCGCTTCCTTGAGCTCGGGCGGCGCCGCGGCCACCAGGCGGTCACCGAGGCGGTCGAGGTAGCGAATGATCCGCTGATCGTCGATGAGCGGATACTGCTTCCGGACTTCGGCCGCCGCTTCGCGACCGAGCTCGACATCCTGCTTCGGGGTGTACCGGTTCTTGGGAAGCTTGATTGCGGTTTGCGCGGCGAGCCCGGTGACCGCAACGGCCACAACCATCAGGAGCGCGGCGACACGTCGCGACGTTGTTCCATTCGTCATGACTGATCCCATTGCCTCGAACGGGATCGTAGTCGATTCGACAGCGGTGGTGAAGGCGTTGGAATCGAAGTCGAGCCCCGCTCGCGTGAGCGAGCCCTGCTCAGCGAGCTCCTGACGAGACCACTTCGCTCGGTTTGACCGAGTCGATCACCAGCCGGGCGAGCCGCTCGCGATGAAACGTCGCGTCGCCGAGCATCGTCTCGGACGCCTTGGCGCGGCGGTAATAGAGGTGGAGATCGCTTTCCCAGGTGAAGCCCATGCCGCCGTGGACCTGGATGCCGCGATTGCCGCCCGCGCGCGCGACGTCGCTCGCGTACAACTTCGCGATGGCCACGGCGGTCGCCGCGTCGGGCGCGTCTTCCTGCAGCGCCCACGCCGCATAGTAGGCGGCGGATCGGGCGCTCTCGGTCTCGAGGTACATGTCGGCGCACATGTGCTGCACGGCCTGGAAGGCGCCAATCGGCTTGCCGAACTGCTTCCGCGTTTTCGCGTACTCGACCGTGATGTCGAGGGTCCGTTGCATGCCGCCCACCAGTTCGGCCGCGAGCGCCGTCGTCGCGATGGCAAGCCCGCGCGCCAGTCGATCGGGATTCGCCAGCGGCTCCGCAACCGCGTTGTCGAACGTCACGGCGTAAACTCGGCCGGGTGCCGTCGATGCCGGCCATCTTCTCGATCCGCACCCCGGCGTCCTTGCCATCGACGACATAGACCCCGTCGGCGGCGGCGACCACGATGACGCCGGCAACCGCGGCATCGGTGACGAACAGCTTCTGCCCGGACAGCCTGCCGCCCGCTCCGCTCATGCGCAGCGCGGCCGGATCCCAGCTTGCGCTGGATTCGAGGAACGCGAGCGTCGCGCACGCGTCGCCGCGGCAGAGCGGCGTCAACAGCCGCTGCCGCTGCTCGTCACTGGCGCACGCGTCGATCGTTGCCCCGGCCAGCGCCACCGTCGAAAACAGCGGCCCTGGCAGCAGGACGCGGCCCGCTTCTTCCATCAGCAGCACGAGCTCGACGACACCGAGCCCGACGCCGCCGCTGGCCTCGCCGAAGATGATCCCGGTATAGCCCTGCGCCGCGATCTGCGCCCAGAGCGCCGCGTCGTGCGCGGTGTCGGTCTCGATCAGCCGCCGGACCGTCGCGGGCTCGCATTCGCCGGCGAAGAACTCGCGGGCGGTGTCGCGCAAGCTGACCTGTTCGTCATTCAATCCGAACTGCATTACCGTTCCTTTTACCGCTGCCCCGTCAGTAGCTCCGCGGTAGTCCCAGAACAAAGTGGCCGATGATGTTGCGCTGCACTTCCGACGTGCCGGCTTCGATGGTATTGCCGCGCGCGCGGAGGTAGCCGTAGGACCAGGCGCCGTTATCGATCGCGTGGGGATCGTGGCCTTCGAGCTGGCCAAACGGCCCCAGCATCTCCTGCGCCACCTGCTGCAGCCGCTGATTGAGCTCGCTCCACCAGAGCTTCTGAATCGATCCTTCGGGGCCGGGGACGCCGGTCGCATTGATCCGGCTGAACGCCCGCATCTGGTTGGCGCGCATGATCTCGACCTCGGCGTAGCACTGCGCGAGCTTCTGCCGGATGATCGGATCCGACGCCGCCGGACGGCCGTCGCGCTGCACCGTCTGCGCGAGCGCAATCAGCCGGTCCATGTTGCGCTTGTAGGTGATCTGCAACCCGGCGCCGAAGGTGCCACGCTCGTGCATCAGCGTGCCGATCGCGACCTCCCAGCCCTTGTTGACGTCGCCGACGACGTTCGCCACCGGGACGCGGACGTCGCGGAAGAACACCTCGTTGAACTCGGTCTCGCCGGTCATCTGCTTGAGCGGCCGGACCTCGACGCCCGGCGAGCGCATGTCGACGAGCACGACCGTCAGCCCCTTGTGCTTCGGCGCGGCCGGATCGGTGCGCACCACGAGCTCGCACCAGTCTGCGGCCCACCCGTAGCTGGTCCACACCTTCTGGCCGTTGACGATGTAGTGATCGCCGTCGAGACGCGCGTCGGTCTGCAGGCTGGCAAGGTCGGAGCCGGCGTTCGGCTCGGAGAAGCCCTGGCACCAGATTTCCTCGGCGCTCAGAATCTTCCGCAGGTAGCGTTCCTTCTGCGCGTCGGTGCCGAACGCGATGATCGTCGGGCCGACGAGTCCGAGGCCGAGGACGTTGGCCATCGGCGGCGCGCCGGCGAGCGCCATCTCCTGCCAGAAGATCACCTGCTGCATCAGGCTGGCGCCGCGGCCGCCGTATTCGCGCGGCCACGAGATGCCGGCCCATCCGCCTTCGTACAGCGTGTGCTGCCAGTCCTTCAGGAACGCGAAGTGCGCGTCAACGGAGGTGTCGCGGCGATGCTGCCAGTTCTTCGGCGCGTGCGTGGCGAGCCAGCCGCGCAGCTCGTCGCGAAACTGCTGCTCCTCGGGAGTGAGATTGAGGTCCATGCCGGCGTGAGTATGACATCAGGCGGGACGATTGCTCGACACTCGGCTACTGGGCATGCTCGAAGTGTAAGCTCCTGCCACGAAGCCACGAGGACACGAAGCCCGGAGTCTTACCGGCGTCGCCAGTCTGTTTGCGGCGTGAATCTAGGGTTGGTGGCGTCGCTTGATTTCCCGATGAATCCCGCCTTTCATTGCGGCCACTGGGCGCCGCAGCGGCTTGCTCGTGAAGAGAGTCCTCTGACCTTGGCAGGCACAGACGTTCGACCTTGGGCGGTCAATTTCGAATGCCCCAAAGCCATGCGTTGAGTATTTACCACGGGAACGAGCGAACGGTTCAGGCCGAGCGCTCCCCAAACCAGTAACAGAGGCCGTCGGGGGCGACGACGTAGAAGACGCGCCAGTCAGAATCGCCCTGCCGTTCCGTGTCGATCGCCGGCTCTGTCTTGTTGAGGCCGTTGCCTTGAAACTCGGCGAGGAGCGCGTCGAGGTTGGTCACATGGAAGGCGCAGCCATCCTGCGACGAGTCGCCGCCATTCTCGACCAGCTGGATCTCGACTTGATCGCGCGCGAGGAGCGCCGCCTTCGGTGGCGTATCGCGGTGCGATTGCACCGTGAAGCCGAGCACGGTTTCGTAGAACGGGACCGCGGCCGCCACGTCGGCGACTGGAAGGTTCTGCGGATCGCCCTGGTAGCCAAAAGCCTTGTCGAGAGTTCCGCTCACGCCACGGTTCCTTTCCAAGCGGTCGCTGCGTCACGGGGTGAAGCGGCCAATACAATATTCGCACCCTCTCATCCGTCTTCACAAAAGAGGTGAAGGACACAGCACGGCTCGAGCCCATGGCACTCGACGAGGACCGGCGGCTCTCCGAGGTGGTCAGGCGGGAACGCTCCCGGCTGCTCACCTTCATTCGCCGCCGCGTTCCCGACCCGCGCGATGCCGAAGACATCCTGCAGGACGTCTTCTACGAGCTCGTCGAGGCCAACCGCCGGCTGATGCCGATCGATCACCTGACCGGCTGGCTGTTTCGGGTCGCCCGCAACCGCATCATCGATCTCTTCCGCAAGAAGACGGCGGATCGCTTCAGCGACACCGCCGTCGCGGGCGACGACGAGGAGCGGCTGCAGCTCGAAGACTTGCTGCCGTCACCCGACGCGGGACCCGACGCGGTCTACGCCCGCACGGTCCTGCTCGAGGCTCTCGAGATGGCGGTGGACGAATTGCCGGCCGAACAGCGCGAGGTGTTCGTCCGGCACGAGCTCGAAGGACACAGCTTCAAGGAGATGGCGGCCCAGACCGGCGTGAGCGTGAATACGCTGCTCTCACGCAAACGCTATGCGGTGCGGCACCTGCGGGCGCGGCTGCAACGGATCTACGACGAACGATCGAACCCATGAGGACGCGATGAAGAAGAAACTGATGGTCATGATCCCGATCGGGATTGGCGCGATTGCGATATTCACGTTCGTCGGCGGCACAGCCGTCAAGCTGCTGTGGAACTGGCTGCTGCCGCCGCTCTTCGGGGTCCCGGAACTGACGTTCTGGCAGGCGCTCGGGATGCTCGCGCTGTGCCGGATTCTCTTCGGTGGATTTGGCGGCAAGGGTTCCGACGGCCACAAATCCACGCCGGAAGAGAAAGAGCGATTCCGGCAGGGCATGCGCCGGCGTTTCGGCTGGGGTAGCCCATCCGGCGAGTGTCCGCCCGAGACACCCACGCCGCAAGCGCCCTGATCCACGGACGAGACGGCCGGAGTATCATCCGGCGCACGACGAAGGGGGCGCGAGCTGAGCATGGACTCCCTGATTCAGGACTTCCGTTCCGGCATCCGGCAACTGTTCCGGCAACGCGGCTCGTCGCTCGTCGCCGTCCTGACCCTCGCCCTGGGCATCGGCGTCTGCACCGCGATCGTTTCCGTGGTCGACGCCGCGCTGCTGCGGCCACTGC
Source organism: uncultured Acidobacteriota bacterium (assembly GCA_963841895.1). Lineage (GTDB taxonomy): Bacteria > Acidobacteriota > Vicinamibacteria > Vicinamibacterales > UBA2999 > JACCSI01. The sequence continues at coordinate 56,907 of CAWJEO010000002.1, forward strand.
CCTACCCGGACCCCGCGCAACTCATCAGGATCAATCCCGAAGAAGTGCAGCCCGACGGGACGATGGTGTCGCCCAGCGCGTCGATGGCTGACATGCGCGCGTGGCAGGCGGCCGACGATCTCTTCACCGCCGTCGCGGGATGGGGTGGCGCCTTCCGCGGTCGAATCGTCGACGGCCCGGAGCCCGTGCGGATACCGGTGGTGCTCTTCACCGAGGACTACCTGCCGATCCACGGCGTCGCGCCGATCATCGGCCGCGGCTTTGCCCGCGAGGATTGCGATCCCGGCGCGCCGCTCGTTGCGCTGCTCGGATACGGCTACTGGCAGAGCCAGTACGGCGGCAGAGACAACGTCATCGGCGATCTGGTGCGCCTCGACGGCGAGGTCGCCACGATCGTCGGCGTGCTGCCGGCGTGGTTCAACGCGACCACGCCGCTGTCGATGCCGCTGCGGATTGCGCCCGCCGAATTTGCGCGGCGCGGCACCGGCCGCGTCTCGGTCATCGCCCGGCTGCGCCCCGACGTCAGCCTCGCGCAGGCGCGCGAGCGGCTCTCGTCGCGGATGTCGCCCGCACCGCGGCCTGATGGGTCGATATCCGGACGTGCGTGCGGTCGGCGTCACGATCCACTCGGAACTCGACGCGGCCACGACGCGAGTGCGAACCACCGTGATCGTGCTCGCCAGCGCGGTCGGCCTGATCCTGCTGCTCGCGTGCGTGAACGTCGCGGGGTTGCTGCTCGCGCGCGGCGAGGCGCGCCAGTCCGAACTTGCCGTGCGCGCATCACTTGGCGCCGGCCGCCTTCGCCTGATGCGGCAACTGCTGACCGAAAGCGTGGTGCTCGCACTCCCCGGCGCCGCGATCGGCCTGCTGCTCGCGTGGCTGACGCTCGACGCCATCGTCGCCAATCTTCCGCTGAGACCGCCTGACAATTCGCCGGTGGAACTGAACCTGACCGTCCTTGCCTTGACGGCGGCGCTCCTCGTGCCGACGACGTTGCTGTTCGGACTGGCGCCGGCCGTCCGGTTGTCGCGGGTGCGCTTCGGGCCGGTGCTGGCGCGCGGCGGACGGCAGCCCGGATCGTCGCTGTCGAGGCGCGGCGGTCAGCTGCTGATGGCCGCCGAGATCGCGCTGGCGGTCGTGCTCGTTGCCGGCGCAGGGCTGATGATTCGCAGCTTCGCGCGCATCACCGCCGTCGATCTCGGGTTCAATCCTGACGGCCTCGTCACGATGGAGGTCTTGCCGCTCGAGCGAACGCCGGCCGCGCGCAAGGAGTACTACCGCGCGCTGCTGCAACAGCTTCGGACCGTGCCCGGCATTTCGTCCGCGGGCCTCGTCGACAACTTCGCGCTCGGCGATGGCACCTCGTTTTCGAGCGTCGTCGTGTCGGGACAATCGATGCGAGCCACGGTGTTCGAAGTGTTGCCCGGCTACTTCGAGACCATCGGCGCCCGTCTTCGCGCCGGCCGGCTGCCGACCGAGGCCGATGATCTCTCCGGATCGCGCGGGGTGGTCATCAACGAGTCCGCCGCGCGGCTCTCTTCCCGGAGGGATCGGCGGTCGGCCGCGAGTTCACCGCGCACCCGGGCCGCCGTGGACGGTGCTCGGCGTGATCGCCGATCTGCGTCACGGCGGCCCACTCGACGTCCGCAGTCGAAACGCGCCGCAGATCTTCTATCCGCTCCAACCCACCGAGTCCACGCGCATCCGGTCGATGCTCGTCGTCGTCCGTCCGTCGGGGCCGATGACGGGATTGTCGGAACAGCTCCGGCGCGTCGCCGAGTCGGTCGGCCCACGAGTGCTGGTGGAACAGATCCGCACCGGGCGCGACATGTTCGGCGAACGCACCGCCACGCCGCGGCAGCGGACGATCCTGCTGGGACTGCTTGGCAGTCTCGGTCTTGCGCTGGCGCTGGTTGGCGTCTTCGGCATGACCGCCTATGCGGTCGCGCGCCGGACCGCGGAGATCGGCGTGCGGATGGCCTTTGGCGCCCGGCCAGGGCAGGTCGTGCGGACCATCCTGCAGGAATCAGCGCTCCCGATTGCGATCGGCACGGGGGTCGGTATAGCCGCGGCGGCGTTCTCCGCGCGGGTGATCGAAAGCTTCCTCTTCGAGACGGCGCCGACCGATGCCGCGACGCTCACCGCGGTCGCGGCCACGCTCGCGATTGCGGGATGCCTCGCCGCGCTCGTGCCTGCCCTGCGCGCGGCGCGGGTCGATCCAGCGGTCAGCCTGCGCGCGGACTGACCGGGGTGGATGGGTAGGGGTCAGGTCGTGAATCGTGAACGGAGCGCCGGGCTCCGTTCACGATTCACGACCTGACCCCCTCCCCCAATCGCCCCAGTTCCCACTCCGCTCCCTATCGCGACGGCAGCGTCCTATTCCATCCGCAGCGCCACCATCGGATCGATCTGCGCCGCCCGCCGCGCGGGAAGATACGCCGCGATTCCAGCCACGATCAGCAGCAGCGTTGTCGCCTGCGCATACGACACCGCGTCCACCGGATCGACGCCGTGGAGCAGCGACAAGATGCTGCGGCCGGCCAGGAACGCGAGCGGTAACCCCAGCGCGGCGCCAATCGCCACCAGCGTCAACGCCTCGCGCACGACCATCCACGCGACCATCGTCCGATCGGCGCCGAGCGCCATGCGCAGCCCGAGCTCGGCGACCCGTCGCGCCACGCCGTACGAGATGGTGCCGTAGAGCCCGAGGCACGCCAGGAGCAGCGCGACGAGGCCGAACGCGCTGGTCAGGCTCGCGATCAGCCGATCGTTGGTCAAGCCGCGATTCACGCGCTGGTCGAGCGGCACGATGTCGAAGACCGGCAGCGCCGGTTCGAGCTCGGACGAGCGCCTCACGAACGGTCGGGGCGAGCGCCGCGGGGGCGCCCGACGGCGCGAATCTCGATATTGCCCAGAACCTCGACCGGCAGCGCGCCGGCGGTGCGATACACCATGTTCGGCGTCTCGCCACGCACGTCCACATATTTGGCGTCCTGCACGACGCCGACGATCACTGGCGAATCCGGCGAGCAGCACCTCGTCTGTCGTCCAGCGCCTGCCGACCGCACCGCCCGCAGGGAAGAACCGCCGCGCCATTGACGCATTGACGATCGCGCTGCGGCTGCCCGGCCGCGCATCGTCTTGCGTGAAGCCGCGGCCTTCGATGACCGCGAGGCCGACCGTCGCGAAATAGTCCGGGGTGACGAACTCTTCGTTGGTCATGGGCCGTTCATTGGCGCCCGGCGAGTAGCCCTCGACGATCAAACTGCTCTGCCGCCACGACGTTCCGAGCGGGCCGCTGAACGACAGGCTCGCCGACTCGACGCCGGGAATGCGACCGAGCCGTTCGAGCAGTCGATCGTAGAGCGCCTGCCGCTGCGCGTCTGTGTAGCCGATGCTGCGCGCGTCCATCCGTGCGACCAGCAGCCGATCGCGATCGAACCCGACATCCGTCTGCGCGAGCGCCTGCATGCTGCGGATGAACAGCCCGGCGACGACGAGCAGCAGCAGGCAGAACGCCATCTGCGCGGCAACGAGCGACTTGCCGACCAGCGCGCCGCGACGGCCGGCCGCATCGCCCACCTGTCGCGACTGTGCCTTGATGACGTCGGTGGGAGCAATCCGCGTGCTTCGCAGTGCCGGGAGGATGCCCGACAGCACGCCACAGATCATCGTCAGCGTGACCGCGAAGAGCAGGACGCGCCAGTCGAAGCGGATGTCGAGATCGATGATCGCCGAGCCGCCCGTGAAAAGCGAGACCAGGAGGTCGCGTCCCCACGCCGCCACGATCAGCCCGAGCGCACCGCCGACCGACGACACGATCATCGTCTCGACGAGCAGCTGCCGGACGACTCGCCAGCGGCCGGCGCCGAGCGCGGTCCGAACCGCCATCTCGCGCGCGCGGGCGCTGGCGCGGGCGACGAGGAGGCTGGCGACGTTGCCGCAGGTGATGGCCAGCAGCACGCCGACCATCGCGAGCAGGACGAACAGCCGCGACGACAGGTCGCCGCGCAGGAACGACACGCCGCGGCCGGCGCTCGAAAGAGCAACAACTTCACGCTCGAGATCGGCGCGGCGATTGGCGTCCGCGGCACCAAGCCGAGTGGCGGCATCGCGGCGATGCAGCGCGGTCAGCGCCGTCGCGATTGCGTCGCTGCTCGACGCGTCGGGAATCCGCGCGAAGAGCGACAGCCACTCGACGCCAGGTTGCGACGGCCACGGCGTGGTGTTGTCCGCCGTTTCGTCGGTGCTCGCGTTGAACGCGTAGCGGATGTCGGCCTGCATCGTGAGCGGAATCCAGGCGTCGGGGTTGCGGAACCCGACCCACGGGCCGAAGAACACTGGCGCGGCAACGCCAACGACCGTCAGGCTGGCGCCGCCGACGATCAGCTCCCGCCCGATGACCGCTGGATCCCGCTGGAATCGCCGCCGCCAGTAGCCATCGCTGATGACCATCACCGGGCTCTGACCGGAGGCGGCAAGGTCACGCGGCTCGATCAGCCGGCCGACCTGCGCGCGCTGCCGGAAGCCTTCGAAGAAACCACCGGAGACCAGTTGCACGCTGCTCCGCTCGGCGCCATCGCTGCCGCGCGCGAGCCGGACCTGCATCTGCGTCGGCGCGGTCGCGGCAAACAGCTCGGCACGGCCCTCCAGCTCGCGCTGGGCCTGCTCGATGAGCGGCCACGAGTAGCGTGGGCTGATGCCCGCGACGAGAAGCTTTTCGGCGGTGTACAGCTCCTGCGGATCCGGCACCGGCAGCTCGCGGAGCACGACGGCGTTGAGCACGGTGAAGACCGAGGCGGCTCCGCCGATTCCCAGCGCCAGCGACAGGATCGCGACGGTGGCGACCAGCGGGGTGCGGAGCAGGACGCGGATCGAGTAGCGGGCGTCGGTCAGCATGCCTCACCGCGGAGCAGCAACTGTGCCAGTGGAATCGTCGTCAATCGCGTGCGTCCGCACCACATTTCCCGACGGCCGGCGAGAGAGGGCGGTGGTCGCGGGTCGCGCGCCGTCCGATTTCGAGAATCGCCGTCCGGCGGCGGACTGGGGCCCGGACTGATAGGGGGTGGGGGTAGGGGTCAGGTCGTGAATCGTGAACGGCGAAGGGGGTGGGGGTAGGGGTCAGGTCGTGAATCGTGAACGGAGGATTATGGGCGGTAGAGCGCGCGCAGTTGCTGCACGTCGGCGGCGGAAAACGGCGACACCGGCCGAAGGTCGGCGCGGGTCTTCAACTGCCGTCGATACCGCGCGAAGTACTCGACGATGTCGCCGCCGTGCGCGAACGAATACATGATGTCGCGATAGTCGCTCGTGTGCGGCAACCCCAGCGCATGACCGAGCTCGTGGACGCAGGTCAGATAGACGATGGCGTCGCGCCAGAGCGGATCCTGTCGTGCCCGCGCGGCCAGGTCCGGGCCGAGCGCCAGCATGTCGGTCGTGACGTACACCGCGGCGCCGCGGCGGCCGTTGACGACCAGCGGCCGCATCTCACCGAAGAGCTGATCGCCAGGCGCCGGCCAGTACACGCGCACCACGGCCTCGCGTTCGGATGCGGCACGAACCGAGAAGCCGCCGGCGGCCTGCCCCGCCCAGGCCTCGAGCGCCCATACCGCGAGCTCGCGATCGGTGGCGCGATAGCCGTGACGCGGTTCGCCGACGCCGACGAAGAACTCGATCGGACGATCGGCGGCCAGCGTCAGCTGTGCCGCAGCGGAGCGCTCGTGGAGCGGCAGTGCCAGGAGCGTCAGCGCCATCACGGCAGTAGCAGTCGTCAGGCGGCTGGAAGCGAGCATGTGAGTCAGAGGCTCCGGCGCGATTGTATGCGGCAGGAGGGCTGACGCGACGTCTCGGGCTATGATCCCGGCGTCGGACGTCGAGGCTTCATGAGCGATTCCCGAGTGCTCGTCGTCGGTGCCACCGGTCTGCTGGGCCGCGTCATCGTCCGCAAGCTGGTCGCGTCGGGCGTGCCGGTCCGGGCGCTGGCCCGCAACGCCGACGCGCTGGCGCGTCATGCCCCCGGCGCCGAGGTCGCCGCCGTCGATCTGCGCGACGTCCAGCAACTCACCGAGGCCTGCCGCGGCATCGATCAGATCGTGGCCACCGCCAACAACAACATGGGGCAAGGGGCGACGAGTCCGACCAAAGTCGATCTCGCCGGCTACCAGAACCTCTGCGCCGCGGCGCGGAACACCGGCGTCAAGCGGCTCACTTATGTGTCCTACCGTGGGGTGTCTCGCGACGCGCCAGTCGATATCTTCAGAATCAAGTGGTACATCGAGGACGCAATCCGGCGAAGCGGCGTGCCCCACGTCATGCTGCGGCCGACCGCCTTCATGGACATCTGGATCGACGAGATCCTCGCGAGAGACATCAAGGAGAACGGCAAGGCGACGATCTTCGGTGACGGCAAGAGGCTGTCCAATTACATCGCGGTGGACGATGTCGCCGAGTTTGCGGTGAAGGTCCTGGCGCGCCCGGAGATTGTCAATGAGGTGGTCGACGCCGGCGGGCCGTCGAATGTCTCGCTGAACGATCTCGCGACGCTGGTCGAGCGGCGCCTGAAATCGTCGGGGAAGCGGAAGCACGTGCCCGTTTTCGCCATGCGGGTGCTCCCGCCGATCGTCCGTCCATTCAACGAGGTGGCGGCGCGGCTGATGACGCTGGGGTATTACGCGGCGACCGAATCCGTCCCGTTTCCAGACTGGAAAGCCGCCGCGGACCGGTTCGGGGTATCGCCGCGGACGGTCGAGACCTACATCGACCAGATGGCTTGAGGCCGGGGCCGGCGGCGACCGAATAGGGGAGGAGGGGTAGGGGTCAGGTCGTGAATCGTGAACGGAGCGCCGGGCTCCGTTCACGATTCACGACCTGACCCCTCCCCTCCCCCTCCCCCCCAATCAAGTTGAAAGGTCGGGTAAGATGCCGGCTCATTCGGCCCATCGGCTCGCATGGGCCTTGAGAGTGAGAGGAGCGTTTGTATGCCGCGTCTGTCGATTGTCGGAATCGCCGCTTTCGTCGTTGTCCTGGCCGCTGCCACGCCAGCCCGCGCCCAATTGACCCCGGCCGACGCCGCCGCCTTCATGGGCGTGTGGACCATGGTCGTCGATTCGCCGCAGGGCCCGTTCGAGCAGGAAATGACGCTCAAAGAGGAAGAGGGCAAGGTCGTCGCGGTGATCGTCAGCCAGATCCAGCCGGAAGGCCAGAAGATCACCGACATCGCCGTGGCCGGCAAGGAACTCGTCCTGAAGTTCGCCGGCAACTATCAGGGCAACGCGTTCGACGCCAAGATCACGGTGACACCAACTGAAGCCGACAAGGCCTCGGTGAACTTCGACATCAACAGCGGGCAGTTCGCGATGTCGGGGACAGCGTCGAAGAAGAAATGACGTCGCGCTGAGGCCGACGACGAGCCGCGTGAGAGGGGGACCGAATCAGTTCCCCCCGAGCGCGCGCCGCAGCCTGGCCAACGCCGCTCGAAGCTCGGACTCGAGCGCCGCACCGTCGGCAGGCCGATCGCTCCACGCGCTCGCATCCAACGCAATCATCGATTGCGGTCCCATCGCGAACGCCTTGAGGCCGAGAACCCCGGCCCGGGCGTCCCACGCCATCAGCACTTCCCTGCCGGTATTGGCGAGGACCGGCGCGTCAGCGGCCAGAAGCGGTTCGAGCCAGGTGCGACGGCCTTCCATCGTCTCGAAGAGCGGGCGCAGTTGTGCCAGCGTGTAGGTTGCCGGCTCGAACACGATGCGGTGGCTGCGGCGCGCGTCTGGATACCGCTCGAGCCATTGCTTGAGCGTCGCCAGCGCCATCTTCCACCCCGACGCCACGCCATCGAATTCGTCGTCGAAGCTCGCATCCTCGCGAAAGCCGGAGTTGACGAGGCGCATGATCGTCTCGCCACGGTCGGCGGTGACGGTGATCTCCAACATGTACGGGTGACCGTGCGGACCAGGCTGGTCGCCGCTGCCGATCACGAACAGCTCGCCGGGTGTCGCCTCCTGGATCGGCACCGGCTGACGGTAGTTGAAGGCGTCGAAGATCCAGGTCATCACCTCGCCGGGTGCGGCGCGGCCCTCAGCTCGGTCGACGAACCAGTTGGCGATCTGCTCCGGGTCGGCCCACGCTTCCCACGCCCGCTCGGGCGTGGTCTTGATGCGGGTGTCGGTCTCGATCGTGCGGCCGTGCCGCTTGCGTCCGGGGGCGCTCATGAACGGTCCTTTCGGGTCACGCCACCGCGTTGGGCCGGTCGTGACGGTTTGGCGCCGGACTTCTGTGCGGCGCGGTCGGATGACGGAATCGGATAGCAGCCGAGCACCAGCCTGAATGGCCGCCTCTTCGCGCGGCCAGCGGACGCACATGGCTGCGTGTGCGCGGCGACCACGCGGGCAACGGCGGTGGCGATGGCGTCGGCAAACCGCGCCCGCTGCTCCGGCGATTCGAAACACACTTCGGCGTCGAGCGACAGGACGGGAAGCCGCTTGCCGGCGGCGTGCGCGGCCAGCCACGCGCGGCTCGTTTCCTGCTGCATCTGCGCCGCGAGCGTCAGGAGATAGGCGGCGCTCATCTTGTCCGCGGTCTCGCGCGCATCGGCGCGCATCGGTCCAAGCGCGGCCGGGCCGACGACGAACGCCCGCGCGGTGACGACGTAGTTCTGCTCCGTCAAGCCGCGCTTGCGCTGCCGTCCCGCCCGGCGGAGGAAGCCGCCGCGGGCCAGCTGGCGCACGTGGTAGTTGACCTTCTGCCGTGGCAATCCGAGGCTCGCGGCGATGGCGGAGGCCGATCGCGGCTCGCGCGCCACCTCCAGGATCTTCAGTCGCAGCGGCTTGAGCAGCAGACCGGCGCGAGGCGTCTCGCTGACAATGGCGATGGGGGCTGGCTCGAGCATGGTGAGCCGTCATCGTATCAATTGACAAATTTTTTTGTCAAATCGATTGGACAACCGGACCCGCTGACGGACTGCCGGGGGACGTGGACGCAGGAAAGATCCTGAAGGTCTACGGTCGACGGTCGACGGTCTCCAGTAAGAACTCTTGACTGACGGTAGACCGTGAATCGACCGTGGACGACCGTGGACCGTGGACCGTGGACCGACTAAGTTTTAGGCGTTGCGGCGCCCGCCCACGCCAGCGCGTCCCGGGCGATGTCGTCAGGCACGCCGTGCCCGCCGTCGAACTCGCGGTAGGTCACCGTGTAGCCGCGCCGCTCGAGATCGGGCACGATGCGGCGGCTGCACCGGTCGATCGGCAGGATCCGATCGGTGCGTCCGTGCGACACGAAAACGTGCGGTCGCCCGTGCGGCTCACCCTGGATGACGAAGCCAGGCGAGAAGGCGACGATACGGGGAAACACGTCGCCGTTGATGAGCCCGAGCGAGAGCGCATAGGTCGCGCCGTCCGAGAAGCCGGCAACCGTCACCCGCGCCGGATCGACCGCAACACTCTCGTAGACCCGCTCGAGCGCGCGATCGAGAAACACGACGTCGGCACCAAACCCACTGAGCTCGTCGCGCGACTGGACGACATCGAGCAGGTTCCGCTGGAGCGCTCGGATAGCGTCCCACGTCGACGCCCGTGAATCAGGAGCGAGGATCGCCGCGCCCGACGCGTCGAGCGCCGCCGCCAGGTGATCGAGAATCCCCTCCCCCGACCCGCCGGCGCCGTGGAGAAGCACGATCAGCGGCACCGAACCCTCGCGGGCTCTCTCGGGCACGAGCAGGATCGCATCGCGGTTGGATCCGAGCCCCAGCGCGTGACGTCCCGCCGCCAAGGTGGTTCGCGTCGTCGATCGCCGAGCCGTCAATCGCGCGCCAGGCGGGGGCGCGCTCTCGATCATCTGTTGACATCCACCCGCGACACACGCAGCAAGAAGGCTCCCGACGGACGCCGTGAAGCGACGCCGCGACAGGACCGCGCCACTGCTGCGAGCGACGCCATCGGGACGGCGTGTCACGTGTTCCTGTTCCGCACGATGTGGCCCGGCGATTGGATGGTGCACAGGATCAACGCTTTGGCGGCGATCGTAGCAAAGCCCAGAAGGCGACCGACCTGCATCTTCAGCGAACGGCGGCGACGACGAGCGTGGCGTCGTCTTCGAAGCCATCGACAGCAAAGCCTCGGACCTCGTCCATCATCGCGGCGTGCAGCGCCGGGGCCTCGAGATGACGATGCCGCATCAGCGCCGACGTCAGCCGCTCCTGGCCGAACTCGTCCCCGTCCGGATTCCGTGCTTCGGTGATGCCGTCGGTATAGAGCAGCAGGCGATCGCCGTGCCGCAGCGGGAGCAAGGCGCCACGGTATTCGGCCTCCGGAAACACGCCCAACACCGTCCCCGACGCGCCTAGCGCCTCGACCTCGCCGCTCGCTCGCGCGAGGAGCGGCGGATTGTGACCGGCATTCGCATAGGCGAGCTCGCCGCGCTCGGCGTCGAGCCGCAAGTAGACGTGGGTGGCGAAGCGGCCGGCAATCATCTGTCCGCACAACAGGCGATTCACGCTCGCGCACACCGTCTCAGGCCGCGCGGCGTCGAGGGCGAAGGCGCGAACCGCGGCCTGCAGGCTCGACATGAGCAGCGCGGCGGGAAGCCCCTTGCCGGCGATGTCAGCGATCGACAGCCCGATGACGTCGGGCGCGAAGCGGAAGGCGTCGTAGGTGTCGCCGCCGAGCGTTCCGGCCGGCTGCCACGCGCCCACGACTTCGAAGCGATCGGTGACCGGCAACGTCGCCGGCATCAGCGCCCGCTGGATCAACAGCGCGTCGCGCTGCTCGAGCGCATGCCGATCGCTCCGCGCGCGCGCGTCCCGGCCTTCGCGGACCTCACGCTCGAGCACCTGAATGAGGGCGCGGTTGTCCCACGGCTTCTGCACGAAGCTCTGCGCGCCCGCCCGCATAGCCGCGACCGCGAGCTCGATGTTGCCCCACGCGGTCATGACGACGATCGGCAACTCGCGGTGCTCGGCGCGAATCTTCGTCACGAGCTGCAGACCTTCTTCACCGGAGGTGGTATCGCGCGAGTAGTTGAGATCCATCAGCACCGCGTCCCATCGCGCACTTCCAACCTGATCGATGAGCGCAGCCGGCGTCGTCACCAACTGGAGCGAGAAGTTCTCGTGGACGAGCAGCAGGCGCAACGCCTCGAGGACGTCGGGCTGGTCGTCGGCAATCAGGAGGCGGGCCGAGGTCGCGTCGGGCATGGCATGGGGTGCGCCAGCAGGACCGACGCAGCCAGATCCTATGTCGATCCGCGCCCTTCGTCGCGTCTCCGCATGAGTTGAGCCCTTTAAGCGCAACAGTCGGTGACGAAAAGTGGACGCAATTGAGCCTCAACGACGGGGAGCACGTAAGGCCCCAGGGACCAAGTGTCTGGCGCCCGACATGAAACGTGGCACGAGGCCTGCTCCTTCCATGGCAGGAGGGCAAAATGACGGGCCTTCGTTACTTCATATTCGGTGTAACCGCATTCTCACTTTCGACCAGCATTGCCGCGGCTCAGGACTACCGGTCATGGGACCGCAACAATGACGGCGTCATCGCCCGCAGCGAGTGGCGCGGCGCGCTGCAAGAGTTCCGCGAGCGCGACTGGAACAACGATGGCGTTCTCTCCGGCGCCGAACTGAGGGATCGGTTGTCCGACCCGAACAGTGCTGAGTTCGTCAGCCTCGACCGGAACGGCGACGCGCGGCTGAACCGCGGCGAATGGCGCGGCGATCGGGCGGCGTTCCTGAGCGCCGACCGGAACAACGACAACATGGTCTCGCGTGCCGAGTACATGAACATGAACGCCGGCTACGGCGATCAGGACATCACCAACTTCGACGCGCTGGACGTGAACAACAACAACCGCATCGAGCGGGGCGAGTGGTCGGGCACACGCATCGCGTTCAACCGCCTCGACCCAACCGCGACGGTACGCTCACCCGGCGTGAGCTCGACGGGGGCGGCAGGGGCGACGCAGCGGTCGCCGGCTACGACGAATTCGACGCGCGGGATAACAACAACAACGGCGTGATCTCGCGCGGCGAATGGCGCGAGGGCGCGGCAGCGTTCAATCGCTTCGACGTCAACAACGACGGCGTCATCACGCGACGCGAGTACACCGCGGTCGACTCGGGAACGACGATCCAGGATTCGGTGATCGTCAGCCCTCGTCAGCCGTGGACCGACAGCGGGACCTACGTCAACGCTGGTGACGTCATCACGTTCCGCTCGGACGGGACGATTCAGTTGGTGGTCGGCGGCGACGACCGCGCGACGCCAGCCGGCTCGCTGAGCGGACGCCGGGCCGCCAACTCGCCTCGCCCGGACCAGCCGGCGGGAGCGTTGCTCGTCCGTGTCGGCAACGGGAATGTTGAGGCGCTCGGCCCCAGCAACACGTTCACCGCGCGTACGAACGGTCGCATCTACTTCGGCGTCAACGACGACCACTTCGACGACAACAGCGGCGAGTACCGCGTGTATCTCACGGTAGACGCACGATAGCTAGGCCTGATGCGGGCGGGCCGTCGATGGTCCGCCCGCACGGCAGGGCTCCCTTCGGGAGCAGGGCTCTTCACAAGAGCAGGGCTCGCTGACGCGAGCAGGCGTTCCACACTGCCGTGAGGAGCCCTGCGTTCGAGCGAAGCGATGAACGCCCTGCTCGCGGAGCGAGCCCTGCTCGCGAAGCGAGCCCTACCCACCGACCAGGTCTATCGATACCGACTTCACCAGCGCGTGCATCGGCGCGCCGGCCTGGATGCCGAGGCGATCGACGGCATCGCGCGTGACTTCTGCGAGAAGCGAGACACCGCCGACGGCGACCTGCACGATGACGTGATCGGTGGACGGTTCGGCGTGCACCGCTGAGACCGTGCCGGCCAGCACGTTGTGCAGGCTCAGCCCGGTCGGCGCCGTCGCCGCGAGAATCACTTCCCGCGCCGGGATGCGGACGCGGATGTTCGAGCCGACCGCGGATCGATCGGCGGCGAGGAGCGTGCCGCCGTCGAAGGCGATCTCGATCAGACCGCGGTCGGGGTCGCGACTGGTCACTCGCGCGTCGAAGACGCTGCCCAGTCCGGTCGCGTTGCGCAGCCATGACAGGTCCGGCCGGCTGGTCAGCTCGGCGAGAGCGGCCGTGGGCCACGGTCCGGCCCTGCTCGAGCAGCAGCAGATGCGTCGCCAGACGCACCACATCGTCGAAGTCGTGCGTCACCAGGATGACCGGAATGTCGAGCACGCCGCGCAGCTGATCGATCTCGTCCTGCAGGCTCCGGCGCACGCCGCGGTCCACCGCGGCAAACGGTTCGTCGAGGAGCAGGACCGCTGGATCGCGAGCAAGCGCGCGCGCCAGGGCGACGCGTTGACGCTCGCCGCCTGACAATTGATGCGGCCGGCGATCCTGCCGGTCAGTCAGGTGGACCAACTCGAGCAGCTGCGACGCCCGCGCGCGGCGTTCGCTCGGAGCACGATGCGCGAGCGCGGCCATGACATTGCCGGCGGCGGTGAGATGCGGAAAGAGCGCGTACTCCTGGAAGACAAAACCAACCTTGCGCCGATGCGGCGGAACGAAAGTCTCCCGCATCACTCCACGTGTCCCTGCCAGCGCGCACACGCGCGGAGGCCGGGCGATAGAGCCCGGCCACGCTGCGAAGGATCGTGGTCTTGCCGCTGCCCGATGGGCCGAAAATGGCGAGCACGTCGCCGGCGTCGCAGCCGAACTCGACGTCGAGCGGAATCGGCCCTGGTTGGCGCAGGGCGACCGATAGCCGGCCGATCAGACACGGCGCGGGTCTGCACGACGCGATAACGCCGTCGTCGTCATCAGCGTCACGAGCGCAATCACGAGGAGCGCGGCGGCCATCACGCCGGCGCCGCGATCGTCGAACGCCTGCATGCGATCGTAGATGGCCACGCTCAGCGTCCGCGTCTCGCCGGGAAGGTTGCCGCCGACCATCAGCACGACGCCGAACTCGCCGAGGGTGTGGGCAAACGTCAGGATCGCGGCGGTGAGGATGCTCGGCCAGGCCAGCGGCACCTCGATGCGAAGGAAGCGCTGCCACGGAGTGAGGCCGCAGCACGCCGCGGCATCGCGCACATCGGAGGGAATCGCTTCGAAGCCGCGCTGAATCGGCTGGACGACGAACGGAATGTTGGCGATGGCCGACGCGACCAGCAGGCCGGCAAACGAGAACGGCAAGGCATGGCCCACCGCCGCTTGAAACGCCTGACCGAGCGGCGACCGCGCCCCGAACATCACGAGCAGATAGAACCCGAGCACGGTCGGCGGGAGGACGAGCGGAACGGTCACGAGCGCTTCGACCAGCAGCTTGCCGCGAAACTCGGTGACCGCAAGAAAACGACCGAACCAGATCCCCAGCGGCAGCAGGATGGCGATCGTGCCCGCGCCGAGCCACAGGGACACAGCGAGTGCGGTCCAGTCCATTGGCGGCTACTGCGGCACTCCGTAGCCGTACCTTCGAAGGACTGTCCGCGCCGATTCGCCGCTGAGGTAGTCGGAGAACTGCACGACGGCCGGACTCGCCTGCTTGAGCAAGACCATGCGCTGCCGAAGCGGTGGATGATCGCGCTCGGCGATGACGGCGTGCGCGCCGCGCGAGGCAAAGCCCGGCGCCAGCACCAGGGAATAGGCCACGAGCCCGCCCACCGCATTGCCGCTCGTCGCAAACTGCGCGGTCTGGGCGACGGTATCGCCCAGCACGAGGCGAGGCTGGATGGCGTCCCACACTCCGCGGGTGCGGAGCACCGCTTCGGCGGCGCGGCCGTATGGCGCGACGGCGGGATTGGCAATGGCGAACCGGGTGACGCGCCCAGCCTTCACGAGACGCGCGAGGCCATCGAGGCGCGCGTCGACCTCGAGCGGCGAGCCGGTCGGGGCGAAGAGCGCGAGCCGGCCGAACGCGTAGACGCTGCCGCTGTCGCGCGTGAGGCCCGCCTTGACCAGCATGTTCGGAAACTCCTCATCGGCGGCGAGAAACAACTCGAACGGCGCCCCGTCCCGGATCTGCCGCGCGAGGGTGCCGGATGCGCCATACACGACCTCGATGCGGACGCCGCGATCGCGGGCGAACTGTTCGGCGATCTCGGTCAGCGCAAAGTTGAGGTTCGCCGCGGCGGCGACGATCGGGCGGCGCTGTGCGTCGCCGTGCGCCACCAGCGCGCCGGTCGAGAGCGCGATCGCCAGGACCAGGCCCGCCACGCGACGCGGCTTCCTGGACGATGTCGTGATCGTTTCAACCATGACGCAATTGAACCAATATGATACCGTTCGTTGACCGTATTAAGTCGATTCAAACCGCGACACGCCCGCGACGAATCGACTCGCGGTGATACGATTCGGCGCACCTTTCACCGAGAAAGCGGGTTCACATGACCTTGGTTACCGTGAGAGCCGCGGCCCGGCAACTTGGCGTGGGCTACTCGACGCTGAAGCGCTGGGTGCACACCGGCAAGGTCCGCACGACCCGCACCGAAGGCGGCCACCATCGGATCTCTGATGCCGAGATTGCCCGCCTGCTCTCCCGTCAGGAGCCAGAGACGCGCCGGCGTCCGGCTGACGAGCGACCCGGGCGAAACGCTGGTCGGGCTCAGCGCCCGCAACCGCCTCCACGGGTTCGTCGAGGAAGTGCGCGTCGATGGCCTGCTCGCGCAGGTGAAGCTGCGCGTGGGCGATCAGGCGCTCACCGCCGTGATCACCGCCGACGCCGTGAGCACGCTCAAGCTGCGCCGCGGCGACGACGCCATCGCGGTCGTCAAATCGACGGAGGTGATGATCGCGAAGGCAGGCGATGCCAGCAGCGCGCCTCGACGCGGCACCGCCCGGCGGCGTCAGCCGCGCTGACCGGGATCGCCAATCTCCGATGACGGCCGGTCAGGCGAGGACCGGCGTCCACACCCCGCCGGCGCGGTGACTCTCGAGCGCGGCCTCGACCAGGCACGCCGACGCCAGTCCAGCGTCGAACGTCGCCGCGGTCGACAGGGCGTCGCGACGCGCGTCGGGGTCGGCGATGCTGGCGTAGATGTCGCGGGTCACGTTGAAGAACGCGTCGGCCCATCCCTCCTGGTGACCGCCTGGCAGGCGGGTCAAGCGCGCCACCGCCGGCGCCACCAGCGACGGATTTTTCGCGAGCACGGTGTTGCCCTGGCGCCGTGCGCCGAGCCACAGCTCGTTCTGCGCCTCCTGCGCCCACCGGATCGAGCCGGCGCGGCCGCAGAGCTCGAGCCGCAGATCGTTCTTGTGTCCGGCGCAGACCTGACCCACGGTGAGCACGCCGGTCGCGCCGCCCGAGAAACGCAGGAGCACCGTCGCGAGATCCTCGCTCGCAATCGCGACGCGCGTGCCGGTCTCGCGGCTCGCCGCAAACGCCTCGACCGCTTGTGCCGGTTTCACGCGGCTCGAGACGACCGTCGTCAGCTGCGCGAGCACGGCGTCGATCCGCTGCCCCGAGACGTGCTGCGCCAGATCGCACCAGTGCGATCCGATGTCGGCCATCGCCGAACTCTGACCCTGTGCGGGATCGAGCCGCCACGAATAGTCGGTGTCCTCGATCAGCCAATCCTGCAGGTAGGCGCCGTGGAGCAGGTGCAGCGGGCCCAGCTCGCCCGCAGCGATCATCGTGCGGGCCTGCTGCACCATCGGGTTGCCGCGATAGTTGAAGGTCACCGCGTGCACGACACCGGCCGCCCGGGCGGCATCGCGCAGCGCGGCGAGCCTCCGCCGCCGTCGTCGCGAGCGGCTTGTCGCAGACGACATGCTTGCGGTGCGCGAGCGCGGCGTCGATCACCGCGCCGTGCATGGCGTTGGGCGTGGTGACGTGGACCACGTCCACCGCGGGATCGGCAGCCAGCGCCTCGTAGCTGGCGTACGCCTTGGGAACGTGGAGCGCCTTCGCTTTTGCCTCCGCCGACGCCTGGGTGCTCGCCGCAACCGCGACGACGTCGACGAACCCGAGCCGGCGTACGGCATCGATGTGATGAGCGCCGACGAAGCCTGGACCGACAAGTCCCATCCCGAGCCGTCGCGTCACGCGGTCAGCACTTTCTTCGCGTAGTCGGCGCAGGCCGTCACTTCGGCGACGATGCCGCGGGTCCCTGGATACTCGTACTCGACATACGCGCGCACCGGCGACTTACCGCGCTTCAGCCACAGCAGCGTTTCGCGGATCGGCGCATCGCCCTGTCCCCACGGCATGTTGTCGCCCTGGTCCTTCTTGCGGTCCTTGAGATGCAGATTGGTGATCCTGGCGTGGTGGGCTTCGATGAACGCGAGCGCGTCGAAATTCGCGGCGGTGAAATGGCCGATGTCGAGGTTGACGCGGAAGTGCGGCGACATCGCGAGCGCCGAGGTGAAGCTCTCCGGGGTCGCAAACTCGTTCGGATCCTTGAGGTTCGAGTGATTGTGCATGGCGACCGGCATGCTAGTGCTTCGCGACGAACGGCACCAGCCGGCGAGCGAGGCGCAGCGTGGTCGACGCCGTGATCACTTCAGCGCCCAGCGCTTTGGCGCGTCGAAGCCGCGATGAATCTCGTCGTCGGTGAACGAATCGTTGAAGCTGAGGTTGTAGGCGTAGATGGTGATGCCGGCGGCGGCGAAGCGGCGGCGGATGCCCTCGAAGTAGTCGCGGCCGGTCGACGAGCCGCCACTGCGCGCAGCGCGTCGCGCCTCGACTGCTGCTCGGCCGGCGTCGCGCCGCGCGGTGCCTCTGGCACGACCTCGATCTGCGGCGACCACAGCTCGCATTCGTCGAGGCCGCACGTCTTCATCGACGTCGATGATGACGTCGGCCGCACCGGCGGTTCCGGACCGCGCGATGTCACGAAAGCTGTAGGTCTGCACGCCGAGCCGGACCCCGCCGACCGGTGACGCGCCGCTCCGTGCGGCACGGAGAGCGCCGGCAGGGCGAGGCCTCGCAAGCGCGGCTTTGGTGAACTGACGTCTCGAAATCACGACACACCTCCCTCATCCTGCCCTACCTGCCCTACCTGCCCTACTCTGCCCTAAGCGTGGCCCGCCCACGACTTGTCGCCTGGCGCGTGCGGCACATCGGGGTCGTAGCGCCCGGGCGTCTCGCGATAGCGCATCGCCTGCGTGTAGCCGATCTCCGACGTGAAATAACCGAGCAGCGCCAGCTCCTTCATCATGCGGAAGTAATGCGCGGGCGCGTCGGGCGCCGGCGGCGCCGCCGGATACCGCGTCCGCGCCGGGTTGATGCGCTCTTCCATCGCCGTCTTCTGCTCGCGATCGAGCACCTGCAGCAACGACAGCCGCTGCGCCGGCGTCGCCTGCATGAAGCCGGTCCCGTGCATCGCGCGACAGGCGTCTTCGAGCGCGCGCATGCCGTCGCGGAAGACCTGCTGATCGCGATCGGAGTAGACGTCGGTGACCATCAGCGCCATGAAGGGGCCGGTCTTCGCCGCCTTCGCGCCCGGCGTGGATGTCGTTGGGCAGGATCGTGTCGGCGATCTCGTCGAGGAGCGCGATGTCCGCTGCGGTGAACGTGCCCACGCCCTGGCTCATACGTGCGCGACAGGACGGCGTCGTCGATCGCGGCGGCCAGCAGACGCTCTTCGTCGATGACGAGCGCGAGCCCGCCCATCAGGGCGATGACGCGCTGCACCGCTTCGCGGCGAGAGATTGGGGTCGCCATGGTCATCCTCCCGCTAGAGACTGCTGCGCTTGAGCTCGTCGACGGCAAATGCCGCCGCGCGCGCCGTCGAGCGCCATGTAGGTGAGCGACGGATTGACGCACGACGCCGACGTCATGCACGAGCCGTCGGTGACGAACACGTTCGGCGCGTCCCACACCTGGTTGTGGCGCGTTGAGGACCGACGTCTTCGGGATCGCGGCCCATGCGTGCGGTGCCCATCTCGTGGATGCCCATCCCCGGGAAATAGCCGTTGTCGTTCACGCGCACGTCGCGCACGCCGACGGCCTCGAGCATCTCGGCCATGTCGTTCATCATGTCGCGCCGCATGAGCCGTTCGTTCTCGCCGGTCTCGCAGTCGATGGCGATCACCGGAAGTCCCCAGGCGTCGGTGCGCGCGGGGTCGAGCGTCACGCGGTTGGCGTGATTCGGCAGCATCTCGCCAAACGCGGTCGCGCCCATGCGCCACGGGCCGGGCGTAGACATCTCGTCCTTGAAGGCGCCGCCCGACGCCGAGCTCCGCCACCGCCCGTTCCCAGCCTTGACGGTTGGCGCTGCCCTGATACCCGAAGCCGCGCAGATACTGGCGCTTGTCTCTGCCGAGGTTGCGAAAACGCGGGATGTAGAAGCCGGTGGGACGTTGTCCGAACGTCGTGCGGTCCTCGAACTCGTCCACCACGCCGCTGGCGCCGCAGCGGAAGTGATGATCCATGAGGTTGTGTCCCAGCTCGTTGGAGCTGCTGCCGAGACCGCCGGGCCACACGTCGGTTGCCGAGCGCAGCAGCAGCCACGTCGAGTTGAGCGTCGACGCACACAGGAAGACGACCTTGGCGTTGTAGACCGTGGTCTGCTTCGTGTGCGCGTCGAGCACGCGGACGCCGGTCGCGCGTTTCCTGTCGCGGTCGTAGACCACGTCGGTCGCGATGGCGTGGACCTTGAGCGTGAGCCGGCCGGTCGCTTCGGCCGCCGGCAGCGTCGACGACTGCGTGCTGAAGTAGGCGCCGTACGGACAGCCGTGCCGGCACGCGTTGCGAAACTGACAGCGGCCGCGACGGCCGAGCGGCTGGGTGAGGTTGGCGACGCGCCCCGGGAATAATCCGGCGCGTCCCTTCGAACTGCTTCACCAGCCGTCCCGCCAGCGCGGCCTCGACGACGTTCAACGGCATCGCCGGCTGGAACTGCCCGTCGGGCAGCTGCGGCAGCCCTTCGAGGGATCCGCTGATGCCGGCATGCTTTTCGACGTGGTCGTACCACGGCGCCAGATCGGCATAACGAATCGGCCAGTCGATCGCGATCCCTTCCTTCGCATTCGCCTCGAAGTCGAGATCGCCGTGGCGATAGCTTTGCCGGCCCCAGGTGAGCGAACGGCCGCCGACGTGGTAGCCGCGATACCAGTCGAAGCGCTTCACCTCCGTGTACGGCGACTCGCGCTCGTTGACCCACCAGTCGGGATCTTCTCGTTGAGCGGATAGTCCCGTCTGAGGACGGGATACGCGTCGACGAGCTCGCGCGTCCGCCGCCGCGATGCGGATGGTCCCACGGCGCCTTGCGCGCCGCGGTGTAGTCCTTGCCGTGCTCGATCATCTTGCCGCGCTCGAGCATCAGCACGCGCAGCCCGCGCTCGGTCAGCTCCTTCGCCGCCCAGCCGCCGGAGATGCCCGACCCGACTACGATGGCGTCGTACGACTCAGACTCGCGCTGCATTCGCGCCTCCCGCTCCAGACAGTCTACGGTCTTCCCGTCTACGGTCTAAGTTTACGGTCAACAGTCTACGGCTCATGCGTCGGGCGTCGCGAACGGCAAACCGCGAAACCGCGGACCGTCGACCGTCGACTGTGGACTGTCGCCTCTAGGTCCACCACGGATCGACCGGCGGCTCGGTGAGGAGGACGCGGCGCAGCGTGTCCACCGCCGAGCGCAGCCCTTCGTCGATCGACGCAAGCGGATCCTCGTGTTCGATGCTCATCACGTAGTCGTAGCCGGCAATGCGCAACGCGCTGACGATCTGCTTCCAGATCAGCTCGTCGTGTCCCCAGCCAACCGTCCGGAACGTCCACGAGCGCTCGGCGACCTGGCGGTAACTCTTCGTGTCGAGCACGCCGTTGAGGGCGATGCGCGCGCGGTTGAGGGCGACGTCCTTGGCGTGGACATGGAAGATCGCGTCGCCAAGCGCGCCGATCGTGACGACCGGATCCATGCCCTGCCAGAAGAAATGGCTCGGGTCGAAGTTGACCCCGACATTCGGGCCGCCGGCCGCGCGAAGGCGAAGCGCGGTCTCGACGTTGTAGACGAGAAACCCGGGATGCGGCTCGATCGCCACTTTCACGCCGTGATCGCGCGCGAACGCGCCGGCCTCGCGCCAGTACGGCACCGCCCGCTCATTCCATTGCCACTCGAGGATCTCGGAATACTCCGGCGGCCAGGTCGTGGTCACCCAGTTGGCGTGCCGCGCCTCGGCGCTGTCGCCCGGGCAGCCCGAGAACGTGACGACGACTGGCACGTCGAGCTGCGACGCCAGGCTCACGGTCTTCCGGAACGTCTCATCGTCGGCGCCGGCACGAGCCCGGTCGGGATGGAGCGGGTTGCCGTGACACGACAGCGCGCTGATCGTCAGGCCGGCGTCGGCGATGCGCTGACGATAGGTCTTCGCGTCTTCGGGACTGGCGAGGAGTCGATCGAGGTCGAGGTGCGGCGCGCCCGGCCAGCAGCCGGTGCCGATCTCGACGGCGGTCACATCTCGCAGCGCCCGCACCGCGTCGAGCATCGCGGGCAACGACAGGCCGCCGAAGACGGCGGCGAAGACGCCGAGCTTCACATTCCACTCCAGTCGCGAGCAGGATTACGCCGAGAGAGTATCCGCAGATTGCACAGATTACGCAGATTAATCAGATCACCAGATCACCAGATCACCAGATCACCAGATCACGTGATCGCTATCTGTCGATCGGCACCACAATCGTGAGCGGCGCCTGAAGCGTCGTCGTCACGGCCGTACCCGCGGGCAGGCGCACTTCGTTACCGCGCGTCGCCAGCACCGTGCCGGTCCCGCCGGCCGCCGCGCCGATCGCCGCGCCCGTGCCACCGCCGGCGATGCCGCCGACCACCGCGCCGACGCCGGCGCCGATCGCGCCTTTCTTGACATCGCTGCTGCGGCTCGACGCCGCATCACGGGTGATGCGCGCCGTCCGGATCTGAAACACCTCGCCCCGCACCGTCAGTCGATCGAATCGGAAGCCGACCGCCGCCTTGCCCTTGACCCGGCCCGATCGCGTGGCTTGCAGCACCGTGCCCCTGAGCTCTGTCCCGGCGGGCAGCACCGTCGTGCCCGACACCACCAGCGGTTCCGCGAGTGAGGCCAGCACGACGTCCTCGACCCGGCTCGCATCCGACGTCACCGGCGTGGTCAGCGTCACACTGAGTCGGGTGTTGGCCGGGATCGTGATCTCGCGCGTGGTCGGCGGCGGTGGAGTCGCCGGGGCCGCCACCGGTGAAGACACTGACGGCGCGGCAGTCGCCGAAGAACTGACGGGAGCCGCGGCTGTTGGGTTGCTCGTGCCCGGTGTCGTGGCCGCGGGTGGGCGATCTGTCGCGGCCACTGGCGGCGCTGCTGCGCCAGCCGGCAGCCGGAGCCGGCGAAACAGATGAGCTGTTCCCGGTCGTGGTGGGAGTGCTGCTCGGCGAGCACGCGACCGTGATGGCGCCAGCCAACGTGAGAGCGGCAGTGAGTCTGGTGGTTCGAGGCATCGGCGTGTGACTCCTCCGCTGAGGCTACACCCTAGCAGCCGCACCCGCATCGAAAACCTCGACGGCTTGTATCGAGGAGTCGTCTGCGAGTCCGGCGGCTGCTCGTGCCACACTGTTGCCGCACTTCCGCGCCTTTTGTCTCAAGGAGCCGTCATGCGAACCGATCGGTACACGAAGGTTGTCCTCACCATCATCGCCGCCGCCCTCGTCTGGCTGTGCATCGTCCTGACACCTGCCGGCACGCCGCTCAGTGCGCAGCAGCCGGCGGATGCCGCACAAGGCGCGATGCGCGTCGTGATTGCGGGCTGGGAAGGCACCGGGCCTCGCGTGCAAGGCAGCGCCGGAGCGCCGGCAGTGGTCACCTACAGCGATCTGCGCGTCAATCCATTGCCGACAAGCGCCAAGTAAGATCGCCAGAGGCGATGGCGATCCGTGATCTGATGATCTCGTGATCTGATGATCTCGTGATCTGATGATCTGTTGAACTTGCGAACTCGCGAACTGCGCGCAACTTCAGATCAAGATCACCAGATCACCAGATCACAGATCATCAGATCATCAGATCTATTCGCGGAGCATGGCGACGAGGTCGGCTCGCGGCGCACGTCGCACCGGTCCGTACAGACGCGAGCGTGGCGGCGGCGACCAGTGCCAGCGCAGCGGCTCCGATCGTCACGGGGTCGAGCGGATCGACGCCGAACAGCAGCCCGCTGAGGAAGCGCGCCATCGCGGCGGCGCCAGCGACGCCGATCACCGCGCCGAGAGCCGCGAGCACGATGGCCTCGGACAGGATCAGGCGGCGAACCGCGCCGGCGGTCGCGCCGAGCGCGAGCCGCAGCGCGATCTCACGATCGCGTTGCCGCACCGACGCGGCGATCACCGCATAGAGGCCGACGCTCGCGAGCAGCAGCGCCACGGCGGCGAAGACGCTGAGCAGAAACGCCGTGAACCTGGGGCGCGCCAACGGACGCGCCAGCAGTTCCGTGAACGGTGCGACGCGCATGACCCGCGCGTCGGGGTCCACGGCGCGAATCCGATCGTTGGCCAGCGAGGTGACCAGCTCGAGCGGCGCGGTCGTGCGCACGATCATCATCGACGCGGTCATCTGAAACTGCGCCGCCGGGAGGTACAGCGTCGGGCGGGCCGTCGTCACCGTGCGATAACGCGTGCTGGCGGCGACGCCGACCACCTCGAGCCAGCGGCCCGATCCGCCCACCGGCCCCATCTTCAATCGCTTGCCGATCGGATTCTCCCGCGCCCACAACCACGCCGCGAGATCGTCGCTGACGATCGCGACCAGGACGGCGTCCTGGCGATCCGCCGCCGTAAACGCGCGCCCGCGCACGATCGGCGCCTCGACGGTCGCGAAGTAGTTCGGATGGATCGACTCCAGGTTCAGCGACGGGTTCGCCGCCGACTCGTCGGCGCTCTGCCCCTCGGCGGTGATGCGCGGCACGTCCCAGCCGCGATCCGAGAACGGCGACACATTGACGGGCGTCGCAGCGGCGATCGCGGGAACGCTTTCGAGCCGCGCGATCGCGGCGTCGAGGAACTGTGCATGCTGCTGCCGATCGCGGTACTTCGCCAACGGGGTATGCAGATCGAGGAGCACCAGGCGTGCCGCTGGCAGGCCGAGGTCGATCGACTGCAGGTTCAGCATGCTGCGAACGAGCAGTCCCGCCGCCGCCAGGACGACCACGGCGAGGGCGACCTGCGCGACGACCAGCGCGCGCCGGCCACGCGTCGCCACTCTCCCGGTGATCGCGCTGGCCCCGCCGCGCAGCGCGGACACGAGATCCGCCCGCACCGACAACAGGCCCGGCGCCAGTCCGGCCAGCAGCGCCGTGACGAGCACCACCGCCATCGCAAACATCAGCACCGTCTGATCGACGCGGATCGACTCCACGCGCGTCAAACCATCGGGCACGAGCCTGATCAGGAGCGGGAGGCTGAACCAGGCGATCGCAAAGCCGGCAACGCCAGCCAGCAGCGCCAGCACGAGACTCTCCGCGAGAATCTGCCGCACGATTCGGTGCCGGCCCGCGCCCAACGCCACGCGCAGCGCCAGTTCGGCCCGCCGTCCCTCGCCGCGCATCAGCAGGAGATTGGCCACGTTGGCGCTGGCGATCAGCAGCACGAGACCGACCGCGGCCGACAGGGCGAGCATCGGCCGTTCGCACATCGCCGATGATCAGGTCTTCGAACGAGCGCACGACCGGCACGAGGTTGCGCATCGCGGGCTCGGCGTCCAACCGCTCGTTGAGTGAGGTAATCTCGCTCGCGGCCTGTTCGATCGTCACGCCGGCACGCATCCGCCCAATCAGGTTGACCTCTCGCCGCGCCCCCATGCCAAACGGACTACCGGTCGGCACCGATGGTAGTCGGCTGCCAGATCTCAACGCCGCGTCGGGTAGTCGAGGTCCGGCGGCATCACCCCGACGATCCGGAACGGCCGCTCGTTGAGCGATATCTGCCGGCCGATGACATCGCGTGCGCCCCCGAACCGACGCTGCCAGTAGCCGCTGCTGACGACGATGACCGGTTCCGCGCCGTCGCGATCGTCCGCGGGCGCGAGCGTGCGGCCGGCAATCGGCTTGACGCCGAGGACATCGAAGAAACCACCGGTGACGAGGCCGACATTGGCGTAGCTCGAGACGCCGTTCTCGGTCACGACCGTGCGGCTCACGCCGTTCCTGGTCACGCCGGCGGCGTGCTCCAGAAGCCGGCTGGCGGCGGCGACGGATTCGATCTCGGTGTTTCCGAAGGGGTACCGGGCCGAGCCCGAGGCTCGCGCTTCCTTCCACGCCAGGATCAGCCGGTCCTGTTCGTGCACCGGCAGCGGGCGCAGCAGCACGCCTTGGATCAGCGTGAACATCACGGTCGTTCCGGCGATGCCGAGCGCGAGCGTGATCACCGCTGCGCCGGTGAACGCCTTCGCGCGCCACAGCACTCTGGCGGCGTAGCGCAGATCCTGGCGCAGGCTTTCCATGCAGCGGAGCATACCCGCGACAGCCGCTGAGCCGGCGCTCTCGCTCAGCTTGCGATGCTCGTCACAGTTCACTACCGTGCTTGTCCATGACGTCTCGTCTCGTGCTCACGGCCGTGGTGGTGTTGATGCTTGGCTTGCGCGCGCACGCGGCCGCGCCCAACCCGCCGACCAACCTCGCCGCCATCGTCACCGGCAACGCCGTCACGCTCACGTGGACCGCGCCGGCCACCGGCACCCCGGCGACGTCGTACGTCGTCGTTGCGTCGCTCTCGCCAGCAGGAACGCCGATCGCAGGGTTCCCGGTCCAGAACACGACGCTGGCCGTGTCGGGGGTGCCGAACGGCGTGTACTACGTGCGCGTGATCGCGGCGAACGCAGAGGGTGCGAGTGGGCCGTCGAACGAGATCGTCGTGGTCGTGCCCAGCACGGGCGGCAGCTGCACCGCGCCGCCAGACGCTCCGACCAATTTCAACGCCACCGTTCAGGGGAGCCTCGTCACGCTGGGGTGGACCGCTCCCGCCGCCGGGTGCGCTCTCACGGGATATGTGATTCAGGCCGGATCGGCGCCAGGGCTGAGCAATATCGCGGTGCTGAACGTCGGCGCGCTGACGACCTTGTCGGTCGCGGCGCCGCCAGGACTCTATTACGTCCGCCTTCTCGCCGTGAATGCGTTCGGCGCGAGCGCGGCGTCGCCCGAGATTGTCGTCACCGTCGGCGGGGCGACTCGCGTGACGATCGGCTTCGACGGGCTGGCGGCGGTGCCGAATCAGTCGCCGATCTCGACCTACAGCGAGGTGGATTTCACGGTCGAAGCGAACTTCGGACCGTGGGTCGCGCTCAACACCTTCGGCAAACCGGCGCCGTTCATCCAGTTCACGCGCGCCGCGAGTGCCACGTCGACCGTCGGGCAAGTGACGGTGAGGCGCGGCGGCAATCTGTTCGCGTTCGAGTCGGTCGATCTCTATTCGAGCGTCACGCCGATCCCCTACGAGATCATCGGCGTGCGCGCGGATATCGTCGTGTTCACCTTGACCGGCACGATACCGAACACGTTTGGCGCCTTCGCCACCGTCACCAACGCGAGCGCCGGGGTCAACGTCGATCAGCTGCTCATCCGCCTGACCAACCCGGGAACGGCGTGCTGCAGCAATCCCGTCGGGCTCGACAACCTCGTGCTGGTGCGCTGACGCGGCTCGCGTATAGGGGGGAGGGAGGGGTCAGGTCGTGAATCGTGAATTCGTGGCTCGAATTCACGATTCACGACCTGACCCCTACCCCTCCTTCTGACCTACCCCCTCCGTCCGCGACCGGCGCTCGAGGCCGGCCAGGAACGCGCGCAGCGCGTTGACGTCAACCGGCTTGGTGAAGTGCCGATCGAAGCCCGCCTCGGCGGCGCGGGCCTTGTCTTCCTGCTGGCCCAGGCCCGAGAGCGCCACCAGCGCCGCCGACGCCGTCGCCGGGTCCTGCCGGAGCCGCTGCGCCACCGTGTAGCCGTTCATGCCCGGCATGCCGATGTCGAGGATCACGACGTCGGGCTGAAACGACGCCGCCAGGTTCGAGCGCCGCCACGCCATCCGACGCCTGCGCGACCGTGTGCCCCTCGGCGGTCAGGAGATACACCAGCATCTCGCGGCCATCGTCGTTGTCGTCGGCGACCAGGATTCTCAGCGGCCGCAGGCAGCGGCGTGTCGACCGGAGCGCTCGGTGGCGCGCGCGACGGCTGGACGTGCGGGTCGATCGGCAGACGACACGGTGAACTCGCTGCCCGAACCGCTGCCTTCGCTGTGGACGTCGACCGTGCCGCCGTGCAGCGCGACGAGATTGCGCACGAGCGTCAGGCCGACGCCAAGCCCCGCCCGCGTCCGCTCCAGCGACACATCGCCCTGCATGAACATGTCGAAGACCTTCGGCAGCATCTCCTTCGTGATGCCGACGCCGGTGTCGCGAATCCGGATCCGGAGCTGGTTCGGATGCTCCGTCCGTTCGCCGATCGTTTCGGCGATCAGCCAGATGTGACCGCCCGGCGGCGTGAACTTGATCGCATTGTTCAAGAGGTTCACGAGGACCTGCGTCAGGCGCACCGCATCACCGTCGAGCGTGACCGTCTCGTCGGGAAGCGAAATCGTCAAGCGTGTGACGCGCGGCGCTGACACCCGGCCGGCACAGTTCGACGGCCGCGTTGACGAGGCTCGCAAGCTCGAGACGCTCCTTGCGCAGCTCGACCTTGCCCTGCGTGATGCGCGAGACATCGAGCAGGTCGTCGACGATCCGGACCATGTGTGTGATCTGCCGGTCGAGGACCTGCCGCGCCCGCGTCAGCTTCCTTCGGACTGTCGTCCGACCGCCGGAGCAGTCTCCAGCGCGAAGCGCATCGGCGCGAGCGGATTCCGCAGTTCGTGCGCCAGGATGCCGAGGAACTCGTCCTTCCGCTTGTCGAGCAGGCGCAGGGTTTCGGCGTCGATCCGCAGCGCCTCGGCCTGCCGCGCGTCGGTGACATCTTCGACGGCCAGGAGGACGATGGATGGCCGATCCGGCCGCTCGATCGATCGGGTGTTCAGGACGAGCGTGCGGCTGCGGCCCTGGATCATCCGCTCCATCTCGAGGTTGACGCATCGGCGGCTTTGCCGGCGCAGGCGTCCTTCAAGGCCTGGCGGAACTCGCCGATCGTCCAGATGCCGCGGCCGGTCTCCCAGATGGGCTTGCCCTCGATCTGCCCGGCGGTTTCTCCGAGCAAGGCATAGAAGGCGTCGTTGGCCATCGCGACGCGGCAATCGGCATCGAGGATCACGAGCGGTTCCCGCACCGCCTGCACGATCGCCAGCGCGTCGTCGCGCGCCTCGATCAGTTCGTGGCTGCGGCGGATGAGATCGATATCGACCGCGACGATGGTGGCGCCGTCGATGCGGTTGTCGCCGGTGCGAAACGGCAGCACGCGCAGCATCCACCATCGCCCGTCGCGATCGCGGACATCGCTGCTCCCACGGCTGCACCGTGGCGATGACCTGGTCGATGATGGCGGCGATGCCGTCGACCGTCGAGCGAGAACTTGATGTGCTCGAGCGAGCGGCCCGACGTCGGTCGGCAGCAGGTTGAAGGCCTTCTGCGCCGGCGGGCGTCAGACGCCGCACCCGCAGGTCGCGTCCGACCGTGACCATCGGCAGATCCGCGCTGCTGATGAAGTTCGACAAGTCGTCGGTCAGCGCGTCGAGCTCGCGATTGCGGCTCAGGAACTGCTCGTTGACGGTCGTCAGCTCTTCGTTCGCCGACTGCAGTTCCTCCTTCGTGGTCTCGAGCTCCTCGTTCGTGCTCTGGAGTTCCTCGTTGCTCGACAGCACCTCTTCGTGCGCGGCGCGCAGTTCCTGGCTGGCGGCTTCCTGCTCGTCGACGATCGACTGCAGGTACTGCTTGGTCGACGCGAGTTCCTGCCGCAGCCATGCGGCGTCGCGGTTCGGCGTTGGCGGCCGAGCCCTTCGTCCTGCGTCAGCGCGCCCGCCGACCAGGCCGGCCAATCCTTCGATTCGAACAGCACGAGGAAGCAGCACTCGGTGCGGTGCGCGACTCGTGACCGGCAGGACGCGCAGCGTGAACTCGATGTCGTCGCTGCCGTCCGACGACGTGCAGCCCCTCCCTGACGACCGGCTCGTTGGTCGTCTTGGCCTCGGTCAGGGCGCTGCGCAGCTCCATGAACAGCCCTGCTTGGCCATGCGCAGGATGTTGGTGGTCGGCTGGCCGCTCGGCGTCTCGAGATACGGCGACGTCCGGCCGCGGAACTGCTGGACCTCGAAGTCGTGGTTCACCAGCACGCTCGGCGGCGCATAGCGGCCCAGCACCAGGCGGTCGGCTTCGCGCTGAAAGTCGCCCGGCGGGCTGATTGATGATGCCGGGCCGCGCCGACGCGCGTGCCGGCCAGCCAGTCGTCGGCCATGAAGGTCAGCGGCGGCCGGCTCGCGCGTGTCCTTCTTGCGATAGATCTTGTGCGCGCGATTCGTCAGGTCGAACAGGTCGTCGAACGAGCCCGACGGTTTCGGCCAGGCCCAGGACCAGGAAGCCGCCAGGATTCAGGGCGAAGTGAAAGACCGGCAAGAGCCGTTCCTGCAGCGGCGCCGACATGTAGATCAGCACGTTGCGGCACGTCACCAGATCGACGCGCGAGAACGGCGGATCCACGGTGACGTTCTGCCGGGCGAAGACGCACAGGTCGCGCACGCTCTTCTGAATGCGGTAGTGGCGGTCTTCCTTGACGAAGAACCGCCGCAGACGCTCCGGACTGACTTCGGCCTCGATGCTCTCCGGGTAGAGACCGGCCCGCGCCTTGTCGAGGAACGCGGGGTCGCCGAGATCGGTGGCGAAGATCTGGATGGACCGCTTCGTCTTCGCCGTGTCCAGAAACTCCAGCAGCGCCATCGCGATGGAATAGGCCTCCTGGCCGGTCGAGCAGCCGGGCACCCAGACGCGAACCGGCGGCCCTTCCGGCTTGCCGTTGACGATCGCGGGAAAGACCTCGCGCTTGAGATCCTCGAACATCTCCGGATCGCGGAAGAAACTGGTGACGTTGATCAGGACGTCGCGGTACAGCGCCTCGGCTTCGTCGCGGTCGCGTTCCAGGAACTGCGCGTACTCGCTGAGGCCGACGTGAAGCCGCGCAGCATCATGCGGCGCGCCGTCCGTCGTTTGATGCGTCGTGTCGCGATACTGGCTGAAGTCGACACCGGAACTGTTCCGCAGGGCGGCGATCACGCGCTGGAACTCTTCCGGACTCGCGGCCGGCTCGTCGGTTCGCCGCTGTCGTCCGGCGGCGGCGAGATAGGGATGCTGCCGGACGGTCGGCCAGCCGCGCGGCGATCTCTTCCGGCGGCAGCACCAGATCGACGGCGCCGCTGGCGATGGCGCTCTGCGGCATGCCGCCGATGCTGC
>CAWJEO010000003.1:0-34131 GCA_963841895.1 uncultured Acidobacteriota bacterium
GTCATGGATCACCGCGACGCACGCCGCCCGCGCGATGATCAAGCGACGGCGCGGCCTGATCGTCGAGGTCACTGAGGCTGACATCCTCGGCGGCGGCGGCCGATCCGCGGCTGATGGAGCATTCGGGACAGCTTCTGAGCTCGTGGGCGCTTGGACGGGAGTATCGCGTCACCGACTATGACGGCCGACGGCCGGACTGGGGCCGCATCAAGATCGACTGTTCAGGGCTGCCGCCGTACCTGCTCGACCTGTTTCGCGACGGATCGGCGCTGCAGCTGCAGTGGCTCGCCAGCGTCGCGCGTCGCACGAAGAGTTTCGTCAAGCAGCTGTCAGTGCAGGGCCGCTGATGCGACAGCCGGGCTGCTACCGGCCCTGATCGAGCACGACGATATCGCTCGTCCAATCGTGCTTGCCGACAATCAACGAGCGGCCATCGGGCATCCAGGCGATGCCCCGCACGCGAGGACCAGGCGGGAAGTCGAGGAGCTTGGTATACGGCTGCGCCGCTTCGGGATCCACGATCCACACTGAGGCCGGCCCATTCGCCTGTTGACGGATCACGGCGAGTCGCCGCCCGTCGGGTGACCAGCCGAGGACGCCGTTGGCGAACGCCTCGTTCCCCGATCGCTCGGGCAGCTTCGGATAGACGACGGTGCCGTTCGAATCGACGAAGCCGACGTTCGAGGCCGATTGCAATCCGACGCGCTTGGCCGAGATGTAGGCAATCACGTCCCGGTTCGGCGCGATCGCGGGTTCGGACGCGAAGAACGGCGTCGGTACTCGAACCGGGTCGCCGCCGGTGACGGGCACTTTCCACAGACCCGGCCCCGCGCCAGCTGCGGCGCCATACACGATGTGCTGCCCGTCGCGCGTCCACGTGAGGCCGCCGCTCAACGTGCCTTCGACGACTCTCGTTGGCGCCCCCCCCTCGGCGGACATCACCCAGATGCCGCGGACGCCGCCGCGATCCGAAGCGAACGCAATCCGGGTTCCGTCCGGCGAATACGCCGGCCGATCGTCCTCAACAGGGCCGGACGTGAGCGGACGCGGATCGGACCCGTCCAGCTTCGACGTCCAGATGTGACGGGTTGCCGGCACGGGACGAGCTGAACGCCAGGCGATCTCCCGAGGGCGAGATGACGGGATCGAGATCGCCCTGATAACCGTCGGTCACCGGCGTCATCGTGGCGGCCGCCGGGTCCGTTGCGATGCGCGTGAGCGCCTGTCGCAGGTCGTACAGCGTCGCGACAAGGGTTTGCCCGTCGGCCGAGGCCCGCGGCTCGGCATACTCGCCGACGCCGGACGTCAACGGCCGCGTGATCGCCCCGTCCGTGCTCTTCCACCACAGCTGCATGTCGGCCGTCAGCGGGTTCGCGGCATAGATGATGCCGCGCCCCACCGACAACGGAAGTGGATGCACGGCTCGGCGCATCGTTTCGATCACCGGCTCCATCGGGCGGCTGCCGTTGGGATCGATGCGATAGATCTCGGATCGATCGAGGTTGACCACGGTGGGGAAGGTGCGAATGAAGTAGATGAACCCGTCTGCCGACCATGCCGGCCAGTGGATGTGCATCCCGTCTTGCAGCGGTATGACCTCGCGCCGGTTGGTGCCGTCCGCGTCGGCAATCCACAACGCGTCACCAGCGGCTGCGCCGGCGGCAATGAAGGTGATGCGCTTGCCGTCGGGCGACCATCGCATCCCCTGCAGTGGGGCGTCCAGGAGCTTGCGTGGAACGCCGGGGAGTGGCGCCGGGAGCTCCCATGTGGACGGCGCGCCCTGGCTGCCGCGGAGTGTGGCCGTCACCGCAATGCGTGTCCCGTCTGGCGAGATCTCGAGGCCACCAGTACCGTCCCGCTGCTGACATCGAGATTGCTGGCGGCCGTGACGTTGATGGGCGCGCCGCCGGCGAGATACCGGACCCAGACGTTGGCGATGCCGCCCGCATCCGAGATATAGGCGACCCATTTGCCGTCGGGCGAGACGGCGGGCGCAAATTCTCGCTGAGGACCGCTCGTCAGCCGAACGACGCGCGCGTACTCCGGGCCGGCGTCGGGCGCCCGCCGCATCCAGGGGACCAGCGCGGCGATCGCCAGCCCGGCCGCCAGTCCCAGCGCGACACCACTCAGCAGGCGAACGCGACCGCGAGGCGGTGCAGCGACGATGTCCTCGTCGATGCGTGCCCCTTCCTCGAGATCTGCGCGGGCGTCGCCGATGTCGCGGAGTCGGCGGCGCACGTCCTTCTCGAGACAGCGCCGCAACACGCGAATCACGGCCGGCGGTGTGACCCGCGGAAGCCTTGACCAATCGGGCTCGCGCGACACGATCGCCGAGAGCGTGTCCGTCGTCGTCTCGAGTGCGAAGGCCCCGCGGGCCGTCAGCATCTCGAACAGCACGCAGCCAAAGGCCCAGACGTCAGCGCGCTTGTCCACCGACTGGCCTCGGGCCTGTTCCGGACTCATGTAGGCCGCGGTGCCGAGGATCATGCCGGAGCGCGAAACGGCGGTGATGGTCGGCGAATGGGCCTGGTCGAGTGCCTCGGACTCGACGGATTTCGCGAGACCGAAGTCGAGCACCTTCACCGTCCATCCGGCGTCACCTTGACGTTGGCCGGTTTGAGGTCACGGTGGATGATGCCCTGGCCATGCGCGGCGTCGAGCGCGTCGGCAATCTGGCGGGCCAGCGCCACCGCTTCGGCGACGGGGATCGGGCCCCGTTCGATGCGCTCCGCGAGCGTGTCGCCAGGCACGAACTCGATTACGAGCGCGCGCATGGCTTGCCCCAGCCTGGTGACGGGCCCTCTTCCACGCCGTGAATGCCGGCGATATGCGGATGATTGATGGACGCGAGGATCTGCGCTTCGCGCTCGAAGCGCTGGAGCCGATCTGCATCGTCGGCGAATGACTCGGGCAGCGTTTTGAGCGCGACTTCACGCCCGAGTCTGATGTCGCGCGCGCGATAGACCACGCCCATCCCGCCCGCCCCGAGCGAGCCCAGGATTTCGTAGTGGCCGATTCGTGTGCCTGGCGCCAGCATCGTCGTCAGCGACGACCCTGATCGGTTCGAACGGTCGAGGCGCTTCTGCCGATCTTCTCGAGAACGCGATGCGGACCGACCGTCGTCTCAATCACCGGTAGCGGGCCCCTCGTGGTGTCGGAGTTCGCGAACGCGGTGATTATACGGCGATCGAAGGGCTCGCGTCGTGAGCTTGGCACGTTAGGGCTCGCTTCGCGAGCAGGAAGCGCGACCGAACGGCCGCGCCCCTGCGCCCGAGCGAAGCGATGGGTGCCCTGCGCCCGAGCGTGAGCGATGGGCGCCCTGCTCGGCGCCGAAGGCCGCCGAGCCCTACTTGAACATCCTCAGCAATCGTGTCACCGGATCGTAGAAGCGATCGACGACGCGTTCCTTCAACGGAATGATCGCGTTATCGGTGATCTTGATGTGCTCCGGGCACACCACGGTGCAGCACTTGGTGATGTTGCAGTAGCCGATGTTGTGCTTGTTCTTCAGATCCGGGACGCGATCGGCGACGTCGAGCGGATTCATCTCGAGCTGCGCCGCGTAGACGAAGAAGCGCGGCCCGATGAACTCCTCGTGCTTGCCGTGATCGCGCAGCACGTGACACACGTCCTGGCACAGGAAGCATTCGATGCACTTGCGGTGCTCCTGGATCCGGTCGATGTCTTTCTGCGCCATCCGCCACGTCCCGTCCGGCGCGTCGGGCTTGCGCGGCTTGAACTTCTGAATCGTCTTCTTGACGCGGAAATTCCACGAGACGTCGGTGACGAGATCCTTGATCAGCGGAAACGTCTTCATCGGCTCGACGGTCACGGGCGTCGTGAGGTCGAGCGTCGAGAGCCGGGTCATGCACATCAGCCGCGGCTTGCCGTTGATCTCCGCCGAGCACGATCCGCACTTGCCGGCCTTGCAGTTCCAGCGCACCGCCAGATCGTTGGCCTGGTCGGCCTGGATCTTGTGGACGGCGTCGAGCACGACCATGCCTTCCGACACGGTCGTGCGGTAATCCTTCAGCGACCCGGATCCCCCGGGTTCGCTCCGCCATAACCGAAATGTTGCGTCCATGAATGACTCCGCTTTCGGATATCGGCTATCGGCGAGCCACGGTCTGCGTGGGGGTAGCCATCATGAGATCGTCGCCGGTGCTTCGTCGGCGCGCTGAAGCGCTGCGAGCTGAGGCCGATAGCGGACTCATTATTGTTTCTGATCTTCAATGACCTGCTTCAACTCCGGCGGAATCTCCGGAATCGGGACCCGCGACACGTCGATCGATCCGTCGGCGGCGCGTTTCACCATGATGTTGATGGTGCCGAACTCGGCCGCCTTGTCCGGATAATCCTCGCGGAAATGGCCGCCGCGGCTCTCCTTGCGCTCGATCGCCGAGAGCGCGATCGCCTCGGCCACCGTCAGCAGGTTCTCCACGTCCAGCGCCGTGTGCCAGCCGGCGTTGTATTCGCGGTGGCCCGAGACGCCGAGCCGGGTGGCGCGCTCCTTGTACCCCTGGAGCCGCCGCAACGCCTCTGCCATCTCGGCCTCCAGCCGGACGATGCCGACGAGCGACTGCATCGTTTCCTGCAGGTCGTCCTGGACCTTGTAGGGGTTCTCGCCGCCGGTGCCGCGATCGAACGATGCGAGCGACGTCTTGATCGCGCGCTCGACCTCGCCGTCGTCCACTTTCACCGCGGCGTTCTTGCGCGCGAAGTCGGCCGCGTATTCGCCGGCGCGCTTGCCGAACACGATCAGGTCCGAGAGCGAGTTGCCGCCGAGGCGATTGGCGCCGTTGATCCCCGAGGCGCATTCGCCGGCGGCGAACAGGCCCGGAATCGTCGACATCTGCGAGTCGGGATCGACCCGCACGCCGCCCATGATGTAGTGCGTCGTCGGCCCGACTTCCATCGGCGTCGTCGTGATGTCGAGATCGGCGAGCTCCTTGAACTGGTGGTACATGCTCGGGAGCTTGCGCTTGATGTGCTCCTCGCCGTTCGAGAGCTTCGTCTTGATCCAGGCGATGTCGAGAAACACGCCGCCATGTGGCGAGCCGCGGCCGGCCTTGACCTCGCGATTGATGCAGCGCGCGACGTGATCGCGCGTCAGCAGCTCTGGCGGACGCCGCGCGCTCTTGTCGCCTTGCGTGTAGCGCCAGCCTTCCTCTTCATCGGAGGCGGTCTGCGGCTTGTAGTTGTCGGGGATGTCGTCGAACATGAAGCGGCGGCCTTCGCTGTTCTTCAGCACCCCGCCCTCGCCGCGCACGCCCTCGGTGACCAGAATGCCCTTGACGCTCGGCGGCCAGACCATCCCGGTCGGATGGAACTGGATGAACTCCATGTCGATCAGCTCGGCGCCGGCGCGGAAGGCCAGCGCGTGGCCGTCGCCGGTGCCTTCCCAGCTGTTGCTGGTGACCTTGAACGCGCGCCCCACGCCGCCAGTGGCGAGAATCACGGCCTTGGCGGCGAAGACGTGGAAGCGTCCGCGCTCGCGGTCGTAGGCCACGACGCCGGACGCGCGGCCGCCGTCCATCAGCAGCGTGATCACCGTGTGCTCCATGTGCACGGTGACGCCGAGATACACGCGTGTGATCCTGCAGCGTGCGGATCAACTCGAGGCCGGTGCGGTCGCCGACGTGGGCGAGGCGCGGGTAGCGATGACCGCCGAAGTTGCGCTGGTTGATGCGGCCATCGGGCGTGCGGTCGAACACCGCGCCCCAGCCTTCGAGCTCGCGAACGCGGTCCGGCGCTTCCTTGGCGTGAATCTCCGCCATCCGCCAGTTGTTCACGTACTGACCGCCGCGCATCGTGTCGGCGAAGTGGACCTTCCAGTTGTCGCGATCGTCGTTGTGGCCCATCGCTGCCGCCATGCCGCCTTCGGCCATGACGGTGTGGGCTTTGCCGAGCAGCGACTTGCAGATGAGGCCGACGCTGACGCCGGCGTTGGCGGCTTCGATCGCGGCGCGGAGCCCCGCGCCGCCGGCGCCGATGACGAGCACGTCGTAGGTGTACGTCGCGTGCGCCGCCATCAGAGAATTCTCCAGTCGGAGATCAGCCCATCGAGCAGAGCCGGACGTAGACGTCCGCCAACGCGACCGAGAACAGGCTCATCCACGCAAACTGCATGTGCCGCGTGTTCAAGCCGGTGACGCAGTCGTAGCACGCGCTCATCGCGGCGACTTCGAGATCTCGTCCTTGCGGCCGCCGAACAGGTGTCGGCCCGAGTGGCAACCGAACGTATAACAGGAGAGGAGCACGACGTTGATCGCGAGGACGAGCGTCCCGAAGCCGATGCCGAACTCCTTTTGCCCGCTCACCGGATCCGTGAACCACAGCGCCAGCCACACGTCGTAGCACAGCATGACGATGAAGAGGAGCGCGACGTAGAAGAAGTAGCGATGAACGTTCTGCAGAATCAGCGGGAACGAGTTCTCTCCGAGGTAGGACTTGCGCGGCTCACCGACCGAACAGCTCGGCGGATCCGCCCAGAACGCCTTGTAGTAGGCGCCGCGGTAGTAGTAGCAGGTGAAGCGGAAGAGGCCGGGGAACGGCAGGATCAGAAGGGCCGGCGAAAACGGCAGGAACGCCGGCCAGAAGGACGGCTGCACGCCGAACCAGGAGTGTTCGAGTCCGGCGGTGTCGCCGGGCGACGCGAAGAGCACGGGCGAGTAGAACGGAGACAGATAAGGACCGTAGGTATAGTGCGCGTTCTGGAATGCAGCCCACGTGCCGTAGACGAGGAACGACGTGAACACGATGAAGACGACGAGCGGCGTCGTCCACCACGTGTCGCGCCTCATCGTCTGGCCGAAGCCTTGCGGGGCCGCGGTTAACGGAATGACCTGTGGCATAGGAGAGCGACCTTTCGACTGGATAAACCGACTAAATATACCTTGCGGGCGCGGCGCCTGTCATGCGCAGGGCGCGCAGGACGCATCACTTGAATGCGGAAAACGCATGGCAGGAACGAGGCCCGCGCTCGTCGCAGACGAGCTCACGCGCACTGGGCACCTAGGCCAGTGACGTCAGAGGGCGCACCTGCCGTCACGCGCCATGCGCGCCGCACGCAGCAATGCCTTGCAATGGGAACTGGAACCTGACGGCTCGCGCAGCCGGCGCGCCTTCGCACCTATTCAGATCGCAGCGCGATTGCGGGTTCGACGCGCGTGGCGCGGCGGGCTGGCCGCCACGCGGCGATCAGGCTGGTGAGGGTCACGAGCGCCGCGGTTGCGGCGAAGCTGACAGGATCGTTGGCGGAGAGCTCCGCGACGAGGAACGACGAAAGAAGCGGCGTCGCGACGAGCGCCAGGACGAGGCCGGCGACGATGCCGAAGCCGGCGAGCCAGGCGGTGTCGACGAGCACCAGGCGCAGTACCGCGCGCCGCGAGGCACCGAGGGCCATGCGCACCGCGACCTCGCCGGTCCGCCTCCCGACGTTGAACGCCACGACGCCGTAGAGGCCAACGGTGGCCAGCAGGGCGCCGAGCACGCCGAGTGCGCCCATGACGAAGGCGCCAACGCGGCTCGGCACGAACGCCACCGCCAGCGCCGACGACATCGGGAGCACCTCAACTGCCGCCGTGCCGTCCAGTTCAAGAATCGCCGCGCGCAACGCGCCCGCATCGATCGCGCCCGATGCAGTGGCGGCGGCGATGACCCGTACGCGACGTTCGGATCCCCGCCGCTGCACGTACAATTCGTAGATCGCCGGCTCGACCTCTTCGCCGATCGTCCGGTACCTGCTGTTCGCCACGACCCCGACGATCTCGACAAACGTTTCCGTGTCGCGGCCACTCGGCAGGTAGAGATGCCGGCCGATCGCATGCGTGTCCGGCACATACCGGCGCGCGAACTCCTCGTTGACGACGATCACTGCCGGCCCGCCGAAGCGATCGGCCGCGGTGAAGTCGCGGCCACGGAGGAGGCGAATCCCCATGGTGTCGAAGTAGCCGGGGCTGACGTAGTTGCTCGAGTAGTCCACGCGCACTGGCTGGTCGTGACCCTCGATGCGGATGCGCGTGCCGGTCCAGTTGTAGCCGGAGATCGTCAGCGGCACGCCCTCCGCGTAGGCCGCGGATCTGACGCCGGGCAGCGCGCGGACGCGCTCGACCATCGTGGCAACGGCCGGCGTCGCGCGCTCGCCCTGTCGGCCCTCGACGAAGGTCACCGCCGCCACCATCGTCTTGTCCACGTCGAATCCCGGAGCCAGCGTGTGGGCGAGCGCGAGATTGCGCGAGAAGAGCAGCGTGACGACCAGCAGCACGACCGAGATCGCGACTTGTCCGGCAACGATCAGCCCGCGCAGCGTGAAGCGGCGATGACCATACGCCGGCGTGCGTTGTTTCAACGCCGGCGACAGCGCCGGACGAGTCGCGTGGATCGCCGGGGTCAATCCGCAGAGCACGGCGCTCAGCACGACGAGCACGGCCGCGAGCCAGAACACGCGGCCGGTGAAATCGACGTCGAACGCGATCGGGAACGGCAGCGGCAGCGAGATCTGTGACGCGACCGCACCGACGCCAGCGGTCAGCAGCAAACCGAAGCTGACGCCCACCACCGCGAGCACGAGCCCTTCGGTCAACAGTTGCTGCACGAGCCGGCCGCGGGTCGCGCCAAGGGCGAGCCGGACGGCGATCTCGCGCGCACGGGCGGTGCTGCGCGCCAGCAGGAGGCCGGCCACGTTGGCGCAGGCGATGGTCAGGACGAGCACGGTGATGACGAAGAGGGCCAGAAAGAAGAACACGATCTCGCGAAACTCCTTGGCCTGGGTCAGGCCGCCGGCCGGCTCGAAGACGCGCACGCTCGCGCCCCGCTCGTCATGGAGATCGCTCGCCACGCGCGCGGCGACCACGGCCAGTGCGGCATGGCCTTCGTCGACGCTCTGGCCGTCGCGCAGACGCCCGATCAACTGCAGATGTCCCGCCTCAGTCCGATCCAGCGACGGCACGAAGGCCCGGGTGATCGGCACGTAGACGTCGGGCACGATGCCGAACGGTGCGGCCGACCGCGTGTCCGCGGGAAGAACGCCGCGGACGTCGAACGGCTCGCCGTTCAGGACGATGGTCCGTCCCACGATCGATGGATCGCCGCCCAGCCGCGAGAGCCAGAACCGGTGGCCGATGACCGCCAGCTTCGGATGGCGTTCGGCCTGCGCCTCGTCGGCCGCGAAGCCGCGGCCCATCGCGATGGGCGGGTTCAGCACCTCGAAGTAGTTGGCGGTGACGATGAGCGCGGTCACGGCGGCCGATTGTTCGGTCCCGCGCCAGTTGATTTCGGGTTCGACAAAGTATCCGGCGATGCCCGCAAGCGCGCCGCTCTCGTGGAACGCGCGCCACACCGGATACGAGGTGTGGCTGCCGCCAGTCGTGCGGATGTTGACGAGCTGGTCGGCGCGGTGCGCCGTCGGCCGGGAGAAGAGCAGGGTGTTGCCGATGCCGAAGATCGAGAGGTTGACGCCGACGCCAAGGGCGATCGACGCCGTCGCGGCCACCGTGAGCATCGGCTCGCGGCGCAGGATCCGGCAGGCGTAGCGGAGATCCTGCACGAAGTTGGCGACCGCGCCGACGCGGCGCGTCTCGCGGCATTGCTGCTCGATGCTCGGCAGCGCACCGAACTCCCGCGCGGCGGTGCGGCGCGCGGCGGCTGGCTCCATCCCATCAGACACCAGCTCGGCGACGCGCTCGTCGAGGTGAAAGCGCAGCTCGCGTGCAAGGTCGCGATCCGCGGCGCCGCGGCGCAGCAGCGAGCGAACGCGAAGGCGGAGGATGTCGAGCCAGCGCTTCATCGCGGTCTCCGGGGTCAGGCGGGTTGGACGACGAGCCCGATTGCGGTCGAGAGCCGGTGCCAGCTCTCGCGCTCTTTCTCGAGCTGACGGCGGCCGGCGGCGGTGAGCGCGTAGACCTTGGCCTCGCGCCCGGTCTCGGTCGCCATCCAGTTGGCCTTCAGCCAGCCCTGCTGCTCGAGCCGATGCAGTGCGGGATAGAGCGAGCCCTGGGTCACCTGCAGCACATCGCCGCTCGTCTGGCGGATCCGCTTGGCAATCGCCCAGCCGTGGCTGGGCGCGGCGGCGACCGTGGTGAGGATCAAGAGGTCGAGCGTGCCCTGGACGAGGTCGGACGGTTTGCTCATCGGCGCGACACCTAGATTATCGACAACGATGCCTAGGTTATCGACAACGAGGCGGGCAGTCAAACTCTTATCCACGTTCCTGGGTCCTTGTTCCGCGAGCCGCGTCCGGTGCGGAGTCCCTCGTGCGGTGTCCGGCACCAGGCACTGGCACCAAGCACCCGCATCAGGGACCAGGCACCAGGCACCGAACGAGGACCAGGGACCCAGGCACCGCACGAGGAACGAGGAACGAGGAACCAGGAACGCCCCTCTCCGTATATACTGCACAACCACATATCGTTCTGTCAGTCCTCACTCCCGCGCCAGGAGCCTGAAGACGGGAGCCACCATGCGCGACTGGAAAACCGAAGTCCGCCGCCGCCTCGTCGACCGCCGTCTCGATCCGACCCTCCACACCTCGGTGCTCGAAGAGCTGTCGCAACACCTCGACGATCGCTATCGCTCGCTGATCGCGCGCGGTCTCGACGCCGCGGAAGCGGACGCCAGCGTCCTCCGCGAGCTCGACGCCGACGAGACGCTGCAGAACGCGAGCCGCGCGACCGACGCCCTGACCCGCGAGCTCCGCCACCTCGAGCGGCGGCGCACGCCCGCGGTCGTGCCCGGGCGGGCCGGCCCGACTGGCCGTTGCCGCGACGTGGGCGCGCGACTTGCGCTACGCCGCCCGAGGGCTGCGCAAGAACCCGACGCTTCACCGCCATTGCCGTCCTCACCCTCGCGCTCGGCGTCGGCGTCAACACCGCCATCTTCTCCGTCGTGAACGCGGTGATGCTGCGGCCGCTGCCGTTCGGATCGCCGGAGCGCCTCGTGCGCGTCTTCGAGAGCAACCTCGAGCGCGGCTGGCCGGAGTTCTCCGCCTCTGATGCCAATTTTCTCGACTGGCGCGCGCAGGTCACATCGTGGGACGCGCTCGCCGCCACCACTGGCAGCAGCTCGTCGATCACCTGGGACAGCGGCGCCGAAGTCGTGCGCTCCATCCGCGTGACGCCGGAGTTTCTCGGCGTCCTCGGCATCGCGCCGGCGCTCGGCCGCGACTTCCGCTCGGACGAGGCGCGCGCGGGTCAGCCGTCGCAGACCGCGATTCTGAACGACGGCTTATGGCGGCGCGCTGTTCGGCGCCGATCCGTCGGCGCTCGGCCGCGTCGTGCCCATCAACGGCACGCCCCACACCATCGTCGGGATCCTCCCGCCAGGATTCGAGCTGGGGCAGACAATCTCGAGCTGCTGCTGCCCTTCGTGCCGGATCCGGCGCGAGCGCGTGGCGATCACCAGATCGCGCGTGATCGGCCGGCTCAAGGCCGGCGTCTCGCTCGACCGCGCGACCGCGGAGCTGAAGGGCATCGCCGCGCGAACCTGGCGCGGCAGTATCCGGCCGACAACGAAGGGTGGACGGTTCGCCTCCGCTCGTTCTACGACTGGCTGATTCCCGAGGCGACGCGGCAGTCGCTGGTCGTGCTGCAGGGGGCGGTGGCGCTGGTGCTCCTCATCGCCTGCGTGAATGTCGCGAACCTGCTGCTGGCGCGCGGGGCGGCACGGCAGAAGGAGCTGGCGATTCGCGTCGCCGTCGGGGCGTCGCGCGGCCGCAATCTGTGGCACGGCGCGCTCGAATCGCTCGTCCTCGCGGCGCTCGGCACCGTTGCCGGGGTCGGACTGGCCGCAGTCACCCTGCGCGCGCTGTCGGTCTACGCGGCGGAGACCGTGCCGCGCATCGGCGAAGCGTCGATCGATCTGCGCGTGCTGGCCTTCGCCGCGCTGTCGTCGCTCGTCGCGGCGCTGCTCTTCGGCGTGCTTGCCGTCGCTGCACGCCGCGCGCGAACATGGCGGCCAGGTGCTGGCCGACAGCAGCCGGGGATCCACCGGCGGCCGCGCCCGGCAGCGACTCCGCGCCACGCTCACCATTGCCGAAGTTGCGCTGTCGGTCGCGCTGCTCATCGGCGCTGGACTGCTGCTGCGCAGCTTCCTGACACTACAGCGTGTCGATCCTGGTTTTGAGGTGAACGCCGTGATGACCGGTCGCGTGATGCTCGCCGAGCGCGACGGCGTTCGACACGCAGGCGAAGCGCGCCGACTTCTGGCGTCGGATGAACATGGCGATCGCGGCACTGCCTGGCATCACCGGCCGTTTCCACCGGCAGCAGCGTGCCGCTGGGCGGCGGCAGTGCGTCGACCGAGATTTCTGTCCCCGGCGCGCCTGTGACGCCCGGCGTCCAGCCATCGGCGGTGTGGCGCGTCGCCATGCCCGGTTATTTCAAGACGATGGGTATTCCGCTGCGGGGGCGCGAG
Organism: uncultured Acidobacteriota bacterium; assembly: GCA_963841895.1. Classification (GTDB taxonomy): domain Bacteria; phylum Acidobacteriota; class Vicinamibacteria; order Vicinamibacterales; family UBA2999; genus JACCSI01. Next base: position 12,412 of record CAWJEO010000003.1, read on the forward strand.
TTCACCGAAGCAGACGGCATCGGCGCGCCGCCGATGCTGATCGTCAGCGAAGCGCTCGCGCGGACCTACTGGCCAGGTGACGACCCCATCGGCAAGACGCATCACGCCGAGCAGCCTCGGCAATCGCGTGCATACGATCGTCGGCGTCGCGGGCGACCTCCGCAGCTTCGGCCTCGATCGCGACGTGGGGCCGACGATCTACTACTCGGGGCTGGCCGCGCCGGTGTTCAACCCGATGTATGTCGTCTGGCGCAGCGCCGTCAACCCGGCGTCGCACGTCCCGGCGATTCGCGAAGCGATCCGCAGCGTCCACCCGAAGGCGGCGCTCTACGACGTCACCGCCGCCAGCGACCTGCTCGACAACTCGTTCGGCCCGCGGCGCCTGAACCTGTACTTGCTGGGACTGTTCGCGACGGTGGCGCTGGTGCTGGCGGCGATCGGCCTGTTCGGCGTGATGGCGTATCTGGTCTCGCAACGCACGCGCGAGATCGGGGTGCGGCTTGCGCTCGGCGCCCAGCGGCGGGAAGTCCTGCAGCTGATCGTCGGACGCGGCGTGTCGCTGGCGCTCGCCGGCGCCGTTCTGGGTGTCGTCGTGGCGCTGTGGCTGACCCGACTGATGAGCAGCCTGCTGTTCTCGGTCTCGGCGACCGACCCGGCCACATTCATTTCGGTTCCGCTGGTGCTGGTGGTGGTCGCGCTCATCGCCTGCTACATCCCGGCGCGCCGCGCGATGCGTGTCGATCCGGTGACCGCACTCCGGAGCGAGTAACTCCGTCCACCGTCCACGAGACTGCAGCAGCCTGCTCACTATGAGAGACCTCACTCCCGACCGCGTCCTCGACCGCGAACTGAAGAAGGGCAGCGCCGAGCTCATGATCCTCGCCCTGCTCGACGCCCGCCCGCGCCACGGCTACGAGATCAGCCAACTCATCGAACAACGGTCGCACGGCGACGTTCGCTTCAAGGTGGCATCGCTGTATCCGCTGCTCTACCGCCTCGAGCGCCGCGGCTGGATCGCCGGTCAATGGGTCGAGAAGGAAGGCCAGCGGCGGCGCCGCTACTACCGTCTGACGCGCGACGGACGCAAGGTGCTCGCGCAGCAGCGAAAAGGGTGGGAACGATTTGTCGCCGCGATCGGACGAATTACGGCGGCGGAGAACTGATTCCCACCAAGCGATCAGGAATCAGGCCGTACGAGGACGGAACGTCCGCACGAGGCACCGCACAAGGCACCGCACGAGGCACCGCACGAGGCACCGCACAAGGCACCGCACGAGGCACCGCACAGAGGCACCGCACGAGGCACCAAGAACCAGGCACACAGCACCGCACGAGGAACGGGGAACGAGGAACAAGGCACGAGGAGCTGCCATGCCCGACTGGAAGGCGCACTTGATCGCCCACGCGCGGAGGACGCGCGTGGACCACACGCAGCATGTCACGGTGATCGAGGAGCTGGCCCAGCACCTCGACGATCGCTATCGCTCACTGATCGCGCAGGGCGCGGCCGCCGCCGACGCCGAACAGAGCGTGCTGCAGGAGCTCGATGACGAGGCGCTGGCCCGCGAACTGCGGTTCGCCGAGCGGCGCACCCCTGCGCCGGCGCTGGGCGCGCCGCCGCGCGGATCATTGGCCGCGCATGGGCGCGAGGACCTGCGCTATGCGGCGCGCGCGTTGTGGCACAGTCCGGGTTCACCGTGGTCGCGGTGATCACGCTCGCGCTCGGGGTCGGCGCCACCACCGCGATCTTCTCCGTCGTCAATGCGGTGATGGTGCGGCCGCTGCCGTGGGCACAGGCCGACCGCCTCGTCCGCGTGTGGGAGAGCAACCCGACGGGCGGCTGGCCGCAGTTCGCCCACTCGTTTCCGAACTTTCTCGACTGGCGAGCGCAGCAGACGCGGTTCGAAGGCCTGGCGGCGTTCGGCGGCGTCAGCTTCGCCACCGCCTCGGCCGACAGCGCCGAGCTCGTGCGCGGCCTGAGCGCCACCGCGGACTTCCTGCCGCTGCTTCGCGTGACCCCGGCCATCGGCCGTAACTTCACGCCCGACGAAGACCGGCCCGGCGGCAACACGACGGTCGTGCTCCTTGGTGACGGGTTCGCCCGCCGCCGCTTCGGCGACCCGCGTGCCGCGCTCGATCGGACGCTGGTAATGAACGGCCGCACCTTCACGGTCATCGGGGTGCTGCCGGCGGCGTTCGTGTGGGGCGCGCCGCCGCCCGACGTCCTCGTGCCGATGGCGCCGGACCCGGCGCGCAATCGCGGCGATCACCGCACCTCCGTCTTCGGCCGGCTGAAGGACGGCGTCACGCTCGAGGAAGGGCGCGCCGAGCTCGCCTCGATTGCCGCGGCACTCGAGCAGCAGTATCCGGACTCGAACCGCGGCTGGGGCGTCCGCGTCGCACTGTTCTACGACTGGCTGATTCCGGCGGAGTCGCGGTCGGCGCTCCTCGTGCTCTTCGGCGCCGTCGCGATTGTGTTCCTGATCGCCTGCGGCAACGTGACCAGCCTACTGCTCGCGCGCGCCGCAACGCGGCAGAAGGAGCTCGCGCTCCGCGTGGCGCTCGGCGCGATGCGTTGGCGCATCGTGCGGCAGCTCTTGACCGAGTCGCTGCTGCTGGCGCTGCTGGCCGGCGGTGTCGGCCTGGCCGTCGCCGCGGCGGCAATCCGGCTGCTCGTCGCGTTCGGGCCCGACGGTGTCCCCCGTCTCGACGAGGTGTCGTTCGATCGCAACGTGCTGGTCTTCGGCCTCGCGCTCGCCGCAATCTCGTCGCTGATCTTTGGCGTGGTCCCGGCATTGCACGCGACCCGCTCGCAGCCCTCTGCGGCGCTGCACGAGGCCTCGCGCGGCAACACCGGCAGCGCCGCCCGCCAACGCCTGCGTTCGCTCCTGACGGTCGCCGAGGTCGCGCTGTCAGTCGCGTTATTGATCGGCGCGGGCTTGCTGTTGCGCAGTTTCGCCCAGTTGCAGGACGTCCAGCCGGGATTCGACGCCACCCGTCTGATGACGCTGCGCCTCAATCTGCCCGGCACGTCCTATCCAACCGGCGATCACCGCATTGCCTTCTACCGGCGGCTGCTGGACGATGTGCGGGCGCAGCCGGGCGTGGTGGCTGCAGCCACAACCAGCAGCGTTCCGCTCAGTGGCGACAATACGTCGAGCAGCGTCGTGCTGCAGCATCGCGCCGCCGATCCGGGCGAGCAGCTGTCGGCCGACTGGCGGCTGGTGAGCCCTGGCTATTTCGCGGCGATGGGTATCCCGCTGCGCGGCCGCGACTTCACGCCGAGCGATCGGCCCGACAACCCGGTGGCGATCATCAGCGAAGCGATGGCACGGCGCTTCTGGCCCAACGAGGATCCGCTTGGACGGACCGTCATCCTGCGCAGCTTCGGTGAACAGCCGCTGACGATCATCGGCATCGCCGGCGACGTCCGCAGCGCCGGCCTCGAAAGCGATCCAGCCCCGATGACCTATGGACCGGCGCTGACCTACGGCGGCTGGAATCCGATGATGGTAGTGTGGCGCAGCGCCACCGACCCGGCGTCGCATGTCAGCGGCATCCGCGAGGCGGTGCGCCGGATCGATCCATCAATCCCGCCCTACGACGTTGTCACGCTCGACGAGCTCGTTGCCAACTCGTTCGGGCCGCGGCTCTTCAACATGTACACGCTCGGCATCTTCGCGACGGTCGCGCTCGTGCTGGCGGCGGTCGGCCTCTTCGGCGTGATGGCCTATCTCGTGGCGCAGCGGACCCGTGAGATCGGCGTGCGGCTCGCGCTCGGCGCCGAACGCCGCGACATCTTCCGCCTGATCATCGGCCGCGGCCTGGTCCTCGCTGTCGCTGGCGCCGGCATCGGCGTCGGCGGCGCTTTCTGGCTCACGCAGTTGATGACCGGCCTGCTCTTCGCCGTCTCGGCCACCGACCCGCGCACGTTCGTCGCCGTTCCCGCGATGTTGATCGTCGTCGCGCGTCGTCGCCTGCTACGTGCCGGCCCGCCGCGCCATGCGCGTCGATCCCGTCACGGCGCTGCGCGCCGAATAACCGGAGGCAGCCGACGGTCTACGGTCCTCGGTCTACGGTTCTACGGTCTGACCCTAGCCCCTTATGCCCTTAGCCCTATCTGCGCTGCCCTTAGCCCTATCTGCGCTGCCCTAGCCCTATCTGCGCTGCCCTTAGCCCTATCTGCGCTGCCCTTTCCCAATCCACCTGAGCCCTTTGCCCAACAGCCCCGACCCCCGATCCCCGATCCCTGATCCCTTCAGCGCTTCAGGGATCAGGGGCGTCAGGCGCGTCAGGGAATTGCGCGCCGGCGATCAGAACGCGACGCGAACGCCTCCGTTCCACGTCCGTCCATCCAACGGCGCCCACGCGTCAACCGTCCATCGCCCGTCGGGCAGCCGAACCGGACGAATGAGCGGATCGTCCTTCGTCTGCCTCACATCCGCCAGATTTTCGACATTGACGAACACTCGCACCTTGCCACGCGGCGTTCGAACAGCCCGCCGAACAAGACATACCGCCGGCCGGTCGTGCGGTAGGGGTTGTCCTCGAGCGTCTGCTGCCCCGTGTAGTAGGCCTCGAAGCCGGCGCGGCCCCACTCGTCGCCCTCGTACATGACATTGAATGACGCGGTGTGCCGCGGCGTCAGCGGCACTTCGCGGCGCAGCCCGGTTTCGACGTCCAGCTCGGTCGATCGGGTATACGCGTGCGTCACCATGGTGATGAACTCACCACGTCGATAGCGGGCGATGAGCTCGGTACCCCACGTGCGCGTCGGTTGTTCCGCATTCACCAATCCGACCGGATACCAGGGTTGGCAGCACGATTTCGCGAGGATCGTCGAGATCGACGAGCTGCACCGCATTCTCGACGCGCGAACCGAAGACGGTGCCGGTGATCTCGAACGGGCCGCGGGTCCAGGTGAGATCGCCCGATGCCGTCCGCGCTCGCTCGGCGCGCAGCCCCATCAGCGGCGCGAGCCGCGACAGTCCTGTCTCGTCGGTCACTTCGGTAAACGGCGTCGGCGCAAACCAGCCGGCGCCCGCCGACACCCGCGCGGTCACTTCTTCTGACGGACGAAGCAGCACCGACATCCTCGGGCTCGCGATGCTTCCATAGACGTTGTGCATGTCGAGGCGGCCGCTCGCCGACACCGACAGCTTGCTGCCCAACACGATCTCGTCCTGCAGGAACAGCGCCGGCGCGGTGAATCGGTACTGCACGTGCGCCGCTTGAACCGGGTCGTATTCGTCCTGATTGAAGGCGGCGCCCGCGACCCACGTATGCCGGCCTCGCGTCCCGCTCACCGAGCCTTCGCCGAACAGCGTGCGGCGCAGCCCGAGCTCGCGAAGGCCGCCGAAGACGCGATCCTGCTGCAGCCGCGCCCACGCCCCGCGCGCGGTGACGACCATCTCGCCGACGAGCCAGCGCCCGAGCGCGCCGAGATCGCTGCGCCGCGTCTCGAGACGCTCCGGAAACGGCCGTCCCTCCGGCGACACCGCACCGTCGAGCGTGCCGCCTTCGCGATCCTCGCCGATGAACGCGCCGGTGACGAACAGCGAGGCGCCTTGCCCGTTCTCGAAGAACACGCGCGGCCGGAGCACGACGCGGTTGTAGCCGCCGAGATCCGTCCAGCCGTCCTCGTCGAGATCGCGACGGCCCTGGCGGTGCCACCCGCCGAGCATGGTCCACGACCAGCCGCGCTGCGGCTCTTCGGCGAGCCAGAACGTCGTGTCGGTGCCGCCCTGCGACGTGAGGTTGAAGAGCGCCTCCCGCTCGTTGACGCGGGGACGCCGGGCGACGAGATTGACGACCCCGCCAAGGGCCGAGGGTCCGTAGAGCGCGGAGGCCGCCCCCTTGATGATCTCGACCTGGCCGAGATCGAGCGGCGGCGCCTGCAACAGGCTGAACGAGTCACCGCTGTAGAGCGGCAGGCCGTCGGCGAGCATCTGCGCGTAGCGGCCGCGCAGTCCCTGAATACGCACGGTCGTCGCACCGAGCGACGGCGCCGCCGTCTGCAGCCGCAGCCCGGTCGTTTCGCCGAGGAGCATGGCGACCGAACCGGGCGTCATCAGCGCCTTCTCTTCGATCTCTTCGCGATCGATGACTTCGATCCGGAGCGGCTCGTCCTGCAGTCGACGATCGGCGCGGGTCGCGGTCACCACGACTGTTTCCTCGACTACCGGCGCCCCGGCTTCTTGTTGCGCCGGCGCCGCCGGCGAGCTGTTGCTGGCGGGCTCCGGCTGCTGGGAATCGACAGAAAGAATGCGAAAAGGATGGCAGGAAGCCACAACATGCCCCCTGCCTATCGGATCGGTGGGATCCCGGCGTCAGGGGCGGTCGACCGGTTGGCGGTGAATCGCTGCGCGACGGCACACGAGGTGCGCGCCAGGCGGCGTCATGCGTTGGGCTGAGGGCTTGGCCGCATGAGACCGAGAGCGTCCAGACGGTGTCGATCACGAATCCTTCCGTTCTCCAAATGCAGGATGCTGATGCCCTCCACCTCCATTGTCTTCCCAGTGGCCGCAGTGCCCTTGAGCTCGCCACGCTGCGTGCCGCGACATCTCCAACAGGAAACGACCGCCACTCGCAGCGACCTGGTGCTCGATGGCGAAGTGACTCATGGATTATCCAGGCTACACAGCGAGCCGGCGACGCACATGATCACCGATTCACCGGCAGCCGAGCACTCCGCGGATCTGAATGGCCATGGCGGTCAACTGCGCCGCTTGTGCTTCAGTCAGCGTCTTGTCGGTTTGCGCCCTGACCTCATTGAGAAAGGCGCCCATCCGGTTGCAGGCCGACAGACGGTTCCCGGCGCTCGCGTCGTCCAATGCGGCGAGCACATTTTGCAGCTTCGCATCCAGACTATTGGCGATGCCGCCGGCGAGGTTGAGGGTCTGCACGAAGGTCGCGAGGCTCGTGATCAGGCCGGTCACCGACGCGCACTTGCCGGCGCTTCCCGCCGCATGACAGGCTGGCAACCTCAGCGTGACCGAGGGCGCGATTATAGATCGACGCCTCGTCGACAATACCGTTCAACTTGCCGTCGAACACGGTCTCGCCCGACGTGCCGATGAATACCGGGCGTGTCCCATAATCGATCGTGAGCGTGACGGCTGATTCGCCTTCGAGCACCCCGTTGACGTAGAGGCGCGCGGCCACGCCGTCGTAGGTCCCAACGACGTGATAGAACCGCCCGACAACGACCGGCGTCACCGAGCGCGCGACATTGACGCCGCCGGCGCCATTGAGATCCGCGACGCTGAACGCCAGTCGATCGACGCCGGAGACCCGCTCCTTCCGCAGCGCGTAAGCCTCGAAGTTGAAGACGCGGGTATTCTTCTTGAAGACGATGTACTGCAGACCAGCCGCGCCAAACTGCGACACGATCGGCGTGTCGAGACTGTCGAATCGCACCCATGCCTCGACGCTGACCTGTGCCGGCTTCAGCGCGGCCGCGTCAGGGATCTCGACGTAATCGCCGAAGCCGTCGAGCTTGAACCCTTGCTGCACCGCGGCCGGTGCAAACGTCGCGTCGCCAGCGAGTTGACCGTTGTTGCCTGCCACCGCGTCCCGGGCATCCCCGTTCGCCGGCCACCAGCCGACCAGACCGGCAGGAGGCGCAACGCACGACTGCGCGTAAGCCGGCGAATTCAGAGCTATCGAGACGAGGTACCGCCACACAGATACAGAGCGCAGGCGTGATTCGCATGATTGTTTGGTCCATCCCTTCGCCTTCAAGAATCGACTGCCGTTTCTCCCACGACGAGATTGCCTCCCGAGAATGTTTGTTGGGTCGTCGAGGTGTCGCTCCAGCGGCCCGAGAACCACAGCGCCCGTTCCCGTCCCACAACGTGATGCAGCGCTGTCGTTGCTGACTGGCTCGCCGAGACCGTTCCGTCGCCTTGAGGCAGAAACACGCGGGCGAACGCCGCGCCGCGCAGAGCTTATCCGCGTCGAGCTTACAAATCCATCTGGTAAGGGACCTAAGTCGTTTGCTCGCGCTCCGATCGGGTGCTCAGCCCCGATGACAACCTCCAAGCGGAAGAGACGGACACCGTCGGAATTTTCGCGGTCAGTGGGCCGGCTCGAACAACCCAGCGGTCGTTCGCACCGATGATCCCCGCGAGCATCGATGGCTGTCTCAACGCTTGACGCCAACAGCTTCCCAGTGTGGGCAGCCGCGGCACCCCAGCTCCTCAGGGTGCAGGCTGGAAGCTAGTCGGCTTCCTTCCGCGTGGGCGTGCCTGGCACGCGCGGGTCGCGGACGGGTGCCTCGACTTCGTCGGGCCCCAATGGCGGCTCCTGCGTCGGCGGCTCGCCCGGCGGTGGCTCCTCGACGGGAACGGGCTGCTCGACGGGCGCCGGCGGATCGTTCACTGGTGGGTCGGGCGGGCGTTCCGTCGTCGCGTGCACCCGGTGCGCCGCATGCAGTGTCAGGCGGCAATGTGAAGTCGCATGTCGTCATGGTCAGATCGATCTCAGGGCCCGCCCGGCGGGCGGGGTGGAATGGGAACGGGCTTCGAGACTGTTCTGCCCGCGGATGGGATTCGGGACATCCGGCGGCGGCGGCGGCGAGAACTCGAGCGCACCAGGAATCATCTGCCCGTCACGCGGCGCCGGACGCGGCTCGCCACTCCACGTTGAGGCGGGAATGGCGTCGGAGGTGAACGCGCGGTAGTCGCCGTGCTGCAGTAGACAGGCGTCCGGGGTCCGGCCGATGTGGCGCAGATCCTCGAACACCCCGCCCTCCTGCACGATCGTCTGCACGGCGGTGTTCGGATCGCCCGGATTCTCGAGCACGGTGTCGAGCACCGGAAGGTGACAGCGGTCGGTCGCGAGCATGCCGCTGATTCGACAGAGCGTGACCGGCACGAGCGATCCTGGACGTTCGAACCACGTCTCCTTGCCGCCGTTTCCCGCGGCAGCCGTCATGAAGCGGGCCCAGGCAGGCACGGCGACCACTCCGGCAAAGCCGCGGTTCATGATGGCGTGCGGCGTGTCGTACCCGAACCACACGCCGGTGACAATCTCGGGCGTGTAGCCGACGAACCAGGCATCGGTGTAGTCGTTCGACGTCCCGGTCTTCCCTGCCGCTTTCCTCAAGTACCCGGCCGACCGCGCCGTCGTCGCGGTGCCGTGGTTGACCACGTCGGCCATCATGCTCGTCATCATGTACGCCGTCGCATCCGAGATCACGGCACGCTCGCCGGCTGGTGCGCGATAGATGTCGTGGCCGTCGCAATCTTCGACGCGGCGAATCACGACGGGCGTTTTCAACACACCACGGTTCGCAAAGACGCCGTAGGCCGCGGTCAACTCGAGCAGCGTCATCTCGCCGGTCCCGAGCGCGACCGAAGGCACCATCGGCATCGGCGACGTGATGCCGAAGCGCGACACCAGATCCAGCGTGCGGCGGATGCCGACGTCCTGCAGCAAGTGAGCGGCGGCCCGATTACTCGACAGGGCAAGCGCGTCGCGCAGCCGGACCGACGACTGCTCGTGCTCGCCAGCCGGAAGCCACGGCCCCTCCCGGGTCTCGATCGGCTGGTCGAGCCCGTCGATCTGCGAGCTGGGCAGGAAGCCCGACTCGAGTGCCATTGCGAAGATGAACGGTTTGAATGCGGACCCCGGCTGCCGCCGCGCGTCGACAGCGCGATTGAACGGGCTCTCGTCGAAGTCGCGACCGCCGACGATCGCGCGGACGAACCCGGTGCGCGGCTCGATCGCCACGAGCGCGCCCTGAAGCGGCTCGCTGATGTCCCGCGCGGGTGGAATCGTCCGCAAGCGGCTGGCAATGGCTTCTTCGGCGAGCGCCTGAAGCCGCGGATCCAGCGTCGTGTAAACCCGGAGCCCGCCGGTGTACACCGCGTCGGCGCCGAAGCGCTCGATCAGCTCGCGGTGGACGACGTCGCGGAAGTAGCCGGCTTCGCGGGATTGCCGTGGATCGCGCGCCGGCGCCTCTTCCGGACGATTCGCGCGCGCCTCGATCGGCGCCGCGAGAGCGGTCTGAAGATCCTCGCTCAGTAATCCCTGGGCGTGCATCTGCACCAGCACCAGATTGCGTCGCTCTCGCGCCAGGTCGGGCGCCTTCGTGGGTGAGGTACACCGACGGGCCCTTGATCAATCCTGCCAGCGTCGCGGCTTCGACGGCGTTGAGCTGCGCGGCAGGCTTGCCGAAGTAGCCGAGCGCCGCAGCCTCGATGCCGTAGTAGCCGTGGCCAAAATAGACGCGGTTCAGGTACGCCTCGAGGATCTGCTGCTTCGAATAGCGTTCTTCGAGGCGCCGGGCGAGAACCGCTTCCTTCAGCTTGCGCGCGTAGGTCTGCTCGCGGCTCAACAACACCGAGCGCACCAGCTGCTGCGTGATCGTGCTGCCGCCCTGCACGATCTCGCCGGCGCGAAGATTGACGAACGCTGATTTGAGGATGCGCCGGTAGTCGAGACCGTGGTGGCGGAAGAAGCGCTTGTCCTCGATGGCGATGAACGCGTTGACGGCGTGCGGCGAGATCTTGTCGAGAGGGATAGCGATGCGGTGTTCTTCGTAGACGGCCGAGACCAACTCGTCGTTCGCATCGTAGACGAGCGTCGATTCGGGGGCGTGGTCGATGACGAGATGCTGCGCGAGCTCTTCGACGTCGGCGCGCAGTACCCATAATCGCTGGACGACAATGCCGGTTGCCAGACCGAACAGTATCGCCAGCGTCCACCCGGTCGTGGCTATCCAGCGTCGCGACTCCATCCTCACGCTCCACCAATGACAAGGGAGCAAGACGGGTGCCGCGCGATGGCGCGCACGGCTGCGGTGGTCCCCGGCCGAGCTTACCCAAAACAGGCAAAGGGCCGGCTAGGCCAGACGGCGATCTGATGATCTGGTGATCTGGTGATCTGGTGATCTGGTGATTGCAACCGCCGAACTAGCGAACCACCGAGCCGTTAGGCTCGGTTGATCATGAACGTCGCCATGCCGTGCAGGAATTCGCGGAGGAGCTCGCGCGCGGGCGCGTCGAGCGCGGCGGTGTCGAGCGCGTGGTCCATCAATTCAACCCACCGGTCGCGCGCCGCGCGGTCGATCGCGAACGGCAGGTGGCGCATCCGGAGCCGGGGGTGGCCGCGCTGTTCGATGTAGCGATTGGGACCGCCGAAGCGGCCGACCAGAAAATCGCGCAGCCGTGCCTCGGCACCGGCGAGATCGTCGGCCGGATACATCGGCCCGAGAATCGCGTCGCCCGGCACCTGCGCGTAGAACGCGTGCACGAGGCGGGCAAAGCCGTCCTCGCCGATACGCGCGTAGACTTGCTCCTCGGTCAGATCCACAATGTCAGTCTATGCCTGAAGAAGGGCCGAAGAGCGCGTACGAACTGGCGATGGAGCGGCTGCGCCGCAAGGATGTCGAACAAGGCGTCGAGGAGCGCGCCGTCACCGACGAGCAGAAAGCGGAGATTGCCGAGATCCGTCGCGTCTATTCCGCGAAGGTCGCGGAAGCGGAGATTCTGTACAAGTCGACGCTGATGACCGTGCACGACCCCGAGGCCCGGATGAAGCTCGACGCCGATCATCGCCGCGACCTGCAGCGGCTGCAGGACGACCGCGAACGGAAGCTGGCAAAGGTGCGCGGGTAGGGCAAGCCCTACCTGCCCCACCTGCCCCTGCCCTATCTCACCAGGCTCTTCACCACAAACCACACGTTGGCGGGCCGCTCCGCCAGCCGCCGCATGTACCACGGAAACCAGTAGGTCCCGTAAGCGATGAGGACGCGGACGTGCTCGCGCGCCGCGGCCAGCCGCGCCTGCTCGCCGCGCTGGATGCCGTAGAGCATGTGGAACTCGTATTGCCCCTGCGCCAGCCTGGTTTCGCGCGCATGCTGGCACAGGGCGGCGATGATGCGCGTGTCGTGGGTGCCGAAGACCGGACGCGAGCGGCCGCCGCGGGCCTTGTCGTCGAGCATCATCCGCGCGAGCGTGACGTAGTTGGCGTCCACATCGCTCTTGGTCGCGAGCGCCGCTGACGGCGGCTCGCGGTAGGCGCCCTTGACCAGCCGGACGCCAGCACCGATCGCCAGCATTCGGGCAAGGTCGTCGCGGGTGCGATGGAGATACGCCTGCAGGCAGACGCCGATTCCGGGAAAGCGGTGGCGCAGCTCCTCGGTCAGGTCGAGCGTGACATCGACATACGGCGACTGCTCCATGTCGATCCACAGATAGTTACCGGCGGCCTGCGCGCGTTCGGCGATCGTGAAGAGATGCGCCCGGCAGCGAGTGCGATCGATGTCGAGGCCGAGCTGCGTGGGCTTGACCGACGGCTCGCACGCGAGGCCGATCGCTTTGATCTTGGCGATGCCCTCGACGTAGTGATCGGCCACCGCCTGCGCTTCGCCAAGATCGGCGACGTTCTCACCGAGGCGGGTGAACACGCTGGCGATCCCCTGCGCGGGCAGCTGGCGCGCCGCCTCCAGCATGTCGTCGAACGTCTCGCCCGGCATGAAACGCGACACCGCGCGCCGGACGAACGGTGCGCGCACGCCGTGCTCGCGCAGCCAGCGATTATCGGAAGCCTTGAGGAACAACGCTCTCACGCAGGCAGTCTACATTGTCGGGGTGGGCGGGTGGGGCAGGTCCGGCGGGTCGGCGCAGGTCGCCCGAAGGCGCTGACTACACGTGCTTCATCTTGTGATAGCCCTCGGGGTTGACGACTTCGTCGCCAGGCTCGTGGTGCACGCGTGGATGGCGCCAGTTGCCAAGGCTCAACCCGACGAGGAGCGCGCCGATCGCCAGCGAGAGTCCCGCCGCGGCTGGCAGCGCCATGCGCCACAACAGATCAGCCAGCGGGACCGGTGTGCTCCCGGGCGTCTCGATCAGGGGTCGCGATTCGTCCAGGCCTACGGTCGCGATGCCGAAGCCGGCGAGGACGATGCCGATCAGCAGGAGCGCGGTTCCTAGCAGCAGGGTGATATTCATCAGTCGTCTCCGCGTCCCCTTGAGGCTGCAAGGCGCGTACCCTCGTCGAGCTCAACCTCAGGCGGTGGAACAAATCTTGTAGAGCTGGGCGCGGGTATCCACAATGGTCCACTTGGCAGGACAGCACGCAGGGCTTCGCAATGTTCTGACGCTCGTCAGCGTCGTGGCACTGTCCACTGCGGCGCACGCCCAGATCGCCATTCAACAACCGCAGTCGCAAGTCGGCTTTCAGGGCGGAGCCTCGATCGATCCCGAGCAGGCGTTCGTCGGCGTCTTCTGGCAGTCGCCCGCGTTCGGCGGCCGGCTCCATCTGCGCCCGGGCATCGACGGCGGCTTCGGCAACGATCTCCGCGTCGCGACAATCAACATCGACTTCATCGCCCGCTTCTCGCTCGGCGGATCCGGATGGGACCTGATTCAGGGGGGCGGCCCGGTCATTGCCATCACGAAGTTCAACGACTTCGAAGGCACCGACACCAGCGCGGGCGGGAGCTACGTGATCGGCTTCGCCCACGATTCGGGCTTCTTCGGCGAGTTCCGCATCGGCGGCGGCAACACGCCGACGCTGAAGATGGGAGCCGGGTATGCCATCAAGTTCTGACGCTTGCGATCTGGGATCTGATGATCTGGCGATCTCAGGTTCGCTTTCGGATCTAATGGTCGGCTCGTGATCCTGAAGTTCGCCACATCACCAGAACCCCTCAGAACCGCGAACCAACCCCCGATCGAGCCACACCCCGAACCGATCTCGGTACTCCACCCGCAACGCTTCGATCGGATTGACGCGGGCGGCGCGGCGCGCGGGCAGTAGTCCGGCGGCGGCCGAGACGAGCAGCGTGAGCAGGGCGACGCCGCCGTAGGCGACCGGGTCGTCCGGCTCGATGCCGTGGAGGACGCTGCGAATCACGCCGGCGCCGGCCCACGCCACCGACGCGCCGATGCCCAGGCCAATCGCCGCCAGGCCGAGCGCGTCCATTACCGGTCGGACCACGTCAGCGGTCCGCGCGCCCAGCGCCATCCGGACGCCGATCTCGCGCGTCCGTCACGCCACCAGGTGCATCAGCAATCCGAACAGGCCGGCACACGCCAGCAGCAGCGCGCACCCCGCCAGACCCGCGGCGAGCACCGCCAGAATCCGCTCGGTGACCAGCGAGTCGCGAATCCGACTCGACGAGCGGCTCGACTCTCACGCTTCCAATCGGGCTGCCGCCGGCGAGCGCTTCGCGCAGGGCGTCGGTCACCTCGCTCGACGGCTGCACGACGCGCGCGACCACGAACACGGGACGGCCAGTCAGCGCCTCGGTCGTCTGGCGATGCGGCAGATAGGCGATCGCCCGCGGCGCTTCCTGCAGGCGCTGATAGGTCGCGTCGGCGACCACGCCGACGATGGTGAGGCTGCGGCGATCGGCGTTGCGGCCAATGGTAATGCGGTGCCCGAGTGGACTCTGCTGGCCGAAGGCCGATACGGCCAGTGATTCGTTGATGATCGCGACGCGTTCGGCGCCGTTCGCGTCGGCGGCGCTGAACTCGCGCCCCGCGATCAGCCGGTGCCGGTCGTCGCGAAGTAGTTCGGCCCGACCGCGTTGAAGAACGTCGTCGCTCCCGACTCCACCGGTGGGCGATCGTCGACGCCGATAGTCTGCGTCCACCAGCCATCATCATGGCTGATCGGTGAATACATCGCGACACTTGCGGACCTATTCCTGGCACTCGCGCGGCTCGATCCAGCGCGTCGCCGGCGGCCGACTGGCGCCGGACGCGCTCGGTCTGCGACGGGTGCGCCGTTGACGGATCGAGCTCGGCAATCAGCAGCTGTCTCGCGTCAAATCCCGGGTCGGTGGTCACGAGATGCCCGAAACTGCGCAGCAGAAGCGCCGCGCTGATCAGAAGAACGACGGAGACAGCGGACTGCGTCGAGACCAGCACGCGGCTCAGGATCCGGCCGTGGGCGGCGACGGTCCTCGAACCGGCTTTCAGGGCCGGGCCGAGTTCCAGTCGAAGGGCGAGCATCATGGGCGCGACGCTGAAGACCAGCGCGCTCGCGACCACCAGCACACCGATGAAAAGGGTGAGCCGGTCGTCCACAACGAAATCCAGCACGACCGGATCGCGCTCGTCGCGATGAGCGAGACGAGACCGCCGGCGGCCCACCGCGACAGGACGACGGCCACCAGCGCCGCGATCGATGCGAGCACGAGGCCCTCGATCAGCAGTGGCGCGCGATCCTGGCTCGACCGCATCCAAGTGCGAGACGCACCGCGAGTTCACGCGAGCGCCCCCAGGCTCCCGCGATCAGCAGGTTGGCCACCGTGACGCAGCCGACGAGCCATAGCAGCGCCCAGCGCGGCGAGAATCAACAGTGGCTCGGAACTGATTGCGGACCGAAGAATAGCCGGCGCGGCCGTCGGCAAGGCTGCTCTCGCGAGACAGAAAGCGGGCGCGGCGCTCGGGCGCTTCCTTCGGGTCTGCGGTCGCTTCGAGAATCTGCGGCCACACGACTCTGAACTGCGTATTCGCCGCAGCGAGCACACCCCTGGCGCCAGGCGCCCCATCACGTGCAGCCAGGCATGCCCTCGCTGACCCAGCACATCGCCGTCCTCGGGCGTGAGTTGCGGAACCAGGCTCACCGCCACGGTCATCGGGCAACCGGCCGGGCGCGACGCCAAAGAAGCCGGGCGGAGCTACACCGACAATCGTCACCGGGATGCCGCGAACGCGGACGATGGCACCAAGCGCCGAGGGTTGACCGCCGAACCGCTGCTGCCACGTCGCGAAGCTCAAGACGCCAACCGCCGCTACCTGGGCGGTCGTCGTCGCTCGTCAACAGACGTCCGGTGCTCGGCTTCACGCCGAGGACCTGGTGGATGTTGCCTGTCGCCGCAAGCACGAGCTGACCGTTCCGCCTTGGTTCCCCACGCGGTGTCTTGGACCGTTCGAGCGTCCACCCGAAGGCGTCGGCGAAGAACGAACTCTGGAGCGCGGACCTCCTGCACGATCGGATAGGAGAACGACGGTGCGCTCAAGAACGCAAGCTCCTCGGGTCGATCCACCGGCAACGGCCTGAAGAGCAGGGCGCTCGCGAGCGAATACGGCGAGAGTCGCGGCGCCGACGCCGAGCACCAGAGCAGCGACCGACGCAGCGGTGAAGAGCGGCCGACGGACGAGCAATCGGCACGCGCTACGAAACGTCTCCGCCTCAGCGCATCAAGGCTTGGCGGCACCCAGACGTCGCGCGCTCGCTCACGCATCAGCAACTCGTTGCCCATGCTGCGATTGACGGCGGACGTTCGTTCAGGCCCATTCCGCGTCGTCGATCGAGTCGGGCGCCAGCTCGGCGTGCTTCATGTCGCGATGAAAGGCGAGTCGGCAAGATCGCGATCGAACCGCCGATAGCGGAGGCGCGCCCGCAGCCGTCGAAAGAAAGTGCCCATAGATCACGCCAGTTGGAGAGATCACGCCAGTTGGAGGACCCGGTGGATGGCCGTCACGTAGCGATCGAAACCGGCGCGCTCGGCGGCGAGGTGCTTCTTCCCGCGCGGCGTCAGCCGGTAAAAAGCGGGCGCGGCGATTGTTCTCCGACGCCGCCCATTCCGCCTCGACGTAGTCGTTGAGGAGGAGCCGCTGCAAGGCCGGGTGGAGCGCAGTCTCGCCGACCTGAAGCACGTCTTCTGAAAGACCCGAAACCGCTGCGCGATGCCGTAGCCGTGCAGCGACTCGCGGGCCAGCACCCGGAGAATCAGCATGTCGAGCGTCCCTGGAAGAATCTCTGCGGATAACTTCATCGCCACTCCCATCGATAGACGTTGGGAAGGGTAGCACGGTTCCGTTCCTTGTTCCTGGTTCCTCGTTCCTGGTCCGGTGCTTCGTGCCTCGGGACGTGTGCTGCGTGCGGTGCCTCGTGCGGCGTGCCTCGTGCGGGGTGCCTCGTGTGGGGCCTGCGGCGTGCGGAGTGCCGAGTACGGGACTGCCGAGTGCCGAAAGCCGAGAGCCGAGAGCCGAGAGCCGAAAGCCGAGAGCCGAAAGCTGATAGCCGAAAGCCGCTTTTGATACAGTCGTGATATGGAACAGTCTGACGCCGCGCCGCCTCATCGTCGGGATCACCGGCGCGAGCGGGACGATCTTCGGCGTCCGGCTGCTCGAGATGCTGCGCGACACCGACGTCGAAACCCACCTGGTGATGAGCCAGTGGGGGGCGCGGACGCTGGTCCACGAAACCACTTACACCGTGCCGCAAGTGCAGGAGTTGGCTGACGAGCGCTATGCAATGGGCCAACGTCGGCGCCGCCATCGCCAGCGGCTCCTATCTGACAATGGGCATGGTGATCGCGCCGTGCAGCATGCGAACACTCGGGGCGATCGCGCACGGCGTGGGCGACAACCTGATCCATCGCGCCGCCGACGTGATCCTGAAGGAGCGGCGGCGGCTGGTCCTGGCGGTGCGCGAGTCACCGCTCAGCGAGATTCACCTGAAGCAACATGCTCACGCTCGCGCGGATGGGAGTGTCGATTCGTCCGCCGACGCCGGCCTTCTACAACCACCCCGAGTCGCTCGACGCGGTCGTCTCGTATTCGGTGGTGCGGCTCCTCGATCAGCTCGGCATCCACGTCCAGCCGCAGGAGCGCTGGACCGGCGAGATGCGCACGGCGAAGTAGCGCGTCAAGCGGACCGCAGAGAACCGTGTTATTCTCCCATCGTCTGTCGATGGGAGAATGACAGCTATGGCTCGATGGGTTCGCCGGCTTGCATACCTGTTGAGGCGTCGTCGCCACGAAGATGAGCTCGCCGAAGAGATGGCGGTCCATCGCGAGATGGCGCGCGAGCTGCTCGAACGCGACGGCCTGAGCACGGCCGCGGCACGCGACGCGAGTCAGAGGGCGTTCGGCAGCGACGCGCTGGCCATGAACCGGGCGCGCGACGTCTGGGTCTTGCCTTGGTTCCAGGACATTTCGCAGGACCTGCGCTTTGCGGTCCGGATGCTCGTCAAGGATCGGCGCTTCACCGTCGCGGCGGTCGCCGCGCTCGCCCTCGGCATCGGCGTCAACGCGTCGGTTTTCGCAGTCATCAACGCGGCCCTCCTGAAGGACATGCCGTTCGACGACGCGGGGCAGACTCGTCGCGATCAACACCATCAATGCACAAGGTCGCGAAGAGGGCGTGCCCGTCCTCGATCTCCAGGACTACGCAGTGGGGACGACGGTGTTCGCAGGCCTGGCCGCGTCGACCGGCGGCGCGATGAACATCAGCGGCGAAGAGCAACCGGCCGAGCGGTTCCGCGGCGCGTATCTCTCGGCCAACACCTTCTCGGTCCTGCGACTGGCGCCGATCCTCGGCCGAGACTTCCGACCGGACGACGACCGGCCCGGCGCGCCGGCCGTCCTGCTGCTCGGCCATGGCGCATGGCTCCGACGCTACGGCGGCGACCCGGCCGTGATCGGCCGCACCGTACGAGTGAATGGCGTGCCCACCGTCATCATCGGCGTGATGCCGCCCGACGTGCGGTATCCGTTCATTGCCGAGGCCTGGGAGCCGTTGGCGCAGGCGCCCGGCATCTTCGAGGCGAAGCGCGGCGACCGGAACATCGCGGTGGTTGGACGTCTCACCGAGTCCGCCTCGCTCGCCCGTGCGCAGAGCGAAGTCGCGACGATTGGGGCGCGTCTCGCGACGGACCATGCGGCGTCCAGCACGCGACCTTGCGAACCACGGTCAAGCGGTTGCGCGACACGCGGCCCGAAGGCATGACCGGCACGTTGATGACGATGATGGGCGCGGTCGTGTTCGTGCTGCTCGTGGCGTGCGCCAACCTTGCGGCCTTGCTCCTGGCCCGCTCGGCGCACCGGTCGCGCGAGGTGGCGATCCGCGCGTCGATTGGCGCGCCGCGCTGGCGCATCGTCCGGCAGCTCCTCATCGAGTGCGTGCTCCTCGCCGTCCTCGCAGGAGTCGCGGGCCTCGCGCTCGCGCGCATCGGGGTTCAGCAAATCGCCGTCGGCTTCGACATTATCGAGCCCGGGGCGGCACCAGGATCGACGCGGATGTATTGGTTCGACGGATCGATGGACACGCTCGGGTTCGCGTTCGTCGGCTTGCTGTGCCTGTTGACGAGCCTGGCCTTCGGGCTTCTGCCGTCGCTGCACGTCACCAGGCTGTCGCTGCACGACGCCTTGAAGGATAGCGGTCGCGCTGCCTCGATCAGCCGGCCGGCGCGGCGATGGAGCGATGCGCTGATGATCGCGCAGCTCGCGCTGACGCTCATGCTGTTGAGCGGTGCGGGGCTGCTCTGGCGCAACTTCCTGACGATGCAAAGCGACGATCGACGCGTCAACTCGGGCGGCATGGTGACCGGGCAGGTGTCGCTGCCGGCGGCGTACCAACACGGTAGACCTGCGCCGTCGATTCTTCGGTCAGCTCGAAGAGCAGTTGTCGACCGCACCGGACTTTGCCGGGGGCGCATTCTTCAGAGCGAAGCCCCGTTTGTGTCGTTTCCGGCAGCGCCGCAGTGGCGACTCTCGCTTGACGGTCGACCGCCCGCGAGCGGGCCCGCGGCATCGACCGCCATGCTGACGTGGGTCGGCACCGCGATATTCAGAAGTGGTGGGCGCGCCCATCGTGCGTGGTCGCAGCCTGTCGGCTCGTGACAGCCTGCCTGGCGAAGAGAGCGTGGTGGTCAACCAGCGCTTCGCTGATCTCGGTTTCAAATCGAGCGACCCGATAGGACAGCAGATTCGGATGGCTTCACCAGCGCCCGCGGCGACACCACTGCCGCCGCTGCGCATCGTCGGCGTGAGTGCGTCGATGCCACGTCTTGTCCGACAGGGACTCGCCGCCAGATCCTGTCGTGTATGCGCCTTGGAGGCTCGATCCTGGTCTGCGCAGCGCCATCATCATCGCCCGATCGCCCGCAGGACTGGCCAGTGCGGCGTCGCGCCTGCGCACCGAGGTTCGTGGTCTCGACGCCGATCTGGCCGTCTATGGCCTCGAGACGCTCGACACGGCAATCGCGCGGACCGGTTTGGTCCGCAACTCTTCAGCACGTGGCTCGGCATTCTCGCGGTCATCGCGCTCGTCGTCGCCTCTGTCGGACTCGCCGCCGTCACGGCAGGGGCCGTCGCGCAGCGCAAACAGGAGATCGGCATCCGACTTGCGCTCGGCGCCGATGCCCGCGAGGTGACGTGGATGTTCGTCAGGCGGACACTGCGGAATCTCGGGTTCGGACTGGCGATCGGTCTCCACGGCGCGCTCGGTGTCGGCCAACTGATTGTGAGCGCGCTGCCCCGAACGTCCCCGCGCGACCCGCTCACGTTCGTCATCGTCACCGTTCTCTTGAGCCTCGTCGCCGCGCTGGCGACTTTGATCCCGGCGCGCAGGGCCTCACGTGTCGATCCGGCGGTCGCACTCCGTGCGGACTGAGATCGGGTGGTATCGTGGCGAGGTGATTCGCGCCCGCGGCTCTCGTCTCGCTCACGGCGGCGGTCATCGGCGCTCAACACCGGCGGATCCGGCGTCGCTCGGCGCATCGATCGATCGTCAGCCGACTCGCGGCCGGAAACTTTCCCGAGGTCGTCGCGGCCTTCGATCCGAAGATGCGCGAGGCGCTTCCCGAAGACAAACTGCGCCTGACGTGGAGCGCCATCGTCGCGCAGGCCGGGGCATTCCGCCGTCAGGAGCCCGGCCGCGTGCAGACGAAGGGCGACTTCCGGATCGTGCTCATCCCTGCGGAGTTCGAACGCGCCCGAGCCGACGTGCAGATCGTGTTCAACACCGCGAATCAGGTCGCGGGATTTCTTGTCCGTCCGGCCGCCCCGACGACACCGTTCGTCGACTCGCCTTACGTCGATCGCTCCACGTTTACCGAACGTGACGTCACGGTCGATGCCGGCGGCTGGCCGCTTCCCGGCACGCTGACGATCCCGAATGGCGCCGGTCCGTGGCCCGCGGTCGTCCTCGTCCACGGCTCGGGGCCGGGCGATCGCGATTCGAGCATCGGGCCGACCAAGATCTTCCGCAACCTGGCGCACGGGCTCGCGTCGCGGGGCACTGCCGTGCTGCGCTACGAGAAGCGCACGAGGCAGCGCGGGCTCAGGATCGCGCCGGGCTCGACGACGTTCACGGTCAGGAAGAGACGATCGACGATGCGGTCGCGGCGGTCGAGTTGCTGCGCAAGACGAGCGGGATCGATCCGGGGCGGGTGTTCGTGGCCGGGCACAGTCTTGGTGGGATGGTCGCGCCACGCATTGCCATCGCCGCCGGTGCGGGGCTGCGCGGTCTGATCGTGCTGGCGGGCGCGGTGGAGTTCGCTCGAGCAGTCGATCATCGACCAGTAGCGCTATCTCGCCGAACTCGACGGCACCGTGACACCCGAGGAACGGCAGCAGATCGAGGCCTACGAGCAGATGGCCGCGCGCATCAAGACGCTGAAGCCGTCCGATCCGCCCGTCGCTTCCCCGCCGTTCAGTGCGCCGGCGTCGTACTTTGTCGATCTGCGCGATTACCACCCGCCGGCCGCGGCCGCGACGCTCGAACTCCCGATGCTGATCCTGCAGGGCGGCCGTGACTATCAGGTGACGATGGACGATTTCGCCAAGTGGAAGGCGGCGCTCGGCACGCGGCTCGAATGTCACGTTTGCCGACTTCCCGCTGGCGAACCACCTCTTCATCGTCGGCACCGGCCGCAGTTCGCCGTCGGAGTACATGGCCGTAGACGGCCACGTCTCGCAGAATGTGATCGCGGCGATCGCGGAATGGGTCGCGCGCCAGAAGTAGCGC
>CAWJEO010000004.1:0-57411 GCA_963841895.1 uncultured Acidobacteriota bacterium
AAAGGTGCTGGCCGTTCACGATAGCGTCGACATCATCAAGGTCGGGCCGACGTGGGCAATGGCGCGAGTCGGTGGCGGCGCGTTTCCGAAGGCGCTCGCGCAATTCGAGGCGCGGGCCTTCGACAACGGACCCGACGGCCGAGACGACACGCCGGACGATATCGATCTCGGGTTGATCCCGGCCACCTGGTCGCTCGAAGAGTACGCGGCGACGTATGACGACGACGACGTGAAGTTCGTGGGGCAGATCGATGCGAAGTCGGGCCGGTTCACGCCGAACATCGATGGACCGAACCCGGCGCGGCGCGGGAGCCGCAACAACATCGGCGATGTGTACGCCGTCGCGACCTACGCCCCCGAGGCAGCAGCGGGGAAGCCCGCGAAGACCTTGAGGGCGCGCGCCCACCTGCTGGTGACGGTTCCCCTCTATATGCGATGGGAGCCCGTCAACGCCGGCCGCTAGCGGCGACGGATGCGACGACTGGAATGGACATGAGCAGGATCGAGCGGCGCGAATTTCATCGCTTCGAGTCGGCGGGGCAGCAGTTTCTTTACCTCGTCCCGAGCGCCGCGGTGTTTGCGCTCGACGAGTGTTCGGGCGCGGTCCTCGATCACCTCGATGGCGCGCCATCGGATCAGCAGTCACTCGCCGCGGCGTTGGCGGGGCAGTTCGATTCGGCGGCGGTGGCCGACGCGGTCGGCGAATTACGGCGCGTCCGCGCGATCGGCGACGCCGCGGTCGTCACGTCGCGCCCAAGATCATGCCGCTTCGGCCGGTGCCGCTGCAGACGCTGGTCGTGAACGTCACGAACCAGTGCAATCTGAGCTGCACCTATTGCTACGAGTACGGCGAGGACAAGATCGTCGACACCGAAAATGGCAAGCAGCCGAAGTTCATGTCGGAGGAGACCGCGCGCGAGAGCGTCGAGTTCCTCCTGCGCGAAGCGCGCGAGAGTCCGACCGCGCACATGACGTTCTTCGGCGGTGAGACGCTGCTCAATTTCCCGGTCCTGAAATCGACGATCGCCTACGCGAGGCGGCGGGCCGCCGAAGTCGGCAAGGAGATCGACTTCAGCCTGACCACGAATGCCACGCTGCTGCGGCCTGATGTCATCGAGTTCCTGGCCGAGAATCGCGTCGGCGTCACCATCTCGATCGACGGGCCGGAGGAGCTGCAGGATCGCTTCCGCGTTTTCAAGAACGGCGCCGGCAGCTACGACGTCGTCGGCGCCGAAGATCAAGGCGCTGCTCGCTCGCCATCGGTCGCGGCCGATCGGCGCCCGCGTGACGCTGACGCGGCAGACGCTGGACGTCACCCGCATCTATCGTCACCTCGCCGACGAGATGGGTTTCTGGGAAGTCGGCTTCGCGCCGGTGACGACGGCGCCGAAGCGCGACTACGCGATCAGCGACGGCGGGTTCGACGACCTGCTGGCGCAGTTCCGGCGGCTCGCCGAGGAATACCGGGACGCGGCGCTGGCCAACCGGCATCATGGGTTTTCGAACGTGCGCGAGACGCTGCAGGAGATTCACCAGGGCCATGCCAAGGCGTATCCCTGCGGCGCCGGCCTTGGGCTGATGGGCGTCGCGACGGACGGCGATGTCGCGCTCTGTCACCGCTTCGCCGGCTCCGATTCCCACCAGCTCGGCGATGTCCGAAACGGCGTCAGCTGGGAACAGCAGCAGGCGTTTCTCGAGAGCCACCATATCGAGGCGAAGACCGATTGCCGCACCTGCTGGGCGCGGCCAATCTGTGCCGGTGGCTGCTATCACGAGGCCAACACCCGCTACGGATCGACCGAGCGGCCGAACCTGCACTATTGCGAATGGATCCGCGGCTGGACCCACACCTGCCTGGAGATCTACGGCGAGATTGCGCTGAAGAATCCGGCGTTCCTCCGTCAGTTCGACGGGGACGTCGCCGAGCGCGTGTCATGAAGGACGAGGGCATGATGACTCACCTGAAAGCGATCAACCGCAAGGCGGCGCGGATGGAGGAGGCGACCAGGGACGTGGTGGCGCTCCAGCAGGGGCCGCCGCAGCAGCCCGAACCGCCGCATATTCCTCACGGGTGTTCGCTGGTCTTCGCGCCCGGCTGGGAAGCGGACCGCAACGGTGGAACGGCCGGGCTGTGTCAGCCGGTCGAGCGCGATCTCTTCGACTGCCACATGGGCTGCTTCTGGCCGGCGCAGGTGCCGGACCAGCTCAATCACGCGCCGGACTGGACCGCCAAGTGCGCGGCGGCGCAGAAGGACTGGCGCAACATCGACCTGATCTTCCCGGACAAGAAGTGAACGGGAGCACCGGTATGAACGCGCACTCCTTCAGCGCCCGCGCCGCCCGCGGCCGCGCTCGCATGCTCGCCGCCGGTGTGTGCCGCCGGCATCAGCGTCGATGCGCAGCGGTTTGGCCGCGGCGTCGCCCTCAACGGCGGCAACAGCCTCCTCTACGTCGGGACTTACAAGGGCGACATCCAGATCTTCGACGAGGCCACCGAGAAGCTGATCGGGGACATCAAGCTCAAGACCGGCATCCCGCGTTCGCTGATCCTGTCCTTCAGCAAGCAGAAGTTCTACGTGCTCGACTCGACGCTCGAGAAGATCGAGATCGTCGACATCGCGTCCCGCGCGCACGCTCGACACCTTTACGCTCAGCACCGGCGCGACCCGCACCCGCATCCGCAGCATGCAGGTCGATCCGCTCGAGCGCTTCCTGATTCTGCTGACGCGGAGCGCCACGAAGAAATCCGATCGCTGGGACATCAGCGACGTCGCGTTGCAGCTCTACGACCTGCGCGAGAAGAAGATCACCCGCGACATTCCCTGGCCCGGCGGTGAGACGCGCGAGAACGTGTCGATCCGGTTCTCGCCCGACGGCAAGCTGCTCTACTTCTTCGGCGACGACATCCTGATCGTCGAAACCGAGAACTTCACCGAAGTCGATACCTGGGCCCTCAGCCGGCCGATCGAACAGGGGCTGGGCCGCGTGAGCTTCGGCGCCGTTGACGACATCAACGACGATCCGGGCTTCTTCACCGGCCTGTTCTCGGTGCAGGACCCGGTCATGAACCGGCGCATCATGGGCATCGGCCGGGTGAACCTGGTCGGTAAGACGGTCGATTTCAGTCCGATCGGCCCGGCCGAGGGCGTCGGTTTCGCCATGGCTCCCGACCGCAAGCGGGGCTACGGCCTGCTCCAGCAGATCGGCCGCTACGAGTTCTGGACGTTCGATCTCGAGCAGAAGAAACTCATCAATCGGGTCGACTTCGCCGGCCGGCCCCGGATGTCGCTGCGGGTCTCGTCGAACGGCCGGTTGCTCTACATTTTCCAGGCCGGGGCGACCATCGACGTCTATGAGGCGTCAAGCTTCCGTTACCTGCGGACCATCGAGATGAACGCCGACCAGACGACCAACCTGTTCGTGCTGCCACGCCCCACCGACCGGTCGACCGCCCAGGACTGACCCGAAAAGGGCTGCCAACCCGAAACATACTTGCCGCGTCTAACGTATCGAGATAAGGGTTCCGACGTTTCGAAGTGCCTGAGTTCCGAAGTCAACCCCGGAACATCTGGAACTCTCGAACCCGAACTTCTTTCGGCCCGGAGGCGCGTGTGTCTTTGTTGAAGAAACTCTTTGGTGGCAAGTCCGAGCCGGTCGCCCGCACTCGCGTGTGCGTGGAATGCGGCATGCCCGTGGCGAATCACAAGGACTGGTGCTCGATCCTGCGCGGTCAGAAGGAAATGGAAGACCGCTCCCGGGTCCAGCACGCCGACTGACCGGCGCCGTCGACGGCGCCGGAAGTGGTTTAATGACCGCTGAGCGCCAGTCGAGATGTCCGGTGAACCGCGCGATCCCGCGCTTCGTCGCGCCTTCAGCTATCTGCTGCCGTACTGGCGGCGCCTGACCCTCGTCCTCCTCATCAGCCTGATCAGCACCGCGACGACACTCGCGGTGCCGTTTCTGACCCGCGATCTGATCGATCGGGCACTGATCGGTCGCGACCTCGCCGCCCTCCAGCGCATCGTGCTGTGGTTTGCGGCGCTCGGCGTGCTCGGCTTCGTCCTGAACGTTGTCAGCGGCCTGCGCTACACCCGCGTGTCGGCGGACATCCTGTTCGACATGCGCCTCGCGCTCTACGCGCACCTGCAGCGGCTCTCGCCCCGGTTCTACGCCCGCACCCGGCTGGGCGACATCATCGCTCGCATCAATGGCGACATCGGCGAGATCCAGCGCGTCGCCGCGGAAGCGGCGCTGGCGTGGGTCGGCAACGTGCTGTTCCTGGCCGGCAGCCTCGTCATGATGGTGTGGCTCGACTGGCGCCTTGCGCTCGTCGCTCTTGCGGTGATGCCCGCGAGCCTGTGGGCGCTCGTGCACTATCGGCGGCGGCTCGAGACGCGGGTGGCGGATCTCCGGCAGAGGAGCGCCGATCTCGGCAGCTTTCTCATCGAAACGCTGCAGGCCAACGCGCTGGTGGTGACGTCGAACGCGCAGGGGCGCGAGGCGACGCGGTTCCGCCGCCTGAACGACGCCTTTATCGCGGCGGTGATGGGCATGCAGCGGATCAGTTATTTCGCGGGCGGGTTGCCGGGCATGCTGCTGTCACTCGGTTCGGCGGCCGTGTTTCTGTACGGGGGCAGCCGGGTCATCGACGGCACGTTGACGCTCGGCACGTTCGGCGCGTTCCTCGCCTATCAGATGCGCGTCTTTGCGCCGGCGCAGGCGCTGATGGGCCTCTACGCGAGCCTGGCCACGGCGCGCGTGTCGTGGCGGCGCGTCGTCGAAATGCTCGACGCGGAGATCGACGTGCGAGAGCCGGCAGCTCCGGTGGCGTTGCCCAACCCGCGTGGAACGATCGCCTTTCGCGAGGTGACGATCGGGACCGATCGCAGCGGCCTCGTGCTCGACGGGGTGAGCTTTACGGTTGAGCCTGGACGATCCCTCGCGATCGTCGGTGCGAGCGGGAGCGGCAAGTCGACGATTGCGCTCCTGGCGACGCGGTTGCTCGATCCGGATCACGGCACGGTCACGCTCGATGGCGTCGATCTGAAAGAGCTCGAGCTGTCCGACGTCCGGCGTCACGTCGTGCTCGTCGAGCAGGAACCGGTGCTGCTTCACGCGAGCATTGCCGAGAACATCCGCTACGTCCGGCCGGACGCGACGCTCGACGAGATCCGCGCCGCCGCCGAATCCGCGGGGATCCGGCCGTTCGTCGAAGGACTGCCACAGGCGTATGACACCGTGGTCGGCGAGCGCGGCCTGGCGCTTTCAGCTGGAGAACGTCAACGGATCGCGCTCGCCCGCGCGTTTCTCGCCGGGCCAACCGTCCTCGTCCTGGACGAGCCGACAGCTGCACTCGATCCGGTGTCGGAACGCCTCGTCACCGACGGCTACCGAACCGTCATGCGCGGCCGCACCACCATCCTCATCTCGCACCGCCGCGATCTGGCGGTCCAGGCCGACGAGATCATCGTGCTCGACGGCGCCCGGATCGTCGAACGCGGCCGTCCCCCGGACCTGCTGGCGCGCGCGAGCACTTTCAATCGCCTCTTCGGCGTCCCGACGCCTGCGACGACGCGCTGACATTCAGCTATCGGCTATCTGCTCTCGGCGATCGGCACCGGACAGGGCCTCCGGACTCAGCACTCGGGACACCGCAGACGGGGACGTCGCACACTGCACTCGACACACTTCACCCGGCACATTCCACTCGGCACACGGCACCGCACTCGGGCACGGCACACAGCACCGCACTCGGGACACGGCACACGCACCGCACGAGGAACGCGGCTCGCAGCACGAGGAACGGCGTTTCGCGCTACACTGCCGCGCGGAGGGCGCGGGAATGCGGAAGCAGCGGTGATGCTGGCGGCGTTGGTGATGGTTGCAGCGGGGGCGATGGGCACGGCGCAAGGCCAGGGGCAAGCTCAGGCTCAGGCGGCGGCGAAAGCGAACGACCCGGTCCAGACGCTCGTCAGCCGGCTCGAGCTCGAGCGATACAAGGCGACGGTCAAAGGGCTCACGCAGTTCGGCGATCGCCGGCAGGGCACAGAGCGCAACCGCAAGGCTGTCGATTGGATTGAAGCCCAGCTGAAAAGCTACGGCTGCGCGACCGAACGGATCAGTCCGAGTACAACCCGGCTCCGCCGAACCGCGGTGGCGGAGGCGGCGGTCGCGGTGGTGGCCAGGGGACGGCGAAGCCGCCGAGTCCCGAGATTGCGAGCGGGGAATATCGTGCCGGGCAGGGGGGCTCGCGATTGCGCGGCGTCACCCGCCGAACCGGCGTCAACAACGATCCCGAGGCGCAGCCCGACGTCAAGCTTCGCGAGCTGAATCGCGAGCCGACGACTCCCGGTCCGCGCGAAGCAGGTCTACTGCACGAAGGTCGGAACGACGCGGCCCAACGAGATGTACATCGTCGGCGCGCACATGGATGGCCATGGCTGGGGCGAAGCGGCCAACGACAACGGATCGGGCACCGCGCTCGTCATGGAGCTCGCGCGAGTCTTCAGCATGCCCGATGTGCAGACCGACCGGACGATTCGCTTTGCGCTCTGGAACAACGAGGAAACCGGGTTGAACGGCGCGCGTGCCTACGTCGAGCAGCGCGAGAAGCTGCAGGGGCAGGAGAACCCGCCGGGATCCGGCCGTTACCCCGAGCCGAAATGGATCGCGATGATCCAGCACGACATGATGATGTGGGATCACGGCATGCCGCGGGCCGATGGGACATACAGCAAGGAGCAGCGGCCCGAGGCCGACGTGAATATCGAGTTCCAGTCGACGGCGAAACGAGCGGACGAGGCGATGAAGCTCGCGTTCTTCTTCCGTGATGCCAACGAGAAGTACGCGACCGACTATCCCGCCGCGGTCGGCCACCACATGACCAACACCGACTCGACCCCGTTCATGGACATCGTCCCCGCGATCAGCCTGCGCGAGAACGAGCGCGGAATGCACACGGGCGGCGGCTGGAATCCGACCTGGCACCAGCCGATCGACGTCTACACGACCTTCTCGGACAAGGATTTCCGTCTCGGCCTGAACGCGGCGCAGACGACGCTGTCGGCCGTCGCGATGCTCGCGGGCGCGAAGACGAAGTAGCCAGCCCCGCCGTCAGCCTCGCCTGGCAGGTGCAGCGGCGTTCGAGCTTCGACTCCAGGACCTCGCGGCGGTCCGCGGCGGCGGGGTGACGGTCGCCGTGATCGACAGCGGAATCCACGCCGCCCACCCCCACGTGCAAGGGGTGGCGAGCGGCATCGGCATCGACGACGCCGGTCACGAGGTTGCTGAGTGGGTGGATCGCCTCGGGCACGGGACCGCGGTCGCAGCGGTCATTCGCGAGAAGGCTCCGGAAGCGGAGCTGATCGCCATCAAGGTGTTCGATCGCGATCTCCGCACGACCGGCGCAGCGTTGGTGGCGGCGCTGCGGTGGGCGCGGAACGCCCGCGTCCGCCTGATCAATCTGAGTCTCGGGACCGACAACGCCGCCTACGAATCGTTGCTGGCCGAGGAGGTTCGCGCGTGTCGCGCTGACGACGTCGACATCGTCGCCGCGGGACCGCAGGCGAATGTTCGCTGGTTACCGGGAAGTCTCGCGGGCGTGGTGGCGGTGGAACTGGATATGGGCCTGCCGCGCGACACCGTGAGAGTGTCGCTCGATCCGAGCGGTCACCTCGCCGTGGCCGCGAGTGGCTATCCGCGACCGATCCCGGGCGTGCCGGTCGAGCGCAACCTCAAGGGGCTCAGCTTCGCCGTCGCCAACGCGACCGGGCTGCTGGCCAGACTTCTCACCGGCCATCCGGGGGCAAGCCTCGCCGCGGCCTTGGGCACGGTGAGATCGACGTCGCCGTCGGCATAGATCGCCTTCATTCGCGCCCCGACGATCTCGAGGGCTGACGCGTTGCCCATGAAGTAGGGCGCGAGCATGCCGGTATCGATCATCACGACGCGGCCGCCGTACCGGACCCCGATGCGCCGGTCCGCTGTTGGTGTGTGGCCGACAACGATACGGGTCAGCTTCATCTGATCGAGGAAGGCCATCGCCTGCGCCGCCGTGGACTCTTCCGGCCAGCTCGCCCAGCCGCGGAACCAGAGCGGCCCCTCGGGCTCGACGACGATCCACTTAGGGATGTTCAAGATTTCCTGCGCTTCGCGCAGGAAGGTGATGTCGAGTGGCGGCACTTCCTTTTGTTCGGCCTTGGCCGTGGTGATCGCCGCGGAGGCCATCTGGAGCTCGACGACCGCGACGTCGATATACTCCTGCAGGTCGAAGGCGGCGGTGGCGATGCGTTTGTCGGTCAGGCGCTTGCGGAATGCGTCGAGCCGCCGGACCTCGGCGCGCACCTTGTCGTTGACCTCCGCAATCGACGCTGGCGCCGGACGCGACGGATTGAGCCCGGCGTGCATGAACAGCGTGCCATCGACGACTGCGGCGATGTCTTTCTCACGCAGCCAGCGGCCGTAGGTCCCGTTCGGGGCGAACGCGTCGCGGTATCCAGGCAGCCCGGCGGGTGGGCCTCGATCCACGCCTCACGCGTCTTGGAATAGACCGGCGGGGCAGGTGTCACCGCCGACGCTCGCGCCTTGGCCACGCGTTCGTACTGCTTCCACCCTTCTTCCTGCCGCGCGGGTGAATCGGCAGTGGCGAAGGCGGCACAGATCTCCGGCGTGACGTCCCGCAAATCGCCGATCAGATTCATGATCTCGTGATTGCCGGCCAGCACGGTGAACTGGGCGCCTGCGGATTTGGCCTCGCGCTCGAGCCGCATGAGAAGGTCCATGACCTTCTTCGTGTCGGCCCCGCGGTCGGTGTAATCGCCGGTCTGCACGACGGTGGTGTGGCCACCGCTCCAGCGAAGCTTCTCGTCGACCAGTCCGGTCCGCTTGAGAATCGTGGTCAGGCCGTCGTACCGAGCCATGGATGTCACCAATGGCGACGAGCCGAACCCCTGGCGTCTGCGAATGGCGCCGTGCCGCGGGCCCGGCCGGAGTGAGGAGACACGCGGACAGAACGCAGGTGACAAGGGCCTTGCGGGAGTGGCGATGCGCAATCACAGGCCCATTGTCGCCTGTCGCGCCGCCGTGCGCCAATCTTGGGCGGGTGCGGCAAGTCGGGCAGGTGGGGCAGCTGAGGCGCCTTCCCCGCCCTACCTGCCCTTCGAGAACGTGACTGCGGCGCCGCCGGATGTCGGCGAGACGCCCATCGCGAACCGCGTCTTGCCAAGGCCGACGGTGACGGTTCGGCCTGCGGCAATGCCGACGGCCGCGCCCATGATGACGTCGCTCAGGTGGTGGCGGTTCGCGGACATGCGAGCCGCGCCGACATACGCGCCAAACGCGTAGGCGGGAACGCCGACGACCCAGCCGAAGTGCCGGTGCAGCACGGAGGCGGTGGCGAACGCCGACGCGGCATGCCCCGAAGGCAGCGAATAGTCGTTGCTGCCGTCGGGGCGGGTCCGCTGCGTCGTGATCTTGCCGGCTTGCACGATCCCTTGCGTGAGGATTTGCGCGCGAAAGAGATCCGCCCCGAGCGCGGCGGCCCGGTTCGATCCGCTGATCCTGGCGATGGCGTAGAGACCGAAGGCGCTGCCCGTCTGGAAATAGAAATTCCCGCCCACGTTGCCGGCGCGGTAGGTGTTGGCCGGCATGTGCCGCTGTGCGTGCGCGATGCCGCCATCATCCCAGCGATGCGCGCCCGCTGCGCCCGCGGCACCGAGCGCGACGACCTTCAGGGTATCGAACGAGCCAAACCGAACGAAGTCGCGCGGGATCTCGGCGAAAGGCGCCCAGAAGCTCCGGCTATCCGGCTTCTGGCCGGCGAAGAACGTGGACGGCTGATCGCCCGGCGTCACCGGGTCTGCCGGAGCACTCGCGGTCGGCGGCGGCACGGACTGCGGGTCGTCGGCCTCTTGGGCCCAACCTGCGGCGGGCGAGATCAAGCAGACGACAACACAGCAGACGACAGTCACCGGACGCATGGGGGAGCCTTTCACTGACGGAAAACAACCGACCTCGTGGCTTTAGTCGAGCTGGCGTCCGACTCAGCAGTACGTATGCCACTGCGCAAAACGCGACAATCCGCGCAAAACGGCCCGACCGACGGAAGTCCGTAACAAATCCGTCACACCGGTCCGACAGGACTGTGATCGTCATCGACCGCCTATACTTTTCGGGTTGCCGATGTTTCGATGCTGGCTGCTGGTCTCGACCCTCGTCCTGTGGCCGCTGGGGGCGGCCGGTCAGACCTCAGCTGACCTGCTTCAGCGCCTGACTGGCCAGAGTGGACTGGACCGGGCCAGAACTCTCGCGGGGCTCACCGACGCCCTGCGCCAGGACAAGCCGCGCGATGCCATCACCTACGGGCAGGAGGCGTTGTCGCTGTTCGCGGAGTATCCCGATCCCGAGAACGAGATCCGGACGCTCAACGAGATGGCGTGGGCCTACATGACGGTGAGTCAGTATGACAACGCAATCGGGTTCGCCGAGAAGGGGAGAGCGCGGGCGGAACAGACGGGCAACGCCGCCGGCCGTGCCCGCGCCATCAACAATCTGGGAGTGATCGCCCAGCGCCGCGGCGACGTCGTGACCGCCGTCGACCACTTCAGCGAATCGCTGAAGGCCTACCGCGATCTTGGCCGCGACCTCGAAGTCTCGACCGCGCTCAACAACCTCGGGTTCGTGTATTCGACCGCGCTTGCGGACTACGAGACCGGGCTCGCGTATCACGTCGAGGCGCTCGCGCTTCGCGAGAAGAGCGGCGACACATCCGCCATCGCCCTCTCCCTCAATAACATCGCGATCGTGTATCACCGGATCGGCGATCTGGATCGGGCGCTGAGCTACTTCGACCGATCGCTTGCCCTCCGCCGCGAGCTGGGAGGCGACAACCGCATCTCGGGCACGCTCAGCAACATCGGCGACGTCTACTTCGACAAGGGCGACCTCGAGCGGGCGATGGCTCACCACACCGAATCGCTCGCGCTGCGCCGAAAGATCGGCGACCGCGCCGGCATCGCGGCGTCGCTGCGGAACCTGGCGCTGATTCACAGCAGGCAGGGAAACGACCGTCTCGCCAACGACGAACTGGACGACTCGCTCGAGATGGCCCTCGAAGTGGGCGAGCAGACGACTGCCGCGCAAGTGCACCTGGCGATGTCCGAGATCGAGCGTTCGCATGGCTCGCCGCGCCAGGCGATCGTCCAGGCGCGCGAGGCGCTGCGAATCGTGGAGAAGGCGGGGAACCTCGAATTGCAGCGTCAGGCCTGGGCCCAGCTCGCGGCGAGCCAGGAGCGCGCCGGCGACTATGCGAGCGCGGTCTCGTCGCTGAAGATGTTTCAGCAGGTCAACAGCAGGATCTTCGACGCCGAGCGCACCCGCCGCGTCGAATTGCTCGAGCGTCGCTATCAGGTCGAGCGGCGCGAGTCCGAGATCGCGCAGCTGCGCGCGCAGCAGGCGACGGCTGAACTCACCCTGGCCCGCCAGGAGAATCAACGCAACGCCGCCGTCGTCGCTGCCGCGCTCTTTGCCGCGGTCGGCGTGGTGTTGTACCGCCGCCGGGTGGCCAGCGGAAGAACCGCCCAACAGCTCAGCGTGACCGACACCCTCACCGGTCTCAAGAATCGCCGCTACGTCCTCGAGACGATCGCGGCGGATATTGCCGTGTCGGAACGGAAGTTTCTGTCGGCGCTTTCTGGCGCCGCCCCTCTCGACGCCGACCTCGTCTTCTTCCTCGTCGACATCGATCACTTCAAGAGCGTGAACGAGAACCTCGGCCACGAAGCCGGCGATCGCGTACTCGTGCAGTTGGCGCGCGCCCTGGCCAAGGCGTGCCGCACCGCCGATACGCTGGCGCGCTGGGGCGGAGAGGAATTTCTCGTGATCGGCCGCTTCACCCATCGCGGCGCCGCCAGCGTGTCGGCCGAGCGCCTCCGCCGCGCCGTCGAGGCGTGCGCCCTCGACGCCGGCAGCGGACGCACGCTGCACTGCACCTGCTCAATCGGGTTCGCCAGCTATCCGTTCCTTCGTCACGATCGCCGCGCGCTCACCTGGGAGCAGGTCGTGGCGCTGGCAGATGATGGGCTTTCGCTGGCGAAGGCGAGGGGCCGAAATCAGTGGGTGGGTATCGTGGAGGGCGACGGCACCGTCCCGCCGCGTCTCGATCGCATGACGTCCGAAGGTCTGGACGCGTGGGTTGCCAGCGGTCACGTGCGCCTCGAAACCGCCGCCGAGCGAGTCACGATCACCGCCGAGCGCGAGACGCTGGTGCTAGCGGTCGCTCGTCCGCAGCGCCATCAAGACGGGCCGATCGCGCCCGCGCAACTGGCGGCGTCAACGCTGCAACGGCCGTTGCCAGCGAATTCCCTCGAGATCTCACGCGCGAACGCACGGCGCGCGTCGCGTTCGACAACGCCGGTTACCAGTTGATCGCATCGCCGATCGGCGACCGCCGAGAGAACGCGATGGTTTCCTAAGGAAATCACTCGATCGTGCCGTCACCCGTCGGCGGTCCTGCCTTTGCTCAACGGACGGCGACCACGCTGAGCGGCGTTCCGGTGGCTCCTGACCTCCGTCAACGGTGCAAGTCGCTCGGCGTGGTCTCGTGATTTCAACCAAGGAGACTCACAATGCGTACCCTGCTCCGGGCCGCGCTGGCGGCCGCTCTGCTCGTGGTGCCCGTCACCGCCGCCGTTGCCCAGACCGACAAGCCCGCACCGGCCGCCGCAGCCAAGGCTGCCGTCAACCTGAACACCGCGACGATCGATCAGCTCGAAGAACTGCCGGGCGTCGGTCGCGCAACCGCCCAGCGCATTCTCGAGTACCGCCAGAAGAGCGGCGGCTTCAAGAAGATCGAGGAGCTCATGAACGTCAAGGGCATCGGCGAGAAGAGCTTCCTCAAGCTCAAGCCGCTCATCGTGGTCACCACCAAGCCGGAAAAGGCTGCCGGTGAACGGTGACCAGGTCCGCCGCCTGGCCGTGACGGCCGGGCGGCGCGTTTCTCGGCGGCCGCGGGTGCCCACCGCGCGAGGCGTGGCCTTGATCGACGTGATCTGCGCCTGCGCGGTGATGCTCAGTGTGCTGAGCATTTCGATTCCAAACCTGTTGGCGATGCGCGACCGCGACGAGGCGAGGCTCGCGGCGCGGCACGTCGCGGCGCGGCTGCAGCGGCTCCGCCTCGAGGCGCTGAAACGAAACCGAGCGGTCGCGCTTCGCCTTGATCCGCAAGACATTGGCCGGGCCGAGGCGTACGTGGATGGCGATAGCGACGGCGTCCATCAAAGTGACGTCAACGCCGGCATCGATCGCGTGATGCCTGGCGAGAGTCGACTCACGGCGGGCTTTGCCGGGGTCTCGGTGGCCATCGCACACGACGTCCCGGACCCCGACGGAAGCGGCACGCTCATCGCTGGTTCGGATCCGATTCGGATCGGGTCGTCGAACTTCGTCACGTTCAGCCCCGTCGCCTCGTCGACGAGCGGAACGTTGTATCTGGCCGGGAGGGGCGGCCCACAAGTGTGTGTCCGCATCCTCGGGGCGACGGGCAGGATGCGGGTGATGTGGTT
This sequence comes from uncultured Acidobacteriota bacterium, assembly GCA_963841895.1. GTDB lineage: Bacteria > Acidobacteriota > Vicinamibacteria > Vicinamibacterales > UBA2999 > JACCSI01. The sequence goes on from CAWJEO010000004.1 coordinate 13,560, forward strand.
CGACCCGGTGCAGCAATCGTGGCGACAGGACTAACCGCGAGACGAGAACGCCGGGCCGGCCAGCGGCATCGGCCCGAGGACGTGGGCTGCGCGCGACAGGCGTTGCTCCGGCCCGGGCGCGAAGTCGAGGTGGTGAACCTCGGCGCGCACGGTGCACTCGTGCGATGCCGCGCACGTCTGAAGCCAGGGTCCCGGGCCGAGCTCCAACTCGCCGGCAAAGCTCTCAAGGCGGTTTCCGGACGCATCGACCGCTCCCACATCGTCCGGCTCGAGCCGCTGCGGTACGAGGCCGCGATTGTGTTCGACGAAGCATTGGCGTTGCCCGGGGGTAGCGGGTAGCGGCTTCCCCTGAAAGAGGCCGGCACGAAGACCGCGCGGGGAACGAACTACCCGTCGCGGGGCGAGCGTTGTCAGGACGGTGACGAGTTGTCGCGTCAGCAGGCCGAAGTCGAGACTGCCCCGTGGTTGGCACGCCGGTTGTTACGGCTCACCCCACCCGGAGTTGGAGACCAGACATGAACGGAGAAGCAGTGGCCACCCCCCAACCGCCGCTCGTTCCGCGACGCAAACGCGACCGCCGTGCGGGCCTGTTCGAATTGATTCGCGACCTCGCCAGCGACTGGGTTGCCCAGCCGCTGCGCCCCGATCTCTCGACGCTGCTGACCGGCCGACTACGGCAGTTGCTACCGGCGCGGAGCGTTTGCATCAACGAGCTGCCGGGCGCCCCGTCGATTCGGGTCGGGCAACCGATCCGGGCGCGCGACTACGTCGCCTACGCCATTCCGGTTGCCGACCCGAAGCGCCAGATCGTCCTCGAGGCGTCGTTTCCGGGCGAGCGCGGCGTCGACGACTGGACGTGCCAGCTGCTCGAAGCGACGGCGAGCCTGGCCACGATGCTCTTCGAGGCCGAGCGTAGTCCCATGCCCACGGCCGGCCGGAGCTGCCGCCTCGCGACGGGGCGGCGCCTCTCGTGGGGTCGAGCCTCGTCATGCAGGGGCTGCGCGAACGGGTCGAGCGGGTCGCGACGACCGATTTCACCGTGCTGATCGAAGGCGAAAGCGGAACCGGCAAAGAACTCGTCGCGCGCCAAATCCACGAGTTGAGCCGGCGGTCCCACGGGCCCTTCGTTGCGATCAACTGCGCGGCGCTGGTCGAGACGTTGATCGAGGCCGAGCTCTTTGGCATCGAGGAGCGTACGGCGACCGGCGTCCGCGGTCGGCGCGGAAAGTTCGAGCACGCCGACGGCGGCACGCTCTTCCTGGACGAGGTGTCCGAGCTGTCGATGGCGGCGCAGGCCAAGCTACTGCGCGCGATTCAGGATCTGATGGTCGAGCGGGTCGGCGGTCACGGCAGCCGCCGCGTCGACACGCGGATCGTCGCCGCCACCAATCGTCCGCTGGCCACGCTCGCCGAGCGCGGTCTCTTCCGCACGGACCTGTTCTATCGCCTGAGCGGCGTCGACGTTCGTGTCCCGGCGCTTCGCCAGCGAAAGGAAGACATCATCGAGCTGGCCTGCTACTTCCTGTCGCGGCACGGGAGCCGCGGGCGGCTCGGGATCAGCGCCGCCGCGGCGGACGTGTTGACCACCTACGACTGGCCGGGAAACGTCCGCGAGCTGGAGCGGATGATCGAAGGTGCGATCGCGACGTGCGAATCGGGCGTCATCGGTCTCGACGATTTGCCCATCGCCCTCCGCGGACAGTACGGCGAAGTCCTGATGCCGTCGGTGCAGGCCAACGAGACCATGCGAACCTGGGGCAGTCGCTATGCGCGGCTGATCCTCGAGAAATGCGATCGCAACAAACGCCAGGCGTGCGAGGTGCTCGGCATCTCGTACCACACGCTGAACGCCTACTTGAACTATCAGCCGGGACGCCCACGCGTCACTGCGGCGGCCGCTCCGTCCGACGCGCTGGTGCCGGTCGCCAAGCGCGCGCCGCAGCCGGGCGCTCGGCACTACTGATCGCACGACATGAGACGCGGGAGGGCAACTTCCGCGGACGAGGCCGGGTGCCTCCGGCAGAACACGGCGGCGAGGCGGGGCTGGAGGTCCCGAGGTCACGCGCCGCCTGGCGCCCGCGCGCTCCTTCGAGCGGCGGGCTCGTGGAGGCCGTATGGTTCGTTCATTGACGGGAGTGGCGGTGATGCTGGTGGCAGTAGTGGGCCCGACAGGCCTGGCAGCGGGAGAGCCGACGACAACTCCGCGTGTGTCGGTGACGCGCGGAGCGGACAAGGTGACGCTGACCGCGCGCACAGAAACCGTGCGCGTCAGCCAGACGCTCACCCCGAAGTCCTTCGACCTCGTGGTCAGCGACGGTCGCGACTCGGCGCAGATCACCGGCGACACCGAGGGCCGAGTAACCGTCCGCCGCGCCGGACAGACGATGACGCTGGCGCTGCGAGATGCGACGCTGCGCGAGGCCGAGGCGGTGCGGGCGCTGCTTCGCGGCTCGACGGCGTTGGCGCGACTCCGGCAGTTGGCGGCGTCGGCGTGGGCCCGCTCGCACAAGGACGCACTGGTCTTCGTCTCCGCGCAGGCGATGGTGGCGGTGCTGGAGGGAGATCAGGCGCCGATCCGGGCGGTGGTGCACCGGCTCCAGACCAGCCGCGAACCACAGGTCGTCCGCGTTCGTCAGATGACGGCAAGCGACTGCTGGCGCGCCTACGAGCGGGATGCGCTCTGGTACACCTACGAACTCGAGCGCTGCATCGAAGAGGCCAGCTATAGCTTGAACCCGTTGCGCGGCGCGTGGTGCGCCTACTGGTACAACCTCAAGGCATCGTTGGCGTTCGTCTGGCTGCTCGACTGCAGCGGCTACTGAGTATCGTCAGGGCCGGGTGCCGCGTTTGACATGAACCGGTCGCGTCCAGGTGCGGCGCGCGAGGCTTGGCCGGGTGGGTGAAGGGCACCCGCCCGGCATGCTTCCGGAGGAGTCGATGACCAACCGATCTGTGAGCATCGTGCTGCTGTTTTTCGCGGCGATCGCAGCCACCGGCGTGATTGTCGCGCTGGGTCTGGCGTTCGATCCGCGGCTCGGACGCGGGTCTGGCGCGTACTTCGTGCCGCTCGCCACGTTTGCCACCTTCGTCCTCGTCTTCTTCTTCGCCCGGGAGTTCGTCTTGCCACCGGCCTACGCGGCACCGGCGTGGCGGGCGTTCGTCGCGCTGTCGGTGTGGATGGGGCTGACGCTCATCGCCTGGCAAGCGGCAATCTGGGCGCTCCGGCCGTTCATGCGCGCGGCGGGCACGGGTCGGGGAACCCTGCTGGTCCTGCTCGGCTGTCTGCTGCTGTCGGTCAAGGTCCTGGACCGTGCCGGCGGTCGGGGAGGGCGGCGCGTGCTGCCTTGACCGGTTCCGAACGGCATAGTACCCGTGAGGCGGCTGAACGCTCTTCGCACGCCGCGTCCAGCACACTCATCCCGTCGATGTCTGAGCCTGCTGGCGCTTCCCTGAAGAGAACGTCCCTTTTCGCCACCCACGTCGCGCTGGGCGCGCGAATGGTGCCTTTTGCCGGCTGGGAAATGCCGGTCGAGTACTCGGGCATCAGCGCCGAGCATCTCGCCGTCCGCACCGCGGCGGGCATCTTCGACGTCTCGCACATGGGCGAGATCGAGATCGCCGGCAAGGATGCGCTGGCCGCCGTCCAGCACATCTCGAGCAACGACGCCTCAAAGCTGCAGATCAATCAGGCCCATTACGCCGCCCTGATGCGGCCCAATGGCGCGTTCGTGGACGACATGCTGGTCTATCGCTTTGCGCCCAGTCACTTCCTGCTCGTGGTCAACGGCGCCAACGAGGACAAGGACTACGCCTGGATCGCCGAGCACGCCAAGGCCGCCGGCGACGTCGCCATCGTCAATTCGAGCAGCCGGTATGCGCTGATCGCGGTGCAGGGGCCGAAGGCCCTGAGCATCGTGCAGAGCCTGACCGCGATCGATCTGGCCGCCATCAAGTACTACTGGTTCGCGCATGGCGAGATTGCCGGCGTGCGCGGCACGGTGTCGCGGACCGGTTACACCGGCGAGGACGGCTTCGAGATTTTCTGTCCGCCGAGCCTTGCGCCTCGAGTGTGGGACGCCCTGATGGCTGCGGGAAAGGGCGATGGCCTGATCCCGTGCGGCCTCGGCGCCCGCGACACCCTCCGTCTCGAAGCCGCGATGCGCCTCTACGGCAACGATATAGACGATGAGACGACGGTCCTCGAGGCGGATCTTGGGTGGATCGTCGGCTGGAAGAAGGACGCGTTCATCGGGCACGAGGTGCTGCGCCGCCAGAAGGCCGACGGCGTGACGCGGAAGATCGTGGGCTTCGAGATGCGCGATCGCGCCATCGCCCGCCACGGCCACCTGGTCATGCACGGCTCCGAACAAGTGGGCGTCGTGACCAGCGGGACGCAGACGCCTTTCCTGAAGAAATCCATCGGCATGGCCTACGTGCCGGTGGCGATGTCCGCACCGGGAACGCCGATCGAGATCGACATCCGCGGCCGGCGCGTGACTGGCGGTCGTTGTCGACCTGCCGTTCTACAAGCGGCCGCGGGCGGTTCCGGCCGGTTCCTGATTGATCAATTCGAGGGTCACGAGATGTACCCAACCGATCGCAAGTACACGAAAGATCACGAATGGCTCAGCGTCGCCGGCGACACCGGGACGGTGGGCATTACCGACTTCGCGCAGAAGCAGCTTGGTGACGTCGTCTATGTCGACCTGCCCGAGGTCGGCACCACGGTGACGGCGGGGCAGACGTTTGGCACCATCGAATCGGTCAAGGCGGTGTCGGAGCTGTACGCGCCGGTGAGCGGCGAAGTGAGCGAAATCAACCCCACGCTCAAGGACAAGCCCGAGCAGGTCAACTCGACGCCTCATGACGCGTGGATGATCCGTCTGAAGCTGGCCAGCCCGTCCGATGCCGACGCGCTCATGGACGCCGCTGCCTACGAGGCGATGATTCGCGACTGACCGGCGCCGCGATCGACCGACCTGAAGAATCGGCGCTTGTCTTTGAGTCTTGTGTAATCCGCGTCATCTGTGGACCTTCTCATCTGCGGACCATGAACCTGCATCCGATCGATCACTTCGCTCCTCGCCATATTGGTCCGTCTCCCTCAGATACAGAAGCGATGCTCGCCACGATCGGGACTCCCTCGTTGGATGTTCTGATCGACGAAGCGATTCCCGCCAGCATCCGGCTGAAGAAGCCGCTCCAGCTGCCGGACGCTGAAAGCGAATCGCAGTATCTCGGACGGTTGAAGACAATCGCCCGGAAGAATCGCGTCCTCCGCAGCTTCATCGGGCTCGGCTACTACGACACGCTGACGCCGAGCGTCATCCGGCGCTGCCTGTTCGAGAATCCCAGCTGGTATACGCCGTACACGCCGTACCAAGCGGAGATCGCGCAGGGGCGGCTCGAATCGCTCCTCAACTTCCAGACCGTCGTCACCGACCTGACCGGAATGGATGTCGCCAACGCGTCGTTGCTGGACGAAGGCACCGCGGCTGGCGAAGCGATGACGCTGCTGCATCGCGTGCAGTCGAAAAGACTGGGCGACGATGGTGGGGTGTTCCTCGTGTCGGACCGCGTGTTTCCGCAGACATTGGCGGTGCTGCGGAGCCGTGCCGAACCGCTCGGCATCGAGCTCAAGGTCGGACCAAGCAGCGACATGGCCTTCGACGCGCGGACGTTCGGCGCGTTGGTCCAGTACCCGGATGAGGCGGGACGGCTCGACGACCTGCGCCCATTCATCGCGCGGGCCCATGCCGCCGGGGCCCTTGTCGCGGTCGCGACCGATCTTCTCGCGCTGGCCGTGGTGACGCCGCCCGGCGAAATGGACGCCGACGTTGTCTTCGGCAATTCGCAGCGGCTCGGCGTGCCGCTCGGCTTCGGCGGTCCGCATGCCGCCTTCTTCGCCTCGAAGGAAGCGTACGTCCGGCACATGCCGGGCCGGATCATCGGCGTATCAATTGACGCGCATGGCAAGTCCGCGTATCGCATGGCGCTGCAGACACGCGAGCAGCACATCCGGCGCGAGAAGGCGACCTCGAACATCTGCACGGCGCAGGCGCTCCTCGCCAACATCGTGGCGATGTACGCCGTCTATCACGGTCCCGCCGGTCTGAAAGCGATCGCCACGCGCGTGCACGACTTGACGCGCACCCTCGATGTCGCACTCAGAAGCCTTGGCTACCGTCAACACAACGACGCGTTCTTCGACACGCTGCGCGTGTCGGTCAGCCGCGACTCGCTGGCCGAGCTGCGTGTCGCCGCCACGGAGGCAGGCTTCAACTTCCGATACCCGGACGATGGGTCGGTTGGCATCGCACTGGATGAGACGGCGACGCTCGAGGACGTGCAGGGGATCAGCGCCGTCTTCGCGAGCGGTCGCCAGGAAGAAAGCGCCGGAACAGATTGGGTCGCTCATCGCCGGCGCGCGCGACGTCATTACCCCTGCGCTTGCGTCGAACGTCGTCCTACCTGACACACCCCGTCTTCAACGCGCATCACTCCGAGACGGCGATGATGCGCTACATGAAAACGCTCGAGCGCAAGGACGTTGGACTCGACACCTCGATGATCGCGTTGGGCTCGTGCACGATGAAGCTCAATGCCGCCAGCGAGATGTACCCGGTCACCTGGGAGGAATTCTCGCGGATTCACCCGTTCGCCCCCGACGACCAGACGCTCGGCTACCACCAGATCATCAGCGAGCTCGGTTCGGCGCTGCGCGAGATCACGGGCTTTGCGGCAGTGTCGCTGCAGCCGAACTCGGGCGCCCAGGGCGAACTGGCGGGTCTGCTCGTCATTCGGGCGTTTCATCGACATCGTGGCGAGGGGCATCGCGACGTGGTGCTCATTCCCGCGTCCGCACACGGCACCAACCCAGCCAGCGCAATCATGGCCGGCTATCGCGTCGTCGTCGTCGGCACCGACCAGCACGGGAATGTCGACGTGGCCGACTTGCGCGCCAAGGCGGAACAGCATGGCGCGGCACTCGCGGCGCTGATGATCACGTATCCGTCGACCCACGGCGTGTTCGAGGACGCCATCACCGAGATCTGCGGCATCGTCCATCAGCACGGCGGTCAGGTGTACATGGACGGCGCCAACATGAACGCGCAGGTCGGTCTGACGAGCCCGGCGGCGATCGGCGCCGACGTGTGCCATCTCAACCTGCACAAGACCTTTGCGATCCCGCACGGCGGCGGCGGCCCCGGCATGGGTCCGATTTGCGTGGCGGCCCACCTCGCGCCATTTCTTCCCGGTCATCCACTCGCCGAAGTCAGCGGCGAGCACGACATTCCGGTCGTGTCGGCCGCCCCGTGGGGGAGCGCCAGCATCCTGCTGATCTCGTACGGCTACATCCGGATGCTGGGCGCCAGTGGTGTCACCGACGCGACGCGCTACGCGATTCTCAACGCCAACTACCTCAAGGCGCGGCTCGAGCCGCATTACGACGTGCTCTACACGCGCGAGAACGGCCGCGTCGCGCACGAGATGATCTTCGACCTGCGGAAGTTCAAGGCCAAGGGCGTTGAAGAAGGCGACGTCGCCAAGCGGCTGATGGATTACGGCTTTCACGCGCCGACGGTGTCGTTCCCGGTGCCTGGCACGTTGATGGTCGAGCCGACGGAGAGCGAATCGAAAGACGAACTCGATCGCTTCTGCGACGCGTTGATCGCCATCCGCCAGGAGATCGAAGACGTGGTGACCGGCACCGCGGATCCGAAGGACAACGTCCTGAAGAACGCGCCGCATACTGCCGCGGCCGTCACATCCGACGAGTGGACACATCCGTACACCCGCGAGCAGGCGGCGTTTCCGCTGCCGTGGGTCAAGGCCAACAAGTTCTGGCCGTCGGTCGCGCGGATCGACAATCCGTATGGCGATCGCAACCTGATGTGCGTCTGTCCACCGATTGAGACTTATGCGTAGGTCATATCGGTTTCCAGTTCCAGTTATCAGTTCAAAGTAGCTCTCAGTGCCACTCCGAGCAATGCGCCCTTTGCACTGGCAACTGGCAACTGGCGACTGACAGTGTTTCCCGGATGAGGATTCTCACCGCCGATCAGATGCGCGAGGCGGATCGCCGCACCATCGAGGAGATCGGCATTCCGTCGCTGGTGCTCATGGAGAACGCCGGCCGCCAGGTGGTGGCGGCGATGGAGTCGTTCTTCACCGATCTCGGGGAGCGCCGGGTCGCGATCATTGCCGGCAAAGGGAACAACGGCGGCGACGGTTTCGTCGTCGCCCGGACCTTGCATCAACGCGGCGTCGACCTGTCGGTGTTCCTGGTCGGGCAGGTTGCCGACGTCAAGGGCGATGCGCGGATCAATCTGGAGATTCTCGGCCGTCTCGGTGTCACCGTCGTCGAAGTCGCCGACGAGGGGCAGTGGGAGCTGCACTTCTCGGAGATCTCCGAGCACGATCTGATCGTGGACGCGATGTTCGGTACCGGGTTGAAATCGGCGCTGAGCGGGCTCTACGAGACAGTCATCGGCGACATCAACGCTGCGGCGATCCCGGTGGTCTCGATCGATCTGCCGTCCGGCATGTCGGCGGACACGCCCGACCTGATTGGCGACACCGTGGAAGCGACCATGACGGTGACGCTTGGCGCGCCGAAACTGCCGCTGATTCTGCCGCCCGGCGAGAGCAAGTCGGGCGAGGTCGTCATCGCCGACATCGGCATCCCCGTCGAGGTGTTCGAGTCGCTCGACGGCCCGCGCGTCGACCTGCTGACCCGCGACACGATCCGGCCGCTGATCGCGCCGCGTGCGGCCGATGCGCACAAGGGTGATTTCGGGCGAGTGCTGATTGTGGCCGGTTCGCGCGGCAAGACCGGCGCGGCGGTCCTGGCGGGGCAGGGAGCGCTGCGCTCGGGCGCGGGCTTGTTGACGATCGCCACGCCGCGCGGCGTCGTGCCCATCGTCGCCGCCGCCGCGGCAGAATTCATGACCGAGTCGCTCGACGAAACCGTCGACGGCACCGTCGACTACTCGGCGGCAGAGCACGTGCTGCGGCTCAACGCCGATGCGATGGCGGTTGGTCCCGGCCTCGGTCGCGGAGAAGCCGTCACGACGTTCGTGCGCGAATTGCTCGACAAGAGCGAGATGCCGCTGGTGTTCGACGCCGATGCGCTGAACGCCTTCGCCGACGAGCCGGCGTCATTGGTCGGACGCGAGGGCCGCAGCCTCATCATCACGCCGCATCCGGGAGAAATGGCCCGCCTCGTCGGCTGCACGGTCGCCGACATTCAGGCCGATCGGCTCGGCATCGCGCGCGACTTCGCCGCGTCGCATCGCGTCTACGTCGTGTTGAAGGGTCACCGCACGCTGGTCGCGACGCCGGACAAGAAGATCTTCGTCAATCCGACCGGAACCCCCGGCATGGCCACCGGCGGCACCGGCGATGTCCTGGCTGGAATGCTGGCGGCGTGGCTGGCGCAGCTGATGGATGCCGAAGCAGCGTGTCGGCTCGCCGTATATCTGCACGGGGCGGCGGGGGAGTTGGCCGACGCCGACGAAGGCGAGGTGTCGATGACGGCCGGCGACCTCGCCGCTCACATCGGCGACGCGATCCTCGAGCTGACCGCTCGCAGGCGCATCGCTAAACCCGAAGAGTGACCGCTCGCACGATCGTCACGCAATCCGAAGAAGACACCATCCGCGAGGCCGCGGCACTGGCCGCCACGCTCGAGGCGGGCATGATCCTGCTGCTCTCGGGCGAGCTCGGCGCCGGAAAGACGGCTTTCGTGCGCGGGCTGGCGCAGGGCCTGGGCGTCGATCCGTCAGAGGTCACGAGCCCGACATTCACGCTCGTCCACGAGTATGGTGGCGGCCGGCTGCCGCTCATCCACGTCGATCTGTACCGGTTGGAGCGAGCCGAACTCGACGAGATCGGGCTGGACGACGATCTTGCGGCACGCGGAGTGGTGGCGATCGAGTGGCCGGAGAGGCTGGGCAGGAAACCGGTCGGGGCGACCGTCGTCCGAATTGAAGATACTGGCGGTCGGGACGACGCTTGAAAGTCGTCAGTCGTAACAGTTCGAGATCGCGATTCCAAGAACTGACGCTGACGGTCTTTATTCCACGCGATAATTCGGCGCTTCCTTCGTGATCGTCACGTCGTGCACGTGGCTCTCGCGGAAGCCGGCCTGGGTGATGCGGATGAACTGCGCGTCGCGCTGCAGATCTGGAATCGTCGGCGCGCCGCAGTAGCCCATCCCGGCGCGCAGCCCGCCGACCATCTGATGGATGACCATCGCGATGCTGCCCTTGTGCTGCACGCGGCCTTCGATGCCTTCGGGCACGAGCTTTTCCGGGACGCCCTTGCCGGCCGTGCTCGTGCCGCTCTCGAGCTCGAAGTCGTCCTGGAAATAGCGATCGCGGCTGCCACGGCGCATCGCGCCGATCGACCCCATGCCGCGGTACTCCTTGAACGTGCGGCCCTGATACAGGATCAGTTCGCCGGGACTCTCGTCGGTGCCGGCGAAGAGGTTGCCGATCATCACCGAGCTGGCGCCGACGGCCAGCGCCTTGACGACGTCCCCGGAGTTGCGAATGCCGCCGTCGGCGATCACCGGCACGTCGTGCCGCGCCGCGGCCTGCGCGCATTCGTGGACCGCGGAAATCATCGGGACGCCGATGCCGGCGACGATGCGCGTCGTGCAGATCGAACCGGCGCCGATACCGACCTTCACCGCGTCGACGCCGCGTTCGATCAGCGCTTCGGTCGCCTCTGCCGTCGCAACGTTGCCGGCGACGATCTCGACCTCTTTGAAGGCGCGGCGGATCGTCTGCACCATGTCGAGCACGCCCTGCGAGTGGCCATGCGCGGTGTCGATGACCAGCACGTCGACGTGGGCGGCGACGAGCGCGGCCGCACGGTCGAGGGTGTCGCGGGCGATGCCAATCGCGGCGCCGCAACGCAAGCGGCCGAGCGCGTCCTTGCAGGCGTTGGGGTACTTGATCGCTTTCTGGATGTCCTTGACGGTAATCAGGCCCTTCAGGCGGAAGTCGTGATCGACGACGAGCAGTTTTTCGACTTTGCGCTGGTGCAGGATCTCGCGGGCTTCGTCGAGCGTCGTACCGACGGGGACGGTGATGAGGTTGCTGCTCGTCATCACGTCGCTGACCGGACGGTCGACGTTGGTCTCGAAGCGGAGGTCGCGGTTGGTCAGGATCCCGACCAGCCGGCCTTCCTTGCTGCCGTCCTCGGTGATCGGCACGCCGGAAATGCGGTACTTGCGCATCAAGTCGAGCGCCTCGCTGATCCGGCGCGTCGGCGACAGCGTGATCGGATTGACGATCATGCCGCTTTCCGACCGCTTGACCCGGTCCACTTCGAGGGCCTGATCGTCGATCGACAGGTTCTTGTGGATGACGCCCAGGCCGCCGTGCTGCGCCATCGCCACCGCCATGTCGGACTCGGTGACGGTGTCCATGGCAGCGCTCAGCATCGGCACGTTCAAGGCGATGTTCCGCGTGAGACGGGTGCTGACATCGACCTGTGCGGGTAGCACGGTCGAGTGCCGCGGAACCAACAGGATGTCGTCGAACGTGAGCGCGGTGCGAAGACCGGCTGTCAGAGAAGAGGCAGCGGGGGCGGAGACTTCGAACTTCGTCTGGGCCATTTGTGATTATAGAAGGGAACCTGTCAGGCGCCGTGACATTTCTTGAACTTCTTGCCGCTGCCGCACCAGCACGGGTCGTTACGGCCGATCTTCGGTTCGTCGCGCCGCACCGTTTTGATCGGCGCATCGTCGCCGCCGACGCGGGCCGGCCTCGGCGCGGCCGCGGGTTCTGCTGGGAACCCGCCGCCCGCAGTCGCGGCGGCGCCGCTGCCAACAAAGGATGGCGCTCGCTGCGCGCTCGGGTCGTTATAGGTCAGCGGCATGGCTTTTCTCGGCGCGGGCTTCGGTGCGCGGACCGGGGCGCTCTTCGGGCGACTCGCCGTCGACGACCGGCCGCAGCCACCAGAGATACCGGACGATCTCTTCCTCCATCCGCCGCCGCATGTCCTGGAAGAGGCCGAAGCTCTCCTTCTTGTATTCGACCAGCGGATCGCGCTGACCGTAGCCGCGCAGCCCGATCCCTTCCTTGAGGTGATCGAGCGAATACAGATGATCCTTCCACTGGACGTCGACGATCTGGAGAATCAGGTCGCGCTCGACTCGGCGCATCAGCTCGGGCGGAACGATCTTTTCCTTCTCCGCGTACTTCGCTTCGACTCCGCTCCCAGAGCATGTCACGCAGCTCTTCGGTGCTCTTGTTGGTGAGGCCGATCTCTTCGTAGTCCTGGTCGGAGAGCGAAAACGTCTGCGTGAGCTCGCGCTTGAGCGCGTCGAGATCCCACTCGTCTTCGTCGGTGTCCTTACCAGCGAACAAATCGACCTTGTCGGCGAGGATCTCTTCGGCGGTCGCGACGACGTAACCGCGCGTGTCGGCCAGTTCCTCTTCGCTGAGATGAATCTTGCCGTCCAGGATCTCGCGGCGCAGCGTGTAGACGCTCTCACGCTGCTTGTTCATCACGTCGTCGTATTCGAGCAGGTGTTTGCGGACCGAGAAGTTCTGCGCTTCGACCTGCTTCTGCGCCCGTTCGATTGCCCGGGTCACCATGCCGTGCTCGATCGGCACGTTCTCTTCCATGCCGAGCCGCTGCATCAGGCCGGAGATGCGATCCGACCCGAAGATGCGCATCAAGTCGTCTTCGAGTGACAGATAGAACCGCGACGAGCCCGGGTCGCCCTGACGGCCGGCGCGGCCCCGCAACTGGTTGTCGATGCGCCGCGCTTCGTGACGCTCGGTGCCGACGATGTGCAGGCCGCCGACCGACACGACGTCCTTGTGGTCCTCGGCGCACTGCTTCTTGAAGAAGCCAAAAATACGCTCCCAGTCGGCGCGCGGGACCCGGTAGAACGTGTCGACCATGAAGAAGTAGACGAACTCGTCGTCGTCGACGAACTTCTCCTCGCCCTTCGCGAGCTTTTCGGCGACACCCTCGGCCAGTGTCTGCTGTCGCGCCATGTGCTCGGGGTTGCCGCCGAGCAGAATGTCGGTGCCGCGGCCAGCCATGTTCGTCGCGATCGTGATGCCGGCTTTGCGGCCGGCCTGCGCGACGATCTCGGCTTCCTGCGCGTGGTACTTCGCGTTCAGGACGACATGCTTGGTGCCCTTGCGTTTCAGCATGCTCGAGAGGCGCTCGGACTTCTCGATCGAGACCGTGCCGACCAGGACCGGCCGGCCTTCGGTCTGCTTGGCGATGATGTCGTCGACGATCGCCGACCATTTTTCGCCTTCGGTCCGGTAGACGAGATCGGGCTCCTCGATACGTCCCAGCGGCCGGTTGGTGGGGATGACGTTGACGTCGAGGTTGTAGATCTTGCCGAACTCGGCGGCCTCGGTTTCGGCCGTGCCGGTCATGCCGGACAGCTTCTTGTACTTGCGGAAGTAATTCTGGAAGGTGATGGTGGCGAGGGTCTGGTTCTCGCGCTCGATCTTGACGCCTTCCTTGGCTTCCACCGCCTGGTGGAGGCCGTCGCTCCAGCGGCGTCCCGGCATCAGACGGCCGGTGAACTCGTCGACGATCACGACCTGGCCGTCCTTGATCATGTATTCGACGTCGAGCCGGTAGTGCACGTGCGCGCGGAGGCCCTGCTGCACGTGGTGGAGCAGCGGCATGTTGGCCGGATCGTAGAGGCCGCCCGGTTCGAGCCGATGCGCGAGCAGCTGCTCGGCCTTGGCCATGCCGGCCTCGGTGAGCGTGACGGTCTTGTGCTTTTCGTCGACGGTGTAGTCGCCCGATGCTTCGAGCCGATCACGGTCTTCGGTCTTGACCTGCCCCTGGTGCACTTCGCCGCGCTGTAGCTTCGGAATGATCTTGTCGACCTCGTAGTACAGGTCAGTCGAGACTTCGGCGGGACCTGAAATGATGAGCGGCGTCCGCGCTTCGTCGATCAGGATGGAGTCGACTTCGTCGACGATGGCGAACTGATGTCCGCGCTGGACCATGCTGGTCAGCTCGAACTTCATGTTGTCGCGGAGATAGTCGAAGCCGAACTCGTTGTTGGTGCCGTAGGTGATGTCGGCGCCGTAAGCGACCTGCCGCTGCTGGTCGTTGAGCTCGTGCTGGATGACGCCGACCGACATGCCCAGGTAGCGATAGATGCGGCCCATCCACTCGGAGTCGCGGCGCGCCAGGTAGTCGTTGACGGTGACCACGTGAACGCCCTTGCCCTCGAGCGCGTTCAGATACGCGGGTAGTGTCGCGACGAGCGTCTTACCCTCGCCGGTCTTCATCTCCGCGATCTTCCCGGTGTGGAGGATCATGCCGCCGATCAGCTGGACGTCGTAGTGCCGCATCGCCAGCACCCGACGCCCGGCCTCGCGGACGACGGCGAACGCCTCCGGCTGCAGCTCGTCGAGCGTCTCGCCGCGGGCGACACGCTCCCTGAACTCAGCGGTCTTCGCCTTGAGCTGCGCGTCCGAGAGCAGCTGAGTCGACGACTCGAGGCTGTTGATCTTGGCGACAACCGGAATCAACCGCTTCAGTTCGCGGTCGTTCTGGGTGCCGATAACCTTTGCGAGAAGCTGGCCTAGCATGTGAGGAGGACTACCAACTGGATATCTGCCAATTATACGGGAGCCGCCTCCGCCAACGGCTTCGGCGGGCAAGCCCGCCAGCGTCATGTTTGGAGAGGGCAGAATGAACCGCTCGATCGAGGCAGGCTGCTCACCGGCCTCTCGAGGGCAAGGCGCGAGCGATTAGCGCCGGTAGTTCAGCAGGAGCTGGAGCGGATTGAGGAGACGGCCGTTGAGACGGACTTCGTAGTGAAGGTGGGACCCGGTGGAGCGGCCGGTCGAACCGACGTAACCGAGCACGTCGCCGCGCTTCACCTTCTCGCCGCTCCGAACCTTGTAGCGGGACAAGTGGCCGTAGCGCGACTCGAGGCCGAAGCCGTGATCGACGATGACGAGGTTGCCGTAGCCCGATTGCGGCTCGGCCTGCGACACCAGGCCATCGGCGGTCGCGTACACCGGGCTGCCATGATCCGCAGAAATATCGAGTCCGGGATGGAAATCACGTTCGCCGGTGATCGGATCCTCGCGAGTCCCAACGCTTGAGGTGAGCCAGCCATGCGCGGGCCAGATCGACGGCGTCGCTGCGGCGAGGGCGTTCCTCTTGTCGAGATCGGCGCGCACCGAGCTCAGTCGGCTTTCAATCCCCTGGAGCAGCTCACTCAGCAGCCCGAAGGTGTTCTCCGGTGATTGCAGCGCGGGAAGGGCGCCAATCGCCGCGGGTGTGGACGAGCCGCCACCCATCGCCCGGCTCTTGACGACCGCGGGCAGCTTGTCCATCGCCGATTGCAGCGACGGATCGAGAGCGGCCTTGGCCCCGAGCTCGGTGATCGCCGCCTGCAGCCCCTGAATCTGACCCGAGAGCGCTTCGGTGGCGATGCGGTAGTTGTTGTTCTCGATTTCCAGCGATGACGCCGCCGCATAGATGCTGGTGACTTCGTAGCGGGCCTTGAGCGACGCACCTGTGCCAATCAGCACGGGCAGCGCCAGCACGCCGCTGACGGTCATCAGCGTCGGCCAGAGGCTCAGCGTGAACCGGCGCACGACGCCGGTTCGGCGGTCAGCCACAACGATGGTGTATCGCTTCGATCGCATTCCTGGACGCGTTGTCGTAAGAGTCGGGGCCGCTCTCGAGAGACCGGGCCCATAACCGCAACCGATCACACGTATCGGCACCAGCGGGGCTCGATACGGACTTTCGTGAGAAAAGTTTTGTGACCGTGATCTGCGGAGCCAGAAATATACCATGCGGGTCCGTCTAACTTTGTCGCGGAATTCAACGAGTTTCTGTGGGGTTCGCTGTTTCTTTGTGCGGTCCGTGACCGCTGTTGGGCAGCGGTGTCGCACGTGTCAGATACATGTCTTTTGTGTTCACTCCCTCCCGGTCGCTCGTCACTGATTTTTCTCAATCCACGAGCCGATACTGCAGCGCCTCAGCAACGTGCTCGGTCGCGATCGCAGGCGCCGCGGCGAGATCCGCGATCGTCCGGGCGACTTTCAGCACACGGTGAAAACCGCGGGCTGTCAGGTGCAGGCGCGCGGCGGAGCGCTCGAGCAGGCACCGGCCATCCGCGTCGAGCGCACACGCGCGATCGAACGCCCGTCCCTGAAGCCTGGCGTTGAGACGTGCGGCGCGCCCCGGCCGCTCGAGCTGGCGTTCGCGCGCCGCCAGCACGCGAGCCCGCACCGCCGCCGAGGCCTCACCATTTGCCTCGCTCGTCAGATCGGCGATCGGTACCGGCTGGACGTCGACGATCAAATCGATGCGATCGAGCAACGGCCCTGACAGACGGCCGCGATACTTCGCCACCTGCTGCGGCGTGCAGCGGCAGGCGCGAACCGGATCGTTGCGATACCCGCACGGACAGGGATTCATTGCCGCGACGAGGACGAACCGCGCCGGAAAGCTCACCGTGCGCGCCGCGCGGGCGATCGCGATGCGGCCTTCTTCGAGCGGCTGGCGCAGGACGTCGAGCACGTGGCGGCTGAACTCCGGCATCTCGTCGAGGAACAGCACGCCGCGGTGCGCGAGACTGATTTCGCCAGGACGCGGGTTCGCACCGCCGCCGACCAGCGCGACGTCGGAGATCGTGTGATGCGGCGCGCGGAACGGCCGCTCGCGTAACAGCCCGACGCCCGCTGGCAGCGTGCCGGCCACCGAGTGGATCGCGGTGCACTCGAGCGAGTCTTCGAAGGAGAGCGGCGGCAGAATTCCTGGAAGTCGCCGCGCGAGCATCGTCTTGCCCGCGCCGGGCGGACCGATCATCAGAAGGTTGTGCCCGCCCGCGGCCGCGACCTCGAGGGCCCGCCGCGCAAACGGTTGGCCGCGCAGGTCACGCAGGTCGACGCTGTGGTCGTGAGCGTTGTGGCCGTCGAAGGGCGGCCGCGGCGGTGTCGGCGGCCACTCCGATGCCGGTTGATTCAGCACCGCGACCGCCTCGCGCAGCGACTGGACGGGTAGAAGCCGCAGCCCCTCGACGACCGCCGCTTCGGTCACGTTCTGCGCGGGCAACAGCAGCGCGGTAGCGCCTTGCCGGCGCGCCGCGGCGGCGACCGGCAACATTCCGCGCGCCGCGTGGATCGAGCCGTCCAGTGAGAGCTCGCCGACGAGGACGATCCGGTCCAGCGCCTGGCCGCGCACCACCCCTTCAGCCGCGAGGATGCCGAGCGCGATCGGGAGGTCGAACGACGACCCCGCCTTCCGAACGTCCGCCGGCGCAAGGTTGATCGTGACGCGATGGGACGGGAAGTCGAAGCCGGAATTGCGAATCGCCGCCCGCACCCGATCGCGGCTCTCGCGAACGCTGGCGTCCGGCAGACCGACCATCCGAAAGAAGGGGAGTCCGAGGCCGACGTCGACCTCGACGTGAACCGGATAGGCGTCGACGCCCAGCACCGCGGCGCTTTCGAGGCGAGCCAGCATGCCGCGATTCGTGCAATCGACCCGCCGGGTCGGCGCGTGGCGCTAAGTTGTTGCAGCGAGACGATCGGGCCGCGCGCGAGGGGTGAGGCCTGGCTGATCCTGCGATCCAGCCGCAGGCTCGGGCGCGCAGTCTCTGCGACGACGTTATTGCTGGGCGGAGGCGGCGCCCCGCGTCGATACGACGAGGCGCGCGCCGATCTTCAGGACCGAGGTGCGGAGGTTGTTGACGCTCTTGAGCAGTTCGATCGTGGTCTGATACTTCCGCGCGATCGAAGACAACGTTTCGCCAGGCTTCACGCGATGGACCACCCGGGCCACTTCCTCCGACGGTGAGTCGTCGGCGACGGCCGGCGTCGCATCGGCAACAACGTCGGGAGCCCCGTTGCTGCCGGCTCGGGCAAGGACCGCCGCGGACGGCATCCGCGGGATCAGGAGCTTCTGGCCGGTGCTGACACGCGCTGTGGTCTTGAGATAGTTCGCTTCAGCGAGGTCGGTGCGGCTCACTCCGAGTTTTCGCGCGATCGTGGCCAGCGACTCGCCCCGGCGGACGACGTGCCATTGCAGGGCGTTCAGCTCAGCCGGTGCGGCGGTCACGAGCTTGGTGCGGATGGCGTCTGCCGTTCCCGCAGGCACGGTGAGCTCGTAGTCGCTTCCACGGATTGGCGTCGTCCAGCGCCGCAGCTCTGGGTTCAGCTCCTGGATGTCGTCGACCGAGACGCTCGCCCACTCGGCCACGCGACGAAGATCGACGGCCGGCGGAATGGCGACGGTCTCAACCGCCGGTGCGGTCATCGGGACGACGTCGAAGCCGTACTTGACCGGGTTCTTCGCGATGATGACGGCCGCCAGAATCATCGGCACGTAGTCGCGGGTCTCGCGCGGCAGGAAACGCGTCGACTTGGACAGCTCCCAGAAATCGTCGCGGCCGCTCCGCTTGATGGCGCGTTGCATGCGCCCTGGGCCGCCGTTGTACGACGCCATGGCGAGATGCCAGTCGTCGAACATCCCGTAGAGCGCCTTGAAATACTTGGCCGCGGCCAGCGTCGCTTTCTCCGGGTCGGACCGCTCGTCGACGAACCAGTCCTGCTTGAGCCCGTTTTCGATACCGGTCCCACGCATGAACTGCCAGACGCCGCGCGCCTTCGCGCGTGAAAGGGCAGTGGGCTTGAACGCGCTCTCGATGAGCGGGACGTAGGCGAGGTCGAGCGGCAAGCCTTCGGCCCGGAACACGTTCTGAATCATCGGGAGGTACTGCGCGCCCCGTTCGAGACCGGACGTCAGGAACTCGCGCAGCCGCCCCTGGAACAACTCCACGTAGCGGAGCACGCAATCGTTGAGCGGGATGGGAATGTCGTGGGAGGTCTGCTGAAGGTCGAGCTGGACGTTTTCGGCGGTGGCCGCGGTCGGCGCCGCGTTGTCGAACGTTGAGATCGCCAGGAGTTCGTCGATCGACGCCGGTTCCGCGGTGCGCTCGGTGAAGCCGTCGCCGGTCGCCAGGGCGCTCAGTTCGAGGGCGGCAATGCGATCGACGAGGCGATCGAAATGCTCGCGGATGCGCGGGTTGGTCCGCGCCCCCTCTGGCGAGGAGAGCAGCACGTCGAGTGCGGCGTTGAATTCGGTCTTGGCTTTGGCCAGATGGCCGAGGGTCAGTTCCTGCCGCCCTTTTTCAAAGCGGGCGTCGGCCGCAGCCAGAAGGGCTTGGACAGGATCGACCGGAACGGGCGCGGCCGCTGGAGCCGCCGGTTGGACGGCAGCCGGCGGCGTTGGCGTCTGCGCCGCGACCCGCCCTCCCTTGCCGGAAGCACAGGCCGTCGCGAGGCAGGCGGCCACCGCAAGCGAGAAGAGTTTTGGTCCGTTCACTTGCATAATCCGGGAGGGTGACCGGACTGTAACACGCTGATGTCGGAGCGTCAATTGACTGAAACGACGCCCTTTACCGGTTTTACCCGTACTAACTATCGGTTCGGACTCGATCATCGCGGATAGGACGGCCACACAAAAATGCGCGCCGCTTCGCCAGCGTCTCGCGCGGCGGGGGTGATGATCGTTTTCTCGCCGACCACGATCTTCTCGCCTTTTCTCAGCGCTGCACGCACGTCGTCTTCGCAGACAAAAGACACTGGTGCCTGCAGGTGCCAAAGGTGCCGGGGGTGCCTGGTGCTGGTGCCAGGGGTGCTGAGGGTGCAGACGGTGCGTGCGGTGACTGGCACCGACGCCGAGGCGGCCGCAGACGGAGCGCCCGACCCGATGCCGCGCGACGAAAGGAACTGGTCGATGCGCCGCGTCAACGTCTCAGCGGCGATTGTTTCGGCCGCCGGCTTGGCCGGCGCCTGAGGAAGTCTCGGGTTGGCACCAGCACCCTCGGCGCCCGAGGCACTCTTGGCACTGACAGGTCTGATTTCGTACGCCAGCCGCTTGATATTCAGCAGATGCCGCGACGAGATGTTGTCGGAGGTGATGTTGCCGCCGAAACCGCCGCACCCCAGCGTCATGGCGGGATCGAGGCCCGTCGTCAGTCCGATGGCGCCGAGGGTCGATGGCGTATTGACGCAAATCCTGTACGCGGGCTTGTGCAGGCCGAACTCGAGGATGACGGCGTCGTTCCGCGAGTGGATCGACATCGTATGGCCCATTCCGCCGTACTTCAGGATTTGCTTGCAGCGCTCGCAGCCTTCGCGCCAGTCGGCGACGACGTAATACGAGAGGACGGGGCAGAGCTTCTCGATCGAAAGGGGATGGTCGCGGCCGACTCCCGACAGCTCGACCAGCAGGGCCCGCGTCGACGGCGGCACGCTCAGCCCGATTTCTCTGGCAATGTGAACCGCTGACTTGCCAACCAGCGCAGCGTTGGGCAGGCGCTGCGGGGTGACCAGCGCCTTGGCGAGACGATCGCCTTCGGCCGCATTGAGGAAGTGGCCGCCCTGGACCTGGAACTGCCGCCGTACTTCCTGATCGACGACCCGATCGACGACGACTGAGTTCGGCGACGAGCACAGGAGGCCATTGTCGAACGACTTGCCAAGGAGGATGTCGCCGGCGGCCTTCGCCAGATCTGCCGACTGTTCGATGTAACAGGGCGCGTTGCCCGGACCGACGCCGTACGCTGGCTTCCCGGCGCTATACGCCGCGCGCACCAGTCCCATGCCGCCGGTCGCGAGGATCACCGCGACCTCGCGCTGCTTCATCAGCTCCTGCGTCCCCTCGAGGGTGACGGTGCTCAGCCACCCGATCGACCCATCGGGGAGGCCGGCGCCTCGTCCGGCCTCATACATGATTTCAGCGGTTCGCGTGATGCACCGAGCCGCCGATGGATGAGGACTGATGACGATCGCGCACCGCGCCTTGATGCTGATCAGAATCTTGTAGATGGCCGTCGAGGTCGGGTTCGTCGACGGCACGATCGCCGCCACCACGCCGAAGGGCTCGGCAATCTCGGTGACCTTCTTCGCGTCGTCGCGGCGGATGACCCCGACGGTCTTCATCGGCAGGATGAATTCGTAGACATCCTTGGAGCCGAAGAGGTTTTTCTGGATCTTGTCGGCGACCACGCCGTAGGTCGTCTCCTCGACCGCCAGTCGGGCGAGCGCCTCGGCGTGCAGCGTCGCGGCGGTGGCCATGGCGGTGACGACGGCGTCGATCTGGACCTGAGACAGCTCGCCGAGGAGGCGTTGCGCGGCACTGGCGCGGCGCGCGAGTGCCCGGGCCTCGCTCATCGATGCGAGGTCCCGATCGTTGCGGGCGGGGGCGGAAGTCGGGGCCACGAGCTGCCTGATGACGGGACGCTAGCTCTTGGGAAGGACGCGCTCCACTTCGGCGTGCGGGCGGGGGATGACGTGGACCGAGATCAGCTCGCCCACCCGACGGGCGGCCGCCGCGCCCGCATCGGTTGCGGCCTTGACCGCGCCGACGTCCCCGCGGACAAGTACGGTGACGTAGCCAGCGCCGATGTATTCGGTGCCGACCAGAGCCACATTCGCCGCCTTCACCATCGCGTCGGCCGCCTCGACCGAGCCGATGAATCCGCGGGTTTCAACCATCCCAAGCGCGTCTCGTTGTGCTTCCATCTCGTTGACCGGGATGATATTATGCCTTTTCTCAAACATGCAACGAACCGTCCGAAAAGGCGGGCTGATTGTAAGCCTCAGCCTGACGATGGCGGTGTGTGCCGCCTCGGCCTGCCGTTCGAATGAAGACACCAGCCCCGCGGTCGGAACGGGTGAACTGGTCCTATCCCGGTCGCGAGTCGCGCAGGGCAGCCCCGTCGATCTGACGTATCGCTTCAAGGTCGACAGCGATCTGTCAGCGCTCAAGAATCAACGCGTCTTCGTCCACATCGTCGATGCCGATGAAGAGCTGATGTGGACCGACGACCACGATCCGCCGACCCCCACCACCGCGTGGAAGCCCGGCCAGACCGTCGAATACACGCGCACGATGTTCGTGCCGATGTATCCCTACGTCGGTCCGGCCAAGATCATCGTTGGCGTCTACGACAACACGTCGAACGTGCGGGTCAAGCTCACCAACCCGGACCGCGGCGACCGGTCGTATACCCTGGCCGAGTTCGAGCTGCTGCCGCAGACCGAAAACGTCTATCTGATTTACAAGGACGGGTGGCATCCCGCGGAAGTGGCCCCCGACAACCCGTCGACCGAGTGGAAGTGGACGCGCAAGGAAGCGACCGTCGCATTCCGCAACCCGAAGCGCGACTCGACCTTCATCTTGCAGATGGACAATCCGAGCCGAGCCGCCAGCGCGGCGACCGACGTCGATGTCCGGCTCGGCGAACAGTCGCTCGGGACGGTGGCCGTGTCACCCGACGAGTCCCCCGTGCGCAAGTTCCAGCTGACGGCGGCGCAACTCGGGACCGGCGACATGGTCGAGATCAAGCTCGTCGCGAACCGGACGTTCGTGCCGGCGCTCGAACCGACCCTGAAGAGCAGCGATACGCGCGAGCTGGGCGTGCGGGTTTTCCACGCCTTCGTCCAACCGGCACCCTAGCGCGTCCAATGACCTGCTGATGTCATCTCGCATGCGCGCGCTGATTCGGCTTGTGGTTCTCGTCGTGGCCTCGGCGCTTGTCACCACAACCGCCGACGCTGAGATCCTGGTCCTCGCGAGCGGGGGGACGCTGTCGATCAGGAGTTACCGGATCGAGGGCGACCTCATCACGGTCACGCTGCGGCGGGGCGGGGAGGCGACATTCGATCGTTCGATGGTGTCGCGCATCGCTGAAGACGAAGTGCCCGAGCCTGAGCCCGAACCGGCGGCCGCCGAGAATGCCCCGGCGGCTCCTGTCGTTCAACGGTCGGTCAGCCTCGCGGAGCTCGGTCGACGTCCCTTTGCCGACATGATTCAGGCGGTGTCCTCGCGATACGGCGTCGATCCGGTGCTGGTCCACGCCATGATCCAGGCCGAATCGAATTACGAGCCGCGCGCCCGGTCAACCAAAGGGGCGCGTGGACTGATGCAGGTCTTGCCTTCGACGGCGCGTCAGTTCGGTGGCGGGAATCTGTACGACCCGCAAAACAACCTCGAGACCGGCGTCAAATACCTGAAAGGGTTGCTCGCGCAGTTCGATCTGTCGCAGGCGATTGCGGCGTATAACGCCGGCCCGGCGGCGGTCCGAAAGTACGGTGGCGTACCGCCCTTTGCCGAGACCCAGGCCTACGTCGAAAAAGTGCTGGCCAACATCCGCTGATCGCGGCACGACCAGATCCGCTGGATTTTCCAGGGTCGCCGTGGACGGCACAGGCGGCCAGGGGCGGGCCGCGGCGGTCTAAAGGGACGGCGACCTCGACCCGCCTTCGCTTCGGTCCGTCAGCCGTCGGGCCCGACCGGAGGGGGTATAATCGCCCAGCCGATAATGTCCTACAGGACAAGCTTTTAGATGGAATTTCGCTGCCGTCTCGGCACGCCGTCCGGAGAGATCACGGAGGGCGTGTACGTCGCCCAGAGCGAAGCTCATCTGCGGCATGAGCTCGAAGAGAAGGGTCTCCATGTCCTGACCCTCCGGCCGCGCGGCGTCAACCTGCCCGGACTTTCGCTGGCCCCGCGCAAGGCCAAGGTCGCGCGCCACGAGTTCCTCGTCTTCAACCAGGAACTGGCGACGCTGCTCAAGGCCGGCATGCCGCTCGTGCAGTCGCTCGACATTCTGCGCACGCGCCTGTCGAATCCGGTCTTCAAGGCCGTCCTCGACGATGTGCACGAGAAGGTGCGGGCGGGCACGGCGCTCTCCGACGCGTTTCAATCGCACGGCGAACTCTTCCCGAGCGTTTACACCGCGTCGCTGATGGCCGGGGAGCGCGCCGGCAACCTCGACGCCGTATTGCGCCGCTTCGTCGCGTATGCGAAGGTCGTCGACACCGTCCGCAAGCGGACGCTCTCGGCGCTCGTCTACCCGGCGATTTTGATCGGCCTGGCGATTGTGCTCGTCGGGATCATCGTCATCAAGGTCGTGCCGACGTTCTCGGACTTCTACACGAGTTTCCAGGCGCAACTCCCGCTGTCAACGCGGATCATTGTCGGCGTCTCGGATTTCGTTCGCGGCAATCTGCTCCTGCTCATCGTCGGCATCGCCGGGGCGACCGTGGCGTTCCTGACGTGGGTCAGGCAGCCAGGTCAGGGCGCACGTTTCGATCGGTTTCTGCTGAAGCTGCCGTTCATCGGTGACTCGGTCCACAAGTTCGCGACCTCGCAGCTCGCCCGTACGCTGGCGACGCTGCTCGGCGGCGGCATTCCGCTCGTGAACGCGCTCGAGATTTCTTCGCGCTCCACGGGCAATCGCCACATGGGCCGCGAGATGGAACTGGTGGCGCTGCGAGTCCGCGAAGGGCAGGGCTTTGCCGCCACGCTGCTCGACCGGAAAGTCGTGCCCGACGTCGCGATCAAGATGATCGAGGTCGGCGAGTCGACCGGCGCCTTGCAGGAGATGCTGAACAGCCTCGCCGACTTCTACGACGAGGAGATCGAAACCGACGTCGGCCGGTTCGTGACCGTGATCGAGCCGGCGCTGCTGATCATCATGGGCATCGTCATCGCGGTCATCGTGCTGGCGCTCTACCTGCCGCTGTTCGAGCTGACGAACGTGATTGGAAATTCGTGAGATGCAAGAACCACAGATTCCCGAGGAAACGCTGGACCCGACGGTCCTGACCACCGAGCCGGTTCGCGAGGTGACGCCCGAGGAGCGGAGCGTCGAAGAAGCGCAGGCGCGCCGACTGGCGGAGCGCTATCGCCTCGAGTTCATCGACATGCACCACTTCCGGATCGACCAGGAGCTGTTCCGCTCCATTCCGGCCGATCTGATGCTGCGCTACGGGTTCGTTCCCTCGCGGCGCGAAGGCAAGGCCATCGTCATCGTCGTCTCCGACCCGTCGGACCTGCCGATGATCGACGAGCTGCGCACGCTGCTGGGCACCCCGGTCAAGGTCATGGTCGGCGCCCGGTCGGCGATCGAGTCGATTCTCAAGAAGAGCGAGAGCTCGCAGCGCGTCCTCGACCACGCGACCGAAGAGTTTCAGATCCAGCTGCTCAAGGAAGACGCCGACGGCGAGGACAACCTCACCGTCGAGCGGCTGACGAGCGACATCAGCCCGATCATCCGGCTGATCGACTCGATGATCTACACCGCCATCCAGCGCCGCGCCAGCGACATTCACGTCGAAACGCAGGACGACGCGGTCTATGTGAAATACCGAATCGACGGCGTGCTGCAGCCGGCGATGCGGCCCATCGCCAAGCGGTTCCACAGCTCGATCATCTCGCGCATCAAGGTCATGGCGGAGCTCGACATCGCCGAGAAACGCGTGCCGCAGGATGGCCGCTTCAAGCTTCGCGTACCGGGGAAGACGATCGACTTCCGCGTGTCGGTGATGCCGTGCGCGCACGGCGAGGATTCGGTCATCCGCATCCTCGACAAGCAGTCAATCAGCGAGCAGTTCACCGAGCTCAAGCTCGATATCCTCGGGTTCCCCGAGCCCGAGCTCCGGCGGTTCCGCAAGTACATCCGAGAGCCCTACGGCATGGTGCTCGTCACCGGGCCGACCGGCAGCGGCAAGACGACGACGCTCTACGCCGCGCTCGCCGAGATCAAGACGGTCGAGGACAAGATCGTCACGATCGAGGACCCGGTCGAGTATCAGCTCCGCGGGATCACGCAGATCCCGATCAACGAGAAGAAGGGGCTGACCTTCGCTCGCGGACTGCGCTCGATCCTCCGCCACGATCCCGACAAGATCATGGTCGGCGAGATTCGCGACCCCGAGACGGCGCAGATCGCGATCCAGTCAGCGCTGACCGGCCACCTCGTGTTCACGACCGTCCACGCGAACAACGTGTTCGACGTGCTCGGCCGATTTCTGAACATGGGCGTCGAGGCCTATCAGTTCATTTCCGCGCTCAATTGCGTGATGGCGCAGCGGCTGGTCCGGCGCATCTGCGAGGCCTGCAAGCAGCCGATGGTGATCACGCGCGAACAGTTGATCGAGTCGGCGATGGAGCCGTCGCTCGAGCAAACCCATATCTTCTACGAAGGCGCGGGCTGCATGGAGTGCAGCGGTACCGGCTTCAAGGGCCGCATGGCCATTTGCGAGCTTCTCGACCTGACCGATCACATTCGCGAGATGATTCTCGAGAAGAGACCGATTTCCGAGGTGAAGCGGGGCGCGCGCGATCAGGGGATGCGCTTCCTTCGCGAATCGGCCGTCGAGCGCGTGCTGCTTGGCACGACGACGCTGCGCGAGATCAACAAGGTGACCTTCGTCGAATGAGCCTCGGGGCCCTTTTCCAGTCGGCGCCGCCGGATGTCGCCATCGACATCGGGGTCGCACGTGTCAGCGTCGCGCGGTTGTCGTGGCGCGGCGCTCAGGCGGTTGTCGCCGGGCACGCCTCCGAGCCACTCGCGCCCGGGGCGGTGGTGCCGGCGCTCGCGGCGCCCAACCTCCCGGATGTGTCGGTGGTCGGCCGTGCGGTGACGGCGGCACTGGGCCGGCTCGGCGGCCGGCCGCGGCGAGCCGCCCTCGTCATTCCGGACACGGCGGCCAAGGTTTCGCTGCTGCGCTTCGAGAAGGTGCCGAGCCGCCCGGCGGATCTGATGGAGCTCGTTCGCTGGCAGATGCGGAAGAGCGCACCGTTCCCGATGGAGCAAGCGGTCGTGAGCTATTCCGCCGGCAGCGCCGTCGCCGAGGGTGGTCAGGAGTTCATCGTGTCGGCGGCCAGGCGCGACATCATCGAGGAGTACGAGAGCGCCTGTGCCCAGGCGGGCGTCCATGCCGGTCTCGTGGATATCGCGACGTTCGCGATCATCAATGGCGTGCTTGCCAGCCAGACGCCGCCGACGGATGACTGGCTGCTCGTCCACACCACGCCTGGCTACACGAGCCTGACCGTGCTTCGCGGGTCGCAGGTGATCTACTTCCGTAACCAGGGCGAGGATGCGGAAGGCTCGCTGGCCGACGTAGTGCACCAGACCGCGATGTATTACGAGGATCGCTTGAAGGGCGCGGGATTCAGCCGCGTCTGGCTCGCCGGCGCCGCGGCCGTACCGGGTGGTGGCGATGCGCTGCGGCGGAATCTCGAGGAGCGAGTCGGAGTCAAGGTCGAGCCCGTCGATCTGCGGGGCCTTGCCACCCTGCAGGATCGCATCAGCGCTGCCCCGGAACTCGTCGATGCACTGTCGCCGCTGATTGGCATCCTCGTCCCAGAGGGGAGAGCGGCCTGACCATGGTGCGCACCAATCTCTCGACCCGCCCGTTCTACAACGAGCGCCCGATTCGCCTCGGGATTACCGCGGCGGTGATTGCGGTGGCGGCATTGACGGCCTTCAACGGCGCTCAGGTGATGACGCTGACACAGAAGAACAACGAGCTGACGGCCCGCACCGACGCCGCCGAAGCGCGGGCCAGCGACCTGCGGAACAAGGCCGGGGTGACCCAGAAGTCGCTCGATCGCGGCGACGTCTCGGTGGTGCAGGCGGCGGCGCGCGAAGCCAACCTGCTGATCGATCGGCGGGCGTTTTCGTGGACCGACCTGTTCAATCGCTTCGAAGAAACGCTGCCGACCGATGTCCGGATTTCCGCAGTCCAGCCGCAGGTGGACGATCAGGGCCGCATGCTGGTCGCGATGACCGTCGTCTCTCGCCGCATCGAGGATCTCGACGGGTTCATCGATCAGCTGGAACGGACGAAGGTGTTCCATGCTGTGCTGCCGCGTGGCGAGTCGGTCGAAGAAGACGGCATGCTGAGGTCGGTCATCCAGGGCTACTACACGCCCATCGGCGCACCTGCGACGCCAACGACGCCGCCAGTGCCAGGCAACCAGAGCGCGGACGTGCCGGCCAATCGCGGAGGGACGCGCTGATGTCCGTGACCCACGCCGCCGCCGCCGTGCCGCTGAGCCGGATCATCCGCGAGCATCGCGCCGCGCTCCTGCCGCTCGCGCTCGTGCTCGCGATCAACATCGTGGTGCTGGCCGTTGTCGTGTGGCCGCTGTCGCAGCGCGTGACCACCAACGAGAGCCGGGCCGTCGCCTCCGAGCGCGCGCAGGCCGTCGCCAACGCCGACTTCAAGCGCGTCGAGTCCGCGCTTCAGGGCACGGCGCGAGCCTCGACCGATCTCGAAACGTTCTACGGGCGGATTCTGCCGACAGACATCACCGCCGCCCGGCGGATGACGCATCTTCGATTCCAGCAGAAAGCGCGCGAGCACGGCGTGAGGTACCAGCGTGGGACGACCGCGGAAGATCCAGTGGAGAACTCGTCGCTGGCCCGGCTCTCCGTGTCGGTGGCGCTGACGGGCCAGTACGACGACATCCGCTCGCTGCTCTACGACCTGGAGAACTCCGACGACTTCTTCGTCATCGAGAACGTGTCGCTGACCGAGGGCAACGACGAGGAAAACGAGCTGTCGGTCGCGTTACTCGTCTCGACGTACTATCGAACCGCGCAGGTGCCTGCGCCACCCGCCAATGGCCGATAAACGCCGCACTGTCTGGCTTGCCGGCGTCCTCGGTCTCGCGATTGTCGCGGCCATCGTCGTCCGCTCGATGGACAGCCCGACGACGGTACGTCGGGGCGCGCCGAATCGTCCGGCTGCGGCGCGCGCGGTGGCGGACGATACGCAGGGAACGCGCGGACGTGAAGCTCGAGGCGTTGAAGGTGGAGCGCGTCGAACCGACCGACACGCCCCGTAACCCGTTCCGGTTTGCGCCCAAAGCGCCGCCGCCACCTCCGCCGCGCCCCGCCGGTGCGGCGACGCCAGGTTCGTTCACGCCCTCGGTCGCGGTGCCGGCGGTGCCGAGCGGTCCGCCACCGCCGCCGCCGATCACGCTGAAGTACATCGGTTCGGTGGAGAAGGCCGACGGCACCAAGATCGCGGTGCTCAGTGACGGCCGCCGGCCGATTTACGGCGTCGAAGGACAAGAGCTCGACGGGCAGTACCGGATCTTGAAGATCGGACTCGAATCGCTCGAAATTGCGTATCTTGATGGCCGCGGGCGTCAAACCATTCGACTGACAGGCAAATGACAAACCAGGTGCTGAAACTGACCCTCATCGTGGGGATCGTCGTGCTGCTGGTGGGCTGCGCCGCCAGTCGGGCGTTCGTGCGCGGCGAAACGGCAGCGCGCGTCGGGGACTGGGATGCGGCGGTCGAATACTATCGCCAGGCGGTTCAGGACGACCCGGACCGCGCCGAATACAAGATCGCCTACGAACGGGCCACGTTCGCCGCCGCGGCGCAGCACGCCGATCGCGGCCGCCGGGCCGAAGAGGAGGGCCGCCTCGAAGAGGCGCTGCGCGAGTACCGGCGGGCGTCGGAGCTGGATTCGAGCAACCGACAGGTCGCGTCGAAGATGGGCGAGATCGAGCGGATCCTGCGCGAGCGGATCGAAGCAGCGCGGCCGAAGCCGCAGATCGACCGGCTGCGCGAAGAGGCACGAAAGGTTGCGCCCGAGCCGCTGCTGTCGCCGACCTCGCCGCTCGGCCCGGTCCGTTTCGAGAACGCCAACGCTCGCGATGTCCTGAACTTCATCGGCGAATCGACCGGCATCAACGTGCTGTTCGATCGCGAGTTCACCGACCGCACGGTCACGATCAACGTCGAAGGCGTCACGCTGGAGGAAGCCCTCCAGCAGATCATGATCACCAACCAGATGTTCTACAAGGTGCTGAACGAGCGGACGATCATCGTCGCGCAGGACAGCACCGTCAAACGCAACCAGTACGAAGATCAGGTGGTCCGCACGTTCTTCCTGTCGCACGCGGACGCGACCGAAATGCAGCAGCTGCTCATCACCATCATCCGCATCGCCGGGATGGCCGTGCAGCCGCAGTTCGTCGCCAACAAGACCACCAACACCCTCACCGCGCGAGCGTCGACGTCGGTGATGGCGATCATCGAGAAAATGCTCGAGGCGAACGACAAGCCGCGGGCTGAAATCATCATCGACGTGCAGATTCTCGAGGTGAGCCGCGAACGCGCCAAGAAGTACGGGCTGAACCTCAGCTCGTACGCGATTGGCGGCATCTTCTCGCCCGAAGTGGCCCCGGCGACAGGCGACCAGGGCATCAGCAACCAGTTCTTCAACCTCAACACCATCTCGCAGGGCGTCAGCACCGCCGACTTCTACCTGTCGGTGCCGTCCGCTGTGCTCAACTTCCTTGAAAGTGACTCGCGCACGAAGGTGCTGGCCAAGCCGCAGCTGCGCGGCACCGAAGGTCAGAAGGTGATGCTCAACCTCGGCGAAGACGTCCCGATTCCCTCGACGACCTTCACGCCGATCGCGACCGGCGGCGCCGCGGCCAACCCGCTGACGTCGTTCGGCTACCGCCCCATCGGCATCATCGTGGAAATGACGCCGCGCGTGACCTACGAGGGCGAGATCATCCTCGAGCTGACGCTGGAGAACAGCGCCCGCGGCGGCGACGTCATCATCGCCGGCCAGGCGCTGCCGGCATTCAGCTCGCGCAAAGTCACGACCAAGCTGCGGCTGCGTGACGGCGAGCCGAATCTGCTCGCCGGGCTGCTGCGCGAGGACGAGCGGAAATCGCTGACCGGATTCCCTGGCCTCCTCAGGCTGCCGGTGCTGCAGCAGCTGTTCGGCAGCACCGACTCGAACGTCCGACAGACCGACATCGTGATGCTGCTGACGCCGCGGATCGTGCGCTCGCACGAGCTGACGGCCGCCGATCTCGCGCCGATCTACATCGGGCCGCAGAGCAACTTCTCGCTCGGCGGCGGTCCGCCGCCGCTCATCAACGTGCCGGGAGGCGGCGAACCGCCAACGGTGATCGGCGGTACCCCGCGCCGGCTCCGGCGCCGACGCCGATCATTCCGCCGGGCAGTTCACCGATTCCCGGGACGACGATGCCGCCCGCGCCGGCGCCCGCGGCGCCGCCAGCGGTTCGGGACGCTGCCGCCGGTCCCGCCGGCGACGCCGGAGCCTGCACCGACGCTCACCGCGCCCGTGCCGCCCCGCGATCCAGCACCGGTGCCGGCGCCGTTCCCGTCGCCGTCGGCGCCCGCACCCGCGGCGGGTGGTGGCGGCCGCATCTCCCTCACCGCCCCTGGGGAAATGCGAGTCGGCGCGGGTCCGTACACCGGTGCCGGTTTCGATCACTGGCGCTTCACGGCTGTCGACCCTGTCGCTCTCGATCACCTACAACCCGGCGATCGTCCGGATGCGCAGCGTGCAGGAAGGCATTTTCATGCGGCAGGGCGGTATCGCCGCGTCGTTCACGAGTCAGAACGACTCGGCGTCCGGGCGCGTCGACATCGTGATCACGCGACCGAACGATCAGACCGGCGCGGTTGGCAGCGGGCTGCTCGCGGCGATCCTGTTCGAACCGGTTGCCCCTGGCATGGCGACCATCAACATCACCGGCGTCGGCACGGTCGCCGGCACCGGCGCCGGCGCGGCGCTCCAGTTCGCGCCGATCACGGTGACGGTGAAGTAAGGGCTGGCATCATGCGCCGACGACTGCGCGCGTTCGACCGCGGCTACACCTTCGTCGAGCTGATCGTCGTCACGACGATCATCTTGATCCTGGCGTCGGCGGTGCAGCCGCTCGTCCGCGTCACGATCACCCGGCAGAAGGAGTCCGAGCTGCGGCGAACGCTGCGCGAGATGCGCACGGCGATCGACAAGTACAAGGACGCGGCGGACATGCAGATGATTCCGCCGACCGAGCTCAAGTTCGGGGCCGAGGGCTATCCGCCGACACTCTGGAGACGCTGGTCGAAGGCGTGAGCGTCGCGAACGACGCGACCGGGCGCAAGCTCAAGTTCCTGCGCCGCGTGCCGAACGATCCGATGACCGGTTCCGACGAGTGGGGCATGCGGTCGTATCAGGACAAGCCCGACGCGACGCGGTGGGGCGGACAGAACGTCTACGATGTCTACAGCCTCTCTGAGGGCACCGCGCTCGACGGCACGAAGTACCGGGACTGGTAGCGACGCGGAAGATCTATCCTCGGCTGATGGTACGGAGCAAGGCTATGGCGAGAAGCAACCGGTCGACCCGCGGTTTCACCCTGATTGAACTGCTCATCGTGATCACGCTGCTCGTCGTGCTGGCCGCATCGGGCTGCCGACCTACCAGAACAGCGTGAAGCGGGCGCGCGAGGCGACGCTCAAGGAAGATCTCTTCCGCATGCGCGACGCCATCGATCAGTACTACGCCGACAAGATCAAATATCCGCAGTCGCTGCAGGATCTCGTGACCGACGGCTACCTGCGCGAGATTCCCAAGGATCCGATCACCGACTCGCGCGACACCTGGACGACGGTGGCCGCGGAGCCCGACCCGAACAACCCCGCCGCCGAACCAGGCATCTACGACGTCAAGAGCGGTGCCGAGACGACTTCGCTCGAAGGCACCAACTACTCGGAATGGGACTGAGGTCCCGCTTCTAAGGTTCCGAAATTCCGGTTCCGAATCCTCGCCAGCCCGATATCTCAGGGCAGGATGATGAGCGTCAGACGCTGCGAGCCGGTGGCGCCGGTGTTGGTCTGCACCGTGACGTTGATCACGTACTCGCCAGGCGCTCGGAACACGTGGTCCACCGAGCTCGCGGTGGTCGTTTCGCTGGTGCCGTCACCGAAGTTGAAGATGTAGCCGATCGCGTTGGCGCACGCGCCTGCCCCGAAGCCGGTGTTGCAGCCGACCGTGAAAATCACCCGATCGCCGATGCCGACAAACGGCGCGGTGCAGGTCTTCGGATACGTCGTGCCGCTGCCGCAGCTCAGCGTGATCGCCGGGTCGCCGCTCGCGGCGTCGAGCGTGACATTGAATGCCGCCGACGGAGCGATGGTCACCGAGGCCGAGCCTTCGTAGGTGTTGCCGGTCTGATCGGTTGCCGTCGCACGTGCAGTAAAGGTGCCGGACGTCGTGTACGTTTTCTGCGTCGAGCCGCCCGGTTGGACCTAATGTGACGTGGCGGCGTGCCGTCGCCGTAACTCAGCTGCACCCGCTGAATCGGCACGTTGCTGCTGTTCGTGACCGAGACGGTGAACGTGATCGCCGTGCCAACCTGACCGATCGTTGTCGACGGAATCACCGACACAATGACGACCGGACGCTGCACCGCGACGACGGTCGACGTCGTGTTGCGCTGACCGGCCGTGTCGGTCACGGTGGCGGTCACCGTGTAGGTGTCCGCCCGGCTGTAGAAGTGCGAGACGGGGGTCGCCGCGGAGATCGCGCCGAGGCGACACCGTCGGCGTGCCATCGCCAAAGTCGACGACGACGTTCTGAATCGGATTCGACGTGCCGGCGGGCGTCGTCGGCGTGACGGTGAACGTCACCGGCTGACCGACGAGCGGCGTCGTGCCGCTGGCCACGCTGATCGAGACGGTCGGCAGGTTGACGACCTGGACCGTGGCCTCGCCTGATTTGTCGGCCACCGACGCCCGCACGATGGTCTGCCGGCTGGTCGTCAGCGTCGTCCGCGCCTCGCCGTTCTGATCGGTGAGGCCGCTGCTCGACGCCGAGCGATCCGTTGTCGGCCGAGAAGACGACCGGTGCGCCCGGCAACCGGTTGCCGCTGACGTCTGATACGAGAGCGATGACCTGGACGGTGCCGCCGGTCTGCGGAACGCTTGGCGGGTCGAGCCGAAGCGCGACCGTCTGCGCCGCCGCGCCGCCAACGAGGATCTCGACTTCCTCGGCTCTGGCCGCGCCCGAGAACGCGCCGACACGCGCCGTTCCGGATTGCGCGCTGGCGCGGAACGTCGCGCGAGCGATCCCGTTTTCCGTGCGCGCGTCGCGTGGTTCGATGACGCCGACCGACGCGGTGAAGGTGACGGTCGTGCCGTTGTGAACCGGCGTTCCAGCACTCTCGATGACGGTGGCGATGATCTCCGCCGTCCCATTGATGGCCAGCGTCGTCGTATTACTCGAGAGGGTAATGGTCGATTCCGTCGGCGCAAGGAGGGGGACCTTGTCACAGGCCGCCGGTATCGCCGAAAGCGCAACCAGAAGGAGCCGGGCAGCAGTGCGTGACACGGACAGAGGCCGTAAGTATAGTAGGCGCATGGGGTTAGGTCAAGGCGAGCGGCGATGGCCAAGACCGTGCGGCAGCGAGCACGGCTACGCCATGGCGGCGCTGCTGGTTGGCCTCAGCATCATGGCCGTGCTGATGAGCGCAGCCCTGCCGGTCTGGTCGCATCACATGAAGCGCGAGCGGGAAGAGGAGCTGATCTGGCGCGGCCAGCAGTACGCGCGCGCCATCGGGCTGTTTCAGCGGAAATACGCCAACACGTTCCCACCGACTATCGACATCCTGATCGAGCAGCGCTTTCTCCGCAAGAAATACAAGGATCCGATCACGAACAGCGACTTCCAGCCGATCCCGGCGGGAGGCGGCGCACCAGGGCCAGGGCGGAGTGACACGCAGCCACCGCGCTCGGGACCTGCCCCGGTTGGCGGCGCTCAGCGCCAGGGCGGGGCGCCGACGAGCGGATTCAATACCCAGACGCGAGTCGACAACGGCAGTACGACCCGTGTCACCACGTTCGGACAGGTGCAGGGACCGTCGATCGGTATTCAAGGCGTCGTCTCCAAGAGCAAGGATTCGTCGATCAAGATCTACAACGGCCGGACGAAGTACAACGAGTGGGCGTTCGTCTATCTCGCGACCGCTCAGCGCGTGGGTGCGCCAACCGGTCAACAACAGCCAGGCGTTCAGCCGGGCAGGTTCCCCGGCATGCAGCAGCCAGGCGGAATGCCCGGTCGGCCGGGCGGCTTCGGTCCGCAGGCCCCGCCCGCAGGCGGGCGTCCGCCGGTTCCGTTCCCGCCTCCTGGCTCCGGCTTTCAAACCCCCGGTCAGCCACCGAACGCGCCTACATCGCCTTTCGCGCCGCCGCCCCCGATGGGTCGTCCGCCGGCTGGCGTCAGACCGCCGGGCGTGTGAGTGATGCTGGGATCAGGGTTCCTTGGTTCCTAAGTTCCTCGGTTCCTGGTTCGCCGAAGAACTTTGGAACCCAGGAGACCTAGGAACCTAGAAACCTTGAACGGCCACCAGCGCTCCGGCCCGCGCACGTTTAGACTGCCGACCCCGAAGCCTGGCCGGTCGCGTCAGCCGGACATGGGTGGGTCCTCGCCTCAGGCCATTGCGTCGAGATCGATGGCCACCGCGTCATGAAAATCGCGCCGGACCTGCTGAATCCGATCGTTGTCGCGCGTCGGATGGACCCGGTTCGTCAAGAGCACGGCGTAGCGATCGCTTGCCGGGTCGAGCCACAGCGACGTGCCGGTGAACCCGGTGTGGCCGATCGCCGAGGCTGACCACCGAGTGCCGCACGACGAGGTGGGAAGCATCGTGTCCCACCCGAGGCCGCGTGAGCTGCCGGGCACGCTCGATCGTTTCGCGCAGAGGGCGACCGTCGCCGCAGAGATCCCCGTCGTGGGGTCGTCGAGTCCAGTCAGTCGTGCGAGCCACCAGCGCGCGGCTTCGCCCACGGCGGCCGGCGTGCCGAAAAGTCCCGCATGGCCGGCGACACCTCCCAGTGCCGCCGCGTTCTCGTCATGGACCTCGCCCTGGAGCAGCCGGCCACGCCAGGGATCGCGCTCGGTGAGGGCGATGTGCTCGCGCGTTGATCCAGTCGGATTGAAGATGAGTGGCGCTTCGATGCCCGCGCCGGCGCGCCACCTCTCGAACTGCCGATCGAGTGGCTCACCGGTTGTCGCTTCGATGATGAAGCCGAGCAAAATGAAGCCCAGGTCGCTGTAGATCGAATGGGTGCGTGGGCGGTACTTGAGCGGCTCGGCCGCGATCGCCGCTTCGTACGCGGCCCGTCCGGCGAACGTCAGGTAATACGGGCGGTACGCCGGGAGGCCGGAGCAGTGTTCCAGCAGATCGCGCACCGTCACAGTGGCGCGATCGGTGCCGGTCCAATGCGCCGCGATCGCCTCGACAGGTGTCTCGAGTCGCAGGGTGCCGCGTTCGATCAACGGCAACGCGAGCGTCGTCGTGCACAGCACTTTCGTCAGCGACGCAAGATCGAAGATGGTGCCGCTGGTGACCCTGCGATGGTCGTCGTAGCCAAACTGTCCAGCAGCGTAGGTCCACGAGACGCCCTGGGTATGGCCCACTTCGGCCGTGACCGCCGCAAAGGCGCGGGTTTCGACGGCGCGATCGAGGACGGCGGTCGTGTGGATCATGCCTTCACGCCGCGACGTTCTCCGTGGTCTTCGCCGCGGCGAACGAAAGGACGTAGGCGACGATGCAGGTCATGGCTGCGCCGATGAAGACGTACCAGGTGAACGCGACCGTTGTCCACGCCCAGACGGCCGTCATCGTCACAAGACCGACGATCATGCCGACGAGCGCGTGCGTCTCGCCCACCCGCGGCACGAGGGTGCCGAGGAGGAACGCGCCCAGGACCGCGCCCGAGGCAAACGACAGCACCGCGAGTCCGGCGTCGAGCACGGAGCGGTCCATCCACTGCGCGCCCAGCGCGACGCCGAGCTGCACCAGCCCCCAGCCGATCGTGGCCTGACGCGACACCCGCATCTGTGTCGCCTGATCCGCGTCAGGACGGATGTAGCGCAGATAGAAATCGTTGACCGTTGTCGCCGCCATGGCGTTCAGCGAAGGCGACAACGCGGCGGCGACGATGGCGGCGACGATGAAGCCGGCGAGACCGTTGGTGAGCGAGCTGACGACGAACAGCGGCAGGATCTCGTCGGTGCGGCCGAGCGGCTGCGGCAGCGGCGTCTGCTGGTAGAACACGAACAGCATCACGCCGATGCAGAGAAACACGATGAATTGCGCAAAGACGATGAAGCCGCTGAGGATGAGGCCGCGCGCGGCTGCGCGCGCGCTCCGCGCGGACAACAATCGCTGGACCAGGAACTGATCCGTGCCGTGTGTGGCCAGCGTCAGGGCGATGCCACCGAGCACGCCCGCCCACAACGTGTAGGGGCGCGCGAGATCGAGCGACAAGTCGAGAATCGTGAACTTGCCGGCGGCGCTGCCAGCCGCGACCACCGCCGGCCAGCCGCCGGGAATGCGGGTGAGGAGCGAGATCGCGACCGCCCCGGCCCCCGCGATGTAGACGAACATTTGCACGACGTCGGTCCAGATCACCGCCGACACGCCGCCGCGAACGGTGTAGACGATCATCGCGGCGCCGAGGACGATGACGACCCACGGCACCGGCACGCCGGTCACGACCGCGATCACGAGCGCGGTCGCAAACAGGCGGATGCCGTCGGCCAGCGATCGCGTGATCAGAAAGATGACGGCGGACAAGGTCTTGACGCGCGTCCCGAAGCGGCGCTGCAGGAGTTCGTAGGAGGTGAAGAGGTCACCCCGGAAGTACGCGGGAATGAACAGCAGGCTGACAATGATTCGACCGATGACGTAACCGAGCGCGAGCTGCAGGAACGTCATGTTGCCGGCGTACAGCCGAGGCCGGAATGCCGATGAACGTGAGCGTGCTGGTTTCGGTGGCGACGATCGTGAAGCAGACCGCCCACCACGGCACACTGCGGTCGGTCAGGAAATAGTCGCGGGTGGTTTTCTGGAAGCGGGCGAACCACGATCCAAATGCGGTGATCGCGGCAAGGTACCCGCCGATGACGAGGTAGTCCACCCACGTCAGCTGCATTGGCGGCTCAGATTACCTCGCGCCACCGAACGCGGCGCGGCCGAGTTGGGTCAACGTGGCGGCGCTGTTCGGCGGCGACACGAGCGCGTCGTACGAGAACAAGACGACGCCGCCGGCTTTCTGCCGGCGGGCGGCCGCGATGTGCGCGAGCGTGGCAGTGGTCGACAGACGGTAGGCGCCGACGCCGGCCCACACCGGAACCTCACCGGCGATCGACTGGGCGTCCGCGATCTGACGCTCGAAAAGCGACACGTCCTGCGTGTAGGCCATCGGGCAGAGAGCGTCGATCAGCGACTGCTGGATCCAGGAGGGCCAGTCCTGAAGCTTGCCGCCGCGTGCGTGCGCGCTCTCGGGAAACACCGCCGCGCTCAGCGTGACGTCTGGCTTGATCGCCCTCACCGCCGAACGAATGCGCGCGACGAGCTCGGTGAGCCGGGTCTGGCGAAATGTCACCCAGCGTTCGGGAAAAAACGCCGGGTAGGCGAGCGCGTCGGTTCGCTCGAGGCTCGCGAGCCGGTCGCGTTCGGCCGGTGACAGATCAGGATCGACGCTGCGCTTGAACTCGGCGATCGCGCCGCGGCTGTAATCGAATTCCTCGTTGGGGAAGCGCACGTAGTCGAGGTGCAGGCCGTTCACGGCGTACTGGGAGACGATGTCGCTGGAAACCGCGACGGCGTGGGTCGCGGCGCCAGGATGAATCGGCGAGGCGTACAAGCCCTCGACGTCGCTCGGGCGGCCGCGTGTCCAGCGAGCCAGCCGGCGGACGTAGTCCGCGCTCCGCACGTCGACGCGTGCGAGATCGTCGGCGAGCTCCCGCGGCACCATCAGCCACTCGGGATGGCGATTGATCACGTGCTGTCGCGACGTTGGCAGCTCGACGGCGCTCGAGACGAGATTCACCGCGATCCACGCATGGACCCGCAGGCCAGCGGGACGCGCCCGTTGAATCGTCTCGGCGAGTGGGTCGAAATCCGGTCGTGCCCCCAGGTCGGCGGCGCGCGGCTCGAGGCCGCTGCGATAGTAGGCATCGCCCCGTCCACGCACCTGGACAATCAAGGTGTTGAAGCCGCCGCCAATCGCGGCCTTGACCATGTCGGCGACAGCAGCCGGCGTGTTGAGCGTGCCGCGCGTGACCCACAGCGCACGGACTTCAGCGCGGCCGGGCGGCGACGATGTCTGCGCGCTGACAAGCGTCGCCGCAGCCACTGCCAACGTCACGACCCGCAGAGCCCGCATCAACGACTAGCATAAGCTGATACGTATGTACGTGCTGGGGATCGACGCCGGCGGCACGAAGACAACGTGCCTGCTCGCCGACAATGCCGGCCGGATCATCGGCGAAGGCCGTGGCGGCGGCGCCAATCTGCAGGCGCATGGCGAGCTCGAGGTCGAGAAGGTGCTGCACGCCGTGATCGAGGAAGCGGTTGGGGAGCGCGCGATTCTGCCCAAGGCGGTGTGTCTCGGCGTCGCCGGCGCCGATCGCCCCGAAGACCACCGCATCGTGAGCGACATCGTGCGGCGGCTCGGGTATCGCGCCAACGCGCTGGTCGTCAACGATGCGTACGTGGCGCTGGTGGCGGGATGCGGGGACGACCCGGGGGTTGTGCTGATTTCCGGCACCGGATCGATCGCCTACGGGGTCAACGAGGCCGGCTTCGCCGCGCGCTCGGGCGGCTGGGGCTACGTGCTCGGCGACGAGGGATCCGGATACTGGATCGGTCGGCATGCGCTGACTGCGGTCGTGCGCGAAGCGGACGGGCGCGGACCGCAGACCCGGCTCACGGCGCTCGTACTCGAGCATTTTCAGATCGCACGCGTCGATGGCCTCGTGCGCGAGGTGTACGACCGGAGCTTGCGCCGTCAGGCGATTGCGGCACTCGGCCCCCTCGTCGATCGCGCTCGGGCTGAAGGCGATGTCGCGGCGTCGGAGATCCTTCGCCTCGCTGGTGAAGAGCTCGCGCGCGGCGCGGCCTCCGTCATTGGCCGTCTGGGGATGCGCGGTGCGGCTTTCCGCGTGATCCTGTCCGGCGGGATGTTCAGGGCGATGCCCTGGCTCGTCGATGACGTCATGCGACGTCTCGCGGAGGTTGCGCCACGGGCGACGGTCGCGGCGCTCGACGTCGAACCCGCGCGAGGGGCGGTTCACCTCGCGCTTCGCCAGTCGCGGGGCGGTGTGCGAGTGCCGCCGTATCTCGAAGCGACAGACGCGACCCCGGCGTGACCCGCGAGCTGTTTACCGGCGAGAACGAGCTGGCGGCGGCGCTGGCTCAGCGCCTCGCCGACGCCATTCGTCGTCGGCCGGCGCTCGTACTCGGACTGCCCACCGGCCGAACCCCGCTGGCGCTCTATCACCATCTCTGCGAGTGCACACGTGTGGACGCGCTCGACTGGTCGCGAGTCCGCACCTTCAACCTCGACGAATTCGTCGGCCTCGGCAGCGGCGATCGTGGCAGTTATCGCCGCTTCATGGACGAGCGGCTCTTCGCCCACGTCAACATCGCCGCCGACAACATCGGGTTCCTCGACGGCCGCGCCCACGACCTCGGCGTGGAATGCGCGCGCTACGATCGCGCCATTGCTGCGGCGGGAGGTCTCGACATCCTGGTCCTCGGCATCGGCGTGAATGGCCACATCGGCTTCAACGAGCCCGCCGAGGCGCTGACCGCCGCATCGCACAAGGCGACCCTCGATGAGCCGACGCGGGCAGCGAACGCGCTGTGGTTCGACGGGGATCTGCGGCAGGTCCCGCGCGAGGCCTTGACGATGGGCATGGCGGCGATTCTGTCAGCGCGGACGGTGATCCTGATGGCCACAGGAGAAGGCAAGGCCGAGGCCGTGCGCGCGATGATCGAAGGGGGAGTCACGCCGCACGTACCAGCGTCGTTTCTTCAGCTGCACCCGCGGACGGTGGTGATGCTGGACGAACCCGCGGCCGGCGACCTGACGACTAGCCGATGAGCTCGCGCAGGCGCGGCTCGATGTCTTCGCCGATCGCGTCGCGCAAGAGATCCTTGGCTTTGCGCAACCGGGCCTGGGATTTGGCGTGCGACAGTCCGGTCTTCTGCATCACAATCGCGACCTTGACGTTCCAGTCGGCCTTGCGCAGCAGCTTGTCGGCGCTGTCGCTGTCGATCCCGGTCACGATGTGCAGGATGCGCTTCGCGCGATCGCGCAGCTTCTCGGAGTTGGTCTGCACGTCAACCATGAGGTTGCCGTAGGTCTTCCCGGTAATGA
The DNA here is from genome assembly GCA_963841895.1 of uncultured Acidobacteriota bacterium. GTDB lineage: Bacteria > Acidobacteriota > Vicinamibacteria > Vicinamibacterales > UBA2999 > JACCSI01. The sequence goes on from CAWJEO010000004.1 coordinate 54,401, forward strand.
TCATCGCGCCGGACGTGATCATGTTCAGCACGAGCTTCGTCGCGGTGCCCGCCTTCAAGCGCGTGGAGCCGGCGATCACCTCCGGACCGACCGCGGGGGCGATCGTCAGGTCGACGAACGTCTGGAGCTCGGTGCGTGGATCGCAGGTCACGAAGATGATGCGCGCCCCGGCTTGACGGGCGCTGGTGAGCGCTCCGCGGACAAACGACGTCATGCCGCTCGCCGAGACGCCGATCACGACGTCCTTCTTGGAAGGCTGCAGCCGGGTGATCTGCCGCGCCCCTTCTTCGTAGTTGTCCTCGGCGCCTTCCTTGGCCTTGAAAATCGCGCCCTTGCCGCCGGCCATGATCGCCTGGACGACGTCGGGATCCGTGCCGAACGTGGGCGGCATTTCCGCAGCTTCGAGGACGCCGAGCCGACCGCTGGTTCCGGCCCCGACGAAGACAATGCGCCCGTTCTGCCGGATCGCCTTGGCCAGCATGTCCGCGCCAAGCGCGATGCGATCGCGCTCCCGCTGCACGGCCGCCAGCATCTTGCGGTCTTCGGCGATCATGAGATCGACAATGCCACCGGGCGGGAGTTTGTCGATCGCGAGCGTGGCAGGATTGATCGCCTCGGTAGGCAGGCCTTGCCACTTCGAACGAATGGGCATCTGACAGTCGCTCCCGTGCGGCGCTAGGGCAAACCGTGATGTTAGCACGATGCCCGATGTAAGCTGGCACCGTGAGCGCGCACGTCGACGAGTACCTGGCGCACCTCCGCTTCGAGCGCCGGCTTGCCGAGCACACGCTCGAAAGCTACGGCCGCGATCTGGTCGAGCTCCTCGGCTTCGCCGCCGCCTCGGACCGGGCAGTCGTGTCGCTGACGCGCCAGGATCTCGAGCGCTGGGTCCGTACCTGATGGGCGAGGGCCGATCACCCCGTTCGGTCGCCCGGATGGTGGCCTGCGTGCGCGGGTTCTATCGCTTTCTCACGGTTCATCGTCACGTCCAGGACAACCCGGCCATCGATCTGGAGGCGCCGCGGGCGTGGAAGGTCCTTCCCAAGTTCTTGTCGGTCGATGACGTGGACCGTCTGCTGAAAGCTCCCGACGTCTCGACGCCTCGCGGCCTGCGCGATCGCGCGCTGATCGAAGTGCTCTATGCGACCGGCCTCCGCGTGTCGGAGCTCGTACAGCTTCGGCCGCAGGATCTGCACCTCGATGCCGGCTATCTGACAACCACCGGCAAGGGCCGCAAGCAGCGGCTGGTTCCCATCGGCGACGAGGCGGCCGCCTGGGTGACGCGTTACGTCAGCGATGCGCGACCGCTCCTGCTCGGCAAGCGCAGCTCGCCGCGACTCTTCGTCAACGCCCGTGGCGGCGGACCCGGCATCACGCGTGTCGGCTTCTGGAAGATCCTGAAGCATTACGGCACAGTGCTGGGCCTCGCCCGCCAGCTCAGTCCCCATGTGTTGCGGCACTCCTTTGCCACGCACTTGCTCGAGCGCGGCGCCGACCTGCGCGCGATCCAGATGATGCTCGGCCACGCCGATCTGTCGACGACACAGATCTACACGCACGTTCTCGACGCTCGGATGCGCGCCATCTACGAGCGCTACCATCCTCGCGCCTAGGCTCCTGACGCGTGCTCCGCCGTCTCGCTCTGACCCTCGTCATCACCGTCGCGCTCCTCGCTGTCGCGATCATCGTCGCCATGCCGCCGGCGGCGCGCGACGCGGCGCCGGGCACCTTCGTACTGGCATGGCCGGTTGCGCGCGGCGCCTATCACGTGCATTCCGAGCGATCGGACGGCACCGGCACGCTCGACGAGATTGCTGCTGCGGCGGCCGCGGCGGGGCTGCAGTTCGTGATCCTGACCGACCATGGCAATGGCCTGCGCGATCCCGAGCCGCCGTCGTACCGGTCGGGTGTGTTGTGCATCGACGGCGTCGAGATCAGCACTGACGCGGGCCATTTCGTCGCGCTCGGGTTGCCGCGTGCGCCATATCCGATCGCCGGCCACGCCCGTGACGTCATCGACGACGTGCATCGTCTCGGCGGCTTCGGCTTCGCGGCGCATCCGGGCTCGCCCAAGCCGGCGTTGCGGTGGGGCGATTGGGACACCGACTTCGACGGGATCGAATGGCTCAATGCCGACAGCGAGTGGCGCGATGAGTTCTGGGCTTCGCTCGGCCGCATCCCGCTGACCTATCCGTTCCGGCCGACAGAGACCCTGGCCGCGCTCCTCGATCGACCAACCGACGTCCTGCAGCGATGGGATCGCGTGGCATTGCGGCGGCGCGTCAGCGCGATCGCGGGCGCCGATGCCCACGCCCGCCTCGGGTTCCGGCAGGCGACCGAGCCCTACGAAGACCGCGTACTCATGCGCGTGCCGTCGTACGAGACATCGTTTCGCGCGTTCGTGAATCACGTCGTGCTCGATGGACCGTTGACCGGAAACGCGGCGGTCGACGCGGCCACCCTCATCGCCGCGATTCGTGAAGGCCGCATGTTCACCTCGATTGACGGCCTCGCCAGGCTTGCTGCGTTCGAGGTGAAGGCCACGACGGCGGGTGCGTTTGCCCGGCCTGGCGAGTATCTCGATCCGGCGGGCCCGGTGGCGATTGAGGCGCGGATCGTCGCGCCCGAAGGGACGACTCTCGTTGTGGTCAAAGACGGGTCGCCGATCTATGACAGTGCGGGCGGCGCCCTTCGTCTGGACGTTGGGGAGCAGCCTGGCGCTTACCGAGTCGAGGCGCGACTCCCGCGGTCGATCAGCAGCAGTTCGGTACCGTGGGTACTGACCAATCCGATCTATGTCGGACTCCGCCGCGTGCATGCGGAGGCAGCAGCGGCCGCCGCGATGCCACCGGCGACGTCGCGTTCAGGATTTGCCACGGGGCGGTGGCAGGCCGAGGCGGGGGAGGGGTCGACCAGCGTGCTGACGCCTGGAACGCTCGCCGATGGGACGCCGGCGCTCGAGTGGCGATTCGCGCTCGCCGGTGGACCGCGCGCGCAGCAGTACGCGGCGT
>CAWJEO010000005.1:0-149184 GCA_963841895.1 uncultured Acidobacteriota bacterium
TGGGTTGACGGCAGGCAACTGCAGTTGTCGGTTCAGAGGTTCGCTGGTTCACATGTTCGGAGGTCAGGTTCGCAGGTTCTGAGGTTGGTTCGCAGGTTCTGAGGTTGGTTCAGACGTTCCATCCTCGGCTCGGCGTTTGCAATTCGACCGCTCATGCAACGGCAAATGACTTCACCGAGCTCGTGGCGTGGCAACTCTCTGTTGAACTGAAGCGGCTCGTGCTGACGATCGTCGAGCGGCCCAAGTTTGCCGATCGCAATCTCTGCGAGCAGATGGTCGACTCCGCGGGATCGGCACCGCGCAATATCGCCGAGGGCTTTGGGCGATTCCACGCCAACGAATTCGCGCACTTCCTGCGGGTGGCGCTGGGATCGCTCTTCGAAACGCGCAACCACGTGCTCGACGCATTCGATCGCGGCTACATCACGGCCGAAGAACGCGATCAGGCGATCATCCTGTCGCGACGCGCCATCACTGCCACCACCCGACTGCGCGCGTACCTGCTGTCGCCGGACAACAAAATGTCGAGCCGCACACCACCACCCCGCAAACGGCGAGCGACCCCGCAACGGCGAGCGACCCGGTAACCGCCGAACCGCCCGGAACCGCCGAACCAACCCCTGAACCCGAGAACCAACCGGCGAACCCCCGAACCCGAGAACTACTAAACCGACGTGGTTCCTCCCCCATAGCGCTTTTCGCCCGCCTCAATCGCAACGTCAGCCGGTTCTGCGCCGGCGGCAGCGGGCACGTCGTGTACGGGTTGTAGGCGCACGGCGGATTCTGCGCGTAGTTGAAGTCGATCACGACCTTGCCGTCGTCGGGCGCGTCGGTGTAGAGGAAACGCGCTGACGGGTAGGTGTCGCGGCCGCTGGTCCGATCGCGGAAGACGAACCAGAGACGCTTCCCGACTGCGCCAGGCTTCCATCGTGTGCTCGCGCCGTCCAGCGAGAAGGTGACGGTGCCCACTGCGGCAAAGGGCTCGAGATCGCCGAGGATGTTGGGAATCTGCACGACTTCGGTTTCGGGGTAGGCGTAAAGGTGCCGACGGCGCGAAACGACGGATCGGCTGCGTACCAGCTGAAGACCGCGAAAGTTCGTGCGGAGCGCACTGGCCTGATCGCGCACGCGCAGCGCGAGTCGCGGCCCGCTGTAGTGGACAAAGAACGTGACCGGACCAAAGCGCAGGGTGTCGACCGGTTTGTCGTCGAAGGCGCCGTGGAGCTCGGACTCGGTGACCGGCTTGTCGTTGATCGTCAGCGTTTGGCCCTCGCGCGGCCCGGATCCGGACCTGGTTCCGTTCATCGTGATGACGCCGACGAAATTGCGGAACGCTCGGAAAGTCCAGGACGATGTCGTTGTCCGGATCGGAGCCGACGCGGTTGGCGCCGGATTCAGGAAGTGCAGCCCCGCGACGGTGAGCCAGCCGGTATCGCCCTTCAGCGACGTTTCACGATCGGCGCGAAACTTGGCGAGGGCCGCCGTGTCGTACTGCTGTCCCGACGCCGTGGCCGAGACCAACGCGACGATTGCCGCAATCGACCAGTCGTGAATCGCACTTTCATCATGTCTCCTCATCTCGATGCGCGGCAGTTGCGGACCTTGCTCGGTCGAACCAGTGCCGCCGCACGGGTGGCACGGTCGGTCGAGAGCCGCAACGAATCGTGAACTGGTGTGGGAATCAATCCCCCGCGGCACGCGCCGCGGGAGACTAGCTACAGATACAGCGCGTACAGGACGGCTGCGAGACGGGACGGAGGACGAACGCTTGCGGGAATGACACGATCAACCGGGATTCTATCGCATGCGCTGAGCGGTGCTCGAGGGCGCCCGGGGTCAGGCGCCCTTCCGAAACGCCGCCTCGTCGAGCGTCACATCCGCGCCCGACCAGGATGCGTCGAACTCGGCCTTCGCCTTCGCGGCTTCGGCGGTCTTCGTCTGTTGCTCGAGCGCCTTCCACAAGCCGAAGAGCGACCGTGGGTTCTTTCGGTATGTGCATGAGGTCGGCGCGAAGACCTTTTCGGCTTCGGCGGCCTTGCCGGCGCGCATCAGCGCGGCACCAAGTCCTTCGCGGGCGGGGAACAGCCAATCGGGCGGCTCGCCGTAACCCACCTTGTCTTCGGCGGTGGCGGCGGCCGTCCATGCGGCAATCGCGGCAGCCGTGTCGCGCCGCGCATCGGCAATTCGCGCCGCCAGATCGGGTCGCGCGACGCGAGAGATCACGGGCGCGGGATTGACGGTGCTGTACATCACGTCGTTCTTGACTCGCGCGGCGGAGGCTTCGAGCGCGGTAAGTTCTTTCGCCGCGTCGTCGGCCTGATTCTTGCCGGCGAGGCCGCGCCGCGCGTGAAGTGGTAGAGCGCCTGCTGGAGGTCGCGGCCAGGCGGCGGGGCCGGCTGGGCCAGCACGTCGTCCCACGGCTCGAAGCGAACCAGCGCGAGAAATCCTGCAACGCAAACGGCTGCAGCATCGCCATCTCGCCCGCCATCGGCGCGACAAGCTCGCGGTCTTCCGCGCCCGCCTGACGCGCCGACGCGAAGTTGCCGGCATACATCGCCGCGGCCGACTCGAACTGGAGGTTATGCCCGTAATACATCATCGGGTAGAGGCCGGTGGCGCCGGTGGCCTTGACATAGCGCTCGTCGATCGCCGCCGCGGTGTTGTTGGTCTTGGCCGCGGCGTTGTAGTCGCCGGTACGGATCCAGATGTGCGCCGGCATGTGCACGAGATGACCAGCGGCGGGCACGAGCGTTTCGAGCCGTTTCGCGCTGCTGACCGCGCGATCCGGCGCCTGCGACGCCTCGACCGCATGGATAGATAGTGATTCGCGCCCGGATGATCGGGGTTGCGCTTCAACACGCCCTCGAGCGTCGCGACGATGTCGGCGGTGCCAGGCTCCGGCATGCCCTCGAAGGTGTAGAGCTTCCACGGCCGCAGATTCATCCGGCTCTCGGCCCACAACGTCGCGGCGTCGAGATCGTCGGGAAATCGCTCCGAGACCTCGCCCATGGCAGCGGCGTAGGCCGCTCGCGCTCCGGCTGGTTACCGTCGTTCGGCGTCGCGACGTAGCGCTTTGCGAGCGCGTCGATAAAGGCGCGTCGTTGTCGGTGCCGGTCGCGGCGCGCTCTTGCGCGCGGGTCAGGTGCGTGTATGCCTGCTGCAGCCGGTCCGGCGTCGCGGTGTCGTTGTAATTGGTACCGAGCGCCAGCGACATCCCCCAGTGCGGCATCGGCGCCTTGCGGGTCGAGCGCCGCGGCGCGCTCGAACGATCGAAAGGCCTCTTCGTGATTGAAACCGTACAGAAGCGTCAACCCTTCGTCGAAGAACGGCTGTGCGTCGGCGCTGGCGGTAATCGGCTGCGATAACTGCCGAGGTCGCCGAGAAGTGTCGTTCGGAGTTTGGGCGCCGGCGCATGAGCGTCGTGCGCTGCTGGCGCAGAGGTGTTGGTGGCAGCGGGCGGCGGGGTCGCGGACCGGTTGCAACCGGCTGCCACGGCAAGAGATGCGGCAACGACAACGATCCAGGAACGCATCGGCTGACCCTTTCAGAGTGGCTAAAGGCGCACTAGCGAAGCCAACGAGCCAATAGGAGCAAAACTGTCTGTGAGCCGAGCAGCAGACTCGACGTGCTTAGATGCGCGACCTGCAGGGCAGGTGTCAGGCCGAGAGTAGGCCATCGCCAGGCCGATGGCGACTTGCAGGCCGACGAAGCCGGCGGTGACATAGACCACCCGGGCAACGGCTCGCGGGCCCCGGTCTGCGTGACCACGAGCAGCAGGAGCGGCGACGGTTCCACCGACCACCAGCGGCTGCGGTATCCCGATGCCAGCGGTCGTAGTCGCCGACCATGCCCAGCGCTGCTGTCCGCGGCGTCCCCGCGTCAGCGCCGCGTCCACCCGCCCGCGGACTTGCGCGCCGAGCGTGACCTGCGCCAGCGTCACCGCGATCACCGCTCCGGTCGCCAGGCGAGACGGCCGCTCGCCGGGACATGCGATCCGCGGCGCGAGCGCCGCCCCCCCGCGTCGGCGAAGAACGCGTACACCGTCGCGTACAGCAGCAGCGACACGATCACCAGCGCGACGAGCAGATGCACCGTCACGATCCACGCCGCCAGCTCGTGCTGCGACGACGCGGCCGCCAAGCCACCCTGAAACCCGGTCAGCAGAAACGCCGCGACGGTCGGCCACAGTATCCCCGGCACGCGGCGATGATGGCGAATCGCGCTGATCAACGTCGCGAAGATCAGGAAGCCGACGGCCACGCCGAGCAGGCGGTTCAAGTACTCGGTCCACATCAGGGTCGGATTGAACTGCGAGACGTCGAACGGCGCCGGCAGTTCCGCCGCCGAGGCGGGAGGTATCCAGGAACCGAAACAGCGCGGCCAGTCGGGACATCCCAGGCCCGCGCCCGACGCGCGCACCAGACCGCCCACGAGAATCAGCACATACGTCGTCGCCGTGGTCCACACGGCGAGACGTTGAAACGAAGACATCGCTCCTCGCTAAGATACCGGATGGCACGATGACCACGCGAGCGGTTGGACGTCGACGACGAACGCAGCGGCAGGCGTTGCTGCGCGGGCTGCGCTATCGGCTGGTGATTCCGGTCTTCCGCAGCACGCACAGCGCCGAGTTCACCGCCCGCGGCGTGGCCAACGGCGTGTTCTGGGGCCTCACGCCCACGGTTGGTCTGCAAACCATCGCGATCGCCGCTGTCTGGTTCGTCGGAAAGACCTCTTCAAACGCGGACTCGAGCCTGCTGCAGGCGTATATCTGGGTCTGGATCAACAACCCGCTCACGATGGTCCCGATGTATTACGCCTTTTACGTCACGGGACTCTGGTTGACCGCCGACGGATCGCGGTCCGGCGGGTATTCCGAGTTCGTCGAGCTCTGGACCGCCGCGCGCGCCCTGGGCTGGTGGGACGGCGGCGTGGCGATTCTGCGCGGGGTGGGCGTGCCGCTGTTTGTCGGGGCCGCGCCGTACGCCATCGGCGGGACCGCCCTCTGCTACCGCTGGGCCTTGAAAGTGGTCCGGCGCCGGCAGCAGCGTCTCAGGGCCGCGGCGGTTGAAACAATCCCCGCCTGAAACCAGTCCAACTCCGGCATGTCGCTGACCTCGGACGTCCGGTTCGCGTTGCGCCTGCTCGCCCGTAGCCCGGTGTTCACGGTGACCGCGGTGCTGTCGCTGTCGATTGGCATCGCGGCCACGGCGGCGATCTTCAGCCTCGCGGACGCGCTGCTGCTGAGGCCGCGGTCGGTGTCACCGACGCCGCGACACTGGTGGACATCGGCCGCAGCACCAACGGCGAGGGCTCGACAACTTCGGCTACCCGCTGTTCCGCCTGATGCGCGAACGGACGACGCTGCTGAGCGGTATGGCGGCGAACCGTTTCAGCCCCGAGGTGATGAGCCTGGGCGATGCGGCGGCGTCGGAGCGCGTGTACGCCTCGCTTGTGTCGGGCAACTACTTCGAGGTCGTCGGTGTCAGCCCAGCCGCGGGACGGTTCTTCCTGGCCGACGAAGATCGACGCCCGGCGCGCAGCCGGTGGTCGTCCTGAGTCACAAGTTCTGGACGGATCGATTCAAGGCGGATCCGGCCATCGTCGGGCAGACCATTCGCCTGAACAACCTGCCCTATACCGTCGTCGGCGTCGCCGAAGCACGGCTTCACCGGGACGACGTTCGTTGGCGCCGATTTCTGGGTGCCGATGGCGATGGACGCGTCGGTCAGGCGCGGACGAATCGCTGCTCGACCATCACGGCGCGTCGTGGATGACGGCCGTCGGGCGGCTCGCGCCCGGTGTCACGGCGGCGCAAGCACGCGACGAACTGCACGGCATCATGCGCGGCGTACTTCGAGGAGCGCAACGACAGCCGGCGCGAACGCTGGGGCGTGGCGGTGGCGCGATCGGCGCGGGTGCCGGCGCCGATCGCCGGCCCGGTCGTGGGCTTCATCGCGATGCTTGGCGGGCTCACGGTGCTGGTCCTCATGATCGCGTGCAGTAACGTCGCGGCGATGCTGCTCGCGCGAGCGCTCGAGCGCCGGCGCGAAGTCGCGACCCGGCTCGCGGTGGGCGCCTCGCGCGGCCGGATCCTGACGCAACTGCTCGTCGAAGGGCTGGTCATCGCGCTGGCCGCCGGCGCGCTCAGCGTTCCCATTGTCGCCGTGCTGATCGGCGGCCTGACCTCGTTCCAGCCGAGCCTTCCCGTACCCGTTCGCGCTCGAACTGCTGATCGATCCGCGCGTCATGGGCTTTGCGTTTGCGGTCGCCGCAGTGACCGCCATCCTCTTCGCTCTGCTGCCGGCGCTGCAGGCCACGCGGTTCGATCTCGCGCCGGCTCTGCACGGCTCGCATTCGACGGTCGATCGACGTCGCGCCTGGCTGCGTCAGGGGCTGGTCGCGGCGCAGGTGGCGATGGCGTTGCTCCTGCTCGTCGCCGCCGGACTGTTCCTGCGATCGCTCCAGGAGGCGGGACACGCCGATGTCGGTTTCAACGCCGAGGATGCCGACCTGCTGCAAATCGATCCGCGCATCGGCGGCTATCGGACCGACGCGGACGCGATTCGCGCCGTCGAGGGACTGATCGAACGCTTCCGCCTCGTTCCCGGTGTGACCGCGGTGGGCGCGTCAAAGATGGTGCCGCTCGTGAGCGGCGGTCTCGGGCTCGGACGATTGCGCGCGCCCGGATATACCGGGCCCGAAGGCAACGACTCGGTTGACGCCGACTGGGATGCCGTCACGCCGGGTTACTTTGCCGCCATGCAAGTGCCGCTCACACGCGGACGGACGTTCACGGAACGCGATCGTGACGGCGCACCGTTTGTGGCCATCGTCAACGACGCGATGGCATCGCGGCTGTGGCCCGGGCGCGATCCGATCGGCCAGCGGCTGCTGCAGCTCACTGGGCCGAACAACAGCGGCGAGCGCACGCTGGAAGTCGTCGGCGTGACGCGCACCGGAAAGTACCGGTCGATCGGCGAATCGCCGCGCAACTACATCTACGTGCCGCTGATGCAGCAATACGTCGCCGAGAACTTCTTCATCGTCCGGCGTCCGCCGGGTGCGTCGCGTCTCGCCGAGCTGCGGAAAGCCGTCATCGCCTTCGACCCGAACCTGCCGGTGACTTACACGCAAACGTTGAAGGACTATACGGCGCTCGCGATGCTCCCACAGCGGCTCGCCGCGTGGATTGCCGCCAGCGTCGGCACGATCGGATTACTGCTGGCGGCGCTCGGTCTCTACGGCCTCACGGCGTTTTCGGTCGCGCAACGGACGCGAGAGCTGGCGCTCCGCATGGCCCTCGGCGCCAGCCGAGAGGCCGTCCTGTCGCTCGTCCTTCGTCAGTCGGCGCGACTGGCCAGCGTCGGCGCGGTGATCGGTCTCGGCCTCGCGATCGGCGTCAGCACGCTGCTGCAAAGCCTGCTCGTCGGCGTCGGCACGATCGATCCGGTCGGCGTTCGGAGTGGCGACGACGGTGCTGCTCGCGGTGCTGCTCGCCGCGACGTGGTCGCCCGCGCGCCGCGCCTCGCGGATGGATCCAATGCGCGCGCTGAGGGCGGAGTAGTTCTCAGCTTTCGGCTATCGGCTATCGGCTATCGGCTCGACTCGGCGGTCGACGGTCGACGGTCCACGATCATCGGCCCTGTGCACCGGTGCACCGCACCGCACCCGTCGCACCTGTCGCACCCGTCGCACCCGCGCACCCGACGCACCTGTCGCACCCGCACCCATCGCACCTAGCGCACCTGGCCTGGAATATCCGCACCCACGGCCCTTCGCTCGGCTTCTGTTCCGCCGTCCGCACCTGATGAACCTCGGTCAGCGTCGAGAGCGCCGGCAGCGGAAACGCGGCCTGCCATGGATCGAGGCCAGCCAGCACCGTCGCCGGCGATCGGTTCGCCATCACCGCCGCCAGCGCGGCCTCGTAGGTAGGAAAACGCTTTTCGCTCACGACTTCGCGAAAACGAAAGCCGCGCGCGTCGGTATGTTCGGACAGCGTCACGACCGTCGTGGCATCGACGGGGATCGCGCCCCGGCCGCCGAGGACCGCAAGGCGGTAAGCCATGCTGCGGTAGTACGGCTCGTAAAACAGCCACACTGGCGTCCACCCTTCGTCCGACCGCCGGTACGCGATCTCGTAGTAGTCACGATGGGTGACGGCCGACCAGTCGGCGAGTGTTTGAAACCGTCCCGCGATTGAGCCGTCCGGCGCGAGCCGGAACGGCAACTCCCAGTCGGCCAGCACGTATCGCGAACGCTCGCGCGTCAGACGCTCGAGGGCGCGGGTCTCGTCGGTCTCGGTGTAGAACGACGCGGCATTCGGCGCGCGTTCCTGAGTGGGATTTGAGACCGGCACCCGGCGCGCACGCTGGATCAGGTAATAGCCCTGATCCCACCAGTTCATGATCGAGTAATCGGCCACCAGGGCCGGCCCGCGATCGTAGCGCGCGAAGTAGTGATCGTGCGGGTCACCCGTTGCGGCCGGAAACGGTGGCGGCGTCTGATCGCGCAGCCAGGTCAGCGCGTCCTGCCAGTAGTGCACGAACATCCCCGTGCGCGGCAGAAACAGCAGGTTCGGCACAAGGCTCGGCGCGATCATCGCCGCCACCGCGGCGACCGCGAGCGATTGCTGCAGGGATCGGCGGGCCCTCGTCGGGCGCACTCCGGAGGCATCGCCCAGCGTGAGCAGCCGGTCCGCCAGCCATCCGCCCACGAGCGCGCACGCCGGAACCATGTAATAGCCGAATCGGTTCTGGCCGATGGTGGCGCCAATGGTCGCGGCCGTGAACACCCAGACGAGGGCGTCCGCACTCCGCCGCTCCCTCACGATGCGGATCGCCAAGGGAATGAGCGCGGCGACGCCGATGTAGAACCCGGTTCGGAAGAACTGCCACGGTTGCATCCAGTTCAACTCGCCGGGGTAGATGAAGAGCGGCCGCGCTTCGAGCACGCCCATGCGGCTCGGATCCGGCGCAAGCCGGCCGACGTCGGTGAGCAGTTGCGACACGAGTGCCGGCTGCACGAACCAGGTCGCGCCAAGGCCTACGGCAAACGCCAACACCAGTGCCGCGCCCATGATCAGCCGTGGCGTCGCCCTCGAGTCGTCGCGCGCGGTACCGCCGCGCGCAGCAACGACCACCCAAGATAGCGGCAACGGCGGCCAGGCCGAGGAGACTGATCACCTGGCTGCCGAAGCGGTGCATCGCGGGATTCTGAAGAGCAGGACGAGCACGAGCGGCGACGATCGACGCAACGGCCGAGACGCGCGCCGCGGCAATGATTGCCGGCGTCGTGGCCGCCAGCGGAACGAGCAGCATCAGCCACCCGGCGATGATCGCGACGAGAAACGCGCCGCTGCCCCAGCCCAGAAGGTACGCGCCGAGAGCGAGTCCGGCCGCAAGGTCACGCGGCCATGTTCGCCGCGGTGCGTGCCCGATCGGCGCGTCCGACGCGGGTTCCGCCCCGATGGCCGCGACGATGGCCAGCAGCGTCGCCAGCGCGAGCAACGCCTCGAGCGCATGGTGATCCACGAAGCCGAGCATCGTGCGGTCCATGAAATGCCCGGGAAAGACCGTGAGCATGCCGCCGAGAGGAGCCCGGCGCGCGATGCCGAACAGCACGTCGCGCGAGCTGCCCACAGTGCGACGATGGTCAGCGTGCCGAGAACGGGCGGCACGAACGCGGCGACGCGCTCGATGGCGGCGCGCATCGGCATCTCGGCCGTGCGAGAAGCACGACCGCGGTGGACGTCAGCGTGTCGTAGAGCGGCGCGATCGGCGACGAACTGGCCGCCGGGCGCGGCATACGGATCGAGCCGTCACCCGCCACGGGAAATTGCGCACCTGGTTCTCGACCAGCCGGACGTGATACCAGGCGTCGGTCTCGAGAAAGTTGACGTCGGTCGGCCCGCCGAAGACGCCGTTCCACGCCGGATACAGCGGATCGCCAAAGGCCGCGGCAGCAATGAGGGCGACGGCCAGAACCTCGCGGCGCATGAAGCTCCGCGAGCGTACGCATGAGGGCCCGTGTTAGCATCCGCCGCATTCAAGGAGCATGCCATGGCCAGAAGAGTCATCGTCGCGAGTTCGTGCAGACCAGCACCGCCGGCCTCGCCGTCGCGGCCGCGCGCCCGGCATTTGGTCAGGCGCCGGCCGTGGCACACCGGCGCGATCAAGCCGGTCGTCGTCGCGTCGTCCAACGGCAACCGTTACAAGAACGGCGGTCCGATCACCGGCGTGCAGAAGGCGTTCGAGATGATCACGAAGGGCGCCGACGTGCTCGATGCGGTCGTCGCCGGCGTCAACCTGTGCGAGCTCGATCCCGAGGACACGAGCGTCGGCTACGGCGGACTGCCCAACGCCGATGGCGTCGTGCAGCTCGACTCGTGCTGCATGCACGGCCCGACGAAGCGCGCCGGCGGCGTGGCCTGCATCGAAGGCGTCCGCACGCCGTCGCTCGTGGCCAAGGCCGTGCTCGAGAAGACCGATCATCATCTGCTCGTCGGCAAGGACGCGCAGCAGTTCGCCCGCGAGCTGGGCTTCAAGATCGAGGACGATCTCAACACCGAGCGATCGCGGCAGTTGTGGCTCGAGTGGAAGCGGCGGATCGATCCCGATCACTACCTCGATCCGAAGAAGCGCGGCGACGCCGGACATGGCCGCGGGCCTCAGCATGGTGCGCGACGGCCTGATCGATCCCGAGCACTACTACGGGACCATCAACATGGACGGCGTCAACGGCAGGGGCGAGGTGTGCGGCGTCACGACGACCAGCGGCCTGGCGTGGAAGATTCCGGGCCGCGTCGGCGACTCGCCGATTCTCGGCGCCGGGCTTTACGTCGATGGCGAGGTCGGCGCGGCCGGGCTCGACCGGCCGCGGCGAAGCCAATCTCTACAACCTGTGCTCGTTCCTCATCGTCGAAGAGATGCGGCGCGGCAAGCACCCGAAGGACGCCGGGCATGGAAGCGCTGAAGCGCGTGCAGAAGAACACCGTCGAGAAGCGGCTGCTCAACGCGCGCGGGCTGCCGAACTTCGGCCTGAACTTCTACATCGTCAACGCCAAGGGCGAGTACGCGGGCGTGTCGATGTACGCGGGCAACTACGCGGTGTGCACCGAGAAGGGGCCGGAAACGGTGCCGACGACGGCCCTGCTTGGACGGAAGGCCACGGACTGAGCGCCGTCGTCGCGATGCCCCTTGTGCGGCGTGCGATGCGGCGCGCCTCCGGGCACCGGCCACCCGGACCCGTGCGACGCCCGGAGCGGACGAGGCCCGAGGAACTCCGGCTCGAGGAACGCGGCCTGAGTAACGTGCTGCAGTGCTCGCGTCCATCCATGTAATTGATTGTCATCATTAAATTTGCGTCCTTGCCGGAGGCCGATCGGTCGGCTAACATGGATATCGTGTCTGTCCTTTCCGTGTTCCTGCTTGGTCGTTGCGGCGGCGGCCTGCGGGGGGGCGTCTTCGGCCGCGCCGCGGGCGGGCAACGCCGCCGACGATGCCCCGGCGGTGCACGTCGTGCGCGTCGAGCCAAAGCCGCTCGACGGTCCATCAGTGTCACCGGCACGCTGGCCGCCGAAGAGCAGGTCATGCTGAGCCTGAAGGTGACCGGGCGGCTCGAAGAACTGCTCGTCGACCTGGGCTCGACAGTGCGCGAAGGGCAGGCGCTTGCGCGCCTGACGCCGACCGACTTCGAACTTCGCCTTCGACAGTCGGAAGCCGCGCTGCAGCAGGCGCGGGCGCGGCTCGGCCTCGAACCGGTCGGCGACGACGACGAGATCGACATCGAGAAGACCGCGCTCGTCCGCCAGGCGCAGGCCGTCGCTCGACGAGGCGCGGCGGCAGCGCGAGCGAATCTGCCACGTTTGTGCAGCGCGGCATCTCGGCTCGCGCCGACCTCGAAACCGCCGACGCGCAGTTCCAGATTGCGGAAGGGCGCTATCAGGATGCGCTCGAGGAGGTGCGCAACCGGCAGGCCGTACTCGCGCAGCGCCAGTCCGAGCTCGCGCTGGCGCGCCAGCAGCTGGACGACACCACGCTGCGTTCGCCGATCGACGGCATCGATTCGCGAACGCCATGCGTTCGCGGGCGAGTATCGCTCCGCGGGCACACCGATCTTCACCGTCGTGCGACAGCATCCGCTGCGGCTGCAGCTCGCGGTACCCGAGCGCGCCGCCGCCGACGTTCGCCTCGGGCAGGCCGTCAGAGTCACGGTCGAGGGCGATCCCGACGGTCTACGAAGGCCGCGTCGCCCGGCTGAGCCCGGCGATTACCGAGGGCAATCGCACGCTGCCGATCGAGGCGGAGGTTCCCAACCAGGCCGGACGGCTGCGGCCGGGCACATTCGCGCAAAGCCGAAATCGTCATCGACGAGACCCCGGCCCTCGTCGTCCCGCAGTCGTCGCTCGTCGTCTTTGCCGGCGTCGAGAAGCTCCTGCTCGTCAAGGACGGCAAGGCTGCACGAACAGCGCATCCGCACCGGACAGCGCGTCGGCGACCAGATCGAGATCGTCGACGGCCTGACGTCAGGTGAGTCTGGTCATCGTAGCCCGGCGGGCTGGCCGACGGCGCGGCGATTCGCGTCGCGCGAGTAAGACCGCCATGCGCGCCCTCGCCGCAATCTGCATCCGGCGGCCCGTTTTCGCCGCGATGATGATCCTGGCGCTGGTCGTCGTCGGCGCCGCCGCCTTCTTCCGCCTCGGCGTCGACCGCTTCCCCGCCGTCGACCTCCCGAACGTCATGGTGCGGACGACGCTTGCCGGGCGGCTCGGTCGAGGAGGTCGAAAGCCAGGTCTCGGACATCCTCGAAGAGGCCGTCAACCGCGTCGAGGGCATCAACGAGCTGCGGTCGGTGTCGGCACCCGGCCAGTCGATGTTGAACATCACGTTCAATCTCGACCGGGACATCGACACCGCGGCGCAGGACGTGCGCGACCGCGTCGGCTCGGTGTTGCGGCGCCTGCCGACGACGTCGACCCGCCGATGATCCTCAAGCAGGACAGCGACAACGTCGCCGGTGCTCGTCGATCGCGCTCGTCGGGCAACCTGTCGATCCGCGAGCTCACCGAGATCGCCGACAAGGTCGTCAAGGTCCCGCTCGAACGAGTCGGCCGGCGTCGGCGAAGTGCAGATCGTCGGCGGGCTGGCGCGCGCGATCAGCATCTGGGTCGAGGCCGACCGCCTCGCCGCCTACCGGCTGCCGATCACCGAAGTCCGCGACGCGCTTGCAGCAGCAGAACGCCGACCTGCCGGGCGGCAACGTCACGACCGAATCAGCGAGCGCACGCTGCGCACCGTGGGCCGCTTCACCGACGCCGAGCAGTTCAACGACCTGGTCATCGCGACGCGCAACGGCTCGCCCATCCGCGTTCGCGACATCGGGCGCGCCGAGGATGGCACCAAGGAGCAGCGATCCTTCGCGCGTCTCAACGGCGTGCCGACGGTCGTGCTCGACGTGCGGCGGCAATCGGGCGCCAACACCGTGGCGGTCATCGAAGCCGCCAAGGCCAGCCTCGAGCGCATCCGGCCGCGACTGCCCGCCGGCGTCACGCTCGAGATCGTCCGCGACCAGTCGACCTACATCTACGCGGCGCTCCACGAGATCAACGTGCACCTCGTGCTCGGCAGCATCCTCGCCTGCCTCGTCGTCTTCTTCTTCATGCGCAACTGGCGCGCGACGGTCATTGCCGCCGTCGCGATCCCGACGTCGGTCGATCTCGACCTTCGGCCTGATGGCGGCGCTCGACTTCACGCTCAACACCGTGACGATGCTCGCGCTCGTCCTGATGGTCGGCATCGTCATCGACGACGCGATCGTCGTGCTCGAGAACATCTTCCGGTTCATCGAGGAGAAGGGCATGTCGCCGTTCGAGGCGGCGCGCGAAGCGACGGCCGAGATCGCGCTGCCGGTGCTGGCCACGACGATGAGCCTGGTCGTGATCTTCATTCCCGGTCTCGTTCATGTCGAGCATCTCGGGACGGTTCCTCTATCAGTTCGGCATCACCGCCGCCTGCGCGATCCTGGTCAGCCTGCTGGTGTCGTTCACGCTGACGCCGATGATGAGCGCGCGCATGTTCCGCCGCGGCAGCGCCGCACGGTCATGACGCCGCCGCGATCGCGGCAAGGCTTCTATCACGCTCGTCGACCTGCGTGTATACCGCGCGTGCTGCAGTCGCGCTGCACCGCCGCGTGCTGTTCGGTGGCCGTCGCCGGTCCTCGTGATGCTGTCGGTGATTCCGCTCTACGGCCTGGTGCGTCAGGACTTCCTGCCGACCGGCGTGGACGAAGCGCAGTTCGAGATGAGCGTGACCGCGCCGGAAGGCGCCAGCGTCGCCGCGATGGACGACGCGATGCGCGCCATCGAAGGCGAGCTGCAAGCGATGCCGGCGATCCGGACGATGCTGACGACGATCGCCGGCGGCCCGTTCAGCACGGTCAACGAAGCGCAGGTCTTCGTCGAGATCGCGCCGCACGACGAGCGATCTTCTCGCTGCCGCGCCTGCTGAAGGGCATCGTCACGCTCGACCCGCTGGCCGCGTTCCGCGGCAACTATTCGCAGGCGGACGTGATGCAGGAGATCCGCGCGCGCATGCGCAAGTACCCGCGATCTGCGCGTCGGCGTCCGCAACCTGCAGACCTTCAACATCGGCGGCGGCAACCGCGAGATCGACTTTCGCGATCCGCGGCCCCGAGCTCGAACAGCTGGCGCATGTATGCCGAGACCCTCCGGCTAGCAGTCGCAGGAGCTCGGCATCATCGACGCCGACACGACGCTCAAGCTGAACAAGCCGGAGCTGCGGCGCGCATCGATCGCGCGCGCGCTGCGGACCTGGGCGTCAAGACGCAGGACGTCGCCGCCGCGCTCCGCCTGATGGTCGGCGGCGATCAGGAAGTCAGCACGTTCCGCGACCCGCAGAGTCGGCGAGGACTACGACGTGCAGCTGCGCCTCGTCGAGGCGGATCGCCAGGACCCCGACACGATCTCCCGCCTCTACGTGCCGCGCGCCAACGGCGAGATGGTCCGCCTCGACTCGGTCGTCTCGCTCGAAGAGAGGCAGAGCCCATCGCGGGTCGATCGCCTCGATCGCCAGCGCCAGGCCAACGTGCGCGCCGGCGTGGCGCCCGGCTACGCGCTGGCCGACCGCCTGCAGGCGCTGCGCGAGGCGGCGGCCGGCGATCGGGATGCCCGCGGCCTACACCACCGCCGTCAGCGGCCGCGGCCGCGAGCTCGAGCGCACCTTCCGCGAGTTCGGCTGGGCGTTCCTGCTCTCGATCGCGTTCATGTACATGGTGCTGGCGGCGCAGTACGAGAGCCTGCTCAACCCGTTCATCATCCTGCTGTCGCTGCCGCTGTCGCTGCCGTTCGCGCTGCTCTCGATCTACCTGACCGGCGACACGCTGAACCTCTACTCGGCGCTGGGCATGCTCGTCCTCTTCGGCGTCGTCGCCAAGAACGCGATCCTGCAGATCGATCACACGCTCAACCTGCGGCGCCAGGGCATCGAGCGCAGCACCGCGATACTCGACGCGAATCGCGACCGGCTGCGGCCGATTCTGATGACGACGCTGGCGCTCGTCGGCGGCATGCTTCCGCTCGCGCTGGGCACCGGTCCCGGCGCCGAAGAGCGCCGCACCATTGCGGTCGTCGTCATCGGCGGACAGACGCTGTCGCTGTTCCTGACGCTGGTGATGATTCCGGTGGTCTACTCGATCTTCGACGACCTGGCCGCGGCTATTCGCTCCCGGCGCTCCCCGCGCCGCGACCCTGCACCCGCTGCGGTCGAGGGATAAGCGACACTCGGGGGTTAGCGCGCTACGCGACGGTGCCAGGGTGCCTCAGTGCCACGTGCCTCAGGTGCTCAGTGCAGGGTGCTCAGAGGTGCGATCGGTGCAAGGGTCGTGCATAGGCGCTATCCGCCGGCGTGCTCGTGCACCGTGCGTACTGTAATCACCAGCACCTCAGGCACGAGGCACCCTGGCACGTTGGCACCTGGCACATTGGCACTGACTATCTGACGAGATCAGTGTGCGATGTCCCGGATCGCAGGAACGGCTCGCGATCGCGGAGGCGCCACGCACGCGTGCGCATCAGCGTGCCGGCTTCCAGGAGCGGCGGCCAATCGAGCGCGGCAACGTCGCTGCCCTTGAATCTCTGACGGACGAGATCCTCTTCCCACTCGTCGAGGGCGATCCAGACTTCGTAACCCGCGTCGGCGAGACTCGTCGTCGCGGCGGTCAGCCCGTCCGGCGTCATCACTTCCCAGCGGAGAATCGAACGGCCCGTGTAATAACGCAAGGCGCCGCTCTGCTCGCCGGCGATGATGACGCTGCGGGCCGGCATCGCTGCCGCGAGATATCGGCCCGCGAGTGACGCGCGCGCATGCCGGTCGGCGGTGCGGAATGCATCGTGCGACCGCGCCGATCGAACCTGCAGCGCGGCAATCGCGATCACGATCGCCAGCAGCACGCCCGCTCGAAGCGCCGCCGGCAGACGGTCCTGCAACGTTGCGACAAGTGCTGACGTCGCCACCATGGCGATCGCCAGCGCAGGAAGCAGGAAGCGCAGGTAGGTCCAGGTTTCGAACACCGCGTAGACCAGGTACGCCGCGACAACCGCCGCAGCGAACAGCAACAGCCATCGCAGGGCTCGACCCGGGACCGCCACGGCGGCGAGCGGTGCGGCAAGCAGCCACGGTCCGTGCGTGTCGAGCAGCCACTCGCCGTACAGGCGCACATTCGGGCCGACGTTGGCGAGCGCGTAGATTTCGTCGGCGGTGCCGTAACCCGAACGAAGCGGCGAGCCGAACCAGCGCCACTGAACGAAGGCGATGAGTGCGCCGGCAACCGCCGACAGGAGCGACAAGCAGCGACTGCCGCGAGCTACGACCTCGCGTTGTCGGCAGCATCAGCGCAGGGATCGCCGCCACCGGCGCGATGTTCGGGCGGATCAGCACGGCGATTGCGGCCGCACATCCTGCCGCCACGGCGCGCCACGATGCCGTGTCCGGACCGGCCGTGATCGAGACGACGATCGCAAGCAGAACAGCCACGCGGCAGTTGCCGGCATGTCGCTCATCGGTTGCGTCGCGGAGATCAGCGAGACCGGACTCGTGGCGAGCCATACAGCCGACAGGATGGCGGCAGCGGCGCCGGAGACGACCTCCGCCAGCCGCGCGACGGCCCAGATAGCGAGCGCCAGCGACAGGGGCCCGATCAAAGAGGCGAGCAGCGGGCCGCCGAGACGGTGCAACGGCGCCATCAGCAGCGGCAGTCCGATGGCGTAGGTTGGGACCTGCGTCGCGGGCGTCGGGAGTCGCGCGCCACCCGAGCGGCACGAGCGTCGTCCCCCACCGGACCAGGTCGCGATCGAGGCGAGCGGTTCATCGCGGGTGAGCCGCCCGTGCCAGCCAGCATCGCGGCCTGGCTGAAGATAGCCGGAGGCATCCGCGCCGCGCGGCGCTGAACGTCTGGAAATTGAGGCTGACCGCCGCGGCAAGACCTGCGATCACGACGACGAACGCATGCGCGTGACGGCGAAGCCACGCATCAGCGCCGGTCAGATCAGCGGATGCGCCTGCGCCCGCGGGCGAGGACCGCCCAGACGACAAGCGCTCCGAGAGCAAGGACGGCCGCCGGGATCGGCGACCTTGCCGACACCCGCATCCCTCGCGGCGCGACGACGAATCCACCCGAGGCCCACACCGCCGCCGCGAGCAGCGCGAGCGCGACGCCGAACCGCGAGCGCTGTCTGACGGTTCATTCGGGGTCCGAGGGGTGAACGAAAAAAGCCGGCAACCGATGCCGCATCTGGTGCGGCCGGTTGCCGGCTGATGTCGAATTCGCAGACTGCGCGAGTGCGGCAGTATGCAAGGCGTCGCCGGAGACTACCTCTTCGGAATCGTCCAGAAGTAGACCTTGCGGCCGTTGACGTCGAGTTCCTTCTCGGGCTTCCAGTCGCCCATGTCGAACGCGTGCGACACGATGCGCGTGCCCGGCTTCAGCTGCTTCATCAGAATCGGCTTCAGCTTTTCGTTGAGCGACGGCAGGAGGTAGAGCGTGACGACGGTCGCTTCGCTGATGTCGGTCGTGAACAGATCCGCGTTCATGATCTTCACGAGGTTGCCGACGTTGTTCTTGGCGACGTTCTCGTTGGCCTCCTTGATGCGCTGCGGATCGATGTCGATGCCAACGCCGCGGGCGCCGTACTTCTTGGCCGCGGTGACCGGAATGCGGCCGTCACCCGAGCCAAGGTCGTAGACAATATCGTTCTTGGTGACATTCGCCACCTGAAGCATGGCCTCGACGACCTCTTCTGGCGTGGGCACGAAAATCACGTCCGGCCGGCGCGTCGCCGCCTCCTGGGTTGCGGCCTGTGCAAACGCGGACGGAGCGCTCGCCACCATCGTCGCAAGCACCAGGGCGAGAATGCGGATCGTCATTGTGAATAGTCCTCCTGAAGCGATCGTGAGCACATGAGTATAGCGCGAAGGATCAACGCGTCTGTCGCGGAGTCGGGGCGCGTCGCCCCGTGGCTCGTGGCCGTCGCGGGGATCGCCGTCACCGTCGCTGCGTTCGCTGGCATCGCTGCGATGCGCGGCGCGAGCAGCGTGCCTCCCGTCGAGCGGCCGACATTGCGGCTCGCCTGGAGCGCCCCGGCCGATCTCACGCCCGGTGCGGGCCCCGACTATCCATTTGGACTGTCGCTGGCGCCCAACGGCCGGCGGCTGGTGTTCGCCGCCGCCAAGGCCGGGCTGGTTCAGTTGTGGCTCCGCGATCTGTCGACCGGCGACACTCAGGTGCTGCCAGGAACCGACGAAGGCGTCCTGCCGTTCTGGGCACCGGACGGCGGCACGATCGCGTTTCTTCGCGAACGGGCGGCTCAAGGCCATCACGCTCGAGAACGCCGGCATCACCGATCTCGCCGGCGCGCCTGCGCCGCGCGGCGGGGTGTGGCATCCCAACGGCGACATCATCTTCGCGCCCGACGATGAGAGCGGCCTGATGCGGCGGCGTGGGGCGAACGGCGGGACCGAACCGCTGACCGACATCGACAAACCGGCGGGCGAACTGAGTCATCGTCATCCGGCTCTTATAGACAACGGACGAAGTGTCGTGTTCTTCGTACGCGCGAACGAAGGTGCGCGCCAGGGCATCTGGATCGCATCACTCGATCAACCTGGCGACCGCAAGCGGCTCATCGGGAGTGATGGCCACGCGGTGACGAGCGGCAACACGCTGCTGTTCGCGAGCGCTGGCAGTCTCGTCGCACAGAACCTCGACCTCGAAAGCCGATCGCTCGTTGGTGCGCCGACGCTCATCGGCGGACCGGCCGGGGTCAGCGCGCACAACCAACTGCTCGCCACGCTCAACCCCGATCTCCTCCTGTTCGGCGAGCCGTCAACCGGTGAGCGCGAGCTACGCTGGGTCGATCGGAGTGGCGCCGCGTTGGGAACGCTCGGCGAAGCGACGCCCGCGTGGGAGCTCCGCATCGCGCCCGGCGGGACGCGCGTCGCGGTTGCCGCGACCGATCCGCAGCTGAACACGCTCGACATCTGGTCGTACGACGGTGATCGGCCGCTCCCGCGGCGGATCTCGCCGGCGATCGACGCCGACGAGTCGCCCATCTGGTCGCCGGACGGAACCCGCATCGCGTGGATCAGCGCCCGCCGCACGATTACTGCACGCGGCGTGATGGCCGAGCTTCCGGACGAGGTCGTCAGTCGACTGGAACACCCGACGCGGCTCGGCGACTGGTCGGGTGATGGGCAGTGGCTGGTGGTGAGTCAAACCCGGGCGGGCACGCGCGACGATCTGTGGCTGATCCCGGCGCGTCCGGATCTCGAGGCTCGCGCCTACGCGCAATCGCCGTTCAACGAAGTCCACGGCGCGGTCTCGCCCGACGGCAAGTGGCTCGCTTACGCGTCCGACGAGTCTGGCCGCTTTGAGATCTACGTCGATGCCTTTCCAACGCCCGGCACGCGCGGGCGGCTGACGAGCGGCGGTGGCGTCTCGCCGCGGTGGAATCGCGACGGCACCGAGATCTACTTCCGCCGCGGCACCGAGATCCACGTCGTCCGCCCAGCCCTCTCGGGCGCGCTCCCCGAAGCCGCGTCGTCGGACCGGCTCTTCGACGTTCGCGTCGACATCCGCGCCTACGACGCGTCTCCCGACGGGCAGCGTTTCCTGCTCAACATCCCCGCCGCCGCCACCGATCCGCGACCGACGTCGGTCATCGTCAACTGGGCGCCGACTGCTAGGGACGCCTCTGACGCGCTGAAGCACGCCTGGGGCGTTGGCGATCAGCTCTCGGCTTTTAGCTTTCGGCGCTTCACACGCACGCGGCTCCAGGAACTAGGAACGAGGGGCGGACTGAACTACCATCCGCTCGATGATTACCCCTCGACTGCTCCTGCTCGTCGTGCTCGTGGCTATCGGGACCGGATCGATCCTGCTCGGTCGCGGCGGCGAGGCCGCGATGCAGAATGCGCCGCCCGGATCCAACTACAAGGGCCGCGCGTTCACCTTCAACAAGATCCGGGAGGGCGTTTACCACGCGGTCGGCACCGGCAGCATCGTCGTCATGTCCAACGCGACGATCGTCGAGGGCGATCGCAGCGTGCTGGTCGTCGATTCGCACGTCTCGCCGGGCGGCGCGTGGGCGCTTCGCAAGGAGCTCGCGGAGATCACCTCGAAGCCGATCCGCTACGTGGTCAACAGCCACTATCACTTCGATCACTCGCACGGCAATCAGATCTACGGGCCGGAAGTGGACATCATCGGCCACCAGTTCGCCCGCGATCAGATGCTTGCCGGCAAGTCGCAGGATTCGCCGGCGCGCGAGTTCTTCGTGGGCGGTATTCCGAACACCATCAAGACGCTCGAGGAACGGCTGAAGACCGCGACCGACGACAAGACGCGCGAAACGATTCAGAACCAGCTCGACATCCAGCGCAATCACCTCGAAGGGACCAACGCGGTCAAGCCAACGCCGCCCAACGTGACGCTGACGCAAAGCATGAGCGTCCACCTGGGCGCGCGCGAAGTGCGGCTCCTCTTCCTCGGCCGCGGCCATACCGGCGGCGATGTCATCGTCTACCTGCCGCAGGAACGCCTGATTGCCACCGGTGATCTCCTCGTCGAGAACACGTCGTACATGGGCGATGCGTTCTTCACCGAATGGATCGACACCATCGAGGCGTTGAAGAAGGTCGACTTCGACACCGTCCTCCCTGGCCACGGTCAGGCGTTTCAAGGCAAGGCCAAGCTGGAGCACTGGCAGGCGTACGTGCGCGACTTCTGGGCGCAAGCGCAGAAGTTCCATAAGGCCGGCGTGCCATGGGAAGAGGCCGCCAAGCAGGTCGATCTGCGCGGCAACGCCGTGAACTACCCGCTCATCAAGGCGCCGGGCATCACGCCGAATCACGCCATGCGCCGTGCGTACGAGATTCTCGACGGCAAAGTGAAATAACTGCGCGGTCGGCGGGTAAGGGAGGGGGTCAGGTCGTGAATCGTGAATCGGGCGTTAACGCCCGAATTCACGATTCACGACCTGACCCCCTGCCCCTCCGCTGCCCCCTGCCACGTTGCCCCGGCACTTATTTGCCAGTCGCGCGATACGGCGCGAAGTCCTGCCAGAGCTGGTCGACGACCGCGCGCGTCAGCGTGAGCGTATCGGCTCTCTCCGGCTGCGCCTCTGAATAGAGGGACAGTGTCACCGTCCCGCAATGCGGCCCGAGCGCGTCTGGATCGAAAACGTACAACCCTTCGCGCACAACGTTCTTCTCCGACACGCGGTGCTCGAGCACGAAGGGATGGATGGGCGCGACCTCGGTGCCGCCGCAGGTCGCGCGCATCCGTCGAAAGCTGGTCTTGAAGTCCTTGAACGGCGGCAGCTCCGCACCTTGCGTGCGGGCCGCCTCGCGGCCCAGCCGCTTCCAGAATCCTTCCACCAGCTTCGGCGTCACCCGTACGACAAGCACCGACGGCCCGCTGGCGAAGTACCCGGACCAGGCGCCGAACTCGGTGAGCTGACCAAGGCGTGCCTCGGCCTCTGGCGAACGGCCGGTCACGCCGCCGGTCCGGTCAGCCCGCTGCCGTGCGCGATGCACCATCGGCGGCGTCACGAAGGCCACATCGAAGTCCGACGACGACACAAGAGGCACGGTCGCATTGGTCGTCGTGCCTTTGGGCGGGCCCTCGAGAGCGCTGGCAGGATAGGGCCGTTCGGGATCGACCGGGAGCCGTGTCGCCGCCGGTGGCGCCGCACCCGTGAGCATCGGCAGCGAGCCCGCCAGGGCCTCGCAGATGAAGACCGTCCGGATGACGACTGCGTCGTCTCGCCTGCGATCGGGGTCAACTGAAACGGACGTGAGCCCGACGACCGTCCCCGCGTCGTTGAACACCGGGCCGCCGGATTCCCCGAAGACGACGCGCAGGTCTGTCTCGACGCGACGCGGCTGAAGCGCGACCACCTCGCCACGCTCGAGTTCCTTCTGACCCTCGAGCGGGACCACGAGACCCGACAACGTCTGGCCATCGTCGAGAGACGGCGTTGGCGACGGCGGACAGGCCAGCGGCAATGCCGGACGGCCAGCGATGAGGCTCGGATCGACCCACACGATGGCGACATCCCGGCGCGCGCTCAGAACTCAGCACGCGTGCCGGCACTTTCACGGTGGGCGACAGCTGGACCTCGACGACTGTCGCCGTACCGACGGCGCGACCGTCAGTCGCGATCAGCCCGCGCGCATCCACCACGAACCCCGAGGCCCGCGCGGTGGGCGACCACACTGCGACGACGCTGTCCTGCCACTTGGCCAGTAGCGCATCAGCTTCGGACCTGCGCGCGGAGCCCGGAGGCAGCGCGTCAAGTGCGACGATCTCGGCGTTGTCGGCAGTGAGATCGAGCGTGACGTCCCGGCCGGCCACGATCTCGACAACCTGCGTCCACTGGAAGGCGCGGCCCCCGAAGATGGCACGGGCGATCGGATTCGACGATGTAGGAACCTGGTGGCAGCGGAAGCGCGACCGTGCCATCAGCGGCGGTGAGGATCCGGCGCGGCTCCGCACTGGCCGGGTTGTCGCTGACCAGCAGCACGTGACGTGAGACCGGCGTCGACACCTGCGCCGCGTCCGCCAGCGTGACCTTGATGCGCAGCACACCCTGTCCCGGTTGCGCCGACACCCC
This sequence comes from uncultured Acidobacteriota bacterium, assembly GCA_963841895.1. GTDB lineage: Bacteria > Acidobacteriota > Vicinamibacteria > Vicinamibacterales > UBA2999 > JACCSI01. The sequence continues at coordinate 23,189 of CAWJEO010000005.1, forward strand.
GGTGACGGTGAGAAGCGCGAGAAGCGTCCATGCGTGCCGCATCATCGCGATCGTAGCGCGACTTGCGAGGTCCGTGGCCGCCGGAGAATCAGCGAAGGCGGAAGGGCGCGGGCGTCGTCACTTCAGCATCCCGGGCCAGTTCACGATCAACGAAATCTGATTCTGTACGACCGGAGGCCCCGCGGGCTTGACGACCAGCAGCCGCTGGCCGTCGGGCGAGACGTCATAGGACACGCCCGGCGTGTCGACAAAGTCGGTTTCGAACACCAGACGCGGCGGATCGGGATCCCATCGCAGTTCCGGCGTCGTCGTCACGCGCGTGGCGAACCAGCGTCGGCCGACGCGATAGAAGAGCTCGCCGTTTTCATTCCACACGGGCTCGATGCCGCCGCCGGTTGACACCTGGCGCTTGACCTGTCCGTCGATCGATCGGATGAAAATCTCGCTCGCACCGGTCTCACCCGAGCCGTACGCCACCCAACGCCCGTCGGGGGACATCGATGGGAACTCTCCGGTGAAGCCCTCGGGCTCCGACGCCTCCGGCTTGACGGAAGAACTTGACGCGAGCGTAATCGTTCGCGGTCCTCATCTGCGCGGCGATGAGGCCCGTGATCGCGGACCAGGACACGGGATAGCCGCCCCTCGACTGTGGGAGCGTCTGCGACGGCGCGGCGCCATCCGCATCCCACACCTCAATCGACGCTTCTTCGAGACCTCGCCCGACGGGCCACGCCCTCACTGCCACACGCCGGCCGTCGGGACTCCACGCCGGCCAGCCGGCATTCAAGGGGCTCGCAAGCTTACGTCCAGCGGGCCGGTCGACGTTCTGGACCCAGATGTGGTCCACCGCATCGCCGACGTGGACCGCAAACTGCCGTGCGTTGGGTGCGAGTGCCAGCACTCCGTACACCTGCGCCACCATGTCCACGGGCGCGAGCGCGCCTGCCCGGTCCACCAGCGCGGGCTTGCCGATCGCCACGTTGCCGCCGGACGCGAATGCCAGCAATCCCTCGTCTGAGACGATCGCGTGTAGATTGGGAAACAGCGAATCCATGACCACCCCGTCCGCGATGAGTACGGGGTCGGTGGTGATGCGTTTGAGGCTGGCATCGAAGCGTGCCGCGAACAGCGAGCCGGCGCGGCCGAACAGTAGATGGTCTCGCCCCGCGAGCCGTGCCCCGAACCCCGACGCAACCAGTGTGGTGCCTTCGCCCGTGGCGAGATCCACGAGCATCACCTTCCCGTGGTCGGTATTGATGCCGAGCCTCGCGCTGACGAGGATGGATTTGCCGTCCGGCAGGAAGTCGCTGACGAACCCGATCTCCAAGGTCTGCAGACGCTCTGGGCGTCCGCCATCGGCGGCCACACGTGACGCCGCGAATCCGTACTCCTCGGAGAAGTACACGATGTTGTCGGCGGTCCAGCGGCCAATGGTCGGTCGAACCGCCTCGCAGAGCGTCCGGGTCGCGCCACCGAGCACCGCAACGCGCTTGACTCGATCGCCGGTTAGGAATCCGAGTTGCTGACTATCGGGCGAGAAGAAACTGTGGGTGGCGCCTTCAGTCCCAGCTAAGGTCCGCACCTGACCCGTCCTCAACTCGACCAGAGAGACGGCCGTGACCTGTCCGGACTTGAGATGTACGACAAGTAGGTTCCGTCGGGCGAGATGGCGAGAGCAGGATTGTCGAACCCAACCGTGATGAGGCGCGATCCGAGCGCGAGTGGAGTGTCCGCAGGCAGGTTGATCGTCGTGCGCACAACGGGAGTCTGCCGCGGCTGGGTCGTTGGATTCGCCGGAGCCGCGCCCCAACGCGAAGCAGCCATCGTGATCAGCACAGCGCCGAGCGCTCCTGCGACGACGCCTGCCCCTGCAACCGTCCACACAGCCGACCGCCGGCGCGGCGGTGCGAGCGGGGCGGGCATCGTCGGTGCCGGCGCGGATCCCGATAACGTCTCGAGCGCGAAGACGATGTCGCGCGCGCTCTGGAAGCGCTCTCCTGGATCGCGCTCGAGGCAGTGCCGGACGATGCGATCGAGGGCGGGCGGGAGGTCGCCGCGCGGCGTCGCCAGATCGAGCAGCTCGTCGCGCAGGACTGCGGTCGCGACATCGGCCGGCGTGTCGCCGCGGAACGCCCGCGTTCCCGACAGCATTTCGTAGAGCACGGCGCCGAGCGCAAACAGATCGGTCCGGGCGTCGACCGTCTGCCCGCGGACCTGCTCCGGCGACATGTAGCCCACAGTACCCATGACGACGCCGGGCTCAGTCATCGCCGCTGACGTCTGCGTCGCGTGGGTCGAGGTCGGGAGATGTAGTCGCCAGCCCGAAGTCGAGAATCTTCGCCTGCCCGCTGCGGACGAGGAACACGTTCTCCGGTTTCAAGTCGCGATGGACAATGCCCTTCTCGTGTGCCGCCGCCAAGCCGCGCGCGATCTGCGTCGCGATGCCGATCGCCGTTTTCACCGGCAGGGCGCCGCCGGCCAGCCGATCGCGCAGCGTCTCGCCGTCGAGCAGTTCCGTGACCGCGAACAACTGATCGTCGTGAATGCCGGTGTCGAAGATCGCCAGGATGTTGGCGTGGCTCAGTGCGGCCACCGCCTGCGTCTCGCGCTCGAAGCGGGCCCGCCGCGACGGGTCGTGCGCAAAACCGGGCGGCAACACTTTGACGGCGACGTCGCGCTGAAGGCGGGTGTCGCGGGCGCGATAAACTTCACCCATTCCGCCGGCACCGAGAGGACTGACGATCTGGTCCGGTCCCAGCCGGAAACCTGGATTCATCGCGTCGCGATTGTAGCTCTACGGCAACTGTGCTATCCGACGCTTGATCGGGTGGTCTCCTCGTCGGCGACGGCCAGAAAGAGCCCTCAACTCGGCCTCGGCGGCGTCCGCGTCGGCGACGCGGCCGACCTGTCGATACACCTGAGCGAGGCGAGCCCGGACGGCAATCCACACATGGGCATGACGCCGCCTCATTACTCGCGACGGTTTCTCGAGGCATCTTAAGAAGGTCTATCGCGTGCTTCGCATCACCGATCTTGAGGTAGGCGTTCGCCAGAACGATGATCAAACGGGCCCGCTGACGGTGACCCTCGAAATCGACCGGCACCTTCTACGGGGCGCTCGAGATGCCCGATGGCCTCACGCGGGCGGCCCTCCCGCGAGGGCGAGTTGGCCGCGAAGGAGGTTGAGATAGCGCGGTGGGGCTGCAGTTGGTGGGCGGCTCGCGAGTGCGAGGGCGCGCCGGGCCCACGTCAGGTGACCGTGCGTCGATGAGCACGGAGCCGATGTTTCTGGCGCCGTCCGCATCGGGGTAATAACGGGCCAGCGGTGATCGCAGCTTCGCTCGGTAGTCGGACGTGACGGCAACTCCCACGTTGGCCGTCGCGACTCGCGTAAGGAGAACGCGTTGAGAGGCGGTGGAACCGGTCAGCGTCGCCAGTTGCTCCGCGCGACTCAGCTGCCCGAGCATCTCAAAGAGCGGCATCAGTTGGTTGACGAACTGCTGCTGCGCCTGCGGTGGCAGCGCACGCAGAATCGGACGCCATTGGTTCCGCGATGTGCAGAGCCTCGTGAGGCTTGCCATCAAGCCATGACTGGTGCGCAGTAAAGACGCGCACCCAAGCGGCCTGATACGCGTTGCGCTCGTCGATTGGAATGTCCAGTTCGTTTGCCCGCGCGGCGTGTCGGCGAGCATTGTCAGCCTGGTCGTGGGCGAGGGTCGCGCTTGCGGCCCGCCACAACGCGGTCAAGCTGTGCGGCCGTAGCGCAACCAGCCTTCCGCGGCCCGGACACATCTGCGTCGATCGAGGTCGCGATAGATGTTGGTCAGGCAGGTCAGAGCCCACTCGTGATCGGGGTGCACCTGCAGCAACGCTTCATACGCCGCGGCTGATGCCCGGCGATGCTCGAGCCAGGCGGCGCTAAACGCGTTGCCGTCGCTCGCCCGGGCCTGCATGACATGCCACTCAGCTCGAGCGATATCGCGATCGATCAGCGTGCCGTGCTCGGCGGCCGCGACGGCGAGGTCCGCGTGCTCGAGCATTCGTTGGCGTTCTCCGGGAATAAAGGACAGCGCATGCGCAAGCAGAATGTGCGCCATGACAAAGTGCGGATCCTCGCGCAGGCCCTCGCTCAGCAGGGCCTCCACGGCTCGCGGATGGGGCATCCCGACGCCACCCTCCTCCCCCGCGACAACGTGTGCCTGCGCGAACAACTGCAGCGCACGCAGCGAGGACGTACTCACTTTCGGCAACGACGCCGCGGCCGGTCCGATCGTGGCCAACGATTCCCCGAGGCGCGCACGAACGCCCGCTCCAGATCCGGGTGATGGCAAACAGCAGTTCGTCTGGCCCGGCGGCGGCCTCTTGCACCCCGGCGACGATGGCGCCATGGGTCGGGTTGAGGATCGCGGTGGACAACGAGTAGGCGCCGCCTATTTTCTCGACGCGACCGGAGACGAGCGCGCGGATCTTGCCGTCTCGCAGCGCGATCTCCCGGCCGATGCCGGCGTCCACGCGCGTGTCCGCCGCCTTTCGCATGAGCGCAAGGCCATCCCGGACGCGGCCGCCGGGGACGACATTGACGAACGGCGACGCGGACAGCTCGCGTTCGAGCGCCAGCTCCAGCGTGCCGTCGAGGAGCGGCTCGCCGGTCCGGTTTTCGAACGCCGTGACGAGCACGAAGTCGCGCGCCGCGAACGGCAGCGCGGTCGGCGTTGGCGCGCGCGTGAACCACACCAGGCCTGCCGCTCCGGCAAGAATCAGGACGGACGCTGCAATCCCGGCGAGACGGCGCGCGCGCGGCCGCGCCCCATGCGATCCGGACGCACAGGCCAGCAGCGCCTCTGACATGGCCTCAGCGCTACGGAAGCGCACCGCCGGATCGGGATCGAGCGCGGTTTCGATGGCCGTGGTCAACGCGTCCGGCAGATCCGGGCGACGTGCGGCAAGCGTCGCGCGCTGTCCCCGTGCGTGCGCGTCGCGCAGCTCGCGAAGCGATCGTCCTTCGACCGGGTAACGGCCCGTGGCCAGGTGAAACAGCAGCGCACCGAGGCTGTAGAGATCGCTCTGCGGAGTCGCCGGCTGCCGCTCGAAGATCTCCGGCGCGAGATAGGCCGGTGTGCCGGCCAGGCCCGACGTGACATCCTCTGCCTCGTCGAGCTCACGCCCGGTCCCGAAGTCGCCCAGCACGAGGCGCCCGCGCCGCGTCTCGCATGACGTTCTGCGCCTTGACGTCCGGTGGACGAGACCGGCCCGGTGGACGGCGGCGAGCGCCTGACACAACTCGCTGCCGGCCCTGATCAAATCCTCGGCCGGAAACGGACCGCGCTCGGCGAGCTCGGCGGCCAGCGTGCGGCCGTCCACCAATTCCATCCACAGGCCGGAGACGCCGTCGATCCGCTGGGCACCGTGAATCGTGACCACGTTCGGGTGGCGCACGCGTGCCATGAGCCGCCCTTCCTCGACGACTCTGGGTCTCGATCCGGTCCCGACCTTCGGCGTGACGAACCAGCTTGAGGGCGACCTCGCGGTCGAGCGCCGGGTCCCAGGCCCGATACACGTCGCCAAAACGACCGCGTCCGATATGGCCGCGAATTTCCAGCGCGCCCCAGGTTGCGCCCGGCGAGAGCCGGATCCGGCCGGAGTCATCGCCAGGGCTGCCGGCTCCAGGTGGTATACAGCCCGTTGATCGACTGCACGGCCCGGAGCTTCGCGATCACCGCACGTTCGACGGCGATCGGCTGACGAGTCCTCGGCGGAAAGCCAGTCTGGCGGTCCGGCCATCAGCGACAGCTTCGGCCAGCTCGGTGACGCGCTGCGGGTTGAGCACGCGGGAGTTCTCCTGGTAAACGCTTCCGCATTAAACACCGCGACCAGGTACAAGCGAACAGCGACGGACTCGGTAACGGTGGCCCCGACCGGTCACTCGTCGGTGTCGGCGCGGTGCATCTCCTCCGCGAGCCGCACGAGCGCCCGGACAACCGACATGCGAGCGGCGTCGGGCGAGGACTTGCCGAGCACCTCGGCGAGCTCGGCGTAGCTCAGGTCGAATTCCACCCGGCTGACGATAGCTTCACGTTCCTCGGGCTTCAGGCGGTCGAGTGCGGCATCGTACTGGTCGAGCATTTCCTGGCGCGATGGCGGCCTCGAGCGGCGACGTGCCAGCGTCGGGCATCCGCGAGTCGAGGGTCAGCGTTCACGCCTCGGATCGGCCGTCTTGCGAAGCTCGTTCCGGAGGCGGTTCATGACCGCCTGCCGCAGATAGGCCTGAAGCGCGCCGTCGCCACGGTGCTGGAAGCGGTCGAGGTGTTTGAGCGTCCCGAGAATCGTCTCCTGCACGAGATCCGTCGTGTCGGCGATGTCGCGCGCCCAGCGGGGCAAACGGCCATGGGCCCACTGCCGGAGCAGCGGCAAATGCCGCTCGAAGAGCTGATTGAGCGCGTCTTCGTCACCGGCGCGAGCGCGGTCAAGAAGGTCCGCCGTAGCGTCGTCCGACATCCGCCCGTTGGGATCCATCCGATTAGGGACGACTTTTATCAAACCGCAGGTAACGGCGCGAGCCAAAGCTTTGTTCGATGGCGCTGGATCACCAGATCATCAGATCATCAGATCACATCACCAGATCACCAGATGAAAATCGCTACCTGGAACGTCAACGGGATCCGCGCGCGTCAAGCGGAGCTGTTCGAATGGCTGGCCCGCGAACAGCCGGACGTCGTCTGCCTTCAAGAAATCAAGGCGTCGCTCGATCAATTGACGTTCGAGCTGCGCGACGTCGAAGGCTACTGGTCGCATTGGCATGGGGGCAAGGGTTACTCCGGTGTCGCGGTGCTCGTCTCCCGCCGATTCTCGCCCGAGGCGCCGGTCATCGAGCATCCGGTGTTCGACTTCGAGCAGCGCGCCTGCACGACGCGGCTTACGACGCCTGGCGGCGAGGTGACGTTCGCGTCGATCTACGTGCCCAACGGCGGCAAGGACTACGAGGCGAAGATGCGTTTTCTGGAAGGCATCGACGCCTGGGTCACCGAGGCGCAGCTCGCCGGCCGAGCGCTGCTGCTCTGCGGGGACTTGAACGTCGCGCGCAGCGACATGGACATCCACCCGAAAGAACGGAAGCCGAACCAGGTCGGAGCCAGGCCGGACGAGCGCGCGCTATTCGAGCAGATTCTGTCGCGCGATCTGGTGGATGTCATGCGAACGATGGACCCCGCCAACGACAACCTCTTCACGTGGTGGGCGCCGTGGCGCAACATGAAGCAGCGGAACATCGGCTGGCGGATCGACTATGTGCTGGCGACGTCGTGGCTGGCGGCGAAAGCTCGTAGCATCACGGTTCAGCGCGAGGTCGGGCTCAGCGATCATGGGCCGGTCGTCGCCGAGTTCGACATCTGACATCAGCGGTCTACGGTCTACAGTTGACGGTCTACGGTCTTGGCGCGCTGGCTTTCGCTTCACACGTCGTACGCGTGCCGCCATGCGGGCGCGTGCTGCTCGTCGGGCTGGCCGATTCCGCTCGAACGCGATCGCGTGCCGGCGATCGCGCGGGCGATCGAGGCCGGCCAGATCGTCGTGCCCGATCGGTGGCTGCTTCCCGTCATCGACCAGCCGCCCGAGATCGCTGGCATCCTGACGGAAAGCCAGCAGCGATGCGTCTTCCACCAGCGGCTGCGATCGCAGTCGGAGACGCGACCTGCCCCACTTGCCCCACCTGCCCCACCCGCCCCATTGCCAGTTGCCCACCGTTGCGTCGTGCAATCGGTTCTCGGCCACGACGCGATTCCCATCGCCTGCCAGCACTTCCCTCGCGTCTGCCTGATCGACGACCGCGGCGTGTCGGTCACGTTGTCGCACTACTGCCCGACCGCCGCGTCGCTGCTCGACTCGTACGAAGGACCTGTCGAGATCGTCGAAGGCCCTGAGCCGATGCCGAGCGGCGAGCCGGAAGGCCTCGACGCGCGTGGCGCATGGCCGCCGCTGCTCGCACCCAACGTACTGATGGACCTCGCCGCCTACACGCAGTGGGAGGCGCATCTGATCTCATGGCTCGGCGGTGGGCGGAATCCCGACGGCGAGTGGGCGCCGGAGGACGTGCTGCACATGCTGGACGGGCACGCGCGACGGCTCGCGTCGTGGCGTCCCGGCGATCGCCCGCTGGCAGAAGCGATTGACCGTCTCGCGTCGGACAGACCAACCGCGATCGGTGCGCCAGACTGGGACCGCGAGCAGCGGTTACGGACCGCGGCGATCGCCTCGCTGCCGCCGTCGCAAGGGTGGGACGGCGAGGTCGACGACTTGCCACACGTCTGGTCGCGGGACTTGGCAGACGCCTGGCGCCGGCAGGCGCGAATCGTGAATCGCTTCCTCGCCGCTCACGCCTTCGCCGCGTGGAATGCGTATCAGGCCGATGGGCTCGTCACGGGTGTGCGGCTGCTTCAGCTCACGTTGGCCGTCTTGCGGGGCGAATCCGCACGCGTGCCCCCGCCCGAGGGCGGTGAACTGACACGCGACCGTCTGCGGCACGCGATTCGGCAGACCGACCGGTTGCTGATCCACCTGGTCGATCGCGCCGCCCTCGCCGCGCGGCTATCGCGGTTGTCGCGTGATCTCGACCTGAGCACGCAGCCATGAGGGCCTCGTCGGACCCGCTTCAAGTGTCGCCACGAGGATTGACGACGTTGTCGGGGCGTCTCGGCGTAAACCGACACATGCTACGATCGCGGCCTTTCCCAGAGACTTGAAGGCCGCGAATCCATGCGTGTGAGTCAAGTTTTTTCGGAGCCGGTGCCACCACCTGCGGGACGGGCTGGGGCGAAGCCCCGCTCGACATGACGCTGAAGCCGGGTACGTGCCTGGGCACGTACGAGATCGTGGCGCCGATTGCGGCAGGCGGAATGGGCGAAGTCTACCGCGCGCGCGATCGCAAACTCGGCCGAGATGTCGCGCTGAAGACGCTGCCTGGCAGCCTCGCCCGCGATCCGGATCGCGTCGCGCGGTTCACCCGCGAGGCGCAAGTGCTCGCCGCGCTCAACCATCCCCAGATCGGGACGATCTACGGGCTCGAAGAAGCCGACGCCGGCGACCCGCTGGGTGTCGTGCAGTTTCTGCTGCTCGAACTCGTCGATGGCGAAACGCTGAAGCAGCGGCTGTCCCGATCCGGAGGCACGCGGATCCCCATTTCCCATCGCGGAAGCCCTGCAGATCGCCGTCCAGATCGCAGGCGCGCTGGCCGCCGCCCATGCGACAGGCGTCATCCATCGCGACCTCAAACCGGACAACGTGATGCTCCGGCGTGACGGCATCGTCAAAGTGCTCGACTTCGGTCTCGCGAAGCTGACCGAGCACGCGACCCTCGACGCGGCTGACGCCGCGACCGTGGACCGGGTGGCCACCACGCCAGGCAGCGTCATGGGCACCGCCAGCTACATGTCCCCGGAACAGGCCCGCGGTGAAGTGCTCGACGCGCGCACGGACATCTTCAGTTTCGGGCTCATCCTCTACGAGCTGCTCACCGGGCATGCGGCCTTCGAGGGCGCCAACGCCCTGGAGGTGATCAGCGGCATCCTGAGGAGCGAACCGCGGCCGATGGCGGGGCTGGCGCCGCAGGCGAACCCCGAACTTCAGCGAATCGTCGGCAAGGCGCTCCGGAAGGATCGGGACGAGCGCTACCAGTCGATGAAGGAGCTGGCCGTCGATCTGAAGCATCAACTGCAGGAGGTGGAATTCGCCGCCAAGGGCAGAGGCACCGCCGCGCCAACCGCCGGCCAGGCGACGGCGGCGGTCCATGCCTCTCGTCGGCCGTGGCTGCTCGCGGGTGCGGCCGCGGGCGCGCTCCTCGGATTGGTCGGCACGGGCCTGTGGCTCCGATCGCCGGTGGCCGCGATCGAGTCGGTGGCAGTGCTGCCACTGGTGAATCAGACGACGGATCCCGAACTCGAGTACCTCTCTGACGGCATCTCGGAGAGCCTGATCAACAGCCTCTCGCAGCTGCCGCATCTCAAAGTCATGTCGCGCAATTCGGCCTTCCGACTCAAGGGCCAGGAGCTCGACGCGCGGGCCGTCGGGCAGGCGCTCGGTGTCGAAGCCGTGGTCATGGGACGGGTGCTCCGGCGGGGAGACAGCCTGACCGTCAGTCTCGAGCTGGTCGAGGCGAGCGACAACAGTCAGATGTGGGGACGTCAGTACTCGGGCGGCCTGACCGAGATCTTCGCGGCGCAAAGCGCGATGTCGCGCGATATCTCACAACAGTTGCAGCTGACGCTGACGGGCGACGACCTGCGGCAGCTCACGAAGCGGCCGACGGACAACCTCAAAGCATTTCAGTTCTACATGCAGGGGCGCTCGTACGCGGCCCGGCGCACGCACGCCGATATCCTCATGGCCGTCGAGCTACTGCGAAAAAGCCATCGCTGAAGATCGCGAATACGCGCTCGCCTATGCCGGCCTGGCCGACGCCTATGCGGCCCTTGGCGTGCGCGGCTACATTCACCCCCAGGAGGGCCGGCGCAAGTCGGCGGAGGCCGCCGAGACCGCCATCAGGCTCGACGAGGGTCTGGCCGAAGCGCACGCCGCCAGGAGTCTCGCCTATCTCCTGTTTGCACCGTACGATTTCGATCTTGTCGATCGCGAGCTCGCGCGCGCCGTGGCGCTCAGCCCGAGCCTGGCGATGGCCCGCAACTATCTGGGCGTCGCGCGTTCGCGGCAGGGTCGGTTCGCGGAAGCCGCCGCGGAGTGGACGAAAGCCCGCGAACTCGACCCCCTGTCGCCGATCATCGCGCGCGCCAGGTCCATCCCGCCACTGCTGAATCGAGAGTACCGCACGCGCCCGGGACATCCTCCGTCAAGCCGACGAACTGGGCCCGCAGTTCATCATCCCCATCGAGATCGGCGTCTACATCCAGAACGGTCTGTTCGATGAAGCGCTGGCCGGGTTGGACAAGGCCAAACGCGAGCGCCCGGACGATCCGATGTTGCTGTATCAGACGGGGATGGTCCACGCGGCGCAGGGAAAACGGGCCGAGGCCACGGCCATCCTCGCCGAACTCGAAGCGCGATCGGGCGAGACGCTGAGCCAGGCGCAGTGGATCGCCAAGATTCATGCCCAATTGAATGAAACGGAGCAGGCCCTGAGGTGGCTCGAACGGGGGCTCGCCGCCGGCGCGATCGGCGACTTCTACGAGCACGAACCGGTCTGGGATCCGATCCGCCGCGACGCCCGGTTCGCGGCGTTCGTGCGGAGCGTCTCGGGGGCAGCGGCCGTGAAGTAAGGGCCGCGGCATCGGCATCGTCACGGCGCCCGGCGCGCGCCCCTTATAATCTCCGCGCTCATGCCCACGCCGGCCCCCGGCACGCAACTCGGCGCCTTCGAGATCCTCTCCAAGCTCGGGAAGGCGGCGAAGGCGGAATGGGCACCGTGTACCGTGCGCGCGATACGCGCCTGCACCGGGATGTCGCCATCAAGGTGCTGCCGGCGGATGTCGCGCACGACGACGAGCGGCTTGCGCGATTTCGACGCGAGGCGCAGGTCCTGGCATCGCTCAACCATCAGCACATCGCTCAGATTCACGGGATCGAAGAGACAGCATCCGATGCTCCTGGACGAGCGGGCACGCTCGCTCTCGTCATGGAGCTCGTGGACGGCGACGGACTGGATGTCCGGCTGAAAGGCGGCGCCCTGCCGATTCCCGAAGCGATGGCCATCGCGCGTCAAATGGCGAGCGCGCTGGACGCGGCGCACAGCGCCGGGATCGTACACCGCGATCTCAAACCCGCGAACATCAAGGTGCGGCCCGATGGCACGGTCAAGGTGCTGGACTTCGGGCTCGCGAAGGCGTTCAGCGCCGTTGACGACGAGCACGTCCCACCGAGCGGCGCCACGGTCACGAGTCCGGCCATGACGCTGGCCGGCGTGATTCTCGGTACCGCCGCGTATATGAGCCCGGAGCAGGCGCGCGGCAAGCCGGTCGACAAGCGGACCGACATCTGGGCGTTCGGCGTCGTGCTCTACGAAATGCTGTGCGGACGGCGACCGTTCGACGGCGAGACGATCACCGACGTGCTCGGCGCCATCGTCCACACTGAACCCGACTGGCGCGCCCTGCCGGCTGCCGTGTCACCAGGCGTCCGCCGCCTCATCGAACGCTGTTTGCAGAAGGACCGCGCCGCGCGCTTGCGCGATATCGCCGACGGCGCGCTCGACCTCACCGCCAGCGATGCCGGCGTCTCCATGTCACGTGCGCGCGATCGCGCCCGGCTCTGGCCGTGGGCGGCCATCGTGACGACCGCCGCGGTCGTGGGGCTGGCCGCGTGGTTATGGCGTCAGCCACCGGTGCCTCCGACGCCGCTCGCGGTCGCGATCGTTCTCGGACCGGACGTCAGCGCCGGACCAATCGAACGCTTCGCGCTCTCTCCCGACGGCCGTCGGCTGGCGTTCGTGTCGCCAGATGCCAACGGTCGCGCCGTCCTGTGGGTGCGGCCGCTCGACACCGTCGCGGCCCAGCCGCTGGCCGGCACCGAAGGGGCGCGCTCACCCTTCTGGTCTCCGGACAGCCAGTCACTGGCCTTCAGCGCGGACGGCAGCCTGAAAACGATCGCGGCCTCGGGTGGCACGGTCGTGACGGTGACCGCGGCGGGCGGCTTTGGCGGGGCGTGGGGCGACGACGGCACCATCATCTATACCAACCAGGGAACCGGGGAGCTGTTTCGCGTCAGCGCAGACGGCGGGACGCCGGTACAACTGACGCGGCCGCCCGCCGGCGACGCGGGCAACACGGCCTACTACCCGTCGTTCCTGCCGGATGGCGGCACGTTCATCTACCTTCGGGCCCGGACCTTGTACGCCCGCTCGTTCGACGGGACGAGCGAGAAGCGGCTCCTCGAGAACGTCGGCAACGCGAAATTCGCGTCGGGCCATTTGCTGTTCCTCCGCGAGCGAACGCTGATGACGCAGCCATTCGACCCGCGATCGCTCGCCTTGTCGGGCACCGCCGTGGCGGTCGCCGACCGGATTCTGATCAACGACGGGAGTGGTGCCGGGGCTTTCACGGTGTCGGGGACGGGGCTGCTGCTGTTTCAAAGCACGGCGAGCAAAGTGTCACGGCTCACGTGGCTGGATCGAACAGGCCGGCAGGTGGGCACGGTCGGCGAACCCGACGAGTATGGTGAGGCGTCAATGGCGCCCGATGGGCAATCGGTCGTTGCAAGCATCTACAACCGAGGGGCCGACGATCGCGACATCTGGCTCCTCGACACCCGACGCGGCGTGCGGACACGTGTGACGAGCGGACCGGAGGACGACAGCGACCCGCTGCTGTCGCCTGACGGATTGCGGCTCGCATATAGCTCGCGGAACGGCTTTCTGAAGAAGCTGGTGATTCGATCGACAGGCGCGACAAATGTGTCTGTGCTGGTCGAGGACACGTGGAACAAGTACGCGAACACCTGGACCGCCGACGGGCGCTCAGTTCTTTTCTCGCACTTCACCGGTCCGCGAGGATTCGACATCTCAGCGGCGACCTCCGGCAGCTCGCCGGTGCCGGTGCTGGCAACCGCGGCGTCCGAGTCGCGTGCGCAACTGTCGCCGGACGGCCGGCTCATCGCCTACCAGTCGACCGAGTCCGGCCGGCCCCGAGGTGTATCTGGCGACCTATCCTGACGGCCAGCAGAAATGGCCGGTCTCGTCGGGTGGTGGCGCGGATCCTGAATGGGGACCCGACGGATCTGAGCTGTACTTCGTCACTTCGACCGCGCTGGTGCAGACACGCGTCGTGTCGCGGGGCGGCAAACTGGAGATTGGAGCGGTCGAGCCGATCGTCGATCTCCGACGACCACTGCCGGGACTGGCCGCCCTCTTGCCCATTCCTTCCAACATCTTCGACGTGGCGCCGGATGGCCAGCGGTTCCTGTTCAACATTCCCGACCAGACGGGCCCCGATCCGGCAACCCTGCTGGTCAACTGGCCCGAACTCATTCGCCGCGGCAAGTAACAGAGGCTTGTCGCGAACCCCGGTGAGGCACTACCCTTCACCACTCACGTGGGGGAGGCTGGCATGTTGCTCGGTCAGATGATGCACGAGCCGCTGCTCATCTCGAAGCAAATCGAGTTTGCAGCGCGTTTTCACGGATCGGCCGAAGTCGTCACGCGCACCGTCGAATGCACGATTCACCGCTGCACGTGGGCCGACATCGCCCGCCGCGCGCGGAAGCTCGCCAACGCCCTGGTCAAGATGGGCATCCAGCCCGGCGATCGCATCGCGACCATCGGCGTGGAACACCCACCGCCACCTCGAGATGTACTTCGCGGTCTCGGGCATTGGCGCCGTCCTGCACACGATCAATCCGCGGCTGCCGCTCGATCAGCTCCGCTACGTCGTCGATCACGCCGAGGACGCCGCGCTGTTCTTCGACACGACCTTCGTGAAGCTCGCGCAGTTCGTGGCGCAGCAGCCGGTCCCGGTCAACCATTACGTCGCCTTGACCAACCCCGAGCATCTCCCAGCCGATACCGGCATCGGCGGCCTCGTCGATTACGAGTCGCTGATCGCCAACGAGTCCGACACGTTCGAGTGGCCGACCTTCGACGAGCACACCGCCTCGTCGCTCTGTTACACGTCGGGCACGGCGGGCTTCCCCAAGGGCGTGCTCTATTCGCACCGCACGACGGTCATCCACTCGTTCGGCATCTCGATGAAGGACGCCCTCGGCGTGTCCGCGCACGACGTCATCCTGCCGGTCGTGCCGATGTTCCACGTCAACGCGTGGGGCATTCCGTACGCCGCGGCAATGAACGGATCGAAGCTGATTCTTCCCGGGCCCGGGCTCGATCCGGTCAGCCTGCTCGAGCTCATCGAGAGCGAGCAGGTCACCAGCCTCCTCGGCGTGCCGACGGTGTGGCTGGCGCTTCTCGCGCACCTCCGTGCCCAGGGGAAGCGGCTCACGACCGTGGAAAAAGTGGTGATTGGCGGCTCCGCCTGTCCGCCGCCGATGATCGAGGCCTGGGAGCGCGAGCACGGCGCCCGGGTCATCCACGCCTGGGGCATGACCGAGATGAGCCCGCTCGGCACCACCGGCGTGCTGCTGCGGAAGCACGAGCATCTCGACCCCGCGGCGCGGTTCCAGGTGCAGTGCAAGCAGGGCCGGCCGCTCTTCGGCGTCGACATGCGTCTGCTCGACGACGATGGCGCGGTGCTGCCGCATGACGGTAAGACCTCCGGCCACCTGCAGGTGCGCGGGCTCTGGGTCGCCGGCGCCTACTTCAAGCGCGAACGCGACGAGACCCACAAGGACGGGTGGTTCTACACCGGCGACATCGGCACGATCGACTCCGACGGCTACCTGCAGATCACCGATCGCAGCAAGGACGTGATCAAATCGGGCGGCGAATGGGTGAGCAGCATCGATCTCGAGAACGCGGCGATGTGCCATCCCGCCGTCCAGCACGCGGCGGCCATCGGGGTGCCGCACCCAAAGTGGCAGGAGCGGCCGCTGCTGATCGTCGTCAAGGCCCCGGGCAAGGACGCTCGAGAGCGACGAACTGCAGCAGTTCCTGCAGACGAAGCTGGTCAAGTGGTGGCTGCCGGATGCGATTGAGTTCGTCGATGCGCTGCCACTCGGCGCGACCGGCAAGGTGCTGAAACGCGAGCTCAGGCAACGCTATGCCGACTACAAGCTGGAGTAGCCTTCTCATCGCCTTGAGCATGCTCGCCCTGCCGGTCGTCGCCGCGGCTCAGCCCGGGACGGCATCGGGCACGCTCACCATCGACGGCGACGACCACGACGCTGAGCCACGCCGTCCGCATCACCAAGCCCAACGTCTTCGACGATCAAAGCCTCGACTTCATCGTCGTCGCTGAGCAATCAGCCGCTGACCGTCCCGCAGGCGTCGGATGACGCGCTGCTCCTGTCGCGCGCGCAGAGCGGCCTTGTCACGATGGCGATGCGCTACGACGGCCGCAAGGGACGCGGCGAGAAACTCTTCAACGCGACGCTGCGGTTCAAGGGCGGGGCCGAACCCGTCCTGCTGCCGGATCTGTTCTTCAAGAACACCTGGAAGGCCGGCGCCGGAACGCTCGCGATGGAGAAGCGCGAGTTCAGCGGGCACACCTACGAGGCGAGCGTCGAGTTCACCGTGCCCGTGCCCAAGGAGACCACCGAAGCCGCGGCCACCGCCCCGAAAACCGGTGGCGCGCTGCCGCCGCCGAGCAAGACCGACGCGGATCGCAAGGCTGCGTCCGCGTTGTTGATTGAGACGCTGCAGGAGGGCGACGAGACGCGCGCGCTCGAAATCGTCAAGCTCGGCATCGATCCGAACGCCCAGGATCCGAAGATGAAGATCGCGGTGATCAACTGGGCCGTCCTCATGTGCCAGCCGCTCGTCGTCAAGGAACTCGTCTCGCTCAAGGCCGATCTGACGCACGAGCGCATTCCCGGCATGACGCTCCTCAGCGAAGCGACGGCGGCGTGTCCCGACGCCGTGCCGCATCTCAAGGCCGGCGGAGCGAAATAGTCGCCCCCTCATGCTCGTCAACTGTGTCGCGTATCAGGACGGGCAGAAGATCGCAGACATCCAGGTCGGCGAGATCCGCACGTACATCAGCCAACCGAACTGTTTCGTCTGGGTCGCGCTGAAGGATCCCGAGCCAGCCGAGCTCACCGCGTTGCAGGACGAATTCGGCCTCCACGAACTGGCGGTCGAAGACGCGCACCACGGCCACCAGCGTCCCAAGATCGAAGAGTACGGCTCAGCGATGTTCGTCGTCCTCCACACGATCGAGCTCGAAGACGACGAGCTGCATGTCGGCGAAGTGCTCGGTGTTCGTCGGGCGCGATCACGTCATCTCGGTACGGCGCGGCACCCGGCAAGGATTCGCCGACGTCCGCCGCCGCTGCGAGGAAGAACCCGATCTGCTCCGCCATGGCCCCGCCTACGTCCTCTACGCGCTGATGGATGCCGTCGTGGACCGCTACTTCCCGGTTCTCGATCAGTTGAAGGAACGGATCGAGCGGATCGAGGAGCGCATTTTCGCCGGCCAGACGACGGCGGCCAACATCGAGGCGCTCTACGGGCTGAAGCGCCAGCTGACGATCCTCGAGCACGCCGGGAGCGCCGCTCGCTCGAAGTCACAGGTAAGCTGCACGGCGGCCGCGTGCCGCCCTCCTGCATGCGGCTCCAGGACTATTTCCGCGACGTCTACGATCACCTGGTCCGCCTCAAGCAGTCGATCGACTCCCTGCGCGACATGGTGACGACGGCGATGTCGGTCAACCTGTCGCTGATCACGATGCACGAGAACGAGGTCGTGAAGCGCCTGGCCGCCTACGCCTCGCTCGTCGCGGTGCCGACGCTCATCGCCGGCATCTACGGGATGAATTTCGACAACATGCCGGAGCTGCGCTTCCGCTGGGGGTATCCGCTCGCCCTCGCCTCGATGGTCATCGTCGATCTGTATCTGGTGTACCGATTCAGAAAGGCGAGGTGGTTCTAGCGCACGGGGCCGGGTGCGACAGGTGCGTCAGGTGCGCTGGGTGCGACAGGGTGCGGTGCGGTGCACGGGTGCACGGGTGCACAGGTGCGGTGCGCGGGTGCGGTGCACGGGTGCGGCGGGTGCGGTGCGGTGCGGCATGCGCAGCAACAGTGCTGATTCAGGCAGCCCGGGACGTTATTCGCAAGAACTGCCAGGTCGCGCGGCGCGACCGACGTCGATTAGGCCGTGAAATCATCGGCACGCCTGCTGCAATCCCAGGAGCCATGGCGGAGCCATCGGTTTCAGGATCTCTGTCTGTTATCAGCTCGCACAGAGAACTTCGGAAGATCGGTGAGCACGCTCGATTCGCGTTCCGGCGCTGGCTCGCGACTTCGAGCTCGGCGATCAGTTGCGTCGAGCGGCGCGTTCGGTGACAGGCAACATCGCTGAGGGATTTCCTGTCCCTCGCACGCGGAATTCGCGCGATTTCTCGACATCGCGCCCGATCGCTACGCGAAATCGAGGATCGACTCCTCGAAGCCACGGACGATCAACTGCTCGACTGAAGCACAAGCCGAACCCGCATTCACCTGGCTAAGCGCACCTCGGTCGCCGTCGCCCGATTGACCGCATATCTTCGCCGGCGCCCGGGCCGCTTCGCGTAGCGCTCTCTGCGTACCGCAGACGCGTGCACCTCAGATGCACCGCGCACCTGCCGCACCGCACCCGTGCACCGCACCTGGCACCGCACCCGTGCACCGGTGCACCGCACCGCACCCGTCGCACCCAGCGCACCTGACGCACCTATCGCACCTGGTGCGATCACCTCATCGCGTTGAACAGTGCAATATGCGTCTCGACGACGCGCTTCCGTTCGGCTCTCGTCGATCTCGGTCGTCCAGACGTCGCGCTGCGACGTGCCGCCGAGGACGATGCCGTCGCGGCGCGGCATCATGTGGACGAACGTGCCGGGCGGCGTGTTCGAGGACGGCAGCGCGCCGTTGGTGCTGTAGGTGATCTCTTCCTGCGGGATGAGGACGATGAGCTGGCCTTTGAGCGGCATCAGCTCGGCGTCGTTGAAGAGCGCCTTCGCTCCGAGGCCGGTGCAGTTGACGATGACGTTCTCTTCGAGGCCCGCGAGATCGCGCGGCGTGTCGAACTTGCGGATCTTGATCCGTCCGCCGTGCGCCACGACGTCCTGCACGAGGGCATCGAGATAAATCGACGGCTCGATGCGCATGTCGTTGCGCTCGACCGCGTAGCGGGTCGGAAACGGATGCTGTCCCGGCCCGAACACCACCATCCCGGTGCGCGTCGAGTCGGGCAGCAGCGGATTGGGATTGACGTTGCGGCGTCGGATCGGGCGGCTCGTCCGTCGCCGCGTAGTTGTGGAATCCACGAGATGCCGTACTTCGGCCCCGTCAGCAGCTGCAGCTGTCGATACGCGATGTCGGCGGCGCGGCGGCACTGCGCATCCCATTCGGGCGTGCGGCGCGCGTTGTCGACCAGACCTGAGGTCGGCGTCCAGCCGGCCAGCGACATGTTCGACGTCGTGTCGGGCGGCACCTTCTCGGTGTGAATGGTGACGTCGAAGCCGCGGCGCTGCAGCTGCCGGGCCGTCGTCAGGCCGACGACGCCGCAGCCGATGACGGCGGCGCGGCGATCGGGCTGCTCGAGTGCCAGCTCCGCCGCCATCTGCCCCGTGCCCCACGACAGCGACATCCCCGATCCGCCATGACCGTAGTTGTGAATCAGCGTCTTGGCGTCGAGCTTTTCGGCTCGCAGCACGAAGCCGCTGGGCCGGTGCGGGCGCAGGCCGACGGTCGCGCGAATGATGCGGTCCCAGCCGACTCGCACGTGCGGCAGGCGCACGGGACCGCGCGACAGCCCGCTCGTCACGCCGGCCGTCACTGGCCGGCGCGCAGCACAGCCGGTCAGCCCGAGGGCGAGAAGCGCCAGGCTGCCATCTCTGAGAAACGACCGTCGATCCACGCGCCCGATCATAGATCCGCGCCGCACCTGACGCACCCGCGAACCGCACCGCACCTGCCGCACCCGTCGCACCTGACGCACCCGTCGCATCCGCCTCCGCTCGCTCGAAGAATGCGGGCGAGCTACGGCGAGACCTCGCCGTAGCGGCTCCGGCCGCGAAGGCGGGCCGGTTCTGTTACGATCGCCCGCTATGCGACGCCTCGTTCTCGTGTGCATGCTCGTGACCGCTGTGACGCTGACCGCGCAGGGTCCCGCACAGACGGACTGGACCAAGGTCGACGAAGAGACCATGCAGCACTTCCAGGCGCTGCTGCGTTTCGATACGAGCGACCCGCCGGGTGGCGAGAAGCCGGCCGCCGACTATCTGAAACAGGTCCTCGACAAGGCTGGCATCCCCGCGCAGCTCGTCGTCCTCGAAGCGAACCGCCCCAATGTGGTGGCCCGGCTCAAGGGGAACGGCAGCAAGCGGCCGCTGCTGCTGATGGCCCACACCGACGTCGTCAACGTCGACCCCAAGAAGTGGACGCATCCGCCGTTTTCGGCGACGCGGCAGGGCGGCTACGTCTACAGCCGCGGCACGGTCGACGACAAGGACAACGTCGTCTCGACGCTGATGACGCTGCTGATGCTCAAGCGCAACAACGTGCCGCTCGACCGCGATGTCATCGCGCTGTTCGAAGCCGGCGAAGAAGGGACCACGCGCGTCGGCATCCAGTTCATGGCCAACCAGCACTTCGGCCTGATCGACGCCGAATACTGCCTGGCCGAGGGCGGCGGCGGCACGCGCGAAGGCGGCCAGATGAAGTTCGTGTCGGTGCAGACGCTCGAGAAGATCCCGCGCGCGCATCACGCTGACCGCGCGCGGCGTCGCCGGACACGGCTCGGTGCCGCTGCAGACCAATTCGGTCGTGCACCTGGCCGACGCCGTCGCCAAGGTCGCGCAAGTGGCAGCCGCCGATTCGTCCCAACGAGACGACCGCCGCCTACTTCAAGCGGCTGGCGACGATCTCGACGCCCGAGCAGGCCGAGCGTTATCGCAACGCGCTTGAGCCCCGATCCGAAGGTCAGCGGCGCCGCCGACGAATTTCTGCGCGCCAACGAGCCGCGCCACGCCTCGATGCTGCGAACCTCGATCTCGCCCAACATGTTCCAGGCCGGCTATCGCGTGAACGTCATTCCGTCCGAAGCGACGGCGACGCTCGACGTGCGAATGCTGCCGGATGAAGATCCGGCGGCATTTCTCGAGGAGGTCAGGCGGGTCGTGAACGACCCGTCCGTCGAGGTCAACTACACCGCGCGCGACGTGCGGCCGGGTGGGACGACGCGGCTCAACACCGAAGCCTTCGCCGCCATCGAAGCCAACGTCACGAAGCACTACAAGACGATCACGCTGCCGACGATGAGCACGGGCGCAACGGACATGGCGTATCTGCGCGCCAAGGGCATCCAGTGTTACGGCATCGGCCCGGCCACTCGACATCGAGGACGGACCGAAGGGCTTCGGCGCGCACAGCGACCAGGAACGGATTCTCGAAAGCGAGCTGTTCCGCTTCGTCCGCTTCAACTACGACCTCGTGCGGATCTGGTACGGACGAAGTAACGGTTCTCGTCACGCCGCGGCTCACGCTGCGCCCGGTTACCGTCGAAGACCTCGACACGTCTGCACGCGGTCTTCACGCAGCCGGGCGTGCGCCGCTACATCTTCGATGACGCGATCATCCCGCGCGAGCAGACGGTCGAACTGATCGCGCAAAGCGTCACGCTGTTCGCCGAACGCCAATTCGGCCTCTGGCTGGCACGGACCGCAGCCGAGGACCTGATCGGCTTCGGCGCCTTCTGGTTCTTTCGCGATCCGCCCGAGCTCGAGCTGCTGTACGGCGTCGCCGATGCGCGAAGTGGGCCGCGGCTATGGCCGCGAGATCGCCCGCGCGGTCGTGCGCTACGGCTTCGACGTGCTGCACATGCCGGTCATCCGCGCGAGCATGGACTACGGCCATGTCCGATCGACGAGGCTCGTCGAGGATCTCGGGTTCGCGTTCGATCGCCGCGCCACTCGTCGGCGGGCTCGACACGGTCTTCTACGTGGCAACGCGCCCGCCTGAGGGCGGCGGCGAGACGTGAGGACTCGAATTGCGGCCTGCCTCGACGTCGGGGCCTCGCTTGCAGCCGGTGCGGCGCTCGCCGCTGCCGCGTTCGGACCGATTCACCTCGAGCTGGGCGCCGCCTCCGTCAGCGTCCGCACGCTGTGGCGTCCGCTCGCCGCAGCCGCTGTTCTCTTTGTCGTCCGAGTCGTGCTGTCCTCGAGGCCGGCGCGCGGGCACACCGCTGATGTCGGCACCCGCCGTCCCGGGCTCGCCAGCATCGTTGCGACCTCGGCCAGTCGGCTCGTGCTCGGTGCCCTCATCGCTGCCAGCTGCGTCGGCTGGATTGTCAACCTCTCGTCCGTGGTCGGGGGCGCGGACAGCTATGGCTACGTGAGCGCGGCCGATCGTGTGCGCGCGGCGCGTCTCATACAGCCGGAGCCGCTGGCGAGCGTGATGCCGTTCCCTGACGGCATCTTCGCGGCCACGCCGCTCGGCTACGTGCCGGCAGGACGCATGGCGAACGCCAGCGTGCCGGCATACCCGCTCGGCCTTCCGTTACTGATGGCCGCCGCTCAAACAGTTGCCGGCCCGACGGGACCATTTGCGGTCGCACCGATCGCTGCGGTGCTGCTGCTCGTCGCCGCCGTTGTCGTCGCCGGATCGTGGTACGGCAGTCGCGAAGTGTCGCTGCTCGCCGCGGCGATGATCGCGATCGATCCGCTGGTCTTCACCTACGCGATTCAGCCGATGAGCGACGTGCCGGCGGCGACGGCGCTGATGTCGGCCGTGGCAGCGCTCTCTCTGCGCCGGCCGTGGCCGATCGTGGCCGGCCTGGCGGCGGGCCTGGCGCTGCTGATTCGCCCGGCGCTGGCGCCGGCAGCGGCCGGACTGGCGATCGTTCCTCTCCTCACGCGCCGCGAGCGTGACTGGGCATCGGCATTGAAGTTCGTCGCGCCCGTTGCGCTGGCCGCGATCGCGCAGGGCTGGACTCAGTGGTATCTCTACGGCGATCCATTCGGCGAGCGGCTACGGCAGCATTCGCGGCTTGTTCTCGTGGAACACCGCCGCACTGAACGCGTCGATATACGCGCGCTGGAGCGTGGCGGCGCTGGGCCCGCTCTGGCTGGCGGCGGTCGTGATCGGGTTTGCGGTGTCGCCGCGCCTGCCGCGACTCGTCCTGACGATCGTCGCGGCCGGCCATCATCACGCCGTATCTCTTCTATCGTCCCTACGATCACTGGGAAACGCTGCGCTTCCTGTTGCCAGTCGTCGCCTTGGCGACGGTCGTCGCCGCCGCCGGACTCGCGGCTGTCGCTCGTCGTGCATTCAGCGAGCCGGTCGCACTCGTCGCGGTCGCCCTCCTGACCGCGATGCTCGCCTGGGGCTCGTGGACCTGGATTGCCAGGAACCAGGTGTTGACGATGCCGCGGCACGAGGCAAGGCATCGGCTTGCCGGCGAGCTGGTCGCCCAGGCGACCTCGAGCGACGGCGTGGTGATGGCGCTGCAACACAGTGGCAGCCTGCGGTACTACACCGATCGCCAGACGGTGAACTGGGACCGCATCCCGCCCGGGGCGCTCGACGCGTCGGTCCGCGCGCTGCAGGCCAGCGGACATCGCGTCTACGTGCTGATCGACAGCGACGCCGAGCGGGCAATGTTCGACGACTCGACACGGGCCGGCCCTCACCGGCGGCGGTTGGCTTCCTGGGGGACAGCGCCGAAGCATGCAGCTCTTCGAAGCCACGCCGCGCGAAGCGCCGCCCAATCGCTGACCTGTTCAACGCCGGCTGGGACGAGTCGCGGGCCGAGGCGTACGCAGGCCCACAGTCATGGCCTGCGAGCTGTGAATCTCGCCAGCGGGCAGAGCCCCGGGACTCCGGTATACGCTTTCGCGATGCGATGGCGTCTCGCCGCGGCCGGGCTGGCCGGCCTGCTGACGACCGTTGCGGTGACCGGCCAGAGCCGATCCGGCTGGTTCGACCTGCCCGTCCAGGGCGGCGCCGCGACGCTCGCGTCGCTCGGCGTGCCGGACGTCGAACGCGCGTTGACGCTACCGCTGCTCGCCCGCGCGCTGCACGACCGCGAAACCCGATTCGCCAACTCGCCGAAATTGCTCACGTCGATTGTCCGCTCTACGTCGACGCCAGCCGTCGGCGCCGACACGAATCGCGAATCGATCGACATTCCCGCACCGCTCGACGCCGACACCTGGCGGCAATTGCTCGATCTCCCCGGCGACGCCGATCTCTTCGCTCGGTTCCTGACCGATCGTGAGGCGCTGCTCCTTTCGGCCGCGCTCGTGGCAACCGACGACTCAATCCGCCAGTTGGTCGCCCAGGATCGCGATCTCCTTCGCTTCCTGTACCGCGACGGCGCGGCCGCGTTCTTGATCGTGTCGCGCTCGCTCGCGATCGAGAACAGCCAGGTGGTCGTGCCCGGCGGCACGGACGGCCCGGCGATCTGGGAAGCGCTGTCCGGCACGAGCCCGTCGCGGGCTGCGCCATTCATTCGCGCGCTCGTCGGTCGCGACCACGGCCGCCTGGCCTGGTACTTCGACACGATTGCCCGGCTCGATGCCGAGCGTCTGGCGGCGGCGTGGCCAGCCAGGCCAAACGGACGGATCGCGGCCGCGCGCGGGCTCTACGAAGTCTTTCGCGATGCCGACCCGCAGTGGCGGGCCAGCCTGCAGCCGTTCCGCCGCACCGTCGGCGACCCGTGGAGCGTGCTGACGATCACCGACGTGGGGGCCGGCGGCGCGCTCCGCGGACCGGCGGCGGCATCCTTCTGGCGGCTCGTCTTCGAATCGGACCGGGTCGAACTCAAGGACGCCCAACGGTCGATCGCTCGAGACGCGACCCCAATCTCACTCCCCGCCATGACTCGGGCCGTCGTCCTCTTACCGCCGCGCGAACGGCGGCAACGATTCGAAATGTTGCGGATGGCTCAGCGCGTGTTTCCCACCGCCACCGCCAACGAACTGCCGATCGTGGCCGTCGCGATCAACGGCTACAAGCGCTTTCCCTCGCTGCTCCTCGGTCTCGAGCGGATGCGGATTGCGAACCCTGCCACGTGGACCGCGATGATCGCCGCCGCGCATCACGTCAGCCACGACGCCGACGACCAGGACGAGGCGCTGGCGGCGTTTCAAGCCGTCGTCGGCATCGTCGGGCGGTTGCGGCACGTGCGCGTGCTCGACGTCGATGACGCCGATCGGCTGTTGACGCAATTGAGCAGCGCGGTGCTGCGCAACCAGAAGGTGATCGCGTCGATCGCGAGCTGGATCCTCGAAGTGCTGCTGCCGGCGCTGCCGGCGCTCGAACAGCCCGACGCGTTCACTGGCGCGACCGCGTACGAGTCGCGACTCCTGCAGGCCCTGGCCGGCCGGCGCGATCGCGTGAAGCGCACGCTCGACTGGGAAGGGCTGACCTATGCGGTCGACCTCGTCGCCGCCGAGCAGGCACGCCTTCGCGCCGTACGGCTGCAGGTTCCGTCGCCTGGCCTCGACAACGCGATCGTCAGCCGCAAGCCGCGCGACCTCGCGGCGGCCTTGACGGCGCTGATCTATACCGTGTCGCTCGGCCCCGCCGACGGCGCCATCAGCCTGAGTCGAGACGTGGCCACCCGACACGATTTCGGACAGAACGCAACGGCGCTGCTGCAACGGATGACGCCGTGGGCGCCGCCCGAGGAGCAGCAAAGTGACGGCCCGTGGCATGTGGCCGGTTCGCTCATCGGCCTCGACGCCGGTCTCTCGCGGTTGACTCTGCGCCGCCTGACCGACGCGCAGCTGCCGCAAGCACCGACGCTGACGTTGAACGACTTCGCCACGCTCACGCGGACGATTGTTGCGCTCGTTCCGACCGAGCTGAGCGATGACGACCGCGACGCGCTGGCGGCGGCGATTCAGCGCGGCCGCCAGCGCGTGCTCGACGCGCGGGCAATCTGGAGGCTCTGAGGGCCCTGGGGCGTCGCGTTCAGATGTCCGCGGCGACACGACAAACGCTCCCCTGGATGCTGCAGCGCGATCCCGAGTCCATTCCGGGCTGTTTCTCGCTGCGCGATTTACTGTGGCTCGGCGAACCGGTCGTGGCGGCAGGCGTGCTCGACCGCTGGGGCATCGCTGGCCAGGGATACGACGGGCGGCCGCTGACCTTCATGCCGCCGCCGGCAGCCGTGGGAAGACTTCGCCGGACGCGCCGACGCCGGACAGATGACGACCCAGGTGCCGGACGTGACGCTTCGGCTGGCCGAGGAGACTGCGCGGCTCCGGCTGCCCGCCTCGCTGGTGCCCGCGCTGCTCGCCTATGCGGTCGAGGATTTCTGGCACGACGCGCAGACCCGCTTTGCCGACGACTGGCCGCGGATGGTCCGGCAGGCGGCCGCTCTCGACGGCAGCCGCGTCGAAGATTACGTTGCCGCGCTCGTCGGCGATGGCATACTCCGGGCGCAATGACCCGTCTCGCCACAACCGTTCTGGCGGCGCTGATGACGGTGGCGCTGGCCGGCGGCACGCCCGCCGCAGGAGCCCGATCTCGTGATCAAGATCGTGTCGCCCGAGCCCGACACCTTTGCCGTCGGCATCGTGCCGCTGAAGGCGGTCGTCGAGCCGGCGCGGCGATCGAGCGAGATCGCGCGCGTGATGTTCTACGCCGACGGCCGGCTGGTCTGCACGTTGATGGATCCCGCGCGCGCTGAATGTCCCTGGGATGCCGGGCCCAACATCACCAGTCACGTCATTCGCGCCGTCGCCGAGCGGATCGGCGGCGGGCGGGTGGTGACGAGCATCCGGACCAAGGGCCTCGATCTCGCGGAAGCGGTCAACGTCGAGGTCGTCCAGGTCACGGCCGTCGTCAGCGACCGCGGCCGCTTCATCAAGGGGCTTCCACAGAACGCCTTTCGCGTGCTTCGAGGACAACGTCCCGCAGAAGATCACGCATTTCTCGGCGGAAGGATCGCCGCTCGAGATCGTGATCGCCGTCGACGTCAGCGCCAGCATGGCGCAGGCGATGCCGCAGCTGAAGACGTCGGTGAAGAAGTTTCTCGGCGCGCTCGGGCCGAAAGATCAGGTCACGCTGACCGCGTTCAACGACAACCTCTTCACGCTGACGCGGCGCGAGACCAATGCCGGAGCAGCGTCTGAAGGCCGTGGACAGGCTTGCGCCCTGGGGCGGCACCGCGCTCTACGACGTGATCATCCGCGGCTTGCAGCAGCTGACGCGGCAGCCCGGACGCCGGGTGCTGGTGGTCTTCAGCGACGGCGACGATCGGACGAGCCACGCGACGCTCGGCGCGGTCGAGCAGGCGGTCCGCGCGAGCGACGCGACGCTCTTCATGGTCGCGCTGGGGCGCGCCGTCCGCAGCGACGCGCTCAAGACCGGGATCGAGCAGCTCGTCGATCTGAGCGGCGGCCGTGCGCTCTTCGTCGACCGCGCCGATCGACTCGATGAACCGTTCGCGGAAATCATCGAGGAGCTCGCGAATCAGTACCTGCTCGGCTACGAGTCGACGAACCCGAAGAGCGACGGCGCGTGGCGGGAGATCAAGGTGGAGCTGCCGAACCACCGGCACTCGGTCCGGGCGAGGCAGGGATATCGCAAGTAGCGGGTGCGACAGGTGCGTCAGGTGCGACAGGTGCACTAGGTGCGGTGCGGTGCACAGGTGCTGACAGGTGCGCACGGTGCGACCGGTGCACGGGCACAGGCACGGGAATCGTCGGGGTAATGCGATGAAGTTGATGTCTTGCTCATTTGCGAGTGCAGTCGGCGTGGCGTTGATTGTTTTGTGGTCGGGCGGCGTTCACGCCACGGGCACACCTGGCGCACCGTCGCACCTGCGCACCGCACCTCGTGCACCTAGCGCACCCGTGCACCGCACCGCACCTGTCGCACGTGTCGCACCCGACGCACCTGCGCGCACCTGTCATCGCGCAGTGCAACAGCAGCCGCGCCCCCCCCGCCCCCAATTCGAAACCCGCGCCGATGTCGTGCTCGTCGACGTCACCGTCGTCAGCGGCAACGGCGAACCGGTCGAAGGGCTGACGGCCGCCGACTTTCAACTGACGATCAACGGCCAGGTCCGCGACGTGAACACGGTCCAGTTCATCTCGTCGCGAACGACGACCTCGGTCGTCGGAGCCGGCGCGGCTCGAGGATGTCAGCAGCAACGATCGGCGAATCGACGGGGCGCCTGCTGCTCTTCGTCGTCGACGAGAACTACCTCCGGGTCGGCGCGCGCGCGCACGGTGCTGCGGGCCGCGGAGCGGGTGATGGAACGGCTGCTGCCCGGAGACCTGGTCGGCCTCGCCCGCCTGCCGACCGGCAGGGGCGGCGTCGAGTTCACGACCGATCGCAGCCGGATCCGGCGGGCGCTGTCCGGGAACGATGGGCCAGCAGCCGCCGCGGCCGATCGAGCGCGTGCGCCTCAGCGAGGCCGCGGCCTACGAGCGGAACGATCAGAACGCTGTGGGCGCAGGTCATCCAGCGCGAGTGCGGCGGCAGCGGCGTGCCTGGCGCCGGCGGCGGCAGCTTCCAGATGGAAGCGTGCGTGCACGAGCTCGAGGCGCAGGCCTCGCACGTGCATCAACGACGCCAGCACGCGCACGCGCGTCTCGATCAACGCGTTCGAGGATCTGACCAAGCGGCTCGCGACCGTGAACGCGCCCGTCAACATCGTGCTGATCAGCGAAGGCCTGTTCATCGGCCGCGATCGCAACGACCTCGGCAACCTCGCGCGCCTCGCCGCGCAGGCCCGCGTCAGCTTCTTCGTCGTCCAGCCCGACGAGTCGATGTTCGACATGGACACGCCGAAGATCGTCGGCAGCGTCCGCGACGACTCGGTGGTGAGCGAAGGGCTCGAGCAGCTTGCCGGCTACACGCGCGGCACGTACTTCAAAGTCGGCCACGTCCGGCGTCGGCGCCTTCGAACGGATCGGCCGCGAGCTGTCGGGCTACTACCTGCTCTCGTTCGAGCCGACCGAGGCCGATCGCAGCTCCGCAGAACCGCCGCATCAAGGTCGAGGTCAAGCGCCGCGGCCTGACGGTGCGCGCACGCTCCACCTTCGCGCTCGCCGAGGCCACGAGTGCCACCACCGAAACGGTGGCGCCGGCCGAGCAGATTCAGAACCTGCTGCGCGCGCCGCTGCCCACCGCCGGCCTGCCGATGCGCGTCGCGACCTACTCGGTCGTCAACGCCGCGGACACGAGAGTGCGCGTGATTCTCTCGGCCGAGGTCGGCGAGCCGGCGACCGAGCCGGCGGAGATTCCCATCGGCCTGCTCGTGATCGACAAGGACGACAAGATCGTCGCGCAAACCTCGACGCCGTTGCGGCTCGCGCCCGCGTCCGACCGGACGCCGTCGCCGCGCCTGCTGGTCACCTCGGTCGTCCTCGAGCCCGGCGAATATTCGCTCCGTCTCGCGGCGGTGGGCGAAAACGGTGAAGCGGGCAGCGTGTTCCACACGATCTCAGCAAGGCTCGCGCCGGTGGGACGCGACACGCTGCGGGTCTCGGATCTGATCCTGACGTCGCAGCTTCGCCCCGACGAACCGCCCCGCCCGGTACCGTCGGGCATCGTCTACAGCGAAATGATGAACGCGCTCGTCGAGCTCACCGGCGAAGACATGCCGCGGCTGGGCGCCTCCAAGGTCGTCATCCACGTCTCGGAAACCGAGGCCTCCCCCACGCTCGTCAGCGCGCCGGCGCAGGTCTTGCCGCGATCCGACGTGCAGCGCGGCTTCCTCTCGGTCATGAAACTCGGCGTGCTCCCGCCGGGCGAATACGTGGCGCGCGCGGTCGTCAGCATCCCCGGCGAGCCCGACACGACAGTCTTCCGTCCCTTCCGGCTGGCCCCGGTCGCAGCGCCGACTGACAGTTCGCCGATCGCGGATCGGGTGGCCGACGATCTCGCGCCGATGCCGTTGCCGGTCGCCAAGATCGTCGCGCCCGTCGCCCGGTTCACGGTAGACGAAGTGCTCAAGCCGGACGTCGTGCGGCCCTTCCTCGAGTCGCTGCTGCGGGATCACCCCGTGTCGGCGGCCAGCGCCGACATCATGCGGCAGGCGCGCGAAGGTCAGGTACGTCGAGCAACCCGCCGGACGTCAGCACCCCCGACGCCGACGAGCCCGCGCTTTCGTTCGTCCGCGGGCTGTCCGCCCTCCAGAAGAAGCAGTATGCGCAGGCCGCCGCCTGGTTCCAGCTGACGCTCAAGCAGGCGTCGGATTTTCTCGGCGCCGCGTTCTTCCTCGGTGCCGTGCACGCCGCGAACGGCCGCGACAACGACGCGGTCGGCGCGTGGCAGATGTCGATGATTGGCGACAACGGTACGGCCGCGTATCCGCTGCTCGTGGACGGCTTGCTGCGCGTCGGCGACGCGCAGGCCGCGCTCGACATGATCGCCGAGGCCCCGAATGCCTGGCCGAACGACGCCGCGCGGCTGCGCCGGGTCGCGACCGCGCAGGCGATGCTGGGGCAGTTCGAGCCGGCGCTCGAGACGCTCAACGGCCTGCTCGCCCGCCAGCGCGACGACCTCGATCTGCTCTTCGTCGCGATTCAGGTGCTCTACCGCCGTCACCTCGCGCGCCCGCTGGACGATGGGGAGCGGAAGCGGTTCGACGGCTACGCCGAACGCTATGTCGCGGGGAAAGGGCCGGAGGCGGCGCTCGTCGACACGTGGCGCAAGTTCGTCAGCCGCTGACGAGAACCCGGCAAACCTGCCACGCCTCGCAGGTTCTGCGCGAGGCTTGCCAAGTGGCCTGATCGGCACATAACTATCTGATAAATAGACGGTTAGCTGCTGTGACACAAGTATTACAGCAGCTCGGCCAAGGCCTTGCTACGCTTCCAGGGTCATGACACCTGTCACCGCCCTCTATGGGCGCAAGGCCTCTGGAGGCCACATCAACTGGATCACGGCCATCGCGATGTCGGCGTTTCACGTCGGCGCGATCGCCGCCTTCTTCTACATCGACGCCGGCGCGATCCTCGCGGCCGTGATCATGTGGTTCGTCGCCGGGTCGCTCGGGATCGGCATGGCCTATCACCGCCTGCTGACCCACCGCGGCTACAAGACCTCCAAGTGGGTCGAGTACTTCCTGACGACCTGCGGCACGCTCGCGCTCGAAGGCGGTCCGATCTTCTGGGTCGCGACCCACCGCATCCACCACCAGCACTCCGATCACGAAGGCGATCCGCACTCGCCGCGCGAGGGCACCTACTGGGCGCACATGGGTTGGATCTTCACCGGCAAGGCGATGCACCACGACACCGAGGTGCTGCGCCGCTACGTGCCGGACCTGAGCAAGGATCCCGTTCCACGTCGCGCTCACCTCGTGGCACTGGGTGCCGCAGGTGGTCGTCGGCCTCGCGTTCCTCGCCTTCGGCGGCATTCCCGTACGTGCTCTGGGCCGTGTTCTTCCGCACCACCTTCGGCCTGCACTGCACCTGGCTGGTGAACTCGGCGACGCACCTCTGGGGCTCACGCCGCTTCAAGACCCGCGACGACTCGACGAACAACTGGTGGGTGGCGGCGCTGACGTTCGGCGAGGGCTGGCACAACAACCACCACGCCCACCCGGTGTCGGCCCGCCACGGCCTGGCGTGGTACGAGTTCGACATCAACTGGATCGGCATCAGCACGCTGCAGGCGCTCGGCCTGGCGTGGGACGTCAAGGTCGCGTCGCTGCGGCACGTCCAAGAAGATGCCGCAGCAGACCAACGACGCCGTCGACATCACGGTTGCCGAGCCTGTACTCGCAGACTAAGAGCCAGCCACGAAGGCACGAAATCACGAAGAAACCCGGACTCCGTCGGTTCTTGCTTCGTGTCTTCGTGGCCTTCGTGCCGCTACAATTTGCTGGTGACGCGGCGTAACACCGCAACCATCGCCTTCGTCGTCCTCTGCGTCGTCCTCGTCGCGGCAGCGGTCTCGCTCAATGTCGGCTGGATCCTCGTCAACGGCGCGGCGCGTCCTGCCGCTCGTCCTCGGCATTCTCGCGTTCGTCCTGATCATCGCCGGCATCATTGTCTACACGGTGTTTCTCGTGCGCGAAATGCGCCGCAACGACCAGCACGACGCGTTCATCAACGCCGTCACCCACGAGCTGAAGACGCCGATCGCGTCGATTCGCCTGTATCTCGAGACGCTGCAGGCGCGCGAGGTCACCGAGTCGCAGCGCCGCGAGTTCTACAGCGTCATGCTGGCCGATGCCGATCGGCTGCAGCAGACCGTCGAGCAGGTGCTGAAGGCCGGCATCGCCGGCCAGCGCGCGGCGCTGCAGCACCGCGGCGCCGGTGGACATCGCCGCGCTCGCCACCGAGGTGATCGAAACCGCGCGGCTGCGCCATCACCTGCCGGACCGAGACGATGACGCTGTCGGTGGCGACGCCGGCGCCGTCGGGTCTGCTGGTCGACGGCGACGTCGACGAGCTGCGCACCGTGCTGTCCAACCTGCTCGACAACGCCGTGAAGTACTCCGCGCGACGACGTGCACGTGGCGATCGAGGTCGCGGCGCCGGCGCCCGATACGGTGTGGGTCCGCGTCAAGGATCGCGGCGTCGGCATCCCGCGCTCGCAGCTCAAGCGCATCTTCAACCGCTTCTACCGCTTCCAGTCGCGCGGCTCCAAGGTCAAGGGCACCGGCCTCGGCCTCTACATCGTCCGGTCGATCGTCAAGCAGCACGGCGGGCGCGTGTTCGCCGCGAGCGAAGGCGAGGGCAAGGGCTCGACGTTCACCGTGGAACTGCCGCGGCTGTCGCGGTCCTGACGCCGCCCGGCGCACGTTCATGTCGCGCATCCTGCTGGTCGAGGACGAGCATCACCTCGCGCAGGGCCTCTGCTTCAATCTCGAGGCCGACGGCCACGACGGTCGACGGTGGCCGGCGACGGCGAGACGGCGCTCGGTCGACCTGGCCAGCGCCGCGGGCGCATTCGACGTCGTGATCCTGGACGTCATGCTGCCCGGCAAGGACGGCTTCGAGGTGGCGTCGACGCTGCGCCGCGTCGGGCGACTTCGTGCCGATCCTGATGCTGACCGCGCGCGGCCGTCCCGAAGACGTGCTGCGCGGCTTCGAGTCCGGGCGCCGACGACTACCTGCCCAAGCCGTTCGAGCTGGCGATTCTGCTGGCGCGCGTGCGCGGCCTGCTGCGGCGCAGCGCGTGGGCGCGGCAGCCGCCGCTGCCGGCGCCGCCGGCGCGCGCGCCGACGAAGCCGTCGGTGCTGACGTTCGGCGGCAACACGCTCGATCTCGGCGCGCTCGAGCTGCGGGTCGGCGACGCGTCGTATCACCTGACGGTGATGGAAGCCGAGCTGCTGCGCTATCTGCTCGAGAACGCCGGCAAGGTCGTGTCGCGCAAGGCGATCCTCGAGGACGTCTGGAACCTGCACGAGGACACCGACACGCGCGCCATCGACAACTTCATCGTCCGGCTCCGGCGTTACCTGAACGAGCAGCCGGAGCAAGCCGCGGCACGTCCAGACGGTGCGCGGCGTGGGCTACAAGTTCATCGCCGAGCCCCCAGGGCATCCCCGGGAAAAAAACGCCGCGCCGGATCCTGATACCTTTGGCCGGCGTCGAACGAAGTACCCTTATCCGGATTCCATTCCCAAGGAGCTCCCATATGAAACACCTGACGACCGCCGCGGCCGTGGCGGTGATGCTCGATCCTCCCGGCGCAGACGGGCGCGCAGAGTGCCAACCCGACCATGGACGCGGTGAAAGCCCAGTACGGCATGGTCAAGGGCGTGCTGCTGAAGACGGCCGAGAAAGTGCCGGAGGCCGTGTGGGCATTCCGGCCGACGCCGGAGGTCCGCACGTTCGCGCAGATCGTGGGTCACGTCGCCGACGCCAACATGATGATCTGCGGCGGCCGCGGCCAGCGACAAGCCGGCGCCGCTCAACGCCGAAAAGACGATGACGACCAAGGCGCAGCTGTCGAAGGCGCTGGCCGACTCGATCGCCTACTGCGACAAGGTCATCGGCGCGATGGACGACAAGAAGGCGATGGAAGACGATGAAGTTCTTCGCCGGCGGGATGATCGACCGCGCGCGATGGTGTTCGCGTTCAACACCGCGCACAACTACGAGCACTACGGCAATCTCGTGACCTACATGCGGATCAACAAGATCGTGCCGCCTTCGAGCGAAGGCCAATAGGCGACGCTCCGCGTCGCACGTGGGCAGCTCGAGAGCCGAAGCTGCACGTGAAGCGTCAGCGCTTCACGTTGTAGGCGTAGACGATTGTCCTGATCGCGGATGATCAGGCGCCCGTTCGTGATGATCGGGTGGCTCCACGTCGGCGGGCCGCTCGCCTGGATGGTGAAGCGGCCGCGCTCGCGATATTCCGTCGGCGACGCGTCGGCCAGTCCGACCACTCCCTGTTCGCTGTAGAGATACAGCCGCTGATCGGCGTAGATCAGCGAACCTTTCCCGACACTGCGATTCCGCCACGCCAGTCTCGCCGGTGTCGAACTTCAGCGCGGTCAGGATGCTGCTCGAGAATCCGTAGACGTGATCGCCGACGACGCACCGACGAGGCGTGGTGATTGCGCATCTCGCGCGTGAAGTAGACCTCCTGCGCTGACGCGAGATTGCCGGCCGCCCTGCACGTCGAGCAGCGCCGCGCCGGTGCCGTAGTCGGAGGAGACGAACACGCGGTTGCCGCGGACGACCGGCGTCGCGATGTTGGCGGTGCCGTTCGACGCGCGGTTGTAGCTCCACAGCAGCCGGCCATCGCGCGGATCGACCGCGAGCGCGCGCTGGCCGGTGAAGAACACGACCTGCTGCAGGCTGCCGGTCCGCAGCAGCATCGGCGACGAATAGCCGGCCTCGTCGTTGTGGTTCTGCCAGAGCGTCTTTCCGTCCTGCTTGTTGATGCGCGACGATCGACGCGCGGCGGCCGCCGGCGTTGAGAATGATCCGGTCGCCGATGATCAGCGGCGACTCGCTGTAGCCCCAGTACGGCGTGTTGCCGCCGAACTGCTGCACGACGTTGACCGACCAGATCTTGCGTGCCGGTCGCCGCGTCGAGCGCCGCGAGCTCGCCGCTGCCGCCGAACGCGTAGACGCGATCGCCGTCCACCGTCGGCGTGCCGCGCGGGCCGTCGCCCTGTTCGTTGCGGAACCGCTGGCCGTTGGCCACTTCCCACAGCCGCTTGCCCGCTCGCCGCGTCGAACGCGATGACGTATTCGACGTTGCCGCGGGCGCCGAGCGTGAACAGCCGGCCGTTGGCCGACGGCAGAACGAGGAATAGCCCGGTGCCCGCCCCGGTCGCCCGCCACAGCGAGCGGCGGCCCGTTGGCCGGCCACTCCTGCAGCAACCCGGTTTCCGCCGAGTGCCCATCACGATTCGGCCCGCGCCACTGCGTACCAGTCGGGCGCCTGCGACACCACCGGCTGCCCCATCAACAGGAGGCCAAGCCCGATCGAACAAAAGCAATGCTGCGCATAAGATTCACGCTGTTAGACATCGGTTCGCAGCTTTCAGCCTTCAGCCTTCAGCGTTCGGCTATCGGCTCACGGTCACGGCTCACGGCTCGACGGTCAACCGGTCGACGGTCGACGCGTCCAGGACCTCGAACGGTCTCAATCAAACGGCGTTTCCCGCGCCGGCAGCGCCGCGACGAAATCCTGCCGGAACCGCTCGCGCGTAGCTACGCCAGCAGCTCGTCCACCCGCGCGAGGCTCGGCGACCGCACGATCAGCCCGGCGTGATGCGGCTTTCGCAGCCGCCAGACGACTTCGGGATCGGTGAAGCCGCCGAGGTCGGGCGATTCCTGCCGCGCCAGCGAGACGAGCAGCCCGGCGTAGTCGGGGCGCATCGGCGGCAACCGCGTACGGCGCCTTGCCGCCGGCGACTTCGACCTTCGCCCACTCCGCCCACATGTTGACGCCGGTGGCCGCTTCGACGAGCTCCGCGATGTGCGCGCCGCCGACGCGCGCCGACGTCTCGAGAAACACCAGGCGGCCGTCGTGGCCGCGGATGTATTCGCTGTGCGACACGCCGCGGACGAGGCCGAGCGACGCGAGCAGCCGCGCGTTGAGCGGCAGGAGCGCGGCGGCCTCGTCGCTCTCGCGCGCGAGCAGCCGCGTCGTGAACACGCCGCCCGAGTGCGAGACGTCGAAGGGCGGCGTGCCGTAGCGGCTCGGCACCGCCGCCAGCACCTCGCGCTCGTAGACGATCGAATCGACGTGAAGACGTCGCCGGGCACGAACTCTTCGAGGAGGAAGTACGAGCGCTCGTCGCCGAGCGCGTCGGTCACCGCCCACAGCTCGTCCTCGCCGTTGATCTTGCGGATGCCGATCGCGCCCGCCTGATGCCGCGGCTTGAGGAACCACGGCGGCGCCACGCGCCGGCAGAACGCGCGGATCGCGTCGTCGTTGAGCACGTGGACGAACGCCGGGACCGGCAGCCCGTCGTCCTGCGCGCCTTGACGCGCATCGCCAGCTTGTCGCGGAAGTACCGCGTCGTCGTCTCGCCCATCCCCGGGATGCGGAGGTGCTCGCGCAGCGCCGACGCCTTCTCGAGATCGAAGTCGTCGAGCGGGACGATGCGATCGATGGCGATGCGGCGGGCGAGATGCGACGCCCCGAGGATCAGATCGTCGAGCTTCCAGCGCTTCTGGTCGTCCTGGATGTAGAAGATCTCGTCGATGCTCTCGGTCGGCCACTCGGCATCGCGCAGGCTGGCCGACGTCACCAGCAGCACCCGGCAGCCCTGCCGTTTCGCCTCGCGCAGGAACTCGAAGCCTTTGTGATACGAGGCGATGCAGAGGAGGGTCAGCATGACGGCCGGGGCGAGCGGGTCAGATGGGCTCACACGACCGGCGCGCTGACGCGGTAGTAGCACACGGCGGAGAGCAGGATCACCAGCAGCACGACCACGCCGAGCATGACCGGCGTCCGGACGTGCATGTGGGTCGTGGGCTGAGCGCTTGAAGACCGACACGCCGCGATCGTAGCACTAGCGAGGCTCCGCCTGAGACCGAGCCTGAGCGGCGCAGCTCGGCACTCCCGAGTTTGCTATCCTGATCGCATGGGCAAACGCATCCTCCTGTTCATCGTCACCAACCTCGCCATCATGGTGATGCTGAACATCGTCCTCGCCGTCCTGGGCGTCGGCCGGCTACATCCAGCCCGGCGGCGGCCTCGACTACACGGCCCTGATGGTGTTCTGCCTGGTCTGGGGCATGGGCGGCGCGGTGATCTCGCTGCTGATGTCCACGGTCATCGCCAAGATGGTCGATGGGCGTCAAGCTCGTCAACGGCCGCACCGGCAACGCCGACCTCGATTGGCTGCACCGGACGGTCGCGCGGCTCGCCCAGCAGGCGCAGCTGCCGATGCCGGAAGTCGGCTACTACGAGTCGCCCGAGGTCAACGCGTTTGCCACCGGTCCGAGCCGCAGCCGCAGCCTGGTCGCGGTGTCGAGCGGGCTGCTCCGCGGCATGCGGCAGGAAGAAGTCGAAGGCGTGCTCGCGCACGAGCTGGCGCACATCAAGAACGGCGACATGGTCACGATGACGCTGATCCAGGGCGTCGTCAACGCGTTCGGCATGTTCCTGTCGCGCATCATCGCCAGCATCGTCCGCAACGCGCTCGACGAGCGCTATGCGTACCTGGTCAGCATGATCGTGACGATCGTGCTCGACATCGTCTTCAGCATCCTGGGCGCGATGATCGTCGCGTGGTTCTCGCGCGCGCGCGAGTTCCGCGCCGACGCCGGCGGCGCCGCGCTGGCCGGGCGCGGCAAGATGATCGCGGCGCTGCGCCGGCTGCAGTCGACCAAGATGCTGGTCGACAACAGCGCAGCCGGAGCTGGCGACGCTGAAGATCTCGGGCGGCGGCGCGATGGTGCTCTTCGCCACCCACCCGCCGCTCGAGGAGCGCATCCGCGCCCTTCAGGGACAGGTGCGATAAGTGCGACAGGTGCGTCAGGTGCGACGGGTGCGGTGCGGTGCACAGGTGCGGTGCACAGGTGCGTCAGGTGCGGGTGCACCCGTCGACCGCACACCCGTGAACCCGTGCATCTCTGCACCTGAGCACCCGTGAACCGCACCGCACCTGACGCACCCGTCGCACCTGTCGCACTTGTCGAACCTGCTTCCATGCCTTCCGAAACCATCGACGCCCACGGCCACCTGATCGACTCGGGCGACCTCCAGGGCATCCTCACCACGATCGTCGAGCATGGCGCGGCGTACGAGATCGAACGCTTCGACGTCGGCCGCACCAACGAGGACGTCTCTCACCTGACGATCACGGTCACGGCCGGCACCCGGACGTCGCTCGATCACCTGCTCGAGAAGCTGTCGCCGTACGGCTGCTACGTGCACGGCACGCCGGACGCGCTGCTGCGCGGCGCCGACGTCGACGCCGCCGCGCCGGACGACTTCTACTCCACGACCAACCACCGGACCGAAATGCACCTCGACGGCCGCTGGGTCGCGGTCGGCAATCAGCGGATGGACGCCGTGATCGTCGTCGAACGGCGACCGTGCGGTCTGCCGCAAGCTGCGCGACGTGCGCAAGGGCGACCAGATCGTCTGCGGCATGCACGGCGTTCGCGTCATGCCCGACGTCCAGTCGCGCGATCGGCCGACGTTCGGGTTCATGAGCAACGAGGTCTCGTCGGAGCGGCGGGTCGAAACCGCCGTCGGACGCGTCGCCGATCTGATGCGGCAGACGCGGGCGCAACGGCGGCCGCATCGCGTTCGTCGCCGGTCCCGTCGTCATCCATACCGGCGGGACGGCGTACTTCTGCGAGTTGATTCGCCTCGGCTACGTCGATCTGCTGCTGTCGGGCAACGCGCTCGCGGTGCACGACATCGAATACGCGCTGTCGGGCACGTCGCTCGGCATCGATCTCAACTCCGGCCATCCGGTCGAGCACGGCCATCGCAATCACATGCGCGCGATCAACGCGATCCGGCGCGCTGGCGGCATCGCCGCCGCCGTCGAGAGCCGGCGTCCTGACGTCCGGCGTCATGCACGCGTGCCACACGCACGGCGTGCGCTACCTGCTGGCCGGGTTCGATTCGAGACGACGGGCCGCTGCCCGAGACGATCATGGACCTCGTCGCGGCGCAGGATGCCTACGCCGAGGCGCTGGCCGGCGTCGACATGGTCATCATGCTGTCGTCGATGCTGCACAGCATCGGCGTCGGCAACATGCTGCCGTCGTGGGTGAAGGTCGTGTGCGTCGACATCAACCCCGCGGTCGTCACCAAGCTCTCGGATCGCGGCTCGACGCAGACAATCGGCATCGTCACCGACGTCGGCCTGTTCCTGCACCAACTTGCCGAAGCGCTGCGAAAATAGGGCATGTTCACCACCCTGATCGATCCCGCGACGCTCGCGCCACATCTCGCCGACGAGAAGTGGGTGGTCCTCGACTGCCGGTTCGACCTCGGCGAGCCCGACAAAGGGCGAAGCGCTCTATCTCGACGCGCCACATTCCTGGCGCGCGCTATGTCCACCTCGATCGCGATCTGTCGGGCGAGAAGACCGGGACCAACGGACGGCATCCACTGCCGACCGCGGAACAGATGCGCGAGCGGTTCGGCGCGCTCGGCATCGGACCGGGGACGCAGGTCGTGGCCTACGACGCCGACAGCGGGATGTATGCCGCGCGGCTGTGGTGGATGCTGCGGTTCATGGGGCACGACGCGGTGGCGGTGCTCGACGGCGGCCTCGCGCGATGGATCCGCGAGGGCCACGCCGATTCGCGGCGGCCGCGAGGTCGTGCGGCCGGCGGCGTTCGTCGGCGCGCCACGCGAGGCGTGGCGGCTCGACACGCGAGCGCGGTGCTGGCCCACCTTGCGGATCCCGAGTCGTTGCTCGTCGATGCACGGGCCGAGCCGCGCTTTCGCGGCGAGAGCGAGCCGCTCGACAAGCGGGCCGGGCACATTCCCGGCGCCTGCAACTTCTTCTTCCAGCAGAACCTCACCGACGACAAGACGTTCAGGAGCCCTGACGAGCTGCGCAGCGGCCTGGCAGTCGCTCCTCAACGACCGGCCGGCGGAGCAGGTGGTGATGTATTGCGGCTCCGGGGTGACGGCCTGCCACAACCTGCTGGCGCTGGAGCACGCGGGCCTGACCGGCGCCCGCATCTATCCCGGGTCGTGGAGCGAGTGGTCATCGGATCCGGCCCGCCCGATAGAAACAGGACCAACCGGCTTCGCCCGCCGACTCCGTCCAATCGCGGGTAGGAGCATCTGCATGAGCCTTCGATTTGTTTTCACCCTCGGCCTGGTCGGGGCGATCGGCCTGGGCGGCACGCTGGCAGCGCAGTCCCGGGATCGCGACCGGATCCGGGTCCGCATCGTCGACCGTTCGGCCGTCCGCATCGTCGATCACGCCACTTTCGTTCAGCAGCAGAGCGACGATCCGTGCCGGGACAACGGATGGGACGACGACGATTACCGGTTCTGCGAAGTGCGCGAGCAGACGCATGGCGGCCGGGCCGCTGACCGTCGACGCCGGGCGGAACGGCGGGATTCGGGTCGAAGGCTGGGACCGGAACGAGATCCACGTCCGTGCCGTCGTCACCGCCCATGCCCGCAGCGAAGGCGACGCGAAGCAGCTGGCGTCCGGGGTGCAGGTCGTCGCCGGCGGCGGTCGAGTCAGCTCGAACGGCCCTTCGACAGGGAGCCGCGAAGGGTGGTCGGTCAGCTACCGGATCAGCGTGCCGCGGCGAACCAACCTGGACCTCAGTGCCAACAACGGCGGCATCACGATCGATGCCGTCAACGGGACGATTCGCTTCGACACGACGAATGGCGGCGTCCGTCTCTCCGGCCTGTCCGGCGACGTGCGCGGCGAGACCCGCAACGGTGGCCTCACCGTTCAGCTCGACGGTCAGCGCTGGGAAGGCGCCGGCCTCGACGTCGAGACGACCAACGGCGGCGTCACGCTGGCGATTCCCGATGGCTACAACGCCGACCTGACGACGGGGACGGTGAACGGCGGTTTCCGCACCGAGGTCCCGATGACGATGCAGGGCGAGCTCTCGCCGCGCCGCGGCCTCTCGACGACGCTGGGCTCGGGCGGTCCGCCGGTCCGCGTGCGGACGACGAACGGCGGGTTACGAATCAACCGCCGGTAGTTCGCAGAAACCGCCAATCGCGTCAGGATCAGGGGTTGGGGATAGGGGTGGGGGTAGGGGTCAGGTCATGAATCGTGAACGGGGACGCCGTTCACGATTCATGACCTGACCCCTACCCCCACCCCTATCCCAACCCTACCCCTACCCCACCTTCGGCCGGACTCGACGCCGCTCTCCAGGCCCTCCCCGTGCCTCGCCTCGCGGTAGAGTCGGCTTCTGGCAGCTTCGCACCTGTGCGAATATCCGGCGTGCGTCCAGCGCTGGCCAACCCCACATGAAAAAACTGCTCGTCGGCTGTCTCGTCATCGCTGTCCTCGGCGCCGTGGTCCTCGCGGTCGGCGGCTACATGCTGTACCGCGCCGCGTCGCCCGTGCTCGAGGATGCGCGGAACTATCTGCAGGGCATGGCGGAGCTCACCGAACTGGACCGGAACATCACCAACCAGGCCGCGTACGCGGCGCCGGCGTCCGGAGAGCTGACCGACGAGCAGCTGCAACGATTCGTGCGCGTCCAGGACGAAGTGCGGAAGGCGCTCGGCGAACGAATGCGCCAGTTCGAAGAGAAGTACAAACACCTGAAAGCCAACTCACCGGATAACCGTCAGCCAAGCTTCTCCGAGGTGATTGGCTCGCTCCGCGAGCTCGGGACGATCTTCGTCCAGGCGCGGCGCTATCAGGTCGACGCGCTCAACCGCGAGCGGTTCTCGCAGTCCGAATACAGCTGGGTGCGCGACCGCATCTTCCAGGCGGCGGGCGTCGAAGCCGTGAGCCACATCGATTTCAAAAAGCTGGAAGAGGCCGCGCGCGAAAACACCGGGCTCACCGATCTGAAGACGCCGGAGCTCCCGAAGGTCGACGTGCCAGAGAAGAATCGCGCCCTCGTGAAGCCGTACCTCGAGCGCATGGACGACTGGATTCCGCTGGCGTTCTTCGGGCTGTAGCGATCGCAGTCCGCAGGCTACCTGGTCGTCGGCAGCGCCGCGTCGATCCAGGCATCGTAGCCGCCAACCAGATTGCTCACCTCGCTGAAACCTTCGCCGCGGAGCAGGCTCGCGGCGATCGCCGATCGCCCGCCCGACTGGCACTGTGTGACGAGCGGCTGATCGCGCGGCAGGTCGCGCACCCGCTCGCGAAGATGTCCGAGCGGGATGTGGATCGCCGCCGGCAGATGGCCAGCACGCCACTCGTTGTCGTGCCGCACGTCGATGACCACCGGCGTGCGATCGCCGCGCATGGACGCGAGATCCGAGGCCGTCACCTGCGGGATTGTCGCCAGCGGCTCCGGCACCTGCTCGAGCGCGGACGGCGCGAAGTAGCCCGCCATTCGGTCCAGGCCGATCAACGACAACGCGCGGACGATCTCCGGGAGCCGGGCATCGGCGTGTCTCGCCGAGCAGCACGAAAAAGTCGCGGTCGTAGGGCACCAGCCATCCCGCCCACGTCACGAAGCTCGGCGTCAGTGGGAGGTTGAGCGTCCCGGGAACAAAGCCCTGCGCGTACTCCGCCGCGGGGCGGGCATCGACAACAGACCGCGCCCGCAGCAATCATCCGGGCCAGCGTGTCGTCGTCCTGGCGCGGCGGCAGCGGACGCGTGCCCATCACTCGCGGCCCGGCCTTGTTCACCCGCTTCATCGCGGCGAAATACGTCGGCGGGTCGGGCTGCCCCTCGAGCACGTGTGACACGAAGCTCGCCTCGTCGGCGGTCCGGAACGCCCAGTTGAACCGTCGTTCGTAGCCGAGCGTGCTGTGTGGAACGGCGCTGATGCCCTTGCCGCACGACGATCCGGCGCCGTGACCCGGCCAGATCTGCAGCCACTCTTCATGCCGATTGAACGCCTGGAGACTGCGGTACAGCGTCCGGGCGCCTGCTTCCATCGTCCCCTTCACGTGGACGGCCTTCTCGAGCAGGTCCGGCCGGCCGACGTCGCCGACGAAGATGAAGTCGCCGGTCACCGCGGCAATCGGCAGATTGGCGACCGCGCCGTCGGTGACGAGAAAGGTCAGATGCTCGGGCGTATGGCCCGGCGTGTGCACGACGTCGAGCGTCACGTTGCCGATGGTGATGCGATCGCCGTGCGCGAGCGGCCGCGCTTCGGAGATGAAGTCGTAGCTCCAGTCGGGTCCGCCTTCGGCCGACAGCAGGATCGTGGCACCGGTCCTGGCGGCAAGCTCGCGGCTGCCAGACACGAAGTCGGCGTGAATGTGCGTTTCCGTCACGTGCGAAATCCGCAGGCCGTGCGCTGCGGCGGCGGCGACGTACTGGTCGGCGTCACGGTTCGGATCGATGACGATGGCTTCGCCGGCGGCGCTGCAACCGATCAGATAACTGGT
This sequence comes from uncultured Acidobacteriota bacterium, assembly GCA_963841895.1. Taxonomy (GTDB): domain Bacteria; phylum Acidobacteriota; class Vicinamibacteria; order Vicinamibacterales; family UBA2999; genus JACCSI01. The sequence continues at coordinate 66,148 of CAWJEO010000005.1, forward strand.
TTGTGCGAGAAGCGGTTCGAAGAAGCGTTTGACAATCATGGATGGGGTTGCTTCAGATTATCGATCTGAACCGCGGCAATTCGATCGGCTGGTTCGAATCCGAAGACCGCTCCGTAAAAATACAGCTCCGCCTCGAGGCTGCGGATGATGTTCTCGGCCTTGCGGAAGCCGTGCTGTTCGCCCTCGTAGGTCACGTAGGCGACCGGCAGCCCTTTCTTCCGCACCGCGGCTGCCATCATCTCGGATTGGTTCGGCGGCACGACCTTGTCCTCGAGCCCCTGAAACAGGATCAGCGCGCAGGACAGCCGATCGGTGAAGTGAATCGGCGAGCGCTCCCGATACGTCTGCGCCGTCGCCGGATACGGACCGATGAGCGAATCGAGATAGCGCGACTCGAACTTGTGCGTGTCGCGGGCCAGCACCTCGATGTCGCTGATGCCGTAATAGCTCGCTCCGGCCTTGAACGTGTCGAAGAACGTCAGGGCGGCCAGCGTCGTGTAGCCGCCGGCGCTGCCGCCGCGAATCGCGAGACGCGCCGGATCGGCCTTGCCGATCGCCACCAGATGTTTCGCGGCGTTCACGCAGTCCGCGACGTCGGCAATCCCCCACTGCCCGTTGAGCCGCTCGCGGTAGTCGCGCCCGTAGCCGGTACTGCCGCTGTAGTTGACGTCGATGACCGCAAAGCCGCGGCTGGTCCAGAACTGGATCTCTTCGTCGAGGACGTCCCACGTCGCCGTGGTCGGACCGCCGTGGCTCAGGACCAGGAGCGGCGGGCGTTCGTCTGCGGGACCGGCATAGCCGGGATTCCTGGGCGCGTAATAGAACGCGTGGACGTTGCGACCGTTCGACGGAAACGTCACCGGCTCGGCGGCAGAGACCCAGGCCGAATCGAGCCGCTCGGCTTTCGACGATCGAATGATCTCGGCCTCGGCCGCGGCAATCGTCATCCGCGCGATGGCCGGCGCCTCGGTCGGCGAGCCGCCAATGAAGAACACCTCGCGGCGATTCGCGACAATCCCGTCGAGCGCCTCGAGCCGCAAATCGATTGCCTCGAACCGTCGCGGATCCGTTTCGAGCAGCCCCATCTTCCAGCGCCCACCCTCGGTGTAGGTCACGACGATGCGAGTCGCCGTCATGAACGCATAGGTCGTATCGCTGAAGGTCCACTGCGGCTTCCCGAACTCGGCCGCCATCGGATGCATCGCCTCGATCGCTCGAGCGCCTGCCGCTCGCCACCTGACTGCACCTGCTCGCACCCGCTCTATACAGGTTCCACCACCCCGTTCGATCCGACACGAAGTACAGCCGGCCGTCGGGCGACCAGGACGGCTGAAAGATCGACTCGTCGGGACCACCGGCGACCTTCATCCGCGATCCCAGCGAACCATCGGCCGCAATCGCCGCGACCCACAGCTCGGTCCCATCCCAGGGCATGTTGGGGTGATTCCATTGGAGCCACGCGAGCGAGGTCCCGTCAGGACTCACCGAAGGCGTCGAATAGAAGTCGGCGCCCGAGACGAGCACACGAACTCGAACGTTCGATCGATCCGGCTGCCCTCCTGGAGTCAGCGAGATCGCCGCGATCGTGTTGATCGGCTCGCCGGTCTTACCGGCTCGGCCCGGTTCGGACGAGTGCTCCTCGCGGACGCACAGCAGTCGAGTGCGACGATCGTCCACGTGACAGTCGGCGTAGAACGCGCCGTCTGGCGTCAGCGGCTCGGGCTCCTGCAGGGCCGACTGCCGATAGACTCGCTGATCGGCGAAGTTCACGAAATACACCGTCCCGCGATGCACGGTGTACGCGCGCGCCGCCGTACTCGTGGACGCGCGATCGGACGTTGAAGCCAGCCGGGGTGACGTCGGTGATCCGTCCGTCCGGCGTGCGGCGCACGACGACGTAGCGGCCGCCTTCCGACGCGCGCCCTTCCACCCAGTAGAGGTCGTCGCCGTCGAGGACCAGGTGATCGAACCGCAACGCTCCCGCGGTGACGCGCGCCGCCGTCAGCGGCGACGTCCATGTCCCGTACGGCGCAATCGTTTGCTTGTTCATGCGTGAGTCCGACCCCCAACAGCCGCCGACACAGGCTGCGGCCAGGAGCACCGCGATGGGTCGAGCTGACTTGCGCACGGCATCCTCACGACCTGTGGTCCCCGCCCGCGTCACCAGGCTTCAGTACGTTCTCGCCAGCGCCGCAATCAACCGCACCAGCGCGTCGAGATCACGGCGGTCCATGATCTCGACCGGCGAGTGTGAATAGCGGCCCGGCCACGACAGCCCGACGTCGATCGCTCCGCCGGCGCTGAACGCGCCGGCATCCGTGCCACCTCGCGTCGTCCCCAGTTGGAGAGGGACCTTGGCCGTTTTCGCGACGCCGACGATGCGATCGACAATGGCCGGGCGGACAATCGTGCTGTTGTCGAGGACGCGAAGCACGGCGCCGCGGCCGAGCGGGGCGCCGGCGAGGCGCTGGATATCGACGGGCGTGTCGCTCGACACGAAGGTATCGATGGCGAAGACGGTGTCGGGACGCGCGGACTCGGCCAGGTGTTCGGCGCCGGCAAGCCCGGTTTCTTCCTCCACCGACCACGCGAACGTGACGGCTGTTTTCGATTGCTGCTGGATCGATCTGCTTCAGGGCGAGCAGGAGCGCCGTCGATCCGTTGCGATCGTCCATCGAGCGGCCGGTGGCGCGATGCGGGCCGAGCGGCACGAGTTGCTTCCGCACCGTCGCGCTGTGACCGACGTCGACGCCCAGCGCTTTGGTCTGGGCCGCGGACTCGGTGCCGAAGAACAGCGAGAGCGACTCGAGCGACGGCTGCGCCTCGTTCGCTTTCGGATAGCCGCGGCGCGGCGCGAGGATCGCCGCGACGGGACCCTTCGGCGTGTGCACCACGACGGGATGCGCCTCGTACACGGACAGATACATCCCGCCGCGCGCGCGCACGTTCGCCGCGCCATCGTCGGCGAACCCGGTAATCTCGAAGCCGACTTCATCCATGTGGGCGATGAAGAGCAGCGGCTTTCCGCCGGCCTTGCCGAACGTCACCGAGACGTTGCCGCGTTTGTCGACGACCGGCTTCGCCCACGCGCGGCAGGCGGGCGAGGATCTGTTCGCGCACCGGCTGCTCGTGACCCGAGACGCCATACGCCTCGATGAGCGCGCCGAGCGTTGCCAGCGCGTCGTCTGGTTTGACGCCTCCGGTTGCCGCGCGCGCGCGCCGGCGGCTCGCTGGACGGCGCGGCTGCCGCGTCGGGACCCGCGGCGTCGGCGTCCGGTCCGAGCGGCGGCAGGTCAACCGCGGCAACAAGCAGCGCGGCCAGCGCGTCGACGTCACGAGCGTCGACGGTTTCAACCGGCGTGTGCGCAAACAACACGGGCAGCGACACGACGTGCTTTTCAACCTGCTGCCACTTGTCGTCCAGCCTGAGCTCCCCTTGCGATCCCGGTAACGGTTGAATACTCACACCCGCCTTCGCGGCTGATGGTGTGAGCATCGCGTCCTTGGCAATCACCAACGGGCCTTCCCCGAGCCGTCCCGAGCCCGCCCCGCGCGTCGTCGGCCGACGGCGCCGCGCTGCGGAGGACAATCAGACGATCGGGCCGCAACGTTTCGAGCAGTCGCACGAGTCCGCGACTGCCGTATTCCGACTGCGCCGCCCACGCGAACGTGACGCTGCCGGTCGCGCCTCGACCGGGACTGCGGCGGATGATCTCGGCCACGGTCAGCGCCAAGGCCCGGTTCGCGGCGGCAACGCCGCTGACCCGCGAGCCCGCGAGGCGGACGCCGCGCTCGCGCAAGGTGACGCTGTCGAGCATCCGGACGCCCAACGCCTCGACGTCGGCGCGCGTCGCCGCGCCGACGTCAATCCAGATATCGTCGAGGGTCTTGAGCCTGGCCTCGTCTTGCGGGTCGCGCAGTGCCCGCAGGTGCGTGGACGGGGTCGCGGTGACGCCCGGCACCCGGCGTGCCCGACGCCGTCACAATCTCCACGGGCTGGCCGATCAGGAACTGAGTCGCGACTCGCGCGGCGGGCGCGGTCGTGTGGCGGTGGACCCGCAGATAGCCCTCGTCGGTAATCGCAGAGACGACGAGCCCACTTTCGTCGAGCGGCGCGACGATCAGCGTATGCGGGATGCCGTTGCCGGTCCGGATGACGATGTTGCCGAGGTTGTCGGCGCGAACGCGAGCGCCGGCCGGCAGCATCATCTCGATCGCGCTGCGAACCTGGTGCTCGTAACCGGAGACGCCCGGGATGGCAATCAGCTGCAGCAACCGATCCGCGGTGTCCGCGTGCGCGTTCGCGGGCAACACGGTGACGATCGCGGCCGAGAGCAGTTTCAGCGTCGTGTTGGTCATTGTCGGTTGGAGGCTGGAGTGGGATCCGAGGCTGAGAATACTGCAGCGTGGGTCCGGCTTTCTTGCGGCCGGGACGCCCGCGGCAGTTCCTGTCTGCTCCCGTCGCTTTGTTGCACGGCTGGGGCGTACGCCAGACGAGCCCATTTGGCGGTAATCTTCGCGTTTGCGGGCGTCTAATCAGATCGGAGTACCACATGCGCATCAGCGAACGCGACGTCGGCCCGGTCAAAGTCATCGAGATATCGGGACGGCTCACCCTGACGGACAACCCTGGACGCATCAAGGACAAGGTCCACAGCCTGGTCTTCGACGGCCAGAAATACATCGTCCTGAACCTGTCCGACGTGAGCTATGTCGACAGCTCGTGGCTTGGTGAGCTGGTGGCGTGTCATCTCGCCGCCGTGCGGGGCGGAAGCGTCGTCAAATTGGCGCATGCGGGCGGCCGGCTGGACCATCTGCTGCACCTGACGCGGCTCGGGACGGTGATCGAGTCGCATCCGAGCGAAGAGGCGGCCATCGCCAGCTTCCCACGGGTCGAGGTGTAGGCCAACTCAACCGCGACTTGTTACACGCTTGTAACGGGATTTTTGCCGTTCGCGTTCGTCTAAGTCCTCAGAGAGGACGGAAGGACGGACGGTATGAGGATAGGCAAGCGGCGGTTGGGGGACGTAGCAGTCGTCGATCTGACGGGCAAATTCTCAGTCGTGACCCGGCCCGGGCAGTTGAAAGAGGTTGTCACCGACCTGGTGTTCAGTGGAAATCGCCAGATCGTCCTCAACCTCGCCGACGTCCGCTACATCGACAGCTCGGGACTCGGCGAACTGGTGTCGTGCTACCTGACCGCCGAACGTCATGGATCGACAATCAAGCTCGCGAACCTCGACGGACGGACGAAGGACGTCCTCGTCCTGACGCGGCTTCTGAGCCTGTTCGAATCGCATCCCTCCGAGGATGCGGCGGTCCTCAGCTTCGCCAGCGCCGCCTGAGGCGGCGCGCCAGTCACGGCCGGCGTTGCGCCCAGGGCCGACCGGCAGCGCGGTTGTGGATACCGGGCAGTATCCACGATCGACGATGCCGTCGCCCTGAACCGCACCGGCGACCGGGTGAGGTCCCCAACGCAACCAGCCGCGTTGGGGGCCTCAGTTTCCGTACGACGCGAATCGCGTCGCCACGATGGCCTCGGGACTGCTAGAATCGCCAGCTCGACACTGTTTCGGACTCCACGTCATTTCTTTTCGCAGAGGGGCTGGTCATGCAAATGTCAGAACGCAAGGTCGGCGGGATCACGGTCCTCGAACTGAGCGGCAAGATGGTCGCCAGCGATACCGGGGGCCAGCTGAAAGAAAAAGTCACCAGCCTCGTCGAATCGGGTCACAAGCAGATCGTGCTGAATCTGGGCAACCTCACCTACGTGGATAGCTCCGGTCTCGGCGAGATGGTGGCCTGTCACGGCACCGCGATGAAGGGCGGCGGCGCGGTCAAGCTCGCGAACACCGGGAAGCGCATGCAGGACCTGCTGGTCATGACCAAGCTCCTGACCGTGTTCGATTCGCACGAATCGGAAGACGCAGCGATCAAGAGCTTCGGCGCGTAGGCTGTCCGTCGTAGTCGGCGTCCATCGGGTCCTCGTCCTATGGAACTCGCGGAACGCCTCGTCGGCGACATCGCCGTGATCAGCATCAGCGAAACGCTGACTGCGGACGATGTCCCCGACCTGCACCGGGCGATGGACGCGCTTCTCGAGCGCGGCCTGAAGCGCGCCGTGTTCGACCTCGCCGAGCTGAAGTACATCGACAGTCTGGGGCTGGGCGAGCTCGTCGCCTGTCAGCTTCGCGCTATCAAAGCCGGCGCGACGCTGCGGCTGGCCAATGCCGACTTGCGCGTGCAGGATCTGCTCCTCATCACCCGGCTCGTCACCGTCTTCGACGCCTACCATTCGCTGCCTGCCGCGCTCGAGAGCTTCGACGACGACACGACGACAGGGTTCTGAACGCGACGGTTCAGTCGCCTTTTCGACGGACTTCCAGCTCTGACCTCCCTGTGCAACCTCGCCAACCGGCTTGGCGCGCAGCATTCCCAGCTGGACGAGCACGTTGGTCACGTCGTAGAGCCGTTCGTCTTCGACGATCTTGCCCTCGGGTGAGAGCCGATAGATCCAGACCCCGGTGAACTCGACCCGCCGGCCCGTCGCCGGGACCCCACCAAAAGGCGCGCGCTGCGTGCCGCTCACAGCGTAGACTTCGGCGACGCGGTCGCCGTCGATCAGGAGCTCGCGGCTGGTGAACGCCAGGTCGGGAAACGCGGCGAACCAGCTCGAGTAGACGCCGCTGATGCGCTGCTTGCCCACGAGTCGCCCTTGCATCGGGCTCACGGCAACGGCCTCTTCCGCGTAGTCACTGGCGAGCGCGGCGGCATCCAGACGTTGCCAGGCGGCCTCGCGGCGGGCAAACAGCGCGACGATCTCCGCTCGGCTCATGCGCGCCTCCTGCGGGTCGGTGCAACAGGTGGTGTCGCCCGCGAGTATATTGCAGCGAGCTAGCCATGCAACTTTCGACCAGGCAGATTGGCGACGTCAGCGTGATCGACGTCACGGGCAAGGATCCTGGCGCCCGTGTCCGCGTCGATTCGCGATGCGATCGCACGGCTGCACGCCTCCGGCCATTTCCGCATCGTCCTCAATCTGGCCGAGCTGGAATACATGGACAGTTCCGCGCTCGGCGACCTCGTCTCGTGCAACACCCGGGCGTCGCAGTCCGGCCGACCGCTGAAGGTGGCGGCGCTGACGCGCCGCCTGAAGGAACTGCTCCGCGTCACGCGGCTCGCCTCGACGTTCGACATCTACGAGACGCTGGACGAGGCGCTCGCGAGCTATCCGCCACGTCCTATGCGATGCCGATACCGCCGGCGGCGAAGGGTCGAAGACATGAGTGCGCGCGACGTCATCGTCAATCTTGCGCGAGCTGGCGGCGGCGACGTCGACGCCCGAGGGCGCGCAGCGGCTGGCGTGGGGGCCGGTGTGGCGCGACGCGCGCACCTGGTTGGCTGGCAAGCTGGCCACCATCGGTCTCGAGCCGTCACTCGACGCCGCCGGCAACAGCTGGTCGACGCTGCGCGGCGATTCCGACCGCACGGTCATCGTCGGCGGCCATCTCGACTCGGTCCCGAACGGCGGCTGGCTCGATGGCACGCTCGGCGTGATGGCTGGCTTCGAGGCGCTGCGCGCCTACGCCGGCAAGCGGCCGCCGGTGACGCTGAAGCTCGTGGACTGGGCCGACGAAGAGGGCGCGCGGTTCGGCCGGAGCCTCCTCGGCTCGTCGGCGGCGAGCGGCAGCCTCGAGCTCGAAGACGTGCGCGGTCTCGTCGATCGGACCGGTGTTCGCCTCGTCGATGCGCTGCGCGAGAACGGCGTCGAAGTCGATCGCATGCGGACCTCGGCGCGCGAGCTGAAGGCGATCGACGCCCGCGCCTATCTCGAGCTGCACATCGAGCAGGGGCCCGTCCTCGAGTCGATGAACCGGCCGACCGGCGTCGTACGTCGGGACGTTCGGCGTCGAACGGCACATCGTGCGCTTCGTCGGCCAGGCCGCGCATTCGGGATCGACGCCCATCCCGATGCGCCGCGACGCGTTTCTGGCCGCCGCCGAATGCGCGCTCGAGTTCCGCGACATCGCGCGCCGCCACACCACGCCCGTGTCGCGCGTCGTCTGCACGGTCGGGGTCGTGCGCGTCGAGCCGAACATCGTCACTGCCGTGCCCGGCGTGTGCGAGATCTCGCTCGATCAGCGCGCGCTCGACGCGGACGTGCTCGCAACGATGCTGGCCGAGGCCCGCGATGTCTCCGAGCGGATCGCGAAGGAGAACAACGTCGTCGTCGCCTGGCGCCAGCTGTGGAAGATCGAGCCGCGGCCGTTCGACCCGCGTCTCATCGAGCTGTGCGCGGAGGCCGTCCGCGAAGTCACGGGCGATGCGCCGCGTCTGCCGTCAGGGCCGTTGCACGACGCCGCCGAGATGGTGCCGCACATGCCGGTCGTGATGATGTTCGCGTCCTCGTCGAACGGCCTTTCGCACTGCAAGGAAGAAGACACGCCCGAGCCGCAACTGGAGCAGACGATCGACGCCTTCCTCCGGCTGGTCGACAAGACGGTGGCGTCAACAGCCGCGACTGCTGAATAACGCCAGCTCCGAACGAAAACGGCCTGCAGCTTGCGGCGCTGGAGCGCCGACGCTGGCGGTGCACGGACGCGCGCTCGATTTGCTCTGCGCATGTCACCGCCGCGGGCAACCGCGACGCCCGGCGAACGCCGGCCGCTGAAACGCGGTAAAGTGGAGGACCGCCGCCCACCGAATGCTTGCGAGGATCCGCCATGCCCGCCAGAATCCGCTCGTATGCGCTCGCCGTCCTGACCCTGGCGCTCCTGTCCGCGTCGCCAGCGGCGCAGGCGCCGCCGAAGGTCACCAGCCCCGAACAGTTTTTCGGCCACCAGATCGGCGCCGACTACGTGCTGCCGAACTACACGAAGTTCACGGAGTTCGTCCGCAAGCTCGACACCGAGTCCGACCGGATGACGGTGCAGAGCATCGGCAAGACCGCCGAAGGCCGCGACCAGCTGATGGCGATCATCACCTCGCCGGAGAACCACAAGAACCTGCAGAGGTACAAGGACATCGCGCAGGCGGCTGGCGCTGGCCGAAGGGCTGACCGACGATCAGGCGCGGCAGCTCGCGCGCGACGGCAAGGCGGTGGTGTGGATCGACGGCGGCCTGCACGCCACCGAAGTGCTCGGCGCGCAGCAGCTGACCGAGACCATCTATCAGCTCGTCAGCCGCACCGACGAAGAGACGATGCGCTTCCTGCGCGACGTGATCATCCTCGCCGTGCACGCCAACCCCGACGGCATGGAGCTGGTCTCCGACTGGTACATGCGGCAGTCGGATCCGAAGCGGCGATCGACCAACGGCATTCCGCGGCTGTACCAGAAGTACATCGGCCACGACAACAACCGCGACTTCTACATGTCGGCGCAGCCCGAGTCGACGAACATGAACCGCATGCTGTACCACGAGTGGTTCCCGCAGATCATGTACAACCACCACCAGACAGGACCGACCGGGACGATTCTGTTCGCGCCGCCCTTCCGCGATCCCGCGAACTACGCCTATCACCCGCTCATCATCACCGGCCTCGACGTCGTCGGCTCGGCGATGCACAACCGCTTCGTCGCCGAGAACAAGCCCGGCGCGACGATGCGCCGCGGCGCGAACTACTCGACGTGGTGGAACGGCGGCCTGCGGACGACGGTGTATTTCCACAACATGATCGGGCTGCTCACCGAGAGCATCGGCAACCCGACGCCGATCGAGGTGGCGTTCGTGCCGGACCGGCAGATCATGAGCGCCGACTTGCCGTTCCCGATCAAGCCGCAGGTCTGGCACTTCCGCCAGTCGATCGAGTACTCGATCACGGCGAACCGCGCCGTGCTCGACGTCGCCTCGCGCAACAAGGAGCACTTCCTCTTCAACATCTACAAGATGGGCAAGGACTCGATCGAGAACGGGACGCGCGACACCTGGACGATCTATCCGAAGCGCATTCAGGCGGTGAAGGACGAGATCGCGCGATCGCGGCCGGCGACGCCGGCAGGAGCGGGCGGCGGCGGAGGCGGCGGACGCGGCGCGGCGCCCGTCCCGATGGATCAGTACGAGAAGCTGATGCACCGTCCGGAGTGGCGCGACGCGCGCGCCTACGTGCTGCCGTCCGATCAGCCCGATTTCCTGACCGCGACGAAGTTCGTCAACGCGCTGATCAAGACCGGCATCCAGGTGCACCGCGCGACGGCGCCGTTCTCGGCTGGCGGCAAGCAGTATCCGGCGGGATCGTACGTCGTGAAGACGGCGCAGGCGTTCCGCCCGCACCTTCTCGACATGTTCGAGCCGCAGGATCACCCCAACGACTTCCAGTATCCGGGCGGGCCGCCGATTCCGCCCTACGACAACGCCGGCTGGACGCTCGCCTATCAGATGGGCGTCGCAGTTCGATCGCGTGCTCGAGAACGTCGATGGGCCGCTCGAGAAGCTGCCGATGACGCTCCTCAAGCCGGCGCCGGGCCGGGTGACGGAAGCGGCCAACGCCGCCGGGTACGTCGTCAGCCATGGCGTGAACGACGCGTTCATCGCGGTCAACCGGCTGTTGAAGGGCGGCGAAGAGGTGTACTTCGTGCGCGACCGCAGCTGGCAGAGCCAGGACGGCACCGGCGCGATCTTCATCGCCGCGAAGCCGTCGACGCTTGGCGTGCTGAAGACCGCGGCCACCGATCTCGGCCTCAACTTCACTGCGGTCACGCAGCGGCCGGCCGGCGCGATCTACAAGCTGAATCCGGTCCGGATCGGTCTGTGGGATCAGTACGGCGGCTCGATGCCGTCAGGCTGGGTCCGCTTCATGCTCGAGCAGTTCGAGTTCCCGTTCGAGGTGGTGTTCCCGGGCACGCTCGACGCCGGCAACCTCAAGGCGAAGTACGACGTGCTGCTCTTCCCCGACGGCGGGATTCCCGAGGGTGAAGGCGGCGGCGGCGGTGGCGGTGGCGGCGGTCAGCCGACGGCCGCCGACGTCCCGGCGGAATACAAGGACAAGCTCGGACGCGTGACGGTCAAGCAGACGATTCCGCAGCTGAAGCAGTTCGTCGAAGCCGGCGGCGCGATCGTCGCCTTCGGCGGATCGGCGACGCTCGGCCATCATCTCGGTCTGCCGGTGAGCGATCATCTCGTCGAGGTCGGCCCCAACGGCGTCGAGCGGCGCCTGCCCAACGACAAGTTCTACATTCCCGGCTCGCTGCTGCGGGTCGCGGTCGACAACACCAATCCGCCGGCCTACGGCATGCCGAAGCAGGTGGACGTGATGTTCGACAACAGCCCGGTGCTCCACCTCGCGCCCGACGCGTCGCTGCGCGGCGTTCGTCCGGTGGCGTGGTTCGACGGGCAAGGAATCGCTGCGTTCCGGCTGGGCGTGGGGCCAGCAGTATCTCGAGGGCGGCGTCGCCGGCGCTCGAAGCGACGCTCGGCAAGGGCAAGGTGTTCCTGTTCGGACCGGAGATCACGTTCCGCTCGCAGCCGCACGGCACGTTCAAGTTCCTGTTCAACAGCATCTACTACGGCACGGCGACGCCGGCCGGGACGCCGGCGCGCGAGACGACGCAGCAGCAATAGGCCGCGGCGCCTTCGCGCGCACGCCACTCAAGCGGAGAGACGTCATGAATTATTACGGGGGCACCGAACTGGCCGAGGCGTTCCGGACGGTCCGGCGCAACACCATTCAGATCGCCGAGGACATTCCGGAAGACAAGTACGGCTTCCGCGCGACACCCGAATCCCGCAGCGTCGCCGAGGAGCTGGCGCACGTCGCCACCGCCACCTGGTGGTACGAAGAGGTCCACGCCGTCGAGCGGAAGGCGTTCATCACCTTCGAGGATTTCGGCACCTTCATGGGCAGGACCGCGGAGATGGAAGCCAGGCTGACCACGAAGCCGCAGATCGTCGAAGCGCTGCGCACGCAGGGTGAGGCCTTTGCGCGGTTCCTCGAATCGATGACCGCCGAACAGCTGGCCGAGCGCGTGGGCTTCCCGCCTCCGGTCCAGCCGTCGACGCGAACGCGATTCGAGATGGTGCTCGCGGCGAAAGAACACGAGATGCACCACCGCGCCAAGCTGATGGTCATCGAGCGGCTGCTCGGCATCGTGCCGCACCTGACACGCGCGCGCGGCACGGCAGGAGCGCATGGCAGCCCAGAGCAGCGCGCCGGCCGCGCCGCGCCGCTCTCGGTCGATCAGGTGATGGCTGTTGCTGCGACTCGCGACCGCGGCCGCGGATCGCAGATCGCTTCAGCCTGCGTCCGCGCGTCGCGCGAAAACCCGCGGAAATGCCGCGGATCGGACGATGGCAACGGCCTCGCTTGAACGAGCGGAGCCTGCCATGCATCGATCACCATCGCGCCCTCGACGATCGCCTTCGCCTCATCGAATCCCGCCTCGACCGCGCGCTGGACCTGCTGGCGCGAGTCGCCGACGATCTCGACGCAGGTCGCGGCGCTCGCGAAGGCCTCGAGACGGGCCTGGCCGAGGTCAAGCGCCGACCTGCAGCGCGGCTTCGCCGATCTGCGCAACGCCGTCCGTCACGTCGGCGTCCGCGTCAGCGAAAGCGACCGCCACCGCGGCCGGTAGCTGCGCGCGCAGCGCCGCATCGATCCATCGCGACGCGTCGCGCGCGATGGCGAAGCCGTCTCGTCAGTGCACTGCTTACGTCGGACGTGAATCGTCTCGGCGTGATCCTCGCGAGCCGTCGGGGTCGTGCTGCTGGCCGGCGCGTTCGTGATCTATCGCAGTGCCTCGCCGCGAGCCCGCACCGGTCACCAGCCGCCGCGACCGGCTGCGCCACCGCCAGCGGCTACCGGCCGCGCCGCCCGTCGCGGCAGCCCCGGCAGCGGCGCCTGCGACCGAGCCGACGCCAGTCACGGCGGCCCGCCGCCGCGAAGCCCGCGGCCGCGCCAGCCGCGCCCGCCCCGTCAGCCGCAGCACCGGTCACGGCCACGTTGACCATCGTCAGCGATGTCCCCGGTGCGCAGGTGTTTCTCGATCGGCGTTCGTCGGGACGACGCCGGCGACGGCGGCCGACATGGCGCCGGGTTCGCATCAGATGAACGTCTCGGCGCCCGGCTTCGACGCGCACGTCGAAACCATCGAGGTCGCCGCCGGGCCCGCGCGAAGTCGCGTGAGGTTCCGCGAGGTCCGGCTCGACGCGTCCATCGAGGTCGTCCACAAGCACCGCATCGGGTCGTGCCGGGGCAGGCTGGTCGCGACGCCGCAGGGCGTGCGATACGAAACCGACCGACAAGGACGACGGCTTCGTGGCGGCGCTGCCCGATCTCGAGACATTCCAGGTGGACTATCTCGCCAAAACCCTGCGGATTCAGCCGCGGCGAGGGCGGCGGTATGACTTCAGCGACCCCGAGGGTAACGCCGACCGCCTGTTCGTCTTCCACCGCGACGTCGAACGCGCCCGCGAACGGCTGAAGAAGGGGTAGGACGCGCGGAGCCGTTCTGACGGGCGCCCGCCGGCGTGCAGCCCGGCGCCCGTACCCCGGGATTTTCGATACACTATGGATTGTCCGCCTCACGACCCAACGCGGGGACGGAGCTGGCTGCCAAAGGAGCTCGCATGCCGCTCGGTCGCCGCGAATTCCTGATCAGCGCCGGTGCGCTTGCTGTCTCCGCCCGATCCGGCGCTCGCCGCTGTGCAGGCGCCGCGGCCTGGCGGGTGTTCCCGCTGACGATCCGGGCCGACTTCCCTGCCGGCGTCGCTCGAGACCTACATGAACGCCGCGGCGATTCATCCCGTCGGCACGTTCGCCGCCGACGCCGTCGAACAGACGCTCGATGTACCGGATGCGCGGGGCCGGGCCCGGGCGCAGCCGATTTCGGCGCCGAGAAGCAGCAGGATCTCAAGAGCCGCTTCGGCCAGCTGATCAACGCGTCGCCGCAAGGAGATCGCGTTCACGTCGAGCACCTCCGACGGCGAGAACATCGTCGTCATGGGCCTGGACCTCGCCAAGCCGCGGCGGCAACATCGTCATCGACGAACTGCACTTCACGACCTCGCTCTACATGTACAAGGAGCTCGAGAAGAAAGGCGTCGAGCTCCGGATCGTCAAGCATCGCAACTGGGCGATCGACATCAAGGACATGGATCGCGGCATCGACAAGCAACACCCGGCTGGTGTCGCTCGCGCTGGTCTCCAACGTCAACGGCTACATGCACGACTGCAAGGCGATCAGCGCGCTGGCGCATGCGCGCGGCGCGCTCGTCTTCGCCGACATCATCCAGGCGGTGGGCGCCGTCCCCGTCGACGTCAAAGCGATGGGCATCGACTTCGCGGCGACCGGCACCTACAAGTGGCTGATGGGTGAGCGCGGCCTCGGGTTCCTGTACGTCCGCGAGGATCTCCAGGGCAAGGTGCTGCCGACGACGAGATATGGGCATCGGCAAGTGGCGAACTTCAATCGCGCGGCGTTGACCTGGGAGCCGCTCCCCGGCGCCGCGATGTACCAAACCGGCAACATCGCGGTGCTGCTCGCTGCATGCGTGTATGCCGGCATCGGCTACGTCCAGAACCTCGGCGTCGACAAGATTCGCGCGCACGCCCGGCCACTGACCGAGCGACTGCAGGAGGAGCTGCCGCCGCTCGGCTATGCGCCGCTGACGCCGCGGGGCACGGAAACCCCGACGCTCGCGTTTACGCTGAAGGATCTCGGCGCCACGGCCAAGGCGTTGCAGGCCGGTAAGGTGGCGGCGACGATCATCGCCAACGAGAACCGGCTCCGGCTGTCGGTCTCGGTATTCAATACCCACGACGATATCGACCGCGTCGTCGAGGTGCTCGGCGGCAAGCGCACCTCGATCGCGCAGTAGATCGACTCGTTCATCCCCGACGATCCCCTGGAGACTGGATGCCGACTGACGAAACCGCGCGACTGGCGGCGCTGCGCTCGTACCGCATTCTCGATACCGACCCGGAAGCGGCGTTCGACGACCTGACGCTGCTGGCATCGCAGATCTGCGGGACGCCAATGGCCGCCATCAGCCTGATCGACGACCATCGCCAATGGTTCAAGTCGAAAGTCGGGCTCTCGTTCAACGAGGTGTCGCGCAGCGTCGCGTTCTGCACGCACGCGATGGGGCAGCAGTCGGTGACTGATCGTGCCGGACGCCACTCCAGGACCACCGCTTCCGTGACAACCCGATGGTCACCGGCGAGCCGCACCTCCGGTTCTACGCCGGGGCGCCGATGATGACGCCCGACGGCCATGCGCTCGGGGCGTTGTGCGTCGTGGACAGCGAGCCGCGCACGCTGACCGACGACCAGACACAGGCGCTCGACGCGCTGCGCCGCCAGGTGCAGTCACAGCTCGAGCTTCGGCGCAACCTCGTCGAGCTCGCGCGCGCGCTGGTCGCGCGTGATATCGCCGAAGCCGCGCAGGATCAGCTGATCAAGGACCTCCGGGATTCGGTGACGCAGGTCAACAAGCTCACCGCCCTGATTCCCTACACGTCCACCTGCGAGCTCAACATGGTGATTCCGGCGACGCCGGCAGGCATTCACATGGTGAGCGAGGGCGTCATGCAGCTGCTGCAGCGCAAGCACTGGGGCGAAGACGACATCATCAAGATCGACCTGGCGCTGCAGGAGGCGCTCGCCAACGGGATCCGCCACGGCTGCAAAGGCGATCCGACCAAGAGCGTGCAGTGCTCGGTGACCTGCGACGAGAACGGCGAGCTGATGATCGTCGTCCGCGATCCGGGGCCGGGGTTCGATCTCAGCCAGGTCGCCAACCCGCTCGACAGCGAGAACATGCTGAAGCCGAGCGGCCGCGGCGTGTTCCTGATCAACCAGCTGATGGATCAGGTTGCGTTCGCGGACGGCGGACGCGAAGTCAAGATGCGCAAGCGCCGCGACAAGTCGGAGAAGTCCATCCCGGCGGCGCCGACCAACACGGCCACCGGTTAGGCGTCCGCATTGGTCCGTCAGTCCGTTGTCGCCGCGCTCGCCACGCTTCTCTCGATCGTGTCGGTGGGCGAGGCCGGTGCACAGGCGCCGGCACTTGTCGGCAAGACCTTCGACGCGACGGTGGTCCGGATCGCCGACGGCGACTCGGTCGAGATCCTGCGCACCGGTGATCGGCAGCCGCTGCGCGTCCGGCTCGAAGGCGTCGACGCGCCGGAGCTTGGCGAGTCGTTCAGCCGCGAAGCGCAACTCTTTCTGCGGCAGCTGATGCTCGACAAGCGCGTCAACGTCAGCGGGCGCGATGTCGATCGCTACGGGCGGCTGGTGGCGCGCCTGCTCGTTGCCGGTCAGGACGCGAGCCACGCGTTGCTTGCTGCGGGCCTGGCGTGTCAGCGCTTCGCCAACGACTCCGTCCTCGCGGCTGCCGAGTCTCAGGCGCGAGCGGGCGGCGTTGGTTTCTGGGCCGCCTCCGCGGCCAAGCCGCAGTGCGTCGCGCGATCGCGCGGCGCGGGGGCCTCACCGCCGCGGGCGCCAGCCGCAAGGACGGTCCAGGTGCGCGCCAACGTGACCAGCGGCGTCTATCACCGCCCGTCGTGCCCCAACTTCACCTGCCGGAACTGCACGCGACTCTTCGCCAGCGAAGCCGAAGCCAAGGCGTCTGGCTTCCGCCCCGCAGGCGACTGCGCCCGCTAGCCCATCGTTAATCGCTCGCCACGCAGCTCGAGCGTGGCGCGTGCGTCGATCGCGCGATGACGTTGGCAAGTCGTTTGCTCTTATGAAAAGCATCTGCGCTCGCCGGCCAATCTGACCGGCGTCATCATCCTACCTACTCGACGGGAGGCTTCGGCCTCCCGCTCGTCTGTACAGCGATAACGAAGCAGGGCTAGTCGGGCAGATAAGGCTGGTCGGGCAGGTAAATGCGATTTCAAGATGAGCAGTTGCGCACACAGTGGCAACGCATGACGCAACGCCACACTCGCCCTACCCGCCCGACCTGTCGCACCCGCCTTCTGCGCGAGCCTCCGCCACTTCCTCAGTGACACGATCGCGTTGACCCAGAACGCGGCGTACAACACCGCCGTCACGTGGAGGCCTCGCACCGCATAGAGCGGGACGGCAATCGTGTTGACCAGCAGCCAGCACCACCAGTTCTCGACCCGCCGCCAGATCAGGAGCAGCTGCCCGAGCACGCTGAACGCGAGGATGATCGAGTCGAGAAACGGCGCATAGGCGTCGGTGAACCGGTGCAGGAGCCAGCCGTAGCCAGCGGCGACGACGACCCCGGCGGCAGTCGCCGCAACGAGAAAGCCAGGGGCGCTGTACCTCACCGGCAGTTCAGCGCCCTGATCGCCTTTCGTCCACCGCCACCAGCCAACCACGCTGGCGGCCACGAAGAACACCTGCAGCGTGACGTCGGCGTAGAGCCGCGTCTCGTAGAACACACCGCGAACAGGGTGCAGCCGACGATGCTCGTCCACCAGGTGTGGACGCTGTTGAGACCGGCGAGAACGATGGCCGCGGCGTTGAAGACGTTGGCCGCGATCTCGAGGAGGTTCATGCCGAACGGTCGAGTGTAGTGCAGTCTTCCGCTGGTCCGGCCCGCCGTATACTGCGCTTTTCAGGAGAGGCCCATGAAACTCGCCCTCGCGCTGGCTGCCCTGACGGCCGTCGCCGGCTGCGCCGCGACCGCCGGCTCGCCGCCGGCCCAGCCGCGGCAGCTGTCGATCGCACAACTCGTGGACATCCGGCATCCGTCGGATCCCGTGTGGTCGCCAGATGGCAGTCGCGTCGTCTTCGTTTGGGATCGGGCCGGCGTCTCCAATCTCTTCGTCGCCGATCTCGCGCGGCCCGACAGCGAGCCGCGGGCGCTCACCACATTTGAGAGCGGCGCGCCGGCCGGCGCGTTCTGGAGCCGCGACAGTCAGCGTGTCTATTTCGCGCGCGGTGGCGACTTGTGGCTGGTGCCGGCCGCGGGTGGCCCGGCCGCGCCGCTGTGGACGTCCCCGGCACCGGAAAGCGGCTTCGCGCTGTCGCCAGATAACACCCGCACGGCCTTCGTGCGGCCGTCGAGCGCGCCCAAGGGTGGCGTCGATCTCGTGACGCGATCGACCAGCGACGGCAGCGAGACCATCGTCGCGCACGACGCCGTCAACATCGCCGCCATCGTGTGGTCGCCGGATAGCGCGCATCTCGCCTACTCCGCCGGGGCGCGATCGATCCGCCACGAACAGACGCCCGAGTACTCGGGCGCGAAGATCATCTACACCATCACGGAACGCACGCCGGCCCAGGCGTTCGTCGTGCCGTCGCGGGGCGGGAAGCCGGTCGCGATCGGCGCTCCGGGCAACGCCAACCTCCGCTGGATCGACGCGCGGCGCGTCAGCCTCGATCGTCAATCGCCTGATTACAAGCGGCGCGCTATCACGATCGCGGACATCACGACAGGGGCGGTCACGGCGGCCCGCGAGGATGTCGACGAGAAGTTCTGGAGCATCCCGGGCGGGGCGGGGGCGTCGGCGCAGCCGTCACCAGACGGCAAGTGGATCGCGTTCCTCAGCGACCGTGACGGGTGGGATCACCTGTATGTCATGCCCGCCGCTGGCGGCGAGGCGGTGCAGATCACCAAGGGCGAGTTCGAGGCGTGGCGGCCGAGCTGGTCATCCGACAGCACGCGGATCGCCTTCGACGCCAACGCCCCAGGCAAACCCGGCACGCGCCACGTCGGCGTCGCGACGATCGGCGCCGACCCGGCGAAGGCGACGATCGCCATGCTCACGACGGGCCGCGGCACCAACATCGCCCCGGTCTGGTCGCCAGACAGCAAGAGGCTGGTCTACCAACACACCAGTCCGCAGACGTCTGCGGATCTCTTCGTCGTCGACGCCCGGGCCGGTGCCACGCCGCAGCGGCTGTCGAACTCGATGCCCGCCGCCATGCGCCAGGCATCGTTCGTCGAACCGGAGTACGTCCACTATCCCGGCCCGGACGGCCAGCAGGTCCCGGGATGGCTGTTCGTACCGAAGAACCTCGATCGATCGCGCACGCATCCGGCAATCGTGTGGATTCACGGCGACGGCGTGAATCAGGGCTACGACGGCTGGCACGTGCAGCGCAACTACGCCGTCTACTACAGCTTTCACCAGTATCTGCTCGAGCAGGGTTACGTGGTCTTCGCGCCCGACTACCGCGGCAGCATCGGCTACGGCCGTAATTGGCGCCAGGGCGTCTACATGGACGTCGGCGGCAAGGACGCAAAGGATGCGTGGATGGCCGCGCACTACTTGAAGACGCTGGGCTACGTCGACACCGATCGCATCGGCGTCTGGGGCTTGAGCTACGGCGGCTTTTTCACGCTGATCGCCATGACCGATCAGCCGACGCTCTATCGCGCCGGCGTCAACGTCGCGGGCGTCGTCGACTACGCGATGTACTACGAGGATCCGTATCACGGCGGCTGGACGACGAGCCGGATCGGCACGCCGGAGCAGAATCCCACGGTCTATCAGCAGGCGTCGCCGCTCTCGCACGTCGATCGGCTCGCGCGTCCGCTCCTGGTCCTGCACGGCACCGCCGACGTCAACGTTCCCTATCTGCATTCGGTGCGCCTGGTGGACGAGCTGATGAAGAAGGGCAAGAGTCCGCTGTTCGAGTTCATGACCTATCCAGGCGAGTTTCACTACTTCACGCGAGCGCACGTGCTGAACGATGCGTGGCGGCGGGTGGACGAGTTCTTCGCGAAGCACTTGCGCGGGAGCGCCGCGACGAACTGACGGCCATGAAGCTCAGCCGGCCGGCTCGGTCCGCCGCGAAAGTGCGCGTAGAGTACAAGCATGCCGATGCCGTGGGCCGCGCTGGCGACGATTCTCAGACAGGCGCCGGTCGTGCTCGCCGGCGCGGATGCGCTGCTCTCCCGCACTCGCAAGCCGCCAACCTCGGCCGCCGATCTCGATGCGCTCCGTCAGCGCGTCACCGATCTCGAACAGCACCAGCAGGCGACCGCAACGCTGGCGAAAGAGCTGGCCGAGCAGGGGCAAGCCATCGCCGCAGCCATTCAGGCCGACGCCGCGAAGACGCGGCAGGCGTTCATCCTGTCGGTCGTCGCGGCCGTGGTCGCCGTCATCGCCCTGCTGGTCGCGGTGCTGCGCCGCTGATGTCCTGAGCGGCGCGAATCACAGACAATTGGCCAGGACCGTGCGTCCCTGTTCAACGAACCGCGACCGTGCTGTGGGCGTTCGCCGGCCGAGTGCCGCGACCGGAGTTCACTTGCGTAGCCCAGCCAGCTGGTGTTTCACAGGGAGGTCAAGGAGATCTGGGAGGGAATCCTTCTCCCTGAACTCCCCGGTCTCCCTGTGGCGTCGCAGTTCACCTGAATCGCGGGATTAGACATGACCGCCTATACCGCGGTGATGGCGCTGCTTGCCGTCGCCCTCGCCCCGATATCCGCACAGTCGCCGGGAACGGTGAAAGAGCTCGCGGGGTATCGGCTGACGACGGCCGTGTTTCAGCGGTTCGTGCCGGCCAGCCGCGGCGTCGCCGCGGCCGTCATCGCCGATCCGCGCCTTGTTGCGGACCCACCGTTCACCCGCGAAGTGGCCGTCTCAGGCGATGCCGCCGAGGTCGCGCCCGCTCTCGAGGCGAGGCTGACACGCGAGCCGGCGCTGGCCGCGGCGCTCGGCGCCGCCAAGATTTCGCCGCACGACTATGCGACGTTTGCGATTGTCCTGATCGGCGCGCGCCTCGCCCACGGCTTCGTCAAGTCGGGCGCGATACGATTCGTCCCGCCCGGCGTCGCCGCCGACAACGTGGCCTTCATCGAGGCGAACGAGCGCGAGGTCGCACAGGTGCTGCAGTTGCTCGGGGTGGAATAGCGCGTGCGGCGAGTGGGCAGCCGCGACTAGCGTCGCTGGCGTCGTGCACGAGGCGCGGCGCTGACCGATCCGCGCGGCCGTTCGACCGTCGCCCTCGCGGCGCCCAGGCGCAGCGCTTCGACCACGGCGGCAATCACCGCCTCGGGCGAAATCGGCTTGGCGCGGAACGAGATCGAAGCCGGCGCTCATGGCTTCCTTGCTGTTGTCGGCAGACGAATACGCGGTGACCGCCACGGCCGGGATGCGCTCGCCACCGCGGGCACGCACTCGACGAATGAGCTCGAACGCCGTTTCGCCGGGCAGTCCGATGTCCGCCACAATCACGTGGGGGCGTAGATCAGCGGCCTTGTCGAGCACCGCGAGCGCCTCGTCGGTCGAGCCTGCGGTCCCGACGTCGGCGCCGTACTTGCGAAGCATCTGCACCAGCACGTCCCGCCAGTCGCCGTCGTCATCGACCACCAGCAGCCGGCAACCGACCAGCGCGCGTGAATCGATTGAGGGCTGGGATGTCGGCGCGTCATCGAGGTCGGCTTCGATGGCCGGCAACGTGATGGTGAAGGTCGATCCCGCATTGGCTCCGGGGCTGGCGGCGGTGATCTGGCCACCATGCAGCTCGACCAGCTGCCGAACGAGCGCGAGGCCGAGGCCCAGCCCGCCTTCGGTGCGGCTGACCGACGAATCCGCCTGCAGGAACCGTTCGAAGACAAACGGCAGGAAGTCTGGCGCGATGCCCTTGCCCGGTGTCCTGGACGATCAGGCGCATCGCGCGGTCCTCCTGATCGATCCGCACCGTGATCGTGCCGCCGCCCGGCGTGAACTTGACGGCATTCGACAGCACGTTCCACGGCGATCTGCTGCACCCGGTCCGGCGTCGCCGATGATCAGCCGCGGCCGCGTCCCGAGCACTGTCTGGATCGTGATGTTCTTGGCCGGCGCCGACGGGCGCGACGACGTCGATCGCCGCGGCGGTCGCTGCCACGAGATCGACGGGCGCCGAACTCGAGGCGCAGCTTGCCGCGTGACGATGCGGGCCATGTCGAGCATGTCGTCGATCAGCCGCGCCTGCGCCACGGCGTTGCGATCGATGACGTCGCAGCGCGCGCGTCATCATCTCGGGTCCACATTCTGGCCGAGCAGGATGCTGCGTCCAGCCGAGCACCGCGTTCAGCGGCGTGCGCAACTCGTGCGACAGCGTGGCCAGGAACTCGTCCTTCACGCGCAGCGCGTCTTCGGCGGTCGCCGCGCGCCGACTCGGCCGCCGCGATCTGGCGGCGCATCTCGGCCTCGCTGTTGACCCGCTCGCTGACGTCGTCGATCACCGTGATCGGTGCCGACAATCGCGTCGCCGTCGAGGAGCGGCGCGACGCGCGACGCTCTGCGGCATCGCGCCGCTGCCGCGAAGTCCGGGTACTCGAATCAGGTGACTGTGGAAGCGGTGCGCGAGGACGCTGGCCTCGCCGGCGAGCGCGGCGCGATAGTAGCGGTCGAGGCCGCGCGTGGTGAGCTCGGGAAAGACCTCGAAGCAGCGGCTGGCCGACGACGGCGCTCGTCAGCCGCGCCCGGTGTGCCGCTCGAGCCAGCGGTTCCAGCTGCGGATCACGCAGGCCGCCATCGGTCGTGAAGATGCCCTGGTTGCGACAATTCGTTGAACCAGCGCAGCATCGCGGCGTTGCAGCAGAGGCGTCGCTGGCGACACGGTCGCCTAGTCGCTGCTCCCAGGTTTCGACGGCGCGAATCAGCCGGTCGAGCGAGGCCACGCTCAGCACGATCATCAGGATAGCCGCGTGACTTCGGCGTCGCGCAGGCGGAAGCCGGCGTGACGAGCAGGGCGTAGCGCATGCCCTTCGCGGTTGACCATCAGCGACTCGCAGCACGCCGTGCAGCGTGTCGAGGCTGAGCTGCGGCACCGAGAACGACACCTGCACGTCGAGCAGGTTGCCGAAGGTGCCGAGGCACGCGTTCGAGCAGGATATTGCCGACCTCGGTCAGCACCTCGCGCGCCGAGGCATCGACGTGCAGCGGCAGCGGCGGCTCGTCGGTGAGCAGCTGCTTCAGCATCGCCCGCCGCGCTGTGGTTGAGAATCAGCAGCGCGTCGCCGGCGACCGGTCCCGAGAAGATCTGGTGCACGCTGGCGACGTCTTCCTGACCGACAGCGCGCCGAGCGCGCTCGCGCAGCTCGGCGATCGGGTGAATCGAGACCTGCGGGCACCTCGAGCAGCGACGCGGTGGCCGGTGAGCTCGCGACAGCGAGGCGGCCGGCGCGGCCAAACCCGATGTTCAGCAGTTCGTTGAGCGCGTCCTGCTGGACCGACGTGAGCTCCATCAGCCGGCTCCTCGCAAGCGCGCTCCGAACGCGCCGCGAGCAAGTCCTCGGCGCTGCGACCGGCTTGTTGAGAAAGCGCGGTCGCCGCCCGCGTCGTCGACCATGCTCGCGCGACGACGTCTGAATGTCGGCCGAGACGACGATGACGCGCGCCTTCGGATCCATCTCCCGGAGCTTGTCGAGCACGTCCAGGCCGTACATGCCTTTCATCACGAGGTCGAGCAGCACGACCGCCGGCTTCTCGACGAAATACCGCTCGAGCGCGCGACAACCCGTCTTCGGCCTCGACCACCTCGTAACCGGCCGCCTCGAGGATCCGGCGGGTACTCCGCCGCGCCAGGCCCGAGTCGTCGACGATCGAGGACTTTGCGCGTTCATAGACGCTCCATTATGGCCTGCGCCATGCCGGTCGAGCGGGACCGATCGCGTCGCTGAGCCCCGCTTCGACGACCGATCGCGGCATACCGTACACGACGCAGGTCTCCTCGGCCTCGGTCAGATACCTGCCCGCCCTTGGCCTTGATCCAGGCCGCCCCTTCGCGGCCGTCGGCGCCCATGCCGGTCATGCACGACCCCGAGCACGCGCGCGTCCGTAGACTTCAGCGGCCGACTGGAACAGCACGTCCACGGCCGGACGGTGCGGCGTATCGAGCGGCCGGAGGTCGAGCCGCGTCACGCACGACGCCGTCGGCTTCCGGCGGAACGTCAGGTGGCGGCCGGCCGGCGCGAGAAACGCCATGCCCGACCCCGACCTCTCACCGCCCCGCGCCTCGATCACGGTCAGCGCGCGAGAGCTCGTTCAGCTTGCGCGGCGTACATCTCCGTGTAGCCGACCGGCATGTGCAGCACCATGCGCGACCGGCACCGGAAAGTCCGCGGCAGCTGGGCACGACCAGCGCTTCAGCGCCTGCGGCCGCCGGTCGAGGTGCCGATGACGACGATGTCGACGCTGGCACCGGCTGCGCGCCGGTCGCGGCCGCGGCGGCTGGACGTGCCGGTGACGCGGCGGCGCGCCGCTGCTCGCAGCGGCGACTGCGGCCGCCGCCTTCACCTTCTCGATCAGCTCGTCGGCGATCTCGAGCAGCTTGTCGGTCGCGAGCGCGGTCGGCTTCTGGACGAAATCGATGGCCCCGGCGTCGAGCGCCGCGAGCACCTGCTCGCCGGACTGCGCTGGCGATGCTGATGATGATGATCGGCACCGGCCGGCGGCGCCATCTGCTGCGCGCACGAACGCGACGCCGTCCATCGCCGGCATGTTCAGGTCGCAGGTCACCACATCGGGCTTGAGCTCCGCGACCATCTCGAGCGCTTCGGCGCCGTCGCGCGCCGTGCCGACGACCTCGATGAACGGGCTGCGCGACAGCATCTGCTTCACGACCTTCCGCACGTAGGCGGAGTCGTCGACGACGACGACCCGCACGATGTCCGTCATCAGCTGACGTCCCTTCTCGGTCGCGGTCGTCTTGACGTAGATGAAGGCGCCGCCGATCTCTTCGAGCTCGAACGTTGGTCAACCGCAGCAGTGACTCCGCCGCGCCGACGCACAGATAGCCCGGGGTCGGCATCGCGTCGGCGAAGGGTCGACGACGCGCCGGACCGCCGCTCTCGGAGAAATAGATGAACACGTTGCGGCAGAAGATGATGTCGGCGCCGCCGCGCGCGGCGTGACCTCGGCGGCGTCGATCAGGTTGACGCGGCTCCAGCGCGCACCCGCGCGTGCAGCGCCGGATCGACCCGCCAGCGCGTCGCCTTCGGCGCGTGAAGTACCGCTCGCGCAGATCGCGGCGGCAGGGTGCGGAAGGCCCGCTCGCGGTAAGAGGCCCTGGCGCGCGCGCGTCGAGCGCCGCCGGGCTGGCGTCGCTCGCCGTCGATCTCGATGGCCGCGCGTCGAACCAGCCGCGCTGCGTCGAGCATCATCGCGAGCGTCAGCGGCTCTTCGCCGGTGGCGCACGGCACGCACCAGATCGGCGATCGGCCGGTGCGGCTCGCGCGGCCAGCGCCGGGATGATCGTCGTCGACGATCGCCTGCAGCTGGTCGATCTCGCGCCAGAAGTAGGTCTCCGGGCACGCTGAGCGCGTCCATCACGCGGTCCCATTCCTCGCCGCGCCGTGCGCGTCGTACTTCAGCAGGTAGTAGTAGTCGAGGAACGATGTCGAAGCCCGCGCTCGGCCACGAGCGGCGCGAGCCGATCGGCCATCTGATCGCACCGGCCGCTCGTCGTAGTAGAGCCCGGTCCGCTCGTGCACCAGGTCGCGCACGAGCCACACGGCGCTCGGCGACGAGGCCAAGACTGTCGGCATCGAAGGCCATCGCGGTCCGCGCAGTCCGACGGCCGCCGGGCCGCCGCAGGCCGCAGCGCGCCGCGGCCGCCGCGCGCCGCACGCGCCTTGGACGGATCGGTGCGCGCCAGCTCCGCGATCGTCGTCGGCCCGCCGCGTCCCGAGCCGCGATCGATCGCCGAGGACGGCGGTCTCGCGGACGCCGGGGGTCAGCGTCGTCCGAGCGCCGCGCTCGAGCAGCGCGGGTCGCCTCGGGACGGCGGAAGCGCGCCAGCGCCTCGACCGTCGCGCGCCGCACGGCGGGATCGGCGTGGCGCAGGCCGCGGCCGACGTCGCGGAATGCGCCGGCACGGGCAGCTGGGCTAAGCGCGGCGACGGCCGCCGGTCGCGACGATCCGGCATCGGCGCAGCAGCGCCGAGCAGCGCGTCGATCGCCGCGTCAGCGCCGTCGCCCTCGTCCGGCGGCGATCGTGCCGAGCGCCGTCGATCGCCAGGCCGCGCGACACCGCGCGTCGGCGTCGGCCGCGGCGGGCCACTCGCAGCAGCTCGACCGCGTCCGCGGCTCGCGCGAGCGCCGTCAGTGCCCTCGACCGCGCCACCCGGCGCGCCGGCGCGCGGCGCGCCGAGCGCGCTCCTGCAGATGGGGCAGGCCATCTGCGCCGCCGATCCGGCCGAGCGCGACGAGCGCCGCCGCCGCGACGTCGGCATTGCGGGTCGGCGGCGCAGCGCCTTGAGCGCATCGACGGCGAGCCGCATCGGCGCGATGCGCGCCGATCGCATCGATGCGCGGCGATGCGGACGTGCGTCGACGGGTCGGCTGCGCGCGAGCCCGCCAGGAGCGGCCGCCGCGGCGCGTCACGCTGCTCGCCGAGCGCGCGCGCGGCGTAGTACCGCACCCATGAGTCGCCGTCGTCGAGCGCCGCGACGGAGCGGCGTCGAGCGCCTGCGGATCTCGACGCGGCCGAGCGCCCGGGCCGCCGCGGCGCGCACCCGCGGCGTGTCGCGCGTCGAGCGCCCGCCGAAGCACGCGACCGCCGCGCGATCGTCATCGAAGAACGGCAGGTGCTCGAGCGCGGCGGCGCGGACGGATTCGATCGGATCGCGTCGGCCAGCGCGAGGAGCTGGTCGACGGTCTCGCGATACCCGAAGTAGCCGGCAATCCGCACCGCCGACTCGCGGACGAGCGGATCGGCGCTCGTCGAGCAGCGCGCCGATCCGCGCCGGCATTTCGGGATGGCCAATCGAGTTGAGCGCGCCGATCGACGGCCTGCCGCACCGCGGCATCGGGGTGCGCCGAGGAGCGGTAGCAGCGGCTCGAAGGCGCGCCGGGTCGCCGATGCGCGCCAGGGCGCCGGCAGCGGCGATGACGCAGCGTCTCGGCGAGCCGTCGAGCGAGCCTCGAGCAGCCGCGCCGTCGCGCGCCGGCTGCCGAGCTGGCCGAGGGCGACAATCGCCGCGTGACGCGTCGCCGTCGATCCTCGGCGTCGAGCTGCTCGACCAGCAGTCGACCACAGCCGCTCGCCGTGGCGGACGAGCGCTTCGACGACGTCGCCGCGCCCGCCGGCGTCGGCCGAGCAGCCGCGTCAGCGCGGCTGCACCGACCTCGGGCCCTCGCAGCCAGCCGAGCACGCCGCGACGACTGCCGGCAGTTGCTCGCCTGAGGCAGTCGCGGCCGCGGCGATCAGCGTGCGCTGCGGCCGGCGGCCGTCGAGCGCATCGCGGACCAGATCGCGCGACGTCGATCGCCGTCTCTGTCCTGCGCGTCATAGCGGATCGTGCGATGGCTGGGCGATCGCGCCGACGATGGCGACCGCAGCAACGTCGCGACCGGTTCAGCGCGTGCGACCAGCGGCTCGACCGATCGGTCGTCGCCGAGCGCGCCGAGGGCGTCGGCGACCGGCACGCGAGGTTGATCGTCGTCGAGCAGCGGCACGAGATCGGGCGCGACGCTGCGGATCGCCGATGAGCGGCCAGGGCGTCGAGCGCCGCGAAGGCGAGAAAGAAGTCGCGCGACTCGACGATCGCGAGCAGGCGCTCGATCGCGGCTTCGGCGCGCAGCCGGCCGAGCGCTTCGATGGCGTGGAACCGGACGTTCACATCAGGGTCGGCGAGCGCGCGCGACGAGCGCCGCGATCGCCGCCGGGATGGTGCTGCTCGCCGAGCGCCAGCGCGGCCTGGATCCGCAGGTCGGCATCCGGGTCGTCGAGGAGCTCCGCGAGCGGCCCGGTCACGTCGACGTCGGTCGTCGCCAGCAGCTTGAGGGCGCTGCTCAGCAGACTGAAGTTGCGATGTTCTCGCTGCAGGGTCGTCGATCAACGCACCGCATGCAAGTCGGCGTCCGCCGTCCGCGCCAGGCCCGCGCACGGCGGCGTAGCGCATCCGCCAGTCGTCGTCGCCGAGGACCGGCGGAACGCGTCGAGCGCTTCGATACGGCTCGCCGCTGCGATCGCCTCGGCCGCGCGCGCGCCGGACGGCGGCGTCGGCGCTCTCCAGGGCCGCCGGCCAGCGTCGCGTTCGCGCTCGAGCCGCGCGGTGACGTCCTCGATCGCGATCAATGGCGCCGGCGATCCGCTCGCCGTCGCGCAGCGGACCGATGGTGACGCGCTGCTGCATCGTCCGCGAAGTGCGGCGATGGCGTCGCGCGGCGCGCAGGGAATCAGGTAATGGTGAAAGGCCGGGGCGAGCACCTGCACCGTGCCGGTCGCAGGACCGTCGTCAAAGCGGCGCGAGCAGGCCGCGCGTCTCGAGGTCGCGGAACCAGCTCGGTGAGCGGGCGGCCGACGACGCCGGTCGCGGCCGAAGGCCGGTGGCGCGTCGGCGAGCCAGTCGTCCCACGACTGCGGACGATCAGGTCCGCGGTCGGTCGTGAGGATGCCGATGTCGCCGACGGACGATCGGTCCTTCAGCGCGCGCCGCTGCGCCGGCCGCCCACGTCCGGTGCCGCCGTTGCGTCAGCCGGCGCGTGCCGATCGAGCGTCGTTCAGAGCGCTGTCGCCTGCGCCAGCAGGTCGCTCGGTGCTGCCGCGCGTCTCCTTGACGCCGGCGGCGTTGCGGTCGGTGACCCGGCGGACGTCCGCCACCTGCGTCGAGCAGGTCCGCCGAGACCGTCGAGTGTGCTCGCGGTTGGCGCGCGGTGAATCAGCTTGATGCTGCTTGGCCGTCCGTCGCTGACGCCGCCACGACGTCCTTCATCGCGCGCGTCTGTTCCGCCAGGGCCTTGCGCCGCCTGCTGCCGACTGCGTGCCGCATGCTCGCCGATCGCCGCTGGTGATCTGCTACACCGCCGGTCGACTGTTCGTCCATCGCGCGCGACACACTGGCCGCCTGACGCGCCAGACCGTCGGCCGACCTTGGCGATCTGCTCGGTCGCGATCGCCTGTTCGCCGACCGCCCGCGCCGTCGTCGCCGCGCCGCGCCGCATCGAATCGACCGCCTGCGCGATCTCGGCGGCGCTCTTCGCCTGCTCGCCGGTGGCCTTGCGCACCTGCGATGGCCAGCCTTCGATCGTGCTCTGCGCCGCCTTGATGACGTCGCGCGCCGCCCGCCCCTGCTCGGCGACCGCCTTGGCGATTTCCTGCGCGATCTTCCGCATCTGGCCGGTCGCCTGCACGAGCTGGATCGCGATGGTCGACCTGCTCGGCGGTCGCGGCCGCGACCTGCCGGGCCTGTTCGGTCGTCGCGGCAATCGCTGCTGACGACAGTCTGCGCCGCCGCCCGCTGCTCGTCGGTCGCCCGCGCGATCTGACTGACCGAGCGTCGCCGTTTCGGCAAGGCCGGCAAGGATCTTGCGTGAGACCCGCCGCGCTGCTCTCCGCCAGCGCGCTGCTGTCGTCGGCGACGCGGAGCCCTTCGTTCGACGAGCGTCATCGCGTCCTGGGCGACCTCCTGCAGTGCCCTGATGATCCCGGCGATGTCGGCCGTGGCCTTCGCCGACCGGTCGGCCAGGTTGCGGATCTCTTCGGCGACGACCGCAAACCCGCGGCCCGCGTCGCCGGCTCGCGCCGCTTCGATCGAGGCATTCAGCGACAGGAGATTGGTCCGCTCGGCGATCAGGTTGATGGTGTCGACGATCGATGCCGATGTCGGTCGTCCGCTTACCCATCTCGCTCATCACCTGGACGACTGCAACATCGATTCCCGCAAGCGCGAGATCCCCTGGATCGACCGCTGGACCGCGGCCCCGCCTTCCTCGGCATCGCGGGCAGCCCGCGTCGTCAGCTCGTCGGCGCGGCGGGCCAGATCGGCGACCGATTCGGTCGATCCGCTCCAGCTGGGTCGCGCTGCGGCCGCACCGGTGGCGGCGTCGCTGATCCGACGGCCGCTCTGCGGCCACCGCCTGGATCGACCGCGACATCTGCTCGATCGAGGTCGAATTCTCTTCGACCGCGGTGGCCAGGCTCTCGGTCATCGCGCCGACCTGTTCGATCGACGCCGCCATCTCGTTGATCGACGACGCGGTTTCTTCGGCGGCGTCGCCAGGTCGTCGGCGTTGCACGCGACACCGCTGATCGACTGCGACATCTCCTCGATCGCCGCCGCGGTCTCGGTCACCGACGGAGCCGAGGCTCTCGGTGTCGCGGCTGACCGATTCGGACCGACCCCGCGACTTCGGTTGATCGACGTCGTGACCTCCTGCGAGGCGGCCGCCATCTCCTGCGCGATGGCGGTCGACGCTCTGGATCGACGCGCCGGTCTCCTGGATCGACGCTGCCGTCTCGGTGACCGAGGCAGCCAGGCTGTCGGCGTTGCCGGTCACCTGCTCGATCGAGGTCGCGATCTCGTTGGCGCGACGACACCAGCTCCTCTGGCCGATGCCGCCACGGACTCGGCCTGGCCGGCGGTCTCGCGCAGCGAGGCGGACATCTCGGTTCAGCCCGCTCGAGTCGCAGCATCGAGCGCCGGCAGCTGCACTTCGGCACCCTCGGCCACATCGTCGGCCGTCCGCGCGATCACCGCGGCCGAGGCGGCCACGATGCGCCGCCTGGTCGAGCAGACCTCGCGTCCGTATCGCCGATGTCGACGACCCGTTGGTCCGGACGGTTGCCGTTTCCGTTGCGCGCCATGGTCAGTTCTCCTCGGGAATCTGCACGGCGCCGCGCCGCGGCGGCCGCCGAGATCGTCGATCTTCAACAGCTTCGGAAATATCGAGAATCAGGATCATGCGGTCGCCGAGAATCGCCACGCCGGCGAGATAGCGCCCGCTCGGGCCGGTCAATCGCCTCGGCCGGCGGCTGGATCGACGTCCGCCGGAATGGTGACGAACTCGCGCGCCGAATCGACGATGAGTCCGACGCTGCGGCCGCCGTGCTGCACGACGATCAGCCGCGTGCGCGCGTCGTACGGCGCGCGCTCGAAGCCAAAGCGCGCCCGCAGGTTGACCGCCGGGACGACGGCGCCGCGCGAGAACACGACGCCATCGACGAAGTGACGGGGCATTCGGCACCCGGGTCACGTGCGTCGACCAGTTCGACGTGCGCAACGTCATGGCTCGACAGCCCGTAGGTCGTCGACCGGCACCGAGAACAGGATGTAGTTGTCTCCATGTCCGCTCATGGGCCGAATGCCGCGCCCGCCGCGCGACTGCGCGGCCGCGGCAGCAGCGTCGCGGCGCAGACGCGGCGCGATCCAGGATCAGCACCACCTGGCCGTCGCCGAGATCGGTCGCGCCGGTCACGCCGTCGACCTTGATCAGCGGATCGGTGATCGGCCCGGACCACGATCTCTCGCTGCGTATGAATGCGGTCCACCGCGAGGCCGACGGCCGACGGCCCGGGGCCGACCACGAAGACGTGCAGCGCACGGCCGGGGCGCGGCGCAGAGCCCGAAACAGCGCGCCAGCCGCACGATCGGCAGCACGCCGCCGCGATAGGGGACGATCTCGTTGTTCTCGAGCAGGCGACGGTGGACGGGTCGACTTCCATCACCTCGCGCACCGACGACTGCGGCACCGCGAACTGCTGCCCGCCGACGCGAGGCGATGATCGCATCGGTGATCGCCAGCGTCAGCGGCAGCTCGATCGAGGAAGCGCGTGCCTTCACCCGGCGCGTGTCGAGCGCCATGCGTGCCGCCGAGCTCGCTGCACCGCGCGGTGCACGACCTCCATGCCGACGCCGCGGCCGGCGGCGCGATCGGCCGTCGTCACGGGTGGAGAATCCCGGCAGGCAGAGGAGGTCGAGCAGCTGCGTGCTCTTCGAGCGGACCGTCCGCGACCGGCAGACCCATCGCGCGGGCGCGCGCTTCGACCGCCTCGACGTCGATGCCGCGCCCGTCGTCCGCAATCTCGAGCGTGACGACGTCGCCGACGCCGGCGGCGCTCAGCGTGAGGCGCCGGCCGTCAGGCTTGCCCGGCGGCGCGCCGCTCTTCGACCGCTCTCGATTCCGTGGCTGACCGCGTTGCGCACCAGGTGCAGCACCGGGTCCATCATCCGCTCGACGAGGAACTTGTCGATCTCGGTGTCCTGTCCGCGGATCTGCGAGCTCGACCTGCGTGCCCGATTCACGGGCGAGGTCGCGCACCACGAACGGCATCCGCCGAAGATCTCGCCGACCCGGACGAGCCGGACCCGCATGACGCCTTCGCGCAGGTCGCGCAGCTGACGCTCGATGGCGTAGCTGTTCTCCTGCATCGGCCCGCCACGCGACCGGGGGCACGTGGGCCTCGAGCGGCGTCAGCGATCTCGCCGAGCCGGGCCCGGGAAATGACGATGTCGCCGATCATCCGCATCAACTCGTCGAGCCGGGAGAGGTCCACGCGCACGAAGTGCGACGAGCGTGAGGCGCCGCGCGGCGCGACGGCCGGCTCGGCGCGCCGCGGCTCGACGTTCGGCCGGTCGCGATCGACGCGTGCGCCGTGACTGCCATCCCCTGCTCCCGCCAGGCGAGACGACGTCGGCGTCACTGACGTGCCTCGACCAGGTGAACTCGAAGCGGATGGCGCCGCGCGTTGCCGATGCGTCGGCGCCGCGTCGACGATGTCCGCCGACCTCTTGCAGCGGCGCGCGGACTCGATCGACCGTGATGCCGCGCGCGGCGCGTTCCGGCGACGGGTCGAAGACCGACGTCGCCAGCGCCGCCGACCGCTCCGCCGCGCCGTGGTCCGGCGCGGGCGCGCCGTCGGTCATCGTACGACGCCGGCAGTCGGCGATTCGCAGCTGGCGGCGAGCGCATCGAGCTGCGCGACGACCGGCTCTGATCGACGGCCCCGGCTGATTGCTGCGTCGCGCCGCAATCACGCGCTCGAGGAGCGAGGTGCCGTTGATCAGCCCGTCGAGCCCGGCGCCGTGAAACGCGCCTCGCGGCTGCGCAGCAGCCGCAGATAGCTTTCCATGTGATGCGCGAGCAGTTCGGCGTCGCGCAACTGCACCATCCCCGAGAGGCCCTTGATCGAGTGAAAGCTGCGAAACAGCTCTTCGAGCGCAGCGGACGGCAGGCCGTGCGCCAGTGCCGGCTGCGCCTCGGCGAGGATGCCGACGGACCGCCGTCAGGTGCTCATCGCACTCGGCGAAGTAGTCGTCCATGAAGCCGGCGAGGAAGTCACCGGATGCTGGTTCCGGGTAACACATGGGCGGCGTTCTCGGCGCCGCGGCATCGTCCGTAGAGCGAGCGCTGGCGTGTGTCGGCGAGCACCTGCGGGCTGGAATGGCTTGGTCAGGTAGACGTGGCGCCTGCGGCCAGGGCCGCCTCGCGGCTCGCTTCATCGCCGCGCGTCGTCAGCACGATCACCGGCAGGGCACGATAGGCCGGATGGCGCCGCACGAACTGCGAGCACCTCGAGCCCGTGCATGTCGGGCATGTTCAGGTCGAGCACCATCAGGCCGACGGGCCGAGCGTGAGCTGTTCGATCGCTTCAAGGCCGCTGCCGGCTTCGATGCACGTCGCATCAGGCAGCGGTAACAGCGCAACCTTGATCATGCGGCGAATGGTCGGTGAGTCGTCGACGATGAGCACGGTGCGGGTCGCGGGCATGTCACCGTCGATCCCTATCATGTATCGACCGGAATCGCGGCTATGACAGTGTGTGCAACCGGAGCACGAAGGAGCGGGGCTCGAACGGTTGAGGTGGTTTCGGGGCCAGCGTCTGGGCTACGACAGAGCCCAGAGCCGCACCGTGATTCGGGGCGCGCCGCCCCGCAGGAGCCTATTTCGCCGCCGGCTTGACCGTGGCGAGGATCGACTTCCGCATCTTGGCGACCACGGTGAAGTGCGGATCGACGACGTTCGCGATTTCGTACTCCATCGCCTGCCCCATCAACGTCGCCGCGGCCCGTTCGGACAGACCGTAGTCGGCAACCAGCCACCGCTGCAGCTCGGTCGTCGCATGCTGGAGCGCTTGCAGCAGTGGCCGCTCGCTGCCGAGGACCATCACGTGCGTCTCGTTCTCGAGTCGCGGCCAGGCGATGGTCTTCTTCTTGACCAGGGTCACCGTGAACTCGACGTCGAGGGATGTCTCGAGGCCGGTGCCGACGACTTCCCCTTCGCCTTGACGCGCGTGACCGTCGCCGAGAAAGAGCAGGGCCCCGGGCTCGTTGACCGGCAGCATGACTTTCACCCCGGCGGTGAGCCCGGCGTAGTCCATGTTGCCGCCGAAGGCGCCGGGCGTGCTCGTCGCGATGGCTTCCCGGCGCGCCGGAGCGACCGCGAGGCAACCGAGCATCGGCCGCAGCGGCAATTCAATGGTCGCGATGTCGGCCGCGTCGAGCCGGGCCACGCCTTTCGCCTTGTCGAGCAGCCACGTGACGCGCCGCGGCTCGCGATCGACGCGGGACAGCAGCGACCCCGGATCGACCGTGTACGGAGCCAGCAGGCTTTGCGAATTGGCCGTCGTGCGATTGGTTTCGAGCTTGTCGATGGCGACCACGAGCATGTCGCCGGGCTCGGCACCTTCGACGTAGAAGGGCCCGGTTTGCGGATTGCCTCCTGGCGTGACCTGGTTGCCGTTCCAGTCGACGCCCCCCGCATCGACGGTCTTGGTGATCACGCGGTCGCCCGGCTTGATCCGAAGCGCCGGCGGGTGGGCGCCGGAGAACGTGTTGTAGTACCGCTCGGCCGCAAACGTGTGCGTCGTCGGCTGCTGCGCGGTCGCGACGGTCGCAAGGGCGATCAGGGTGCAGATCGAGGGGAAGGCCTCGGCGGCTGAAGACGAACGTGGCGGGACGGACGCGAGCGGTCATCGTGTGATCTCCCAGTGGACCCGGCGAGGATATCGATTTCGGATAGCATGCCCGGCATGTGCGATCGCCGGGCCTCTATTCTCCTTGGGTTCGTCACGCTGCTGGCGGCCGCCTGCACGCAAGCCGGGGCACCGCAGAACCAGCCGGCGGCTGTCGCCGCCAGCTACGACCTCATCCTCGCCAACGGCCGCGTCGTCGATGGCACCGGCGCGCCGTGGTTTCGCGCCGATGTCGCGATCAGCGGCGACCGCATCGCCGCCATCGGCAACCTGAAGGACGCGCAGGCCCGTCAACGGATCGACGCCACCGGCCTGATTGTCGCCCCCGGCTTCATCGACCTGCTGGGCCAGTCGGAGTTCAACGTCCTCGTCGACAACCGCGTGGCGAGCAAAATCACCCAGGGCATCACGACCGAGATCACCGGCGAAGGCGCATCGATCGCGCCGGTCAACGATCGGATGGTTGGCGAGGGCAAGGGCGCCGTACGAACACTTCAAGGTCACCCATGACTGGCGATCGCTCGCGGAGTACTTCGCGCGCATCGAACGCTCGAAGTCGGCGGTGAACATCGGCACGTTCGTCGGGTCCGGCGGGTTGCGCGACCACGTCATCGGGAAGGCGGATCGTCCGGCGACCGACGCGCGAACTGACCGAAATGAAGCGGCTGGTGGCGCAGGCCATGGAGCAGGGCGCGCTGGGTGTCAGCTCGTCGCTCCAATACGTGCCCAACCGGTTCGCCTCGACCGCCGAGCTCGTCGAACTGGCAAAGGTCGCCGCCTCGTACGGCGGCATCTACATCACGCACCAGCGCTCCGAGGGCAACAAGATCTTCGAGTCGCTCGACGAGGTGTTCACGATTGCCGAGCAGGCCGACATCCCTGCGGAGATCTGGCACCTGAAGACGGCCTACAAGGCGAACTGGGGCAAGATGCCCGAGGTCCTCCGCCGGATCGACGCGGCGCGCGGGCGCGGCCTGCGCGTCTCGGCAAACGTGTATCCCTACAATCGCGCCTCGAACGGCCTCGACGCCTGCCTGCCGATCTGGGCTCGTGAAGGCGGGACCGACGCGCTGCTCAACGGCTGAAGGATCCGGCGACGCGGGAGCGGATCAAGAAGGACATGGACGACCCCAACGCGCCGTTCGAGAACCAGTGGTATGGGTCGGGCGGTCCGGCCGGGGTCATGCTCAGCTCGGTCCTCAACCCGGAGCTCCGCAAGTACGAGGGCATGAACTTCGTCGAGATCGGCAAGGCGATGGCCAAGGACCCGCGCGACGCCGCGATGGATCTGGTCATCGCCGATCAGGCCGAGTCGTCGGTGATCATCTCGATCATGAACGAAGACGACGTCCGGGCGGTGATGCGGCATCCGATCGTGTCGTTCGACACCGACTCGGGAGCGCGCGCGGAGGACGGGCCGTTGTCGGAGTCGAAGTCGCATCCACGCGCGTGGGGCACGTTCACGCGCGTCCTCGGCCACTATGTCCGCGGCGAGCAGCTCCTCTCGCTCGAGGAGGCGGTCCGCAAGATGACATCCCAGGCCGCGACCCGCGTCGGCCTTCTCGATCGCGGCATCCTGCGCCCCGGCTTCTTCGCCGACATTACGGTCTTCGATCCGGCGACCGTGAAAGACGAGGCGACGTTCGAAGCCCCGAACAAGTACTCGACCGGGATCCGTCACGTCCTCGTCAACGGCCGCGCCGTCGTCAGCGACGGGAAAATCACCGCCGAACGGCCTGGCCGGCCGCTGCACGGTCCTGGGAAGAAGTAGGCAATAGGGCCCACGCCGCCCGGAGATTTCATCGCCGCTGCCTCGGCCGATCTGACACAATTTTGTCGATCGCCCCATGCGCAACGCCGAGGTCATCCGCCAGTGGAGAATCCTGCGCACGCTCGACGCGCAGCGGCTTGGCAAGACAGTCGACGCCCTGGCGCTCCAGCTCAACGTCGGCAAACGAACCGTCTGGCGCGACATGGTGGCGCTGCAGGAGGCCGGCTTCCCGCTGACCTCGGAGCTCGATGGCCGCCGCACCCGCTGGAAGCTCGTCGCCGCGCCGTTCCGCGGGCTTGTCCGAGCTCGGTCTGTCGATGATGGATCTCTGCGCGTTGTACATGGCGCGGGCGATGGTCGACGGCATGGCCGGCGCGCCGTTTGGCGGGGCACTCGCGGCGGTCGCCCGTCAGATTGAGAAGACGCTCCCGCCGAAGATGCGCGCGTTCCTCGATCAGCTGCCCGCGCTCGTCGAAGCCAAGCCCGGCGCGGTCAAGAAACCCGGAACCAAGACCTACGAAGACCACGTTGCCCGTCTGATCGAAGCGTCCGCCGATCGACGGCAGGCGACAATGCGCTACTTCTCGGCCTCGCGCGGCGCCGCGAAAGACTACGCGATCCATCCGTACCGTCTGGTGCATGCGCACGGCGGTCTCTACCTTCTGGCGTGGGTCCCTGAGTACGGCGAGGTCCGGACGTTCGCGGTCGAACGCATCCAGAAACTGTCACTGGGCGAGGAGCGCTTCGACATTCAGGCCGAGCTCGCGCCCGAGGCCTTCGCCCACTCGCTCGGCGTCAATCGTGGCAAGCCGATTCGCATCGTCGTGACGTTCAAGCCGCCGCATCGCCTCGTACGTGCGCGAGCGGACGTGGCACGCGTCGCAGAAGTTCACCAACCTCGCGGACGGCGGCGTCCGGATGACGCTGCAGGTCAGCGCCGACGCCGCGCTCAGGACGTGGATCCTTGGCTTTGGCGCCTTCGCGAGAGTCGAGTCGCCGTCGTGGCTGGCCGAGGAGATTCTCCAGCAGCTCGACGATGCGCGCGAAGAGTACGTGCCGCGTCTCGACGTCGCGCTGCCGTCGCGCATCTTCGCCTTCGAGCACCCGCGGCTGCCGGGCATCCCGACGCGGGTCTCGTAGCGTCTCTCCGCAAGTGGCCCGGAAGCGCACCGCCAGCAGCGTCTCGCCTGACGGCACGCTCGATGCAATGAAGAGTTGGTTGTGAACGTCCTCTTGACCGGTGCCACCGGCTATGTCGGCGGCCGGCTGCTCACCGTCCTTCAACCGCTCGGTCACCGGGTCCGGTGTCTCGCGCGAAGCACCGGTCCGCTGGCCGGGCGGGTCGGGCCGAATGTCGAGGTGGTTGAGGGTGACTTGCTGGACCCGAGCTCGCTCGTGGCTGCGATGCAAGGGATCGACGTCGCCTACTACCTCGTCCACTCGATGGGTGACGCGCGCGGTTTCGAGGAGAACGAACGCGTCAGCGCCGTGGAATTTTGCGAGCGCCGCCCGTGCGGCCGGGGTGTGTCGCATCATCTTTCTCGGCGGGCTCGGCGACGACCGCCTCGGACCTGTCGCCTCACCTGCGCAGCCGGCACGAGGTGGGCCGCATCCTGCGCGAGTCCGGTGTGCCGACGATCGAGCTGCGCGCGTCGATCGTGATCGGCTCGGGGAGCCTGTCGTTCGAGCTGATTCGGGCCCTCAGCGAACACCTGCCGGTGATGATCCTGCCGCGCTGGGTCTCGATCCTCGCGCAGCCCATTGCCATCGGCGATCTGCTGCAGTACCTGGTGCAGGCGCTCGACGTGCCGGTCTCGGCCAGCGTGGTGGTCGAAATTGGGGGTGCGGACCGGTTGTCCTACGCCGGCCTGATGCGCGAGTACATGCGGCAGCGATCGCTGCGCCGCATCATGATTCCGGTGCCGGTCCTGACGCCGTGGCTCAGCAGCCTGTGGCTGGGGCTCGTCACGCCGCTCTACGCTCGCGTGGGACGCAAGCTGATCGAGAGCATCAAGCACCCGACGATCGTGCAGGACGATGCGGCGGCGCGCCTGTTTCGAGTGACGCCGCGTTCCGCGTCCGAGGCTATTCGCTCGGCGCTAGCGTTCGAGGATCGAGAGTTCGCCGAGACCAGCTGGTACGACGCGCGCTCGGCGGCGGGTAGCCCGCGGGCACGGAGCGAGACGGTGTTCGGCCAGCGGTTGCTCGATCACCGCGAGGTGTATATCGATCAGCCACCTGAACGCACCTTTGCCATCGTCGAAGGCATCGGCGGAGCGGCGGGATGGCTCGCCTATTCGTGGCTCTGGCGCCTGCGCGGCTTTCTCGACCTCCTGTTCGGCGGCGTCGGCATGCGACGCGGGCGCCCGATGCGCCGGCCGCTGCGCGTCGGCGACGCGGTGGACTTCTGGCGCGTCGAGGTCTACGAGCCGCCGCGTCGCCTGCGCCTCCAGGCCGAAATGAAGCTGCCTGGGCGGGCGTGGCTCGAGTTCGAAGTCACTCCCAATGATCTCGGATCGACGCTGAGCGTCACCGCTTCGTTCGATCCGCTCGGCGTGCTGGGCCGTCTGTATTGGTTCAGCGTCTTTCCGTTTCACGGCCTTGTCTTTGGCGGGATGACGCGGGCGATCGCGCACCGCGCGGCCGCAGCCGGCCGCGCCCGGCCCGGCCCACCGGATCTGCTTCCCTCGTCGTCGACGAGTCGGACCGACGCGTGAGGTCGGACGCGTGTCCGCCTCGCGTCAGTGCGCTTGCACCTGCGTATAATTCGTTTCCGAGGTCGCCAC
The DNA here is from genome assembly GCA_963841895.1 of uncultured Acidobacteriota bacterium. Lineage (GTDB taxonomy): Bacteria > Acidobacteriota > Vicinamibacteria > Vicinamibacterales > UBA2999 > JACCSI01. Next base: position 105,254 of record CAWJEO010000005.1, read on the forward strand.
GAACCGACAGGACTTCACACCAGGGGGCGCGATCGCCGCAGCCGTCGAGTGGCGTCAGACCCTCCCGGCAGCGCGACGGCAGCGCTCGACCGCTCGCGGGCTGACCTACTTCGTGCGGAGCGCCCTGCTCTATGTCGCGTTGTTTGCGGGAGCGTGCCTTGCGCCGGTCTGGTGGCTTCAAGGCCTGTGTGTAGTCGGGCTTCCCTTCCTCATGGGCTCGCTCTTCGTCATCTCGCACGACGCGGGGCATCACAGTCTGGTCCCGGCCCGCTGGCTCAATCGCGTCATCGGCCGGCTGGCCATGCTGCCCGAGTTCCACCCGTACGCGTCCTGGATTCACGCGCACAACACCCTCCACCACGGCGGCACGTGTCTGAAGGGCATGCATCCAGACTTCGCGCCGCTCGCGAAGGACGAGTTCGATGGGCTGCCACCCTGGCGCCAGCGGCTCGAGCGCCTCTATCGATCGCCACTCGGCGTCGGCCTCGCCTACACCATCGGTTTCTACGGTGGCTATCTGCTGTTTCCGTCGGGGGCGAACGCACCAGTCAGCCGCGCGCGTTTCGAGCGGGACCGTCTGCTCGTCGTGGCCTTCTTCGCCTTCGAGCTGTGGCTTGCCTACCGACTGATCGAGGGCACCGACCTCGGACGCCTCGGACTCGCTGGCGCGGCGATCATCGTGCTCGTGCCGTGGGTGCTGTGGATGTACTTCATGGGCGTCGTGTCGTTCATCCAGCACACCCACCCGGGCTCGGCGTGGTACGACGACCCCGACTGAGTGGGAGTTCCACCACGCGCAGCTGCGAAGCTCAACCCACATGGTGCTCCCGGGACGGCTGGGCGTCTATCTGCACAACATCCTCGATCATCCAGCTCATCACATCGATCCGACGATCCCGCTGTATGAGCTCGCCGAGAGTCAGGCGCTGCTCGAACAGCGGGCGCCAGAACACAGTCTTGTCGTGCCACTGACGGTCGCGGAGTACTTCCGGATCTGCCGGCTCTGCAAGCTGTACGACTATCGGCGGCACTGCTGGCTCGACTTCGACGGCGTCCCGACGACGTCACCAGGGTTGAACGTCGCACTGCCGATCGCCCGCGCGTGAAGCCGCGTATTTTTTGCTTGTGGGCTTTATGGGACGGATCGCGCTATTTTTCCGCTTATCTCGACGATGAGTTTCGCAACGAATTCCGCGATCGCACCCGCGGCCCCAATTGCCATTGTCGGGATCGGCTGCCGCCTGCCAGGCGGCGTGGTCGACCCGGCGTCGTTCTGGCAGCTGCTGGTTGAAGGACGACAGGTCATTGGTGAGGTGCCACCCGACCGTTGGAGCCTCGCCGCGTACTTTCACCCGGATCGCGCCGCCGCCGGGGCGATGGCCTCGCGGTGGGGCGGATTTCTCAACACACTCAAGGAGTTCGACGCCGGTTTCTGGGGGGTCAGCCCTCGCGAAGCGCAGCGCATGGATCCTCAGCAGCGCTGGCTGCTCGAGGTGGCGTGGGAAGCGATCGAGGATGCGGGCACGGCGCCGTCGCGGCTCGGCGGCGCGCCGGTCGGGGTCTTCATCGGCATTTCGGGCAACGACTACGGGTCGCTGCAGCTTGGCGACGCCGAGCAGGTTGACGCGTATACCAATAGCGGCAACACGGCGAGCATCGCCTCGAATCGCATCTCCTACATGCTCGATCTGCGGGGTCCGAGCGTTTCGGTGGACACGGCGTGCTCATCGTCACTCGTCGCTGTCGCGATGGCGTGCGACAGCCTCCGCACCGGGGCCTGCGAGACGGCTCTGGCGGGCGGGGTGAATGCGCTGATCACCCCGCCAGTCTCGGTAGGGTTCAGCAAGGCGTCGATGCTGTCGCCGAGCGGCCGGTGCTATGCGTTCGACGCTCGCGCCGACGGCTACGTGCGCGCCGAAGGCGTGGGCGTGGTCGTCCTGAAACCGCTCGATCGGGCGCTGGCCAACCGCGACCGGATCTACGCCGTCATCCGCGGGACGGCGGTCAACCAGGACGGCCATACCTCGTCGATGACGGTGCCGAGCGTGGACGGCCAGTCCGCGATGCTGGCGGCCGCGTATGCCAACGCCGGCGTGGTGCCGGCATCCGTGGCCTACGTCGAAGCGCACGGGACGGGCACGCCACTCGGCGATCCGATCGAAGCCACGGCACTCGGGCGCGTCCTCGGCGCTGGACGCGCTCCCGACGAGGCCTGTGTGATCGGGTCGGTCAAAGCCAATATCGGTCACCTCGAATCGGCGTCCGGCATCGCCGGCCTGATCAAGGCCGCGCTCGTCGCGCATCACCGGCTCATTCCGCCGAGCCTCAATTACGAACGGCCGAACCCTCAGATCCCGTTCGAGGCGCTCGGGCTGGTCGTCGCCGACCGCGCGCGACCGCTGGCGTCGCCGCAATGACGAGCCGCCCATCGTGGGCGTCAACTCGTTCGGCTTCGGCGGCACCAATGCCCACGTCGTGCTGCAGTCGCCACCGCAGGCGCAGCGAGTCGGCACCGGCCGTCGGATCGCGCGGATCGTCCGCTGGTCCTCCCGATCTCCGCGCGCGACGAGACCGCGCTCCGCGCTTACGTCTCCGCGTTCTGCCGCTGCCTGCAGAACGGAACCGAGCCGCTGGCGGATCTCTGCGCCGCTGCCGGATCGCGCAAGGAGCAGCACCCGCATCGCCTCGTCGTTGCGGGTCGTACCGGCTCCGAGCTCGAGGGGCAGCTGCGACAGTGGCTCCGCGACGGTCACGCTCCCGGTGTTGTGTCGGGGCGGACCAAATCCGACCGGCCGCCGGTGTTCGTCTTCACCGGCCAGGGCGGGCAGTGGTGGGCGATGGGCCGGACCCTTGCGGCTCGCGAGCCGTTGGTTCGCCGACGGCTCGAGGAGACGGATCGCATCCTTCGGGCGTTCACCGGCTCGTCACTCATCGACGAGTTGAACCGCGACGAAGTCAGCTCGCGGATCGACGGCACCGACATCGCCCAGCCGGCCCTCTTCGCGCTGCAGGTCGCACTCGTCGATCTGTGGCGCAGCTGGGGCATCACCCCGGCGGCGGTCATCGGTCATAGCGTCGGCGAAGTCGCCGCGGCCTACACGGCCGGCATCTATTCGTTCGACGACGCAGTACCGGCTCATCTATCACCGCAGCCGTCTGCAGCACACCACGTCATGGGCAAGGGCGGATGACTGGTGGTCGCGGTGTCGCCCGAACGCGCCGCAGCGCTGGTCCGCGAGGTGGACGGCGTCGAAATCGCGGCCATCAACAGCCCGCAGCTGATCACGCTGTGCGGGGACGCCGCGGGCCTCGAGTCCATCGAACGCCGCTTGACTGCCGAAGGCGTGTTCTGCCGCTGGTTGCGGATTCCCTACGCGTTTCACTCGCGGACGATGGATCCCGTGCGAGACGAGCTGCTGGACGTCCTGGCGGACCTGGCGCCGCAACCGGCCATTCTGCCTTTCGTTTCAACAGTCGACGGCGACATCCGCCCGGGCCAGTCGCTCGACGCGTCCTACTGGTGGGACAACGTGCGCCGGCCGGTGCTCTTCGCGGATGGCATCGACGCGCTCGCGCGGGACGGGCACGACACGTTCCTGGAGATCGGGCCGCATCCGACGCTCGAAGGCGCGATCACCCACTGCCTGGCCGCCCGAGGAATCACCGGCGCAGTATTCCATTCGCTCCGCCGCGACGCCGACGACTCGGAGGAAGTCGTTCAGACGCTGGCGGCGATGCACACCCACGGGATCGCCGTCGACTGGCAGTCTTTCAACCAGGCCAGTCCGACGTCCGCCGCGCTTCCCCGCTATCCCTGGACGCATGAATCGTTCTGGTTTGAACCCCCGGCCTCGGCCGCGCGTCGCCTCGGCGCGCCGGACCATCCGCTGCTCGGCCGCCGGCTCGACACGCCCTCGCCGACCTGGCAGCTGACACTCGACCTGCGGCGTCTGCCGTACCTCGCGGATCATCAGATCTGGGATCGCGTGGTGTTGCCCGGCGCCGCGTTCGTCGAGATGGCACTCGCCGTCGCGGCACGGCTCTTTCCCGACGATCGGCATGCGGTCGAAGACCTCGCAATCACCGCGCCGCTCTTCCTCACCAACGACTCGCCAACGACGGTCAGGGTGGCGTTCGATCCGGCTGACAAGAGCCTTCAGATTCACGGCTCGCCGGACGGCAGCGCGACGTGGGAACTGCACGCGTCGTGCACGCTGGTCGAGGACCACCGCCGACTCAGGCTCTGACCCCGCCGAGGCCGCCTCGGCAGCGGACCGCCTGCGCCGCTGCGGTCGTCATTACTCGCATGACGAGTACCCGGACACAATGGGCGCGCCGCGGCTACCAGTTCGGTCCGAATTTCCAACTCGTCAATCACCTTTGGCGAGGCCGCAACGAAACCCTGATCGAGATCGCGGTGCCCGAGGCGTTGGCCGCTGACCACGGACGCTACCAGTTCCACCCCGCGGTTCTGGACGCCTGCTCCCACGCCTTCCTCGGTCTTCAGATGGTGGACGACAACAACGCTCCTGAGCACCTCTACCTGCCGGAGCGGATCGGTCGCGTCGTCGTCTACGAGACCCCTGTTCGCCAGACCCGTCTCGTCGCCTGGGCACGCCTGCTGCAAGACGATGGGACGTCGCTCGTCGCCGACATTCACGTGCGGGGTGCGAACGGCAAGCCGGTTGCGGACCTGCGGCAATTTGCCCTCGTTCGGGTGGAGCAGCGCCACGACGATCGGGTTGACGATCACTTCTATCGCTTCGAATGGGAACCGTGTCATCTCCGCGACGCCAGCGCTGATGGCACAGGTGCGTTGCCGGCTGGCGTCGACGAGCAGGAGGCCGAGCGCAGTGACGAAGCAGGGGCGTCGCCGCGGCAGTACCTCGTCTTCGCGGATCGGGGCGGCCTCGCCGAGTCGCTTGCAGCGGCCCTCCATCTCCGCGGTCACGACTGCCGCGTGATCGCGGCGGACGCGACGTTGTCTGCACCCAGAGGTCCGGCAGGCCCTCGACGAGACGCCGCGAATCTCCGGTGTCATCCACTGCCGCAGCCTCGACCATCCGCCGGCCGAGGCCGTGGATCTGACCGCACTCCGCGCGGCACAGGACCACGGCCTGATGTCCGCGATGGAGGTGATTCAGGCCGTCGCCGACCGCAGCGTACCGGTCTGGTTCGTCACGCGTGGCGTCTTCCGCGCGCAGCCGCAGGATCTCGTCTCGGGACTGGCTTCGGCTCCGCTCGTCGGTCTCACCCGCGTCGCGAACAACGAACATGAATGCCGCTTCTTCGTGATCGATCTCGACCAAGCCGCGGCTGATACGGACGTCGGGCACCTGCTCGGCGAGGTCACGCTGCCGTCGGACGGCGAGTTCGAGGTCGCCTACCGCGATGGACGTCGTCACGTGCCACGGCTGCGGCGTGTCAGATCCGACACGCTCGTTGCGCGCACGTATCCGGCCGTCGCTAGTGACGGAGGGGTGCGTCCGTTCAGGCTCGAGTCGCGAAAACCTGGCGTGCTCACCAACCTCGCATGGCACGAGACGCGCCGCGCCGATCCGGAACCCGGAGAGATCGAAGTTCGCGTCCACGCCGGCGGGATCAATTTCCGCGACGTGATGAAGGCGCTCGGAACGTACCCGGGCCGCCCGCAGGATCTGGAGTGGTTCGGCGACGACTTCGCCGGCGTCGTGGAACGAGTCGGCGCGGGCGTCAACCGTTGGCAGCCCGGCGACCGCGTCGCCGGCATGGCGCCGTACGCATTCCGATCGTTCGCCACAACCGATGCGCGATTCGTATTCGGTCTGCCGGCATCGATGCCGTTCGAAGACGCGGCGACGATCCCGACCGTATTTCTCACCGCCCATCACGCGCTCACCGACCTGGCACGCCTGCAGCCGGGCGAGCGCGTCCTCATCCACGCCGGCGCGGGCGGGGTCGGCCTGGCGGCGATTCAAGTGGCACAGCAGCTGTCGCTGGAGATCTTCGCCACTGCCGGCACGCCTGAGAAGCGCGCGCTCCTCCGGTCGCTGGGCGTGCCGCATGTCATGAGCTCGCGCACACTGGCGTTTGCCGACGAGGTCATGAGCGCAACAGACGGGCGCGGTGTCGATGCGGTGCTGAACTCGCTCGCCGGCGACTTCATCCCGCGCAGCCTCTCGGTGCTCGCCCCGTTCGGCCGCTTCATCGAAATCGGCAAGGTCGATCTTCACCGCAACGCGAAAATCGGGCTGCAGACGCTGCGCCAGAACATCTGGTACCACGTGCTCGATCTCATGCAGTACCTGCGCGAGAAACCGGCGCTCGTCGAGCGTCTGCTCGGCGACGTTTCGGCCCGGTTCGCGTCGGGTGCGTACAGACCCCTGCAGCACACCACGTTCCCCGCCGCGGACGTGGTCGATGCCTTCCGGCATATGGCGCAGGGCAAGCATGTCGGCAAGAACGTCTTGACGATCGAGCCGCCGCGCATGGCCGTCGCGTTTCCGTCACCCGCGGCGCACCGCTTCCGGCCGGATGCCACCTACCTCGTCACCGGCGGCGCCGGCGGCATCGGCTTGCGCGTCGCGCAGTGGATCGCCGATTGCGGCGGCCGTCACCTGGTGCTGATGAGCCGTTCCGGACCCGATGTCGAATCGCGGGCGATTGTCGACGGCCTTCGCGCACGAGGAACGTCGGTCGTCGATGCCCGCGGCGACGTCGCCGACGCGACCGCCGTGGCTCGCGTGATCGACGACATTGCGATCAGCGGTCAGCCGCTCCGGGGCGTCTTCCATGCCGCGACGGTCTTCGACGATGAGTTCATCGCGCGCCAGGAGCGCGACCGATTCAATCGCGTGCTCGAGCCGAAGATGGCCGGCGCCTGGAACCTGCACGCGGCCACGCGCGCGCTGGCGCTCGATCACTTCGTGTGCTTTTCTTCGTTCTCCACCGTCATCGCCCTGCCCAAGCAGGCAAGCTACGACGCCGGCAACCTGTTCCTCGATCAACTCGCCCACCACCGGCATGCCCTCGGCCTCCCGGCGTTGACCGTCAACTTCGGCGCGGTGCTGGGCGCCGGGATCGTCGAGCGGCAGAGCCGCGACAGCGACTGGCTGACCCGTCTCGGGGTGGGGGCAATGCAGATCGACGAGACGCTGCGTGTGCTCGAGCGCCTCATGCCAACCGATGCCGCGCAAGTGAGCGCCGCGCGCATCGACTGGGACCAGATTCTCCGCCTCAGTCCGTTCGTCGCGACGTCGGCCGCCTACCAACCGGTGCGGCACGCCGCGCGCGACGGCGCCGGGCGCGGTTCACTCCGGACGCGGCTCCACGCAGCGACGGGAGACGAGCGGGTCCGGCTGACGCACGACTTCGTCGTGTCTCAGGTTGCGGCGGTGTTCGGGATCGCCGATGAGCGCATCGACCCGGCCACCCCGCTGACCAACCTTGGTCTCGATTCGCTGATGATCCTGGAACTGACCAATCGGGTCGAACGCGAGTTGGGCCTCCGCATCCCGATGGCCAGCCTCCTCGGCGGCCCCAACATCGTCGAGTTGAGCGCGACGGTGCTTCGCCTGCTCGCGCCGTCGCTCGCCGACGGCAGCAACGCTGCTGGTCACGCACAGGACGCCAGCGCGACCGCAGTCGACGAAGCGGCGCCTGCGGCCGACCATCTCGTCCTGCTGCAGCGCGGCGATCGCCGCGCGCCGATCGTGGCCTTCCATCCGGTGGGCGGCGGCGTGCAGGTGTACAGCGGCCTGGCTCGACAGCTGCCGAACACGCTGCTCTACGGGGTCGAGTCGCGTCTCAAGCGCGGCGCGGTCCGCGAATATGACTCCCTCGATGTCATGGTCGAGCGCTACGTCTCGGCGGTCCGCGCCGTCGGCGGCGGACCGTATCGCCTCGTCGGCTTTTCATTCGGTGGCTATCTGGCCGCCAGAGTCGCCGAGGCGCTCGAAGCCGAGGGCGACGACGTGCACGGCGTTGGCGTGATCGACTGGGACATCCGGCCGCGCACAACGCTAGAGGGACGGCGCGAACGGCTGATTGACATGTCGGTGGCGGCCTACCGGTTCGCGCAGGAGGCCGGCTTGGTCCGACCGCTGCCCCACAGCGCGGTTCGCAGCCAAGTCACCCCGATCGTCGACGCGATCCTCGGAGGGATGCGGCGGGCATGACGGCGGCGGCGATTTGTTCTTCCAATGGCTGCAGTCGCAACAGCTCGTCATGAGCCCCGCATTGGAGGACATGGCACGCCAACAGCTGACATGCTTCGAGCAGCACTGCCAGCTGCTGCGCGAGCCATTGCCAGCACCGCAACCGCGCGCGCCCCTCTGCGTCTGGCGCGCCCGCCACGGCTTCGGCAGCGACCTCGCCTCGTGGCAGCATGCGGGCGAACTGGACTGCGAGTACATCTACGAAGGTGATCACATCGGCTGGACGCAGCCCGGAACGATCGAGCCCATGGCGCAGCAACTCGCGGACTTCTTCGCACGGGCGGCAGTGACTCGCGATGCGGTCGCCGCAGGGGCGCCGCGGTGAGCGCTGAGGCGGTGCGGATCGAGGCCGTATCCGAATCGGCGCCAGACCAGTCGAGCCGTTTCGTCCGCGACGCGCACGCCCTCGTGCGCGACCTCATGACACCAGACCCCCTGCGCTACTGGGTCGACTTCCTCGCCACCGTGTGCGTGATGTACAGCGCGCTCGGCCTCGCCCTCCGGCCGTCGTCGCCGATCGTCGTCACCCTCGCTGCGATGGTGGTCTCGAGCCTCGCGATGTATCGCGCGATCGTGTTCACGCACGAGATCGCGCATCGAACGGCCAGCTTCCGCGGCTTCGCGCTCGCGTGGAACGTGCTCTGCGGTATCCCGCTGCTGGTCCCGTCGTTTCTCTACGGCGATCACAAGGGCCACCACGCCAATCATCTGTACGGCACCTGGGGCGATCCCGAGTACCTCGTGAAGCGGATCGCGATCGCCGCTGCGGCGGACTGCCTTTCTCCTGCTGGCGCTGGTCTATCCGGTCCTGCCGCTCATCCGCTTCCTCGTCTTGACGCCGATCGCCTGTGTCTCGCGGCGCGTCGATCGATTCGTCTGGACGTGGGGATCGTCACTCTATGTGATGAACGAGACCTACCGTCGCGAGTTCGATCGCAGCGCCGCATCGCCGTCACGCTGGGCGCAGGAGATCGCGTGCGCGGTCTGGGCATGGACGCTCGTCGGGTTCGTCGTCTCGGGAGTGCTGCCGCTGCCAATCGTCGGACGTCTCTACGTCGTGGTCGCGGCGTGGATGTTCCTCAACCAGGTCCGAACGCTTGCCGCCCATCAGTACGCGAACGAATCGGGTGCGGCCATGACGTATCTCGATCAGGTGCTCGACACCAACACGTTTCCTCACGGCCGCGTCGTCCCACAATCTCTGGGCGCCGCTCGGGATGCGCTACCACGCGCTGCATCACCTGATGCCGTCGCTGCCCTATCACGCCATGGGGGAGGCGCATCGGCGGCTCGTCGCGGGGATGCCGCCAGGCTCGCCGTACCATCGGACGGTCAAGCCCGGACTCTGGTCCGCGCTCATCACGTGGTGAGCATCGCATCCGATCCGCGTCGGTCCGAGGTCAGTGCGGACGCGGCCGGGAAGATCGGCGAGCGAACCATCGATGAACGTGTGATACCAGAGCTGTGACGCCACGACGGCCACCATGCCGAGCTCGATGATCGTGCGCTGCCGGAATCCGACGTCACCGCGCCGGATCCGATCGCGCCAGTGGCGGACCGCGGTGGCACTGAACCATCCCGTCCGCTTCAGCGACTCTTCGCTCAACAGCTGATCGACATACGGCGCGCTGGCGTCGAAGAAGCTGGCCATCGGCGCGCGGAACATGACCTTTCGCCGCCAGGCGATCGACGGCGGCAGGTACCGCTCTGCGAGCAGGCGCAGCAGGTACTTGTCGCGAAAGCCGCGCAGCTTCCAGCGCGGGTGCACGCCTGCCAGAAACGCGAAGACGTCCTCGTCGAGAAACGGATAGCGCGTTTCGACCGACGAACGCATGGCGACGCGATCGCCCTTGAGGCTGAGCAGATGGCCGGGCAGATGGATCCGCGCCGCCCAGTACGCCGACTGATGCAGCGGAAGCCAGCGCCGCATCCGTGCCAGGTCCGGCTGCAGCTCCAGATACGGATCGTGATCGCGCAAGGCGTCGAGCGTCGATGGCGCGAACAACAGGTAGCGCGCCGCGATCATCAGGCTATAGAGATCGTGAAAGGCCGAGTAGTGGCCCAGGACACGGCGCGGACTCAGGATCCGATCCATGGCTTCGGGCGTCGCGCCAGCGATGCCGCCGAGGAGCCGCCGGATGCCCATGCTGACCGGCACGCCCGGAACGACGTCGGCCATGCCCAGCAACTTGTGGGCTTTGTGCCAGGGATAGCCGCCGAGCCATTCGTCGGACCCTTCGCCGGCAAGCGCGACCTTGTACCCGGATCGATGGACCTCGGCCGCCAGCAGCAATGACGCGGCTGACGCGGTGTCCACGACGGGCGCCTCGGCCGCCGCAATCAGCGCTGGATACGCCGCCTGCACCGTCGCATCGTCCACGCGAAGGACCGTTGGCCGCGCGCCGACATGTTCGGCCACGATCGCCGCATAGCGTGATTCGTCGAACCGCGGCGACTGCAATCTGCACCGTGAACGCCGGAATCGGTGTCCCGCGGAGCTTGGCCGCCATCGCGACGACGAGGCTCGAATCGACGCCGCCGCTCAGGTACGAGACGACCGGCACGTCGGCGCGCAAGCGCCGTTCGACGGCGCCGAGCAGTACCTCGTCGAAGCGGTCGACGAGTTGCTCGCGATCGCCGTCCGCTGGCTGCGTCATCGGAATCCGGGAAATCGAGATCCCAGAACACGCGATCGTGGATCGCTGAAGGGGCACCGGGCGCCCCAAGGTCCACGGTCAAGTAGTGGCCGGGCTGCAGGAGCTGCACACCAGCGAAGCACGTTGACGGTCCCGGCACCGCCAGGAAGTGAAAGACCTGGTCGATGCCCTTCAGATCGGGCGCGGCGTCGACCAGTCCAGACGCGAGCAGCGCCTTGATCTCGGACGCGAACAGCAGCCAGTCGGCGCCGTCGCGGCGTTGACGAGACCAGTAGAGCGGGATGACGCCGAAGCGATCGCGTGCGAGAACCAGCCGCTGGCTGCGGGCCGACCACAACGCGATCGCAAACTGTCCGCGGAGATCCGCGAACATCCCCTCCTGCCGGTCTTCGTAGAGATGCGGGATGAGCTCGGTGTCGCAGGAAGTGGTGAGGCGATGGCCGCTGCCCTGGAGTCGGCGCTTGACGTCCGGGTAGTCGAAGAGCTCGCCGTTGAAGACGGCGTGGACGGTCCCGTCTTCGTTGGCGACAGGCTGATCGCCATCCGCGAGCCCGACGATCGACAGCCGGCGGCTGGCGAGCGCGACGCGGCGGCTGCTCGAACGTCCCCTGGCCGTCGGGCCCGCGATGGATCAGCGCGTCGCTCATGCGGCGCAGGCTCGGGATCGGAACCGGGTGACCTCCCGTCAGATCCACGATGCCTGCGATACCGCACATGACCCGTCAGCGAAATGAGACTGGCGACATGCGGCGCTTCGCCGCGCCGCCGCCTACTGCTGCTGTTGTGACGACGTCGTCGTCGCCGGCTTCGCCGCTTCGTCCTCGAGCGTCTTCAGCACGTCGCGCCACGCGAACTTCTTCCCCATCCCGCGCACGTAGTAATCCATCCACGCCATCTCGCTGACCGACTTCACCAGCTGGTTGCGCGGGTCGGTGATGCCGTGCGTGTTGCCGGGATACATGTAGAGCTCGGTCGGGATGCCGAGCTGCTTCAGCGCCATGTGCAGCTCCACGCTCTGCGGGCTCGGCACGCGCGGATCGCCTTCGACGACGTGGATCATCGTCGGCGTCTTGGCGTTCTTGATGTACTTCAGCGGCGACTGCACCCAGTAGGCGTCGAAGTCGTCGTACGGCAGCTTGTCGCCCAGGTAGAACTGGCGATTGCGCTGCACGTCGCTCTGCGCGTACATCGAGATCCAGTTCGACGTGCCGGCGCCGGAGCTGATCGCCTTGAAGCGATCGGTGTGCGTGAGGATCCAGTTGGACCAGTGGCCGCCGGCGCTCCAGCCGAGCGCGCCCATCTTGCTGCCGTCGACGATGCCCTGCGCGATCAGGTGATCGACGCCGGTCATGATGTCTTCGTAGCCCTTCTGGAAGTAGTTGCCGACGATGTCGGTCTTGTGCTTGACGCCGTAGTTGGTCGAGCCGCGGTAGTTCGGCATCAGCACCGCATAGCCGGCGCCGGCGTAGACCTGCGAGCCGTAGCCGCCGTTGAACCCGAGCACGTCAGCGCCGGCCGGACCGCCGTGAATCGCGACGATGAGCGGATACCGCTGCCCGGCCTGATAGCCGACCGGCTTCGCGAGCACGCCGCCCACCATGCTGCCGTCGGTGGACTTCCAGGTGATCTCTTCCTGCTCGCCGAGCGCGAACTGCCGAACCTGCGGATTGGCGATCGGTGAGCTGCCGCCACGACGACTTCGTCGCCGACATTGGCCAGCGAGTCGACGGTGAAGAGCGTTGACGGCGTGCGCGGATCGGCGTAGGTGATGAGCACCGCACCGCTGTCGTCGTCGACGTCGACCCGGAGCGACGCCTTTTCGTTGGTGACCGGCCGCACGGTGCTCGGTCTTGAAGTCGAGCGCCATCAGCTGGTTGGTCGCCTTGATGCCCTCGTTGAAGTAAATCGTGCTGCCGTCCTTCGACCAGAAGTCCGCGCCGAGACGTCGCCGTCGAACGTCGTGCCCATCTTGCGGAACGGGGCGCCGCGCTCGCCGACCGCGCGCAGGTACAGGCGGCCGTTGGTCATGGTGTAGCGCGTGGTGTCGTCGGGCGACGAGAAGGCAATCCACTTCGAGTCCGGCGAAAAGCTGATGGCGCTTTCGGACACTTCGTGGTTGTTGGTGAGCCGCTCGATCTGGCCGGTGGCGGCTTCGAGCAGGTAGACGTCGCCGTAGAGCCTCTCGGCGGTGATGCCGCGCTGGTAGCGGTTGAGCGACTGGCCGCGGAACGCCACCCACTTGCCGTCGTCGGAGATCACCGGCCCGGTGGCGGCATAGGCCGCGCCGTCGGACAGCTTCTTGGTCGCCAGCGGATCGAGATCGAGCGCCCAGAGGCTTGCTGATGGCTGCTCGGCGTTGCGGATGTTGACGGTGAACTTCTTCTCGCGGCGCTCCTTTTCGTCCTTGTCGATGCGCGTCGGGGGTGACGAAGTAGATGCGCTGCGCATCGGGCGTCAGACTGCCAGGTGCCGACGCCGGTCGGATGCTTGGTGATCTGCTCGGCGGTTGCCGTCTCGATGCCGGCTGATCGGCAGCCGATAGAGCTGCTCCTCGCCGTCCTTGCCGGTGCGATAGACGAGCACTTGCCGTCACGGCTGAGCGCGAAGTCGCGCACGCCTTCGCGCGTGTCGGTGATCCGCTGCGCTTCGCCGCCGTCGGGCCGCATCAGGTAGATCTGGTTGCGCGACGAGGCGTTCTCGGGCGCCTCGCGATTCGAGAGGAAGAAGAAACCGCGGCCGTCGCGCGCCCAGCGCGGCGACGTCTCGTTCTTCTCCTTCGTGAAGGTCATCTGCCGGGTCGACGCACACGCCCTGCGCCATCGACACCAGGTAGAGGTCGGTCTGGCTCTTCGCTTCCTTCCAGTCGGGCGTCGACAGCGTGTAGAGCAGCCAGCGGCCGTCCGGGCTCGGCGTCGGCGAGCCGACGTTGCGCATCTGGCGCATGTCGAGAAACGTCATCGGCCGCGGGCTCTGCGCGCGCGCGATGGGGATCGACGCGGCGGTGCCGGCGGCGATGGCGATGACGGCAGCGGCGCCGCAGGACGCGACGTGCGGTCGGACGGACGTGGGTGGTCATTCGAGCCTCCGATGGAATGCGGTGGAGCGAAGTGTGGCGGCGATTATACCGGCTGGGTCCCGGTCTGACCGCGCAGGCCGTTCACGATTCACGACCTGACCCCTACCCCCACCCCTATGTGCTGGCATCCGTTACCATACGCGCGGACCGATGCTGACGGCCGGAACACGGGTTGGCGGATACGAGATTGTGGGCTCGCTCGGAGCCGGCGGCATGGGCGAGGTCTACCGTGCGCGCGACCCCAAGCTCGGCCGTGACGTCGCGCTCAAAGTCCTGCCCGAGGCCTTCGCCGCCGATCCCGAGCGTGTTGCACGCTTTGACCGCGAAGCGCGCACGCTCGCCGCGCTCAACCATCCGCACATCGCCCACGTGTACGGCTTCGAGCAGTCGGGCGCGACCTCGGCGCTGGTCATGGAGCTCGTCGAGGGCGAGGATCTCGGCCGCCGCCTCGAGCGCGGCCCGCTGCCGCTCGACGAGGCGGTTGCGATCGCGACGCAGTTGACCGACGCGCTCGACGCGGCGCACGCGCAAGGGATCATCCATCGCGATTTGAAGCCGGCCAACATCAAGGTCCGCGCCGATGGCACGGTCAAGGTGCTCGACTTCGGCCTGGCCAAGGCGTTCGAGCCTGCGGCCGCGAGCGCGACGGGCGAGCCTGATGTGCTCAACTCGCCAACGATCACGTCACCGGCGATGACGCGGCACGGCATGATTCTCGGGACGGCCGCCTACATGGCGCCGGAACAAGCCAAGGGCCGGCCGCTCGACAAGCGCGCCGACATCTGGGCGTTCGGCTGCGTGCTGTTCGAAATGCTGAGCGGGGTGCCGGGCCTTCGCCGGCGAAGACGTCACCGACACGCTGGCCTTCGTCATCACCCGCGAACCCGATTGGAACGCGCTGCCCGCCAACACGCCACCCGTCTCCGCACGCTGCTGCGGCGCTGCCTCGAGAAGGATCGCAGGCGTCGGCTCGCGGACATTGCCGACGCGCGGCTCGATCTCGACGACGCGCTGCGCGCGCCGGAGCTCGTGTCGAGTCCGGCAGCGGCGGTCGCGCGCGGCGACGTGAGCCGGCTGGCAGCAGCAGCCATCGCGCTGGCGGCCGCGGCCGTCGCCGCTGCGCTCGTCTGGGGCCTGACGCGGCCGGCCGCTCGTCCCGCGGTGGCGCCGACACGCTTCACCATCGTCACGCCGTCAGAGAGTCCGCTGTCGCTGATCCGCAACGCCAGCGGCGATCGCAGCATCGCCATCTCGCCGGACGGGCGGCGGGTGGTGTATCGCGCCGGCATCGGCGGCGTCGCGCGGCTGATGCTGCGCGATCTGTCTTCGCTTGACGCGCGGGTCATCGCGAACATCGGCGGCGTGCGCGGCCCGTTCTTCTCGCCGGACGGGCAATCGGTCGGATATCTTCGTTGGCTTAGAGCTGCGGCGCCAGACAGCTGAGCGGCGAGACGTTCGGTGTCGTGTGCCCCATCGCCAACGTGTCGCGCGGCGGGAGCTGGGGCGCGGACAACCGAATCGTCTTTGCCACTAGCGAGCCGACCGTTGGGCTCTTGAGCGTCCCGGCGACTGGCGGAACGCCGGAAGTCCTGACGACGGTCGACCAGTCAGCCGGCGAGCTCGATCACCTGTTCCCCGCTGTGCTACCGGGGGCACGGGCGGTCGTGTTCACGCTGGCCCTCGCCGCCGGGGCGCGAACGCAGATCGCGGTTCTGGATCTCCGAACCAGGCACTACCGCGTGGTCGTCGACAACGGCGCCCGCGCCACCTACTCGACGACCGGGCACCTCGTGTACCAGGTCAATCAGGCGCTGTGGGCCGTGCCGTTCGATCTCGACACGTTGCAGGTCAGGGGCGAACCGGTCGCCGTTCTCGACGAACCCACAGCGGAGTTCGCGCTCGCCGACAACGGGACGCTCATCGCCGTCCCTGGCAATGCCGCAGCCGAGGCGCCCGAGCGGCTGCGAACGCTCGTCTGGGTCGATCGCAACGGAAAGGAAGAGCCACTCGATCTTCCGGCGAAATCGTATTCCGCGTTGCGCCTCTCGCCCGACGGAACCAGGCTGGCCTCGACAACGGTGGATGGGGCTGCCGAGATCTGGATCGCCGACCTCGTGCGCGGCGGCATGCGCCGGCTCACCAACGATCCGGCCGACGAGCAGGGGCCAGTCTGGACCCCCGATTCGCGCCGCCTGATCTTTTCGTCGAACCGTAGCAACAACCCCAACCTGTATTGGCAAGCGGCTGATGGAAGCGGCGCCGCCGTCCGGATCACAGCTCCAACCTCGCACAGTTCGCGACGAGCATCACGTCCGACGGCACGCGCGCCATCTTCTTCGAGTTCGACGGTCGCACCTTCACCATCCAGACGGCGACGGTGCCTGGGCCATCGCCGCCAGCGGCGTCCGCGGCAGGTGCTGGTCAGCTGGAGCCCCCGCAGCGCCTTCTCGAGACGGCCGGACGATTGGCAGCGGCGGAGATTTCGCCGGACGGACGCTGGATTGCCTACCAGGCCAATGAGGGCGACGGTGAGGAGGTGATCGTGCGGCCGTTCCCCGACGTCGAACGCGCCCGGTGGCAGGCCTCGACGCGAGGCGGGTCGCGGCCGGCCTGGTCGCGTGGCGGCCGCGAGCTCTATTACCAGGACGCCGATGGCATGCTGACATCGGTCTCGGTATCGGTCGCCGACGGTACCGCCGCACCCGACGTTCGGCAAGCCTGTCCGGATCCTGGACAAGGCCTACGTGTCTGGCGGTACGGTTCTCGGCATCCCACTCCGGGGCTATGACCTCTCGCCCGACAGTCAGCGTTTCCTCGTGATCAAGGAACAGCCGCGTCCAACCGATCAGCGGGCGCCGCTGTCCACCATGACCGTCGTGCTCGACTGGTTCGAAGATCTTCGCGCGCGGATGTCGCGCTGAGTGCCGGCTTCCACATGAAACGTCTCCCCGTCCTGCCGCCCAGCCCACTGCCGCCGCTTTACGAAGGCTGGATGCGCGCGTTGCTGCCCGCGCCGGTTCCGAACGAGCCGCACGCGACCTGTGACTCGTGCGCAATGTGCGCGAGCGAGGGCGAGCGGGCGTCGCCATCGTCGCTGTTCTTCGATCCCGGCGTGAAGTGCTGCAGCTACACGCCCATCCTGGCGAACTACCTCGTCGGCCGCGCGCTGACCGACATGTCGCACGGCAGCGCCGCGGGTCGCGCAAGCGTGACCGCACGCATCAGCGCCGGCACCGCCGTGACACCGCTGGGGCTGCAACAGCCGCCCACATACAAGGTGCTCTACGAGCAGACTGCGTCGTCGACGTTCGGGCGCAGCCTCAGCCTGCGATGTCCGCACTACATCCCGGAGAACGGCGGTAGCTGTGGCATCTGGCGGCATCGGTCATCGGTGTGCGCGACGTGGTTCTGCAAGCACGATCGCGGGGCGACCGGTGAGCGCTTCTGGATGGCGCTCCATCAACTGCTGACCAAGGTCGAGCACACCCTCGCCCAGTGGTGCGTCGTCGAGCTCGACGTCGGCGACGCGGCGCTCGCGCGCCTGTTTCCCGCGGCGACGCTGGCATCCCATGTTCGGCCGCCGGCGTACACGCTCGACGACGTGGTGAGCGCGGACGCTGCCCGTGAACTGTGGGGCCGGTGGAAGGATCGTGAGGGCGAGTTCTTCGAAGCGTGCGCGGCGAAGGTCGAACGTCTCGCGTGGCCCGAGGTCGTGGCGATTGGCGGGATCGAGTTACGCGCGCTGGAGCGCATCGTCCTCGCCGCATTTGCCGACCTCGTCTCCGAGACGCTGCCGGCGCGGCTGGTCCTCGCGCCGGTTCACATCATCGACATGCAGCCCGAGTTCAGTCGCGTCAAGACCTATAGCGGGACGGATCTGCTCGACCTGCCGCGCGCGCTGTTCGAGACGTTTCACTACTTCGACGGACGGCCGATTGCGACGGTGCTCGAAGACATCGAAACGTCCGAGGGGATCCGGATCGACCCTGCGTTGATTCGACAGCTCGTCGACTTCCGCATTCTGGTCGCACCGGATCAACCCTCGACGAGCCGCTAGACCTTCTGATACTTCTGAGGCGATCTGGCCGACGTTGAAGTTCAGGTCCTGCTGCGTGATCTGCACGGCCGGCAGCCCACCCTTGACGCGCTTGGCGTCACCCGGCGCCAGGTTCTTCACCGCGGCGCGTTTCTTGGCTTTCGGCTTTGCTTTGCTCGCCATCGAATCTCTCCTCGATCCGTCCATGCGGCCTGGTTCGGCGTGGCGTCGAACCGTTTGGCCACCTGACATCGTCCACTGATCGCGAAACCCGTGCCGCCGCGCTTGTCAATGCCAGATGTCGAAATCAGGCCTGTTTTGGACGATCGGGTGAAACAGGCGCCAAGCGGGACGATACCAGAGATCGACGCGTGGCCTCGTTTCGAGGCCGCGACACCTGCGCGGGATCAGGACCGAGCGTGACCCCGAACCGCGGCGCCATCACATCGTCCAATCCCTCATGGACCAGGGCCCCCGCCGCCGTTTTGGCGCCTATGACTTCGATCTGACCACCGGTGAACTTCGGCGTGACGGTGTGCCCATCCCGTTGCAGCGCCAGCCGGCCCGAGCGCTCGCGTGCCTCGTCGCCCGTGCCGGGACGCTCGTCCCTCGCGCTGATCTTCATGCGGCAATCTGGGGACAAGACGTGCACGTCGATTTCGACCGCGGCCTCAACTACTGCATCCGCCAGCTCCGCGAGGTGCTCATCGACGACGCGAAGGCGCCGCGGTACATCGAGACAATCGCCCGTCAGGGCTATCGGTTCGTCGCGCCGGTCGATGTCGATCGAAGTGCCTGCGACAGTGCCTGCGCCGGCTGTTCCGGGACGTCGGCGGCTGTTGGCGGCAGCCACGCTTGCCCTGGTGTCGCTGGTGGGGCTGTTCGTCGCTCACGCTGTGTCCGGTGGCGACGAGCGTCACCATCAGGTGACCGTCGCTATCGCCCGCGCCATTCACGACGCCGTGTTCTGAGTCTTCCGGCGCGGTTTCAGCTCGGCTTCACCGCTTCCTCACCACACCCTCACCCGACGATTGCCCGCGCCCTCGTCACTTCCTTCAGCCGATTCCGAGTCAATCGGCGGCGGAGGTGACGAGATGTCGTTCGTGAAATGGGTTGCGGTAATTGGAGTGATTGGGTTCGTTGCTGGTGGAGCGGCGCTCTACGGGGCGTTTGGCGCGTTTCTCCCATGGCGGGAGGACGCAGAAGCCGAGCGGCTGGCCAAGGTACTCGCTCTCGGTCCCGGCCAGCGCGTCGCGGAAATTGGCGCGGGTAGCGGCCGCTTCTCGGTGGCCTTTGCTCGAAAGGTGGGATCGTCGGGTCACGTCTATTCCACCGAGCTGAGCCCCGAGCAGCGTCATGCGATCGGCGACCGGGTGGCAGCGGCCGGGCTGACGAACGTCACGGTCCTCGAAGGTGCGCCGGCGGCAACCAACCTTCCTGATGGCTGCTGCGATGTCATCGTCATGCGCTCGGTGTATCACCACCTCGCCAATCCCTCGGCCTTTGCGGCCAGCATCGCCCGTGCCCTCACTCCGGACGGCGCCGTCGCAATCATCGATTTCGAGCCTGGAACGCTGTGGTTTCATGGCGGTACGCCCGACGGTTCACGACGATCCGGGCACGGCGTGGCGCGGCTGGATGCGATCGCCGAGCTCAAGGCAGCGGGCTTCACGGTTCGCGAGCATTTCGCCCACTGGAGCGGGCCGCTCTGGCTTGCTGTCTTCGAGCGGGGCCGGTGACTGACGACCGCCGCGTCGTGCATGAGCCGATCGCTTCGCCTCCGACACATTGCCGCTGGAGGCTCGAATGCGACTGGCGGGATCGGTGTTCGTCATCGGCGCGTGCGTGTTGATGTTCTCGGCGTTGGCTTACGATGAGGCCTGGGCGCAGGACCAGGGACGCGCCTATGTCTTTGGCAGCGTTGGATTTGGATCGCTGGCCGACGACGAAGGCGGCTTGGGCAGCGGTCTGGCCGCCGGCGGCGGCGGTGGCTGGATGATCTCGGAGCGAATCGCGGTTGAAGCCGCAGCGATCCGGACGCGGCACGAGCAGGCTGGCTCGCTCAGCTGGGTGGGTCAGCCGCTGACGGTGACCGCGCGCGGGCGGTATCTGTTTGGCAGCGCAGCGGCGCGGACGCGGCCATTCGTCGGCGGTGGGATCGGCTACTTTCGTTATCCAGGCACCTTCACCGAGACGGTCTTCTCGTCACCGACGAGTGCACCGACGCTCGTGTCCAGCGATTGGCTCGTGACCTCCGTCGTCGTCGAAGGAGGAGCAGGCGTCGAGATCAGGCTGGGTCGCTCGTTCTTCCTGCGACCGGAAGCCTGGATGGCGATCGCGTCACCGACGCGAATGCGGCCGGCACCGGAACCGCCGTACTTCATGCCCCGCGTCGCCGTCAGTCTTGGTGCGCGGTTCTAGTACGACTCGAGAGCGACTCTCGCGACGGCCTGCAGTCTGCGTCGACAGTCGACAGTCCACAGTCTACGGTCTACGGTCTCGCGGCCCACTGCTATGCTTGCGTTGGACCGCGACCTCGATGCTCGATCAAGTTCTCAACGCGCAGGCGGCGCTCAACGCGATGCGGTTCCTCACCGCGGTGGCCCTCCTTGCCAGCGGGCTGATCGTCGTGGGGTTCGCCGGGCTTGCGATCACCCGGCGCTTTGCGCCCGGCCGTTTCGCAACCGGCGCCCGGCTCGCGTCGAGAGTCGTGCTCGGCCTCGGCACGATCGGCATCGCCGGCCTGATTCTGCTGCTCGTCGTCTCGCGCTTCTGGCCGCTGCCGCGTTACGAGTGGACGATCGATCTCCGGAACGAGGCGCCGCTGCAGCCGTTCATGCAGGACGGCTGTGCGCGCTGGGCAATCGGCGCGCGCACGTATCTCGACTGCATCTACGAGGGACGCGTGACGCTGGCGGCGCAGTTTCCCCGCAACTTGTCGGTGAATCGCACGGGACGCGCGCTGTGGGCGTCGGGCCGCGACAACCGTCTGGTTTCACTGCACCTGTTCCTGGAAACGATGTCGATCAGCGAAGCGCAGGCCACCATCGAAGCCCTGATCGAGCCCTGGGGGCTTCGCCGTGACTTCTACGATTCGTGGCGTGAGCCGAATCGGGACCGCCGACGGCCAGCGCGCGGCCTACTTCACGCCGCCCGAACCCGCGCGCGCCCCCCCGTGGCTCGAAGTCTCGGTGCGGCCCCTCGAGCCGCCCCCGGCGGGCGACCGCATCTGGGCAGTCGGTCTCAAGTGGCATTGGACCGACGACTTCTGATCCCCGCGACTCGTAACCTTCCGCCCTACTCGGAATCGCGGTTCACCGTGTCCATCGAGAATGCGGGCAGGCACACGGCGATGTATTCGGCGCCGCTGTCCGGCGTGCTGTAACGAACCCACTCGCCGGGGGCGGTCACAACGGCTTGTCCCGCATGCACGTCGAGCGTCCCGCCCTCGTGCTCGACACGGATGGTGCCATTGAGGACCACGGTGATCTCCTCGAATTGCGGCCGCTGCCCCGGCTCGCGCCATCCTTGCGGCGAGACCATCCGGGCGACGCTCACGGAGGCATGACCCGAGTTCACGCGCCCAGCGTATTCTTCGATGCGTTTCGGCGGCGTCCCGGCGGCCTGGACGATGGTCGGTGCTTCGATCAGTGTTGGCACGCGCCGATCGTAGCAGCAGGAGACGGCCTCACCGCTACTGCTGAGCCTGCGCAGTTTCACGGCGAACCTCGCATGGCCTGCCCCATCGCCACCAGCAGACGACGGCGCTCGACATGGCGCGTTTGCTGCGGCACCTCTGTCGCAAGCACCCCGCCGCAATCGCGCTGCTCGGCAGGCCGGCGTTCCGGTTTCGTGGAGAGTGTTACCCGCGGCGGATTGCGTTGCTCACAGGTCGCGACATCCTGGGGGTGAAGACAGGCTTCACGTGGGAGGCCGGGTACAACCTCGCTGTCGCCGCCCGCAACCAGGGCGCCGAGCGATTCGTCGTCGTGCTGGGCGCGACATCGCGCGCGCGATCGTTCACCGACGTGCGGACGCTGCTGACGCGCGCCGTGGCGAGTGGCGCACCTGACCCATCGTTCCCGCCCGCGGTCGCCCCGGCACGGCCAGACTGAGATACTTGCCGTCCTCTTCGAACATCAGGTCCGACGCGACCAGTTCGTCAACCTCGCGGCGAAGCGTCGTCTCGTCAACGTGCGGCACCCGGCTCCGCAGCGTTCGCCACGACGTGACCTGGTCCGCGGCAAGGTAGATCTCGCGCTCGATGCCGCGCAGCGTGTAGACCTCGAGGGCGCCGCTGCGATAGTCCTCGACGCGGAGGAAGCTGCCGCCGTCGTAGAACGCGAGATGCGGGACGTGACGTCCGAGCCGGGCGGTGGTGTCGGCAAAGGCGCGCGCCCACTGCTCGCGCGCGACGATCACGCGCTTCCAGGACACGGGGCGGCCGCGGCGGAGGCGATACGCCTTGTGCGTCAAGTTGAGTGTCTTCAGCAGCGGCGCCGGATACACACGGCGATAGTCAGCGTGATTGCCAAGAATCTCGACGGTGCCGCCCGCCTGGGTCGAGAAATCCGGCGCTCCATACTCCAGCGCGAAGTAACTCACGTCGTCTGGAGGCGGATACGCCCGGGCAATCGCCATGGTCCGGAGCGTCGCGTCCACGTCGGCGCGCGTTGCCCGCGGATGGTTCACGATCAGGTTGCCGCCGAGCCGAATCCCAAGCGACACGCAATTCTTCAAGCCCTGCAGGTTGGCAATCACCGACGTGCGCTTGTTGAACGCCGACAGAAGCGACGGTGCCAGCGCCTCGATGCCCATCTGGGTGACGACGAGACCGGCTCGCTGCATGGATTCCAACGCGGAAAGTCCCACAGCGGTCCGCAGTTCGAAGAAGAAGCGATAGTCGCGGCCATCAGCCGCCACCCGATCGAAAACGGCCTCAGCGTTCGCCGGATTGACGTTATCCGCGAACATGAACTCGAGGATCTGGTAGCGATCGGCGTAGAAGCGCATCGCCGCCGCAACCTTTTCGGGGGTCTGGGTGCGAACGCCGTCCCACTGCAGCGCCACCGAACAGAACGAGCAAGCGTAGTAGCAGCCCCGCGACGCTTCGATCGGGACGCTGACGCACATCTGCTGTCGGAGGCCCGCACTGATTCGGTCGAGCGCCGCGAAGTACGACTCGAAGTCGGGGATGGGCAGCGCGTCGAGGCGCGGCATTTGATCAGGGGCGTTGATTCGAACGCCGCCAGCACACCGGCTCACGATCCCTGGAATGGCGCTGATCTCGTCCTCGGCTGCTCCTGCCACAATGGCCCGCGCCAGGTGCAACAGCGGCAGCTCTCCTTCTCCATTGCACGCGTAGTCGAGCTGCGGAAAATGCTTCAGCAGGCTGGCGCCGAGATCGCCAGCCGCTTCGGCGCCGCCCACGATGACCTGGCACGCCGGGTTCCGCTTCTTGATCTCGCGGGCGATGTAGAGCGACGCGGCGGTCTGACCAAAGTTGAGCGTCAGCCCGACGAGCGCGTATTGGCTCCAGTCGTACCGGTCGAGGATTGAGCGATGGAGCTGATCGAAGCGACGCAGGAATCGGTCGGTGAGCTCGAACGGGATCGGCGGTTGAGCGTCGGCGCCAGGCGGCGCGCGCTGATCGAGCCTTTGCTGCCAGTTTCGGGTCGCGCTTCCAGGCGGCACGTCTCTCGGGGAAGAGCAGCGCGGAATAGACGGCCTCGCCGTCGATCAGTCGAGGCGACCAAATCCCACGGTATGTGTCGACGCCGAGTGCATGCGCAATGTCGACGAACCAATGCGCGCCTTCGGCCTCGACACCGCCGGCTCGAAGAAAGGCTTCGAGCGCACCGACTTGAATCGAGGGCATGCCGTCGTCTGCCCACGGCATGGCGGCGATCAGGACGCGACTTGCGGTCATGCGGTTACCGAGCCGTCAACGGCGCCGAGGACGATGCGGCGGGCGTCGAGACAGCCTTCGCTGCCCACCGGAAAAACGCGGCAGACATAAGGCCGCAGCGGATAGATGCCGCAGCTCTTCTGATCGAGGTGCACGCAGGCGTTGTCGCTGTCGCGCAGGCGGAGCAGCAACCTACCGTTCTGACGACGGATGTAGGACCGGGCTGCGAGATCCGTCCGGCCGGCTCGATCCCAGCGCGTCAAGTCCGGAGGCCGCAAGATTGGCCGGCAGCCGACGCAGCACGCGCCGCACGCGGTGCAGTCGAGGGCAATGGTACGCGTGGCGCCGAGCCAGGTTTCGTCTCGTGCGCACCAGTCCGAGACCCGCTGCTCAAAACGGCGTGGAACACGCAGAAGGGCGAGGCCGCGGGCCGGTCGCGAGCGAACGAGCGCCGTACGTTCGCCGGCCGAGGATCATGACCACCCACTGCGACAGCGGCGACAGGGCCCCGTCCGTTCCGCACGGCAAGAGGAGCCACGCCGCCGGCCTGGCGCGGCCAGGCGCCCACACCACCCCATGCCCACCAGCGCGGACGAAGGCCGCCGCGCGGGTCAGCGAATCTTCAGGAAACGCGCGCCAGAGTGGGCGATGGATTGTTTGGCCGGCCACGGCTGTCCCCTGGGAGGGCGAGGGCCGCGAGGCCACCGCCTCAGTCAGTCCGCTTGTTGGCCCGCGCGACTCCGCCTTTCACCTTGACGGCGACTTTCTTCTGAACCTTCAGTTCCTTGACTTTCGCACGTGACGCCGCAGTTTTCTTGGCCATCTGAGTTTCTCCTGTCCGGCGCAACGAGCATCGCGAGGACGCGTCGGCGCTCTCGACAAGTAGTGACATGGGGGGCGAAAACGTGTCGGTGGCCAGGTTTGCCCAGCCATCACCGTGTCTGGCATCCCAAATCCGACCCGACGATGCTACCGTCGTCTGAGCAGCGGGCGAGCGGCCGGCGACGGTGAAGTTTTTGCTGAACGCCTGATGCGCGACCATCGCAAATACTCACCTGCGCGGATGACGACTGTGCGAAAACAGGCCGAAAAACGACGGCATCCGGTTCGCACGGTTGCTTCGCGTGGCGACAGACAGGATTCGACCATGGAAGGAGACGACGCCATGCCTCCGAGCGCTGAACGGAAGCGCCTCACCTACGACGATTTCCTGCTCTTTCCAGACGATGGGAAACGGCACGAGCTCATCGACGGGGAGCATTTCGTGACGCCCTCGCCAAACTTGCGGCATCAGGAACTGCTCGGCCGCCTGCACCTCGCGATCGCGACGCATCTGTCAACCCGGCGGCACCTCGGGCGGGTGTTCCTGTCGCCGTTCGACGTGGTCTTCACGAAATTCGACGTCGTCGAGCCAGACCTCCTGTTCGTTGCCGGCGATCAGCTCGACATCCTGACGAAGCAGAACGTGCAAGGCCCGCCAGCGCTCGTGGTCGAGATCCTGTCGCCCGGGACAAGGCGCAAGGACGAGCGGTTGAAGCGCGATCTGTTCGAGCGCGGGGGCGTTCGCGAATACTGGCTCGTTGATCCGGACGACGATACGGTCAGAGTGTTCCGGCGCGAGGAGAACGGCGGCCTGGCGTTGGGACATCACTTGCGCCGCGGCGAGCAGCTGACGACACCGTTACTGCCAGACCTCGCGATAGAGCTTGGCGCGCTGTTCGCCGAGGAATGATCCGCGCGTGACAGGTCGCAGCTTCTGCCACCTCCGGTGCGCCTTCAGCTCGCAAGTATTGCGACGGACCACGGCATCTCAGGCGAAAAGGCCCGCCACGCTGCGCGATCTCGTCGGGAACGCCGCATGCACCTCTCCTGGCGCGCGCGACGCGCATGGAGGAGCACGCATGGCCGATCAGATCACCAGGGAAGAGTTCGCCGACCACATGGACGCATTCGAGCAGCGCCTCGGCGCGCGCATCAGCCGGACCGACCGGCGCCTCGAGACCCTCGACAGCCGGCTCGATGCCATCGACGGCCGCCTGGACACGATCGACGCGCGGCTGGATGTCATCGACGGGCATCTACGCGGATCAGCGAGCGACTGACGTCACGTGATGCGGGCGACGTCGAGTCCGCGATCGACTCGCCACAGCCGGTGCTCTTTCCACCGTCAGGGACTTCGATCGAGCGTCCCTTGCCCGGGCTCGAGGTCATGTTGGTGACCTTGCCTGACCCAGTGCCGTCGAGCCGCGCCGATGATGCCCCGGCCGCCCGTTTGGAAGTCCACACCGGGGCGGAGATAAGCGCACAACCTCGACCGATTCGCAAGGGCAACGGCAGCAAGGTGAAGTCCGCGCGTGGAGGGATGCTCGGGGCGCCAAAACGCAGTCGTCAGCGACGCCGGACGTGAGCCATCCCGTCGCCTGGTAGTGGGTCAGTTTGATTTGCGGTCTGTTGAAGTTGGCACGAAAAGCCGTCCCGGCTGAGCGGTGAACCGATTGTCCGAAACAACACATCGTTCAATCGACAGTTGCCAGCATAATCACTGTGTCGGAATGCTCTCACCAAAAACCTCAGCTCCCGCACGCCCGCCGCCTCCACAACAGTTCTGTAGAAGCTGCGGTAGCAAACACCTCGAAGTGGGCGAAGCGGTGGGAACGATTCAGTGGTTCAATTGCCGAGCATGCGGGCATATGTGGACCCAACCAACCCAAAAGACGTAAGAGCCTGATTGGCTACCCCTTGCGCCTCCCGACTCGGCACTGGTCAACTTTGCATAAACATACAGGCAGCCTCGTCGTTTACGCAGTCGGGTCTAGTCCGAGCGCAGCTTGCTCCTGATGGACCGCCGATTGTCCCACCAGACGAAGGCTACCCATCCGGAGAACGCCAAGAATGCCGACTTGGGGTTCCCGGCGCCCAGAAAGCCCACCGCCGCGAACCAGCCAACCATGAGATGGTCCGCGAACGCCGAACCAAACGTGAGCAGGAAGCCCACAAACAGGATGGGAATCACCACGGACCACAGCATCAGGTCGATCACTGCGGCTCAGTGTCTCACAGTGGCACTGTCTCAGTTTGATTTGCGGTATGGACGGGAGTTGCCCGTCGGAACTGAATCCGAGCCGACGCGAGTGGAGTTAGCGCCCTTGCGCCAGACGACGGTTGACGCGGACGGCTACGAATCCGGCTAGACCGAGGAACACCGCGCCGAGCGCGACTTGGCTCATGATGATCCCGCCGGTCCACTCGCCACGTCGCCACGTCGCTGCATCAAGGGACATGTGGGCAGGCGGGTAGTACCCGATCAAGCCCGTCGCGATGAGGAAGACCGCCGCGAGCGTCAGCGAGAAGACCAGAGTGAACGAGTTGCTGCGGATCATCAGTCCTCCTTGCCGCCATTTTAGCCCAACCCTACAGGCCGTCAGTGTCGCACGGCTGAATCGTCTGCTACCCTCTCGAAGTGGCCGATCCTGGCTTCCCTTGAAGCTAATCTCGGACGACACCGCATACCCGCATCGGTCGCACTTGCCCTCGACGTAGATTCGCCCGTCTCTCTCGTATTCACGTGGTGAATGCATCCCGAGGTCGGCCTCACCGCATCGGTCACACCAAGTGTTGTGGATGATCCATTGTCAGTTCATGCTCAGGACGATCGAAGAAATCTTGATGGCGTGGCATAGGGATTCAGCGATAGCGCAGCAACGCACCAGCTCTGTAGAATACCTGCCTTGTCAAACCGTCAACGCTTCTCTAGAGACGGGCTCCATTTTTTCATCATTCATGCGCACGCGCGGCGAGGTCGCGAAGGCGCGTACATGTGAGTTGTTGGATCGATTTCCGAGTGGGTGAAGGGGCACTTGCCCTTCGCCAGAGTACTACGTTCGGAAAGAGGGCTGGGCGGTTCGATCAGTGAAGGAGCACCGCTGGATCGACGGTCCTTCGCATGCCGCCAAGGGGACAGGCTCGTACCTTCCGTGAGGCCAAGAGGGACGGCGCGTCGTTCGTCTTCCACCGAGTTACGACCGAACGCGCCTCAGAATGAATCGCTAGGGTTCATCTGCGACTACAAGCGCCCTGCCAAGTATGGGCGGCTGGGATTCAAACTGACCCACTACCCGTCGCCTTCGATTGATTCCTTGGCGCCCCTAGGAATGATATGAAGGACGGATGTCTGTCTTCACGAACCCCTCGACTCGTGCCGCCGACGACGCGGCGGCGTACGTCAACGCCGTCCTCGAACTCGTCGGCGATCGCGATCCGCTGGAGGTCTTGCGCGAGACACCGGAAGCGCTGCGCGTGGCCATCGTCGGGCTGCCGCTCGACAAGCTCCGGCAGCCGGAACGCGACGGCAAGTGGTCGATCGTTCACGTCCTTCAACACCTCGCCGACGCCGACATCGTCTGGGCGTGGCGGATGCGGCTGATCCTCGCGCAGGATCGCCCGACGCTCACTGGCTACGACCAGGATCTGTGGGCCGAGCGCCTGCACTACGGCGACACCGATCCGAACGAGGCGCTGGAGCTGTTCGATGTGCTCCGGCGCGCCAACCTCCGGCTGGTCTCACGCGCAACGAACGACGACCTGGCGCGCGTCGGCGTCCACGTCGAGCGCGGCGACGAGAGTCTCGGCCATCTCCGTAAGTTGTACGCCGGACACGATCTGCTGCACCTGCGGCAGATCGCACGTATCCGCCGCGCGGTGAGTTAGGCGCCGGCGTACGCCGGCGCGGTGACAGGGTGCCAAAGTGCCAGGGTGCCAGGGTGCCAACGGTGCTCGCGTGCCAAGGTGCTTGGCACTCGGGTGGAGCTGCCCAGATCGCCGATAAGTGCTGAGGGTGCATCGCACTGTGGCACCAGAGCACCCTGGCACCCCAGCACCCTGGCACCCCTGGCACCCTGGCACCTCATGGCACCCTCGGCGCAACGCATTCTCCGCGCAAGCTCCACATAACGACACAACGCGTTCGCCAGCTTCATTTGCTCCGGCGTCCGGCACACCGGCTCGAGCAGACGCGGAGACGCGACGACAACTACGG
Organism: uncultured Acidobacteriota bacterium; assembly: GCA_963841895.1. Lineage (GTDB taxonomy): Bacteria > Acidobacteriota > Vicinamibacteria > Vicinamibacterales > UBA2999 > JACCSI01. The sequence goes on from CAWJEO010000005.1 coordinate 134,161, forward strand.
CGCAGCGGGCGCGGGAGGTGGCAACGTTGAAGCGATTCAGGCTGTAGAGAAACTCCATGCCGCGCGGCGCATCTTCCGGACGCGACGTCGCCATCGAGTAGATGACGATCGGCGCTTCCTGTCCCTGGAACTTGTCCACGGTGCCGACTGGAACGTCGAATGCGGCGACGCGCTCGGCGATGCGATTCACTTGCGCGTTGAACGGCGACACGATGCGGAGATCGCCGCCGGTGAGCTGACGGACGAGGCCGTCTCTCGTCGATCCACGTCGCGCCGGGCGCGAGGAATTGCTCGACCAATCGGGCGACCGCGTCAACTTCCTCGATCGAGTAGTTCTGATTGCCGTCGTGATCGACTGGCACCCACCACAGGCCCGCGCCATCGAACGAGCCGGTGCCCGCCAGCCGTTGCCGTTCGAGCCCCGGCTTGGATTCGAGCTTGCCGTCGTAGAACATCTCCGACGTGAAGGCGCAGATCGCCTGGGGCAGTCGCCAGGTCGTGCTGAGAAACAAGCCGCGATCCGGCGGCATCGTCCCCGCCCCGCCAAGGACGTGTTCGAGGGCGGAAATGCCGACGCCGTCGGGATGACTTCCCTTGCGCGGCTGATCGAGCTGCTGCGGATCGCCGAGCAGCACGAGACTCTCGGCCGCGCCTGACACCGCGAGCGCATTCGCCAGCGACATCTGCCCGGCTTCGTCCACGAACAGCACATCGACGGCGCTCGTCGCATCCTCGCGCGACCACAGCCAGGTGGTGCCGCCGAGGACATGGACGTCACGAGACGCGAGCGCCGCCAGCGCGACCTCGTTCTTCTCGAACTCGACGACAGGCGCGAGCACGTCGTCGTCTGCGTCCTCGTCAAGGTCGCACTTGTGACCGAGGACGATGGCCGGCTGTGCACCGGGAGCGTGGAGGTCCAGGCGGAGTTGCCCGCCGGCGTCGGGCGCGGCCAGCGGTGCACCGGCGTCCCGTTCCTGCGTCCGCACGGCGTCGAGCAGGTTCCGGATCACTTTGTGGCTGCCGGCAGTGACGCCGACGCGCTTGCCGGCGCGCACCAGGGCGCGAATCATCTGCGCACCGACGTAGGTCTTGCCGGCACCCGGCGGCCCTTGAATGGCCAGCGTCGAACGATCGAGCGTTGCCGCCAGACGCACGGCGAAGGCGGTCGGCGATTCGCCAGCGCGCTGACGAAACTCTCCTGACGCGAGCCGCGGCGCGCGACGCTGGAGAAGATCGGCGCCGCAGCTCTCGACTTCCGGCGCAGCGGCGAACCTCAGCAACGCTTCCTGCTGGACGTTGCTGCTGATTGCCCTGGCTTCGAACGCGGCGGTCGGATGGTCGTCGGCCGGGCCGCGTCCGCGATCGACGTCGATTGTGCGGGCGACGCGATCGTGCGCGACGACGGTGCCGAAGCGGTTGCCGTCCGGCGGCTTTCAGCTCCGCACCGCGGCGAATCTCCGTCTCCTGAAGCGGATAGCGATAGCGATCGACCGTGCTCTTGATGTTGCCGTTCTTGAAGCGTTCCTGGCTGACGCGGGCGACATGCTCGAGACCGCCGACGGCGGCGCGCTCGTCGATCAGGTCGGCCGCGGGCAGATCGCTCAGCCGGAAGAACTCCCACCACTCGGCTTTGTTCTCACGGCGATGCCAGTCGATCAGATACGCCAGCAGCCAATGTGGATGCTGCTGGTGGTCCGGTGCGCTCGCCTCGGCGGGCACATCGTGCAACAGCCGTTCGCGCGCCGTCTGCTGACGGGCCTCGAGATCGCCGACCTCGACGCTGGCCGCACCGTTCTTCGCGACCGGACGGGCGATGTCCGTACCCGCATCGACGAGAGCAGTCCGCAACTGCTCCAGCCAGTCGCGCAACGACGCAGCCGATCGACAGTCGTCGCGGTTGTAAAGCTCGACCGCGTCAAGGATCGACCGATCGATGGTGTGCAGCGCGTCGGCCTCGAGCGCGAGCTCCACATCCTGCCGCTGCAGCGCCGCCTCGCGAAGGCCGATGTCGCGCTCGAAGCCGTAGAACGGCTCGAGCTGCTTGATCGAGTAGCTCTCGACGCCGGCGCGCAGCGCCTGGCGGACGACGGCGTGCAGATCGACGAAGCGCTCGCCGCGCAATAGACGATCGAGCTCGTCGCCGCGCGTCGCGTATCGGCCCATCAGCTTCTTGAGTGCCGACGGCTCGTAGTGGCCGAAGTGGTAGACGTGCATGCCGGGATCGGCCTCCCAGTGCTGCACGATGGCGTCGATCGTCGTTTCGAACGCCGCCCGTTCTTCGGCATCGGTCGAGGCCCAGATCGGGGCAGGTGGGGCAGGTGGGGCTGGTAGCTGCCCGGTACGGAGCCGTCGTCCACCGCCGATGCCCCACCTGCCCAAACCCCGAACAGGTATTCGCGCCCGCCGTCCCGAGCGAAGCGGGCGCCTTCGAGATCGAGAAACAGATCGCCAGCCGACGGCTCGGGCAGACGGGCAAGGCCCTGACCCGGCACGAGGTCGAGCAGTTCGTGAACCGGGCGGCCTTCGGTCCGCTGCCGATGCTGCAGCCGCGCCTGATGGGCGAGGCGGGTGTAGCCGTCGCGCGATCCGCGCGCCGGCGTGAACGCGACCGGTACCGGCATCGCGGCCGCGGCGGCAAGAGTCGAATAGCCCTGCAGGTCCAGTTCCTGCCGCTGGAGCCGCGTCGCCCCGGAGATGAACGACAGATGGTCGTCTCGTCGCCGCTCTCGGAGGCAACGCCGTTGCCATCGGCAGACCTCGCACGCCTCGACCGGCTCCGGGTAGTGTCGGTCCCGGACCGCCTGATGATCGAGCGTCAGAAGATCCTGAAACTGACGACGAACGAAGCGGAAATACGCGGCGAAGTCGGCGATGCGGTACGCGCTGACCGTGAAGGTCGAGTCCGTCGTCGCGTTCGCCGTATGGCCATTCGCCGGACCGGGCGACACGACGTAAAAGCGCTCGGGACGAACGCCCTGAATGTGCCCGAGCAGATCGACGTAGGTCGCGAGCTGCAGAATCGTTCCGCCACGCGTCTCGCGCGCGAGCTTCGTATCGTAGGGCTGGTACGACCACGCGCCGAGCGCGCTTGCCAGGTTCCACGCGGCGCAGGATGTCGGCGTAGCCCGTCCACTCCTCGTCGCGGAGCGCCGCCTGCACGATGACCTCGACGCCTTGCCGCATTGCGTCGAGCGTGGCCGCGGCGCGCCCAGCGGCCGCGCCGTCGCTGGGAATGAGGACGACCTCGAGGCCAGCGGCGCGGAGCGCTTCGACATACGCCTGCTCGTGCGCCGCGCCGCGATCGCGCAGCGCCTGCACCCGCACATCGTCCTGGACCGGCTTCTCGAGAGCGCCGGCAACGACGGCGAGGTCGAGGCCGGTGCGATGCCGGCAACCGAGGAAACTCGAGCAGATCGGAGGGGAAAGACGGAGACGATCCGAATCGACGTGCATTGCAGGACGAGAAGACGATTGTACCCGGGCGCGAGGGACGTCCCCGTGTGATAGTTAGTGCTTCGTGAACATCCGCTTGCTCGTTGTCATCGTGATCATCACGTTCCTGGGCTCGCCAGCAGGCCGCGCGCTGGACGCGCAGCAAGCGGGATCCTTCGTTGTCGTCAATGCGACCATCGTGGATGGCACCGGCGCGCCGCGGCGGACGGGCAGCCTACGGGTCAGCAACGGCCGGATCGCGGAGATCGGCAACCTGACACCGGCAGCTGGGTGAAGAAACCATCGACGGGCGCGGGCTCGTGCTGGCGCCCGGCTTCATCGACCCGCACAACCATTCGACCGAAGGACTCCTGACCGAGCCGTTGGCGCCAACGCAGATCTCCCAGGGCATCACGACGGCGGTCGTCGGGCAGGACGGCAGCTCGCCGTGGCCGATCGGCGACTACCTCGACCGGCTGCGTCGGGACAAACCGGCGTTGAACGTCATGACCGCGGTCGGCCACGCGACGATCCGGCGACAGGTCATGGGAGACGACTACAAGCGCGAGGCGCGCGCCGACGAGACGAGCAAGATGGAAACACTGGCCGCGCAGGCAATGCGCGACGGCGCCATCGGCCTCTCGAGCGGGCTCGAATACGAAGTCGGTGGGTACGCCAACACCGAGGAAGTGATCGCGCTGGCGAAGGTCGCGGCCAAGGCAGGCGGCTTTTACATCTCGCACATCCGCGACGAAGCCGACAAGAGCTTCGAGGCGATGCGCGAGGTGATCGCGATCGGCGAACGCGCCGGCCTGCCGGTGCAGAACACGCACATCAAACTCGGCACTGTCGGGCGTGTGGCGGCGCGCCGCCGACGTCATCAAGATGTTCGACGCGGCGCGGGCGCGCGGGCTCGACGTCACCGCCGACGCGTATCCCTACAACGCGTGGTCGTCAACAATCACCGTTCTGATTCCGAGCAAGCGTTACGACGATCCCGGCGACGTGGCGAAGGGGCTGGCCGACGTCGGCGGCGCGGAGAACGTGCTCATCACGCGGCACGCTGCCCATCCCGAGTACGAGTACAAGACGCTCGCCGCGGTGGCGCAGAGCCAGGGCATCACCGCGGTCGCGCTGTTCAGCCAGATCGTCAAGGATGGCGGCGCCTCAGTGGTCTGCACGTCAATGGTCGACGAGGACATCCGCGCCTTCTATCAGTGGCCGTGGACCATGGTGTCGAGCGATGGCGGCATCGGGATGCTGCATCCGCGCGGCGCAGGGACGTTCCCGCGCGTGCTCGGTCTCTTTGTTCGCGAGCGCAAGTGGCTCACGCTCGAAGACGCGATCCGCAAGATGACGTCGCTCCCGGCGTCGCGACTGAAACTCACCGATCGCGGCGTGCTGAAGACCGGCGCGTGGGCCGATCTGGTGCTCTTCGATCCGACCACCGTGATCGATCGCAGCACGTTCAGCGATCCGTTCACGATCTCGACAGGCATTCGCGGTGTGTGGGTCAACGGGACGAAAGTGTGGGATGACACTCGTCCGACAGGGGCGCGGCCCGGTAGCGTGCTCACAAGACAGTAGAAGCCCTGTTGGGGCTGCATCGCAGCAGCACGGCTCGTTTTGTGAGCCCTGACGTGTATCAGTCACCTTCGAGGCCGAGACTTCGAACACATACACCGTCGAGTCGTTGTCTTCAGGCATGAAGTAGGCGCGCAGTCCGGTTGCGGTCGCTTCGAACCACGACGGGTTCTGCGTCATCGCGAGGCCGCCGGTCGTCTGGAGTGGCACCGGTACCTGATGGACCGGCCGGCCGGCGCGGAGGTCGATCGAGCTCGAGGCCGCCGAGACGGACCGGCGCTGATCCGGCCGACGTGCGGAGGTCCGCCACGCCCGTGCACAGCATGCGGTGATCCCCGACGTACTTGCAGTCCTGGTAATCGACATAGTGTGACGGGTTGAGCGTCCGGATCCGCTCCAGCGGCTCATCGGCATTGGTCACCCTGCCGTTCGCATCGAGCGTCCAGCGATAGAAGCGCCGCGATCCCCAGCTCACGCCGTGCAGCGCGTGCGCGTCGGTGTCGTGAACGACCGCGCCCAGGTGATCCGCGACGCGCAACACCTCCGTCGCCGTCATCGTCGCGGGATTCACGCGATAGACGATGGACCGGCTGTCGGGCCGGTACTCGGCCACCGTCACCCAGATGAACGTGCCGTCATAGTCGATCCCGCCCGGGTGGTACATCGTGCCTTCGCCCAACGTCAGATCGGCGAGCCTCTTGCCGGAGCCATCGATCTTGAAGAGGTGGCCAACGCCTTCGCCGGCATCGCGGTCGTGCCGCACGTCGGCCTGCGGCCCGCGCTTCGTCGGCACCCGGACTTCAACCGACGACACGAAGAGCGTGTCGCCGATCTTCACCATGCCCTGTGGGTGGAAGGTCTTGAATGCGATCGGCTGCGACGAGACGGCGGTCCATCGCGCGTCGCGGGTGAGCGTCGCGACGCGTGCGGCGACGAGGTCGGGAGCCTGCCCCGAGCCAACCTGGATAAGCGAGACCGCGATCACGAAGGCCGTCAGAGTCCGCATTCGATCCCCGGGCGCGTGCCGGTTGCGAGTGCCATCAGGCGCGCGGTGGATTATAGCGGGCGGAGTTAGAGTCTTGAGTCATGGCCGACATTTTCGATCCCGACTTCGGCACCGCCCTCGACGCGGCGGCTGCCATTCGTTCGAAGAAGGTGTCATCCGTCGAGCTGACCGAGCACACCTTCCGTCGGATTGATGCGTTTCAACCCGCCCTCAATGCCTACGTCTACCAGTTGCGTGACGAGGCGCTGGCGGCCGCCGCGCGAGCGGATGAGGCGATTGCGCGCGGGACGGCCACGGGCGCGCTCCATGGCGTGCCGATCAACGTCAAGGAAAGCTTCGGCGTCGAGGGCCGGCCCTGCACGTGGGGGATGCCGCCGCTTGCGGGCTCCAGGGCGCCCGCCACCGCGCCCGCGGTGCGTGCGGCTCCTGGATGCCGGCGGCGTCCTGCTCGGCGCGACCAACGTGCCGTTCGAGCTCATGGACGGCCAGTCGTTCAACGACATCTATGGCACGTCGAACAATCCCTGGGATCTCACGCGGACGCCCGGGGGATCTTCAGGCGGCTCGGCCGCGTCGCTCGCGGCGGGACTGACGTTCTTCAGCATCGGCTCCGACATCGGCGGCAGCATTCGTGCGCCGGCGTCGTTCTGCGGGATCTACGGCCACAAGCCCACGCTCGATCTCGTCAGCATGTTTGGGCACGTGCCGGGTGGTGGCGGCGATCTTCCCGGGTTCTCGACGCAGCTGGCGGTGGCCGGACCAATGGCCAGGAGCGCCGACGATCTCGAGGCCGGGTTGCGCGTGCTCGGCGGGCCGGCACCGCCTGACTCGAAGGCGTGGCAGTGGACGCTTCCGGCCTGCCGTCACCGGGCGCTCCGCGACTTCCGCATCGGCTATGTGCTGGAGGATCCCGCCGCGCCAGTCTCGGCAGAGACCGCGTCCGTGCTCGAATCGGCGGTCCGCGCCTGCGAACGCGCAGGTGCGACCATGACGCAAGGATGGCCTGACGGATTTCACTTTCAGGCGTTGCTCGACACCTACTACTTCCGTGCTGGGCGCGGTGGTGTCTGAGCCTGACCCCGCCGCCGCAGCAGGAACGTCGCCCGCGCGAACCTCTCCAAATTTCCCGAAGCGTACGCTCGAGGCGCGGTGAGCAGCTTCGTCGAATGGCAGCACCAGAATCTGAAACGCCTGGCGTTCAGGGCGCTGTGGGAACAAGTACTTCGAGTCCTTCGATGTGTTCCTGCTGCCGACGACGTTCACGACGGCGACCACACACGATCGGACGCCGCCCGCGCGGCGACTGCTCTCGATACCGGAAGGAGGCACGTATCCCTTTTGGAATCTCCTGACCTACATCACGCCAGCGACGTTGACGGGCTGTCCCGCCTCGACGGCGCCGGTGGGTTTGAGCCGCAGTGGACTGCCAGTGGGGCTCCAGATCGTCGGGCCTTACCTGGAAGATGCGACGCCGATCGGCTTCGCGCGCCTGCTCGCGCAGGAGATTGGCGGATTCCAGGCACCGAAGGGGTACGCGCTATCACAGGGAGAGCGTGAAGGTGTCATGATTCATGACCTGACCCCGCTGCCGCGGGCCCGCCATGGACACACGCGCTCCTGACCAGCGGCCCGAGACCGGGCACTACGAGGCGGCCGTCCCGATCGCGCGCCGCCTCGCCCATACCACGCGCTTCTTCCCACTCTGGTGGCGCGGCTCGACCGCGGACGAACGCATGCCGATGGTCGGCTGGTTCGATCCGGGTCAGCTCTTCTCCACCGGCTTCAAGAGCGTCGTCTCCCTGTTCGTCGGCGAGCAGAGCGATCGGCGCATCGTGCAGGCGCTGGCGTCGCGCCGGCACGAGTACTACGACCACTCCATCCACTACACCGAGGGCCGCCGCGGCCCGATCCCGCGGAAGGATCGGCCGCGCGACGAGCTGTGGCTGGACTTCATCAGCGACACCGGCGACGGCTGGAACTCGACGTATGCCGTGGCCTATGCCGCGTCGCAGCGCACGCTGACCGTCGCCGGCGATGCCGGCGAACGTCACGCTGCCACGCGCCGACGTGCTCGTCTTCGGCGGCGATCAGGTCTACCCCAGTCCGAGCCGCGAGGAGTACCAGCGCCGCCTCGTCGCGCCGTACGCCGCCGCCTTCGGCGACGACACGCCGATCGAGCGGCCGCACGTCTACGCGGTGCCCGGCAATCACGATTGGTACGACGGGCTTTCCGCGTTCACGCGGCTCTTCTGCTCCGACATCGGCGGCCGCCGCTTCGCCGGCTGGTGGACGCGGCAGCGCCGCAGCTACTTCGTCCTCAAGCTGCCCCATAACTGGTGGCTCGTCGGCAGCGACGGCCAGCTGCAGAGCGATCTCGACGTGCCGCAGATCGAGTACTTCCGCGAGATCGTCGTCAGGCACATGAAGGCGGGCGACAAGGCGATCCTCTGCCTGTCGATGCCGGCGTGGGTCTACACGGAGAAGTACAAGACGACCGGGCGCGTGTTCGACGAGACGGATCTGATCTTTCTGCGCGAAGAGGTGTTTGCGCGGCATGGCGTCGACGTGAAGGTCTATCTGGCCGGCGATCTGCACCACTACCGCCGCCACGAGGAGACGGCGCGACGGCGGTGCGCCGGCGCGCCCATCCAGAAGATCACCGCCGGCGGCGGCGGCGCGTTTCTGCACCCGACGCATGAAGAGGATGTCTCGCTGCTGTCCGAGGAGGCCGTGACGGAGGACTCGCGGCCGCGGGCGTTCGCGCTGAAGGCCACGTATCCCGACATGAGGCGCTCCGCGCGTCTCACGTGGCAGAACCTGAAGTTCCTGGCCAGGAACCCGCGCTTCGGCATCGTGCCGGCCACGGTCTATCTGATGACGTGCTGGCTGGTCGGCGCGTCGGTGGGCGACACGGTGCCGCGCACGCCGTGGCGCGCGCTGCGCATCACGGTCGATGCGTTCGGCGCCAACCCGGGCCTGGCGCTGTGGATCTTCGCGATCGTCGGCTGCTTCCTCGCGTTCACCGACACGAACAGCCGGGCCTATCGCGTGATCGGCGGTCTCGCGCATTGCGCGGCGCATCTCGCCGCGATGTTCTACATCGGCTGGGGCGCGCGCGTGCTCGCGGATCAGTTCGTGCCCGACGACAACATCCTGCGATCGCTGACGACCGGTACGGTCATCTTCGCCGGCGGCTGGGCGGCCGGCTCCTTCGTGATGGGCATCTACCTGCTGATCTCGCTCAATGTCTTCGGCCGTCACAGCGAGGAGGCGTTCAGCGGCCTGCGCATCGAGGACTTCAAGCACTTCCTCCGCCTGCACATCGATCGCGCCGGCGCCTTGACCATCTGGCCGATCAAGATCGAGCGCGTGCCGCGGCGGTGGCGCGATCGCGCGGAGACCGACGGCACGCAGTCGCGCGTCGTGCCGGACGAGCCGCTCGTGACCGAACTGATCGAGCCTGCCATCGTCCTGAGCGACGCAGCCCGAGGTGCGGGACCCGACGACGCCCAGCGCATATAATCTGCAGCCCTGCAGATGAGTTTGGCTGAGGGGACGCCGCTCGCACGCCGAGCTCGGCGAGCGCGCCACAAAAGGGATTCATTCCTGCGACGCAACTGATCCTGTCGGCCGGCAGGACGCGCGGTTTGCGGCGCTGCTTGCGGAGCTGGAGAACGAATAACGCGACCGGCCTGACGGTACACGATGGTGCGGACACTAACGCCTGCCCTCGGCCCTGTATAGTGAGGCGCCATGTCCCTTCCTACCGGGACGCGCCTCGGTCCCTACGAAATCCTTGCGCCGCTCGGGTCGGGCGGAATGGGCGAGGTCTATCGCGCCCGCGACGCCAAGCTCAATCGCGACGTCGCGATCAAGGTGCTGCCTGCGAGCTGAGCACGCGCCCCGACGCCTGGCGCGATTCGAGCGCGAGGCGCAGGCCGTGGCCGCGCTGTCGCACCCCAACATCCTGGCCATTCACGACTTCGGCCGCGCCGACGAGACCACCTACGCCGTGATGGAACTGCTCGACGGCGAGTCGATGCGCCAGGCGCTGGCCCGCGGTGCTCTCCCCGCGCGTCGCGCCGCGGAGTACACGATCCAGATTGCGCGAGGGCTGGCAGCCGCGCACGACAAAGGGATCGTCCATCGCGATCTCAAGCCGGAGAACGTCTTCATCACCGCCGACGATCGCGTGAAGATTCTCGACTTCGGGCTCGCGCGGCAGGAGGTGTCAGGCCTGGCCAGTGCCGGGATGCTCGCTCCGACCCAGAACAGTCCGACCGAACCCGGCACCGTGCTGGGGACGGTCGGCTACATGGCGCCGGAGCAGGTCCGCGGCGTCGCCGTCGATTCGCGGGCCGACATCTTTTCCTTCGGCGCGCTGCTCTACGAGATGGTGACCGGCGCGCGCGCGTTCGCACGCGACACCGGCGCTGAAGCGATGACGGCAATCCTTCGCGAGGATCCGCCAGAGATACCTCCCATCGCGGCGTGCCGGCAGCCTTCGAGCGCATCATCCGCCGCTGCCTCGAGAAGAAGCCCGAACTCCGCTTCCGCTCGACGCACGATCTCGCGTTCGCGCTCGAGGCCCTCTCGGCGTCCTCGGCAGCCACATCTTCCACCGCGGCTACACGTCTCGCGGCCGCGCACGAAGCCGCCGCGCCGACCGCGACGAACAGTCTCGGCGCTGGCTTCTGCCCGCGGCGGTCTTGCTGGCGGTCGTCGCCGCGGCCGCCGCTGGCGTCTGGTACGGCCGACGGCAGGCGCCCACTCCGGCCGTCAGCGCCCATGAACCGCCACAGTTCCATCAGCTCACCTTCGAAGACGCGATCATCGACAACGCGCGATTCGCGCCGGACGGGCAAACGGTGGTGTACGGCTCGCGCCGCGGCAGCGGGCCCACTCGCCTGCTCCTGACCCGCATCGAATCTCCCGGGGCCACCACGATTCCGATCGACAACGCAGAGGTGCTCGCCGTCTCGCGCGACGCCGAGATGGCCGTCGGCATCAACCCGCGCGGGCCCCGCGGCAGCTTGCGAGAGACGACGCTGGCGCGCGCGCCACTCCTCGGCGGCACGTCCCGTCCGGTCGCCGAGCGCGTCACCTTCGCCGATTGGAGTCCCACTGGCGAGCTCGCCATCGTCCGCACCATGGGGGCACGGCAACGTCTGGAGCTCCCGCTGGGCACGGTGCTCGTCCAGACCGACGGCGACATCGGCTGGCCGCGCGTGTCGCCGGACGGCAAATCGATCGCTTATTTGAACTGGCCGGTGAAAGACGACGATCGCGGCAGCGTGGTCCTCATCGATCGCCAAGGCACGCGGCTCGCGGAATCGCGGCAGTGGGAAGCGCTGCGAGGGCTCGCCTGGACGCCGTCCGGCGGCGAGGTCTGGTACGGCGCCGCGGTGAGCGCTTCCAACTACGTCATTCACGGACTAGGACCGGGACGTCAGGAGCGGCGGGTGCTCGCCGCGCCGGGAGGCCTGGTCCCGCACGACATCACCAAAGATGGCCGGGCGCTCGTCGTCCAGTACGACCGGAGGCCTCACGTCTACGCGTCCACGGCTGGCGGTCCGCCGCAGGATGTCTCGGTGCTCAACGGCTCGTTCGCGCGCGACATCAGCCGCGACGGCAGCCGCATTCTGCTGTCGTTCTACGGCCGCGGCAGCAGTCCGAACTACGACATCTACGTGCGCCGGCTCGCCGACGGCGTCGCCGCGCGAATCGGGAAGGACAGCCGCAACAGTTCTCGCCCGACGGCACGTCGGTGCTCGCAGTCCTTCATGGACCACCGCCACGCCTCGTGATTCATCCGCTCGGACCCGGCGAAACGAGAGAGGTCAACACCGGCAGCGTGTCGGTCATGCAGGCGGAGTGGCTGAGCGACATGCGGCGCCTGCTCATCATCGGCAGGGAGCCCGGAAAGGCGGCGCGGGCGTACATCACAGAAATCGACTCCGGCGCGACGCGTGCGATCACGCCTGAAGGCATCGCCAGCGATCCCAACGACATCGCCCTGTCGCACGACGGACTGCGCGTGGCCCTCCGTTCTCCCGACGGCGCGATCACGCTGTATTCCACGAACGGCCAGCCGCCCCTCGCCGCAAAAGGGTTCGAGGGCGCCGAGATGCCGAGCGCATGGAGTCAGCGACAATCGGTCGATGTTCGTGTTGACCGCCGAGATGCCGCGCCAACTCGTCGGCATCGACCCGGTGACCGGCAGGCGGACGCCGCAGCCGACGCCCCCGCCTCCGACGCCAAATCTGCTCGGTCCGTCTCAAGTGATCCGCACACCCGACGGCCGCACGTACGCCGCGAATTACCAGGAACGGTCATGAAGCTATTTGTCGTCGAAGGGCTCAGGTAGAAAGGCCAGCGCCATGACCACACCCAGGCAGCTCGTGCTTCTCCTCGCAGTCGTCGCAGACCTGGCGATCATCCTGCCGCTCGCGGCGCAAGCCCCTCCTGCTGCCAATCATCGACATGCACATGCACGCGCTCGAGGCCGACGCACAAGGCCCGCCACCGATGGGGATGTGCCCGGCAGGATCGCAGGGTTTCCGGCGATGGAGCCCGGACGGCCGTGGCCCGACACGTTCATGGAGCATTCAAGAAACCGCCGTGCGCGAAGCCCATCTGGTCGCCGACGACCGCGCGCGAGCTGATGGACCGCACCTTCGCGGTGATGAAGCGGCGGAACGTCTACGGGGTGACCAGCGGTTCGTTGACGGAGCAGTGGAAGAAGGCGTCTCCCGAGCGAATCATGGCGAGCCTTGAGTTCGAGCTCGGCGCGCCGAACGCGCTGTCGCCCGACGCCGTCCGTGCCGCACTCAAGAGCGGCCGCTATCGCGCATTTGGTGAAGTCTCGAATCAATATCAGGGCTTCGATCCGAGCGATCCCACGTTCGACCCCTATCTCGCGATCGCGGAGGAGCTCGACATCCCGATGTCGATCCACGTGGGAACCGGTCCACCCGGATCGCCGTACCTCGGTTTCCCGAAATACCGCGCACGTCTGCACAGTCCGCTGACGATCGAAGAAGCGCTGATCAAACATCCGAAGCTGCGCGTGTCGCTGATGCACGCAGGCTGGCCGATGCTCGACGATCTGCTCGCGGTGATGTGGACGCACCCGCAGGTCTACGTCGACGTCGGCATCATCAGCTATGGGCTGCCGCGGGCCGGCTTCCACGATTACCTTCGCCGGATCGTCGAGGCGGGATTCGGCAAACGCGTGATGTTCGGATCGGATCAGATGGTATGGCCGGAAACGCTCGAAACTGCCATCGAGTCGATCGAGCAGGCGGCGTTCCTCTCGCCCGAGCAGAAGCGCGATATCTTCTACAACAACGCCGCGCGATTCCTGAAGCTGAGCGCCAGCGAAATCAAGGCCCACGGCGGGCGCTGACCCGCATGGTCCTCGCCCGCGCCGGACAGTTCCTCGCCACGGTGGCGCGTCATGCGGTCCCGGTCGGCGGACTCTCGGCCGTGACTGGCATCCCGTCACGGCCCTTGCCGTCTATTGGCTCGAAAGCGTCCTGCTCGCGCTCGTTGCCGCCGGCCTGTGCGTCCTCATCCAGCGCCGGATTTCAGCGGATGCCGTGGAGCGCGCTGGCGCTCGAAGGCGGCGACGGTCCGGCAACGCGCGCGGTGGCGGCCGAGCGCGCGGCGCTCGTTGCCGCGCACATCTTCCCCGAAACCGGTGCTGCTTTTTCATCTGGGAAGCCTCGGCATCTTCGGGGCGTTTCTGGCGGGCATCGTGTTCATCATGATTGGCAACGGCCACTTCGCCGAACCGGTCCGGTGGGGCCAAACGGTGAAGGCGCCGAGGCGATGCTGATCGTTGTGGCAATCGGCCTCACGATGGACCTCTGGGGATTCACGCGGTGGACCGTCGCCGACGTGCGGGCGCGCGTCGATGCCTGCATGGTGCGCTGGGCGCTCCTCTGGATGCTGGGCTTCTTCGGCACGGCCCTCATGGTCTTCACTGGTCGGCCGACGTTCTTCTTCGGGTTCTTTGCAGGACTCAAGGTGCTCTTCGAGTCGTGGGCGCGTCTCGCGCGGATGTTCAGGTGGCGTTCGCTGAAAGACCGTGAAGCCGACGCGGCGAAGAGCAGCTGACGCTCAAGTGCCAGAGTGCCAAGGTGCCAGAGTGCCAAGGTGCTCTAGTGCCAGGGTGCTCTCGTGCCAGGGTGCTCTAGTGCCAGGGTGCTCTCGTGCCAGGGTGCTCTAGTGCCAGGGTGCTCTCCGTGCCATGGCGCTCTGGTGCCACTGTCCACCGACGCCTTGCACCAACATTGGCCAATCGGCCTGACGCTACATGCCCCGGTGCCAGCACCTTGGCACTGGGGCACCCTGGCACTTTGGCACGCTGGCAGCTTGGCACCGCTTACACTGGCGTGACGGTATTCGGCACGGGCACCTTGCCGCGTAAACGCCGGAACCAGGTGGCGACGATCCGGCGTTGCTGGAGATCGTCGAACAACGAGTACACGACCGGAGTGACGATCAGCGTCACGACCAGCACCATCGTCTGTCCGCCGATGACCACCCAGCCCAAGGCGTGATTCGTTGCGGACCCGACGCCCTGGGTCACCACCAGCGGCACCATGCCGGCGACGAACGCGAGAGTGGTCATCAGAATCGGCCGCAGACGATCGCGACTGGCCTGCACGACCGCGTCGCGGGTGCTGAGACCCGCCTCCCGCAGCTGGTTCGCGTGATCAATCTGCAGAATCGAGTTCTTCTTGACGACGCCGAAGAGGACCAGCAGGCCGAGCCCGGAGAAAATGTTCAGCGACTCCCCAGAGATCACGATCGAGATCAGCGCGAACGGCAGCGTCAACGGCAGCGACAGCAGGATCGTCACCGGATGCAGCCACGACTCGAACTGCGCCGCGAGGATCAGATACATGAACACGAGCGAGGAGCACGATCGCCGAGAGAGAAACGCCGTCGCCGTGCGATTGAGCTCGCGTGAGCGGCCGGTGAAGCCGGCGCGA
>CAWJEO010000006.1:0-146775 GCA_963841895.1 uncultured Acidobacteriota bacterium
GGAGATGATGAGGGGCTGAGATTCCTGCTGTTCAAGAAGGGCCGCGACAAGGCGAGGCCGAAGTCCGAGTGGGAGCCCGATCGTTCGAGTCTCAAGGAGAGCGCCAAACAGCTCGGCGCGTACTTTGCAGGGCGGCTGCGGGACTTCGAGCTGCCGCTCGCGCCGCAGGGGACGCCGTTTCAGACCGCGGTCTGGTCGGCGTTGCTGAAGATTCCCTACGGCGAAACGGTCAGCTACGGTCAGATCGCCGACCGTCTCGGCAATCCCAAAGCGGTGCGCGCCGTCGGTCTGTGAACGGCTCCAATCCGATCGCGATCATCATTCCGTGCCACCGTGTCATCGGCAGCAACGGCTCGCTGACCGGCTACGGCGGCGGGTTGCCGATCAAGCAGGCACTGCTCGCGCTCGAGCGGGGCAGAGGATGCTCCTGTCAGCGATTCCGGAAGTTCCGAGTTCCGAGGTTTCGAAGTCTCCGAACCGCGGAACCTCGGAACCAGACCCCGGAACCCCGGAACCTCGGAACCTCGAAGTAGTCATAATCGCTGTGTGGCCCGTTTCACCCGGCGTGACTTCCTGACGGCAAGCGCCGTCGGGCTTGGCACCCTGCGGATCGATGGCGTCGAGCGCATTTTCGCCCGGCAGGGCAGCGATGCGGTCTTTCGGCACGGGGTGGCCAGCGGCGATCCGCTGCGCGATCGGGTTGTCCTCTGGACCCGGGTGACGCCGGGCGAACCGGCGGCGACGGTGGATGTGGACTGGATGATTGCCCGCGACGCGCGGATGACGCGCGTGATCGCGCGCGGTCGGCAGCGCACGTCGGCCGGGCGCGACTACACGATCAAGATCGACGCCGTCGCACTCGATCCGGGGAGCACCTACTACTACCGGTTTGCGTCGCGCGGTGCGCTGTCACCGATCGGCCGGACGCGCACTTGCCGACCAGGCCGACGCCGCTGTCCGGCTGGCGCTGGCGTCCTGCGCCAACTTCCCGTTCGGGTTCTTCAACGTCTACGGGCGGATCGCCGAACGGCGCGACCTGAATGCGGTGGTCCATCTGGGCGACTACCTCTACGAGTACGGCGGCGCTGACGATCCGGGCTGGGCCGAGGGCGATGCGCGCCCCCGGGACGGCTGCCGTCGCCCGATCGCGAGATCCTGACGCTCGAGGACTACCGCGCCCGCTACGCGCAGTACCCGAGGACCCGATCTGCAGGCCGCACACCGCCAGCATCCCTTCATCGTCGTGGCTGACGACAACGACGTCGCCAATGATGCGTGGACCGGCGGGGCGGCGAATCATCAGCCCGGCGAGGGCGAATGGGAGGGCCGGAAGGTCGCGGCGCGCCGGGCCTGGCGCGAGTGGATGCCGGTCCGCGAGGCGTTGAACGGCGAGTCGCGGATGTACCGCCCGTTTGCGCTGGGCGACCTCGGCGACCTGCTGATGCTCGATACGCGGCTCGAGGGCGCGAGATCCAGGTGCGCCGCGATCGCATTGCCGACCTCGAGCGGCCATCGCGCCAGCTCCTCGGATCGGTTCAGGAGTCGTGGCTCTTCGAGAATCTCCGCGATTCCCGGGCGGCCGCGAAGCCGTGGCAGATCCTCGGGCAGCAGGTGATGTTCGCGCCGCAGGTGCCGGCCGGCGCGGCCGGCGGTTGCGCCGGACTCCTGGGACGGGTATCGCGGCGCCCGCGCCCGCGTGTTCGCGATGGCGGCGGCCGCGGAAGTCAAAAATCTGCTCGTCTTGACCGGCGATGCCCACAGCGCGTGGGGCTACAATCTCGCGCGCGAGCCCTTCGACAAGGCGAAGTACGACCCGGCCACCGGCCGCGGTGCCGTGGGGACCGGGATCGTGACGCCCGCCGTGACGTCCCCTGGCGGGCCGACGCCGGATCGCGAGGCGGCGCTCGTCGCCGCCCGGCCGCATCTGAAGTACGTCCACGGCCGCGAGCGCGGGTACACAGTCCTCGACCTGACCCCGAAGCGGCTCCACGTTGACTGGTGGTTCGTGCCGACGATCGTCGAGCCCACCGCATCGGAACGATGCGCAAAAAGCATGGGTTCAGAGGCCGAGCCTCCTTGCCTGGTCGACCAGCCGGGTCCGTCGCCGGAACGTCCGGCACCCGATCCCGCGCCAGATCTCCGGTAAGATCCCATAGGACCGCAGGGTTAGCAGATTAGCAGAGGGGTCCGCAGATTACGCGGATGACGCAGATTGCAGGTTGAACGCAGCCCCAGTCGTGGTCGCCAGCTGTGTCTGCAGACGCACGATCTGCGAATCTGCGTAATCCGCGTAATCTGTGGATGAATACCTCTGCGCAATCCTCCTAATTGCGTAATCGAGCGCACATGAATCGGACCGACACGAATCATCCCAGTTACTACCACCGCGTCGTCGACTGCCAGTGGGCGTGCCCGGCGCATACCAACGTGCCCGAGTACATCCGGCTGATCGCGCAGGGCCGTTACTCGGACGCCTACCTCGTCAATCGTCGAGTCGAACGTGTTTCCGGGCATTCTGGGCCGGACCTGCGATCGTCCGTGCGAGCCGGCGTGCCGGCGGACCCGCGTCGACGGCAAGCCGGTCGCGATCTGCCGGTTGAAGCGCGTGGCCGCGGACCTGAAGGACGACATCCGCGATCGCCTGCCCACGGCGCGCGGA
Organism: uncultured Acidobacteriota bacterium; assembly: GCA_963841895.1. Lineage (GTDB taxonomy): Bacteria > Acidobacteriota > Vicinamibacteria > Vicinamibacterales > UBA2999 > JACCSI01. Next base: position 2,660 of record CAWJEO010000006.1, read on the forward strand.
GACGAAGAACGGCAAGAAGGTCGCGCTCATCGGCGCCGGCCCGGCGTCGCTGACGGTGGCCAACGACCTGATGCCGCTCGGCTACGAGGTCACGATCTTCGAGAAGCTGCCGCGGCCGGGCGGGCTGATGCGCATCAACATCCCGGCGTTCCGGCTGCCCGAGGAGATTCTCGACGAAGAGATCGGCTACATCGTCGACATGGGCGTGAACGTCCGCTACAACTCGCCGGTCGAGAGCCTCGAGGCCTGCTCGACTCGAAGGCATTCGACGCGGTGTTCGTCGGGAGCGGGGCGCCGAAAGGCAAGGAGCTCGAGATTCCCGGCCGCCACGAGACCGATCAGATCTTCATCGGCATCGAGTGGCTCGAATCGATTCACTTCGGCCACGTCGACTCGGTCGGCAAACGGGTGCTGATCATCGGCGTCGGCAACACGGCGATGGACTGCTGCCGGTCGGCGAAGCGGCTCGGCGCGACCGACGTCAAGGTCATCGCGCGCAAGACCCGCAAGTACTTCAAGGCGTCGCCCTGGGAGCTCGAGGACGCCGAGGAAGAACGCGTCGAGATTGTCGAGAATCTCCAGCCGATCCGCTTCATCGTCGAGAACGGAACGCTGACCGGCATGGAGTTCGAGCAGTTCAAGTCGGCCGAGATCAACGGCAAGCTCGAACAGGAAGTGATCGGGAAGATCACGATCCCGTGCGACACCGTGATTCTGGCGATCGGGCAGGACAACGCGTTCCCGTGGATCGAGCGGAACATCGGTCTCGACTTCGGCAAGAAGTGGGACATGCCGATCGTCGACAAGAGCACCTTCATGTCGACGCGGCCCGGGGTGTTCTTCGGCGGCGATGCGGCGTTCGGGCCGGCCAATATCATCTGGGCGGTCGAGCACGGCCACCAGGCGGCGATCTCGATGCACAACTACTTGCAGGGCGTGCCGGTCGAGCGAACGGCCGGCGGAGTCGCTCGACGCTGACCAGCACCAAGATGGGGCTGCACGAGTGGTCGTACAGCAACAACTACGACCCGTCACAGCGCGCCAAGATGCGGCACGTCGACATGCCGCGGCGCTTCCAGAACATGACCATCGAGGTGGAGCAGGGCTTCACGCCGGAGCAGACGAAGATCGAAGTGGAGCGGTGCCTCAACTGCGACGTGCAGACGCATTTCACCGATTCGCTGTGCATCGAGTGCGACGCCTGCATCGACATCTGTCCGACCGACTGCCTGACGATTGCGCCGAACGCCGACGAAGGCGATCTGTCGAAGCGGCTGACCGCGCCGCGCACCGAGCCGCATCAGCCGCTCTTCGTGTCGAGCGGGTTGAAGCAGACCGGCCGGGTGATGGTGAAGGACGAGAACGTGTGCGTGCACTGTGGGCTCTGCGCCGAGCGGTGTCCGACCTACGCGTGGGACATGCGCAAGTTCGTGGTGCACATCCCGACGGCGGGCCAGGACACGCGCGAGCCCGCGTTGGCGCAGGTAGGCAGCGGATTGCGGATCGACTGAACTGAAAAGACTAGCCACGAAGACACGAAGACACGAAGAAGGCGTGTTGATTCAGTGTGACTTCGTGCCTTCGTGCCTTCGTGGCGGGTTGTCATGATGGGGTCGATGCAGGGAATGTCAATGGATCGCGTTAACGATTTCGCGTTCAAGATTGCGACAGCGAACGGCACCGGATCGGCGTCGGCCAACGGCCTGATCATGCAGGCCATCTTCCGGATGGGCATTCCGGTCACGGGCAAGAACGTCTTTCCGTCGAACATTCAGGGCCTGCCGACGTGGTACGAGATCCGAGTCAACAAGGACGGCTACACCGCGCGCACCCCGAACTTCGATCTGATGGTCGCGCTCAACGCGGCGACGTATCAGAAGGACGTCGCGGAAGTCCGTGCCGAACGGCTGGCTGCTCTTCGACTCGAGCTGGCCGCTCGACGATCGCCTGAAGCGGCCCGACGTGACCTATCTCGGCATGCCGCTCGCCGAGATGTGCAACGCCGCCTTCAAAGGTGTGCGCGAGCGCATCCTGATGAAGAACATCGCCTATGCCGGCGCGCTGGCGGCGCTCATCGGCATCGACACCGACGTCATCCGCGCTCTGCTGAAAGAGAAGTACGGCACCAAGCAGGCGCTGATGGACTCGAACCAGAAGGCCGTCGACATCGGCTACGACTACGCGACGGAGAAGTTTTCCTGCCCGCTGCCGATTCACCTCGAGAAGATGGACGCCACGAAGGACAGCATCCTGATCGACGGCAACACCTCGGCGGCGCTCGGCGCGCTCTATGCCGGCGCGACGGTCGCCGCCTGGTATCCGATCACGCCGTCGACGTCGCTGATGGACGGATTCCGCGGCTTCTGCAAGCGCTACCGCCGCGACCCTGAGACCAAGAAGAACCTGGCGTGCATCCTCCAGGCCGAGGACGAGCTCGCCGCCATCGGCATGGTCATCGGCGCTGGCTGGGCGGGCGCGCGCGCGTTCACGTCGACGTCCGGGCCGGGCATCTCGTTGATGAGCGAGTTCATCGGCCTTGCCTACTACGCCGAAGTGCCGGCGGTCATCTTCGACGTGCAGCGCACCGGGCCGTCGACCGGCATGCCGACGCGGACGCAGCAGGGCGACCTGATGCTGTGCGCCTACGCCTCGCACGGCGACACCCGCCACATCTGCCTGTATCCGGCCGACCCGCGCGAAGCGTTCGAGCTCGCGGTCAAGGCCTTCGACCTCGCCGATCGGTTCCAGACGCCGGTGTTCGTGCTGAGCGATCTCGACATCGGCATGAACGACTGGATCATCCCGAAGCTGACCTGGGACGACAGCTATCGCCCGGATCGCGGCAAGGTGCTGTCGGCCGAAGAGCTCGACAAGGTCAAGGCGTTCTATCGCTACCTCGACGTCGACGGCGATGGCATCCCGTACCGCACGCTGCCCGGGACGCATCCGAAGGGCGCGTACTTCACGCGCGGCTCGGGTCACAACAAGTTCGGCGCCTACACCGAAGACGATCAGGAATACACCGAGGTCATCGATCGGATCGCCCGCAAGATTCAGGGCGCCACCCGCGCCATCCCGGCGCCGATCGTGCAAGACGACGCCGGGCGCGACGATGGGGATGGTGACGGTCGGTGGCTGCCACGCCGCGTGCGTCGAGGCGATGGACCTGCTCGCCAAGGAAGGCGTGGCGATCGACTACATGCGCGTCCGCGGCTTCCCGTTCGGCGAGGACGTGCGCAAGTTCCTCGAATCGCACGACGTCAACTTCATCGTCGAGCAGAACCGCGACGCGCAGCTGCGCAGCCTGCTGATGCTGGAGACCGGCATCGCGGTCGAAAAGCTCGAGTCGGTGCGTTACTACGGCGGTTTCCCGATGAGCGCGCACCACGTGATTAGCGGAGTGAAGGCGAAGCTGGAAAGAGCGGCGTAGGATAGACGTCGAGCCGAAATGACCAGTTGAAAGCTGGCCAGGCAAAGGCACGAAGACCACGAAGAATCGTCTCGACCTTCGATGGTCCTTTGAACTTGGTAACTGGCAATTGAAGACCGAGAGCTGCGGATACTGACATGACATATATCGCGAAACCCAAGGTCTACCACCCGTCGCTGCAGAAGAACGAGCTCGGCCTGACCCGCCGCGACTACGAAGGGGCGATCACGACGCTCTGCGCCGGATGCGGCCACGACTCGATCACCGCGGCGATCATCCAGGCGTTCTGGGAGATGTCGATCGCGCCGCATCGCGTCGCCAAGCTGTCGGGCATCGGCTGTTCGTCGAAGACGCCGGCCTACTTCCTGCGCGAAGCGCACGGCTTCAACAGCGTGCACGGCCGCATGCCGGCGATTGCCACCGGCGCCAACGCCGCCAACGGCGACATCTATCTACATCGGCGTGTCCGGCGACGGCGACTCGCTGTCGATCGGGCTCGGGCAGATGTGCCACGCCATCCGCCGCAACGTCAACCTGCTCTACGTGCTCGAGAACAACGGCGTCTACGGCCTCACCAAGGGGCAGTTTTCGGCGTCGGCCGACAAGGGCTCGCTGGCCAAGAAGGGCGAGGCGAACTCGATGGAGGCGATCGACGGCGTGCTGCTGGCGATGACGCTCGGCGCGACCTTCGTGGCCCGGAGCTTTTCGGGCGACAAGGCGCAGCTGGTCCCGATCATCAAGGCCGGCCTCGCGCATCGCGGCTTTGCGTTCATCGACGTCATCTCGCCGTGCGTGACCTTCAACGATCACGAAGGCTCGACCAAGAGCTACGCCTACACCCGCGAGAAGATGGTCGAGGTCGTGCAGGCCGACTTCGTCCCGCCGGCCGAGGAGATCACCACCGACTACGAAGCGGGCAGCGTCAAGAACGTGATGCTGCACGACGGCGGCTGGGTCCGGCTCCGCAAGGTCGCCGAAGACTACGACGCCACCGATCGCGACCGCGCCTACGGCTACATCCGCGAGCGGCAGCGCGCCGGCGAAGTCGTCACCGGCCTGCTCTACATCTCGTCCGATTCGCAGGACGTGCACGACCAGAACAACACCGTGCCCGGCTCGCTCACCGACGTCGCCTTCGATCGGTTGTGCCCGGGCAACGACGCGCTGCAGAAGCTGCAAGCTGGATTCAGATAGGGCTCGCGCCCTTTGGGCGCGAGCAGGGCGCCGGTCGCTTCGCTCCGGGCGCAGGGCTCGCGCAGTCGGCGAGCCGGGAGGCCGCCGTTCGGCGGCCTTTCTTACCTGCGAGCGAGCGAAGCGACGCTCGCCCTGCACCCGAGCGAAGCGACGGGCGCCCTGCTCGCGCCGGAACGGCGCGAGCCCTCAGTGCGCCGGCGGTTTTTTCAGTGTCTTCTTGCCCTGCTCGATCGCCTCGCGCAGCTCGGCGGCGCGCGGGTTTTTCGGGTCCTCCGCGCTGGCAGTGTTGATGTCGTTCAGCGCGCCCTCGTAATCGCCCACCAGGATCTGAGATTCCGCGCGGCGCAGCAGGAAGTCCACGCGCATACGAGTGGCACCGCGGGACGCGATCGACGTTCTTCGCGTCGAGCTGCAGCACCTCGCGATACAGCGCCAGCGCGGCACTCGTGTTGCGGGACTTCTCGGCCGCCTCCGCGTTGAGGAGCAGGCGCCCGACCTCGCGGCGAGTGCGTGAGACGGGTGTGTCCGGCGCAGCCGTTGCAGCATCCGTCTCCACGGTTTCCAGAGGCACAGCGGACGTGTCGGCCGGTTTCGTGGGCTCCGGCGTGTCGGGTGCCGGCGGCGCGGGCGCAGGCGGCGGCGCGGGCGCGCGTTCGGCTGGCGCCGGCGGTGCGGCCTCGAACGCGGCGGCCGGCGGTTCTGCTCCTGGCGGCGCGGCCGCGCCCGGCGGCTCCGTTGGTGGCGGTGGCGCGGACGCACTCGGCGCCTCGGCGGGAGCCGCAGTCGTCAGCGGAGCGCTGGGTCGTGCGGCGGACCGGACCTGGAGCGTTTCGGTACCGTCGATGCTGAGTCGCGCTCTGTTGTCACGGCCGGCATCGCCAGCTCGACGTACGGCTCCGATTGGAGGCCGAGGACCGAGGCGACTCCGAGGTCGACGACACCCGCGATGTCCGCAGCCGCCGTCGCCGCGACAAGGACCAGGCCCGCCGCGCCGGCGAGCAGCCAGCCGCGCCGGTTGGACGGCGCCGCTAGCGGAACGGTCGCGGTCAGATTGACGGCCGGGACCGGTGCCACCGGCTCGGTGTTGCGCGGCAACAGTTCGACGTCCGACAGCGACACCGAGGGCGCCGGTGACGGTCGGCGGTTCCTCGCGCACGGTCGCACGCGTTCGCGGCGGCGGCATTGGTGCCACCGGCCGCGTGATGTCCGACACGACGCCCGTGTCCTCCTGGCGAAGATCCTCCAGCAGATTCGAGCGCCGGGACCGACGACGGGATCCATGAGCAGGACCCGCTCGCACGCTTCGATGGCCGCTTCGTTGTCGCCGGCATCGTGCGCCTGCCGCGCCTCGTGGAGATGGTGCTCGATCTGCTCCGCCCGTCGCCGGGCGATGTCCACAGGGTCGGTGCGCCGCCGTTTCGACCGGTTCAGATCCGACGCGGCCCGGCGCGTGCCGCGCACCGCGATCTCGTGGCCGCTCGCTTCGAGGGCCACGCGCGCGCGTGCGATGGCCGCTTCGAGCTCCGCCATGTCCGCGTAGCGCGCGTCGGGCGACTTCTGCAGCGCGGTCTCGATCACCCCGAGAACCGACAGGTCGGGTCCAGACAGCAGCTCGGTGAGCGGCGGCGGATCGGCGGTGATCACGCGATGCATGATCGCGTGTGGGGTATCGCCCTGGAACGCCTCGCGATACGACAGCAGCTCGTAGAGCACCGCGCCGACGGCGAAGATGTCGCTGCGACTGTCGATCGCCCCGCCTTGCAGCTGCTCCGGCGACATGTAGCCGGGCGTGCCGATCACGGTGCTCATCTTCGTCAGGCTGCCGCCGACGATGCGCGCGATGCCGAAGTCGACGACGCGAATCAGTCCTTCCTCATCCACCATCAGGTTCGACGGCTTGACGTCGCGGTGTATGACGCGGCGCTGATGCGCGTAACCGAGCGCGCTGCAGACCTGTTCGATCCACCGCAGCTTGCGGACCACGGTCACGGTCGCCGCGCGCTTGACGATCTCGGCGAGCGTTTCCCCGCGGATGTACTCCATGACGATGAACGGCGCGCCGTCGACTTCGCCGAAGTCATGGATGGTGACGATGTGCGGGTGCGACAAGGCGCCTGACGCGCGCGCCTCCTGGGCGAACCGGCGCCGCAGGTCGTCGCTGGCGATTTCGGCCTTGAGCAGCTTGACCGCGACGAGGCGATCGATCGCCGGATCGCGCGCCAGGTAGATCGCCCCCATGCCGCCCTGGCCCAGGCGCTGCTGCACTTCGTAGCGGCCGATCGAGGTTGGCTGGCCGGACATACCGGGGGCGCCGCTACTGTATCCGATCTGGGGCCGGGGGAAGATTGGGCTCGCGCGCTGTGCGCGCGAGCAGGGGACGCACACAACACCAAGGCCGCCGAACGGCGGCCTACCTGCTCGCCGAAGGCGAGCCCTGCGCCCGAGCGAAGCGATGGGCGCCCTGCTCGCGCCGAATGGCGCGAGCCCTACGAAATCGCCACTGGATGCCGCGGCTGATACAGCATCACCCTGCAGTCGCCCGGCAAGAGGAGCATCAGGGTGATCCCCCAGCCTTCATCTTGCGGCTCGCCTTCGACGACGACGCCTTTCGCTTTCAGTTCCGCCGACGTCTTGACGATGTCATCGCACATCAGCGTGATCTGGTGCCGCGTTCCGCTTTCAAAAGTGGGCCCTTCGGCGGGATGCACGCCGAGCTCCGCCGGCGGCAGCCGGAAGATCAACCATCCCTCGCCGGCATCGACGTGGCTCCAGCCGAACACGTCGCGCAGCATCGCGCGGAGCTTGTCGGGCTCGGACGTGTACAGCAGCATGTGCGCACCAGTGATTGCCATTGCCGTCTCCTACTCAAGGTCCCAACGCGATTCTCGTCACGAAGATCAGGACGAGGCTGCAGACGAAACCGATTCCCGGCCACCGCCACGTTCTCGCGAGCGTGACGTTGAACAGGCAGAAGCATGACAGAAACACGAAGAGCGCGGTCATGCTCGCGAGAAGGAGCGCGTTTCGCGTCTCAACGGTTCGCAGCAGATACACCGCGCCCGCCAGTCCCAGACCGGTGCCAAGCAGCCCGAAGAAGAGCCGGGCGATGAGCTCCGCCCGCCGCGTGTGCCGCTGGCGCCCGAATACGGCTTCGCCGAGCAATCCGGCCAGAACGTCGTCGAGCATCAGTCGCCGGCCGCGAAGAACGTCATCTGCCAGCGCCCGCCGATCCTGTTGAACATCGCCCGATAGTCAATCGGGCTGCGGGCCAGCCGCGAGGTCACGTAGCCGGTCTTGCCGCCGTCGAGCTGCACCGCGGTCCAGCCTTCCGTCTCGGCGACGCCGTCCTTTCGCGCCAGCGGGAGGATGGCAAAGCTGAGCGTGGTGATCGCTGCCGCATCCCCGCGCGGCGCCTCGCGCACGCCGAACATCCGAGGCGACGAGCGCGACGTGTTCGAAACCGTCGAAGCGACCCGGCCACGTGCTGAAGACATACGGCGCGGTGAACGACTGATCGCCTGAGAACGTCCCGCCGAGTGCCAGGACCGATCCGAGTTCGACCCACAGCGTGCTGTCGGCGTCGGACAGCTTCCAGATCCGTCTGAAGGCGTCGACGCCATCGTCTCCGCCAAACGAATTCTTGATGTCCTTGTTGACGACGCCGACGACGGCGTCGACGTCGCGGCGGGCGATCGCGGCCTGGAGCTGGGCGCGGAACGAAAAGAAGTCGGGATGCCGTGCGGCCTCGTCAACAGGGAGAAGCTGCGCGGGCGGCGGTGCGATCGCTGCGGTCAGCGAGGCGGCGAGCAGTGTACCGAACGCAAAGGCAGCCAGGATCCAGCGAGTCATCGGTCACTCATCGGCACATTCAGCGCGGTTGCGGCTTGGCGCCCGTTGGCTTCTCGCCGACGTCGAAGCTGTCGGCGCGCGCGACGCCACGATAGCCGCCGCACTTCGGATCGTTCACCGCGGCATACGTTGCCGCCGGACCGCGCGTAGCAGACGACGTCCGTCTTGGCCGTGATCGTGTCGACATCGTTCTGGTCGGCCGACTCGTTGCCTTTAGCCGTCAGCCGCAGCAGATCGTTCGCGCGGCCGGGCACGCGAACGAACTCCGCGGTCGTGTCCCACGACCAGCAGGCATGGATGGAGGTGTCGCGCTCCTTCGGATCGTCCGAGCAGGCGCCGCTGTTCGAGGCGCCCAGCTGGAAGCGGCCCGCCTCGGCGATCGGCCCGTCGCTGAGCGGCACGAGGTAGGCGTAGTCGAAGGTGTAGCCCTGTCCCATGTCGCCGCCCACGAACCAGAGCCCGAAGCGGTCGGGTCCGGTCGTGACGAGCGACGGGAACGGCGCGTTTCCATTCTGTCCGGCGTCGAGCGCTTGTTCCGCACGTCGCTCGATCGTCCAGCGCTTGCCGGTGAGGCTGAAGACGTAGACCGAGACGACCGCGGTCTGCGCGTGTCCCCAGGCCGGTTCGCCCTCGTAGAGCATCTGGCGCTGCACGACGAGCACGCCCTTGCGTGCACCGCGCTCGCGATAGGTGACGGCGAGCATGGGCGTCGCCAGGGTCTCGGCGCGGGCAAGGTTCCAGCCGGCGGTGTGTTCGAGTGGCAGCAGCGTGCCGCCCTTGTCGCGGTGGTATTCGCAGAACACCGCCTGCATCGCGGTGTGTTCGTCGAAGATCGCCGGCGTGGCGAGGTCGCTGCAGCGATCCGCCGAGGCTGAAGCCGGCAGGCTCACCGCCAATGCGAAAGCCAGGACCGTCCGGGTCGGAAAGCTCATACGGGTCGTATCGGAAACGCCGCCGTCTCCATTATGGCGCTCCGGCTCCCGCCCTCTTTCACGGCCTCAGCCGCGAAGGTTCCAGAACGGTCCCGTCAGTTCCAGCGACGCGAACAGCGCCTCGACGTCCTCGACCGGCGGACGCCGCCACTCGGGCGCGCCGCGGTCGGCAGCGAACCAGGCGGCGGCCAGCCGCCAGGCCTGCTCCAGCGGCATCATCGCCCCCGGCGCCAGCCCCCACTGCGTGCACCATCGTCCCACGTGCTCTTCAGCCCTGAAGAGCAGCATGGTTCTTCACGTGAAGACGATGTCGTGCCACCACCGGGCCGCGGGCACGGCGAAGTGGACGATGTCGCGGCCCTCAGGCGGACGATCGGGATGAATGTCGAGCGACATCGCGTCGCCGCAACAGCTGCACGCGGTATCGACGCGAGCCGGCGTCCGCATCGCCACCGCCACGCCGAGCGCGTCCCACGCGCAGTTGGCGTACGACGTATGGCGTAGGGTCGTGACGAGAAACGGCGTCGGCACCGCCGAGAACGGCGGCACCATCAGCAGTTCGCCGCTCGACGGCTGCAGCACGACGATGCGGCCCGCGGCGAGTTGCTGCAGCCCGTCACGGACGTCCGCCAGGTCGAGTCCCGAAGCGGCCGCGAGCTCCGCGACGGTCGGCGGCACACCCGTCGTGAGGGTTCGGTCGTAGATGTGGCGGCGAAGCTCCAAAGCGCGGTCCATGCGGTGCGTCACTTGCGCGCGTCGATCTTCCGAACGTCGTAGGCCAGCACGCGCGGATCGGCGCTGACCACGGTGAGCCCCTCGACGATCGCCTGCGCGACGAGGAGACGATCGAACGGATCGCGATGGAGCGCCGGGAGTCGTCCGACCTGCAATGCGTGGGCGGGCGCGATTGGGAGCGCGTTCACGCCATCCTCGAGCAGCTGTTCGACAAGATCCGCGGGCGTTCCCTCGAGTTTCAGCTTGCCGGCCGCATGCTTAATGCTGACTTCAAGAACGCACACTGTCGAAAGCGCTAGCTGGTCTGGGTTCGCGGCCAATCGCCGACGCAGCGGCGACGGCAGTCTCGCAGGATCAAGCTTCAGCCACAGCCAGCAGTGTGTGTCGAGGAGCAGCTTCACATGCCCCACTCCTCGAGCTCTTCCTCGGAAAGTGGCGCGTCGAAGTCAGGTGACATCCAGATGCGTCCTTTCCAGTCTCCGACCCGCAGCCTCTTCTTTGCCGGCGCTCGAAAGGGCACGAGCTTGGCGATCGGTTTCCCATCGCGTGCGATGACCACCTCCTCACCCCGCTCGACCTTCGCGAGCAGCTTCGAGAGCTGGGTCTTGGCCTCGTGAACGTTGACCTGGGCGCTGGACCGCTTCGCCATCGTCACAGCGCTACGCCATTAGCTAAGGTACTTAGTCAAGCATGGTAAACGCGGTCGTCGTGCGCCGGTTCACGCCGATCGCGAGGTGACCAATTGGCTACTCCGCCCTGAGTCCTTCCACCGGATCGACTCGCATCGCGCGGAGCGCCGGCGGGATGCAGGCGACGAGCGCCGCGGCGAGCAGCACCGCCATCGCCGCCACCGTCGAACCCACATCGCTCGGCGACACGCCGTAGACGACGCGGGCCAACGCGCCCTGGGCGACCCGGATCATCACGACGCCCACGATCAGACCGGCCACGACGAGCACGGCGCTCTGCCGAACGACGAGGCTGCCGACGCTGGCCGGCTTGGCTCCCAGCGTCAGCCGGATGGCGAGCTCGCGCGTCCGCAGCGCCACCGACCACGAGAACAGTCCGTAGACGCCGATCGCGGCCAGTAGCGCCGCGAGGACGCCGAAGCAGACGAGGATGGTCATCAGCAGCCGGGGCTCGGCGGTTCGCTTGGCGTAGCGCTCGCCCCACGTTTGCACCGCCGCCATCGGCACGTTGGGCGCCGCGCGACGGAGCCCCTCGCGCACCGCGGTGATCGCCGCGTTGCGATCGGTCGCCTTGACGGCGAGAAACACTTCACTGAACGGGAACTGCCGGGTGGAAAAGTACATCGCCGGCTCGATCGTCTGGCCGAGCGGCACGTTGCGGATGTCGCTCACGACGCCGACCACGTCGAACGGCATCCCTTCCGGCACTCGTGGAATCGACGCCTTGAGGTTGAGTCCCAGTGGTCCGATGTTCGTCGCATGAATCCGGAGAATCTGCCCGACCGGCTTCGATTGCGTGAGGTAGCGCCGCGCGAAGCTGTCGTTCACCACGATCACCCCGGTGTTGTCGGCGTTGTCGAACGGCGTGAGCGCCCGCCCGTCCGTGATCGTGGCTCCCATCGCTTCGAAATAACCTTCGCTGACGCTGTGCATTTGCGTCTGCGGCGCATCTTCGGGGCGCGGCGGTGGCGGCTGCCCCTCGACCAGGAACGGATTGCGCCAGCCGACTTCGAGCGGCAGGAAGTTGGCGTGACCCGCCGCGACCACAGCGGGCTGCTGGCGAATCTCCTCGATGATGCGCGCGTGCGTGTCCGACGTTTCGCGCCATGCGGCGCGAAACTGAGCCGGAGCCTGCTGCGGCACCACGTTCACCGTCAGCTTGACCGTCGTCGTCAGGACGTCGTCGGCCTGCACGCCGGTCGGCGTATCCATCATGCTGCTGACGGTGCGAATCAAGAGCGCCGAGCTGACGAGGAGCGCGCAGGCAAGCGCGACCTCGCCGGCCACCAGCACCGAATAGATCCGCCGCGCCCCACGCGAGCTCCCGCGTTCGCCCGACTTGAGCTCCGTCGTCAGATGCGTCTTCAACAACAGGAGGGCGGGCACGAGGCCGAAGAACAGCGTCGTCACCAGGACGACCACGACTCCGAGTCCGAGCGCCCGCACGTCGACGCTGGCCTCGTCGAGGCGCGGGATGTCGACTGGCGTGAGGCCGAGCATGAGCGGCAGCGCCGCCGCCGCCGCGAGGACGCCGACGCCCGCGCCGGCAATCGACAGGACGAGGCTTTCGGCCAGGAGCTGCGTGACGAGCTGACGCGGCGACGCGCCCATCGCGATGCGGACCGCGATCTCCCGATCGCGCGAGAGCGCGCGGGTCAGGAGCAGCGACGCAACGTTGAGGCAACCGATCACCAGCAGCAGGCCGACGGCGCCGAACAGCACCATCAACGCCGGCCGGTAGTAGCCGAGCTGCTCGTCGAGGAGCGGCACGAGCCGCGACGCCCAGCCCTTGTTCGTGCGCGCGTACTCGCTCTGCAGCCGCAGTCCGAGGCCATCGACCGCGCTGTGCGCCTGCTCGAAAGTGGTCCCGTCGGACAGGCGCGCGACCGCTTCCATGAAATGCGCGGCGCGGCTGTGCTGCGTCAGGTCCCACCGCAGCCGCTGCCAGACATCGACGTCGTCCGGATAATGAAACTTGGGCGGCATGATGCCGGCGATGGTGTACGGCGTGTCGTTGAACGAGAGCTGTCGTCCAACAATCGACGGGTCGGCGCTGTAGCGCGTCCGCCAGAGTCGATCGCTGATCACCGCAATCAGCTCGTTCGGGTGAAACATCGGCCCGTTCGGCGGAAAGCCGGCGCCGACCTGCGGCCGGACGCCGAGCACCTCGAAGACGTTGCCGCCGACTTCGATCGTGTTGACGCGAACGGGATCCATTCCGGGATCGACGAGGTTGACGCCGGGGCGCCACCACGCCGCGGCGTCCTTGAACACCGGCAGCGCGCGATAGTCCATGAAGTTGACCGGCGAGATCGGGTCGTGCGCCAGCCCCTTCTCGACGTTCGTGTCCCAGATCGTCACCAGCCGATCCGGTGCGGCATAGGGCAGCGGCTGCAGCACGACGGCGTCGACGACGGTGAACACGGTGGTGGCGGCGCCGGTGCCGAGCCCGAGCACCAGGACGGTGACGAGTGCGAACGAGGGGTGCTGCCGGAACTGGCGCAACGCGGTGCGAATCGCACTGAACACTGAAAAGCTCCTTCCCTGAGCGGCGCGCGCGGCTTCGTCGGCGGCGCGCTGGTACGGACGGCGTGGATCGCGAGACGCATGGCGGCCGCAGCACCGACCAAGGGGATTCGTCGAGCGCCCGGATCGCGCGGCCGCGGGCGACGGCATCCGTCGCGCCGTCGGCGCGCGCGGCCGCATAGAGATCGTCGAGATGCAGGGCGAGCTCGTCGATCGTCGCTGGACGGCAGATCGATCCCGGCGGCCTCGGCATGCCGCGACGATCTCCAGGCGCCAGTCGGGTGGACGGAGTCCATCGCTGGCATCGTCACGCCGGCTTCACGCCGGCGACCTGGGACAGCGCGGCGATGAAGCGGCGCCCATTCCTCGCGCTGCGCGGCGAGCACGGCGCGGCCGTCGTCGGTGATGCGGTAATAGCGCCGCCGGCGTTGCCCGGCTTTTTCGACCCAGCGGCCGCGCAGCAGGCCGCGTTCCTCGAGGCGGTAGAGCGTCGCGTAGAGCGAGGCCAGCGTGAACCGCAGCGTGCCGTCGGATCGCTCTTCGATCCGGCGGGCGATGTCGTAGCCGTGCAGCGCCTGTTCGTCGACGAGCGCCAGGATCAGCAGGTCGGCGCTGCCTTTCTTGGCCGAGTCGATGGCCGTGCGATCGAGAAGCCGCGTCCATATATAGGAAAGCATCATATAGGAAAGCTGATGCTCCTCTTCGACGGGCCGAGTGGCGGAAAGGTTGGCGCTGGCGTCAGCCGTTGTGGTTGCCGCTGTTGTCCTCGGCAAGGTTCAGGACCGACAGCGTGATCAGGGCGAGAATGGCCGCGAGGACCGCAAGGCCGAAGCGTCCCAGCCCGGCGGCCATGCCCACGGCTGCCGTCGTCCAGATGCTGGCGGCCGTCGTCAGACCCCGAATCTGCCGCGTCGTCGGTGAGCTTGAGGATGGCGCCGGCGCCGATGAACCCAATGCCGGCAGCCACACCCTGCACGATGCGCGACACATCCGCCGGCGGCATGCCGGCCTCGAGCGGCGCCAGGACGAACAGGGCCGAGCCCAGCGCGACGAGAATGTGCGTCCGCAGGCCCGCGGCCTTCCGCGTTTGTTCGCGCTCGAACCCCAGCAGTGCGCCGAGGAGCCCGGCGGTGAGCATCCGCAGGACAATGCGGACGGCTTCGGCCGAATCCGGCAGGCCAAGGCGCAGTTCGTTGATCAGCGTCTCCATCATGCGGTTCCCGTAAACGCCCGTCCGGCGCGATCCGTCATATCACCCATGGCTCATCTTCGCCTTGCGCTCCGTACGCTCCTGCGCACGCCCTTCGTCACCGCGGTGGCGGTCGCCTCGCTCGCATTCGGCATCGGCGCCAACGCGGCCATCTTCTCGATGTTCGACCAGATGCTGCTGCGGTCGCTGCCGGTGGCGGAGCCCGAGCGGCTGGTCAACCTCGGGGCGCCAGGCCCGAAGCCGGGGTCGCAGTCGTGCAGCCAGCAGGGCCCGTGCAGCGACGTCTTCAGTTATGCCATGTTCCGCGATCTCGAGAAGGTCCAGGAGCCTTTGTCAGCCTGGCGGCGCACGTCAGCTTCGGCGCCAACCTGTCGTATCGCGGCCAGACGATGACCGGCGACGGCATGCTCGTGTCCGGCAGCTATTTCCCGACTGCTCGGCATTCAGCCGGCGGCGGGCGGTTGTTCACGCCAGACGACGACCGAACCGTCGGCCGGCCATTTCGTCGTCGTGCTGAGCGAGACGTACTGGCGCACGCGCTTCGACGTCGAACCCCCAGGTCATCAACGACACGCTGATCGTCAACGGCCAGCCCATGACCATCGTCGGCGTCGCGCCTCGCGGCTTCACTGGCACGACGCTCGGGTCGCGGCCGCAAGTCTACGTGCCGCTCACGATGCGCGGGCTGATGCAGCCGGGGTTCAAGGGCTTCGAGAACCGGCGCAGCTATTGGGCGTACGTGTTCGCGCGGCTGAAGCCGGGCGTGTCGATCGAGCAGGCGACGGCCGCGATCAACGTGCCGTACCGCGCGATCGTCAACGACGTCGAAGTGCCGCTCCAGCAGGGCATGAGCGAGCAGACGCTCGCGCAGTTCAAGGCGAAGGCCATCACGGTGGTCGA
Source organism: uncultured Acidobacteriota bacterium (assembly GCA_963841895.1). GTDB lineage: Bacteria > Acidobacteriota > Vicinamibacteria > Vicinamibacterales > UBA2999 > JACCSI01. The sequence continues at coordinate 18,125 of CAWJEO010000006.1, forward strand.
GGGCCGGCGAGGACAGAGCGACATGCACGAAGAGGCCACCACCCCGCTCATTCTCCTGTTGAGCGTGACCGGGCTGGTGCTCCTCATCGCGTGCGCGAACATCGCCAACCTGCTGCTCGTGCGCGGCGCCGGCCGGGCGGGTGAAATGGCGGTGCGGCTCTCGATTGGCGCGAACCGGCGGCAACTGATCGGACAGTTGCTGCTCGAATCGCTGCTCCTGGCGACCATGGGCGCCGCCCTCGGCATCGTGGTCTCGCAGTGGACGCTCAAATTCATCGGCGCGCTGCTGCCGCCCGAGGCGGCGGTGACCATCGCGTTCGGCATCGACAGCGCGTGATCCTCTTCTGCGCGGCACTGGCGATCGGCACGGGTCTGGTCTCCGGGCTGTTCCCGGCGCTGCACAGCACGCGACCGAGCCTGGTGTCGACGCTGAAGGAGGATGCCGGGCAGAAGGGCGCGGCGCGCGGGGCGTCGGCGCTTCCGCACGGCGCTGGCGACCGTGCAGATTGCGCTGTCGATGGCGCTGCTCGTGGCCGCGGGGCTGTTCATGCGCAGCCTGGTCAACGTCACGCCGCGTCGAGCTCGGCGTCCAGGCCGAGAACATCGATCACGTTCGGCATGCGCCCGAGCTGAACGGCTATACGCCGGAACGATCGCGCGCGCTCTTCGAGCGGATCGAGGACGAGCTCGCGGCCATGCCCGGCGTCAGCGAAGTGACGGCGCGGCATGGTTCCGCTGCTGGGCGGCAGCAACTGGGGCAGCAGCGTCAGCGTCCAGGGTTTCGACGCCGGGCCTGACACCGACACCCACGCCAACTACAACGAAGTCGGGCCCGGACTATTTCGCACACTCGGGATGCCGCTCATCACCGGCCGCGAGTTCACCCGCGCCGATGGCGCCGGCGCGGCCAAGGTGGCGATCGTCAACGAGAGCTTTGCCAGGAAGTTCAACCTCGGGACCGACGTCGTCGGCAAGCGCATGGGCCAGGGCACCGGCAACGCGGCGAAGCTCGACATCGAGATCGTCGGCTTCGTGAAGGACGCCAAGTACAGCGAGGTCAAGGACGAGATTCCGCCGCTGTTCTTCCTGCCGTACCGGCAGGACCCGGGCCTCGGCTCGCATCAACTTCTACGTGCGGTCCGCGCTCGACCCGCGAGCAGTTGATGCCGGGCCTAACGGCGACGATGGCGCGCCTCGATCCGAACCTTCCGGTGGACGGCCTGAAGACGCTCGAACAGCAGGTGCGGGAGAACGTCTTCCTCGACCGCATGATCAGCACGCTGGCGGCGGCGTTCGCCGTGCTCGCCACGATGCTCGCGGGCATCGGGCTCTACGGCGTGCTCGCCTACACCGTCGCGCAGCGGACGCGCGAGATCGGGGTGCGGATGGCGCTTGGTGCGGACGCGGCCGGGTCCGCGCGATGGTGCTGCGGCAGGTCGGCGGTGATGACGGCGATTGGCGGCGTGTTCGGTCTGGCGGCGGCGTTCGGCCTCGGCGCGGCTGGCGCAGTCGCTGCTCTATCAGATGGAAGGGCAGCGATCCGCTGGTGTTCGCGCTGGCCACGGTCGTCCTGGTGCTGGTGGCGTTCGCCGCGGGCTACGTGCCCGCCGCCCGCGCCGCGAAGATCGATCCGATGCTGGCGCTGCGCTATGAGTGATACGCGGATTGATCTGGATTACGCGGAGATCATTATCCGCAGATTGCGCAGATGACGCAGACGTAACAGTCTACTTGACTGACCGCTGATGATCTCCGTCGCTGCGCAGAACTTAGCAGGCAGTCGGGCTTGGCCGGGTCAAATCAATCGTGTGCTACCCGGAGATGGCGTTTTCCGGTGTTTGGAAAGTGGGTTTCCGTAATGGTCTTCTCGGTATTTGGCGACGAAGGCGCCGACGAGACGAAGCAACGCGTATTCGCCGTCTCTGGGCTCTGTGGAACAGAGACTGAATGGCAGAAAGCTGACTCCGCATGGACCGAAGCAACGCGGGGAGAAGTGTTCCATGCAGCCGATTGGGAGCACGCCGGGCGGAAGGACGAGTATAAGACACTCGTGAAAGTCTTAACCGCGAGTCCTGTTGCTGGCGTCGCGTACACGCTAGATCTGGCTGCATTCGATCGCGTCTATCCGGACACACTACGAGAGGCGGCCTATCTCAAATGCTTCACTAAGGTCGTCACAGGCATCGCGGCCAACGTCGAGCGATTTAATCAGCAGTCGCATGCGTCAGAGATCACCAAGGTCGAATACAAGTTCGACAACCGCCCAGAAATTGAGGTACAGCGCAGCCCGAATGTATGGCGCGTTCCTGGAAGAGCCCGGATGGACTCCCTCATCATTGCTCGCGTCGAAGGTGTTGTTCGCCTCCAGGACGAACCCGCGCATTCAGATGGCCGACATGATTGCCCGAGAAGCCATGAAGGACTTGGACCGCAAGGTTGGCCCCGTTCAATTTCCAGAACGTAGGTCCAAAGTAGCGCTGGCTACTACCGGGGCGGTTTCTATTTTTGCGCTCGGCCAAGCCCATTTGGAGGCTGAGCGAGAGAGAAACGCCGTCTTCGAGCAGGACGGGTTTAATGAGGCTGCTTACCACAACTGGTTACGACGCAAGAACGCACAGGATACGTGGGATAACAAGGTTAGGTTTCTGAGAGACTTCGACGCTGACTGACGCGACCGATGCGCGCCTGAATCTCGGGTGTCAACCTCGCATCGCACGAAGCCCCCTCCTCCGATGGACACTGCTATCAGGCCCATGTCGCGACGTGCCGCGATCACGCGTCGTAAAACCTGCTTCAGGCGAGCCATTGTGCCCAGTGGATTATCGGCTGGGCACGTCTACGACCTCTGAGTTTTTGGGGCCTGTCTTTTCAGCACGTTGGGAACGCCGAGCCGGTCAAGGAAGTGTAGGTTCAGGCGCTTGCGAGGAAGGCGCTTGAGCACCAGCGCGCAGCGAGCGGCATCGTTGCCGCCGCGATTATTGAAAAGGCTGTCCACGTAGGTTTCCACATGTCGATGACGTTGCCTCTCCGTAATCCGCGGAATCTGCGCATACTCATCTCTGCGTAATCCGCCCCAATCCGCGTAATCCCTTCGTGGCTTCGCACTGCCCCTAAACTTTGAACTTGTAACTTGTAACATGTAACTTTGTCGGTCTTCACCGATTTGAGTAACAGCGGTTGAGCGGTCAAGAAGCGCACCAAGTCTCGAGCGGATCGGATCGGGTGGGCGGTGGCCCACTTCAATTTCAACAGCAGCATCTCTTCATCCCGCATGCCCCGGGCGCGGCGCAGGACGGCTTTGATGGTCGTGTTGATCGCCTCGACGACGCCGAAGCGGACGGCGTGATCGCAGTAGGCCACAATACCGTTGATGTGCTTGAGTAAGAAGTCTCCGAGGCGCTCCATCTCCGGCAGGCGTTGCCAGCGCAGCGCCTTGAACCAGACCATCACGAAGTTGAGCACGCCCTCGCGCGTTTTGTAGGTCCAGAGCCGATCGAGTTGCTCGCGGAGCACGTAGGCTTTGAACAGGCGGCGGTTGGCGGCGAATAGGGCTGGGAGCTCGGCGCGCTTTGAACCCCGGACCGTCTTCCAGCGTCGGAGCAGCAGCCAGCGCTTGCCGCGGCCGTGCTCGCGCATCACCGGCCCGGCGCGAAAGAATTCCTGGCGGCGGACTTCGTCCAGCGCGGCGCTGGCGTGTTGCAGCACGTGGAACTTGTCAAAGACGATCTCCGCCAGCTTCAGCACGGCCCCGACGGCATTCGAGATACGGCCGATGCATGTCGGTGCACACCGCGGTGATCGCCGCGCGTTGCCGGGCGGTCAGGTCCTCGGCGAGCAACGCCGTGGCGCTGGCCTCATCGCGATCTTTGCGCAAGCCGATCACCTCGCCGTGCACGACGTCCGACAGAACCGTCCAGAACCGGTGCCCTCTGCCACGCTGAATCTCGTCGAGCCCGATGTGACGGGGTCGGCGCTTCACACGCGTCCGATCCCACTCGGCGAGAAACGCCTGCTCCGCGCGCCGCGCCTTGCCCCAGCTCACGCCGTGCCGCACGGCTGCGTGACTGGTCGGCATCGATTGACACTCCACGCCGATCTGCTGGCGGAAGCGACGCGTCACCCGCGCCTTCGGGTCCGCGAACTCGAGGCGCTCGGTCCGAATCCCACACTGCCGGCATTGGACGCGCCGCTGACGATACACCAGCGTCACCGGGTGCGACGCCCAGGGCAGGTCGTCCCAGGTACGATCCCGCGCCGATCGCACGCGACTGGTGCGCTGGCCACAGCCACCGCATGGATAGCGGCGAGACCCGCAGCGCTGGATCCGAATGCGGACCCGACTCGTGGCGTCCGACTCCTCCCACTCCACTCGCTCCACGCGGAATCCGGGCAGCCCCAGAATCCACGTGCAATCGCGCTGCGATCCCACACGTCCTCCCTGGTTGCAAGCACAACAAGAGAGAACGACACCGGGTGGTCCGGTGCCAAGTGGGATCGCTCTTCAACGTCCGGGCCGCCGAGCAGACCGCCCACCCCACCATCGGTCCGCGCAGGCGGCCGGGTACTACCTCAGATCGCTGCACGCAAAACTGGTGAACAGCCCCCTGTTCTGGCAGGCCTTGTCATCCGACTGTCGGTGGTATCTTTGTTCGATAGTCACATCCTCTTAGGCGCCTGAACGCGGCCATACGAGAGCGGAGGCACGCCATGGCCCACGACGAGATCAAGGACCAGTACGACGAGGTACAGGCCCAAGGCCTCTACGAAGAGGGCATGGCGCGGATGGCCCTCTACCACCGCCACTGTCAGGACTCGGTGATCTTTCGGGCTCTGGGCGATGTTGGCGGCAAGTCGCTGCTGGATCTGGCTTGCGGCGACGGGTTCTACACCCGTAAGTTCCGCCGAGCAGGAGCGGATCCGGTGGTGGGGGTCGACCTGTCGCCACAGCAGATCGCCAAGGCTCGGCGTATCGAGGAGCGCGAACCGCTGGGAATCGAGTACCTGGCGGAGGATGTCGTTTCACTCGAGCTGGAGCAGCGCTTCGATGTGGTGACCGCCATCCACCTGCTGCACTACCTCGAAGGCGGGACCGAGATCGAGGCCGTGCTGCGCAAGATCGACAACGCGCTGGAGGACGACGGCTGTTTCGTGACCATGATCGCCAATCCGGAATTCGACCTGGAGAGGCAGGACCCGGAGGATTCGAGGACCAAATTCGCCTACTACTTCTCCGTGGCCGAACCGGACAACGGCGGTCTCATGCGTTTCCACCCGGGAGGTTTCTCCAAGGAGCGCGAGATCACGGTCGAGTTCCACCGCTGGCACCGCGAATTCCTCAACGACATCGCTGTCGAAGTGGGCTTCGCGCCCGAGTGGCACGAACCGTTCATCAGCGAGGAGGGCCTGGAACAGTATGGGGCGGCGTTCTTCGAGAACTACCTCGCCAACCCGCAAAGCAAACTCCTGCGATTGACGAAAGTCATGAAGCCGGAGTCTGAAGACCGCTAGCCTCGAAGAGACCCGACCCGGCTGCTCCAGTCAACCTTGAACCGCTCTGGAGGGCGAGGGATTCTCTACCCCGCATGCACCGTCACTCTACGCGCCTTCCATCGCTGATCGTTGCTCTTCTGTTCGCCGTCTCCTCGCGCGAGTCTCCCCCGCCCGAGACGACCGGTGCAACCGGAAGCGTCCGTCCGGCAGCCCTTCGAGCTGGTCGAGCAATTGCGCGAGGACGCCGAGGTTGCCGCGCTATCAGAGCTTGAGGCCCCACCGTCCCGGGTGATCATCAGGCGCGACGGTGAAGAGTAGCTCAACCGTGCGTCAGCGCGAGTCTATTTCGCCCGTAAAACATCGGCTCCTCGCGTACGGGAGGCCGTACTCAAATCGGCGAAGAGCCAACTTTGTACAAGGCTCGAAGCCCAAAGAATCTGCGTAATCCGCGTAATCTGCGGATATTACTCTCTGCGTAATCCGCAAAAAATCCGCGTAATCCCCTACCCGCTGCGCCGGCGTGACACCGGCGCGACCGCCCGTAGCAGCGAATCGAGCAGCTGCGCCGCCGGGACAAGCGTCGGACGGCTGGCGAGCGCGGCGCGGCACGCGTCAACGGCTTCGGCGTGACGGCCGAGGGCCGCGAGCGCGATGGCGAGGTTGTAGCTCGCCTCCGCGAAACCCGGTCGCCGCGTGAGCGCATCGTTGAACATCGTCACCGCCGCTTCGTCCTGACCGAGCCGCGCCAGCGCGATCCCGGCGCCGTTGAACGCCTCAGCATGGGCTTCGTCGTAGCGGATCGACGCCTGATAGTGATCGAGCGCGTCGCGCCAGCGCCGTTCGTGCGCGCGGCGGGTCCCGAGGTTGTAGTGGGTGTCGGCCAGCGCGCGCCGCGTGGACACCGCGCCCGGCGCGAGCGTGTCGGCCTTGTCGAGCGCGTGGATCGCCTCGTCGAGTCGGCCGAGCTCGGCGAGCACGACGCCGAGGTTGTGATGGCCAGCCGCCTGCTCCGGCGCCCGGCGGATGGCCTGCTCGAGCGGCGCGACCGCCTCGTGCGGCCGGCCGGCGTTGAAGAGCTCGACGCCCAGGTTGATCAGCGCTTCGCTCATGGCCGGCGCAATCTGCAGCGTCCGCCGGTAGGCGGCGATCGCCTCGTCATGGCGCTTCAGGACGCCGAGCGTGACCCCGAGGTTGAAGTGACCGAGCGCCAGATCGTGATTCCACGACACCGCTTGCTCGAAGGCGCGGCGTGCCGCGTCCCACTCGCCGCGGGCGACGAGCGCGATGCCCTGGGTGAGCGCGTGATCGGCGGCCGATCGCGCGAGGACGGCGAGCGGATCGTCGTCCGGCGCGGTCGCGGCGCGAACGGGCGCCGGGGTCACAGCGACGACGGCCGCCACGTGCGAGCGCGAGTGCCACGATTCTTAAAAGACCGAACGTTCGTGCTTTATCTGAATGTGCGCATGACATGACTGGTGCGTCCTTGCGTGGCTTAACGGCGACGGGTCTTGCGGGCGGCGCGGATCAGCGCCTCGAACGAGGCGCGGGCACGCTTTTCGGCGGCGGGGTCGCGGAGGAGCCGAGCCGCATGGTGGTAAGCGAGGATGATGCCGTTGAGATCGTGCGCGAACTGATCGGCGTCGACGCCGGACCGGAACTGGCCCTCGCGGACCGCGCCGCGCACGGTCGTCGCCATCGCCTCGAGCCAGTCGCGCTGCAGCTGCACCAGGCGATCGCGTGCCGGGCCGTCGCGATCGTCGAGGTCGACAGCGGCCTGGACGAACACGCAGCCGCCGGCCGCTGTTCCCAGGTGAGCCAGCGCTCGAACAGCGCGCGGAGGCGGCCTTCGCCGCGAGGCACTTCGAGCGCCGGGCGCACCACCATCTCGACAAACCTGGCGGCCGCGGCATCGAGCACCTGAATCTGCAGCGCTTCCTTGGATTTGAAGTGGGCAAAGAGGCCGCTCTTCGACAGCTCGAGGTCGTCGGCCAGGCGGCCGATCGTCAGGCCTTCGAGCCCGACCCGGCGGGCCAGCTCGACGGCGTGGTCGAGAATCGCTTCGCGGGTGGCCTCGCCCTTGCCCATGACCCCGGGATCATAAACGAACGTTCGTGCTAAAAACAAGGCCCTCGGCAGCTGATCAGGCGGGGACAGACCCCCTGCCAGGAATTGCCGCAGTGTGGCAGAAAGCGCGAGCACCGCGGCCGCCGATCCGTCCCAGGGTTCGTCCCCGGCGGCTCGCGACCGCCCGAACCGCGCGGCCGCGCGCCCCGTCTAACGTCATCGTAGATAACGTCGCATTATGTCGAAACGCGTCCTCCCGACGCTCACCCATCTGCAGTTCCTGGTGCTCGGCATCCTCCGCACCGACGATCAGCCGGGGCGTGTGCTGCGCCAGGCCCTGGCCAGCCTACGGCGTCCGCCGCAGCGGCCCGGCGTTCTACCAGTTGATGGCCCGCCTCGAACGCGCCCGGCTGGTCGAAGGCTGGTACGAACAGGTGACCGTCGGCGACCAGGCCGTCACCGAGCGCCGCTATCGCATCACCCCCGAGGGCGCGCGGCTCTGGACGCGCGCGCAGAGCTTCTACGACGAGGTCGCGCGCCTGTCGGCCCGTGTCCGGTGGTCCGATGCCTGATCGCTGGATTCGCCGACTCGGCCGCTGTCTGCCGGCCGACGCCTGTCGCGACCTCTTCACCCCGGCGCTCGCCGATCTCGACTACGAAACGGCGCAACGGCTGCATCGCGCCGCCACCGCCCGGCAGCGCGCCTGGATTCGCTGCCGCTTCTCGCTTGCTGCATTGCTCCTGGTTGCCGACTGCGTGCGTCTGGCCGCCGTCGATCGACTTGCGTCGCGCCTTTCCGGACGGCCCGACGCGTCACCCACCAGGCCGCGAAAGGAACTGCTCGTCATGATCGCTCGCGACGTCCGCCACGCCTTGCGCATGTTCGTGCGCGAACCCGCGTTCACCGCCGCCGCGGTCCTCACCCTGACCCTCGGCATTGGCGCCAACACCGCGCTCTTCGCCGTGGTCGAGGCCGTGCTCCTGCGGCCGCTGCCGTACGCGGCCGCCGACCGGCTCGTGCTCGTCAAACATCGCGACACGAACACCAGCCTCACCAAGTGGGACATCGCCATCGGCGACTTCGTCGATCTGAAGGCGAGGCAACAGTCGTTCGAGGCATTCGGCGGCTACGGCGGCGTGCAGTCCACGCTGCTCGGCGGGACCGAGCCCGTCCGCGTCGAGGGCGCAAGCCTCACGCCCGACGTGTTCGGGCTGCTCGGCGTGCAGCCGGCGATGGGCCGGTTCTTCACGCCAGACGATGTCCGCGAAGGCGCCGCGCCGGTGGTCGTGATCAGTCACGAACTGTGGCAGACCGAGCTCGGCTCCGACCCGCAGATTCTGTCGCGCTCGATCCAGCTCGGGCCAAACCGCCGGCTCGTCGTCGGCGTGACGCCGCCGGGCTTCCGCTTTCCGCCCGCCGAGCGCACTGACGTCATCGTGCCGGCGCGCCTGCCGGCGACCGCGCCGGCGGCGAGAAAGTCCGGCTGGATCTATGGGATTGGCCGGCTCAAGGACGGTGCGTCGGTCGCCGCGGCGGAAGCCGAGTTTGCGGCACTGTCGCAGCAGTTCGCGGCGCGAGTTTCCGCAACAGAACCAGGGGTCGCTCTACTTCACCGAGACGCTGCGCGACGGCCTGGTCGGCGAAACCAAGCGGCCGCTCCTGATGCTGCTCGCGGCGGTGGGCTTCGTGCTGCTGATCGCCTGCGCGAACGTTGGCAATCTGCTGCTTGCGCGATCGCTGTCGCGGCAGCAGGAGCTGGCGATGCGGCTGGCGCTCGGCGCGGGGCGCGGTCGTGTCGTCGCGCAGCTCCTCACCGAGGCCATGGTGCTGTCGCTCGCCGGTGGCATCGCCGGCGTGCTCGTGGCGTGGCGTGCCGCCCCGGCACTCGCGTCGCTCATCCCGCAGGCAACGCCGATACCCGGACTCGATCGGGTCGGACTCAATCTCTGGGTCTTGCTGTTCTCGCTCGGCGCGTCGATTGGGTCGGCGCTGATCTTCAGTGCGGTGGCCTGCATCGGTCTCACCCGCGAAGGCGCGGGCGGCGCGCTCGCGGGCCAGCGGCGCGTGACGATGAGTGCGGGCGCGCGGCGAGCGGCCTCGTCGCTCGTCGCGGCGGAGATCGCGCTGGCGGTCGTGCTGCTCGTTGGGGCCGGCCTCACGCTCCGCAGCTTCGCGGCGCTGATCGCGGTCGATCCAGGCTTCTCGCCGGATCGCGTGCTGACGGTGCAGATCGGCCTGCCGGCCGGGCGCTATGCCGAACAGCCGGCGCGGTCGGCCGCGTACCAACGCATCTTCGCGTCGCTCGACGCGTTGCCCGGGGTCGAAACCGTCGGCGCCGCGGCGGTGACGCCGCTCACGGGCAACAACTGGACGGCGCCGCTGGTGCGGCCCGAGCATCCGCTTGCGCCCGGACAGCGTCCGCCGGAGGTGGGCTGGCAATCGGCCTCGGGCGGTTACTTCCGCGCGCTGAAGATTCCGCTCCGTGACGGCCGTCTCTTCGAGCCGACCGACACCATGGCCTCGCCGCCCGTCGTCATCGTCAGCGACTCGATCGCCGAGCGGTACTTCCCGGGCGAGAACCCGATCGGCAAGCGTCTTTCACTCGGCGACGGGACGGCGGAAATCGTCGGCCGCGTCGGCGACATTCGTCGCGCATCCTTGTCCGACGCTCCGCGCGCCGATCTCTACTTTCCGTTCGAGCGGCAGAACGGCAACGGCGTGACGCTGTTCATCCGGACCGAGGGCGATCCGCTGCTCGCGCTGCCGGCGGTTCGGAGCGCCGTCCGGCAGATCGAGCCGAACGCGGTGCTGTTCGAGACGCGGACGCTGTCCGACATCGCCGCGGCCTCGGCCGCAGTCTCGCGCCTGGCGATGCGTCTGCTCGCGGGCTTTGCGATCATCGCGCTCGTGCTCGCGGCCGTCGGCATCTACGGCGTCATGTCGTACAGCGTGCGGCGGCGGACGCGCGAGCTCGGGACGCGCCTCGCGCTCGGCGCCAGTCGCGCCGACATCCTCAAGCTGGTCATGAGGCAGGCAGCCGTCATCTCCGCGGTCGGCCTCTTCATCGGGGTCGCGACCGGGCTGGCGGCGGCGCGTGCGTTGTCGTCGCTCCTCTACGGCGTCCCGCCCTGGGATCCGCTGGCCCTTGCCGGCGCTGGCCTGGTGCTGACGATCACGGCGCTCGGGGCGAGCTATCTCCCGGCCCGGCGCGCCGCGCTGGTCGACCCGGCTTGCACGTTGACGACGGAGTAGGCGCACGTGCAGGGTCGTACAATGATCGAATGAGCCTGGACCGGTTCGTCACCGCGCAGAATCGTCAGCACGCAGGCTACGCCGACGCGCTGACGGAGATTCGCGACGGCGCCAAGCAAGGGCACTGGATCTGGTACATCTTTCCCCAGCTGTACGGGCTTGGGACGTCAAGCCAGTCGCGACGCGTACGGCATCCGCGATGTGGCCGAGGCGACCGAGTACCTGAAACACGATGCGCTACGCGCCCGGCTGATCGAGATGACGCGTGCCGTTGCCGATCAAGTGCGGCAGGGCCATTCCCTTCAAGCGGTGATGGGGTCGCCGATCGACGTGCTCAAACTGGTGTCGTCGCTCACGCTCTTCGGCGGCGTCGCCAGGCGCCTGGCCTGCGAAGATCCGACCGGCGAGTTCGAGACGCTGGCCGTCGTCATCGAGGGGATTCTCGATGCCGCGCAGGCCGACGGCTTTCCGCGCTGCGAGCGCACGCTGGAAAGCTGTAGCGCAAGTCGGAGCGAGGGCGGAGTCAGCTCTCAGCGAACGTGCGGATCATTCGCTCCATCACCTGAACCGCACGCCAGTACCTCGTCGAGCGACAGGTGCTCGTTCGGCGTGTGGTCCAGCGCGCTGTCGCCCGGGCCATAGGCCACGATCGGGCAGCGCCAGATCGGTGCCACGACGTTCATGTCACTGGTGCCGGTTTTCAGCACGAAGCCGGGCTGTGCCGTGGAATCGATCGTCCGGATGGCGCCGAGAAAGCTTCGCACCAGCGGGTTCTGTCGATCGCCGCGCCACGGCTGCTCGAATCCTCCGAAACGGAAATGCGATGCTCGTCTCGCGTTCCAGTCGACGGTCAGCGACCGTGGGGCAGCCGGCGTCGCCCCAGCCGGACCGGTGAACATCGCCGCTCGGGATCGGCGCCGAGAGGTGAGTAGCGGTCCACTGAATCATCTCGGCAACCATGGCCGAGGGATCGACGCCGAGCGGCAGCCGCCACGCGATCTGCGCGTCGACCGCGTCGATCATCTCCGGCGTGGTCGAGGTGATGAAGCGCCGAAGGCTGGGACTCAGCTGATCGAATGCCTTGTCTCTTCCCTCATTGACGCGGGCCGCATGCGCGCTCACCCAGTTCCACAGGTCGACGACAACGGTCGCGACGCTGGCGTCAGGACCGGCGGTGTGCGCCATCGGCTGGCGGGCGTCGAGGTCGAGGAGCAGTCGACCCTTGTAGCCGAGCGTAACGCGATGCCAGTGGCTCGGTTCGCCGATCACACACGCGTCGGGCACGCGCTCGCGGGTGCCGTCGAAACGGGCAGCGACGAATCGCGCGCCTTTGCTCGTCGCGGCTTCCTCCTCGACGGCGCCGACGACGACGATGCGGAGGCCGCGTTCGCGCGCCCATGCGCTGGTCAGCCCGGCCGCGGCGGCGACGAACGTGGCGAGCGGGCCCTTGGCATCGACGCTGCCGCGCCCGTACAGGACATCGCCCTCGGCCGACGCTTCGATGCGAACCGGAATGTTGCCGGGGACGGTATCGATGTGGCCGAGCAGGACGAGGGTTCGCGGCGCGTCCTCGGCGCCGATCTCGCCGACGGCATTGCCGGCCGCGTCCACGAAGGCGCGGTCGTAGCCGGCCGACTGCATCGCGCCGACGAGCCACGCGGACGCCTCGGCCTCTCGGTGGGACAGCGACTGAATGGCGACCAGGCCGTGGATCAGATCGACGGCGCGCTGCCGATCCATCACGCGTTCAATCCGCGGATCGCGTGCCGAATGGCGTCGATGCCGCGATCGACCTCGGCCTCGCCAATCACGAGCGGCGGCAGCAGCCTGAGCACCGTCGGGCCAGCCGGCAGCGCGATCACACGATGGTCAACCATCAGGCTCTTCAGCACCGGAGCGACTTTGGTCCTGAGCTCGATGGCGATCATCAAACCGACGCCGCGGATGTCGCGCACCATCGTCGCCCCGTCGAGCGCGGTGCGGAGGCCGGTGAGCATCCGATCGCCCAGGGTCGCGCTCCGCTCGATCAACGACTCGTCACGGTAGGCGCCGAGCGCGGCGAGGCCAGCCGCGCAGGCGAGCGGCGAGCCGCCGAACGTGCTGCCGTGCGCGCCCGCATACAGCGTGTCGCGAATCGCTTTGGTGTAGGCGAGTGCGCCCATCGGGAAGCCGCCGCCGAGGCCTTTCGCGAGGCAGATGATGTCGGGTTCGAGCCCGGCGTGCTCGAAGCCGAACCACCGGCCAGTGCGGCCGAAGCCGGTCTGGATTTCGTCGAGGATCAGGAGCGCCCCTCGCTCGCGGCAGAGCCGCTGCGCCGCGTGCAGGAACTCGGGCGTGCCGACATTGACCCCGCTCTCGCCCTGCACCGGCTCGACGATCACCGCGGCGGTCGTGTCGGTGATCGCGGCGTCGAGCGCGGCGGCGTTATTGAAAGGGACGTGCGCCGCTTCGAGCAGCGGGTGAAAGCCTTCGCGATACTTCGGCTCCCAGGTGACCGACAGTGCGCCGATGGTCCGCCCGTGAAACCCCTTGGTTGTCGCGACGAACGCCGGCCGCTTCGTGGCGAGGCGCGCGAACTTCAAGGCGCCGTCCACGGCTTCGGCGCCGCTGTTGGCGAGAAAGACATGAGGCAGGTGCGGCGGGAGCACATCGGTCAGCGCCTCGGCGAACCGCGCGCGCACGTCGTTGTACAGGTAGTTCGGACACAGCATCAGCGTGCCCGCCTGACGCGCGACGGCCTCGGTGACGCGCGGATGGCAGTGACCGAGCATCGCGACACCCTGCGCCGACGAGAGATCGAGATACCGCTCGCCCTGGCTGTCGATCAGCCAGCACCCCTCGCCGCGCACGAACACCACGTCGCCGCGCCGCGCGGTTGTTCCGCCCAGGACTCGTTCTTCGATTTCTGCCCAATCCATTTCGCGGTTCCTAGGTTCCTCAGTTCCCGGTTCTTCAGCCCTGACCCCTGATCCCCGATCCCCGATCCCTTCAGGAAAGGGAACCACTCAAGAAACGTGCGTTCCCCCGCCAGCGAGTGCGCGTGTGATGGGTTCGGCGACGCGGCCGTCGGCGAAGATCACCTTGCCGACGCCCTCCTCGACGGCTTCGACGGCGCCCATCACTTTCTTCTTCATCCGTCCTTCGGCGAACTGCATGAACGACTCGGCCTGGCCGCGAGGGATGGTGGTGATGAGCGTCGATTCGTCAGGAAAGCTGCGAAGCAGCCCCGGCGTGTCGGTCAGGATGACGAGCGCTTCGGCCTTCGAGCGCACCGGCGACCATGGCCGCGGCGCGATCGCCGTCGACGTTGATCGCTTCGCCCGCGGTCGACGCGCCCGGCGGCGTGAGAACGGGGAAGTAGCCGGCCCCGGTCAGCAGGGTGAGCAGGGAGGTGTTGACTCGCTCGACGGTGCCGGTCCAATCGTCGCGCAGCACCATCCGCCGGCCGTCGACGCGAATCCGCAGCGTGTCCTTGCGCGTGCCCTCGAAGATGCGGCCGTCGAGCCCTGACAAGCCGACCGCGTTGACGCCCTTCTGCTGCAGCTTCTCGACCCACATCTTGTTGAGTTGACCGCAGTAGACCATCTCGAAGATCTCGAGCGTCCGGCGATCGGTACGACGGCTGACGTGTCCGCTCTCGCTCGTCACGAACTGCGGTGGATGTCCCAGCGCTTCGGCCACCGCATTGGTCGTCTTCGCGCCGCCATGCACCAGCACGAGCTCGGTCCCCTTCGCACGCAGCGCGACGATGTCCGCGACGATCGCATCGATATCGAGCGTCGTCCCGCCACCAACCTTCACGACGATCACTGCCTACTCCTTCACCAGGGAAGCCACAGAGACACAGAGGCACAGAGAAAACAACTCAAAAGCCGGAACACGAAGGACGCGAGGGACTGAACAAAGTATTTCCAAATAATCCTCTGTGTCTCTGTGTCTCTGTGGCCGCTTTAGATCGGATGCAGCCCCATGAACTCGAGGCCGAGCGCTCTCGTCCCAGCCCAGCATGAGGTTCGCGCACTGTAGCGCAGTGCCGGCGGCGCCCTTCATCAGGTTGTCGATGGCGCACATCGCCACGAGCCGGCCGGTGGTCGCGTCGAGCTCGAAGCCGACATCCGCGTAATTCGTCCCGGCCAGAATCTTCGGCTCGGGATAGCGATACAGCCCGGCGCGTTCCTTGACGATGCGGACGAACGGCTCGCTGCCGTAGACCTCGCGATAGGCCTTCCAGACGTCGCGCTCGGCCACGCCAGGCTCGAGAAAGACGTGGGCCGTCGCCAGCACGCCGCGCACGTTGTCCACCGCCGTCGCGCTGAGATGGACGTCGGCCTCGACACCGCGGAGTCGCAGCGCCTGACGGACCTCGGCCGTGTGGCGGTGACCCGTCGGGGCGAAACTCCGCATCACACCGGCGCGCTCGGGGTGATGGGTCGCGTCGCTCGACACGGCGCCGCCTTCGCTGCTCCCGACCTTGACCTCGCAGATGACGCTGCGCGCGGCGTCCATCAGCCCAGCGACCACGAGCGGCCAGATCGCCAGCGTCGTCGCCGTGGCATTGCAGCCGACGCCGCTCACATACTTCGCCCCGGCAATTTCGCTGCGATGGAGCTCGGGCAGACCGTAGACGAACTTCGCGAGCCACTCCGGGTTCGCATGCGGCGCGCCGTACCAGCGCGTGTAGTCGTCGCTCTGCCGCAAGCGGAAGTCAGCGCTGAGATCGACAATCCGCTCCGCCTTGGCCGCAAACGTCTCGATCTTCGACACCGCGCTCCCGTGCGGCAGGCAGAGAAAGAGGACGTCGACCGGCTCCAGCGCTTCGGCGCGGACGAACTTCAACGGCGTCCGCCGGCGCAGGTTCGGATGGGTGAAATGGACGAACTGTCCGTCGAGACGCTCGCTCGTGGCCTGCCGGACCTCGAAGGTCGGGTGGCCGAGCAGCAGTCGCAGCAGCTCGCCGCCGGTGTAGCCGGAAGCGCCGACGATGGAGACAGAGACCGGGGAAGAAGACACAGGCAGAGACTCAGGCGATGACAGTCAGTTTCCAGTTTCCAGTTGCCAGTTCAAAAAGGGCCTTGCTCAAGTGGCACTTGGGCAGACGCCCTTTGAACTGGAAACTGACAACTGGAAACTGATCGGTGAGCGAGGGAAGGGAGCGAGTCTAAACGGACGCTCCTTCAGCGAGCGAGATATGCGCAACATGCGGCTCGGTGCCTTCGGGCCAGCCGTTGGCCGCGGCCCAGCCGTCGGTGGCGACCTTCACGCAGAAATCCACCATCAGGTCGGGGATGTTCACGTTGGTCGGCGCGATGCTGTTGCGGAACTCCATCGTGTAGTTGACCTCGTTGACGAGGATGCCGCGGTCGGGATCCTCGAAGAGATCGAGCGCTACCACGCCCCCGCCCACCGCTCGCGCCGCCCGGGTGCAGATGTCGGCGAGCTCCGGCGTGATCGGACAGTTGCTCGACGTGCCGCCGCGCGCGGTGTTCGTGATCCAGTTCGCCGAGGTGCGGTAGATCGCGCAGATCGTTTCGGGGCCGACCTGGAAGGCGCGGATGTCGCGGCCCGGCTTCTTCACGTACTCCTGGATGTAGAAGATGCTGTGGTGATAGCTGCCGAGCGTCTCCTTGTGCTCGAGAATCGCCTCGGCGGCGTCACGATCGTTCACCTTGCTGAGCAGCCGTCCCCACGATCCGACGGTCGGCTTCAGCACCGCCGGGTAGCCGAGCCGCTCGATCGCATCGAGCGCGCTCTCCGGCGTGTAGGCGACGAAGGCTTTCGGCTGCGGCACGCCGGCCGCCGCGAGCGCGCTGGTCGTCATCAGCTTGTTGCCGCAGATGTCGGCGACGAGCGCGGTGTTCACCGTGCGCACGCCCTGGTCGTTCAGGATCTTCAGGCTGTAGAGCGCGCGGCTGTGATTGATGCAGCGCTCGACGATGACGTCGTAGTCGCGGTATGGATGGTTGGTGATGTCGGTGATGTCGAAGACCAGTTTCTGGTCGTCGATGAGGTCCAGATCCACGCCGCGCCGCTCGAACGCCTCGAACAGCAGCTTCTCCTCGACCCGCACCCGACTGTAGAGCACGCCGACGCACGCGAAGCTTACTCACCCCAGTCCTCCTCCTCCTGCGGCGCCAGCGCCAGCGAGAGGGGAGAAAGGGCCGCGATCTCGAGCTCGGCGCCGCAATCGGGGCACTGCGTGATTTCGTTCTGCATCACGTTGGTCAGCGTGACGTCGGCCATGCACTCAGGGCACTGCGCCTGTCCGCTGGCGGTCTGAACAGCCATTTCTTCTCCTCTGGAATCTCCGATTCTAGTCTACGACCAGAGGGAACATGAAAGGCTCACCACGGGCTGCTCAGGGCAGCGGTCGCACCACGATGGCCGAGCCCACACCGGTCCCGTCCGTCCAGGCAGTCAGGACTTGCGCGCCGCTGACCACCAGCATCGGGTACGACGATGACCCTTCGGTCAGCCGCTGCGGCGTGCCGAACGCGAGCTCGTTCGCGCCTTTCGTCGTGGCTTCGAGCATCGCTCCGCGCCGCACGCCGCCCATCACCTCGTCCCATGCGATAACGATGCGGCCGTCCGAGCGGATCGCGATCTGGGGGTGAGACGGCTTCGGACTGCCGAGCGTCGGCACGCGCTGCCGAGGCGAGAACGTTCGGCCATCGCGGGTGGTCGCATGGAACAGGGCGCCGGTCGGTTCGGCGCCGCCGATCACGGTGGGCCAGACGACGTGGATCGTTCCCCGCGCATCAACGGCCATCGCCGGCCCATCGTCGGGGCAACCCGCGAGCTGCCACTGATCCTCGCTGACGCGCGTGTGCGCGCTGAACGTGCGCCCGCCGTCGAGCGACTGGCTGAACGCGATGTCGCGGATGTTGCCGGGATAGACGTGCCGCCACGCCGCGAACAGCTGCCCGTTCTGGCCAGTGACGAGCGCGGTCTTGCAGCAGTAACAGACGCCGGGCAGCAGGGCGCGCTCGCTTTGCTCGACGCCGCGCGCACTGACGGCGGCATAGCGCAGGTCCGACAACTGCGCCATGCCGGCGCCGTCCTTGTGGTGATCGTGCTCGGTTGGCTTGGGCCGCGCCGCCATCCGGCGATGATCCAGCCACAGGACGTGGGCGGTGCCGCGTCCGTCGATGACGAGGTTGTGCCAGCCGCGATCGCCGGCGACCTCTCCCGGTTGCAGCGAGGTCGCTGTGGAAAAGCTGCGGCCGCCGTCGGTCGAGCGCGCGACCCGGATGGTGGTGGTTCCGGCCTTCGCGCCCCACGAGACGATCACCGCCGGGTCGCCGCTGGCCGACGGTGCGAGCGCGACCCGCGGCGGGAGCTCGCCGCCCAGCCGCGCCTCGCCAACGGTGTGATTGACGCGCAGCGGCGCGGTGAACGTGCGGCCGCCGTCACGGCTGGTGGCGAGGAACACATCGGCACTGCCGCCCGGCGGCGTCGCACCCCACGCGACGGCGACGAAGTCGCCGGCCGACAGCGATCGACGGAAACGCGTTGACGCGCTCCGCGACCGCGAGCCGCACGGGATCGTTCGCGGCCGGCGCCGCTGCGATCGAGACGACAACCGCTGAGCACGCGGCGAGCGTCCAGGTACGCATGTCAGAACCTCACGCGCAGGGCAAACTGAAACGATCGGGGTTCGCCCACTGCCGTCGTCTGGTTGAAGGTCGTCGAAGGATTGGTCGGGTAAGCGCCCGCACCGAAGTTGGTGTTGCGCGTCACGATGTTGACGCGATTGGTCAGGTTGAAGCCTTCGGCAAGCGCCTCGATGTGCACACGCCCGCTCACCCTGAACGATCGCTGGACTCGGGCGCTGAGGCTGAAGAAGTCGCTGCCGATGCCAACGTTGCGTGGGATGAACTCCCCGTTGACGATCGGCCGGCCGGCCGTGCCCTGAATGGTCGTGACGCCAGAGGTGATGTTGAATGGCAGCTTCGAGTACGCCTGCAGCAGGCCGCCGAATTCGAAGCCGTGCGTCAGATACTCCCAGGCCGTGGTCGCCGGCGCCATCGACGTCTGGAGGGAGCCGTTCATCACCAGCCGGTGCCGCTGGTCGTCGTCCGACCGTCCCCAGTCTTTCGAGAGATCGAAGGGATCGATCGGCGAGCTGAAGAAGAACTCGCCGACGTTGTTCTTCGACTTCGAGAGCGAATACGACAACCGGTAGTGGCCCCAGCGCGCCGGCCGCTGCGTGAACGAGACGTGGAGGCCATGATAGTTCGACTCCCCGGCTGCCGTGTATTGACTGTTGTTGGCGTAGTCAGAAATCGGCCGGCAGCCGTTGTTCGTGCCGCTCGCGACGCATGACGGCACGTTCTGGTTGATCGACATCAGCAGATCGAGGCCGCGAAGGTACTGATAAGCAACGCTGAGCGTGCCGCGTTGACCGAGCTGCTGTTCGACCTCGACGCTGGCCTGGCGCGAGTAGGCGTTCTGAAGGTTGCGATCCATCGTCGTCAAATTGGGCAGCGTGACCGACGGCACGACCGCGGCGAGGACCTGTGGAAAGACCGGAGCGCCCGCCTGCGTCGGCGACAGACTCACGCTCGTCTGGCGCAGGTTCGTCAGATCGGTGGTGTTGCCGGCCGACAGCAGCGCGTTGGCCAGTGCCCGCAGCGGTACCCGATCGTAAAAGAGCCCGGCGTTGGCGCGGATGATCGTCCGCTGCGACTCTCGCGGCGACCAGGCGACGCCAATACGCGGCGAGATGTTGTCGCGGTCGGTGTCGATCGTCTCCAGGAACTGCAAGTCGTAGCGTACGCCGAGGTTGAGCGTGACGCCGGAACCCATCTTCCACTCGTCCTGGGCGTAGAGGCCGAGGTTCGGGTTGGTCTGCGAGACCTCGGTCGCGCCGAATGTCTGAGTGAAGCCGGCGTTGTTATAGGTGCCGGCCAGGAAGTTTGCCAGCGACGAAAACGAATACGTTCCCTTGACGGCACGCGGGAATGTGATCCGGTCGTCGTTGTAGAGAAAGTCCACCCCGGCGCGCAGCGCGTGCGAGCCGGCCTGGTGCGAAAGATTGTTGACGATCTGGTAGAGGTGATTGAGCCGTCCGGTGGGACTCGAGGAGAGCCGCCCGAACGACGCGATGCCGGCAATCGCCACCGACGGTCCGATCGTGTCGGTCGGCGGCGCCTCGAGGTCGCCACGCGCGTACTGCGCCCGTGTTTCGAGGACCGTGCGCGACGACAGGATCAGCGTGTTGCTCATCGCCACCGCCTGATCCATGTTGTCGAGGACCGACGAGGCGCTCGGCACATTCAATCCGCCGGCGCCGCGCGCGTTGTCGGAACGAATGTCATAGAGGCTGTAGCGAACGCTGAGTTGATCCTTGCCGCTGACCTGATGGTCGATCTTGCCGAGGACGTTGGTCGAGTCGATCGGGTTGGGATAGATGCCGGTCGAAACCGGCGGCGCCGCATAACCGACCGCGGCGAGCCGCGCGTTGATGACGGCGACGTTCGGATCGAGGATCGTCACGAGGCCGCTCTGATCGAGCCGGCGCTGTTCGACGTTGGCGAAATAGAACGTACGGTTCTCCGCAATCGGACCGCCGATGCTGCCGCCGTACTGCGCCTGGTCCATCGGCAGCGTCGTTCCCGACAACGCGTTGGCGGCGTTGAAGCGATCGTCGCGCCAGAAGTTGTAGAGCGTGCCGCGCACCGCGTTGGTGCCGCTCTTGGTCACGACGTTGACGTAGCCGCCGAGCGCGCGCCCGAGTTCGGCCTGCGCGCCGGAGGTAATCACCTGAAACTGGTCGACCGCGTCGATGCCGTAGGTGATTCCGCTCAGCGCCGCCGCGTCGTCATTCGCCGACAGGCCGTCGACAACGAAGTTGTTCGAGAGATTGCGCTGGCTGCTGACCGAGAGGCTCACGCCCGGCACGGCGGATGTTTCAGGGAAGAGCTGCGCGCTGCCGACGTTGGTCGGCGACACGCCGGGCACGAGCAGCCCGAGCTCGATGAAGTTGCGGCCGTTGAGCGGCAGGCTCTTCACTTCGGCTTCGGCAACCGTTGCCGCGATCTGACTGCGGGCGGCTTCGAGCACCGTCGCCTCGCCGGTGACGGTGACGTTGGCTTCGAGCCCGCTCACCGACAGAACGATCGGCAGTTCGAACGCTGAACCCGCCGTCAGCGTCAACGGCCGGCTCACATCCTGGAAGCCGGAGAGCTTGACCGTGATGGCATACGGCCCGACGCGGAGGTAGGGGAACCGGAAGCGGCCCTCCTGATCGGTGACGACACTGCCGACGACGTTGGTGTGCGTGTGTCGGGCCTCGACGAGCGCGCCGGGGACCGTGGCGCCGCTCGAGTCGGTGACGCGGCCGCTGATGCTGGCGTAATCCACCGACTGCTGCGCGAACGCCTGAAGTGGGACGAGTGGCACCGTGAGCGCCACGAAGAATCAAGACACGTACGGTGCTTGCGCGCCGCACGACGGAATTTCCGAACATGCACGACTCCTTGAACGAGATGTGACCGTTCGACGCGTGCGACGTGGCCACGCGTCAAATGCAGACACGACGGCCGGCGACTTGCGACGCGCGGCCGGAATCAAGGAGTCAGGCTTTGGGTGGTGGAGAGGTGGCGGCCGCGATCCAGATCGGCGTGGCGGTCGGGGCTGGGGTCGAGAGATCGGTCGGCGTCGGCGGTAGCAGGACGGCCGGCTGCGGCGTCAGGACGGCTGCCGTCCCCAGCAGCGCGACGAAGATCCTCGAGTCGGGCGTGCAGCACGACCGCATCGAGTGATCGGGCGCCTTGGTCGTGCCCGTCTTCGCCGGCTTCTTCATCGGGCAGATGTGAGCGCCGCCTTTCTTGCAGCACTCCATCAGATCGTCGGTCTGCCCGGCGAGCGCCGCCGGGTCCTTGCAGCACAACGCTGCCGACGCGAACACCGGCACTGACACTTGCAGCGCGAGCGTCGCGATGGCGAGGAGGTGCAGGCGAGGCCGAAGACCGCCCATCGACTTGAGACTATCGCATAAACCGCAGGTCGATTGCGTACCCGTCGAATGTCGGCTGCGGAGCGGCGCTAGGCGACCTCAGCCGCGAGGCCGTCCGTTTGCGGACAGGTTCTCCTCGCGAGCGAACGCCGGCGGCGCGCCGGTGACTCCCACAAGTACGAAAACCTTCGGATTTCTAAGGAACTGCGTCAGGAGGCAAGCCGGCACCTTGCTTGCACCGCGAGGGCGCCGCGAGGTGACTTCGTGACATCCGATCTGCGCTACGCCTGGCGTGCCATCTGGAAAAGCCCGACCACCACCATCGGCGCCATCCTGGCGCTCGCCCTTGGCGTCGGGGCGACGACGACGATTTTCGGGTTGCTCAACGCGGTGCTGCTCCGGCCGCTCCCGTACCCCGACGCCGATCGTCTCGTCGAGATCTTCGGCACGGTCCAGCGCGAGAGCATCGAGCGCCGCGGCACGTCGTTTCCCGATTTCTTCGACTGGCGGGATCGCTCGCAGTCGTACGACGGCATGGCCGCCTGGCTGTCGAACGGCTTCATCGCCTACGGCGCCGGCGAGCCGCAGCTCGTGAACGCCGAGGTCGTCGATGGTCCCTACTTCGAGCTGCTCGGCGTGACGGCGATCGCCGGACGGGTGTTGCAGGACGCGGATCATCGTCCTGGCTCCGCGCCGGTCGCGGTCATCGGCGAACGGTTGTGGGAAGAGCGCTTCGGACGCGCCGGAGACGCGATCGGCCGGACCATTCAATTGGACTCACGCGTCTTCACCGTCGTCGGGATTGCACCGGCCCGCTTCCGTGGCCGATCGGATCAGGCGGTCGTGTGGACGCCGGCGCGTTCGGCGTTTCCTCCCGAGGCGCTGGCGCAGCGCGGCAACCGGGGCTTCCCGGCGCTGGCCCGGCTCAAGGCGGGCGTGAGCCTGGCGCAGGCGCAGGCCGAGATGACGACGATCAACGCGCAGCTCGAGCAGGCCTACTTCGCGACCAACGAGAAGCGCTCTGCGGTAGTGTCGCCGCTCGCCAACGAGGTATTCCAGAACGTGCGTCCCGCGGTCTCGCTGCTGTTCGGCGCGGTCGCGCTCGTGCTTCTCATCGCGTGCGCGAACGTGGCCAGCCTGCTGCTCGCGCGCAGCGAAGTCGCGGCGCCGCGAGATGTCGCTGCGGCGGGCGCTCGGCGCGGAAGATCGCCAGCTCGTTCGGCTGCTGCTCATCGAGAGCGCGCTGCTCGTGATCCTGGGCGGCGGCCTCGGATGGGTGTTGTCGCAGTGGACCGGCCAGGCGCTTCTGAGTTTGAGCCCGGTCCAGCTCCCGAGCTTCGCCGTGCCGGCGACCGACTGGCGGACCGTCGGCTTCGTCGCCGCGATCGCGGTGCTGACGACGATTGGCATCGGGCTGACGCCGCTCGCGACGATTGGCGGCGGATCGCTGTCGCAGGCGCTGCGTGAGGGTGCGGTGGCGGCGCGCGGCGCGGGCCGGGTCGCGACCCTTCGTGTGATTGTGATCGGAGAGGTCGCGGTGGCGGTTGCGCTCCTCGTCGGAGCGGCGCTCCTCGGACGCAGTTTCTCGGCGCTCCTCGACTTCGATCCCGGATTCCGCCCTCAGGGCGTCCTGACGCTCCGCGTGCAGCTGCCGCTGCCGCCCGTCGCGCCGGCTGGAACGACTTCGACGGCGCCGGCTGCTCCGCCGGCGGTTCCGGCAGGTCCCGGTCCCTTTACGTTGCTCGATTCGTTGAAGGGACTGCCCGGCGTCACGGAGGCGAGCCTCACGACGTCAGTCCCACTCGCTGACGCGGGCGCAATCTTCTACGCGGCCGAAGGCATGACAGGCGGTTGACGCGTCGAACCGGCCGCGCGCCTATCAACATCGCATCGCCCCCGGCTATTTCGCGACGCTCGGGATGCGATTCGTGGACGGCCGCGATTTCGCGCTGTCGGAGATGGGGGTCGAAAGCACCGCGGTCATCGTCACGCGGAAGGTGGTCGATCGCTTCTGGCCTGGCCAGAGCGGCGTCGGCCGCCGCATCAAGCGCGGCGATCTGCGATCGGACTTGCCGTGGCTCACCATCGTCGGCGTGGTCGAAGACGCGAACCTGCGCGGCATTCCGCGCAACCCGACGGCCGATCCTGATCTCTTCTTCCCGTTCAACGCTCGCGCGCGCGGGTTTGCGGTCCTGCTCAGGACGGATGGGGATCCGGCGGCGGTCATCGGCGCGGCCCGGGCCGCGCTGCAGCGCGCCGAGCCCGGTGTTGCGATCTTCAACGTCCAGTCGCTCGAGACGCTGGTCGCGACCCAGCTCGCGCCGGCGCGCTTTCTGAGCTGGCTGACCGGCGCCTTCGCCGCGATCGCGCTGACGCTTGCGGTCATCGGCATCTACGGGATGCTGTCGTACTGGGTGCGCCGCCGGACGGCGGAAATCGGCATCCGCGCCGCGCTCGGCGCCGATCGCACCCGCCTTCTGTCGCTCGTCGTCGGACAGGCGCTGGTGATGGCGGTCATCGGGGTTGGGCTCGGCGCCGCCCTCGCGGCCGTGCTCACCCGCTTCATCGAGACGCAGCTGTACTCGGTCCAGCCGATGGATTGGGTGTCGTTCGCCGTCAACGGCCGCGGTGATGCTGACCGCTGCAACGATCGCGAGCCTCGCGCCCGCGTTACGCGCGCTGCGACTCAATCCGATTGTCGCGCTGCGCGCCGGAGCTACTTAACAACAGTCTACGGTCGACGGTCGACGGCACGCTGCACGCAGGACGGCGAGCGAATAGACTTACTCTGAGTGCAGCTCGCCACCCTCCTCGGCCTTTTCTTCCTTTCCGGCGCGTGCGGGCTCATCTATCAGGTCTTGTGGCTGCGCCTGCTGGCATTGGTGTTCGGCGTCACGGTGTACGCCGCGAGCACGGTGCTTGCGGCGTTCATGGCGGGGCTGGCTCTCGGGCAGCGCGATCGCCGGCCGGCTCCTGTCGCGCGTGCGGCGCCCGCTGCTCGTCTTCGGCGCCGCGGAGATCCTCATCGGCCTGTCCGCACTCGTGACACCGATCGCGCTCGATGCCGCGTCGGTGATCTATCAGCAGCTGCACCGCCTCAATCCCGAGTCGCTCGCGATGATCACGTTCGCGCGGCTCGTGACCGGGTTCGCCGTGCTGCTGGTCCCGACCATGCTCATGGGGCTGACGCTCCCGGTGCTCAGCGCTTCGTCGATCGTGCGGGGCTCGGCGTTCGGGGCGCGGGTCGGGGCGCTCTATGCCATCAACACCGCCGGTGCGGTCACCGGCGCCGTCCTCGCCGGCTTTTACCTGATTGGCGCGATTGGCATCGCCCGCGCCTTCCAGGTTGGCGCCGCGATCAACATCGCCGTCGGCCTGCTGGCCATCGGCTTGTCTCGACGGGTCGATGCCGACGTGGCCGCCGTCATACCGGAGGCCCAGCCCGCCCGCGGGGATGAATCGAGGTTCGTGCCGAGCGGGCGCGTTCTCGGCGCGGTCGTGGCCATCTCTGGCTTCGTCGCGCTGGCGCTGGAGATCGTCTGGTTCCGGATGCTGGTGCAGTATCTGGCGGCCACGACCTACGCGTTCACGACGATGCTTGCGACGGTGCTCGCGGGGATTGCGATCGGGGGCGCGATCGCGGCGCGCCTGCTGAAGCGGACGCGTGACTGGGCGCTCTGGCTGGCGACCATCCAGATGGCCACCGCCGCATTGTGCCTGGCCTCGGCGGTGTTTCTCGGCTGGAGCTACAACGCCGGGTGGCGCACCTCGGGAGACTGGCAGGCGAGCGCCGTCGCGATACTCCCGGTGACCATCCTCATGGGCCTTGGGTTCCCGATTGCGCTGCATCTGGCGGCCGCGCCGAAGGCCGGCGACCAGATTGGGGCGGTCGCGCAGCGCGTCGGCCGCATCTATTCGCTGAACGTGCTGGGCGCGATCATCGGCGCGCTCGTCAGCGGCTTCGCCATCCTGCCGTCGCTCGGCACGCGTCGCGCGCTCGTGGCGATGGCCGCGGTCTACGGCGCCAGCGCCCTGCTGCTCGCCATCGGGCATCCGCAGCGGCGACGCCTGCTCATCGCGCTGGCCGCTCCGGCGGTGGTGTTTCTCGGTCTGATCCCACGCGTGCCGGATCCGTTTACCGCGGCGTACGAGCGCCGCTACGGCCGCGACATGCGCGAGTTCTGGCGCGAAGAGGGCGCGCAGACGGCGGTCAGCGTGCACGCCAGCAACTTCCGTCGATCGCTCTACCTCGACGGCCTGCACCAGGCCAACGACGGACCGGAAATGGTGCAGCTCCACCGCACGATCGGGCACCTGCCGCTGGTGTTGCACCCCAATCCGAAAGAGGCGCTGGTGATCGGCCTCGGCGGCGGCGCCACGAGCGGCGCGGTGAGCCAGCATCGCGGGACGCGCGTGCAGATCGTCGAGCTCTCCGAAAGCGTCCGCAAGGCCGCGCCGTTCTTCGCCCACGTCAACTACGACGTCCTCAATCAGCCGAACGTGCGGATCAGGGTGGACGACGGGCGCAACTTCCTGCTGCTGTCGGGCGAGACCTTCGACGTGATCACCGCCGACATCATCCAGCCGATTCACGCGGGTGCCGGCAACCTCTACTCGCGCGAGTACTTCTCCCTGGTGCGGCGCGCGCTCAAGCCGGGAGGGATCGCGCTCCAGTGGATTGGCCATCGGCCGCCGACGCAGTACAAGCTGATCATGCGAACGTTTCTCGAGGTGTTTCCGGACGCGACGTTGTGGCTCGACGGGAATCTGATGGTCGCGTCGTTGACGCCGCTCCGTCTCAGCCTCGACACGGTGGCCGCGCAGCGCCAGGATCCGGTCACGGCGGCGGCGCTCGACGAGATTGGCTTACGCACCTTCGAAGACCTGCGCGGGTGGTACAGCGCTGGCCCCGACGAGATGCGGCGCTTCGTCGGCGCGGGCCCGCTCCTGACCGACGACCGGCCGCTCCTCGAGTACCACCGGTCGCTTCCCGGCGAGCCAGACGCGCTCGATCTCTCGACGCTGCGCGGTGACGTCAACCGCATCATCAATTGAACGAAGGAAGGGACCAATGAGAGCACTCATCTTGATCGGCCTGGGCGCGATCGCCGGCGCCGCGACGTTGAGCGGCGCGCAGGCGCTGCAGCGCGTCAACCCGCCGGGTCTGAGCACGCCGCAGACCTATTCGCACGTCGTCCGCGCCGGCAACACTGTCTATGTGGCCGGCCAGGTCGGCGCCAACGCGCAAGGCGCCGTCGCCGGGTCCGGCATGAGGGAGCAGACCGAGCAGGTGCTGGCCAATCTCGACGCCGCGTTGAAATCGCAGAAGCTCGACGTCAGCCACGTCGCGAAGATCAACATCTACGTGACCAGCATCGACGAGTTCCGCGCGCCCGACGTCGCCGCACTTCGAGCGAAGTTCTTCGGCACCAACCGGCCGGCGAGCACGCTGGTGCAAGTGGTCAGGCTCGCCGATCCCGCCTACAAGATCGAGATCGAAGCCATCGCGATCGCTCCTTGACCGAGGTTTCGAGGTTTCGAGGTTTCGGGGTTGCTAGGTTTCGAAGTTCTAGGTTGCGAGGTTGCGAGGTTGCGAGGTTGCGAGGTTGCGAGCGTTCGAGGGTTCAGCTCGAAGGTCGAAGCTCGCAACCCAAACCTCATAACCGCGATAACCTCATAACCTCGTAATTCGAACCCAGAAACCTCGAAACCTCGAAACCCAGAAACCTCGAACCCGCGTCTCCCATGCCACCCATCACAACTCTGTTCCTCGACGCGGGTGGCGTGCTGTGCCACCCGAATTGGTCGCGCGTCAGCGCGGCGCTCGCCGACGTCGGCGTGACGGTCAGCGTGGAAGCGTTGCAGCGTGCCGAGCCGTACGCCAAGAAAGACATCGACGATGCGGTGATCGTCGGCGGCACGACGGATGCGTCACGCGGATGGATTTACTTCGACAAGGTGCTCGAGCACGCGGGGATTCCGCCGTCCACTGCGACTCGCGCCGCGTTGTCCGTCCTCCACGACTACCACCGCGCCGAGAACCTGTGGGAAAACGTTCCGGGCGAGGTCAAGCCCACGCTCGCGGCGCTGCGCGAGCTGAAGCTCACGCTTGTCGTCGTCTCCAATGCGAATGGCCGCTTGCGCTACCTGTTCGATCGCGTGGGATTGACCGCGGCCTTCGACGTCGTCCTCGATTCGCATGAATGGGGTGTCGAGAAACCCGATCCGCGCCTCTTCCAGATCGCCCTCGAGCAGGCGGGCGCGACCGCGGCGAAAACGATTCACGTCGGCGATCTGTTTCACATCGACGTGGTCGGGGCGCGTTCAGCCGGGCTTCGAGACGCCGTCCTGCTGGACGCTGCCGGGCTGTATCCACACGTCGATTGCCCGCGGATCGCGAGCCTTGCTGAGCTCGTCCCACTGCTGCGGTCCAGAAACGGAGACTAGGCCTCCTGGCACGCGGTTTGGTTCATCGAGTCACGGACTCTGACAGGAGGATCCGTGGCAAGACCAATCTGGCGCGGCAGCTTATCGTTCGGGCTCGTTGCCATTCCGGTTCAGCTGCACACCGCGGTTCGCGAGAACCGCCCGAAGTTCCGCCTGCTGCACGCGAAGGACAAGTCGCCGATCAAGTACGAGCGAGTCTGTCAGCGCGACGGCAAGACCGTCGCCTGGGAAGACCTCGTCAAAGGCTATGAATACCAACGGGGGCGCTACGTCGTCCTCACGAAAGAGGATTTCAAGGCGGCGGCGCTCGAGAAGGATCGCCGCGTCCAGGTCAGCGATTTCGTGCCGGCGGAGTCGATCGACGATCGCTACTTCGATCATCCCTACTACCTGC
Organism: uncultured Acidobacteriota bacterium; assembly: GCA_963841895.1. Classification (GTDB taxonomy): domain Bacteria; phylum Acidobacteriota; class Vicinamibacteria; order Vicinamibacterales; family UBA2999; genus JACCSI01. Next base: position 46,730 of record CAWJEO010000006.1, read on the forward strand.
TGCCGGACAAAGGCGGCGAGCACGCCTACGCCATCTTCCGCGCCGCGCTCGAGACGACGAAGCGGATCGGCATCGGCAAGGTCGTGATCCGCGAGCGGCAGCACCTCGTCGCTGTCGAGAGCCTCGAAGACCGGCTCGTGCTCACGATGATGCGGTTCGCCGAAGAGATCGTCGATGCGCCGGCGATCGACGCGGTCGATCGGATCAAGGTCCCGGCGAAGGAACTCACGCTCGCCAAGAACCTGATCGAAGCCCTCGCCTCCGACTGGAATCCTGACCAGTACCAGGATGACTACCAGCGGAACCTGCAGGACGTCATCAAGCGCAAGCTGAAGGGCGAAACGATCGAGGTCGAAGAAGAAGCGCCGGCCAGACGAGGTGAAGTCGTCGATCTGGCTGAACGCTTACGCGCCAGCCTCGCCGCCGCACAGAAGAAAAGGCCAAAGGCCGCGAAGAAAAAGACAAAGGCGGCGTGAAGGGGTGCCAGGGTGCCAAGGTGCCAGAGTGCCAAGGTGCCTGAGTGCCAGTGTGCAGGTGCTTGCGGTGCCAAAGTGCGCATCGTGCCAGGATGCTGGTGCCACGGTGCCGCGGTGCCAAACGCTGCGGTGGCATCGGTTTCGGTGCCGCGAATGCACCTTTGCGCCAGAGCACTCTGGCACCACGGCACGCTGGCACCTTGGCACTTTTGGCACCCTGGCACCCTGTCAAGCCGCTCACTCTCCGAGAAAATCACCCACCGGCCGGAACGGCTCAATGTGGTCGCACACCACTTTGATCGCCATCGTCACCGGAATCGCGAGGAGCATTCCCCAGACGCCCCACATCCAGGTCCAGAAGAGCAGCGCGGCGAACACCGCGATGCGGTTCATCTGCGCGACCCGGCCGAGGAGCGTCGGCGTCAACACCCAGCCTTCGAGTGTCGTGATCGCGAGCGCGGCGGCGGCGACCGTCGAGGCTTTGGCGAGATCGCCGAACTGCATGTAGCCGACGATGGCGAGACCGGTGCTGACGACAGCCGGTCCGAAGTAGGGAATCGTGTTGAGCAGCCCGGCGGCGAGGCCCCAGACCAGGGGTTGGTTCAACCCCAGCCACCACAGGACGAGCGCCGTGACCACGGCCACGATGGCGCTCGTGAGGATCTGGACGAGCAGGAAGCGTTCGATCTGGTTGCCGATCTCGTCGAGGATCTGCACGGTGATTTTCTTGCGGGCGAACACGCCGATGTGGCGGACGAGCTTCCGCTTGAAGAGATCGTCGGCGATGAGGAGGAACAGCGTGAGGAAGAAGATCATCACGCTGAAGCCGCATGGCCGCCGGCATGGTCAGCCCGGCGCTCCAGAGATAGTCTGTCGCGCGGAACGGCGGCTGTTCGATCTGCACGCGCTGGACGCCGCGCGGCGCGGGCGTGGGCGCCGCGCTCTCGGCGGCGGTGCGATCGATCGCGTCCGCGGCCTGCTGAACTTTCTCGATCGCGCCCTGTTCGCCGTTACGCGGCCGGCGGAGCTGGTCACGCAACAGCCGCGCGCTCCGCGGCACCTGCTCGACGACGTCGATCATCTGGTCGCTGAGCGAGTAGACGATGCCGCCGCTCGCGGCGACGACACCCGACGAGCACGACGCGTCGCGCCGATCGTGCGCGGCAACGCGCCAGCGCTGGAGTCGATCGACAAACGGATCGAGGGCATAGAACAGGAGGCCGCTCACGACGAACGGGATCAGGACCTCCTGGGTGTTCTTGAGCAGCCAGATCGCGGCCACGATCGCCCCGAGCGTGAACGTGACGTGCCGCACGTCCACCGGCATCTGGATGACGAGCGCCGGCGGATCGGCGCGGACGTCCTCGCCGTTCCCGTTCGCTCGGGGCGGCTGGGCGTCGGACGGATCGATGTCGGGCCGATCAGGCAACGGCAGACTCCTTCGATTCCTTCGATTCCTTCGATCTCTTTCGCTTGTTTCGGCGCCGAGTCTTCCCAGTCGGTCTCGAACGTCTGCATCAGCTTGCGCGTGACCGTCGGGTTGGTCACGAGCAGACCCACCTCGCGGCGGCTGTCGAGCTCCTCCTTGCGCAGGCTCTGACTGCCGACGAAGGCGCGCGTGCCGTCCCGGATGATGGCGCGGACGTGCAGCCGGATCGGCCTCAACGGGCGCACCTCGATCGCCGGATCGGCCTTCTTCATCCCGCCGAGGATGCGAATGCGGACACCCTTGGCGGCGCGCTCGTTCAGCAGCCTTCTGGAACGCCGGATCGTGGACCTTGCTCGTCGTAGATGGCGAGCTCGCGCCGGGCGCCGCGGACGAACGCCGTCAAGGCCGCCCGCGCGCGTGTCCGGACTCACGACCAGGTTCGATCTTCCCGCTCTGATAGTTCTGGCGGGCGACGTCCGCCTCGAACAGCTTCAGCGCTTCGGCCACCGCCTTGCGATCCCTCGTGGCCGACCGCGAAGCTGCGGCTCTTGAGGATGTCGAGTTTGGTGAAGTTGAAGCCGAAGAGGTGCAGCACCTCGTCGGCAATCATGTACTTCGCGTGATAGCGCAGCAGGTCGTCGGCGGTCCGCGACGACGGTGATGCCGGCCGCGAGCAGCCGCTGTTCGAGCTTGCGCAATCGGCTCTCGCCGCCGCGATTGGTGTGGGCGATGAGCGCGCGGACTTTCACGCCGCGCTGCACCGCCGCGGCGAGCGCCCGCTCGACCTCGTCGATGTCGAAGCGGAAGATGCAGATATCGATGGTCTTGCGCGCCTTGCGGATGGCCGCGACCACCGGGACGACGCCGGCATCGGGCTGGATGATGAGTCTGCACGGCACGTCCTCTATCTTCGCGCTCTTGGCTTCGCGGGATTTCTTTCCACTCGACCGCGCCCTTGCCGGTGGCGACGAGGGAGGTCAGGGCATTCGACACGCGGTCGGTGTGCAGCTCGAGCGGTGCCGTGACGACGTACGACACTTCTTCTTCCGACTGGCCGCGCAGCTCGTAGTCGGCCTTGAAGCGGCGGAGGACCGCTTCGACCCGTGGCCGCAGCTGCGCGGTCCGTTCCCCGAGCTTGACCGAGAGTTCGAACACGCGATGTTGGGGCTCGAAGCCTTCGATGATCCACAGCGCGAGAGCCAGGAACGCCGTGCCGAAGAGCGCGAGCCCGTACAGCCCGACGCCCGCGGCCAGGCCGACCGACAGCGTGCACAGCATGACCACCGCGTCCTTCGGATCGTCGATCTTCGAGCGGTAGCGAATCAGGTTGGCGGCGCCGACGATGCCGAAGGCGCGCGCCAGGCTGGCGCCGACGACGAGCATGATCAGCGCGCCCACGACCGCGAGCACGATCTGGGTCTGCACGACGGCAGGCTGCCGCACCGGCGTGCCGCGGCGGCGCGGCCGCAGCGCGAGGACCGTGCCCAGCAGCGCCGCAAACGGCAGCCGGACGACGGCGGCAAACACTTCCTCTTGAAGGTTGTCCATGACGCCGGGTTGATCGACCGGCTCCGGCTGCGCGTCGGTCAGGGTAGCGGCGGCTGCGCCGACATCGTGGTCGGAGGCGGCGACGACGGTTGCGCCTGAGCCGCCGTGGTCGTGGCGGCCGGCGTCTGCGCGGCAAACGCCGCCGACAGGGCGCCGATCGCGAGCATCAGCAGCAATCCGGCAACCGGCGCGGCCCGCTCGAGCCGCAGGAAACGATCGGATCGCTTCATCAGCGGGACGCCCGCGCGTCGAGCGCGAGCCCTTCCTGAACCTTCGACTTCAACTTGGCGATGAAGCGGGCGCTCCGCTCAGGCGGATAGTTCGCGGCACGAAACGCGTCCCGCCACTGCGCGTCGGTCAGGCGGGCAAACTGCCGGCAGGCCCACACCACGTCGGCCGGCGTGATGTCCTTGAAGAGCTCGGTGTGCCGGGCGTCGTAATCGAATTCGACGACGCCGTTGGTCACTCGCTTGATCAGGTTCTGCTGCTCGAACCCTTCGACGTCGTTGCGGTTGCCGGTCGGCCAGCCGGTCTTGCCAAGCGCCGCGCCGAGATCCTGGACGACGAAGCGCCGCATCGGGCCGCCGTCGCGCTCCTTCATCACGTAGATGCGGTTCTGGGTCGCCTTGAGGTCCCAGTTGTTGAGAATCAGGTTGGCGACGAGCAGGCCCTTCATCTGGCGCGTGCCGACGAACGGGTTCTCGTGCCAGGACCAGTCGCTCTCGGTCTTGTAGCCGAACTCGGCGCGGACCCTGGCCTGTTGTCCCGAATCCTCGCTGCGCCCGCCTTCGAGCTGCAGGTTGGGGACGTGATACATCGGCGGCTGATGGAAGCCGATCCCCCACAGAAGACGCGACGCGACGATCTCCGGCTGTACTTCTTCGCCCAGCTTGGCCTTCCACTCACGGCCGCGCGCGTCCACCACGTCGTAACCGACACTGTTCCCGGCGCCGTCGAACTTGAGCACTTTGAACGGCACCTTGTCGACCGGGCGCGCGGCGCGATTACCCGGGCCGGCCAGCAGATCGCGGGCGCGGCCCGGCGCGCTCCACAACTGCACCATCTCCCGCGGCGCGGGCGGCCGCTCCACGGGCTTCATCTGCCGGGGCGCACGCCGCCGCCGCGATCACGACGAGAACGGGCATCAGCGCGGCGGATCGGGTCAACGAACGAGGGCGGGATGGCATGAGGGTGTCCTTGCTGACACGCGTGAACGAGTGGGCTTACTGCGTCGCGGGCGCGGCCGCGCGTGATCGTGCCGGAGTCGATGCGTTTGCCGGAGCGAGTCAGCGTCTGGAAGTTCATCTGGTCGCCCGCAATCTCGACCAGCATGTAGGTGAGGTCGGTGTCGAAGCCGATGGCGGTCATCGTCGTCTTGGCGATGTTGCCGACGCGCAGCTTCGCCGAGCCGCCGGCGGTGAAGTAGTGAGACGCCCTTCTGCGGCTGCAGCCGCTCGTAGAAGTGCTCGTGCCCCGCGAAGACGACGGTCATGCCGTGCTTGAGGAAGAGCGGCTCGAGCTGGGCGCGCAGGTCGATCTCCGAACCGTGCCGCTCGCCGGACGAGTAGAGCGGGTGGTGGAAGAACGCGATCTTCCACGGCGAATCCGAGGCCGCGAGCTCCTTCTCGAGCCACTGCGAGCTGGTCGGGCGTCATGTAGTTGCTGTCGAGCGCGAAGAACCGCACGCCCGGATTGCCCAGCTTGTCCTTCTTGAACGAGTAGTAGCGCTCGCCGTTCATGTTGAACGGCTTGTAGAAGCGCTGGTTCGGATCGTCGTGGTTGCCGAGCGACGCGTAGAACGGCACCTTCGCGTCGAGGATCGCCTTGTAGGGCAGCTCGAACTTCCGCTGGTAGTCCTGCGGCCGCTCCGAGCCGTACATGTTGTCGCCGAGCATGATGACGAACTCGAACGGGAACACGGCGCGCGCCTTGGCGAGCTGCTCGCCCACTTGGTACTGCGCGCGATCGCCGGTGCCGGTGTCGCCGAGCACGGCGAACCTGACCGAGCTCTCGACGGTCGGGGCAATCACCGCCCCGCGGCACCGGCCCCGGCCGGCGGCGGCGCCTTCACGGTCGCCGGCGCCGGAGCCACCGGGCGTGCGCTCTGCGTCGCCGACGCCTGCGGTCCGGTCTGCGACGGCACGGCACAGCGCCGTGACGAACGCCGAGATGATGGCAAACCTGGTCAATCGCACGCGCGCTCATGATCGAATCTCTTTCTACGTTGGAATCGGGAACACGTTGGGCATGACGTCGACGATGACGTTGCCGGTGGTGTCGCGAAGAATCAGGTCGCGCCCGACGATGCGGTACTCGAGCTCGGGCGGAAGTTTGGGCAGCTTCTCCAGCAGGTTCGCGGGGAAGGTCGCGAGCGGCAGGGTCGTCGGATAGATCGTGTTCACGCCGATCTTGATGCCCTTCGGCAACTCGACGATCAGCGCCTTGCGATCCGCCACCGGCCGCTTCGTGAAGTCGTCGCTGGATCAGCTGGGCGAGGATCGGCTGATATTCCTTGATGAGGAAGTCGCCCGGCTTGGCGTCGGGCCGCTGCTTGATGAGCGCCTCGCCCAGCGCCTTCTCACGCTCGGACAGCTTCGCCGGATCGGATGTCTCCTTCAGCGGCGGCACCATCTTTTCCACGTTGTTGTGAAACGTGACGTACTCCTGCAGGCGATCGAGGAAGGCCTTCGTTGCCGCGCCAGTCTCGTTGACGGGCGCGCCCTGGGGTTCGTGCGGCGTGGTCTTCGACTGCGGCTCGGGCGGCTGCAGTTGCCGGTGCCGGCAACTGTGCGCTCAATCGCTCCGAAGGGGGCACGGCCGGCTCGGATGTCCTGAGCCCGACAGCTGACGCTGACCACGAGCAGCACCAGCACGACCGTAAGCCCGGTAGTGAATGACTTCATTGAATGCCTCAGGTGCATGGACTTCAAAGCCCATGCCACAGCCGGGGCGGGTACACCTGAGCCAGGTGGGTCATGCGTTACCACATTTGTGCGGTCCGGTTTCTGCAACGGCTGCGTCGTGCCGTACGCGCTTCGACGACTTGCCCTGCTGGTGGCGACGCTCGCGGCGCTCGGCGGCGCGGCCGCCGGCTGCGGTCGCGATGCCGGCGCCCGCACCGCGCCCGACCACGGTCGAGACCATTGCGGCGCCCCAGGGTGAAGGGACGCTGACGCTCCCGGCGACGCGCACGTCGGTGAAGTTCGCGGTGATTGGCGACAGCGGCCGCGGCACCCCGCCGCAGCACGAGGTCGCGGCGCAGATGGTCCGCTATCGCGAAGCGTTTCCGTTCGCGTTCGTGCTGATGCTCGGCGACAACATCTACGAGGGACCGGCGACGCCCGACGACTATCGCACCAAGTTCGAAGAGCCCTACCAGGCGCTGCTCGACAAGGGCGTCAAGTTCTACGCCGTGCTTGGCAACCACGACGATCCGCGTCAGGTGCTCATACGAGCGATTCAACATGGGTGGCGAGCGGTATTACAGCTTCGCGCCGCCCGAAGACGTCATCGCCCGCCTCGCGACGCGCGTCGAGTTCTTCGCCATCGACTCGACGAACCTCGACAGCACGCAACTCCGCTGGCTGGACGAGCGGCTCGGCGAATCGAAGGCGCGATTGGAAGATCTGCTTCCTCCACCATCCGCTCTACACGTCGGGCCGCTATCGCAACCAGTCGCGGCTGCACCGGTGGGCGCTCGAGCCGATCTTCGCTGCGCCACGGTGTCAAGGTGGTCTTCTCGGGTCACGAACACATCTATCAGCGATCGGTGCTCGAGCAGGGGATTCAGGTACTTCGTCAGCGGCGGCGCCGGCTCGCTCCGGGCTGGGAGACGGCACCCGCGCGCCATACATCGCGCGCAACTTCGACGCCGACTATCACTTCATGCTGATCGAAATCGACGGCGACGACCTGTCCTTTCAGGCGATCTCGCGCGGCGGCGTGACGATCGACGCGGGCCGCTTGACGCTGGACGATGACGACGAGCGCAGCGACCGCGTCACGGGCGTCACGTCGCCGGGCACGCCGGGCCCTCGGTAATCTGCGCGGCTTTCTTCTTGAAGACGCGCACCCACTCGTTCACCGGGTGCGCGCCGCTGAACAGCCCGTGCTTCTTGTCGAAGCGCGCGCCGGTGAAGAGGTCGGTCAACTGCCGATCGGTGAGCTGCGCCAGCAGGTCGCCGAGGTGACGCCGGCCGGCCTCGGTGATGCGCGCCTGGCCGAAGGTCGCGCCGTCGTAGGGCAGGTGACGCAGGCTGACCGTGCACTGCGCGCGATCGTCCCAGATCGCGGCGTGCTCCCATTCCTCCAGGTCCACCTTGCTCGGCCCAAACGTCGCGCCCGCGTCCTGAATGAGCAGGAACGGGTCCGGGCACGGCTGGCCCTCGGGCCAGTCCTTCGACAGGCACACGATCCGCTGGTTCTCCGGCTTGTTGTCCCAGTGGGCGAGGAATGCCGCGACCAGCCGCAGGGCGTCGACGTGCGCCCGCGGCGCGCCGCCGCGTGTGTCGTCGACCTTCTCGAGCTCGAAGAACGCCCAGCCCTCGACTGTGGCCGACTTGATCGGCCGGGCATCGAGCTTGCGCTCGACCGCGACCCACTCGAAGTCGCGAGAGTCGTTGTAATCGATGACGTGTTTGTAGAGCGGCTCCGCCCGCGTCACTTCCACCGCGCGCATTGTCGAGAACGGTTCGGCGGGGCAGCCGTGGCACCGCAGCCGCTCGACGAGCGTGATCGTGTCGGCGCCGAATCCGAGCGCGGAGAGCAGCCGTGTCGCCGCGGCTTCGGCCGGAATCTCCGGACCCTTTCCGTACTTGATGCGGATGGTTTCGCCGCTCTCGAGCACGCAATCGAACTTCGGCGTCGTGCCGCCAAGCTCGGTGAGCTTGAAGCGGCAGGTGAACGTCTCGGCGACGTCGCCGCTCAGACGGGCCTGCGGGATCGGGCGACCGGGCTGACGCCACACCTTCGATCGCGCGAGCGTGGCGAGACGCTCCTCGTCCGACACGATCCGCGCCTCGGCGGACACCGGGTCGCCCGAAGGCGCGTCGGGTTCGATCCGTGCGGCGGGACGACCCGCGCCAGCCGTCTCCGCGGCCGCGACGTCGTCGCCCAGCGATCGATCGGCGCTGATCCATAGTCGAAGGCCGACAGTGACTGCGATGACGACCGCCACGGCGACGAGGAGGAGCGCTCGGCGACCCATATTACGGACGAGAAGCAAAGAACGGTCCGGCCGGCCGCGTGCATTCGCGTGATGTGCTGGTGGAATGCCACTTGCTGAAATCGAAGGCATGAAGATTTCAGCGACCGGCAGCTCTGCAGTCCTCCTCCTCTGCCTCAGCCTTTCGACGCCGATCGTCTCCGCGCAATCGCAGGACAAGAAAGCCGCGCCGATGCCGCCGTCGGCAACGTCACGCGAACGACGCGAGCCGCAGTGCGCTCGCGCTGCAGGTCGCGCTCGATCGCGCGGGCTTCTCGCCTGGCGAGATCGATGGCGCCGCGGGGAAGAACACCGAGCGCGCGAAACAGGCGTTCGAGAGCGGCAAGATCGCACCGAGCGACGAAGGCAAGGCCGGACTCGACGCCCTGGCCGATCCGCTGACGACCTACACCATCACCGCCGAGGATGCTGCGGGCCCGTTCATCGGCGCGCTGCCCGACGACATGATGGAGAAGTCGAAGCTGCCGGCGCTCGGCTACGCGTACGATTCAGGAGTTGCTCGCCGAGCGATTTCACGCGAGCCCGAAGCTGCTCGAGCGGCTGAATCCCGGCGCCGCCTTCGCGGCCGGCGACACGATCACGGTGCCGAACGTCGAACCGTTCGTCCTTCCGGCGCCGAAGCCCGCGACCTCGAAGCCCGCCGCGGGCGCGGCGGCGAAGCCGGCGCCGAAACCGGCAGTCACGGTGACGGTGACCGACAGCACGAAGACGCTGCAGGTCCACAACGCCGCCGGTCAGCTGATCTTTCATGCGCCGGTCACCGTCGGCAGCCAGAACGATCCGCTGCCGGTGGGCGAGTGGAAGGTCAACGGCGTGAGCGAGCATCCGCCGTTCAACTACAACCCCGATCTCTTCTGGGACGCCGATCCGTCGCACGCGAAAGCGAAGATCGCGCCCGGTCCGAACAACCCGGTCGGTGTCGTCTGGATCGATCTGAGCAAAGAGCACTACGGCATCCACGGCACGCCCGAGCCATCGCGCATCGGCTACACCGAGTCGCATGGCTGTATCCGCCTGACCAACTGGGACGCGATGCGACTGGCCGCGCTCGTCGGTCCGGGCACGAAGGTCGTCCTGCAATGAGGCGGCGACGGAGTCGCTGGCTGCGCGACGAGGTGATCGCGCCGTGGGCGGCGATGAGCGTGATCCTCGGGCTGTGGTGGCTTGGCGCCAACGCGGTGGCGCGCTCGACGGACTGACGCCCATCGCTCCCGGCGTGGTGCGGCCTGATACGCGCGAGCCGTCGAATCGCGACCCGGCCGCCGCGAATCCGATCGACGGGCTCGTGGAACGCGCCGATGCCGCGCCCGAGGCGACGTTGTTCACGCGTCCCGATGCCATCCTCGCCGGCGGGGAAGTCGCCGAACTGATCGGCAAGCAGCTGCTGCTGCCGGTCGCGGGCATCGACCGTTCGGCGTTGAAATCGACCTTCGTCGAAGAGCGCGGCGGCGGCAGCCGGCGTCATGAAGCGATCGACATCCTCGCACCGCGCGGCACCGAGGTCTACGCAACGCTCGACGGCAGGATCGCGAAGCTGTTCACGAGCGCTGCGGGAGGGCTGACGGTCTATCAGTTCGATCCGACCGAGGAGTACCGCTTCTATTACGCGCATCTCGATCGCTACGCCTCCGGGCTGGCGGAGGGCGACGTCGTGCGCAAGGGCCAGACGATCGGTTACGTCGGCACGACCGGCAACGCGCCGGTCGCCACACCCCATCTCCACTTCGCGATCTTCAAGCTCGGAGCGGACAAGCGGTGGTGGGAAGGCGAGCCGCTCGATCCGTTCCTCGTGTTGCGCGGCAATAGTTGAGGCAGCGCATTCGTGTGCACGGAGTCCGCTGAGCTTGCGAAGTCTTTTCCTAGTGTGTGATCGTGTGGGTGTCGAAAGTTGACCGACGTGCTATCGCTCGAAGCGAACTCGAACTCATTCCTCATGCTGCGTCCGGAATGGACGCTGACCGGCGCGATGCTTCGGTGCGGCGCGCGCGGTGACTTCACGCTGGAACAACGGCCGTTTCGATGGATCGAAGGCGTCTGGGAGGCCGACGTGATCGTCAGTCCGACCGACACCGACAAAGTCCCGCATCAATTGACCCTGCGCATCGCGTCCGACACGGTCCGGCGCTGGAAAGACATCGGGATCAATCCATTTCTCGAGGCGTGCGCGCAGATGAAGGAACATCTGTGCGGCGAGCGCGGCGGCCATACCCGCTCCTACCTCGTTCTCCTCTGACGCGCACGGTCGGGCTATGATCGTCCCTTCGCCGTGCCCCCCGACCGACGACTGCTTTCGATCCGCTCGCTCGTTCTCGCGCTCATCGTCCTGACGGGCGCCCTGCCGTCCGCGGCGCAGGCGCCCGAGCCGGCCACCCGCGCCGAGGCGCTGCGCCAGCAGCGGCTGAAGAAGCAGCAGGCGCTGGTTCCGAACACCATCGATCGGTTGCAGCGGGCCCTCAATCGCATCGAAGACCCGCCCATCTTCCTCGTCGCGCGCGATGGCTTCTACCCGAAGATCGGCAAGCTCACGACCGGCAGCGGCCCGACCCTCGGCGTCGGCTACCGCAACCGCACCGTGCTCGATCGCTACGGCATCCTCGACGGGTGGATTGCGGGGAGCATCGAAACCTACTGGGGCATCGAGGGCCGCATCACGTTTCCCGAACTCGCGCGGCGGCCGGGTGCTGGCCGAAGGCGTCGCCACGCTTCGCGAATACCCGCGTGAGGCGTACTTCGGCCTGGGACCTGATTCACAGCGCTCCGACCGATCCGCGTTTCTCCTCAAGAGCTCGCGCGTGGGCGGCCGTGCCGGCGTGCGCCTCGCGCCCTTCGTGCTGGTCGGCGCCGGGCTCACGACGATCAATCCGCGCGTCGGTGCCGGCAAAGAGGACGGCGTCCCGACGACCGAGGACCTGTTCACGCCCGAAACCGCCCCCGGGATCGACGCCGACGTCAACTACGTGGTCTCGACCGGCTTCGTCGAATTCGATTACAGCCGCCCGCTGAACGCCCGCCGTGGCGGCTGCGTATCGCGTGGACTTCAGTCGGTACAACGATCGCCGCGACGGCAACTGGAGCTTCACGCGGACCGACATCGACCTGCGCCAGTACATCAGCTTCCTCGCCGATCGCCGCGTCCTCGCGCTGCGGGGCTGGTACTCGACGACGACCGCTGACGAAGGGAGCTCCGGTATCCCGTTCTATCTGATGCCGTCGCTCGGCGGCAGCGACACGCTCCGCGGCTTTCGCAGCCACCGCTTCCGCGGTCCGCACGCGCTCCTGCTCCAGGCCGAGTATCGGTGGGAGCTCTGGTCGGGACTCGACGCGGCACTCTTTTACGACGCCGGCAAGGTCGGGCTCGAGCGCTCGGACCTCGACTTCACCGATCTCGAGTCCGATTACGGCGTCGGCTTCCGCTTCAACACCTCCAACAGCATCATTCTCCGCGTCGACGCTGCCTTCGGCAGCCGCGACGGCAAGCATCTGTACATCTCCCTCGGAGGCGTCTTCTGATGGCCGCGTCGCACTCGTTCGCCAGGGCGAGCCTGGTGGCGGCGGCACTGGCCGCTATCGTCAGTGTCGCTGACAGCACCCGCGCAACCACGCCTCGCTTCTATCCCGACGATCCGATCTGGCAGGACGAGGACACGGCGCTCGATGCCTCGAAAGCGCTCGAACACGGAGACAGCAACGGCTACGACTTCATCGTCAATACGTTCAGCCGCCCCGGTGAACGTGTCGACGTCAAGGCGCAGAACGTCAACACGCTTGACGAGGTCCCCGACTCGAGCTGGTTCACCAACCGCATCGGCCGGCGCGAGATGCCGGTGGCCGACATCGTCCGTGGTCCGGATCGCGGGGCCGCGGTGGTATCGCTCGACAGGGTGGGTGATCTCACGCGACAAGGGGAGCGGTGTGCAGCCCGGCTTCCGCATGACCGATCCGGCCGGGCAGCTCTATCAAATCGAGGTCGATCCGCCGGCCAATCCCGAGATGGCCACCGGCGCCGAGATGATCGGAACGGCGTTCTACCACGCCTTCGGCTATCACACCGTCGAGGTGTCGCTCACCGAGTTCGCCGCCGATGCGCTGGTCATCTCCGAGAAGGCGACGATCAGGGACGCCTACAACGGGAAGCGCCGGCCGTTCACGCGACGGGATCTGGACGATGTGCTGCGGCGGGCGGCTCGACAGCCGAACGGCAAGTATCGCGCGCTGGTCAGCCGTTTCGCCGCCGGCAGGCCGCTCGGGAACTTCCGGTACTACGGCACGCGTCCCGACGATCCCAACGACATCGTCCCGCACGAACACCGGCGCGAGCTGCGCGCGGCGCGCGTCTTCGGCGCCTGGCTCAATCACGACGACTCGCGCGGCGTGAACAGCCTCGACATGCTGGAGCCGCAAGCCGCCGGCGGCGCAGTCAAGCACTACATGTTCGACTTCGGGTCCATTCTCGGCAGCGGAACGGTCTTCGCGCAGGCGCGGCGTGCCGGGCACGAGTACATTTTCGAGCACGCGCCCGGCTGGCGGACACTGGCGACGCTTGGCTTCACGGTGCGGCCGTGGATGCGCATCGACTATCCGGACGTTCCCGCGTCGGTTGGCAGATTCGAGGGCGACGCGCTTCGAACCGGAGTCGTGGAAGCCGGAGTATCCGAACGCCGCGTTCGAAAACATGCGGCCGGACGATGCGTTCTGGGGCGCGCGAATCGTGTCGCGTTTCACCAACGAGGCGATCCGCGCCATCGTCGAGAAGGCGCGTTACTCGGATCCGAAGGCGACCGACTACATCACCGACGTCGATCATCAAGCGGCGCGACAAGGTGTTGCGCCGCTGGCTGACCGGCGTCAATCCGGTCGTCGATCTGAAGCTGGCCGGCGATGGTGCGCTGTCGTTCGCGAATGCCGCGACGGCGGCGGGCGTCGCGCCGCCAGCCGAGCGCTACACGCTGCAGTGGTTCCGCCTCGACAACGCCACCGACACGCGCACGGACGTCGGCGAGCCGGTCACGGTGTCGACGCCGAGTGCGACTGCGCCACCGGCTCTGCTGTCGACGCGCGCCGGCGACTACATCGGCGTTGCGATCGCGGCGAGCCACGCCGATCATCCGGCGTGGGCACGCCCGGCGACGTTCTACTTCAGGCGGACGGCCGACGCCTGGGAGTGGGTGGGCGCGGCGCGCGAGTAAGGCATGCAACGGGTTCCCTGCTCCCTGAACTCCCCGGTCTCCTGTGGGAGTCGCAGTCTCAGAAGATCTCACCGAACATCGCCCAGAACGTCTCGCGGCTCTTCTGGAGGAGCGAGCGGCTGCGCCATGTCGCGAGCTCCAGCTTCGTCGTCCGTGCCAGGTCGCGATCGAAATCGGCCGTCAGCGCCGCGGCGAGTTCTCGGTCGGCGACGCCAATCGTCAGCTCGTCGTTGAGCTCGAAGGATCGGTTGTCGAAGTTGGCCGAGCCGATGACGCTCCACACGCCGTCGATCACCATCGCCTTGACGTGCATCATCGTCGGTTCGTACTCGTAGATCTCGAAGCCGGCTGTCGAGCAGCGCGTCGTATTCCTCGCCGGCTCGCGTACTTCACCGGCGTGCGCGTCGGTGATCTCGCCGTCGGTGAGGATGCGGACGCGCACGCCGCGCTTGCGCCGCCTGCTCGAGCGACCACCGCGTGGACTCGTCGAGGACGAAGTACGGCGACTGGATGTCGATGCGCGATCGTGCGGCGCCAATCGACAGGAGGTACATCAGCTTGACGTTGCTGGCGCCACTGGTTGGATTGCTCCAGATGACGACCGACCGCGCCCCGGTGCCTTGCGGCGGCTTCTCCGGATCGAGCGCCGGCACCGATCCGCCGCCCGACTCGAGCCAGTTCTCGTAGAACGACGATTCGAGCGCGCGGACCGCGGGACCCGTGACACTGAAATGCGTGTCGCGCCAGTGCTCCGGGTCTTCGGCGTCACCGAGCCAGTGATCGGCCAGACCCACGCCGCCAGTGAACGCGATCGTGCCGTCGACGACCAGCACCTTGCGGTGCGTCCGGTAGTTCGTTTCCTCGAGGGTCCACGGCCGCAGCGAGTTGAACCACACGAGCGTGACGCCGGCATCGGTCAATTGTTTCTGTGACTCGCGCGAGAGCTCGCCGCCCATGGCATCGAGGACGATGCGCACGGTGACGCCGCGGCGCGGCGGCATCGACCAGTGCGGCGGTGAACTGGTCGCCGACCACGCCGTCTTCGTAGATGAAGCTCTCGAAGCTGATACGGTGCTTCGCGGCCTTGATGGCGTCGAGCATCGGAGGAAAGACCTCCTTGCCGTTGCGCAGCACGGTGTAGCGATCGCCCGGCTCGACCGGTGCGCCGACGAGCGACGCCACGTAGTCGGCAAAGCGCGCGTCCTCGGCCGCGACGGGACTCTCAACCCGCAGGGTTTCCTGATCTTGAGCCAGGAGCAGGAGACCGGCGGTGATTCCAATCCCAACCAGTACCCAGAGTTTCCATCCGCGCAGCCACCGGCGTCGCACGAAACCGCCTGGGCGTGCAAGTTACAAGCCGACGGCTGAGCGTGCTTCTTGCAGAGGCTGGTTCGGTTGGGCTGCGGGCAGCGACGCTCAGCTCATCAGGCTCGTATGGACGACGTTGCGCTGGATCATCATCGGAATTGCTCTCGGCGTGGCTGCGACCATCGTCGCCGTGTTCGCATTCTGGCGACTCCGTTCGATGCTGCAGATCTGGCGCGCGGGCGCGCCGCGGCTGCAATCGGCGCGCGCGCTGATCTGGCGCGATCCCGGAGCCGTCGAATCGCTCGACCTTGCCGGCGGACCAGGCGGGCAGGAGGGCAAGCCGCGCCCGCCGTTTCAGTTCGTCGAGGAGCATGCCGCCGGGTCGCAGCCGTGCGTCTCGGTGCGCGACGCGCGCGGCCGGACCTGGCGCGTGAAGTGGGGCGACGAAGTCCAGGTCGAAACGCTCGCGACCCGGCTGGCGTGGGCGGCCGGCTACTTCGTCGAAACCTGTTACTACATTCCTGAGGGCAGTGATTGCGGGGGCCGGCGCGCTGCAGCGCGCCGCAGACGTCCATCGACGCGGAGGGACGCTTCAGCGCACGCGCGATTCGAGCTCGACGAAGACGGCGTCATCAAGCACTTCGACGAGCACAGCTGGGCCTGGAACGACAACCCCTTCATCGGATCGCGCGAGCTGAACGGCTTGAAGATCGTGATGATGTGGCTGTCCAACTGGGACGCCAAGGACGTGCGCGACGTCGCGCGCGGCTCGAACACCGCGATCTTCGAGTATCCAATGGCGGGAAGACCGGCGGCGCGGCGTTCGAAAGAAGCGCGGTACCTCGTGATCGACTGGGGCGGCGCGCTCGGCCGATGGGGCAACATCGTGCGCCGCGGCCGCTGGGACTGCGAAGGCTTCGCCGCCGAAACATCGGCGCTCGTGAAGGGCGTGGACGGCGAGATCGTGCGGTTCGGCTATGCCGGTCAACGGACGTCGGACATTGCCGACGGCATCCGCGTCAGCGACGTGCGATGGTCGATGCGAACGCTCGGCCGGCTGACCGATCCGCAGATCGCCGCCGCGGTCGCGGCAAGTGGCGGCACGCCCGAAGAGGTGGCGTGCTTCACGCGCGCGCTCCGCCAGCGGTTGGACCGGCTCGGGGAGGTCGCGCGGCACGAGGCCAGCGCCTCGGTATCACAGCCTTTGGAGGTCGCCTGAGCGTCCAGGCCGGGCGTGAGGGGCGAGCGCGCCCCGTCGCGATGCGCCGCGATGGGCGGCGGAAACGCGCTCCTCTCCGAGGCCACTGCGAGGGCTCTGGCGACTCTTGCGGGTCGCCGCAACCCGTCCTGGCCGCGGCCTTCTGGCAGAAAGGGGTCGGGTCTAATTGATGTTTCTGCGGGGGTACGCAGAAACGTGAATTAGACCTGACCCCCATTTGTTGGCTGGCTGCCGCCATTCCCCCGGCGCGGGCCTCCGAGGTACAATGCCCGGGAATGGCAATTCGCAATCCCATGGCACGGGGCAAGCGCGAGCGTGAGCGCGCGCGGGCCGAAAAGCAGAAGGAAAAGGCAGCGCGGCGGTCGGAAGCGCGGCAGCGGCGCGGAGCGGGCGGCTCCGGGCGTCCGGGCGAAGACCCCGATATTGCTGGGATTGTGCCGGGTCCACAAGCCAACCCCTGGGGCGACGAGCCCGACCTCGCCGAAGACGACGAGGCGGCCGAAGAAGAGGAACAGAAATAGCCGTTCCGGCCGCGCGACAGTCGAGCTGGCGCGATGCCTGAGTTCCACGCCGAACCTTACCTCCACGTGGCCGGCGTTTCGGCTACCTCAGCTCTCATTTCCTGGGGCGCCTTTTACTTCCGGGTCCGCGGCCGCGGCGGCTGGAAGCTCGTCGACGATCGCGATCTCGCGCACGTGCATCCGCCGCGCAGCGACAGCATCGGCGTCCGCTCCGCTCCCTACGGCCCTGCGCTGGTCACCGTCTTCGACGCCGCCGGTCAGGTCGCGGCGACCGCGCGTACCGAAACCACCAACTGGTGTCATCTCACCGGTCTGACTCCCGACACGCCCTACACCTACGAGGTCGTCGTCAACGACGAGATCTGGGCCGAAGGCGATCGCTACGACTGGCGGCCGGGCGCCGAGCAGGGACTCGATCCAGGCCGGCAACCGCTACACGAACGCGTTTCGCACGCATCCCGCTCGAGATCGCGAGCCGGTGGGGCCGGTGAGCTTTGCGATCATCGGCGACTTCGGCATCGGCATTCGCAAGTCGACGCCAACGAAGCGTCAGGCCGAGATCGCCGCGGCGCTCGCGCAAGCCGTCGACGAACACCAGGTCCGCTTTGTCCTGACGACCGGCGACAACGTCTACGCGGGACGCCGCATTCTCGGGCTGCCGGTGGGCGATCACGGCGATGAAGACGACGACTGGTTCTTCACTTTCTATCAACCGTATCGCTATGTCTTGAACCGGATTCCGATGTACCCATGCATCGGCAATCACGACTCGGCCGAGACCGAGGATCGCGACGACCGCGCCCAGGTCCTCGACAACTTCTTTCTGCGCGAGCGAATGGCGACCGACGAGGCAACCGGCAAGGCGTCGATGGATCCGGGCCTGTTCTATCGCGTGCACGTCGGACGCGATATCGAGCTCATCTGCCTCGACACCTCAAAGGAACATTTCTTCTCGCGCGGCCGGCTGTTCCAGCATCCCGAGCATCAGGCGTTTCTCGAGGAGAGCTTCCGGGTTGCCGACGCGACCGGAGTCGGGTGGCGGATTCCGTTCTGCCACCATCCGCCGTATTCGGCGGGACCGCGCCATCACAACACGAAGGACATGCACCCGTTGACGGCGCGATTCCGCGACGCCGGCGTACGGGTGATGTTCAGCGGCCACGAGCACAACTTCCAGCACTCGCAGGTCGAGGGCATCGACTACTTCGTGACCGGCGCCGCCGGCAAGCTGCGGCGCGGCCGTCCCGATCGATTTCGCCGACGCGCACACGATGTCGTGGAGCGACACGCCGCACTTCCTCCTCGTCACCATCGATGGTCCGCAGATGAGCGTGCGGGCGATCGGCGAACTCGTCGATGGCCGGCTCGCCGATATTCCCCGGCGGGGACCGAACGACGAGTTCCACGCCGGTCCGATCATCGTCTCGCGATAAGCCGCGCGGCGCGCCGCAGATCCGCCGACCAATTCGTCGAGTGCCGCCTTCCGGGAGGCCTTGTCGATCTGCCGCAGGATCGACGAGGGGTGACGCGTGACGATGGCCGGTCCGAGAGCGGTCTCGAAGGTGTGTCCGCGCGAGGCGCCGATCGGCACGTTCGATCCCGAGGACCGACTGCACCGCGACGCGCCCATGCAGACGATGACGCCGGGCTTGAGGTGGGCGAGCTCGGCGTCGAGCCACGGCCGGCATGCCTTGACTTCGCTGGCCCGCGGCTTTTTGTGGATGCGCCGCTTGCCGCGTTCGCCGCTCGACCGGCCCGCCGCCGGCTGCCAGCTGAAATGCTTGACGGCATTCGTGAGGTAGAGGCGGTTGCGATCGAGCCCGGCCGTCTCGATGGCGCGATCGAGCATGGCTCCCGCTGGTCCGACAAAGGGCTGTCCCTCGCGATCTTCGACGTCGCCGGGCTGTTCGCCGACCAGCACGATCGCGGCGCGGGCGGGTCCCTCGCTAAAGACGGTCTGCGTCGCGCGAGCGTAGAGCGGACACGCGCGGCAGGTCCGGGCGGCGCGGGCGAGGGCGCCGAGCGACCGCGTTTCGGGCGCTGGATCCGGGGAGCCGATCGGCTCGGCGGGCATAGGGCGGGAGGGTCAGGTCATGAATCATGAACGTGAGTTCACCGGGCGAAATCTGGAGCGCGCCGGCAGTCCCGCATCGATAGGATAGCGCCGCCGCTCGGCCGAAAAGCTCAGCCGGCCGTCCGGTTGAATGGCATAGGGGGTGGGGGTAGGGGTCAGGTCATGAATCGTGAACGGGGGTAGGGGTCAGGTCGTGAATCGTGAACGCGGGTCGCCGTCCAGTGACAACCAAGCCGTGCCGGCCGCCATCCAACTCCGCATGTTGATCCAGGATCTGCGGCTTGCCTTCCGGACGCTCGGCGCGGCGTCCGGGCTTCGCGGCTGATGGCGATCGTGACGCTGGCGCTCGGACTCGGCGCGAACGCCGCCATGTTCAGCGTCATCCACGCGGTGCTGCTCCGGCCGCTGCCGTATCCCGAGCCCGAGGCGCTCGTGAAGATCTCCGGCCACGATCGCGCGACCGGCGAGACCGCGAACCTGTCGCCGGCCGATTTCTCGACTTCGCGAGCGAGACGACGACGCTCGAGCGGACCGGCGCGCACGGCTGGATCGGCTTCTTTACGGTGGCTGATCGGAGCGGCGCCCCCGAACGGATTGGCGGCGTCAACGTCACCGAGGGGTTTTTCCCGACGCTTGGTGCGTCCTTCGTGCTCGGGCGGCCGTTCATCGCCGAAGAGGACGGGCCCAACGCGCCGATGACCGTCGTTCTCAGCCACGGCTTCTGGCAGCGCCGCTACGGCGGCGATTCCTCGGTGATCGGCCGCGCGATCACGCTCAACGCACGGCCCGCGACCATCGTCGGCGTGCTGGCGGCGAGCTTCCGTCACGTCGAGGCGAATCCCGAGCGCGAGGCCGACGTCTACGTCCCATATGGCTTTGCGACCACGAATCCGAATCGCGGCGGCCACTTCATCCGCGCGGTTGGCCGACTGAAGGCGGGCGCGACGACGGAGCAGGCCCGCGCCGAGCTCGTCGCCATCGCCACGCGTCTCGAACAGCAGTACCCGACAGAGAACACCAATCGTGGCGTCGAGGTGGCGCCGCCTTCATCAGGCGATGGTGGCCGAGACGCGGCCGGCGCTGCTCCTGCTGGCTGGCGCGGTTGGCTTCGTGCTGCTGGTCGCGTGCGCCAACCTCGCCAACCTGCTGCTCGCGCAGGGTGCCTCGCGACGATCGGAGCTCGCGGTTCGCGCGGCGATGGGAGCGAGCCGCACGCAGCTTGTCCGTCAGCTGGTGACCGAGAGCGTCGTGCTCTCGGGACTTGGCGTGATCGCGGGTCTCGGGCTCGCCGTGATCAGTCTGCGCGCGGCGGCGCTCCTGGCGCCGCGGGGGTCCCGCGCGCCGAGGAGATCCGGATCGACGGCATGGTGCTGGGCTTTGCCGCGCTTCTGGCGCTGGTCACAGGCGTCGTGTCGGGACTTGTACCGGCACTGCAAGTCTCGCGCGGCGATCTCAACGCGGCGGTTCGCGACGGCGGCCGCGGATCGGTGAGGCCCGGTGCTGCACCGGCCGCTGCGCGAGCTGCTGATCGCGTCGCAGGTGGCGCTGGCGCTCGTGCTGCTGGCGGGCGCGGGGTTGATGGGCCGGACGCTGTGGTCGCTCTTGCACGTGCCCACCGGTTTTGCGACCGACCGCGCACTGACGTTCGAGGTTGCGGTGCCGACGGCGCTGTATGCCGAAGGGGAGCAGATTCCGTTCTACGAGCGGTTCTACGACTCGATCCGGCGGCTGCCGGGCGTGTCCGACGTCGGCGCGGTGAATATCATGCCGCTTAGCGCCAACTACGACAGCCGCGGCGTGCAGATCGAGAAGTACCCGAAGCCAGACGGGCAGGCGCGCGTCGATCCAGGCGCGTTCGATCAACCCGGATTACTTTCGCGCGATGGGCATTCCGGTGATTCGTGGCAGGAACTTCAGCGAGCGCGATCGCGACGGCCAGCCGAAGCGTCGCGATCGTCAGCCAGTCGATGGCCCGGCAATACTGGCCCGGCGAGGATCCCATCGGCCAGCGGATCACGTTCAACAGCGGGATACCCCGAGAAGAGCAGCAGGTGATTGGCGGACCCGGCTCGCGCGAAGTCATCGGCATCGTCGGCGACGTGAAGCATCTTGGCCTGGACGAAGCCGAGGTCCCGATGTTCTACACGCCGCAGGCGCAGCAGCCGTCGTACCACACGATGGCGCTCGTCGTCAGGACGACCAGCGACCCGGCGGCGCTCGCGGCGGCCGTTCGCGCCGAGCTCCTGCGCCTGGATCGCGGCGTTCCGCTCTACCGCGTCCGCACGCTCGATGCGATGGTGGAGTCAACCGTTGCGGCGCCGCGACTGCGCGCGTGGCTCTTTGGCCTGTTTGCGATTGTTGCCTCGACGCTTTCAGCGGTCGGCGTCTACGCGGTCGTCGGCTATCTCGTGGGGCAGCGAACGCAGGAGATCGGCATTCGCCTCGCGCTCGGCGCGGCGCGCAGCGACGTGCTCCGCGGGCTGGTGCTCGAGGGGCTGCGGCCGGTCGTCGGTGGCCTCGTCGCAGGTTTCGTGCTCGCGCTCGCCGGTGGTCGCGCGGTGGCTCGTCTGCTCTTCGACGTGCAACCGAACGATCTGACGACGCTGGCCGTGACCGCCGGCGTTCTCCTGACGGCGGCGCTTGCGGCGACCTGGCTCCCTGCACGACGTGCGCTGCGCGTCGATCCGGTGGTCGCCCTCCGGGCAGACTAGCGCGCCGCGCGTGGGGTCAGGTCATGAATGATGAATGCAGCCTGCACTGCGTCCAGAAGACGGCGGGCATAGGGGGTGGGGGTATGGGTCAGGTCGTGAATCATGAACGGCGAGGACCGACGGTTGCTCTCGGGCGGCAATCGGACAGCCACACTTCTCGCAGCTCACTAGGTCCGTCGGCGTTTCATGCTCGGATTGGCAAAAACTGCCCATCGCGCGCGAGAACTCAGCCAAAGCGACAGAACCCTCACTGGCGTCGTGCCCGTCCCGCCCTTGGGCTGGGTTCAGGTTCCTGATTCACGATTCATGACCTGACCCCTACCCCCGCCCCCTATGCCCCTCGAACCCTCGAAGCGCCGACACGGTCGGTCCAGACAGATAGCGCGGTAGGATCAGACGCGACCAGCGGGGGGAAGAATGCTTCATTGGAGTGATGCGCCGCGAGAGCACGACTGCGTCTACCACAAACGCGGTGACTGCCCGGTGGGTGCAGACGCGCTCGTCGTCGACGTCTTCGTCACGCCCTCCATCGTGCAGACGCGACCGATTGCGATCACCATCGGCCGCTACCGCCACAACAAGCCGATGCGGACCGAACAGTGGCAACTGGCCGGCGTTGGCGATCTCTCGCCGGTCGCGCGGGAACTGCCGCTGCTGCTGGGGAAGGTCGGTGTCCGGGCCGAACACATCGCGAGTCTGTCCACGGAGATCGAAAGTTTCCTGGCCAAGGAATCGGTGGCGCTGCAGGAAGCCCTGTCGTCGATTGGGCCAGCGACCTGACCGGGCTCGACGCGTCAAGGCCGATGGCTGAGCAGCGCATCGCCCATGACCGCATCATCAGCGCGATCGGCGCCGGGGCATGGGGGTCAGGTCGTGAATGATGAACGGCCGGCGCGGGATGCAGATCAATCATCGCCCTGAGGGTTGCAGTCTCTGCGATCGCAGTGGGGTCTGAACGTCGCACATCCTGCGGGCCGCAGCCGGCCGATCCTCGAAAACTCCAGACGATTTCACGATCACGTCGATGGCGCGGCGTGTGCGATCGGCCCTGCATGGCCAGACGTCCCCGCTTGCAGTTTCCCGGAGCCGTGTATCACGTGATGTCGCGCGGCAACCGGAAATCCGCCATCTTCACCACAGACGACGACCGTCGACGTTTCATGAACGTCCTTGGCGAGGTCGCCCAGACCTACCACGTCCGGGTGTATGCCGCCTTGCTGATGGACACCCACTATCACCTTATCTTGGATACGCCGCGCGGGAATCTCTCCGCGATGATGCGGCAGTTGAACGGGGTTTACGCCCAGGACAATAATCGATGTTACGCGCTCACCGGCCACACGTTCGAGGCACGCTTCCACTCCATCGTCGTGCAGCGGGAGCGCTACCTCCGGATGGTTGCGCGCTACGTCGTCCTGAACCCGGTCAAGGCGCAGCTTTGCGCCGACGCCGCTTCTTGGCCTTGGACGACCTTCCGCGCGACGGCCGGCCTCGAACCCAGCCCACCGTGGCTCGACACGGATTGGATCGTGTGGGCGTTCAGAGCGACATCACTTTGCGAAGCGCAGGAACGGTTTCGCGACTATGTGAATCGGCAACGTCGCTGGCCACGCGGCGGACTATGAGACCCGGGACATCATTGGCACGGAGCGCTTCCGAGCGGGCGGTGATCGCCTTTCAACTCAGAGCAGGACCGGCCGCTGCCTCGACAGTGCGAGGCGGCGGTTCGGCCGCGGCTCGACAGCGTCCTCGGCGAGGTCACGGCCGATAATGGCGACCGAAACCAAGCCATCCGCGTTGCGTACGAGGTCCACGGCTACCGTCTGACTGAGATCGCAGCGCATCTCGGTCTGCACGCCACGACAGCCAGCAAGGCCTTGCGGCGTGCCCGACGGGATCTCGCCAGGTGACCTCCGTTCACGATTCAGACCTGACCCCTACTCCCCACCCCTATGCCCATTCACGATTCATGACCTGACCCCTACTCCCCACCCCTATGCCCATTCACGATTCATGACCTGACCCCTACCCCCCACCCCTATTACGGCCGCGCGTCCGGCTGGCGGTCCCACCGGTGCACTCGAAGACTCGCGACCGTCTCAGCATCGAGCGCCGGCGCGTCGCTCGACGCGAGGTTGGCCTCCACATGCGCCAGCGTCCGCATCCCAGGAATCACCGTCGTCACCGCAGGATGCGAGATGATGAACCGCAGCGCGAGATCGGGGAGCGTCGTCGCAGCCCGCGCCGCCGTCTGCCTCACCGCATCGACCCGCGGCAGCGTCTCCGCCAGCTTGTCCGGCGCGAAGTAGATATTGCGGAAGTCGCCGTCGGGCCACCGCGACGCTGACGTCAGCGTGCCGGTCAGGCTGCCTTCGTCGAACGGCACGCGCGCGATGACCGCGATGCCCTCGCGCTGGCACACCGGGAACAGCACGTCCTCGGGCGCCTGGTCGAACACGTTGTAGACCACCTGCACGAAGTCGACGAGGCCGGTGTCGATCGCGCGGAGCACGTTCTCGGGCTCCCAGCGGTTCACGCTGATGCCGAAGGCGCGAATCAGCCCGCGCGACTTCAGATCCCGCGCCGCACGCCGCCAGCCGTCGTCGGGCGCCCAGGCGTCGTCCCACACGTGCAACTGCTGCAGATCCATCGCCTCCATCCCGAGCGATCGCAGGCTGGTCTCCGTCGATTCGATGATGTGGTCGTATGGAAACGTTTCGGCGACCGGCGTGGTGCCGCGCCCAGGCCACTTCCAGTTCTTTGGCGGAACCTTGGTGGCGACATAGAGACGATGGCCGGGATGGCGTCGGACGAGCGCGCCGAGGAGGCGTTCGCTGTGCCCGTTGCCGTAGGCGAGCGCGGTGTCGAAGAAGTTGCACCCGAGCTCGACGGCGCGATCAAGTGCCGCGCCAGACTCGTCGTCATTCGATCCGGTCCAGCCGCCCATGCCCCATAGACCGTGGCCGATTTCTGACAGCGACCACCCGAGACGCGCGACAGTGCGATAACGCATGACTCATGGTAGTTGCAGGGGCCAGAGATCAGGGCCGGGAGATCACGCGATCAGGAGATCCGAGGATAGCGGATAATGCGCGGCAATCGGGAGGCGCGAGGTGGAAACGACCCGGCGGCAGTTCCTGAAGGCGACCGCAATCGGCGGAACGGCGACGGCGTCGGTTCTGGGCTTCGATTTACAGCCGGCGCTGGCGCAGGTGCGCGAGCTGAAGATCGCACGGACGACGGAAACGCGGTCCACGTGTCCGTACTGCTCGGTGAGCTGTGGCGTGATTCTCCATACGCTCGGCGACCGATCGCGCAACGTCAAGCCGACAGTCGTTCACGTCGAAGGCGATCCGGATCATCCGATCAATCAGGGCACGCTCTGTCCAAAGGGCATCACGCTCAAGCAGAACATCGTCAACGATCGGCGCCTGACGAAGGTGCTCTATCGCGCTCCGGGCACGCGCGCGTGGGAAGAGAAGTCGTGGGACTGGGCGATCGATCGCATCGCCCGCCTCGTCAAGCAGGTCCGTGACGAGAAGCTGGTCGAACGCGACGAGCGCGGCCGCGCCATCAACGCGCTGACCGCACTGGGCGTGATCGGCGGCTGCACCGACACCAACGAGATCAATTACCTCCTCGGCAAGGCGTTCCGCGCCGGCCTCGGCGTGCTGCCGCTGGAGCAGCAGTCGCGTATTTGACACGGCCCCACGGTGGCCAGTCTGGCCACCACGTTCGGACGGGGAGCGATGACGAATGGCTGGACCGACATCCGCAACGCGGATGTGATTCTGGCCATGGGCGGCAACCCTGCCGAGAACCATCCGGTCGGGTTCCGCTTCGTCATGGAGGCGCGGCGGAATCGCAACGCGAAGCTCGTGTCGGTGGATCCGCGCTTCAACCGCACGTCGGCAGTCTCGGATTCGTTTACGCAGATCCGCGTCGGCACCGACATCGCGTTCCTCGGCGGCCTGATTCACTACGCGCTCTCGAAGAATCGCTATCACGAGGACTACGTGCGGGCGTTCACCAACGCGCCGTTCCTGCTGAAGGACACCTATTCGTTCGATGCCGAGAAAGGCCTCTTCTCGGGATGGGACGCCGAGCGCAAGGCCTACACCGACGTGTCGAGCTGGGCCTACGAGCTCGACGAGCGAGGGTTTGCGAAGACCGATCCGTCGATGACCCATGCGCGATCGGTGTTCCAGGCGATGAAGGTGTTCTACGCGCGCTACACGCCGGAGATGGTGTCGACGATCTGCGGTTGCACGCCTGACGCCTTCAACGCCGCCGCGGACCTCATCACCTCGACCTACACCGCCGATCGCGCCGGGACGATCATGTATGCGCTCGGGTGGACGCACCACAGCCACTCGGTGCAGTTGATCCACGCCGCGGCGATGCTGCAGCTGCTCCTCGGCAACATCGGCCGGCCCGGCGGCGGCATCAACGCGCTGCGCGGCCACGCCAACATCCAGGGCGGCACCGACAACGGCATGGCGTACCACAACCTGCCCGGGTATATCCCGATCCCCAAGGCGGATCACGAAACGATCGAGCAGTTCCTCGGCGCGGTGACGCCGAAGCCGCTGAGCGCAGCGTCCACGAACTTCTGGGCCAACACCGATCGCTTCTTCGTCAGCCAGCTGAAGGCGTTCTACGGCACGCATGCGACGCGCGACAACGGCTTCGCGTATCACCTGCACCCGCGGCTGCCGCAGGCGGCGACGGGCGGCTACGAGAACTGGAGCTGGGCCTACATCTTCGATCGGATGTACCGCGGCGACATGGACGGGTTCTTCAGCTTCGGCATGAACCCGGTGAGCAACGGCCCGCATTCACGGAAGGCGATCGCCGCCCTCTCGAAACTGAAATGGCTGGTCGTGGCCGAGAACTTCGAGCAGGAGACGGCGACGTTCTGGCGCGACGACATCCAGGCGCTCGTCGACAAGAAATCCGAAGACGTCGCGACCGAAGTGTTCCTGCTGCCAGCGGCGAACTTCGCTGAGAAGGACGGCTCGTTCGTCAACTCGGCGCGCTGGATTCAGTGGAAGTGGAAGGCGGTCGAGCCGCCGGGGCAGGCCAAGCCCGATCAGGAGATCATCGCCCGCATCTTTCTGAAGGTTCGTGAGCTGTACGAACGCGAGGGCGGCCGCCATCCCGAGCCGGTTCGCGCGCTCAACTGGTGGTACTCGAATCCCACCAGCCCGTCGCTCGACGAGGTCGCGAAAGAGATCAACGGCTGGGCAATCGCCGAGGTCCGCGACGACAAGGCCGGCACTGTCGCGCTGCGCAACGGTCAGCAGCTCGCCCGCGCCCTCGATGCCCGCGCTGATGGGACGACGCTCTCCGGCAA
Organism: uncultured Acidobacteriota bacterium; assembly: GCA_963841895.1. Classification (GTDB taxonomy): domain Bacteria; phylum Acidobacteriota; class Vicinamibacteria; order Vicinamibacterales; family UBA2999; genus JACCSI01. The sequence goes on from CAWJEO010000006.1 coordinate 73,782, forward strand.
CTGGCTCTACATCGGGATGTATACGGACGCCGGCAATCTCACGCAGCGCCGATCGACCGCCGATCCAAGCGGGCTCGGCCGCTTTCCCGAGTGGTCGTTCAGCTGGCCGGCGAATCGCCGCATCCTCTACAACCGCTGTTCAGCGGACGCCGACGGCAAGCCGTGGGACCCGTCGCGGCCGGCGCTGTCGTGGTCGGGGGAACGGTGGATCGGCGACGTGCCGGACATCACCGCTGACAGCGCGCCCGGCGCCGGACTCGGCGCCTTCATGATGCTGCCCGAAGGCGTGGCCCGCCTCTTCGTTCCGGGACAGTTTGTCGAAGGGCCGTGGTCCGAGCATTACGAGCCGGTGGAATCGCCGGTGGCGAACCCGCTGCATCCGTCGCAGAGTTCGAATCCAGCGGTCAAGCCGTTCACGACCGAGTTCGATACGCTCGGCAACGCCGACGAGTATCCGATCGTCTGCACGACCTACCGTCTCACCGAGCACTTCCACTACTGGACGAAGAACAATCCGTACAACGTGCAGCTCGCGCCCGAGTTCTTCGTCGAGATTCCGGTGGAGCTGGCCGCAGAGAAGGGCATTGCGAATGGCGACCGGGTACGCGTGTCATCGGCGCGCGGCTCAATCGAAGGCCGCGCCATGGTCACCAAGCGGATCAAGCCGATGCAGATCGCCGGCAAGACGACGTACCAGATCGGCTTCCCGATCCACTGGGGATTCCTCGGCCGCGGCGAGCAACGCGGGTCGCTCGCCAACCTCGTCACCCCGACCGTCGTCGATCCGAATTCGTTCGCGCCGGAGTACAAGGGGTTTCTGGTGAAGCTGGAGAAGGTATGAACAGCAAGAGCCAGCCACGAAGGCACGAAGACACGAAGACGAAACGGGAGATTCAATCGGAGACACTCGATGTGTGATCCAACAACGACAACTGCTGCGTGCTGGTTCGGCTCGAGCCTGTTGTCGTTGCTTGCATTCGGGTTCGTATCACTGGTGAGCTTCGTTTGGTCTTTCTCATGTCCGCCAGTCACCTGGCGCTGATCATCCACCACCGCCGCGAAGAGTAAATGGCGCCGAGTCTCGACATCCACCGTATCTCCGCGACGACGCCGCCGGCGCCGGGGTTACGGGTGCAGCCGACGGTGACGAAGCTGGTGGATACGTCCACCTGCATCGGCTGCAAGGCGTGCGAGGTCGCGTGCCAGGAATGGAACGATCTCCCGCCCGAGACGACGGTCCAGATGGGGACGTATCAGACGCTGCCGGACATGACCGCCAACGTCTGGAATCTGATCCGGTTCAGCGAGCACGAGACGGATCGCCTGCACTGGCTGATGCGCAAGGACCAGTGCATGCACTGCGTGGAGCCCGGGTGCCTCATCGCCTGCCCCGCGCCGGGGGCGATCGTCCAATATGCGAACGGCATCGTCGATTTCCAGCAGGACCAGTGCATCGGCTGCGGCTACTGCCTGACCGGATGCCCGTTCAACGTGCCGAAGTTCGCGGCGAACACCCGCCGCGTCTACAAGTGCACGATGTGCGTCGATCGGGTCGCGGTCGGCCTGCAGCCGGCGTGCGTGAAGGCATGTCCGACGAGTTGCCTGCAGTTCGGGACCAAAGACGAGATGCTTCAGGCCGCCGGCCAACGCGTCGATCAACTGCGGGCCAACGGCTTTCCGCAAGCGGCCGTGTACGATCCGCCGGGTGTGGGCGGCACCGCGGTCGTCACGGTGCTCGCGTTCGGCGATCGTCCGGAGCTGTACGGACTGCCAGCCAATCCCGTCGTTCCCGCAGCGGTGCGGATCTGGAAGGGCCCGCTGAAGTGGGTCGGCAACCTCGCCATCCTCGGTGGCGTATTTGCCGCCGCGATTCATTACATCCGCTTCGGCCGGAAGAACGGTGAGGGGCGAGCGTGAGCCGATCCACCGTCGGCCGGGTCGTTCGTTACCGGTTCGCGCGAGCGTTTGATGCACGGCGTCGACCGCGCTCTCGTACGTCTATCTGCTGCTCTCCGGTCTCGCGTTCTGGACGCCGGCGCTCTTCTGGATCGCGATCGTGCTCGGCGGCGGATACCTGACGCGACTCCTGCATCCGTGGGTCGGACTCGTCTTCGCCATGGCCGTCGCGTGGATGTTCGTCACCTGGCGCGCCGACATGCGAACGGTGGATGCGGATCGAGAGTGGCGGCGCGCGATCCGCCACTACATCCGCAATGAGGACGGCCAGGTGCCCGCGGCTGGCCGCTTCAACTACGGCCAGAAGACGATGTTCTGGGTGATGGTGTGGGCGGCCCTCGCGCTGCTGATCTCAGGCGCGGTGCTCTGGTGGCCCGAAGCCTTTGCCGCGGCGTCGCTCAACGCCGTGCGTCAGGCGGCGATTCTCGTCCACGCGATCGCCGCGCTCGTCACGATCGGCGCGTTCATCGTCCATCTCTACCTGGGCCTTGCCGTCGTGCCGGGCGGACTCAGCGCGATCCTGCATGGCGACGTCAGCGAAGAATGGGCCCGCGAGCATCACGCGCGCTGGGCCGACGAGTTGTCGTCGCGTGCGTCGGCCGGGTCGCGTGGTCGCGAACGCTGACGGCCGCGGCGCCGCGCGCCAGGCGCGGGCGCTTCACCTTGCCGCCGCCACGCCGGCCGCCGCCGATCTCCTGACTTTCTACGCGGCGCTCGCCGGCTGGCACACGTCGCTGACCGCGGCAGACACGGCGCGCGACACTGGCGGCTCGACCCTCGCCGCGGCCGTCGATCGCGCAGCGGTCGTGGCCGCGATTCCAGCGCTGATCGAGTGGCTGCCCGGCCATGCGCCGGCCGAACTCGCGGCCGCCGCAGTGTCACTGCAGCAGATGTCGCTTTCGGCATGGCGGCAGCGTCTCGACGCCTTCGTCGACCGCGGCGATGACGGTCGCGATCCTGATCCGCACGTCGCGTTCGTGATCGAAGCCGCGCTGTTGCCGTTTGCCGAGCGGGCCGCGTCACGTGCCAACCTCCCGGCCCTCGACCGTCCCGCCGCAACCAGCGAGTGCCCGTTTTGCGGCCGACGGCCGGCGCTGGCGTCGCTGCGCGAGGCCGGCCATGGCGCGAAGCGCAGCTTGATCTGCGGCGTGTGCGCGTCCGAATGGCGGGCGCCAAGAATCGGCTGCGCCGGCTGCGGCGAAAGCCACGTCGAGAAACTGCCGGTATTCAGCGCCGAGGGAGTGAGCGCGGTGCGGGTCGAGGCGTGCGACACGTGCCGCGCCTATCTCAAGTCGATCGACTTCACCCGCGACGGCCACGCCGTGCCGATCGTTGACGACCTGGCGACGCTGCCGCTCGACCTCTGGGCGCGCGAGCAGGGCTATCGTCGTCTGCGGCCGCACTTGTTGGGCGTGTGAGGGCCAGCGCGACGACGCCGAGCACTTGGCCGGTCAGCTACTCCCGTGGCCGGCCAGCCCGCACGGCATCTTGGTGAATGATTGCCGCTGGCTCAGCCGGGCGTTAGACTGACCGGCGTCGTGGTGCCGAGCTCCCTGAGTTTGAGGCACGTAGCAGCGCATTGGGAGTGCCGAATGGATCGACGCGAGTTCTTGACAACCGCGGGAACCAGCAGCGCTGCTGCCGTATTTGCAAGTTCCACGTCCGCGAACCAGAGCACCTTCTCATCGACCAATGATCGAGAGATCTGGATCAGCACCTTGCGGCGACTCGCTGACCCGGTCCTGACGAATCTGGCCAATGCCAGCCTGAAGGCGCGAATGCCCGTGGAGCAAGCGCCCGGTGCGAACCGCCGGTCGGTCACCCACTTGGAGGCACTAGGGCGGCTCGTGGCAGGAATAGCCCCCTGGATCGAACTGCCCGCCGATAGCACGACTGAAGGGCAGCTTCGCGCTCGCTATGCGGAGCTCACACGGCGTGCGATTCGCCAGGCCGTCGATCCCGCCTCACCAGACTTTCTTAATTTCACCAGTGATCGTCAGCCGTTAGTGGACGCCGCGTTTCTCGCGCAGGGCTTGCTGCGAGCGCGGCAGGCACTGCGTGAGTCGTTGGATGCGACGGTGAAGCGGAACCTCGTTGCGGCCCTCGAGTCCACGCGAACAATTACCCCCGTCTTCAACAACTGGCTGCTGTTCTCGGCGACGATCGAAGCCGCGCTGGCGAGCCTCGGCGTCAGGTGGGACCGTATGCGCGTCGATTATGCGCTTCGCCAGCATGAGCAGTGGTACCGCGGAGACGGAGCATACAGCGACGGACCCGACTTTCATTTCGATTACTACAACAGCTTCGTCATCCACCCGATGCTGCTCGATGTCCTGGATGTCTGTCGCGATGAGATGCCAGCCTGGAAAGAGATCGCTGCACGAGTCGAGCTCCGCGCGAGGCGGTACGCCGCGGTGTTGGAGCGATCGATCGCACCGGATGGGTCGTTTCCACCGATCGGGCGTTCGCTGGCATACCGTTTCGGCGCATTTCATTTGCTGGCTCAGATGGCGCTTCGACGCTCGCTTCCGGAGAGCGTCTCACCCGCACAAGCGCGAGGTGCACTCACCGCCACTATCCGTCGGTCGATTGAGGCCGCGGGAACCTTCGACGCGGATGGCTGGCTTCGCATTGGCTTCTGCGGCCATCAGCCAGGGATGGGCGAGCCGTACATCTCGACCGGGAGTCTCTATCTTTGCTCAGTGGGACTATTGCCGTTGGGTCTTTCGCCGACCGACGAATTCTGGTCAGCGTCGCCACAGCCGTGGACATCCGTGCGCGCATGGTCAGGGCAGGCGTTCTCAATCGACAAGGCCCTGGCTCCATAACAGAAGGAGAAATGAATGAGCGAGAGCGATGTCAGAGCGATCAATCAGCTCCGCGAACGGACGATGCAGGCCGAGAATGCGGGGGATGCCGCATTCTTCGAAGGTGTCTCGGCTGAGGACATGGTGGTCATGCCTCCTGGCATGCCTGCAGTTTCGGGTCGGTCCGCCACCGTAGCGTTCATGAGTGCGTTCCTCGGTCAGTTCGACCTTCGGATTCAATATGTCAGTGAGGAAATCCGGGTTCACGGAGATTTCGGCTTTGATCGTGGCACGTACTCCCAGACGCTCACACCGAAGGGTGGGGGCCAGGGGAGTCGTGAGTCTGGGAAGTATGTCTGGATCTATTCGCGGCGGTCTGACGGAGGGTGGGAGTTCTCACGCGTCATCTGGAATGCCAGCGAATCCCCGTCCTGACGCTGATACCGATGATGACGCCTAACACCCGTCGCACGAGACGGCCGCCCGCGCGACTCTGAGCGGCCGCTGGTGAACGCTGTTCGTTAGCCGGACAGACGCCCTCGACGACTGTGGGAGTCACTGGTAGAGGGAGATTCGCACTGGAGGCAACCGGTGAAACGGAGTACCGCACTGCTCATGTCGCTGTGCACGTGGACGCTGTTCACGTCGACGGCTGCTGCCCAGACCCGAGGCCCCCTCGATCTCGCGAACGCACAAGTTCCGCCTGGTGCACGGCGGATCGCATACGGAACGGATCCGCTTCAGTTCGGCGAGTTGCGAGTGCCGTCGACGAAGGGTCCGCATCCAGTTGCGATCGTCGTTCATGGAGGATGTTGGCTCGCGAAGCTTGGAAACATGGATGAGCGTGCCGTGGCTGTCGACAACATGCGCCCTGTCGCGGCCGCGTTGACCGAGGCTGGCATCGCCACGTGGAACGTCGAATACCGGCGTCTCGGCAACGCTGGCGGCGGCTGGCCGGGCACCTTTCAGGACGTCGCGCATGCGGCTGACTTCCTCAGGACCTTGGCGAAAGGCAACGACCTGGATCTCACCCGGGTCGTTGCGATCGGGCATTCGGCCGGTGGCCACCTCGTGATGTGGCTGGCGGCCAGGCCGAAGCTTCCGAAGACCAGCGATCTGTACATGAGCAATCCGCTGCCTCTACACGGTGTCGTTGATTTGGACGGCCCGACCGATCTGAAAGCGACGATTTCGGTGCAGCAGCCGATCTGCGGGAGTCCCGTGATTACGAACTTGCTTGGAGGATCACCGGACGAGCAGCCAGAGCGGTATCGCGCCGCATCGCCGATCGAGCTCCTGCCGCTCGGCGTGCGTCAGGAATTCCTTGCGGGTCGAATGTTTGCGGCGCAAGTGACGCCGTACGAAACAGCCGCCAAGCAAGCTGGCGACGTGCTGCACACGACCGTGCTCGCCAACGCCGGCCACTTCCTGTTCATCGATCCGCAATCGGAGGTCTGGCCGCAAGTGATTGCGGCGGTCCGGCGCCTCTTGCCGAAATCCAACTAGTGGTTGAACCGTGGACTTTCGCGACTGACCACAGCTTGCGGTGCGGACATCACGAGAGACTTCATGCTCACATCGATCGGCTCGTGCAGTGGAAGATGCGCTCGGCGCGTGTCACGCGCACGATCGCGGACGGCAGTGAGCGCCGGCTCCTCACTGGCCGGTCGGTAGGCCGACAAGTGCGTGAAATGGATCTACCGCTGGAGCATCTTGCGATTCGACTGATGGCGTCTGGCGACGAATCGCTACTGTTAACAGAGCGCGTCGGTTGGGAGTCATTTCCGCCATACGCGGAGGCTATCCTGCAGCTCTTAGGAGGAACGGTCGTCAGCCGCGCCGACGGACCCGATCAGCGTGTCTGGACGGTGAGAATTGGCGCACAGTTGTTTTGGCTGGCATACGAGGATTCGCCAATTGAGGTGTCCCTCGACCCCCAAAACAGCGACGCGTCGGCGTTGGTACAGGCCATTCGTCGGAAGCTCATCGACCACCGCGAAATGGCCAGAGGCTAGGAGTGTGACTGCGCGCGGTGCGCGCGTCCTGGTTGTGACGTCTGGAAATCAGCGGGCGGATGCCCACGCATTCTATGAAGGGAATGGTTACAAATTCACCGGCCGCCGATACAAGAAGACCGTGCGCGCCTCCGAGCATTTGAGAACCTCGATGATGGCTCAGGATCAAGCCGCTTCTGGAGTTCGAAATTCATTTTGTCGCTTCGCTGCTCGCAACCCGACCATAACGGCGTGTTCATCATTCACGACCTGACCCCCTCCCCACCGGTCCGTGGCCACCCGTTCATGATTCATGACCTGACCCCACCCCTGGGATGAGCGGTGGGACGAAGGGGCAAGGGAGTGGCGCAGATCCTGCGTGGGTATGGCAAGATCCGCATCCTCATGCGGCTCCGACAGCGACTGTGGACGACGGCCGTGCTCGCAGGGACGACTGTTCTGGTGGTGGGAGTGATCGAACCGACGAGGGTCGGTGAGGAGGCCAGGTTCGACGAACCCGGGGCAGCGGCGCAGTACCGACGTCGAACGGCGTCGGCCGCTGGGCACCGCGGTCGACATGACGGCCCTCTACGACGCCGCCACCGCGGGGCTCGCGCGCCTCGGGCGCTTCTCTTCCGCCATCAACCGCGTGCTGCCCGACTCGCAGCCGCACTCGCGCGTGTGGTTCTCTGCCAATCGCGTGGTCGCGGCGACCGATCGCAGCGGCGTCACCGGAATCCTCGACGCCTGGACGCCGCTCGGCCCCGGCAACATCGGCGGCCGCACGCGGGTCGTCCGTTTCCATCCGATCGTGCACACGACGCTGTTTGCGGCGGGCGTGTCCGGCGGCGTCTGGAAGAGCGACGACAACGGCATCACCTGGCGTCCAACCGGTGACGGCCTGGCGAACATCGCTGTGAATGCCCTCGCGATCGACCCGCAACGGCCGTCGGTGATGTTCGCGGGCACCGGCGAGGGCTACTTCCGCGAGGAGATTCGCGGCACCGGCCTGCCGCTGCGCGGCGGTGGCATCTTCGTGTCGAGCAACGAGGGCGGCTCGTGGCAGCGCCTGCCGGCGACCAATTCGCCCGACTTCCATTGGGTGAACGATCTCGAACTCGGCGTCGCCGACCCGCGCCGCATCTACGCCGCCACGCGCAGCGGCGTGTGGCGATCGCGAGACGCCGGTCAGACATGGGAGCGACTGCTCGAGACCAGCGTCCGCGGCGGCTGCCTCGATCTCGCGTTACGGCCCGACCGGTCGGAAGACGTGCTCTTCGCCTCGTGCGGATCGTACGAGCAGGCGACGGTGTACCGGTTCCCGCGCGCCAGCGAGCGTGACGAGGTGGACGTGGTGTTGCGCGAGCCCGGCATGGGGCGTACCTCGCTCGCGATTGCCGCGTCGAACCCCGACGTGATGTACGCGCTCGCGGCGAGCAACGACGAAGGTCCCGGCGGCAACTACCGTCAGGGGCTGCTCGCCGTCTATCGATCCGATCGCGGCGGCACGGCCGGCAGCTGGCAGGCCAGGGTCACCAACCAGGATGGCACGCTCCTCCACACGCTGCTGCTGACCAACGCCGCCTCGGCGAGCGTGCGCGTCTGCAATCCCCAGTCGCCGAACGCCGCGAACTCGGTTGTCAACATGGGCTGGTACACCAACGTCATCGCCGTCGATCCCCGCGATCCGGATCGCATCTGGGCGGCCGGCGTCGACTGGTTCCGTTCGGACGATGGCGGCAGGACGTGGGGCCTGGCGAGTTGGGGCGGCTCGGGCGCGTCGTACGCGCACGTCGACCAGCACGCGATGACGTTTCATCCGCAGTACGACGGCGCCGGCAATCAAACGGTGCTCATCGGCAACGATGGCGGGATCTTTCGCTCGACCAATGCCCGCGCGGCGTCGGCCACCGGCCCGCGCGCGGCGTGCGGCGGCACCGGAATCGCCGTGGCGTGGTCATCGCTCAACCGCGGATACGGCGTCACGCAGTTCTATCACGGCACGCCGTTTCCGGACGGATCGCGCTACGTCGGCGGCACGCAGGACAACGGCACCATTCTCGGCGGCGACGATGCCGGGGCGGATGGCTGGCGGCCGATCTACGGCGGCGACGGCGGGTTCACGGCGGTGAACCCGCAGGCCACGCAGACGCTGTATGCCGAGTTCCAATGGTCCAGCCTCGCCCGCTCGAACGACGGCGGCACGACGTTCACCGCAATTCGCAATGGCCTCGACCCGGTGCGCTCCGATACGCTCGGGCCAGATGCCAACTATCTCTTCGTCACGCCGCTGGCGATGGATCCGGCACAGCCGCAGCGCCTGTGGCTTGGCGGCGAGTTCCTCTACCGTACGACCAGCGGTGGCCAGACGGGATGGACCAAGGTCGGTGCCGCGATGCCGGACGGCGGTCTCGTGAGCGCGATTGCTGTCGCGCCAGGCGGCGACGGGCAGGTCGTTGCCGTCGGCACCAATCGCGGCCACGTCCTCCGCACGGTGAATGGTCTTGCCAATCCGGCGTCGGCCACCGCGTTCGACGTGTCACGGCCGCGCGAAGGGTGGGTCACCTCGATTGCCGTCGATCCGAATGACGCGAACACGTTCTACGCGACGTATGGCAGCTTTGGCGGGGGCCACGTGTTTCGGACCAGCAATGGCGGCGTCAGCTGGCAGGGCATCGACGGCGTCGGCTCTGGCGTGCTCCCAGACGTGCCCGTCCACTCGCTCGTCGTCGATCCCAACGATTCGCAGCGGCTCTACCTCGGCACCGACCTCGGCGTCATGACCTCGATCGACGGCGGGCGGACGTGGATGGTCGAGGAAACGGGCTTTGGCCCGGCGGTGACGATGTGGCTGTCGTTGACCCGAACCCCCTCCGGGGAGACGTTCCTCTTCGCCTTTACGCACGGGCGAGGGGCGTGGCGCGTGCGGCTGCGGTGAAGCCGGTCTGAACCATAGGGGGTGGGGGTAGGGGTCAGGTCATGAATCATGAACGGCTGCTAGGAAAGCGCCGGGATGATCGCCGTTTCTGCGATCGTCGTCGCGCCGCAGGTCGCAAGTCTTACGTCCGGCCGATCCATCGCCATTCACGTTCACGATTCATGACCTGACCCCTACCCCCCACCCCTATGCTTCAACGCCTTGTTCATGATTCATGACCTGACCCCCCCCGCCAGAGTCCCGCCCGCCGCGGCGGCGGCGCGGGAAGTCGGCATCGATCCGTCTCATGGCGATTGCCCTGTCGCTCGTGATCGTGGCCGTGCTGCTGCTGTCGGCGGCAGGGATCTACGCGCTGATGTCGTTCACGGTGTCGCAGCGACGGAAAGAGATCGGGATTCGGGTTGCGCTCGGCGCCAATGCGCGGACGCTGTTCGCGAGCATTTTCGCGCGCGCCCGCGGTCAACTCGCGTTGGGTGCGGTGTTCGGACTTGCGACCGCGCTGTCGGCCGACCATTTGAGCGGCGGCACGCTCTTCGGGAAGGAAGCCGTTGTCCTGCTGCCCACGATGTCAGGAGGGATGGTGATCGTCGGGCTGCTGGCGGCAGTGGGCCCGGCACGCCGCGGGCTGCGGGTCCAACCGACGCAAGCGCTGCGGGACGAGTGACGCCGACACTGCCGATCTGTGATCGGTGATCCGCGTCAGTGTCCAGTTACCAGTTGCCAGTTCAAAGGGCCAGCTTGCCCGAATCGCCAGGCTGAGGGCCCTTTTGAACTGGTAACTGTGAACTGGAAACTGACAAGCACGTAGCAACGCTGGCCCTACTGGCGAACCCAGACGCGCATCTCAGAGGGGCCGCGGTTTGCCCAGGCGAAGTAAGGGATCGCAACGAATGGCCGAGGCTTGCCGCTCCCGCCCACGTCCGTGCCGTCACCGGCGAGTACCTGAATGCCGCCCAGCAAATCGTTGCGAATCACGGTTCTGATGTCGGCGTCGACGGGTATCCGCAGGCGCTCGAGGTCCGGGCCGTTGTCCACGCTCTCGAGCGCGTAGACCAGCGGCCCGCGTTGCAGGGCGATGCGGCCATGCGTATCGGCCACCTTGGGATGCGCGACGAGGCGCTGGACCGGCATGGGGAAGTGGATGTGAACGACGTCGCCGCTGCGCCACTCGCGGGCGATGCGGGCAAAGCCGCGATCCAGCGTTATCCGCACGGCTTGGCCGTTCACCACGGCGGTTGGCGTGGGGAGATTGGTATCCATCAGGCGGTAGAGATCGCTGTTGACGAGCCGGCCTTGCGCCCAGCCTGGTACGTGCAGCGCCAGCGTCGCCGTCGTCGTCTTGTCGGGCTCGACGCGCAGCTCGATGTTGCCGTCCCAGGGATATCGCGTGCGTTGCGTCAGCCGGATGGGCGTGCCGCCGATCGTCAGGCGCGCCTCGCTGCTCCCGTACAGCGTCACGTACATCGTCGGACCTTCCGACGCGTACATCAGTCCGGGCAGCGCCGCCAGTGTGCGGGCGAGATTGGCGGGGCAGCAGGCGACGTCGAAGTAGGCGCTGCGCGCGACCTTGCCGTCGGAGGCGAGCGGGTTCTGATAGAAGAAGCGATCGCCTGACGTCGAGACGCCGGACAGCGCGCCGTTGTAGAGGACGAGCTCGGCGAGGTCGAGATACTGGCCGTCGCCGGTCAGCCGGAACATCCGCACTGCCCACTGTTCGAGGCCGATCGCCGCACATGTTTCGGTGTAGGCGGTTCGACTCGGCAGCTCGTAATCGTCGCCGAACGATTCGGTGCCGCTACGGGCGCCGATGCCGCCGGTGACGTACAGGCGCTTGCCGATGACGTCTCGAAACAGCGCCTCGAGCGTGGTGCGATACGCCGGGCGATCGACGCGGAGCGCGACGTCGGCCATGCCGGCGTACATGTAGGTCGCGCGCACGGCGTGACCAACCGCGCGGTCCTGTTCGACGACCGGCCGATGATCCTGCCGGTATTCGCGGTCGTTGTACATCGCAAACGGGCCGTCGGGGTACGGCTCGGTCTGGTGCTCCCTGCCGCGCTGGTCGAGAAACCACTCCGCGAGCTGGGTATACGCGGGGTTCCCGCTCGCTTCCCCGAGGCGCACGAGCGCGAGCTCGATCTCTTGATGTCCGGGAACGGCGGTCCGCTTGCCAGGACCGAAGACCGAGCGCACGAGATCGGCGTTCTTGATCGCGACATCGAGCAGGGTTCGCTTGCCGGTGTTGGCGAAATGGGCGACGGCCGCCTCGTACAGGTGCCCGGCGTTGTAGAGCTCGTGGCTGCCGTTCAGGTGCACCCATCGCACCGGTCCCGCGCCGGGCGCCGGCTCCTTCGGATTGATGGTCCGCGCTGGATAGAGATAGCCGTCGGGTTCCTGAGCTGCGGCGATCAGCGCGATCAGGTCGTCGAGCTGCTTGTCGAGGGCGGGGTTGGGATGGCGGTGGAGCGTATACGACGCGGCTTCGATAGCCTTGTAAACGTCCGTGTCGTTGAACCGGCGCCCTTGATAGGCGCCGGTCGCGCGACGCGCGGCACGAGCGAAGTTGGCGACGCGGCCGGTCACTTCGTTCTGCCGCATGATGTGTGGAATCGTGACCTCGCGGTTGATCGCGAGGCGCTGCTGCCAGAAGCCGTCGAGCAATTCCACAGACGCAGCTGGCGTCTGAACGATGGCCGGCGCCGGACGAGTCTGCGCGAGTCCGGCTCCGACAATCGAGACCATCAACGCGGGCACCAGCGGGATCCGCATCGTCACCTCGCAGCGCGGGTTCGCGCGCGCAGGGCGCGCAGGACTTTTTCGAAATCGCCGGGCAGCGGCGCCTCGACGCGAATCTCCGCGCCGGTCAGGGGATGTGGAAACGCCAGCCGCCAGGCGTGCAGCATCTGCCGCATCGGCGCACTAGTCCTACCAGCCCGACTTGCCCCACCCGCCCCACTTGCCCCACCTGCCCACCCCGCCCCACCTGCCCCACTCGCCCCGTATACCTCGTCACCGATTAACGGATGTCCCAGCGACTGCATATGCAATCGAATCTGATGCTGCCGCCCGGTGTCCAGCTCGAGCTCGATCAGCGCCGCGTCGTCGAAGCGCTCACGGACGGCGTAGTGCGTCACTGCCTCGCGCCCGCTCTCGTTGGGGCGCGCCAGGCGTCGCCTCCCACTCGCGTAGACGTTGGACAGGGCGGCTTCAATCGTTCCACCCTCCCGTCGGGGATGCCGCGGACGATCGCAAGATAGTGACGCTCGAACTCGTGCGCCGCGAAGAGCTCGCGCCCTTGCGCATGCGCCTCGCGGCTGAGCGCGAGCGCCATCGCGCCCGAGGTGTCGCGGTCGAGCCGATGGAGCAGCCCGGCATACCCATGCCGTCCATGGAGGTGCGTGGCATAGGCCTTCGCGCGGGCGAGAACGGTGTCTTCGTAGTGCCGGCTCTCGGCGGCGGTGGCCATCGACAGAAGCCCGGCAGGCTTGTCGATCACGAGGACGTCAGCGTCCTCGTAGAGCCGCGGCAGATCGAGTCGCGCGTGAGGCTGCCGTTTCCGCGAGGGATCGAAGTCGATGGCGGCTCGGGCGGCGACCGGCGCGCCAGGATCGCGGACGATTTCGCCGTCAACCATCACCTGCCCGCGCTCGATCGCGTCGCGGATCCGTGTCCACGACAAATCCGGTGTCATCGCACGCATGCGCCGATCGAGCCGTTCCACGTTGAACCTCGGAACTTCGGAACTCGACTCGGAACTTCGTCTACGGCGCTGACGGCGGCGGCACCCTGCGACGCGTCGCCTGCTCGAAGGCATAGGCGAGCTCGATCAGGCGCGGTTCTGCGCAGGCCATGCCGGTGAAGCTGACGCCGTACGGTCCCGGCCGCGCTTCGAATCCCGCGGGGAAGGGCGGCGTCGGCGCGTTCGGGGCCATGCCGAACGGCACGATCACCGTCGGGTAGCCGGGCTTCGCGGCAATCGCCGCGCCGCTCGCAGCCGGGAACAGCAGGGCATCGAGTTTCTGCGCCTTCATGACTTCGTCGATGCCGTGCGCCGCGGAGACCTGCAGATCGCGGGCGCGGTCGGCCTCGTAGCGGGCCTTGTCGCGCTGCAGATCCATTTCGTCCGAGATGTCGAGCTGCGACTGGCCGTACTTGATAGTGCCGCGATTGGTATGTGCCGTGTTGAACGCCCGCAGGTCCGACAACGTCTTGAACGGCGCGCGGTCGCCGAGCGACGCGAGCCAGGCGTTGAAATCGCGCTTCATCCCGTACTTGAAGACGATCGAGCATTTGTCGTCCTTGCCGCGCGCGTTGTCGGCGCCCGAGCAGGTACTCCACACGAGAAAATTCGTCGCTTCGCTCGGATCGGTCACGCTGGGGATGTCGGCAGGATCCACGATGGTCGCGCCCTGTTGCTTGAGCACGTCAATCGCCGCCGTCATCACCTTGAGCTGATCGGCGTTGAGCCCGCCGCGCGCTTCGGTCGTCCCTGGCGGAGTGACCGAGGTGTAGTAGAACGCGCGCGGAATGCCGATGCGCGCGCCTTTCAGACCGTCGGCCTTGAGGTGCGGGGTGTAGTCGCGATTGGCCGGCGGCGTGCAGCGGCTCGTCGCCGCGTCGTTGGGATCGGGCGAACCGCTTTCGAGCACGCCCATCAGCAGCGCGGCATCGGCGACGAACTTCGCCATCGGCCCGGCGGTGTCCTGGTCGGCGGTGATTGGAATCACGCCGTAGCGGCTGATGCGGCCAACCGTCGGCTTGATCGCGGCGAGCATGTTCTGGTTGGCCGGGCTGAGAATCGACCCCGAGGTTTCGGTCCCGACGTTGGCAGCCCAGAAGTTGGCGGCGGTGCCGACGCCGGAGCTCGATCCGCCGGTGTTGAGCACCGGCCGTCCGTCGCCCGTTTGCTCGCGCGGATCGCGGCGCGGGTCGTAGGGGTTGAGGCCGTAGCCGCTGAGCCCGGTGTAGTTGCCAGGCATCGGGGTCGGGGCGCCGGCGACCCAGTTCGCGAGCTCGGTCAGGTTGGTCTTGGCAATGATGATCGCGCCGGCGTCGCGCAGGTTCTTGGTAATCGTCGCGTCGTAAGCAGGAATCAACCCCTCAAAGGCCACCGCGCCGCCGGTCGTCGGCATGTCGGTGGTGTGGACGTTGTCCTTGAGCGCGATCGGGATGCCGTGGAGCGGCCCGCGCACCTTGCCCGAGGCCCGTTCCGTGTCACGCTCTTCCGCTTCTTTGAGCGCGTTGGGGTTGACGTGGAGCGTCGCGTTGAACCGATCTTCGTAAAGGGCGATCCGGGTCAGGTACTGCTGCACGATCGCCTTCGACGTCGTGCGTCCTTCTTCCATCGCCTTCCGCAGATCGGCAATCGAGGTCTCGACGACGCTGACGGGCGCGGCGGGCGTGGCTGCGGGCGCCGGTTCGCGTCCGACACGAGAACGGTGATCAGCGCGACGACGAGAAGCGAAGGAACGCGGCGGGAGCGAGGCATTCCGAGAGAATAGCGTCAATTCGGCGCGCGGATCACTTGCGCGCCGCGTCAGTTTCCAGTTTCCAGTTGACAGTTCAAAGGGCGCGTCAGTGCCACTACCGACTGTGAGGAAACTGAGATGCCCTTTGAACTGGGAACTGACAACTGGAAACTGACGGCCGGTGAGCCTTCTGACGTCGGCGCACGTCGCTTGGCCCGGTCGGCGGTACGCCGCCGGGCACGGGTTTCGGCGACGGCGACGCATCGGGCGGCACCGTTGGCGGCGTTCCGGGCAACGGTGGAGCCGGTACGGGGGGCTCGGGACGCCCGGGGGATCCTGGCGACTCGGGCGAGGTCGGCAACTGTCCACTCATACGTCGTAGACTGGAGCAAATGGCGGACCAACCCACGCGCCGCGCGGACGAGGCCCAGCCCGACCGCCGCGATGAGGCCGGGGTTCGCCATCCCGCGCTGGATCGGCGTCTCACCCGCCGGACGTTTCTCGAAGCCGGGCTGGCGACGCCGTTGGTGGCCGCGGCCGCGCGCACCGCGTCAGCTCAAAACGCGTGGCGAAATTTCGAGATCACCGTGCGCGTCGATCTCGTCGATGCTGAGGGATCGAGCCGGCTCTGGCTGCCGCTCGCCATCGCTCGGGTCACGCCCTATCAGCGCGCGCTCGCGCAGACCTGGACCGGTGACGGCGCGACGGTGGAGCTCTACGGCGATCCGGCTTCAGCCGCGCCGATGCTCGATCGCCGACTGGCCCGCGACCGCGAAGACGCGGACGTTGACCTTGACGATGAGGGTCGCCACGCGCGGCCATCGGGTGTCGCTCGAGCGTCCGGCGGCGATTCGCGACGTCGACGAGCGCGTTGACGTCTATCTCCGGCCTACCCGGATGATCCCCACCACGGGGATCGTCCGCGACACCGCGCTGAAGATCGTGCAAGGCCATGCGAGCGCGTTGTCGCGCGCCCGGGCGATCTACGACTGGATCGTCGACAACACCTTCCGCGATCCGTCGGTGAAGGGCTGCGGCCTCGGCGATATCCGGTGGATGCTCGAGTCGGGAACGTTCGGCGGCAAGTGCGCCGATCTGAACGGGCTGTTCGTCGGCCTCTGCCGATCGGTCGGCCTCCCGGCGCGCGATCTGTACGGCCTTCGCGTCGCGCCTTCGGAGCGGTTCCAAAGCCTCGGCCGTCGCGGCGACGTGACGGCGGGCCAGCATTGCCGCGCCGAAGTGTGGGTCGATGAGTTCGGCTGGATCCCCGTCGATCCGGCGGACGTGCGCAAGGTGGTGCTCGAAGAGGAGCCGCTCGGCACCGTCAACTCGCCGCAGGCCCGGTTCGCCCGCGCGCAGCTCTTCGGATCGTGGGAGATGAACTGGATCGCGTTCAACGATGCCCATGATGTGCGCCCTCCCGGGATCGAAGGGACCGCTGCTGCCGTTTCTCATGTATCCGCAGGCCGAGGTGGGCGGCGTGCGCCGCGACAGCCTCGATCCGGCGTCGTTCAGCTACCGGATTACGGCGATCGAAGTGGCTACGACGGGAATGTAATGATCTGGCGATGTGGCGATCTGACTGATCGCAACCATGAACTGACAAAGCCGCTCCGTACGACTGCACTGATCACTATTCACGATCCGACATTCCAAGATCGCCACATCAACACATCACCAGATCCAGATGCCTCGTCAACTCGCTCGGCCAACCGATCGGTGATCCCGTCTCAGGGTGGCGCCCTCCGCATTCGCCGGCGCGCGTCGTCTTGAAGGGACGCTACTGCGTGCTCGAGCCGCTCGACGCGGCGCGGCACACGCGTGATCTGTGGGCCGCGTACGCGACCGCAGACGATCTGCGCCACTGGACCTATCTCATCAACGGACCGTTCGACTCGCTCGGCGAGTACCGAGTCGTGGGTGTCGCGCGCGGTCTTGACGACCGACCCGCTGTTCTACGCCGTCATTCAGGCGGGACGGGCCGTGGGCGTCGCCGCGTACCTTCGGATCGCGCCGGAGGCCGGATCGATCGAGGTCGGGCACATCAACTTCTCGCCGCTGCTGCAGCGGACGCCGGCGGCGACGGAGGCGATGTTCCTGATGATGCGGCAGGCCTTCGAGCTCGGCTATCGCCGCTACGAGTGGAAGTGCGACTCGCTCAACGCGCCGTCGCGGGCCGCGGCGCAGCGGCTGGGGCTGTCGTACGAGGGCATCTTCCGTCAGGCGCTCGTCTACAAGGAGCGCAACCGCGACTCCGCGTGGTACGCGGCGATCGACACCGAGTGGCCGGCGCTCGAAGCCGCGTTCGAACGCTGGCTCTCGCCGGATAATTTCGACGCGGACGGCCGCCAGAAGGCGCGACTCTCAGAGCTCACCGCGCCGGTGCTCGTCAGCCGCGGGTGAGAAGCCACGGCTGTCAGTTACGAAGTTACAAGTTCAAAGTTCAAAGTTCGAAGGTCCCGAGTGCTTCGTGCTTCGTGCTGCGGGCGCTGACGCGGTGAACGTCGCACGGCGCACTCAACTTTGAACTCGTAACTTGTAGCCTGAGACTGCCTACCAGGTCCACCTTCCCGCCGGCGGCGGCCACGTGCCCATCATCTGCCGCAGCGTAATCACCTGGCCGAGGTGATGGGCGTTGTGCAGCGCGAGGTGAATGAGCGCGTCGCCGACGGTGTACTGGGCGAGGTGGCCGAACTCGAGCGGCGGCGCAATCGGCTGCGCGGTCCGGCCCTCGTCCTCGGCGAGCGTCAGGGCCCGCTTGAAGCCGCCGTTGAAGCGGTCGTACACCTCGTCCCATGACATGGCGGTGACCGCGGGCCAGCCGAGCTCGGCGCGCGGCGGCGCCGGCACCGTCAGGCCGTCGCAGCAATCCAGGAACCACTGTTGCCAGAAGGCCATGTGCGCCACGATCTCGGCGATCGTGTGCTCGGCATTGTCCGGCCGCGCCGACGCCTCGGCGGTGGTCAGTCCCGCGAGCGTGGCATCGGCGGGCAGATACGAGTGGGCTCCACGAAGGACGGAATGTAGGCGCATGACGTCGGCTTAACTTTGAACTTTGAACTTGTAACTTGTCACTCTTACCGGGGTGGCGGAGTTTCGATGGCCGACTTGATGCCGCCCAGCGCGGTCTTGACGCGAGTCGCGTTCTCGGGCCCCATCCGGAGGATTTGCTTCTGCGCGGCGGGCAGTCGTTGGAGTTCGGGATCGGCGAACGCCAGGGTTGCGCCCGGCCCCGGAACCAGCCGCACGGGATCCGCGACCTGCGGCGTGTCGATCAGGACTTGTAACGCGGCGGCGACGGCCTGATCGACGGTCAGCGTCGTCCGTCCGAGCCCCCGATACGCTTCCTCGAGCCGCGGCCGAATCGTGCGATAGGCGGCCGCGACGCTTGCCGGATCCAGCGACGCGACCGCGCGCGCCAGGCCGTCGAACCGGCGGTAGGTGGCCGGATCGATGGTGGTGGCCCGCGAGGAGCCCGAGGTTTGAAACAGGCCCTCGGGGCGCAGCACGCCCAGCTCAGGGGACGGCGACTGGCCCCGCGACACCAGATCGATGGCATGCGCCATCTGCTGGATGAGGTCGTCGGTGGCCAGCCAGCGCGCGAGCTCGGGGCTGGCGGAGAGCGAGGCCAGGAGCGCGCGCAGAAAGATGTCCATCTGGCCGAGCGGGGGAGCTCGATGGGCGCCGGGGCGGGTGTCAGCGTGGCGTCGGTTGCCGTGCGGGCTGCGGTCGCAGGCGCCGGCTGACCGCGATCGCGCGCCCACCACCAGGCGCCGGCGGCGCCGGCGATGAGGCCGAGCACGGCAATGAAGAGCACCGGCGTGCGCGGCCGGCGGCCTGTGGCGTCGGCGACGCTCTCGGGTGTGTCGGCTTGCAGCGGAAGATCGGGCACGTTGTTCATGGGCCCTGACTCCTCGATTCCTGATTACGGCAGCTTTCGGCTCTCGGCTCTCGGCTTCCGGCGCTGACAGCTGATCGCTGAGAGCTGAGGGCTGAGAGATTCCCGTTATCTATCGTAGTCTGCTACAACTATGCTTCCCATCCCCCAAGGAGGCCTGCGTGGCACCTGGCTCTAATCACGATTCACGACCTGTCGCGGATGACGCGGATGAGGCGCCGACCATATTCGGCGTCCGAAGAAGCGGTAACGAAGAGCTGACCGTCGTGGAGATCGGATCGTCCGAGCCAACCGCGATTGCGCCAGTGTCCTTCGACTTGCCGCCGTCGCACGACGAAATCGCCGCCGAGGCCTACGCCATCTACGAAGCGCGCGGCGGCGGGCACGGCTCGCATGAAGACGACTGGCACGAAGCCGAGCGCCGCCTCAAGGCGCGCCGCGCCGAGGATTCGCGGAGGGGTTGATTCCCATCTCGGCGTCAGATGAGTTGCACCTTCCAGATTGACTCTCCCTGACAACCTGCGTAGCCTCGTTCGCGTTGATTCGAGCCGCGCGTCAGTGCCCGCTGTCGCACGGCCCGATCTGTCATTTGTTTCGCACGTTCCTGGAGGCGCCCGATGTCTCAACGGATTACCCGCGCGTTCTGCGCGGTGCTGGCCTTGACTTGCTTCATGCCGTCCGCCGCGTGGGCTCAGAGTGTGTTCGCTGGCACAGTGAAAGACTCGTCCGGCGCCGTCATGCCCGGCGTGACCATCGAAGCGGCGAGCCCTGCGCTCATCGAGAAAGTCCGCTCCGCGGTGACCGACGAAAATGGCGTGTACCGCATCATCGATCTCCGGCCCGGGGTGTATACGCTGACCTTCACGCTTGCCGGCTTCAACACCGTGACCCGCGAGGGCATCGAGCTGGGTTCGAACTTCACCGCAACCATCAACGTCGAGCTGAGCGTCGGCACGCTGCAGGAGTCGATCACCGTCTCGGGCGCCTCGCCCGTCGTCGACGTCCAGAGCAACGTCAAGCAGCAGGTGTTGTCGCGCGACGTCCTCGACGCGGTGCCGACCGCGAAGACGATCCAGGGGCTCGGCCAGCTGGTCGTCGGCGTCACCCTCAACTCGCCGGACGTCGGCGGCTCGCGCGCGATGCAGCAGACCTACTTCGCGATCCGCGGGCAGGGCGGCGCGCAGACGGTGGTCCTCGTCGACGGGCTGATGACCAACGGCCTGATGGGCGACGGCGCCGTGCAGGCGTATCACAACGAGGCGATGACGCAGGAAGCGGTCTATCAGACCGCGGGCGGCTCGGCGGAAACGCTGACCGGCGGCGTCAACATGAACCTCGTCCCGAAGGACGGCGGCAACCAGTGGCGCGGCGGCTTCAAGTTCGCCAAGTCGCCGGCGAGCTGGCAGGGCGATAACCTGACCGACAACCTGATTGGGCTCGGGGTCACCGGCGTCGATCGGATCGAAAACTTCTACGAGATCAACGTCGAACAGGGCGGGCCGATCCTCCGCAACAAGCTGTGGTTCTACGGCGCGTTCCGGAAGGCGCAGTACGACAAGCCAATCGCCAACACCTTCCTCACTTCTCGAGACGTGCCCTTCCCTCAGGCGTTTCGGCAGTGCGCCAACAACCCGGGTACCTGCGAGCAGGGCATCTCGGACGAGAAGATGAACAACCCGGTCGTCCGACTGACGTGGCAGGCGAGCGAGCGCAACAAGATCGCCGTGTACATGGATCGCGCCCTGCGCCTTCGCGGCCACGCCATGGGAGCGCTCACCGACCCCAACACGGCGTCGGTGATCTGGAACACGCCGAACTTCTCGACCGGATCGGTCAAATGGACCCGGACCGCGTCGTCCAGGCTCCTGCTGGAGAACGGCTTCTCCTACAATCGCGAGCGCTACGACAACCTCTATCAGCCGGGCATTCTGGCCGAGCGAAACACCGAAGCGTGGTTCCGCAACGTGCGCAAGGACGACACCAGCACGCAGCTGCTGTGGAATGCCTCGAGCGCTCAGCTCGGAAACTACCCCGATCGCTACAACCTTCAGTCGGCCGCGTCGTACGTCACCGGCTCGCACAACATCAAGGTCGGCGTGATGTATCAGTGGGGCTACTACCGCCGCTACAACAACGCCAACGCCGATCTCTATCAGACCTACAACAACGGGATCCCGCTCCGCGTCACTGTCCTCAACACCCCGCTGACGGTCCAAGAGAACCTGGATGCCAACGCCGGCATCTACGCCCAGGACTCGTGGAATCTCAACAAGTGGACCATCAACTACGGCGTCCGTTGGGACTATGTGAAACAGCGCATCGTCGGTCAACCGGCGCAACAGGGCCGCTTCGCCAACGTACCGGCCTACGAGGACATCGTCCTGCCGGTCTGGAAGAACTTCTCGCCTCGTCTGTCGGTTGTCTACGATTTGAAGGGTGACGGGAAGACCGCGATCCGTGCCGGTTTCAACAAGTTCGTGACCGCGGCGACGACCGGGTTCGCGCAGCTGTACAACCCCACGGCGTTGACGACGCAACAGTTGCCGTGGACCGACCTCAATGCCGACGACATTGCGCAGGGCGCGCGCGGCTGCGTGTACCAGACGGCAGGGTGCGAGATCAACTTCACGAACCTGCCAGTCCAACTTCGGGGTCCGCTCGTTGGCGCAGTTCGATCCCGATCTGCGGCGACCGTATCAGTGGGCGTTCAACGCCGGAATCCAGCAGGAGATCCGGCCGGGCCTCAGCGCGTCGTTCGAGTACCTACCGCAGCGACTTCCGCAACATCACCGTGCGCGACAACAGCCTGCGGACGGCGGACAGCTACGATCGCGTCGACGTCGTGAGCCCAACCGACGGCAGCGTGATCCCGGTCTACACCGTCAAGCCCGCCTTCTCGGCGCTTGTCGCCAACGTCGACAGCACCAGCGACGACATGAAGCGCTGGTACAACGGCTTCGACATGAGCTTCAACGCCCGCATGCCTCGCGGCATCCGCGCCTTCGGCGGCGTCAACATCGAACGGTCGCTCAACGACGTGTGCGTGTCGGCGGTGAGCGATCCGAACCGCTCGCTGTACTGCGACCAAAGCGAGAGCGGGATTCCGTGGCAGAAGCAGTTCAAGGGCACGGTGGTGTATCCGCTGCCATGGCAGGGCATCTCGGTCAGCGCCGCACTTCAGAGTCTCAACGGTTACGTCGTTGGCACTGCGGCCCAGGCATACGGCGGGTTCACCGCCGGCACTGGCTTCGATCGGCCGCAGGGCCTCGGCACGTTCTGGCAGGTCACGCCGACCACGCGCTATGCGGCCGGTTGTCAGGCCCCGTGCCGCCCGGGCGAGCTCGTCATCCCGACGCTCGCGGCGTCGGGCGCGGCAACTTTCAGCGTGCCACTGGTGGCGCCGGAAACCGAATACACGCCGCGCATCACCCAGCTTGATCTGTCGGTCAGCAAGCGCTTCGAGTTCGGGGCCCTCACCGTCCTGCCGAAGCTCGACGTCTTCAACTCGCTGAACTCCGACGACTACACAGCAGTCTCGACGTTGCAGTTCGGTGCCGCCACCTACCGGCAGCCGTCGGTCATTCTGCAGGGCCGCATCATCCGGTTCGGCGCGGATATCCGGTGGTAGCGGGGTAGAGAGGATGAACAAACAAAAGGGGCCTCACGGCCCCTTTTGTTTGTACCTCTCAGTCAGTTTTCAGTTTCCAGTTTCCAGTTCAAAGGACAGTCGGGTGGAATTGGAACTGAGGGCCCCTTTGAACTGGTAACTGACAACTGGAAACTGACAAGGATCAGCACACACGGTCCCTTCCTCCGTCCTTGGCGTCGTAGAGCGCCCGATCCGCGGCCTGGATCAACGTGGTCGGGTCGTAGCCGGCCGCGGTGGTGGACGCCACACCGAAGCTGCCCGTGACGGCGATTCGATGGTCGCCTTCGGTGATGTCGCTCGCGTTCAGCGCCGTCCGGACCCGGTCCGCAAGCTCGCGCGCCAGCGACACGTCGCCATTCACGACCAGCATGAACTCTTCGCCGCCGTAGCGGCCGATGGCATCGTAGTCGCGGAGCACGGCCCGCATCCGGCGGGCGACCTCGCAGAGCACCGCGTCCCCGGTGACGTGACCGTAACTGATCGTTCACCGCCTTGAAGTGGTCGAGGTCGGCCATGACCACCGACACTGCGCCGCGCGCGCGCTGCGCCTGGCTCAGCGCGCGCTTCAGATGGTCGATGATCATGCCGCGGTTCCACAGGCCGGTCAGGCGGTCGTGCGTGGCCTGGTGTTCGAGCGCCGCCTGAACCTCGAGCAGGTTCGACTGCAGCGCGAGCACGCGCTCGCCTGAACGCAGGCGGGCGCGCAGCTCGACGGCGTCGAACGGCTTGCTCGAGGAAATCGTCGGCGCCGGCGTCGAGGCCCTCGACCATGTCGGCCGGGCTGTCGCGCGAGGTGAGGAGGATGACGTAGACGTACGGCGTCGGACGCTGCCGCACCGCCCGGCAGACGGTGAGGCCGTCGGCGCCGGGCATCATCCAGTCGAGGATTGCGAAGCGCGGACCGTCGTCGGCGAGGAGGGTGTCGATGGCGGCGGTCCCGTTGTCCATTGCCGCCACGGTGTGCCCGAGCCGAACGAGCGTCTTGCCAAGCACCGTGCGCGCGACCGGGTCGTCATCCGCAATCAGAATGTGCATGGGCCTGCCGGAGTGTTCCGGCCAATCGGGGACGCGGGCGAACCTGGCGCAGCGCCCCGCGGTTCAGCGCGTCACGGTCACGGTCAGGTCTTCGTCGCCGTACAGCGCGCCGTCGTCGGCGCTGGCCCGGAGCGTATAGGTGCCCGGCGTGTCGAACTTGACCGTGACTTCGTAGCGGCCGTCCTTGGGGACTGGCGGCGGCGTCCACAGCGGCGCCCAGGGCGAGTTGGCGCCGGTCCGCGTGTCTTCCCAGACTTTGACCTGTGCCGGTTCGAAGCGAACCGGATCGGATCCGCCGCTCATGCCGGCATGCGATAGACGAACCAGGACAGGTGCAGGCCGACGCGCTTGCCGACGGTCACGCGGCATGGCGGCGTGAGCGCGGGATTGCGGGGAATGACGGCGGAGGCGTTGCTCGGCGCGGTCGGACGCGGCGCCGACCCCACCGACGGCCGCCGCGCGGCTTCGGCACGCCGTCGTCGGTCACCCAGGCGACCAGCGTGAGCGGCTCGCCGACTTTGACCGTGCGCGTCCTGTCGCCATCGAGCTTCACCGTCGGGCGCTTGTTGGCGCGAATCTCGGGACTGCTGGTCCCGGCGCCGAGCGCGCCGGTTTCGGACGCAATCACCACATCGTCGACGAAGTAGTCGGCGCGGAGCGACGCGTAGGCCTTCTCGGTCTTGCCTTTCGTGGTGAGGGTCCAGACCAGTTCCTTCTGACCCCAGTCTTTCGGCACGCGCACGCGGAAGACGAAGCGGTTGCGGCGCGGCAGAAAGCGGGTCGGCTGTCCCTGATCGGGACCGCCGGGCTCGATGTTGTTGTCGGGGCCGATCGGGACGTTCAGTTCTTCTTCCCAGTTGCGGTTCATGTAGCCGAACAGGAAGTTGAACGAGCCGTCGGCATTCAGCTCCCAGCCTTCGAACGCCGGCGACGCATTCTGCCCGCGCGAGTAGCGTCTGTGCGTCGGTCGCGTCGATCGGGCACGAGCAACGCCAGCGCCGCAATCACAAGCCACAGCCGTCGCCATGCGCATCCGTCGCTCCGTCACTCCAACCAGTTCCGACGATCCTGATTCCTCGCAAGTCGCCTGCTGTCTGCCGCGGCGGCCGATGCTAGCCGACGTGGCGAGTGCCGTCGTGGTCGTGGGCGGTCGGCGTCCGCGGCGGGACGTTGCAGAGCGGGCAGCCGATGAACACGTCCTGCTGCGTCAGCTTCATGCTTCTCGCGCCGCTTGGCCATCTCGGCCTGGAACTGCTCGTCGGTGAGCGACAGACCCATGCCGAGATCGATGAACATGTTCGCGACCGAGCGGTTGCCGGAGCCCTGCCAGTTGCGCGGGTCGGGCACGTTCTTGTTGTTCGGCGAGTTGTCCATGTAGCCGATGATGTGCAGGATCGTGCCCTTCGGCAGCAGCGGCGCGTGAGTCGTCGTCGTAGTCGTAGCCGCGGACCCAGTTGTGGTCGTAGCCGGAGCAACTCAGCGTCTGGATGTTGAAGCCCCAGATCGCTTCGAGGCACATGCGCATGCCCGGGCGCGTGCAGGTGCGGTTCGAACGACGTGATCTTCGTGTGCTCCTGCAGCACCGTGTAGGCGTGCAGCTGCTGGCCGGATTCCATCGGCTTGATGTCGATGTCGAGGCCGTTGCCGAGCTGACGGCGACGGCGAGCGCTTCAACGTCGGCTTATAGCCCTTCGGATGGAACTTGAAGCCGATCTCGAGCCGCGCTTTCGTATCGCGGCCGTTCGAATGCAGATGCACCGAGTCGGAGACGATGCTCGATCCCGCCTTCAGCAGGCGGCCGGACAGCTCGTCGAACACGTCGGGGTTGCGGCCGACTTCGTGCACGGGCCACGGCGTGACTGCGTCGCGGTTGCTGCAGCACGAGCTCCAGCGGTGAGCTCGGCGTTCTCCGGCACCTCGCTCAGCACGCGCGTGCTCCAGATCATGTGGTGGAACACGTAGCGGCCGCCGACGGTGTCGCGGCCGGTGCCGGCCTTCGGCACGTCGTTGACCTCGCGAATTTCGACGGCCGAGACGTAGCGATCTTCGGTCAGGCCGGTCGGAATGCTCTTCGATCTCGCCCCACCAGTCGGGCGCGTTGCCCTTGACCAGCAATCTCGTCGCTCGACACGACGAGATCGGGCTTGCCGATGCGCCAGTCGCCGCCGTCGCCGAAAACTGCAGCGGCGCCGGCACGTCGGCGGGATTGCCGCGCGGCGCGCCGCGTGTCGGCCCACTTGGCGACCTTCGCGATCTCGGCCTCGCTCAGCGACGGGTCGTCCTTGTAGTGCTGGATGCCGATGTTCTTCTCGATGTACCACGGCGGCATCACGCCGGCGCGCGGGCCGAGGCCGGTGCGCTGCTTGATCGCGCGCGCCCATGGCCGCACTTCTTCGTAGGTCACGAGCGACATCGGCGCCACGCCATCGGGCCGATGGCAGGTCTGGCAGCTGCGCTGCAGGATGGGGGCGATGTCCTTCGAGAAGGTGACGTCGGAGGGAGGGGGAGTCTGGGCCGCGGCCGGTCCGGCCAGAAGACCCAAAGCCCACGCCGCCACCGCCGCCCGTCCGCTCAGCCGCCGAACGCCGTCGTACCAGGCCATCATGCTTTCACCCCTTGTAGATGGAGTTCAAAGTATAACCCGCGGGCAGCCCCGCGTCCGCGGCGGGCGCCCGCGGCGCAGTTCCGGGGTTTCGGGGTTGCTGGGTTTCTGGGTTTCTCGGTTCTGGGTTACGCGGTTACGCGGTTACGCGGTTACGCCGTTGCGCGGTTTCGCGGTTCAGTTCGAGGTTCGGAACCTCGGAACCGCGACCTCGACAACCTCACCAACCTCGCAACTTCGTAACCTCGAAACCCAGAACCTCGAAACTTCGTGACCTCGAAGCCTCGAAACTTCGAAACTTCGAAAGTCCGCGTAGGATACGCCCGTGACCGTCGACGCTCCCCCGGCCCCCCCCGCGGCTCCGTCTCGCTCCTGGCTCGACACGTTCGCCCGGGTCATGGAGCGCCTGGTTCCCGACGCGATTACCACCTGCGTCCTGTTGATGATCGTCCTGCTGGCGCTGTCGCTCGCGCTGGGCACCGGGGTGTCGGCGACCATCGACGCCTACTACCGCGGTCTGTGGAATCTGCTCTCGTTCACGATGCAGATGACGCTGATCCTGGTGCTGAGCCTGATCCTCGGGGCCACGCCGTTCTTCAAGCGCGCGATCGGCGTCGGCCTCACGACTCCCGAGGACACGGTCGCAGGTCGTGGTGGGGCGCGTCCCTGTGCGGCGCGTTCGTCGCCTACATGAACTGGGGGTTGTCGATTGCCCTGTCGCCGGTCATCGCGATTCATTCGCGCGTGCCGCCGAGCGTCGCGGCATCAGGTCGATTTTCTCTTCCTGATGGCGACGATGGCGGGCGCGGGATCCATCTGGCAGTTCGGCTTCTCGGGCAGCGCGCCGCTGCTGATGGCGACGCCGGGGCACTTCCTCGAAAAGACGACGGGCGTGATGCCGCTGTGGACGACGATCTGGTCACCGGCCGCCCTCATCCTCACCGTCACGTTCACGCTCGCGGTGATGATCGTCGGCGTGACGCTGATGCCGGGAAGTCGCGGCCGGTGTCCGCCTACATCTCCGACTCGAGCCTCGCGCTGATCGAGGACACCGCCGCGCCGGCCGCCAAGGACGACAGCTTCGCGCAGTGGCTCGAGCACACCCGCTGGGTGACGACGCCGATGGCGCTGATGCTCGGCGGCCTGGATCTATCACCACTTCTTCACCCGCGGCCTGAGCCTCGACATCAACTCGGTGAACACCATCGTGCTTCTGCTCGGTGTCGTGCTGCACGGCACGGTGGCCCGGTTCACTCACGCGCTGCAGGAAGCGGTGGGTCGCGCCTGGCCGATCGTGCTCATGTATCACCTGTACGCCGGCGTCGCCGGGCTGATCCAGTTCACGCCGGTCGGCGATTTCCTGATCAACCTGTTCACGCCGATTCTCACCGCCTACACCTATCCGGTCCTCACCGCGCTCATCAGCACCGTCGTCGCCACGTTCATCCCGACGAGCGGCGGGCAGTGGCTGATTCAGGGCTACGTCACGGTGCAGACCGCGGCGCTGGTCGGGGTGTCGCCGCAGCGCGGGCTGCTGGCGCTGAGCGTCGGCGATCACATGGGCAATCTGATCGCGCCGTTCTGGGCAGTCGTCGGCGCGAGCATCGCCAAGTTCGATTTCCGGCTGTACTTCGGCTACCGCCTGATCTTCGCGGCGCTGTGGTTCACGATGGGGGTGCTCGCGTTTACGTTCCTGCCGTGTTGAACGGGTGCGACAGGTGCGTCTAGGTGCGACGGGTGCGTCAGGTGCGGTGCGGTGCGACAGGTGCGGTGCCCAGGTGCGTGGCTGCAACGTAAATAGCATTCCAGGCCGCACATGAGCAACGCACCTGTGCACCGAACCCGTGCACCGCACCCGTGCACCGCACCCGTGCACCGCACCGCACCCGTCGCACCTAGCGCACCTGTCGCACCTGTCGCACCTGGATAAACCCCCCTATTCGATCACAATCAGCGACATCCTTTCTGAAGGCGGACTTCCTCAACGATCAGCGAGCCGGCGCCGGCGAAGGCCTCGGCGCCAGCGAGGGCGCCGCCTGACGCGTCGTCATCGAAGTTCACGCTGGCTTGCGCGCGGGCCTGGACCACGACGGTGTGGACGCCGACGCCGACGTCGGCTTTCGCGAAGTTGAACGCGTTGGCGTTCAACGTCCGGAGAAGGAGCCGCAGCTCCTCGGGGTCCGTGCAGGTGACGACGCCGGTGATCGGGTCGGCGGTGCAGTTGAGGCCGGCGAACTTCGCGGCGAGCGTCTGGACCCGATCGCAGTAGACAACGCCGTCCGCTTCTTCCTTGTTGGCGTCGATGCTGCCGTCAGGCTCCGCAGGCTCGTCGTCCACGAGCACGCGCACAGCAATCGTGCCGCGCGCCGTCGCCGACGACTGGGTGCCGCCGCTGCTCTTCACCGTCGTATCGGTCACGATGCCGCACTGCAGCGCCACGTCGAAAATGAGATCTTTCTGGCTCGACGTCTTGATCTGCGTCGTCAGCACGTCGACCCAATCGGTATCGTTGCTGCTGTTCGGCGGTCCGCCGGCAGTCTGCGAGAGGTCGATGAGCTCGTCGATCGCGACGGCGGCTTTGGCTGACGGGAAGCCCTGCGCATCGACGCGGACGAATGACGTGGTGGCGATAGCGGCGCCGGTCACGATGGTGCCGAGAATCAGCGCGGCAAAGGCAAGCCGGCCGTTGATCATTCCACTGTTCTGCATGGTGTTCTCCAGTTAGTTCCACTTACGTTTGGACACAGCTCCACCCGATCGGCGACCGCGCGCCGGTGCGGGCAAACTGCAGCTCTCAGGTCTGGTTTTTTGTTGCGTGACCGACGGGCATCACCCGTCCGTTCTGCCAATCACATTCCGGCCGCTGCGCCTCCTTCCGCGCATCGTCGGCGCCGAAATTGGTCGTGCCCTTCACTGAGTTTTTCTTCGCGTCACGGTCGTTGGGGTGGGTGCGACCGGCGACAGCTGCTTCGCCATGCCAGCTGACCGTTGGAGGCTCGACGCACGGTCGAGTGGGGAGGTCAACTATTCAGCGGCGCGAGGAACCGATATCAGCAGTGTTGTGTCTGCAAGCAACAATCGCGTGTCAACGCTTCGAATGCCGCATCAACACTCGCGGCGGGAACCGAAACCTGGCTGTTGGCGGCTGGCACGAAGGAGCCGAACTGCCGCAGCGAAGGAAAGAGAGCCACCCGGGCGTGTCCCGGGTGGCTCGTAGAGGGCGACTAGAACGGCACCGCTACGGTCGAGATGGTGTTCTGAGCCGGCGTGTAGCTGAGACCGCCCTTCGTGACGTTGGTTACGGTGAACGTGGCGTTGCCCGTCTTCTTCGTCCTCGCCGAGTCGATGACCGCGACACCGCTGGCGTTGGTCGTCGCGCTGCCGCTCCCACTCACCAGGCCCGAGAACTGGCCACTGACGAGGGCGCCGGCGACCGGACCGTTGGCGTCGCGCACCGTGACCGACACGCGGCCGACCCGGTTGTTGCCCTGCACAGCCACCACCTGCGCGCTCATGGCCGAGACCCACATCGGCACCACGGGCGCCTGGTTCACGGTGATCGAGACCGTCGCCGAGGCCGTGCCGCCGCGGTTGTCGGTGACCGTCAGCGTCGCGGTGAACGATCCGACGCCGTACGTCTTGGTCGGGTTCGCCGCAGTGGACGTGGTGCCGTCGCCGAAGGTCCACGAATAGGACGCGATCGATCCGTCCGGATCGAACGACCCGCTGCTGGAGAACGCGACGTTCAGCGGCGCTTGCCCGCTCGTCGGCGTCGCGCTTGCCGCCGCTGTCGGCAGTTGATTCGGCGCGACGTCGTCGTTCGTGATCGAGCCGACGCCCTGGCTGTCGGCGATCGTCAGACCGCTCGAGGCGCCGCTCAGCGTGACGGTGAACTGTTCGTCGGACTCGACGACGAGGTCGCCGAGGACGTTGACGGTCACGGTTTTCTGCGCCTCGCCGGCGGCGAACGACACCGTGCCGCTCGCGCCTGTGAAGTCGGTGCCCGCCACCGCGGAGCCGCTTGCCGTCGCCCAATCCACCGTGAGGGCCGCGCCGGCCGGGGACGTCAGGCTGAGTGTGAACACGGCTGCGGTCGCTCCGGCATTGCCCTCGGCGACCGAGGCGTCGCCGATGCTGACCGCCGGCGCGACGCCGCCGTAGGTGATGACCGGGTCGCTGCTCGAGACGAAGTAGTTGACCAGCCGGACGCTGCCGTTGGTTCCGAAGTTGAGGACGAGGTCGTTGCCGGTCGGCGTCTCGACGACTTCGTTCGGTTGATACCCGGACAGGTCAATCGTGTCGGCGGCCGTGGCGCCGTGGATCACATCGTTGCCGGTCACGCGGTTCGTGGCGTAGCCGGCGAACACGTTGGCCTCGCTATTCGCGTAGACCGTATCGTTGCTCACCGAACTGACGAAGCGGCGGACGGACACGTTTGGTCCGAGGCTGAGACCGGCGACGAAATAGGTCGTCTGGTAAGCGGCACCGGTGCTGATCCAGCCGAGTGGCTGCAGATCGACGCGGTAGCCGCTCGTGCTCGATGGCACCTCGGACAAGTCCAGCGTGTTATAGCCGGCAGAATCCCAGATCGCCTGCTTGGTCGTGTTCGACGGGGTGATGTGGAGCGTCGTGCCGAGGCGGTATTGATCGACCGCGCCGCGCAGACCGACGTAATTGTCGTTGCCGACGCGGCTCGCGCGGGCGCCGTAGAGATAGTGCAGCGCCATCAGGTCGTAGCCCATCATCGTCCCCGGCGAATTGCCGAGGAAGTTGTAGGTCATGACCGTGCGCGCGAAGTTGTCCTCGGCGGCTGGGAGATTGGGGGAGTCGCTGTGCGGGTGCTTCAGGCCGACGGCGTGGCCGACTTCATGAATGATGCTGACGTAGCCGTGCTGTCCCGCCGGATGCTGAAAGCCGTTGGTGTCGCCGAGCCGGTCGTAGCTCGAATTCAGATGGATGTCGCCAGAGGTGCTGAACATCGCGCTGCTCGCCGGGTAGTAAGCGTAGGCGTAGCCCGGCGCTGACGACTTCATGAAGCGAATGTGGCCGATCGTGTTGCTGGTCTCTGTCACCTCGACGAAGTTCACGTTCATGACCGTGCTGTAGAGCGCCATGATCGCGCGAGCGTTGGTCTTGACCGCTTCGCTGACCTCGCTCGGCGATTCCGTGCCGTAGTATTGGCCGGCCCACACCGAGTCCTCGTAGAAGCTGTAGGTGACGGTCGACGCGACCCACTTGTAGGGCGAGAGCAGCGCGTCGATGCGATAGTCACCAGTCGCGTTGATGGCGGCGAGAAGATTGGGGACACGCGCGTCTTCAGGAATGCGGGGGTTGTCGCCGCGCCGCCGCTCGCCGGGCGTGCTGCCGGGCCCTAGACCCTGTCCCTGTCCCTGTCCCTGACCGTGTCCCTGGCCTTGACCCTGTCCGTGGCCCGCACCATTGCCTTGTGCCGCGAGGGGCGGGGCGAGCGACACGCCGCTCGCACAGATCACGGCAACGGCAAGAATCCTGCTAAAACGCGCACTGATGACGGGCACTAGAGTTCTCCAGAAGGGGTCTCTAGGGTGACTGTAAAGAACTCTATATGCAAGATGACCAAAGGACCGGCGCGCCGTACACTCCCGTTCCGGTGCGCACGACTGCGCAGGGCGTCGGGGTGAGGGGGGTCAGGTCATGAATCATGAATCGGGCGCGCGACCTCGGCGCCCGATTCACGATTCATGACCTGACCCCTCCTCTCCTCGCCCCCCATCCGGCCGGTCGACGAGGGTGGTAATCTGGCGACACGAGGAGTCGCCTGTGCCGATTTTCGAGTATCGCTGTGAAGGCTGCGGTCATGCATTCGAGCTGCTCGTGCTCAAGAACACGACGCTGGCCTGTCCGTCGTGCGCGAGCACCGCGCTCGAACGCCAGATCTCGGTCCCGGCGGTGAGGTCAGAGGGGACGAAGGCGCTGGCGATGAAAGCGGCGAAGAAGCGCGACGCGATCCAGTCGAGCGAGAACAATCGCGCCCAGCGGGAATACGAACTGCATCACAACGATTAGGTCAAGTAGGGCGAGTGGGGCAGGTCGGGCGGGTAAGGCCGCCAAGAGCGTAGCTGCCCGCCAGACCCACCCTACCCACCATCCCGACCAGCCACTACTCCGGCGTCGACGCCGGGACCGGTCCGGTCAGCGACCGAAAGAAATACGGCGACCAGAAGGCGCACGCCGCCTCGCGCAACCTCTGTTCCTCCCGAATCGTGTCGGCCAGGATCAAATACTTGTCGGCACCGCGTCCCTCGCCCGTCGGATGTTTGAATGCGGGCCAGTGCACGACGCTGAGATCGTCGCTGTTGGGGTTGCCCGTTGCCGCAAATCGCGACCAGTAGCCGCCCATCTTGCGCGCGAGCGCCTTGTCCTGCTCGGTCAGCGCCAGCGGGCTGCCGATGAGCGGTGGGCCGAAAGTGTTGCCAAACACGAAATTCGTTTCAAGTCCGTGGACGACTCGGTCGAGCGCGATGGCATCCACCTCGTACTCGAACGAGAACAGGTAGACGGAAGTGCCCGTGCGTTCGACCAAGCGGGCGAGCCTGGTGGCTTCACAGGTGAATTCCGCGTCGCCCGTGAGTTGCGACAAGACGTCTCGCGGCGAGGCCGCACCGGTCAGCGGATAGTGCGCGAGCACGGCCGACGCATCATCGCCGAACTCCGTGTCGAGAGCCGCCGCGTAATCGGCTGCTGTGAACGCCGCCGAGAAACTGCGGGTGACCCAGGTCCAGCCCTCGTCCCGCGTCACCCCCAGCAACAGCGGCACGCGCGCGAATGCCCCGGCCTCGAAGAGCACGCGGGGCTGGTCGGGTATCACGAGGCCGTCGACATTCGGCGTCCAGTGCGTCGGGCGCTCCTTGAATTCGAAGGTCCCCAGCGTGAGAGCCAGCAGCACCGCGTCTCTCGAGGCGCCGCGCATGCAGGACAAAATCGTCGAGGGATCGGTGCATCCCAGCGCGTCAGCGAACCGATCGCCCTGCACTTCTGATTCGGTGCGACTCTGCAGCTTCTTCACAGGAAAGCCGCCCTGGAGGATGGCGCGATCGAACAGGCCACGGCTGTCGGGCGACACGAGGTGCAGGCCGGCACTGTGCGCCCCGGACGAATTGCCGCCGATCGTGACCTTCTCGGGATCGCCACCGAACGCCGCAATGTGGTCGCGTACCCAGGCGAGCGCCGCCCGCTGATCGAGGAGTCCGTAATTGCCCGAGGGGGGCACAGCGGCGATCTTCGGCGGTGAGCGCGGGGTGTGCGAGAAACCCAAACGGCCCGAGCCGATAGTTCGGCGCGACGACGATGACACCGGTCTGCTCGGCGAGGTTCCTGCCGTTCTGACCGCCGAAGTTCGCCGATGCCGCCACGAAACTGCCTCCGTGAAGCCAGACGATCACCGGCGCTGGCGTGCTTGGCTTCGGATCCGGCGTCCAGACGTTCAGATACAGGCAGTTCTCGTTGCTGGCGGGTTGCGGGAGGCCCGTGGCCGGATTGATCAGGGGACAACTGGGTGGAGCGGTCGCGGCAGGGAGCACGGTGGGGGACCACGCTGGCGCCGCCTGCGGTGGCCGCCAGCGCCGTTCGTTGACCGGCGGCGCCGCATAGGGGACGCCGAGAAAGGCGCACGACGCTCCCGCGTCGACACCCTGCACGTCACCCTGGCTGGTGGCGACCAGACACGACACGCCCTGGCTGTTGACGGTATCAGTCGCGACCAGTACCAGGACGCGGCGCAGACGCTTGCAACTCCCAGCAACTTCGATCGGCTCGGCATGATGACCTCCCGGTGCGACAACGATCGCCGACCGATCACCGCGAGTCTTCGGAAGACGCTCAGACTCTTCCTGGGAATTCCGTCAGGCTCGCTGTTGCCTGCCGAGAAAATTCCGATGAATCGCCGGCCGAATTCCGAGAACTCGCCAACCCGTTTGCGGAGATACTGAGCCGCGTCGCGTGGTTGGCGGCCGTCGCCGACGGCTCGCTGCGAGGTGTTCGGTATGGCGCGCTGTCTCGTGCTCGCACTTCTGGCCGCGGCGATCGCCGCGCCGGTCTCTGCGCAATCGATCGGGCGTGCGATCATCAGCGGGCTGGTCACCGACCAGTCCGGTGCCAGGCTGCAGGGAGTGGTCATCACGATCACCAACGCATCGAACGGGCGCTCGCAGACGCTCGTGAGCGGCGACGAGGGCGAATACCGTGTCGTCGCGCTGCAGCCCGCCCCGTACCAGGTCGCCGCCGAGCGGGACGGCTTTGCCCGTTTCGAGCGCGACGTGACCCTCACCGTCGGGGCGGATGCCGAGGCTCGATATCCAGCTCTCCGTCACCGGCGTCCGCGAGGACGTGGTCGTCGGTCCCTCGCGGCTGTCGATCGAAGTGGCGCGGCACGAGCCAGCGTCAGTGGTGACAGAGGATCAGATTCGCGCGCTCCCGGAGATCGGTCGGAACTTCCTCGCCCTCGCCCAGCTGCGCCCCGGCTCGGGGCCGTTGAATGCCAGCGTGACCCGTTTTGCGACGACGAAGTTTGGCGGCGTGGCCGATCAGCGTAGCGGCTTCACGACCCTCATCGACGGTGGCGATGTGGACGACGCGCAGTGGGGCAGTCCAACGATCAATCTGTCGCAGGAGAGCGTGCAGGAGTTCAAGGTCTTCCGCTACCAGTTCGATGCGCAGTACGGCCAGGCATTGAACGCGGTCGTCTCGGTGGTGACGCGCTCTGGCGGCAATCGTGTAAGTGGGAGCGGCTTCTATTTCGGTCGGGACGCGGCTCTCAACGCGCGCAACGCCTTTGCGCGAACCAAGCCGCCGTTTGACGAGCAGCGCTTCGGCGCGACGGCGGGCGGGCCGATCGCGCGCAATCGCACGCATTTCTTCGGCGCCTACGAGTGACGACCACGTCGACACCGCCCGAATCATCGCGCATCCGCCGACGAGCCGGTTCGTGATCGAGAACGGCTTGTTCCCGGCGGCCACCGACGATCGACTGGCCGTCCTGAAGTTGGATCACCGGTTGTCCGCCACCCACAACACGTTGATCCGTTATGCCTACGCCAACCAATCGGCCGATCGGCTGCAGGTGTTACCGACTCTGATTCGAGCCAGGTCGACACGTTCAGTCGCGCCCACAGCGTCGTTGCGGAAGACGACTGGATGGTGTCAGCGCGGGCCTTGAACACGCTGCGGGTGCATTGGTTCTCACACACCAGCGGCGGAGCGCCGCACGGCGGTGTCCGCGGCGCGGCCGAGCAGCGTCTCTCAATCAATACTGGCCTGGTCAACGGTGGCGAGTGGCTGACCTATCCGCGAACGGAGGTCGCGATCGCCGAAACGTTGTTCGTGAGCGCGACAACTCACGATTTCAAGATTGGCGGAGAGTTCGCATTCGGCATCAACGAGCTTGACAGCCGCTTCTTCCAGGATGGTCTGTTCTTGTTCCAGACCGATCTGCCTTTCGATCCCGCCGACAGCAGAACCCACCCGACTCGATTCGTTCAGCAAACCCCGGCCGTCGAGACCTATCGGTCGCGTCACATTCGCCGTGTTCGTGCAGGATGACTGGCGCGCGGGCGAGCGGCTCCGCGTGCAATCTCGGCCTTCGCTACGACCTCGATCCGACGCTTCGGCTGAACGATTTCTACGCGCGTGCGCTCGCCGACCCGTCGCTGGCCGGGCTGGGCGCGTTCATCAGCCCAGACCGCGGAACCGACGCGAACAACCTGCAGCCGCGTATCGGCGCCACCTACGACGTGCGCGGCGACGCGACCCTCGTCATGCGTGGCGGGTGGGGCATGTACGTCGCGCGAAATCGTCCCTGGTTTCAGGTCCGCGCGATGAATCAAATCGGCGGACGAGCGATCCGGATCGAAGACACGAATCGCCTCCGCCAGTACCGGACGTCAGCGCCGTCGTCGCCGGCGGCGGCCCGCGCCAGCTCGGGACGGTCATTCCCGACGACTTCGTCCAGTCTGTACGCATTGAACACGACGGCTGGCGCAGGCTGGCAGATCGGCTCACGTGCCACGCTCGACGTGGACTACGTCCATTCGTATGGAGCGAAGCAATACGGAACGACCGACCGCAACCTGCCAGCCAGCGGCCCGGTGTCGGTGTCCAACCCGCGACCGGTTCCGCAGTTTGCCCAGGTGGCCATGCTCGAGAACTACACGAGCAGCTGGTACGACGCGCTCGAATCGCAGTTCCGCATGCGATTCGGCGACGCCCAGCAGCTCCAGATTTTGGTACACGCTGTCGCGCTCGTATCTCGACGGCGTCGACTTTCTTCGTGAACCAGCGAGGGACGCAGCGCACGCCGCGCGAACGCGGCTACAACCCGAGCGATCAGCGCCACAACCTCTCGGCTGCCGTGACGTTCGGGCTCCCTGCAGGAATGCATCTGTCGGCCATTGTCAAACTGATCAGCGGTTCGCCGATGCCCGTGCAGGCCGGGTCACGATTTGGATGTGGATCGCTCGCGACAGGCGACCGTCCGGAGGGCGTGCCGATCACCGTTGGACGCGGGGACGCGGCGGAACAGCGCCGGCTCATCAACGCCTACCGTGCCAGCCTGGCGACCCCGCTCGCTCCTGTTGATCAGTCGCTCTTCGAACTCGATCCCTATCGGACGTTAGACCTTCGGCTCACCAGGACGTTCTCGCTCGGTGGCGCTGGTCGCTCTCGAGTTGCTCATCGAAGCCTTCAACATCACCAACTTCGTCAACTACTTTCCGGCGGTCAATCGCAGCATGAACTCCGACCAATTCCTCAGACGCACTGGCGCGCGCGATGCGCGACAGATCCAATGGGGCACTCGTTTGACGTGGTGACGGCGGCGCGTCCCTGACGCGGCGCCGAGTCCTGACCTCCGGCAAAAACTCCGGGAAATCCCAAGACGTTCCCGAGGACTTGGCATCACCCAACCCTCCACACTCACCGTGGAGGTTGTCATGACGCGCGTGATCTCGACGCACATCGCGATCTGTGCATTGTTTGCTGCGGCATGCTCCGAAGGGCCGCGGCGATCCCTCAGTTTGCCAACCACACCGTCCACCTCCGTTGCCACGCCGCCGCCTCCGGTCGCGCCGGTTCCCCGGCACCGCCGGCGTATCCGGCGCCGGCCGGACCGAACTATGAACCTGGCATTGGGCAAGCCACGCGATCCGGGGAATCGACGAGCTTCAGCGATCGACAACGCGAACGCCGCCTGCTACGTGGAGTGGGATATGACGGGTCGATGCCGGCTGTTCGAATTGACACCAACCGTCGATGGTCAATTGGAGTTGAATGTGAGGCGGGCCACGCCAAGCGGTTACGACGTCATGGACGTCTTCGTGGTGCCCACGGTTGGCGATGTGGTCTTTGCCTTTGACGGCTGGGACTGGGAACAGGCCTCGCTCCCTGCTGGTCGCTGGGCGTCAGCTACGGGATTTTCGTGATGGCGTTTCCTCCGTTCCCTCAGGAATTCACCTCGACGTGGCCATTCAGCTGAGGTGGACATCGTGAGGTTCGACGGCGGCGTGAGTGCGCGTAAGATGAGGCACGCGCGCGGACGCCATCGTGACATTTCCGGCCGGCACCAGACTCGGCCCGTATGAGCTCCTGTCCACCATCGGTGCAGGCGGGATGGGCGAAGTCTACAAAGCGCGCGACACCGGCTCGATCGGCATCGTCGCCGTCAAGCGGCTGAACGCCGAGATCGCGGAGCGGCCCGATCGTCGAGCGTCGGTTCGAGACCGAAGCGCGCGCGATCTCGTCGCTGAGTCACCCGAACATCTGCGCGCTCTTCGACGTCGGCGAACAGGATGGGCGCGCCTTTCTGGTGATGGAGTATCTCGAAGGGCGAGACCCTCGACGATTGCCTCACGCGCGGGCCGCTCGCCGCCGCCGAAGTGCTGCACTTGCGGCGCGCAGATCGCAGACGCGCTCGATCACGCCCACCGGCACCAGATCGTCCATCGCGACCTCAAGCCGAGCAACGTGATGCTCACCACCCAGGGCGCCAAGCTCCTGGATTTCGGCCTGGCCAAGGAACTCGACCCGCAGCCTCGGCCTGGTGAGCACGGCCACGTTCGACCAGAAGTTGACGGCCGAAGGGAGCGTGCTCGGCACGTTTCAGTACATGGCCCCGGAGCAGCTGGAGGGGCGTCCGGCCGACGCGCGCACGGACCTTTTCGCCTTCGGAGTCATGCTCTACGAGATGGCGACCGGGCGTAAAGCGTTCGAGGGTGAGAGCCAGGCAAGCTTGATCGCGTCGATCCTGACGTCGCAGCCGCCGCCGATCTCCACCGCCGCCGAGGCGTCGAGGGACTGCCTCCAGCCTGGATCACATCGTCGAGCGTTGTCTCCAGAAGAAACCGGGCGACCGATGGCAAACCGCGCGGGATGTGAAGCTCGAACTGGAGTGGGCGGCGCGAGGCCGGCGCGTCCGCCGCGCCGGCGTCGCGCGCGACCGTTCGATGGCTCGGCCCGCGTGTGCGCGAAGGCCTGGCGTGCGGGAATCGCGATGGCGGCCGTGGTCGCTGCGGCATCGTCGGGTTGCGCGATCGCGGCAGCGCCAGCGATTGAAACCAACGGTTTACGTTCGCCGCTCCCGAAGGCGTTCACGATCGGCGTGGCCGCAGAACCGGCCGCGACTGGCTATCTCGCCGAATGGACGGCACGTGGCATTCGTGGGTGCGACGCGAAGGCCGTGTCAACGGATCTGGGTACGGTCGCTGGATTCGCTCGAGGCGCGCGTCCTGTCGAAGGCACCGGACGAACGGCTTCTCGCCGTTCTGGTCGCCGGACAGCCGCTTCATCGGCTTCTTCGTCGACGGGGCTGGCGAGTTGAAGAAGGTAGAAGCCGGTGGCGGTGGTCCGCCGCGGACGATTTGCCGCGACACTCGAGAACGGCGCGCCCATCGAAAGCGATGGGAGCACGGTCTGGGCGCCGGATGGAACAATTCTGTTCACGCAGTTTCGCGACGGGTTGTATCGCATCGATCCGAACGGCGGGCCGGCACGGTGCGCGCTGACGCAGCTCGACAAGATCGGCGCGCGAGATGAATCACTACTGGCCGAGCTTCCTGCCTGACGGCCGCCATTTCTTGTTTCTCGCGACGTCGCTCGACGAGCAAGGCGCGCGCGCTCATGCCGACGCATCTATGTGGGATCGCTGCGATGCGCTGAGCCAAGAAGTTCGTCGCGCAGAATGCATTCCGAAGTCGTCTATGTGCCCGCTCGCAGCAGCGTGCTGTTCGTTGAAGACGGCGTGCTGATGGCTCAGCGATTCGACTGACGACGCCTCTTGAGCCTGGAAGGCGAGCCGCAGTACGGTTGCCGATGACGTTGGCTATCCGAAGGCTTTGGGCTACTGCCGGCGTTTGCCGCTATCGGACACGGGTGTCCTTGCGTATCAAGGCAGCGCAGGACAGATTGCAGACTGGTTTGGTACGACCGACAAGGCAGCGTCACGCGGATACGGGATGGACGCCCGCAGAACTTTGGAGCGTATCGGCTTTTCGCCGGATGGCCGAACGGCTGGCGGTCGACGGTCGAGCGACCCGGCGTACTGGGCGCCTCCGATATCTGGCTCTACGACGCTCTCGCGTGGTGCACCCGTTCGTATCACACGGAGGGGTTCGCCAGCAGTGCCGGTCTGGTCGCCGGATGGCGGCGACTGGCCATCGCGACCGGACGATAGCGAGGCGCCCGAAGATGATCGAACGGCACGCTTCGAGGGACGCGAACAAGGTACTTGCTGGATATCAAAAGCCCCTTGACGCCGCGAAGATTGGTCCCCTGACGGTGCGATCGATTGCCTACACCGAACAGCAACCGCAGCCCGTGGACAGGCGTCGATCTGTGGCTGTTTCCACTCGTAGAAGCCGCGCAACCGCGGCTGTTGACAAACGGGCCGAGCGAATCGAGTGGGAGCGCGAGATTCTCACCGGACTCGGCGTGGATGGCGTTCATCTCGAACGAATTCGGCGAGTCGGAGGTCTATGTCATGCGCGGTCGGTGGCGGCGAAAAGACGCGAATCTCGATGGGCGGAGGATCGAGCCCGCGCTGGCGTCGCGACGGGCAAGCGAGCTGCTACTACGCGGCTGCAGACAACCGGATCGATCATGGCGGTTCCCATCGACGATTGGCGCGGCGGTTCGAAGGACGGGCAGTCGACGCGTCAGCTGTTCACGATGCGGAGCGGAAGCCGCGACACGGATCGGGCTGCGCAGCACTGGCTACGATGATGACGCCTGACGGCCGATCGCTTTCTGATGGGCGTAGCCGACGGCGAACCCGACCTCGTCGCGTGATCACAGTCGTGCTCGAACTGGGCCGACGGTCGAACCGCTAGACGTCACGCTCCGCTTTCCAGGTCGCGGTCGATCCGGTCGGGCGACGTCATGCGAAATCGCAGCGACGACGGATCCGGTGCGAATCTCGTCGCCATCTTTGAGGTGATCGGGCCGCGAGACCGCAGCTGCCGTTCACGAAGGTGCCGTTCTTGCTGTCGAGATCCTCGACCGTCGCCGCGTTGCCCTTGATCGTGATGCGGGCGTGACGCCGTGACACCGTCACCGAGTCGAGCTCGATCCCATCCTTGTCGCGCCCGAGCACGTTCGCGCCGGGCGACAGCGGCAACCGCTTCCCATCCTTGACCAACCACGAGAAGCTGGGTGCTTCGGACGGCGCGGCCGGCTCGGTGTCAGAAGCGTCCTCGTGACAGAAGGCGTAGCCGTAGCGGTGCGCGGTCCGGATGAAGCGCGGCTGGCGCGCGGTATCGCCGAGCGCGTCACGGATCTCGGCGATGAGGGTCGCGAGATTGCTCTCGGACACGAAGGTCGCCGGCCACAGCACCTCGTGAAGCTCGTTCTTAGAGAGCGCGCGCGGCCGCGCTTCAATCAGGCACTTCAACAGCTCGAAGGCCTTTGGCGAGAGGTGCACATCCTCCCGCCCGCGCCGCAGCTGACGCGCATCGGCGTCGAAAGTGAGGTCACCTAGTCGGAGCTTCACGCGCTGGAGCCCGATGATACTGTGCGCGTCACCTCTTCTTGCCAGTCCAGTTTTGGAGTTATTCCAAAAATTGATAGGCTCTTGAAGTGGATCCCGACTCCACCGCCCTGCTGCGTCAACGCGGCATCCAGGTCACCGCCCAGCGGCTGGCGGTCATGCGAGCGGTGGCTCGTCAGCCGCACATCACCGCCGAAGCTGCCGCGGCGATCATCAGGGCCGAGATCGGCGCCATCTCCCTCCAATCGGTGTACGACGCGCTCGGCGTCCTCGTCGCCGAGGGTCTGCTCCGCCGCATCCAGCCCGCAGGGTCGCCGGCGCTCTACGAGGATCGCGTTGGCGACAACCATCACCACTTGATCTGCCGCATCTGCAAGCGCGTCGTCGATATCGACTGCGCCGTGGGAGCCGCGCCCTGTCTGACGCCACGCAAGGGCGCGGGTTACGAAATCGACGAAGCCGAAGTGGCCTACTGGGGCCGCTGTCCCGATTGTCTGACACGGTCGCAACCGCCGACGGGCGGCAA
The DNA here is from genome assembly GCA_963841895.1 of uncultured Acidobacteriota bacterium. GTDB lineage: Bacteria > Acidobacteriota > Vicinamibacteria > Vicinamibacterales > UBA2999 > JACCSI01. The sequence goes on from CAWJEO010000006.1 coordinate 115,665, forward strand.
TTCGAAGACACGCCGACGCCCGCGGAAGGCCGCCCGCAGCAGCCGCGCGTCGACGCCGTCACGCCATCGCAAAGGTCATCTCCCCGGCTGACACCGGGGCTGCACGCACATCACACACGAGAGGTCACGTCACATGGATAGCGAGAAAAAATGCCCGTTCTCGGGCCAATTGCACAGCGGCGGCCGGTCGAATCGCGACTGGTGGCCCAATCAGTTGAACCTGAGCAGCCTCCACACGAACCACCCCGCGGGCGATCCGATGGGCGAGTCATTCAACTATGCCGAAGAGTTCAAATCACTCGATCTCGCTGCGCTGAAGAAGGACCTCGCGGCGGTGATGACGAACTCGCAGGACTGGTGGCCAGCGGACTTCGGCCACTACGGCGGACTCTTCATCCGCATGGCGTGGCACAGTGCCGGCACCTACCGCATTCACGACGGCCGCGGCGGTGCAGGCTCGGGCCAGATCCGCTTTGCGCCGCTCGGCAGCTGGCCGGACAACGCGAACATCGATAAGGCCCGCCGCCTGCTCTGGCCAATCAAGCAGAAGTACGGCCGGAAGATCTCGTGGGCCGACCTGATGGTGCTGACGGGCAACGTCGCTCTGGAGTCGATGGGGTTCAAGACGTTCGGCTTCGCCGGCGGGCGCGAAGACGTCTGGGAGCCCGAGCACGTCAACTGGGGCGTCCGAGAGCACGTGGCTCGGCGACGAGCGCTACAGCGGTGACCGGCAACTGGCGAATCCCTTTGGCGCCGTGCAGATGGGCCTGATCTACGTGAATCCGGAAGGGCCGAACGGCAACCCGGATCCGCTCGCGGCCGCGAGGGATATTCGCGAAACGTTCCGCCGCATGGCGATGAACGACGAGGAGACGGTGGCGCTCATTGCCGGCGGACACACGTTCGGCAAGACCCACGGCGCGGCGGCTGCGGACAAGCATGTCGGCCCCGAACCGGAGGGCGGCAATCTCGAGGAGCAGGGGTTCGGCTGGAAGGGCGGCTACGAAACCGGCAGGGGAGCCCACGCCATCACGAGCGGCCTCGAGGTGACCTGGACGACGACGCCGGTCAAGTGGAGCAACGACTACTTCAAGCACCTGTTCGAGTACGAATGGGAGCTGACCACGAGTCCCGCTGGTGCGAAGCAGTGGAAGCCGAAGAACGGGGCCGGTGAAGGGACCGTGCCGCACGCGCACGATCCGTCGAAGAAGATCGCACCGGGGATGCTGACGACCGACCTGTCGCTCCGCTTCGATCCGGCCTACGAAAAAATCTCTCGTCGCTTCTACGAGAACCCGCAGGAGTTCGCGGACGCCTTCGCAAGGGCGTGGTTCAAGCTGACGCACCGCGACATGGGGCCGATCACGCGCTATCTGGGACCGGAAGTGCCCAAGGAGCCGCAGCTCTGGCAGGACCCGGTGCCCGCGGCGGATCACGCGCTGATCGACGACAAGGACATCGCCGACCTGAAGAGCAAGATTCTCGGATCGGGCCTGTCGATCTCACAGCTCGTGTCGACCGCGTGGGCGTCCGCGTCGTCGTTCCGCGGCACCGACAAGCGCGGTGGCGCCAACGGTGCCCGCATCCGCCTCGCGCCGCAGAAAGATTGGGCCGTCAACAATCCACCCGAACTGGCGAAAGTGGTGACAGACGCTGGAAGGTGTGCAGAAGGCGTTCAACGACGCGCAGGCCGGCGGAAAGAAGAAGGTCTCGCTGGCCGACGTGATCGTGCTCGGCGGATGCGCTGCCGTCGAGAAGGCGGCGAAGGACGCCGGACACGATGCGAAAGTGCCGTTCGCGCCGGGACGGACCGACGCGTCGCAGGAGCAGACCGACGTGGAGTCGTTTGCCGTGCTCGAGCCAGACGCGGACGGGTTCCGCAACTTCCTTGGCGAGGGACACACGGTGCCGGCCGAGCATCTGCTGATCGAGCGGTCCTTCCGGCTGACGCTGAGCGCGCCGGAAATGACCGTGCTGATCGGCGGCCTGCGCGCCCTCAACGCCAACACGTCGCAGTCGAACGTCGGCGTGCTCACCAAGAAGCCCGGCACGTTGACCAACGACTTCTTCGTCAACCTGCTCAACATGGATACGGAGTGGGTGCCGAGACTCGGCGCCGCCGAGACGTTTACCGGTCGCGGTCGCGCCAAGGGCGATGCCCGGTGGACCGCCAGCCGCGTCGACCTCGTTTTCGGTTCGAACACCGAGCTCCGAGCCCTCGCGGAGGTCTACGCCTGTGACGACTCTCAGGAGAAGTTCGTGCGTGACTTCGTCGCCGCGTGGGACAAGGTCATGAATCTCGATCGATTCGATCTGCCCGGCGCTCACTGAACTATCGGCCAGCTACGGCTTCGCATTCAAGAAACGGGGGTAGGGGTCAGGTCGTGAATCGTGAACGAAGCCCGGGGCTCCGTTCACGATTCACGACCTGACCCCATCCCTTTTTGTAGCCGGCCCTGCTTTCCCACCACAACGCTCTTTTTCCACAACAACGTCACAGCGCGTTGACGAACCGTGCGCCGTCGGCTCTACTGGTGCGCCATGACATTCAACTCGCCGATGGTCTCCTCTCGCCGCTCGTCGTTCGTCTCGCTCTGCCTGGCCGTCGCGCTCGCCGCGTCCACCGCCGGCCTGCTCGCGCAGGCGCCGCTCAAGGGCGAGGCTGCGCTCAAGCACCCCGCGTCACAACTCGCCATCAAGGTCGCCGGGCTGCTGCAGGCCGGCAAGATTGACGAATACGTCGCGCTCAGGACGAAGAGCGACATCGACGAGTGGAAGAAGATGTCGGCCGCCGACCGCCGCGACATGAGCGCCAATTACAAGGAGCGCGCACCAGACCCGCGCGCGCTGGCGGCGGCCATCGCGAAGACCGGGGAACTAACAATCAACGGTTCGATCGCGCAGCTCGAAGCGAAGCTGGAGAACGGCGCGGAGGTCATCGCGGCGTTCGAGCTTGAAGGCGGCTCCTGGCGCGCCAGCATCGGGCCGATGGTCCTCGGCGGCGGCGCGCCTGCCGCGACCAAGGAAGAGCGCGTCAACGGCCCCGACATCCTCAAGCACCCGATTGGCACGCTCGCGCTGCAATACGTCGATCTCGTGCACGGCGGCAAGATGGACGAAGCGATGCGCCTCGCGACGACGGACGCGCAGGCCAAGTGGAAGTCGGAACCGGCAAGCGAGCGCGCCGAGAGCACCGCGTTCCGCCGCAAGATGCTGCCGACGCGCGCCGACCTGATGGCCGCGCTCAAGACCGGCGGCGTGTTGATCATCGAAGACGATGCCCGCGCGACGCTGAACGTCGTCCGGACCGAACAGAAAAGCACCAAGGCGGGTGAGGCGTCGTCGTCGTCCACGACGGTCTTCATCCCATTCGCGAAGGAGAACGGGCAGTGGCGGCTGGCGCAATGATCGACGGCCCTGCCGCGATCACCTGTGCGGCGCTGGCGGCCCGGCCTGGCGGCGTCGCGCGCGAGAATCCTAATCCCAATGGCGTCGTATTGCGACGCCGTGGCTCGGAAGGCTATCGGCGGAGTGAGAGCGCTACTTGGCGTTGCCGCCGGCGATGCGAAGCGGCTGGCGTCGGATGTGCGGATTGGCTTCGACGAAGTCGACGCCGGTCGCGGTAATGGTGAGGCTCGACTGATCGTTGCGCGAAATCAACTCACGCTGAATCAAGTACCAGATCGTGAATTCGAGATGCTCGCGTGGACGGCCGGTGAGCCGCGAGATGTCGAGATTCGACAGGCTCGGCTTGTCGGGCTCGGTGCGGCGGCGGCTGTAGAGGATTTCGAGAATCACGAAGCGCATGTGCTGCTCGAGCGCGAAATCGTTGTCGGCTGGCGGCCCGGCGGCGACAAACTGCCACCGCTCCTTCTGAAACGTGTCGTGGAAGATGTCGGTACTGCGCGCGCTTCTCGGCATCGCTGAGGATGACGTAGGCCTCGTGGAGCCTACGGAATTGCTCTTCGTTGCCGGTGTCCGGGTTGTCGGGGTGAAAGCGCTGCGCCAGGAGCCGGAAGACACGCTGGACGGTGTCGTGATCGGCGTTCTTGCTGATCTGCAGGGTCTCGTAGTGGTCGCCGGCTGTCGCGCTTTGATCCATGAGTCCAACCTTGCGGGCACGTCATGCCCATCCGTGCACGTCCTGACACACGACCGCCGAAATACGCCGTGCTCTACAGTGGATTTCGGCAGAGCTAGCGAACGAACTTTAAACGACAGTATGGGCCTTTTGAAGAGCTTTGACAAGTATGGAAGAGCTGGTGGGCTAAGTCAACGCTTCTGCACAATTTGGGGTGGGGGTCGGGGTGGGTGGGGGTCAGGTCTGGTGAGCGGCCGCGGTACCGGCGCGGCCGTCAGGTCAAGACCTGACCCCACCCCACCCCCCTACCCAGGACGGACGAAGCTCGCAGTTCTTGCCTTACTGCCCAGTGCCGCCACGGCCGCCACGGCGCGGTGGAGTCTTGATCAGCCGGTACTGCCCGATCGCCGCGTTGACCTTGAACTCGATGCCCATCCGGCCGATCTCGGCGGTCGCCTTCATCGGGTCGCCCGAGACGCCCGCGTCCTGCGGCCCGCCCCACGGCTTGAGCTGATCCTTGCGGATGCCGGCCGGGTGCACGAACAGCATCTGCGACGTATCGCTGATCCCCGCGTGGCTGCCGATCACCTCGTCGTCGTAGCCGAACGCCGCGAGCAGCCAGGCGCGGTAGTGTTCGCGACCGCCCTCGTAGTAGTCGGTCAACGCGAAGACGCGCGCGCCCTTGTCCTTCCACTCTTCGTTGAGTTTGGTGGCGACGTTGGTCATGCCGCCCTGGTTTCCGCCGCTGTCGCCGATGAAGATGATCTCCTTGAAGCCGTGGACCTGGAGGCTGCGCGCCGCGGCGTCGAGCAGCTGGTCGTACGCGGGTGAAGGCAGCGAGATGACACCGGGGTTGGCGCGGTCGGGATCGCCCTCGGGCACGTATTGAATCGTCGGGGCGACGAGGGTGTTCTTCATCTTGCGCGCCATCTGGTTGGCCGCGTGAGTGACGACGAAATTGTGCTTGCCGAGCACCATGTGATAGCCGTTCTTCTCGGTGCCGCCGATGGGGACGATCACGGTCGTCTTGCCGGCCTTGATCGCGTCGCGGGTTTCTTCCCACGTCAGCTCGTCGATGAAGACGGTGTCCGGCGCTTGCGACGGCGAGATGCCGGCCGGCGCTGTCTCCGCTGTTGGCAGCGGCGGCCCTGCCGGTGCAGCGGCGGCGTTCTGCGCTCCTCGTCCGCCGCCCCGGCCGCCACCGCGACCGCCGCCAGCGCCGGGTCCGTCAGCGGTCGCGGGCTGCAAGGTCCCGCTCATGAGCCCTTTGATCTGCGCGACCGCGTTGTCGATCTTCATCTGCAGGAAGATCTTGCCGAGTGCGGCCGTCGACTTCGTCGGGTCGCCGCTGACGCCACTGTTCTCGTAGCCGCCGCCCGGCGCGAGCTTCTTCATCCGCACGTGCTTGGCGTTGACGAAGAGCATCTCGGAGGTATCGAGCAGGTTGGCGTGTCCACCGATCTGATCGGCAGGAATCCCCATCGTCTTGGTGATGTAGGCGTTCTGATCGGCGTGCGACTTGGTGTAGTAGTCGTCGATCCAGAAGGCGCGCGCGGCGCCGGCCCAGAGCTCGTTGAGCCGGGCCGCCGCGGTCCGCATCCCTGAGCGATTGCCGCCTGACTCGCCCAGGAAAAGAATGGTCTTGAAGCCGCCGGCCTTGAGGCTGCGGCCGGTGTGCACGAGCAGCTCGACGAACCGATCTTCCGGCAGCGTGATCGTGCCCGGCTTGCTCATGTGTCCGCTGGGAGGATCCCAGCTGCCTTCCGGTACGTAAGCGATGACCGGCGCGACGAGCGTCTTGCCGAGCGCCCGCGCGATCTTGTCCGCGGCGTAGTGCATGACGAACTTGTGCTCGCCATCGACCATGTGCGGACCCTTCTGCTCGGTGCCCGCGGTCCCGATGATCACCGTCGTCGTGCCGCTGCCGATCAGGTCGCGCGCTTCGGCCCAGGTCAAATCTTCGAGGAAGACGGTATCGGGCGGCTTGCCGGAGGGCCCGGTTGCCGGGCCGGTCGATCGCGACGGCTGCTGCGCGCCGATGGTCGCCAGCGTCGCCACGAGGGCGAGGGTCGAAACGAACACCAGTTTCTTCATGATGCGCGACAGGATACCAGCGTCTGCCGCACTTCGGACGGGTCGCGCAGCGGCCGGGAACACTGCGACGTTTGGAGACAATATCGCCCGAAGATGTCTTCAAATGTCAGGGTCGCAACGGCGTTGTCGGAAGGCGTGCCACGATGCCAGCGACGATCTCATCCGGCGTCCGCGTGGCGTCGACGACGAGCGCGTCGTCGTCGGGCGGCTCGAGACTCGCGAGCTGACTGTCGAGCAGTGACGGTGCCGCGAAATGCCCTCGCCGCGAGGCCAGGCGTGCCGCGAGCACGTCACGCGGCGCATCGAGGTGCACGAACAAGACTCGCGTGTCGCCGCCGGCCAGCTGATCTCGGTACGCGTGCCTGAGTGCAGAGCAGGCGACCACGATCGAGGTGTTGCGGCCGAGCGCATCGGCGATGCGTGCCCGCACGGCGTCGAGCCACGGTCCCCGATCGGCATCGGTGAGCGGCTCGCCGCGCTTCATCTTTGCGACGTTGGCTGCGGAATGGAGGTCGTCGGCATCGAGGAACGGCCAGGAAAGGCGTCGCGCCAGTGCCTGCCCGATCGTCGTCTTGCCGGCGCCGGAGACACCCATCACGATGACGGCGAAAGGGCCCACGCGCGCGAGCGTAGCAGATGCGCGAGTTCGGCACTGCCCCTCGCGTCGGCGGTAAACTTCCGCCACTGGCAGCGACTGCCTACGCTCGGGGATCAGGTCATGGTGCTGACAACTGAGGATGTCGAAATCACAGTGGGCGGGAGCCCGATGCGGATGTTCGTCGCCGTACCCGAACGGGGACGGCAAGCATCCCGGCATCGTTTGCTACTCCGACATCTTTCAGCTCACCGGCCCGATGCGACGCGCCTGCGTCCGCCTGGCCGGCTACGGCTTCGTGGTCGCAGCGCCGGAGATCTACCACCGCGTCGAGCCGCCCGGGGCGGCGATCCCGTTCGACGATGACGGGCGCACGCGGGGAATGGAGGACGCGGCGAAAACCGCGGTCGCGGAGTTCGACGCCGACTGCCGTGCGACGCTCGATTACCTTGCGGCGCATCCGCGCGTCAGCACCGGTCAGCTTGGCGCCATGGGCTTCTGCATCGGCGGCCATCTCGCGTTCCGCGCCGCGTTGCAGCCGGATGTGAAGGCGACGACGTGCTTTTACGGGACGGGGATTCACAACGGACGACTGGGCAAGGACGCTGACGCCGGATCGCTCCATCGCGCCAACGAGATCCGCGGCTCGCTGCTGATGGTCTTCGGCTCGCGCGACCCGCATATTCCGAGCGAGGGACGCGCCGCGATCGAATCGGTCCTGAAGGCCGCGCAGGTGAATCACCGCATCCGGATGTTCGACGCGGAGCACGCGTTCATGCGCGACGAAGGGCCGCGCTACGATCCCGAGGCGACCGATGCCGCGTTTGCCGCGATGATCGCCGCGTTTCGCGAAGAGTGGCCGCGCTGATCGCGAACCGGAGCCGATGAGCTGTCGAGGAAGCGGTCGGCCAGAGGCTTGCGCCGACGTCTCTATTATATCCGGCGGTCCGGCCAGACTGGTTCTTCACGCGCCGTCCTCGCATACTCGCACTGAGCGAGGGCGCGCATGATTCTCACGACCGACGGGATCGATCTGCATTACGACACGGTTGGCGAAGGTGAGCCGCTGCTGTGGCTGCACGGCTTCTTCGGCATCGGCGCCGACTGGCAGCACATCTTCAAGACGCCGCCCGCGGGCTATCGGGTGATCGCCCCGGACCTCCGCGGCCACGGCTCATCGAGCGGGGCGGTCGAACGCTTCGCGTTCCGCGACTGCGCGCGCGATGTCGTCGCGTTGCTGCATCACCTCCGCGTGCCGCGGGTCAAAGCGATCGGACTCAGCGGCGGCGGCATCGCCCTGATGCATCTGGCGGTCATGGAGCCGGCGCTCGTCGACGCGATGGTCGTCGTCAGCGCGCCGCCGTCCTTTCCCGAGCGGGCGCGCGCGATTCAGCGTCAGGTGTCGGACGCCGGCCTCAGCGCTGCCGAGCGAGACGCGATGCGTGCCCGCCATCGCGGCGGCGACGTCCAGATCGCGGCGCTCTACGCCCACGCGCGTGGCTTTGCCGACGACCACACCGACGTCCGGTTCACTCCCGAGATGCTCGGCACGATCGCCGCTGACACGCTGATCGTCTTCGGCGATCGGGACCCGCTGTATCCCGTCACGCTCGCCACCGAGCTCTTTGCCGCGATCCCGCGCTCGTATCTCTGGGTCGTGCCGAACGGTGGCCATGGCCCGGTGTTCGGCGACCACGCGGGACGCTTCGCCGAAACCGCTCTGGCATTTTTTGCGAAGGGGTCAGGTCGTGAATCGTGAATGGCGGCCCGAAGTCGGGGCCGCCAATTCACGATTCACGACCTGACCCCTACCCCCCGGGGGTATCGGCGGAAAAGTTGGACCCCGGGTCCGTCTGATGTGACAGGAGAACCCATGGCCAACGGCGACGCTCCGTCCCGTCGTCTCCATCCGCGCCTTCGCGTCGTCTCCAACGGCGACCGCAAGGTCAATGCGCTCCGCGCCGACGTGGCGACGACGGTCACCTCGTCTGCCGCAACCACCGAGGCCGCCGGCGGAGTCTTGACCGCACCTGCGCTCGCCGCCACCTCGCCGGAGGACCTCGATCGCCTGCGCGGCCGGCGCGCCGGCTCGACCCGGCTGGCGAAACGTCAGCCGCTCGAGTCGCAACCGCCGCCAGACGATGCGTTTGTGAACGTGGTGATCGAACTCGTGCCCGAACGCTCCGGTGTGGCGCCGGACGATCACGCGGGCGCGGTTGCCGCAGCTCGACGCGACGGTGCGAAGTGCGGCCGCGACGGCACGAGGCCAGCTCTTCGGCGGGACGGTGCTGCGCCGGCGCAACCTGATCGCCGCCACCGTTCCCGTCTCGCTCCTCGGGACCATTGCCGACGATCCGGCCGTCGCGTTCGTCCATCCCACCGAGCCGTTGAAGCTGGATCCGCCGCCGACGCGGCGCGCCGCCGCCGCGATCGACAAGGCCGCCGGCGACGCGAGGACGCACGGCGGTGGCGCGGCGTACTGATCGGCATCATCGACGTCGGCGGGTTCGATTTCGCGCATCCGGACTTTCTCGACGATCAGGGCTACACGCGCTTCGAGGCGATCTGGGATCAAGGGCGCGCCAAGCGGCCGGCGCCGGTCGCGCGCGGCTTCGACTACGGCTCGGAGTTTCTCAAGGCCGATCTCGACGCGGCGATTGTCGCGTCGCGTGAGCGCGGCGTTCCACCGGCAACGCTCCTCGAACGTCAGTCGCAGACGCGTTCGGGGTCACACGGCACGCATGTGGCGAGCATCGCCGGCGGAAACAGCGGCGTGTGCCCGGGCGCCCGTCTGGCCGGGGTGCTTCTCGACGTGCCGCTTCCCGAAGACCCTATCGTGCGGCGCCGAACGACGTTCAGCGACAGCAGCCGCATCGTGCATGCGGTGGAGTACCTGCTCCGACTGGCGGCGGATCTGCGACTGCCGCTCGTCGTGAACATCAGCCTCGGGACCAACGGCGGCGCGCACGACGGATCCGGTGGCGTGTCACGGTGGCTCGATGCCTGCCTCGCTGCGCCCGGACGTGCGATCTGCGTGGCCGCCGGAAATGCCGGGCAGGAAAAAGCCGAAACCGAAGGCGACCTCGGCTGGATCATGGGCCGCATCCATGCCGAAGGCCGCGTGCCTGCGGCAGGCCTCGAAGTCGAGCTCGATTGGGTCGTCGTCGGCGACGGCGTCGAGGATCGATCGGAGAACGAACTGGAGATCTGGTACGGAGCGCAGGATCGTTTGACGGTCGCCGTGAAACCGCCATCGGGCACGCAGTGGATCACCGTCAAGCCGCGCGAGTTCGTGCAGAATCACCGGCTGCCGAGCGGCACCACGATCTCGATCTACAACGAGCTCTATCACCCGACCAACGGTGCCAACTACGTCGCGATCTATCTGTCGCCCAACCTCGAGGCGGATAACTTCCGCGGCATCGACGGCGGCGTGTGGAAGGTCCGGCTCATCGGCGACGAGATCCGCGATGGCCGCTTCAACGCCTGGATCGAACGGGACGATCCGGGGGAGCTCGATCCGATTGGCGGCCGCCGGGTCTTCCGCTTCCCCTCGTTCTTCTCCGAGCGCAGCCACACCGACTCGCATTCGATCAGCTCGCTCGCCTGCGGGCATCGCGTCGTCGCGGTCTCGAATCTGGATCACGCCCGACAGCGCATCAACATCACCAGCAGCCAGGGGCCGACGCGCGATGGCCGCTGCAAACCGGAGATCGCCGCGCCGGGCACCGAGGTGGTCGCCGCCAACGGATTTGCACATCCCGACGAACCATGGATCGCGATGAGCGGGACGAGCATGGCGAGTCCCTACGTCGCCGGCGTCGTCGCGCTGATGCTCGGCCGCCAATCGGCAACTGACGTCGGCGCAGTGTGCCGGCATCCTGCTGCGGACCGCGAAGCCGCTCCCCGGTGCGTCGTACGACGTGGGGCAATGCCGTTGGCTTCGGACGGATCAACGCGGCCGCGGCGATCGAGGAAGCGATGCAGGCGAATCAGCGCCGCGAGGTGCGGCCGGAGGCCCGATCGTGAAGCTGCACATCTTTCAATCGGCGCATGGCGATTGCCTGCTGCTCGAAGGCGGCGACGGCCAACTCGTCCTGTGCGACGGCGGCATGTCGACGAGCATGAGCCAGCACGTCCGGGCCGAGCTCTCGCGGCTGCGGGCCGAAGGCCGGCCGCTCGAGTACGTCTACGTCTCGCACATCGACAGCGATCACATCTCGGGCGTGCTGCAGCTGCTCCAGGACGAAGTCGAATGGCGGGTCTTCGAGTACCAGACCAGTCACAACGTGGCTGGCGCGACCCAGCCGACCGTACCGCGGCCGCCCGAGATCAAGGGCATTCTGCACAACGCGTTCCGCGATCTCATTGGCCTCAATGAAAGCAAGAACGTCGAGGATCTGATCGCCGTCGCGATACCGACCCTCTTTGCCACCGCCGTGGCCGGAATGGTCGACGCCGCGCTCGAACTGCAGGACATCGCGGTCTCGATTCCCGAGGCGCTCAAGGTCTCGCGTCTCGCCGCCGGCGATGCGCTCGACATCCCGGTCAACCGTCTGCCCGGCATGACGGGTGACGCGAAGCTGCTCTTCTTTCGTGACACGGTCCAGAGCTTTCCCGTCGGTGGCATGACGTTCACCATCGTCGGACCCGGGCACGCGGAGCTGACCGACCTGAAGACCGGTTGGGTCAATTGGCTGCGGGCGAATCAGGACGACGTGAGGGACCTGCGGCGGGAGCTGAAACGGCGCATCGACGAGTTCACCGACGGCGCGAGCAGCACGCCGTTCGATCTGGGCGACTGGAACGGGATCCCCGACTTCAAGGGCGTCACCGCCCCGAACGTGGCGTCGCTGATGTTCATGATCGAGGAAGGCGGCAAGCGCCTGCTGATGACCGGCGACTCGCAGCAGGAGAAGATCCTCGACGGCCTGCGGCGAACCGGGTTCCTCGACGGCGCCGGCCTGCACCTCGATGTTCTCAAGGTGCAGCATCACGGATCCGAGCACAACATGCGATGCTCCGTTCGCACGCCAGGTCTCGGCGCGCAACTACGTGTTCTGCGGCAACGGACTGAACGGCAATCCCGATCCGCGGGTGATTGATTTCGTCTTCAACTCCCGGCGCGGACCTGCGGCCGACCGTGCGCTCGCGGCGCCGGCCGGCGAGCCGTTTCATTTCTGGTTCAGCACAACCGCGGCGGCGCAGCCGGAAGACAGCGCTCGCCGCGTGGCGTTTGCGGAACTCGAGGAGCACGTCGAGGCGTTGCGGCAATCGTCGCAAGGACAATTGATCGTGCACTTCAACGACGCCGCATCGGTCACGTTGGAGATCTGAAAGGTGCGCCGGCAGGCCCACGCCAGCCGGCGCTGGTCACCGCTTTACGGCTTCTCGACGAGACCCAGCGAGAAGCGGAAGTTGAAGTTCGTCACGCGGTTGAACGTGGTCCCATCCGTCGAGACGAACGACTGACCGAAGATCGGCACGTCGTTCGGGGTGACACCGCCATCGAGTCCGATCAGTGGCGGGAATGCACTGACGCCGGCAAACGGGCTCGGCGGCAATCGCAAGACGATGAACAGACTCGTCAGCGTCCCCGCGACGATCTCCTGTTCCACCTGCTTGGCCAGCGCGTGGCCTTCCTCCAGATAGAACGGCGCGAAGTCGTTGTCCTGACCCAGGAATCCCGTGGTGCTCGCGAGCGGCGCATCCAGATCGATGCTGGCAGTCGTCCCGTCAGGACTGACCGTGCCGCGCGTCAGGAGCGCCGACGCAAACTGCGGCGCGACGGACGCGTCCAGTACTGCCGTGTCAAAGAGCAGCGCGTAGAGCGACAGCTCGGCTGGGTCCTCGGCTTCCGCCGCAGCCACAACCGTAGCTGTAAAGTCGGCCGGCGTCACCCGCACCGCGTAGTAGCTCAGCCCTGCCTGGCCGGTGAAGCCGACGAAGTCGCGGGTCCCGAACCGGTTGATATTGAAATTCCGTGACGTCGTCATGTCGATGCCCGGCGTCGTTTGGCCGGCTTTGACGACGACCATTTTCTTTTGGCCGGGACGGATTTCGCCGCGCGCCTCCCATTGCGCGTTGAAGAACTCCTCCTGGAAATTGAGCTGGCCGAAGATCGACCCGATCACCGCACTCAAGCCGATGTTGCCCGCCGCGACGGGTGTGCCATCTATCGCCTCGACGCCGACGGCGTAGTTCCCTTTCGGCACGGGGATGCGGTACTTGCCGTCGGGAACGTTGAAGGCGGCGTTGACGATGAACAACGAACCGGTGAGCAGGTCGACGGAGACCTGGGTTGTCCCGCTGAAACCCGCCGACACGAACGTGCCCGCGTCCCACTGATAGGCGGCGACGCTGGCGCCGGCGATCGGTTGGTTCAGCACGCCATGACGGATGTTGCCTTCGATCACGCCGTACACCGATGCAAACGGCTGGTCGCCGGTCTGAATCGCGGGGAGTCCGGTCGCGCCCGAGCCTTCGGGGTAGTGATACGACGCCCAGGCGATGTCGTCGGTCCCCAGCGATCGTTGCGACAACTCCGCCGCCGGATCGCCGGTGTCGATGCCCGGGAACATCGTCGTCCCGGTGCCGTCGGTGGCGCTGATCTGATTGTCCAGCGGTGTGCGAGAGGCCGATCGAGTGGCCGAACTCATGGACGGCGACGGCCATGAGGTCCACCGAGCGCGTGACAGTGTCGGCGGCGGCATCCGCTGTCGTGAAGCGCAGCCCGGTGTCGTCTTGGTGTTGAACTGCACGTCGTTGTCGAGAATGGTGCCGGCCTTGTAGAAGCCGGCAGGGAACTCGATATCGCCATCGCCATCGACGTCAGTGGCCACGGTGATTGCGGCCGAGACGTCGGCGTCGGCGTCGCCGTCGATCAGGTCGCCGTCGACGAGCGTCGTGTCTTCGATCAGGCTCACCGACGGCGACGAGGCAATCGCGGCAAAGCCGGCGGCGGTTCGGAAGGTCAGCTCGTTGACGAAGTCGAAGCCGGCGTTGGTGATCTTGCCGGTGGTATTTTCGATCCGCATCTCGGCGTACGAGGTCGGGACGACGTTCCATACGTCGAGCGAGGCCTGGAGAACAGACTGCGCGTCCGCCACGCTCAGGAACGCCGCGCCCAGCGGGTTCGGGATCGGCGACAACGAGGTGTTCATCGAGTAACGCACGGGAAGCGCGCGGGTATCCTGGCGAATTGGCACGAGCCGGCCGACGACGTGTCCGGCAATCGGCGACGGTGTGTTGCCGGTGATGTCGATCTGCACGAGGAAGCCGCCAGCCTTGAGGCTGGTGCGGCCAAGCGCCACGACGGCGAGCGCCACGACAAGAAGGCCGAGAGATTTTCGCGTCTGCATCGAAGGCTCCTGTGGCGCTACTGCGCGATGAGGGCGAGAATCTCCTGACGGAACGTGGCGAGCGACTGGAGCGTGACGGTACCGCGTGACACGCCGGTGCCTTCGACGAGCTGCGACCCGCGCAAGTCGCGACTGACACGGCGGACGCCGGCGGCGTCGCTGACGATCGAGAATTTGCCCTGGGCGAAGCCGCTCACGACGTACCCGTCGACTTCGTCCGAGCGGGTCAGGAACAGAAAGACCTGTTCGTTGTCTCGCATGGTGGGCGCGCCCGGATAGGACATGCCGACCTTGACGCGGCGGCTCGCGTCGATGCCGCCGGGCAGGATGACCTCGATCTGGCCGGTGGCGTCGCCTTTCAGCGACTCTTCGATCTCAACGGTGACGGCGGTGACGAGCGTGCGATCGATCCAGCGCGACTGCGACGATATGGCACGGCCGATCAGCACGACGTCTGATGCCGCCGTCAGTTGAGCGTTGGTGAGTCGAACCGAGATGTCAGCGCGGGCGACTGCCGGATGCAGTGCGACGATCGCGCACGCGGCGGCAAGGCATAGGACGTCTCTCATGGAACCTCCTCCGAATCGTTCAGGTCGGGGGGCGTCGACCGTCCCACGTTCGCGGGGAGGGCAGCATGAGTCACGCGCTCGCCCCTCGCAAGGACGAACTGCTGGCGCGCGGGCTCAACGGCACCAGAAACCGTGCAGTGGCGACTCGTCACCCTGCAAAGCTCAGCTGGTCGTCACGGCCAACGCCGCGTGGAGCTCGTCCAACGCAACATGCGGTGCTCGCTGACGATCGCAGTCGTACTGCTCGGCGTCGGGTTGATCAACGCAGTGAGCGCCGGTGGAAGCGGCGACCGGACGTTGACTCGGGCTTCACGAACCGAACCTACTGGCTGGTCTTCGTCGACGATCTGCACGTCAACTTCGTTGACACCGGGCAGGCTACGCTCGCTCCTGCGATCGATGGCCGCGGCGATGGCCGTCCCGGGCGACGAAGTGTCGGTCGAGCGCCGCACTGTCGGCTGATGCGATCGATCGGGCGACCGAGATCTCGGCGGTCCAGTGGGCGATTCGGAACATGTCGGGGAATGGCCTCAAGCCCGACGATCTCCTGCGCCCGGGCGGCGTGCTGAGCGCCGACGAGAGGGCGGAGTTGCGGAAGCGAGCGACGACGGCGCTTGCCAAGGCGAAGCAACTGGTCGAAGCCGCGGAGGGATCGCCCGCACCGGAGCGGGTGTTGCTGTTCATCAGCGGCGGGTACGTAGACGACGGCGAGATTCGGGCGGCGATGTCCGAGCTGATCGGCGCCGCTGTGCAGCACCGCGTCAGGATCGTCTGCCTCGACGCGAAGTCGCTCGCGTCGAACCTGCTGCGCCCCAGCATCGACGCCGACGTCTGGACCCGCTACGTCGCCGAGACCAGGAGCGCGCTCCGAATGCTCGCCGTGCAGACCGGAGGATTCCTGCGCGACGATCGCGAGCCGATCGCCGACACGATTGCCGCCATCAGAAAGCGCTGACTACTTCGGCTTGCGGGTCGCGAGGTCCGCTTTCGAGGCTGCCTCGTCCTTGAGCGGCGTGACCTTGTCGGGATCGACGCGGATCATGAGGTAGGTAATGTGATCGTCGATCTTCGTGAACCAATGGCCCGTCCCGGCGGGAATGACGATGACGTCGCCGGCCTTCAGCTGGTGGGTGACGCCGTTCTTGATCGACGCGGCGTTGAAGCCGGGTCCATTCAACAGCCTGACGTTGGTGTTGGTCGCCGGCCGCGCCTGCGGGTTGACGAGCTCGGGTCCGGTCACGAGCGTCGCGGCGCCGGAGATGACGTGGTAGACCTCGCTCACGTGATCGTGCTCGGCGACTTCGCCTGGGGTGGTGAGCTGTCGGCGATGCACGAGCCCGATCGCGACGTTGGACTTGCCGACGTTTACGGAACGGACTTGTTGATCGATGATCTGCTCGGCAACCGCGCGCGAGAGATACTGCTGTAACTCGTCGTTGCTAATGTAGGTGGCCGGGCAGCCCTGGCAGGTGGGTTTTGGCGTTTGAGCGGCGAGCCAGCTCGGCGACAGGCACAGGAGGGCGATCAGGACAGCGCGCATGCGGGGGACTCTAGGGCAGGGATCAGGGATCAGGGATCAGGGATCGGGATGGGGATCAGGGATACGGGATCGACGGGACGGAACAATGCGTCTTCTGTCAGTCATCATCGTCGCAACGTTGCTCGCATCGGCCGTGCCGGCAGCGCAGCCACAAGGGTCACGAGTTCCCACTGGTACGGCATCAATTACCGGTCGCGTGATCGACCGCGAATCACGACAGCCGGTCGATCAGGTCCTCGTCAGCCTGATCGGGGCGATGGGCAGACAAAGCTTGTCGACGCTGACCGATGCGGATGGGGTGTTTCGCTTTGAAGGGATCGGCCCCGGCGATTACGGCGTCGTGACGTGGGCGGCGGGTTTCGCCCCAGCGCGCTACGGGCAGTCCGACATCGGTGCCAACTCCGACGAGATCGTGCGCGTCGACGAAGGCGACGCCCGCAAGCTGTTCGACCTGGCGCTCGTGCGCGCCGGCGCGATCACAGGCCGCATTACCGACGCGTCTGGAGCGCCGCTGAAGGATGCGATCGTGGACGCGTGGTTGATCGCCGAGCCCGGCAGGTACCGGGTCCAAGGCGTAAAACAGGTCCAGCGGAGCAATGCACGCGGCGAGTACACCGTCGAGAACCTGACTGCGGGGAACTATTACGTGGCCGTGCAGTGGATCGACCCCAACCTCCTCAGCGCCAACGCGCCGCCCAGGCGTGGCGTGGTTTTCTATCCCAATGTCTCGACGATCGCTGATGCCACGGCCGTGCGGCTTGCAGCCGGTGAGACTGCTCGAAACGTGGACGTCGTCATCCACAGGCCCCAACGGCACCAGCTGACCGGTCACTTCGTGCGCGGTGCGGCGGGCTGCGCGATCGAGGCGAACCTGCTCTCCAAGGGAAACTCCATCCGGACGATCAAGGTCGGCGCGGATGGCGCGTTCGACATCAACCAGGTGGAGCCCGGCGTCTATACGATCTGGGCACGCTGCCACGCTGATGGCATGACAGAGGTCGCTGTGATGACGCTGCAGATCGACAGCGACATGTCGGACCTCACGCTGCCGCTCCTGGCTGCGGGCCGATTGACCGGCCGCGTCGTCACGGCAGACGGCGGTCCGCTGCCGGAGGGGCCGCTCTACGTCACGGCGCAGCTCGCTGCAGGAGGCCAGGAAATCGACCCGTTGCCGCGCGATCGCGTCGAGATCGCGATGGATGGTTCGTTCGATCTGCCCGGCGTGCTTGGGGAGCGGAAACTTGGCGTCACCGGGCTTCATCCGATGTGGGTGGTCGACCACATCCGTGTCGGCAGAAGTCCGGCCACGTCGGTCACCGTTCAGCCGGGTGCCGAGGTGCACGACATTACGGTCGTCCTTCACCGGCGGTAACGCGATCGTCACGCGCGCGACCGTCTAATCGCACAGGCGACGTTTTCGCCTCGACGCGAAGCGAGGACCTCATGGCTGAGCGTAGTGTCACCGAGCTCGATCTCCGCGCGCTGACCGCGCGCCCGTTCTTTCCGTCGCCGATCGCCTGGGAAGACGAGGTCCTGTATTTCCTGATGCTCGATCGGTTTTCCGACGGCCGCGAGACCGGCTACCGCGGCAACGACGGGCAGATGGTCGTGACCGGCACGACCCCGCGCTTTTCGGCCGGCGACGCCGGCAATGCGCCGCGTGGTCCCTGGGTTGAGGCGGGCCGCCGGTTCTGCGGCGGCACGCTGCGCGGGCTCACGAGCAAGCTCGGCTACCTCGCCCGGCTCGGCATCTCGGCGATCTGGATCAGCCCGATCTTCAAGCAGCTTGCGTCGCGCGAGACTTATCACGGCTACGGCATCCAGGACTTTCTCGATGTCGATCCGCGCTTCGGCACGCGCGACGACCTACGCGATCTGGTCGACAGCGCTCATCGTCTTGGCCTCCGCGTGATTCTCGACATCATCCTGAATCACACTGGCGACGTCTTCGCCTACGACCCCGATCGCTACGAGGAGCGGCGCGGCGATGGCAGCCGCTTCTTCGATCCCCGGTGGGATGGCGCGGAGTACCGCGTCGCCGGCTTTCGCGATGCGGCCGGCCTGCCGGCGCTGCCGTTCGAGCGCGTCAACCTGGCCGGCGCATCCGTCAGCGCATCCGGACGGCGCCGTCTGGCCGCGCGAGCTGCAGGACCGGGACACGTTCACGCGCAAGGGCCACATTCGCAACTGGGATTTTTCGCCCGAGTTTCTCGAGGGCGACTTCTCCGATCTGAAGAACGTCCATCTCGGGCAGGGCAGCGTCGATGACTATCGGCCATCGGAGGCGCTGAAGACGCTGGCCGCGATCTACAAGTTCTGGATCGCCTTTGCCGACCTCGACGGCTTCCGCATCGACACCGTGAAGCACATGGACCTTGGCGCCTCGCGCTACTTCGGGTCGGTCATCCACGAGTTCGCGCAGCGCATCGGCAAGGAGAACTTCTATCTCGTCGCCGAGATCACCGGCGGCCGGTCGCGCGCCTTCCAGACGCTCGAAACCACCGGCCTCGACGCGGCGCTTGGCGTCGACGACATTCCCGACAAGGTCGAGTACCTGATCAAGGGGTTCCGCAACCCGGAAGAGTACTTCTCGCTCTTCCGCAACTCGGTCCTCGTCCAGAAGGACTCGCACATCTGGTTTCGCAACAAGGTCGTCACCATGTTCGACGATCACGATCAGGTGCGGAAAGGCGAGAACAAGGCGCGCTTCTGCGCCGACGCCGGCGCCTCGCGTCAGGTGTTGAGCGCGCTCGCGCTCAATGCCACGACGCTCGGCATCCCGTGCATGTACTACGGCACCGAGCAGGCGTTCGACGGCCACGGCCGGTCCGATCAGTTCCTGCGCGAGACGATGTTCGGCGGCGAGTACGGCGCGTTCGAGAGCCGCGGCCGCCATTTCTTTCGCGAGGACGAGCGGCTGTTCAAGGACCTCGCGGCCGTGCTGCAGCTGCGGCGGCAGAAGCTCGGCTGCGCCGCGGCCGTCAGTACCTCCGCGAGATTTCCGGCGACGGCGTGAGCTTCGGGCTGCCGCGCATGCTCGGACAGGAGATTCGATCGATCGTGCCGTGGTCGCGGATCAACGACGAGTTCGAGATCCTGTGCGCGGTGAATACGGATCCGGATGCGGCGCGAACGGCGTGGGTCACCATCGACGCTGGCCTGCACCAGGCTGGCGATCGCCTGGGCTGCCTGTATTCGACCGCCGCCGCCGAGATCGGTCAGACCGTGCTGGTCGAAGCACGAAACGGCCAGGCGGTGCGCCTCACCGTGCCCCCGGCGGGGTTCGTCGTCTACGAGTCCATACATGCGAGACGCCGATTGCATCTGACATGTAGACACGAACCTTTGACCGATATGTCGCCGTGTCAAACTTGAGGCCCGTCACACGTTGCACTTCTTCGTATGCGCTTTCCATCACCTTAAGAAAGGATGGATCAATCGCTACTCTATGCTGATAAATCTCTACATATGCGCCGCTCGCGACGAGCTGCCCCTGCGCGACGAGCTGCTCATCCGATATCGAACGGCGCGGCACCGCGGCATCTGTGTTTGCAGTGAGCACGAGCAGGACTGCGGCCAAGAGTAGTCCAATGTTTTTTGACATGACTTGCTTGATCCAGGGCTAACGAACGACATCTACCGTTACGTTGTAGCCTGGCTTACTGCGATATTGGACTGATCCACCGCGGGGAGTTTACTCAGGCATCTGGGGATTGTAAAGCAGGCTTACGTCTATAATCACGGCCGACGCCGCGCCGGTGAATGGTGAATAAGGTTATTTAGCGGCAAAGAGCCTCGCGCGGCGAAGCCGCAAGCACGGTGATAAACAAAAAGACGTTCACCACAGAGACGCAGAGTACGCAAAGTTCGGAGTATTCTTTTATCAAAAATTATTTACTCCGCGCCCTCTGTGGCGCTGCGGTGAGATCTCTTCAGCATGGTCGGCCTGATTTAGTTGTTTCCGTGGTTGCCGGAATGCCGGATTACGCCGCGGTTTTCCTGCGTGCTATCACGTAGGACCGAAAGGCGCGAAGAGCGACGGCGCGAAAGAGGCCTGGCGCCATGCGGGCTACCCGGCAGATCAGCGCGAGTGACCACGGCATGACGACTTCAAACTTTTTGGCTAGCGATGGCCCGGATAACCAGTCGAGATAGGTTCCCCCCGGCTCCAACATCAGAAAAGCGGGAGACTTCGGCTTGGTTGGTTGGCAAAAGCGCGGCTAAAGTCCGTCCGCACGGGTCCAGGGCAGATGACCGAGACGTGAATACCCAGGGGGCTTTCAACTGATAAGTAGAGGCTTTCCGAAAAACCGTTCATGGCGAATTTCGAGGCGCAGTAACCGGATAAATTGAGGGTGCCAATTATTCCCGCGACGGATGAAATATTAACAATATGACCACTGCCGTCGGGCGATCATCGACGGCAGGGCGGCGTGCGTGAAAGTAAACCATGCCAAGATAATTTATGCGCATGATTTCTTCGATGGTGTCTACAGAAGTTTCGGCGAACGGTTTGCGCATGCCGATGCCGGCGTTGTTGATGAGGATGTCGATCTTGCCGAAGTCGGCGAGAACCTTAGCCCACCATTGACTGGACTTCCTGGGCGGTTGCCAACATCGCAAGGAATCATCGTTGAAGACGGACTTGCGCGGCGGACTTCAGTCGAAGTGTATGTTCCAGCCGTTGTTGCGAACGCCCGCAACCGATAACGACAGCGCCTTGTTTGGCAAAATCGATGGGCGAGACATCGGCCGATGCCGCTCGACGCGCCGGTGATAAGGACGACTTGATTGGTGAAGTTTTACGTGGCTCTCCTGTGAGTTTATTGAAAATATTTCACCAACTAGAGAGAAGCACAGGGGATGTGATTAGCGCAGGAGTAGTTTTGACTTCAAAAGATGACTATCTCTGTTCAATCCCCGCTTATTCTCTGCGCTCTTCATGGGGCCTCCTCGCGGCTGGGCTCACGGGCCACTGGGGCGCTTCATGGTCCCAATTCCCCTGTTTAATGACCCAAGAGTTTACGACAGCGGAACGGGAAAGTGGTCGCCCCTTTTTTCACCAATCTCGATAGGAATGTTTTCGGCCTCAAGCTGCCGCAGGAGGTGGCTGGGGCTTTGTTCTCGCGTTACAGCCGGTCCGCGAAAAGTTTGCGGCGGACGTTTCCTCAACGAGTTTCTCGGCTATCTGGTAGCTCGAAATTAAAGACTTGCTCGGCGCGCAGACTTCGGCTAGCGACGATAGCGCGGCGCTCAAGAAGGCCCGCGCCTTCTACGATCGCGTACTCGTCGGCTACGGCGACGACTCCGTCGCGCAACTCGGCGGGGCGCACATCGCGTGTGAAAATATTTCCAACGTCGCCGCAAAGCTTCTTGAAGACGCGCGCATCGGCATCGCGCCGCTAGAAAAAGTCAACGCGCTACGTGCGCTTCGACCAGAAAGACGCCAACGGCGATTATCTGTTTGATCGCGAGCCGAAAATCATGGCCTCGCGCCACCGCGATGAGTATCTCCGAGTAATGAATCTGCTCTTCGACACGTACTCGCGGCAGATGGAGCCGATGCTCGAGAATAAATCGCGCAGGTCATTGCCAATCGAACAATTGGAGGTTAGAGACCCAGCAACCGGCAAGGCACTGAGCTATGACGAAGCAAAACGAGACGAGCGCCTAAAACGCTGGGCGGAAACTGCCTACCGCGCCACCGTGCGCGCCCATGCCTGCGATGTGCTGCGCAGTTATCTGCCAGCGGCGACTCTCACGAACGTCGGCATTTTCGGCGTGGGGCAGGCCTTCGAATACCTATTGAGCAAAATGTATTCGCACGAGCTGAGCGAAGCGAAGGAATTGGCAACGGCGATGCACGGCGAGCTCAATCAGCTCATCCCATTGTTCGTCAAGCGAGCGCAGATGAAACGACTATCTGGTCAGCCATCGGCGCGTTGGCGGAAAACTCTGGCGGCCCAGCGCCTGCAAACGGCTTTGGCCGCTGCGAACGAGTCGGTGATGTTGATCGATTACGATCGCAAATGCAGAGGAGAAAATCGTCGCGGCGATTCTTTATCCTCATGCACGCCATCCATTGCAGGAGCTGCGGCAAATTGTCGCTCGAATGAGCGCGGAGGAGCGCCGCAAGATTTTGGTCGAATATTTTGCCAAACGCCGCCACCGCCGCGACAAGCCGGGCCGGGCGTTCGAGAACGTCGATTACACTTTCGACATTCTCGGCAATCTCGGCTTGTACCGCGACCTGCACCGGCATCGCATACTGACTCAGGAGCGACAAGAGTTTACCACGGTGCACGGCTATGACACCCCTCCAGAGATCGAAGACGCGGGTTTCAAAAAGTGGACTTCGATCAAGCAGGCCGAAGGCGGCGGGACTCTATGAAAATATCTTCCGTGGATCTTCCGATCGAAGCTCAGTATGTCGTGCCGTTTGCGTATAAAATCCGTTGGTACATCAAAATGAATCTGCGCGAGGCGGTGCACATGTGCGAATTGCGCACCATGCCCCAAGGCCATCCCGATTATCGCTTCATTTGCCAGGAAATGTGGCGGCGCATTCAAGAGGTTCATCCGACGCTGGCCGAGTGTGGGAAGTTTATCGACTGGAAGAGCTATAGGGACTAGGGCGATTGCAGTCCGAGATGCGCACGGAGTTTAAGAAGGACACACTGAAAAAGGGGAAACAGAAAGAGAATCGTGAAGCCCTATTATAAAACTCCGCGCGGAAGTTGTTTCGCTGCGGAATCTGACAATCGCGTTGCAGTCATCGCAACTGCGTAAGTATCTAGGAAAGATTAAGTTGATTTTTACCTCTCCGCCGTTCCCACTAAACCGGAAGAAGAATTATGGAAACCTAAACGGCAAAGAGTACATTACTTGGCTAGCTGGCTTCGCGCCAATATTTTCGGAATTTTTGTCGGCGGATGGGTCTATTGTTTTAGAGTTGGGTAATGCATGGAACGCGGGCGAACCTACGTATTCAACACTGTCTATCGAGGCCCTTCTTCGATTCAAAGAAGTGGGTAAGTTTCACCTTTGCCAGGAGTTTATCTACTTTAATCCAGCGAGACTTCCTTCGCCCGTTCAGTGGGTCAATAAAGAGCGGATCAGAGTAAAAGATGCGTTTACAAGAATCTGGTGGCTTTCTTCAACGCCTCGTCCCGATGCAGACAATCGGCGAATATTCGTCCAATATAGCGACCGCATGCAACGACTGTTGAAATCTGGGAACTACAATTCCGGAAGGCGGCCTTCTCAACACGTGATTGGCTCGAAGTCCTTCTTGAAAAGTAATGGGGGAGCGATACCGCCCAACGTGATCGTCGCCAGCAACACCCAATCGACAAGTGCGTATATGTCTTATTGTCGGCAGAAACATATCACGCCGCATCCAGCACGAATGTCTGAGGAAATCCCCCGTTTTTTATTCGTTTCCTCACAAAAAAACACGATTCGGGTCCTTCGACCCGTTTGCAGGAAGTAACGTTACCGGCGCAACTGCTGACGGGGTTGACCGAAAATGGCTTGCTATCGAGCCTGATCGAAACTTCTCAAAAGGGTCCAAAGGCAGGTTTAATCAAATACTAAACAGTTCTAAAGGTAAATGAGATCAAGCAAGAGTAAAAGTAGCCCTGCCGAGCTTCCCTCAGAAGACGAGTTGCTCCAGCAGATCATGCTAACAGCTAATGTGGTCTGGCTGAATCAACTATCTCGGAGACAAATTGACGAATGGCTTAGTAACTTCACGGGAACAGTATACGACCCAATGTACGAGCGTCGCCTTGCTCTATGGCTGTTAGCAAATTTTGTCTATTATAATGAACAAGAGGTTAGAAACCTTTGTCGAGTGCTCTATCGCGAGTTCCTTCGTAAACGTTTTCTCGATCAGGGCAAACCTATTGGTCGAACCGTTACCATAAATACTAATTCAATTCTCGCGGATTCCCGATTCGTGCCATTGGGCAAGCCTGGCGAAAGTAGCTCATTAATATTGTATTTTTTTAGACATAATTATTTGCCAGTCAGCAAATTTTCTGAGGCTATTGGACCATTGCCAGAAAGAGTGGAAACCGTTCTCTTTGTAGATGATGTTACGCTAACGGGTACGCAAGCTCGTGATTACATTCAAAAACAGATGACCGCGCTTGGTGCAGGTAAAACACCAATTCTCTTAACTTTGTTTTCTACCAATGATGCACTCAAGCTATTAGAAGCTAATGGGGTTAAGGTCGTATCTTGTGTTACTTTGGATGATCGGTGTCGTGCTTTTCACAGGACTCTAGTGTCTTTCACCACTTTCCTGGAAACATGGAGCGATGCCGCTTGTTCGCCGAACATTACGGAAAACGTCTAGAGCCAGATAGCCCTTTAGGCTACATGGACGGTGCTTATCTTTTTGGGTTTTTCTACAATACCCCTGATAATACACTTCCAATTTTTTGGTCGACTGCAGCCCATTGGCAGCCGATCGTACGGCG
Source organism: uncultured Acidobacteriota bacterium (assembly GCA_963841895.1). Classification (GTDB taxonomy): domain Bacteria; phylum Acidobacteriota; class Vicinamibacteria; order Vicinamibacterales; family UBA2999; genus JACCSI01. The sequence goes on from CAWJEO010000006.1 coordinate 140,391, forward strand.
ATATACAAAACAATACGGAGCAACAATCTTAGGATCCATGGCCTATGATCTCGGACAATTCATATAAAAATCCGTTCGCTGATTACAATGCGAACATTTCTATAGTCAACAGATATTGAATTTTTGGTGTAGCCCATTTGCGTATGCTAGATTCGCAGGGTATGGGAGTCGGATATTTTTCGCGATAAGGGAGCGATTGTCTTTTTTGGTGGGAGAGGGACCGGAAAGACAATGTTTTTTAGGTACTGCTCGTATAGTGTGCAGCGCGACCTGGCTCTAAGCAATGCGGCTAAATGCCTATAGCCACGCAATACTCTCTCAGATTAATAACACAGGTGGTATTGGGTTTTACATCCGAATAGATGGTCCGGTTCTGCGATCATTCAATGGCTTTGGCTTGACGCCGGAGCAATGGGACGCGATTTTCACTCACTACTTTGAGCTCCAAATATGCAAGGCCTACGTCGAAGTATTTCATGATCTGTGTCAGCGGAACGCTATTGATAAACGGATGGTCAACGCCAATTTTGTTCCGCAAGTCGGAACAACAATACTCGACCCCAGAAGGTAAACCGGTAGCGACAACGGATCATCTTATAGTCGAAATAAATTCAGCGATTGCTGAGGTCACCCGTTTTCGAGGTGAAATTCCATTCAAAAATGTTGCTTTTACTCCATCTGTGGGTTTTGCTTCTCAAACTCTAAGCTTTCCAAGTCCGCGAAGCTCGCTAAGGCATCGATCAGTGAACTAGATGAAAAGGTTAACTTCGTCATATTGATAGATGAGTATGAGAACTTCTTAGAGCGTCAGCAGCGCATGGTTAATACGCTCATCAAATTCGTAGGATCTGGGATAACCTTTCGAATCGGAATGAGATTGGAGGGATTTCGAACATTTTCCACTATCACTGCCGACGATTTCATAATGGAAGGCAGGGATTACCGCAAGTTCGTGTTCGAGGATTTTCTTATCAAAGACAAGAATTATGAGCAATTTCTTCTCGATGTTGCAAAGCGAAGGTTGGAGGCAGTAGGCGTATTCAAAAACACAAACGCGGTCGACATATCCAAGTTTTTGGGTAGTAAGGAGGCCCCTGAAAAGGAAGCTCTAGACATTGTCTCGAAGCATAAAACCAAGCTCAGGCATTTCGAACTATTAGACAATAAATCACCGAGAATAGTGAAGCTCTTAAGATATCACCAGAATCCCCTACTCGAAATGCTCAATATCGTTCTGGTGAACAGAGGAGGCGACCCCGATGACGTTAACTCGCAGATGACGCAGTACTTGAAAGGGTCGAAGAGCAAGACCCCAATCAAATACCGTATGGATTATATTGATAAGTACAAGCTGTCTCTGCTCTTTCTACTTGCGTCAGCGTATCGCACTGAACAAGAAATTTTATAGTTTTAATACGTTCTGTTTTTTATCTTCTGGAATTGTAGGGCACTTCATTGAGTTGTGTCGAAGAAGTTTCCAGTATGCCGAATTTGAAGATAAAGAGAGGTTGTTTAAAAACGGATCAATTTCCATAGACCTTCAGGCAAGAGCCTGCCAGAGACGTAGCTGACGCTCAATTGCAAATGGTCTCTCGCATCGAGGATTACGGACGCGGCCTTCATTTGCTGGCTAGAAATCTAGGAAATGTGTTTCGTGAATATCATAGAGACAAGTATCTGAGGTACCCAGAAACAAATCAGTTCTGCGTACCTTCTATGGAAGATGGCAATAGGCAGAAATGCAGCGAATTGTTTAAAGCTGCGATCCGGTGGTCCGTTGTTCAGAAGAAACCCGGATTGCAGCAAGCATCGCCTGGTCAGCAGTTAACTGAAATCTATACGCTCAACAGGATATTTTCCCCGATTTTTGAAATCAGTTATAGGACGCGTGGTGGGTACTCAGAAAAATATTCGTTTGAAGAACTCGCGACTCTAATGTCGAAGGATGGCGCAAAAGCGAAGTTAAAGCGTCGCAGGAAAACCGACGAGATTCCGGACAGCCAGGGCTCATTGCCTCTTGGTTGAGTGTTTCGGGTGATTTGGCGGAGATGGCTGAGTCGACGTTATACGAGATTTATCCCATTGATCAGGGATGGCCTAAAGGCATCATTATCGACTGTTTATTGGTTGCCGGGGCTCTGATTATCGGGCGTATGAAGTTCTGCGGAAATGTTCTGCATCCAACATTACGGTAGGTGATGTTGTTATATTCGAGTTTGAAGAACGAGTAAAAAGCGGGAGTGTTGAAAAAAAACTGGCCCATGACTCCTATAGTACGTTGCCGTTCGCTCTCAAAAAAATCCCGTGCAGGATAAAAGATCCATCCTTGTGTTTGAAAACGATTGCAAACTATGGCGTTGGATTCTCTCATTACAGTCGGATTGCAATAGACATATCGTGTTTCACAAAACCGTACTTCTTCTCCATCATTAAGTTTTTAAAGGAATATCAAAATGTTCGAGCGCTAACGGTCTTTTACACTGAGCCAAAGTCGTATCTGTTCCCAAAAGGACTTTATATATCATATCAGTCGACACTTGGACCACTTTCTGTGCTTGAAATTCCGGGATTTCCTGGTCAAGAGAATATTACCGAGAGGAAGCTGTTGGTAATTCTGCTGGGGTTTGATGGCGAACTTTCAGTCTATATTAATGAGGAAATATCACCGAGATGAGGTTATTCTCGTTAACGGGTTTCCAGGGTATTCACCAAAATTTAAAGACATCAGCTTAATTTGTAACGAAAAACTCTCCGGTAATCTTAATAATCAAATCCTATATGCGCGTGCTAACAACCCGTTTGATACATTCAATTTGCTCGAAATCCTTAGGGCGAAGTATCAAAATTCGTCATTCAGCGTCGCACCGTTGGGTACAAAGCCAATGGCGCTCGGAGCGTGCCTCTTTGCCATTGCTAATCCGTCCGTTCGGGTCATATATCCACTTCCTGAACAGTCACACCGACGTCACTACAGACGAATGTTGGCGCTCTTGGCTCTACACACTTCCGATGGATATATGATCGACGGGTACAGGGGGCAATTTTGGTTCGGCTTGAGTAAATGAATCATGGTGGTTCTTACGAGCTGTGATATGTAGGTTTGCGGTCGCGTATTACTCTTGCGGTATATTGCTTTGACCTAAATTCATTTCGAAATCAGGAGGGCAGAGGCTGAGCTGACTGCCGTCAATTTAGCTCAAGGGGAAAAGCGGGTCACGGGTGGCTCCAAGCCCCTCCCTCGGTGTTCCGGCGGATCGGTTAAAGATCCTGCGCGAGGCCTATGCGAAGACGATGAATGATCCCCAGTTGCAAGAGGAGGTGAAGAAGGGAAATTACGAATTCGATCCTGTAGGCGGCGAAGAGCTTGAGAAGTTAGCCAAAGAAGTGATGAGCCAGCCGCCGGAGATCATCGATCGTTTGAAGAAAGTTCTAGGTAACTGAGCGCCGAGGAGTATGGCAAGGAGGTACGAGGATTGTCAGGTCGAACTGGCTGATTTCTTGGGTTTGCACGGCTCATGAAAAGAGTTGCAGAACAGCAAGAGTAAGAGTAAAGGCCTGACCTGACCGTAGTCACTTCTAGTCACTTGCCTCAGCCGTCTCTGCCAACTCCTTCAGTCTGTCGCAGGGCCGCGTGTGCCTTACCAGCCTAGTTCTGCTTCCCACCAGGCACTGACGACCTCGCCAGTCTTTCCAACCGCGAACAGATCGAGGTGGTGAGGGGTGGCCCACACCACGGTGATCGTCTGCCCCGGAGATAGGCCGTACGAATCACCGATGGTGAACCAGCCCTCCTGACGCCACCCGACCGTGTCGTTCCACCAGATACTCCACACGGCTCCGTCGGTGCCGGTCACGAACAGGTCCAGATGTTTACCTGCCTCGCGCCAGACCGCCGCCACCGTCGCCCCAGGCTGCATCTTGATCTCCTGGTGAAAAAGCAGCCATTCAGGACGCCACCCGACCGTGTCGTTCCACCAGATACTCCACACGGCTCCGTCGGTGCCGGTCACGAACAGGTCCAGATGTTTACCTGCCTCGCGCCAGACCGCCGCCACCGTCGCCCCAGGCTGCATCTTGATCTCCGGGTGAATAAGCAGCCATTCAGGACGCCACCCGACCGTGTCGTTCCACCAGATGCTCCACACGGCTCCGTCGGTGCCGGTCACGAACAGGTCCAGATGTTTACCTGCCTCGCGCCAGACCGCCGCCACCGTCGCCCCAGGCTGCACTTCGATCTCCGGGTGAATAAGCAGCCATTCAGGACGCCACCCGACCGTGTCGTTCCACCAGATGCTCCACACGGCTCCCGTCGGTGCCGGTCACGAACAGGTCCAGATGTTTACCCGCCTCGCGCCAGACCGCCGTCACCGTCGCCCCAGGCTGCATCTTGATCTCCGGGTGAATAAGCAGCCATTCAGGACGCCACCCGACCGTGTCGTTCCACCAGATGCTCCACACGGCTCCGTCGGTGCCGGTCACGAACAGATCCAGATGTTTACCCGCCTCGCGCCAGACCGCCGTCACCGTCGCCCTGGGCTGCATTCTGACGCTGCGTAGCGCGTCCGGCACCTGCGACCAGTAGCCCCACTCCCTCACAGGCTCCCACCAGATCGTCCACACTGCGCCGTCGGTGCCAGTCATGAAGAGGTCCAAGTGCTGGCCTGGCTGCCGCCAGAGCGCCGTGACCTCAGTCCTCGGGAGCGTCCTGATCACGGGATAGATATCGAACCACTTCCTGAACACGCGCTGGAGGCACCTGAAGTTTGCTTCCCCGTGCTCGGTTGTTGGGACAGCCGCGTAGCCCTCGGTATAGCCGTTCCAGGTGTTGAACACGACGCCCGTGAATCGGTCGGGCAGCAACGCGAGAAGCTCCCGCCGCCACCACCCGTTGTTCCCGTAGATCCCGGACCGGCCGTGAGGCGGCGGAGGAAATACGAGGTGCCCATCATACCCCGGAGTGAGGTCCATCAGCACCGGGACCCCTTGTGCCATCCAATCGGCCAGGTACTGCCTCTTGAGGTCTCGGCGCTCCCATTCCTGGCGTTCGGCCGACAGAGAGATCTCCGGGATGAAGCCTTGAATCGCCAGGAGCGAGGCTTGCCCTTTCAGGTGCGGACCAGCCTCCCGAGCGGTCGGATAGTAGACGTGAGTCAGCCCTGTCACACCGTTGATCACCGGTCGCAGTAGCGCGTCGATCGTGAAGCCAATCAGGACATCGGTCTCCCGACGGACATGGTCTGCAACGGCGTCAAAGCCGCGCGCGAACGTGGCATGTTCGTCAGGACCAACCTTTTCGGACCTTACCTGGATAATGTGGATGGCCAGGCGGCTTGCACCGTTCTGGTCGTACAGCCGGAGCCACCGTTCGGGCCACCGGCGGTTGCGCGGAGCATCCAGATACCGGGTGATCAGATCCTTGATCTGGATGACCAGCTTGGACCGTCCCACATTGTCAGGAGGAAACTCCTTAGAAAACTCGAACGCCGGAGATGCCGGGGTTTTCGCTCCGCCCTCGATAGCTGGCAGGATGAAAAGCGGCCGGCCAAGCGTTTCATCGAACAGCTCGTCATGAGCAAAGGTGGACGTCAGCATCGGCGCCCAATAGCGCCATCGGTCCTGTCCCGCGCTGGCCCCAATACGACATGGCCATGATGTTCGCCCCCGCCCGGACCATCTCGTCGACGGCGAAGGCGCGGTTCTCCGCCCTGACCGACCACCCCAGGTGTCGCCCGTCGGCCGGGTGGACGGTGTAGAGCGCGTCATGGGGGCTGGCCCGAGGGGTGCTCGTAGAAACTGGATTGGATTGTAACTGGACTTCCAGTCGCCAGCAAAGAAATAAATGGCCTTGACTCGCCGCCGATCAAGTTCAGGATTCGCGATACGCCCCCATTGTGGCACAGACATCGACCTCCCGCGTTGTCCCTCCAGTCGTGTGGAGATACCGCTCACCGCTTGCGGGACGAGATCGCGCATCTCTCTGTCCGCTCGCCGCTTCTCTACCGCAATCGGGGGCAGATGTCTAGCTCTGTCTGCAAGCCAAGCACGGTAAATTTGTTCTCCGTTTTTTCACCTCAAGCAGGGAGACTCGCGCAGGGGGAGGCTTTGGGGTCGCGTCTTTTACTCTTGCTGTATGCCGTCCTACCTAAATGCGTTCCGGAATGACGATAGCGAAAGCGGTGCTGACGGGCATTGATTTAGCTCAAGGGGAAAGCGGGTCACGAATCGCTTGCGAGAAATGCTGCCGGGGCGAAGGAGTCAAAGCGAATTATCAGGGAAGCCTATTCACTTATTCAAGCCGAACACTGACTTTTCACCGTGTCCGTTTTAGAATAAAAAGGAGGGGTTTCAAATTTCTGGTGGCAACAGTACTTTACTCGCCTCGGTA
>CAWJEO010000007.1:0-106280 GCA_963841895.1 uncultured Acidobacteriota bacterium
CGAACCGCATGTCGAGCTGCGTGATGTAATCGCGGGACAGCGTGTTCGGTTCGACCAGATTGACGGTCGTCTGGGTGGCGCCCGCCGTGCTGAACAGGGGGGGCCGGCCGGCAATGGCCGCGGTGACGGGATAGTTCGCGGAGATGCTGGCGCCGGGACGCATATAGAAGGCGCCGCTGACCTGAATGTCCCAGACGACGACGTAGGCCCCGCTCGCCTTGAACGTCGTCCGGAAGGGACCGACGTTGTCGCAGAAGCGCAGGTTGTTCGGGTTGTCACGCTGGTCGCAGGTGGTCGTTGCGAGCCGCTCGTGGGTGATGCCGCCGAGCAGGAAGCCCGAATCGCGGACGCGCGCCTGCGTCGTCACTTCGAAGCCGTTGTAGACGCGCGTGTTCACCGTCGTGAAGGTGCGCAGACTGTGGGTCGGCGCCCCGAGCTTGTTCGCGTTCAGCGTGTGCATCAGTGACCGGGTAGCCGCCGCCATCGGGCAGCCGTGGGTCGAGCGGCGCGGCGATGGTAAATGTCGTCCACTCGTCGGGACTCAGGTTCAGGTTGTCGGTGATCTGCAGGTTGCCGAACGTGCGGCGGTGGTAGCCGACAGTCACCGCCACCCGCGGGAACAGCTCGTACTAACAAGCATCACATATCCCAGTTGTATTCGCGCTTCAGCGCCGGATCGGGACGATCGGTGCCGCCGACCTGTCCGAAGTTCGCGGTGCCGCCGAGCACCTCGTTCCGCTGCAGGTTACCGTTGGCGTCGAGCACGCTGCGATTGCCGGTGGAGATCAGCCCACGTGCGTGTTTCCGTCTGCGCGGTCAGCGTGTTGAACAGCTCGGCGAAGCCCAAGGCCGCCGACGCGAGGATAGCGGCCCACGTTGCGCCTTGAGCGCGGTCTTCCCGTTGCCGAACAGGTCGTAGGTTGCCGCCATGCGAATCGCCCAGTCTTTCCAGTTGGGGCACGTTCTCGACGGCGAGCAAACAGTCGCGCGGCCGACCCCAGGGTCCTCGCCGGCGGGGCGAGCAGCGCGGGCACTTCGGCGTTGAAGTAGTCGAAGCGTGCGCCCATGTTCAGCGTCAGTACGGACTGATGAAAAAACGCATCCTGGAGCGAACACGCCGAAGTCGGCGTTCAACTGCTCGATTCGATTCCTCGATCGGCGTGTTGCGGACGACGACTTGTGCGGGCGCGCCGCCGTTGAAGAAGCGCAGCTGCGAGATGTTGCCGTTGTTGGGCGTCGGCCAGATGCGGGTGCGGTTCCCCACAGGGTGATTGAAGCCGGCCTTGAAGTAGTGTGGGCGCCCGTGACATAGGTCGCCGCCATACCCACCTGGTAGTTCTTGGTCCAGCTGTCCATCGCCCTGAGAAGGGCCGGGCGAAGGTGGTGCTGGTCGAGGTCTCGAACAGCGGGAGCTGGGTTGGCGTCGACGCCGGGCTGCGGCTCGCGGCGGAAGTTCAAGTCGAACAGTCGTGAATGCCGGCCTCGAGCATCAGCCGGTTCGTGGTCGCCTGCGTCCACTTCACTCTGCGGGGTCCATTCCGGTCGGTGTCCAGAGCAGGTGCGACGCGGCAAACGACCGTCGTGCGGACCAAGACCTTCGGAGCGCTTGTTGCCATTCAGTTGCTTGTCGACATAGACGCGAATCTTGTCGCGCTCGTCGCCTGCCAAGTCGGACCCGCGTCACCGTGCTGTAGTTCGGCCAGTGCTGCTGCAACCCCTGGGTGCCGTCGGGCAGCGAGATGAAGCTCCTGGTGTCCGAGCAGTTTGTAGGTGAAATAGAACCAGAGTTTGTCGCGCTTGATGGGCCCGCCGAACGAGGGAATGAACTCGTAGGTGTGAGCGAGGCCGACCGGCTCGGGAATGAACGCCGTCACCGCGTCGGAGCGGTTGTCGCTCGCGAGCGGGCCCGTTGGCGCCCTGGAAGAAGACGAGACCCCGAGAACGGGTTGCCGCCTTCGCGCGGGATCATGTTGACGCGCAGGCCGCCCTGCGCGACTTCCGCGTTCATGCGCGCCGGTGTCATAGGAGATCTCCTGCGCCATGCCGTCATTCAGATAGATGCCGCTGTACTGGCCGTTGCGCCTCGAGCAGGTTCAGGCGCATGCCGTCGACCATCACGACCGAGTCTTCGAAACGGCGAGCCGTAGACGGTCATCGCGGTCTGACCCGATCCGACGGCGGTCACGGTGGTGCCGGGGATGAGATTGGCGCGCGCCTGCAAGCTGCGGGTCGGAGGTCGGGATCGCGTCGAGCATGTCGCGGTTGACGACCACGGTTTGCCGGTTGTTGACGACGTCCACGACCGACGTCTCGCCGGTCACCGTGATCGTTTCTTCGAGTCGCGCCGAGGTCGAGCTCGGCGTTGACCGGGGCGTTGGAGCTGCCTCGAGAAGGATGCCGCGCGGCGGAGGGTCTTGAAGCCGGTGATCGTGAACGTCACCGTGTAGACCCCCGGCGAAGATCGACGATGCGGTATTGCCCGGACGCATCGGTCACGATGGTTCGCGTTTTTTCGATCAGCACCGGGCTCGCCGCTTCAACGGTCACGCCTGGAAGGGCGCGCCCGCCCGAGTCCTTCACCACGCCGGAAATGGCCGCTTGAGCGTAGGCGGTCGCGGGCAGGAACAGCGCCGCCGCCCCCAGCACGAACACGCACCACAGAATTCGTCGCATATGGCTCCTCCACCAAGACAAACAACACGGCAGACGGCCGAAACGTGCTGCGAACCATACCCGGCTTGAGCGCCGGGCAACAACACGGTCGTCCGGTGCCAATCGGCGCGTTCGCTCCTCGCAGACTCAGCGGCGAGCGGTCTTGAGCTCGCCGACCGCGGCCGGCGACTTCGCGCCCGAAAGCCTGCTCATGAGCTTTGAATCGCGCAGCGCGGATCTACACTGTGGGCCAAGCGCTGGCGGGCAAGCCAAAGTCAATGTCCGCGCCTCGATACCGATGGCCACCTCTGCCGATCCGCTGTGGTACAAGGACGCGGTTTTCTATCAGCTCCATGTCAAATCGTTTGCCGACGGCAACGAAGACGGGATTGGCGATTTTCAGGGCCTCGCGGCGAAGCTGGACCACGTCGCGTCGCTGGGCGTCGATTGCCTCTGGCTGCAACCGATGTATCCCTCGCCGTTCAAAGACGACGGCTATGACATCTCGGACTATACGAGCATCCACCCCAGCTACGGGACCCTGGAGGATTTCGAGCGATTCCTGTCGCAAGCGCACGCGCGCGGCCTGCGCGTGATCATCGAGCTGGTCCTCAACCACACCTCCGATCTACACGCCTGGTTCGTCGAAGCGCGCAGCTCGCAAGACCATCCGCGCCGCGACTGGTACGTCTGGAGCGATACCGACGATCGCTACCGCGGCGTACGGATCATCTTCATCGACACCGAGCTCTCGAACTGGGCGTGGGACCCGGTGTCCAAGTCCTACTACTGGCACCGGTTCTTCAGCCATCAACCTGACCTGAATTACGACAATCCCGCGGTTCGCGAGGAAATCTGGAACGTGATGAAGTTCTGGCTCGACCTCGGCGTGGACGGCTTCCGCGTCGACGCGGTGCCGTACCTGGTCGAGCGCGAGGGCACCTCGTGCGAGAACCTGCCGGAGACACACGATGTGCTCAAGGAGTTCCGCGCCAAGCTGGATGCGCAGTATACGGGCAAGGTGCTCCTGGCCGAGGCCAACATGTGGCCCGAAGACGTCCGGCCGTATTTTGGCGACGGCGACGAGTTCCACATGTCGTTTCACTTTCCGATCATGCCGCGCATGTTCATGGCCTTGCGGCTCGAAGATCGGAAGCCGCTCATCGACATCATCGAGCGGACGCCGAGCATCCCCGATTCGTGTCAGTGGGCGATCTTCCTGCGCAACCACGACGAACTCACGCTCGAAATGGTGACCGAAATCGAGCGGCAATACATGTGGGACGAATACGCCAAGGACCCGCGGGCGCGCATTAATCTGGGGATCCGTCGGCGGTTGGCGCCGCTGATGGATGGCGATCGCCGCCGCGTCGAGCTGATGAGCGGGCTGCTCATGTCGCTGCCCGGCAGCCCGATCATGTACTACGGCGACGAGATCGGAATGGGCGACAACGTCTATCTCGGCGACCGCAACAGCGTGCGCACGCCAATGCAGTGGAGCGGCGGGGTGAACGCGGGCTTCTCGACTGCCGACCCCGAGCGCCTCTGGCTGCCGCTCGTCGCCAACTCGCTCTATGGCTATCAGGCCGTCAACGTCGAATCGCAGCAGCGGAATCCGACGTCGCTCCTCAACTGGACCCGCCGCCTCATCGAAGTGCGGCGATCGACGGCGGTGTTCGGCCGCGGCTCAATCGTCTTTCTCAAGCCGGCGAATCACCGCGTGCTCGCGTTCACGCGCTCGCTCGGGCGCGAGACGGTTCTCGTCGTTTGCAACCTTGCAGGAACGGCGCAAGTCGCGGAGCTCGACATGTCCGCGCTCAGCGGCGCCATTCCGATCGAAATGTTCGGCGGCAGCATTTTTCCGCGGATCGGACGGGAGCCATACCCCATGATGATGGGGCCGTACGACTTCTACTGGTTCCGGCTCCGATGGTTGTAACGCGTGGAACACGAGAGCATCCTTTCGGACGCGCTGCTCCGGCAGCTGATGGCGGTCGGCCAAGTCGACATCCTGGTCGGCCTGCCGACGCTGAACAATGCGTCGACCGTTGTCGACATTGCGCGCGCGATCTACGGCTGTTTCACCCGCGACTTCGCACGTCAACGGACCGTGATGATCAACTCCGATGCGGGATCGACGGATGGCACGCCGGAGCTGATTCGAGACGCCTCGCTGAGCGACGGCGACGTGGTCCAGACGTCGCACTCGCTTCGGACGTTGCACCGCGTCGTGACCCCGTATCACGGACTGCCGGGTAAACACACCGCGCTCAGGACGGTGTTCGCGGCGGCGGAGCTGACTCAAGCCAAGACACTGGTCGTGATCGATCCCGCCGGGCCGGCGACGACGGCAGAGCGCGTGACGGAATTGATTGGGCCGATCGCCCGCTCGGAGGTGGAGTTTCTCGCACCGCGGTACAGACGTCACCCGCGCGACGGCGCGCTCATCACGCAACTGGTCCGTCCAGTCGTGCGCGCCGTGTACGAGGTCGGCCTGGACGAGCCGCTCGGCGCGGAATTCGGGTGCTCGGGACGCTTCGCCTCGCATTGCCTGGAGCGCGGCATCTGGGCCGAGGACGCCGCGAGATTTGCGATCGACCTCTGGCTGCGTACCGAAGCGGTCGCCAACCGATTCACGGTGGGACAAATCTGGCGTCCGGCGACCACCGGCGGAGCCGCGACCACACTGCGGCAGGCGGTCCGTCAGATTTTCCTGTCGTTGATAGCGAGCCTCCGGGCGCACGCGTCGTTCTGGCGTACGACGAAGAGCGTCACGACCCTGCGGACCTGGGGCGTGGATCAGAACGGCCTGCCTGCGGCCGCCGAATGGGACTACACCGCGCTCGCGCAGGAGGCGCGTCACGATATCTCCGAGATCAGGCCGCTGCTCGAAGCGGTGCTCGATCCGGCCGTGCTCGTGCGCCTGATCGAGGACATCGCTGCGGCCGATGCAAGTCCGGATGACGAGTTGTGGGTGAGGACCGTCTACGCCTTCCTCGAATCGACCAACCGGGGAACCGCGAGCATCGAACACCTGGCCGATATGTTCGTGCCGATTTACATGTGGCGGGCCGCTCGGTTCATGTCGCAGACCGCGCACGAGCCCGTTGGCGTCGTGCAGACGCGGCTCAACGCCCTGTGCGACGCATTTCAGCGCCTGAAGCCAGCGCTCGTCAACGGCTGGGATGGCGTATGAGGACGCGATGATTCAAGAGATTGCGGATGCGCTCGTCCAGTCATGGCAAAACTTCGCGTCGGCATTTGTGTTGTTCGTGCCGCGGCTGGTCGCGGCCACGATCATCTTTGCTGGCGGCTTCGTCGTGGCGCTCGGCGCACGCCGCGCGATCCACAGCCTCCTCGTCTGGATAGGCTTCGATCGCGTGGCGCGCCGAAGCGGCGCAAGCGAGATGCTGCGGACCGCCGAGATGCCAACGGCCGAACTGCTGATCGCGAAGATCGTGTTCTGGATCGTCTGGATCGGCTTCATCGTGTCGGCCGTCGACACGCTGCAGTTCGCGCCGTTTCAGGGCCTCGTGCGGGAATTCTTCCGGTTCGTCCCGCGGTTCCTGGTCGCGCTCATGGTGTTCACGCTCGGCCTTCTCATCGGCAACTTTTTGTGGCGGGCGACGCTTCTGGCCGCGGTCAACGCCGGATGGCCGGGCGCACGCTTGTTGAGCGGCGCGTTGCGCCTGCTGGTGATCGCGATCGGCGTGGTGATGGCGCTCGAGCAGCTGGGCCTGGCGACGGCGGTCGTCCTGACCGCGTTCGCGATCACGTTTGGCGCGGTGATGCTCGGCGGAGCCATCGCGTTCGGGCTCGGCGGGCGCGACGCCGCCAAGCAGCTGCTCGAGCGCCAGCACAGGGCCAGTAAACAGCGCGACTCGGACGCCGCGCCTCATTTGTAGTCGACCGCGCACAGCTGCCACATCGACGGGTATGCCGTTCCGACGCTCAAGCGGGGTTCTGCTGCATCCGACATCGCTGCCGGGACGCTTCGGCATCGGCGATCTCGGGCCGAGCGCCTTTGAGTTCATCGATCTGATCGCGTCCGCCGGTCAGCGGATCTGGCAGGTGTTGCCGCTCGGGCCAACCGGCTACGGTGACTCGCCGTACCAATCGTTTTCTGCCTTTGCCGGCAACCCGCTTCTGATCAGCCTCGACGTGCTCGTCGAGGATGGACTGCTGGACCGATCCGAGACAGGCGGTGGCCAGCATGCGTCCGGCCGCGTCGACTACGAGAGCGTCATAGCTCATCGACGAGCCCTGTGGCCACGAGTCCTGGACCGCTTCGACGCCAGTCAACCGGCGTTCGGCGATCGCTTCGATCAGTTCTGCACCGCAGAGGCGCGCTGGTTGGACGACTTTGCCTTGTTCATGGCCGTCAAAGACGCTCATGGCCAGGTCGCATGGATCGAGTGGGAGCAGGACATCGCCGCCCGCGATCCATCGGCCGTGGCACGATGGTCGACGCGCCTGGCGCGCGAGATTCGGCTCTACAAGCTCACACAGTTTCTGTTCTTCGAACAATGGGCGCGGCTGCGAGCGTACTGTCGCAGGCGATCGATCGACGTTCTCGGCGATCTGCCGATTTTCGTGGCGCACGATAGCGCCGACGTCTGGGCGCGGCGAGAGCTGTTTCGGCTCGACGCCAACGGTCGGCCGGCGATGGTCACTGGCGTGCCTCCCGACTACTTCAGCCCCACCGGTCAGCTGTGGGGGAATCCTCACTACGATTGGGAGCGCATCGCCGCAAGCGGCTATGCGTGGTGGATCGATCGCGTGCGGGCGCTGCTGACGCTCGTCGATCGGATCCGGTTCGACCACTTCCGCGGGTTTGTCGCGTCGTGGGAGGTGCCGGGTAGCGCGACGACCGCGATCAACGGTGAATGGCAGAAGGGGCCGGGCGCCGCGCTCTTCGAGGCGATCGAGCGCGGGCTCGACCTCAGTCCGCTTCCCTTCGTCGCCGAGAACCTCGGCGTGATCACACCGGAGGTCGAAGCGCTCCGTCATCAGTTCGGCTTTCCCGGCATGGCGATCCTGCAGTTCGCGTTTGGCACCGATCCGCAGGCGCCCGATTTTCGCCCGCATAACTATCCACGCAATCTCGTCGTTTATACCGGAACGCATGACAACGATACGACGGTCGGATGGTGGACTGGCGGCGCCGGTCACAGCACGCGGTCCGACGACGACATCGCTCGCGAGCGGGACTACGCCACTCGCTATCTGCGTCTCGACGGAAGCGCCGTGCATTGGGAGTTCATTCGCGCCGTGCTGGCATCTGTTGCTGACACGGCGATCGTTCCCGTGCAGGACCTTCTCGCGCTGGGCAGCGAGGCGAGGACGAATCAACCGGGGACGGCATCGGGCAACTGGCGCTGGCAGCTCCGTCCCGGCCAACTGACCCTGGATGTAGTCACGACGACTCGGCGTGCTGACGGAAACCTACGAGCGCATCTAACCTCGGCCGTTTGACGCTACTCATGATACTGAGTAAATTTACTCAGAGCAATGAGCAAGGCGGGAAACCTGGCGTTTCAACGGCGGCAAGCGGGCACCCTCGCGGCCAGGCTGAGCGAGCCCCGCAGATTCCTTCAGGTCGTTGCAGGCGCTCGTCAGGTGGGCAAGACCACACTGGTCGGCCAGGTGCTGAGCCGCCTGGATATCCCGAGTGTCTTCGTCTCTGCCGACGAGCCAACCGTCGGCGATACTGCCTGGCTCGCCGCGCAGTGGGAGCGGGGGCGGCTAGCGGCGGCCGACGCTGGCAAAGCGGGGGCCGTCCTGGTCCTGGACGAGGTGCAGAAGATCCCTCGCTGGTCGGAAACCGTGAAGCGCCTCTGGGACGAGGATTCGCGCGCCCGTCGGCCGCTCAAGGTCGTCCTGCTCGGGTCGGCGCCTCTCTTGATGCAGCAAGGGCTCACGGAGAGCTTGGCCGGCCGATTCGAAGTCGTGCACCTGCCGCACTGGTCATTCGCGGAGATGCGCGCTGCCTTCGGCTTTTCGCTGGAGGAGTACCTGTACTTCGGCGGTTATCCGGGAGCTGCGCCGCTCATCAAGGACCCGCAACGCTGGCGGCGCTACCTGCTCGATGCGCTGATCGAGACCACCATCTCCCGTGATGTCCTCTTGATGACGCGGGTAGACAAGCCGGCCCTCTTGCGACGGTTGTTCGAGCTGGGCTGCCGCTATTCCGGCCAGGTGCTCTCGTATACAAAGATGCTCGGACAGCTTCAGGACGCGGGCAATGCCACGACGCTGGCGCATTACCTCGAGCTGCTGGGGGGCGCCGGGATGCTCACCGGCCTCCAGAAGTACGCCGGCAAGGCCGTTCGTCAGCGTGGATCGAGCCCGAAGCTGCAGGTGATGAACACGGCGCTCATGACCGCGCAGTCCGGCCTCTCACCCGGAGAAGCCCGGGCCGACCGCGAGTTTCGCGGGCGCCTCGTCGAGTCGGCTGTGGGCGCGCATCTCGCCAACGCGGCGTCGAGCGGTGCCTGCGACCTGTTCTACTGGCGCGAACGGAACCGCGAGGTGGACTTCGTGGTGCGTGCCGGCCGCACTGTCATCGCAATCGAAGTGAAGAGCGGCCGCGCGCCCGGTGCGTTTCCAGGGCTTGGCGCCTTCGCGGAGGCCTTCAAGCCGAAGCGCACGCTGCTGGTGGGAGGCGACGGCATCTCGCTGGAAGAGTTCTTGACCAAGCCGGTTGAACACTGGCTGCAGACATGACGGGGATTTCATGATCACTGGCGCCATCAAGAGCCAAATCGACCAGATCTGGAATGCGTTCTGGTCCGGCGGCATCTCCAACCCGCTCGAGGTCATCGAGCAGATCACCTCCTGGCCCCCTTTGGTGGTGAGACGGTGCGTCCAGCTCAGCTGCGCTACAATCCGCGGCGAACTCCCCGTGCGTCGAAGTCCAGAACGGCAAGCCGATCGATGCGCGCCAGAAGATCT
Organism: uncultured Acidobacteriota bacterium; assembly: GCA_963841895.1. Taxonomy (GTDB): domain Bacteria; phylum Acidobacteriota; class Vicinamibacteria; order Vicinamibacterales; family UBA2999; genus JACCSI01. Next base: position 9,607 of record CAWJEO010000007.1, read on the forward strand.
CACGGAACTCGGATGGCGAGATCTTCAACCTCTCTCCGCCCTCGTCCTCGAAGTGATGTGTCCGGTCACCGGCCTTTTCAACGACCTGAGTGGCGGGTCGGCCAACGTCTGGGTCCACGATCGCATCACGACCGAGGACATCTGCTGCACGACCCGGTACAACAACGTCGGCGCCGTTGAAAGCAGCCCCCAGGTCTGCTCGACCGCCACCGACGATCGCCTGCAGACGCTGTCGATGGTCCCGCCGGAAGCGAGCTCTACGTTCACCAGCCGCTATTTCAACTGCACGATTCCGCCCACCGACAACGGCGAAGCGAGCGGCATCCGCCTGTATGGGTCCTGGAACGCCCCGGATTCGCGCTGGCGCCGGGACGACCGGACGTCAGCGCGGATCGCGGAATCGTCGTTCTAGCTCTGGCTGTCGCCGCTCAGGCGAATCGCGTAGTCCGGCCAGCAGCTGTCGAACTCCTCGTCAGCGCCGGGCTGCCCCTGATTGCCGCCGCCACCCGCCGGTGCCGCCGGCGGCACGAACTTCGGATCGAGAATCTTCGCGATCTGGTCGCGCACGTCCTCGAGGTGCACGCGCGTCGCGCGATCGCTGGTCTTCACCAGCGCGCGACGGACGCTCGCGTCCACCGACCGCAGCTCGCTGCGAACTAGTCCGCGGGTGTCGTCGGTCGGAGCGGCACGGCCGTTCAACTTGTCGCTCATGACCTCGAGATAGCCGCGCTGCATGTTGCGGCGGAACGCATCCACCGTCACCGCCGGCGCGTCGAGCTCGCGCCAGATGCCCTTGCGGATATCGGCGAAGAACGTCGTCGCCTTGTAGGCGGTGGCGCCGTCGATGGCTTCCTGCTCGACGAGCCGCGCGATCCGCGCGTTGTTGGTCAGCTGATTGAGCACGCGCATCTGCGCCGTCTTGATCCGTTCGAGCGCGCCGAACGGCTCGATGCGGCGCAGGATGTCGGGCTTGACGACGAAGGCCGGCGTCTCGAAGGCGTTGGCGTTGAGGAAGGCGACCGCCTCGGCCTGGCGCGTGGCCGGAATCGGCTTGAACCGCAGGCCCTGCTGCCCCCAGTGCTGCTGCTGCGACTGGAAACCACCGACGACGGCGGCGACGTGATTGATCTCGAGCGCCCACTGTCCGAGCATGCGGCCGTAGAGCTCTTCGAGATCGGCGTAGGACTCGCCGGTCCTGGTCGTCGCGGTGATCAACATGTTCGACACTCGCCCCAGGTTCTTCAGGCCCAGGGTCGTTGACTTGACGGCATCAGCATCGCCGACGGCTTCGGTCAGCTCGCCGGGATCCGATCCGCGCGAGTCGGCGGTGGAGAAGCGCAGCCACGGCGACTTGTCCTGCTCGCGCGCCCATTCGTCGAGCGTCTTCTTCTCGGCGTCCGGGGTGCGCGCTCCCGGAATCGGCTTGTAGCCCCACATCGTGGCCCACAGATCGTAGGGGCCGATTTTCGGGACCAGATCGGCGGCGGGAATGCCGTCTTCCGGCTGCGCGACGTAGTTGAAGCGCGAGTAATCCATCAGCGTGGGAGTGTGGCCCATCTTCTTCACCCACTCCTTGTCGCGGACCTTCTCGGCCGAATACATCGAGCTCGCCTTCATGTTGTGCTGGAAGCCGAGCGTGTGGCCGACTTCGTGCGCGGCGACGTACTCGATGAGCCGGCCCATCAGATCGTCGGGCAGCGGCAGCGTCGCGGCGCGCGGGTCGAGCGGACCAGCCTGCACGAAGTACCAATCGCGCGCGAGGTTCATGACGTTGTGGTAGAACTGGATGTCCGCTTCGAGAATCTCGCCAGTGCGCGGGTCGCGAATGTGCGGCCCCGACGCGTTCTCCGTCGTCGACGGCAGCCAGCGAATCACCGAATAGCGCGCGTCCTCGGGACTCCAGTCCGGATCCTGCTGCGCGCTCGGCGCCTCGCGCGCGAGGATCGCGTTCTTGAAACCCGCGGCCTCGAACGCCGGCTGCCACGCCTCGATCCCCTTCTTGATGTACGGCACCCACTTCGTCGGCGTCGCCGGATCGACGTAGTAGACGATCGGCTTCACCGGCTCGGACATCGCCGCCGCCGGATCTTTTTTGTCGAGCCGCCACCGGGTGATGTAGCGACGTTCTGGCGCGCGATGTTCGTCCTGGCCGTAGTCCATCTGCCGCGCCGAGAAGTAGCCGACGCGCTCGTCGAAGAGGCGCGGCATCATCGGCTGCTCGGGCAGCTTCACCATGCTGTAGTGCATGACGACGCTGGCGCTGCCGGCGCGAATGGCGTTGGCGGCCTGCTGCGGCGTGGGCGGGCCTTGCTGCTGCTGGTTCTGCAGCTCGGGCGGCGAGGTGAAGGTGTGCGTCGCTTCGACCTCGATGTTCTCCGGGAACGACACCGCGCGCTCGACGAACGATCGGTTGCTGTCGAACTGCCGCGAGCGGATGCGGCTGCGGACGCTGAATTCGGGCACCTCGCTCGTGAACAGCCGCGTCACGTCGATCACCGCCGCGTCGTCTTTGCCGAACGTCTCGATGTTGAACGCCATCAGGATGGTGTCGTTGTTCGCCGCCTTGACGGCTTGCGCGATCGGCTGCGCCGCATCGGCGACGACGTCGTAGGAGACGTTGCGGAGCAGGATGCGATTGCCGCGCCGCTCCCAGCGGACGACGCGGTTGCCGGCGGCCTGGCCGCCCCAGCCCACGCCGAGGGTGGTGCGCGCGATCTGGCTGACCCAGAGGAATTCCTTGTCGAGCATCGCCTTGGGAATCTCGTAGAACAGGCGATCGCCGATCCGATGGACGGTGAAAATGCCGGCGTCCGACTTGGCTTCCTTGGTGATCACGCGGTCGTAGGGCCGCGGCTCGGGCGACGGGTCACGCCGCTCGGGGGCGGCGGGCGCTTGCGTCGGGGGTTCCTGCTGCGCAAACGCGGACGTGTCGGAGATAGTCAGAAGGCAGAGCACGGTCGAACAAACGACTAAGCGGATGGGCATACATCCTCCGAGGGGAATCATAACGGCGTCGCGAATGAGGTACCTTAGTTCAGAACTAAGAACGAGCCGAACGGATGCGGACCGGAGAACGTGAACCGGAATGGAACGTTGAACGTGAACAGGGCAGAAGAACCGTGAACTGAACGGGCGTGGCCGTGGAGTGCGGCGTGCCGTGGCATGCGGCGTGCCCGCGTCCGGCGCGCCTCGTGACGATTGTGCGACGGAACAGCGCCGTCTCATGCGTTAGACTGGGCGCGCCTCGAGTCCATCTGCTCTCCCGGAGGTCCCAGTGGTCCGCCGAATCGCCGTCGGCAGTTCCGTCGTCGCGATTGCCTTCTTCATAGCCGCAGTATCGCGGCTGCCGTTCGCTCCCACGAGCGTGTCCGCGCAGGGCGCAGTCGCCAAAGTGGATTTCGGCCGGGACGTGCAACCGATTCTTCAGCAGCACTGCGTTGGCTGCCACGGGCCGGCGCAGCAGATGAACGGCCTCCGGCTGGATCGCCGCCGCGACGCCATGCGCGGTGGCAGCGCCGGCGGGGTCGTGATTCGGCCGGGCAACGGCGAGATCAGCGCGCTCTATCTCAAGCTCACCGGCACGGCGTTCGGCGCGCAGATGCCGCCGACCGGGGCGCTGAAGCCGGAGCAGATCGCGGTCATCAAGCAGTGGATCGACCAGGGCGCCGAGTGGCCCGATAGCCTCGCAGGCGACGTCGAGCCCGCCACCGGCCGACCCGGCGGCGGAGCGGCTGATCGATGCGGTGCGCTCACGCGCGCCCGAGCCGGCTGGCGAGCGCGATCAAGACCGACGCCGCGGGCATCAATCGTCGCGGCGACGGCGGGTCGACGCCGCTCATGTGGGCGGCGGTCGAGCACGACATCGACGCCGTCCGCGCGCTCCTTGCGGCCGGCGCTGATGTGAAGGCGAAGAACGACGCCGGCGCGACCGCGCTCATGTGGGCGATTCCCGATCGGCCGATTGTCTCGCTGCTGATCGAGCGCGGCGCCGACGTCAACGCCAGGACCACGGACGGGCGGACGCCGCTGCTGCGCGCGGCGGGGATCTACGGCGCCGCCGACCTCGTCAGGTCACTGCTCGACGCCGGCGCGGATCCCAAGGCGAAGGGCGTGAGCCTGTTCGGGCAGAACACGGCGCTGACCGAAGCCGCGTATGCCGGCGACGCCGACACCATCAAGCTGCTGCTCGCGCGTGGGGTGGACGCGACGGCGGATGGTCCGGCGCCGATGTACTTCGCGCTGCGTGCCGGCTGCGGGCGCTGCGAAGAGGCGCTGATCGGAGCCACGCCGCTGCCGCTGCTCGCCATGGCGGCGATGATCCACGCACCGCCGGGCGGCGATGCCCGTCACCTCAAGCGCCTGATCGATCGCGGCATCGGCGTCAACCCGCCGGATCCCGACGGCCGCACGCTGCTGATGCTGGCGGCCAGCGCCGAAGGACTGCCGGTGGACGTCGTCGAGGCGCTGATTGCGAAGGGCAGCGACCCGCGCGCGGAATCGAAGGATGGACGTGCGGCAACCGACTTTGCGCTGCTGCAGGGCCAGACGCCGGTGCTCCAGGCATTGATGAAGGCCGGGGCCCGATCCGCCGCAGCACCGCCGGCGGCGCCGCCGCGGTCCGCGCGGCTTCAGCGCGCGACGCGGTCCAGCGCAGTCTCCCGTTGTTGCAGCGCAGCGATGAGGCGTTCTGGAAGAAGTCCGGTTGCGTGTCGTGCCACAACAACACGCTCACCGCCGAAACGATCGCCACCGCCCGCCAGCTGTCGCTGAAAGTTGACGAGGAGGTCGCGACGCGACAGCGCCGAACGATCGCCGGATTTCTCGAAACGTGGCGCGAGCGGGCGCTGCAGGGCATCGGGATCCCCGGCGACGCCGATACGGTCAGCTACATCCTGCTCGGCCTGGCCGCTGAAGGACACCCGCCCGACCGCGCGACCGACGCGATGGCGCAGTTCCTGCTCGATCGGCAGGGAGCAGAGGGGCAGTGGTTCCTGCTCGCGCATCGCCCGCCGATCGAGTCGAGCGTCATCGAGGTCACCGCCTCGTCGATGCGGGCGCTCCAGATCTACGGTGGCCGCCACGGCGCGGCATCGACGCGGGTGATCCAGCGTGCGGCTCGCTGGATCGCCAAAGCGAGCGTCGCCTCGAACGAGGATCGCGTGTTCCGCGTGTTGGGGTTGCCGTGGGCGTCACGAGGGACGAGCGACCTCGCGTCCATCGCCACCGGCGATGCCATTGCCGCCGCCGTGCGCGAGTTGAAGGCGGCGCAGCGCCCCGACGGTGGCTGGGCGCAGACGTCGTCGCTCGCGAGCGACGCCTACGCCACGGGCCAGGCGCTCGTCGCGTTAGCGGCCAGCGGCCTCGTGCCGAAAGACGACGCCGCGCGCCGCCGTGGAACGGAGTTCCTGCTCAACACGCAACTGGCCGACGGCTCATGGTTTGTGCGCACGCGCGCGCTGCCGATCCAGCCGTACTTCGAGGCCGACTTCCCGCACGGACGCAACCAGTTCATCTCGGCGGCCGCGACGAATTGGGCCGCGCGCGCACTGTTGCTGGATCTGAAGTAACGCGGCGCGCCGGACCGCACGACGAACCAAGCACCCCGGACCGGACTAGGCTCGAGGAACAAGGAACGAGGCACGAGGCGATCACACGATCGCTTCGATCAGGTGTGGTCCCTTTTCGGCCAGCGCGCGAGTCAGCTCGCGCGTGAGATCTTCGGCGGTGTCGACGCGAACCCCGGGGACGCCCATCCCTTTTGCGAGGCTCACCCAGTCGATCGCCGGGTCAGCCAGCCCCACCAGTCGCTTCGCCTGGTCGCCGAGCTCGGTCACGCCCGCCCGCCCCAGCTCGATGCCGAGAATGCGATAGCTGCGGTTGTTGCAGAGGATCGTGATGACGTTGAGCCGCTCGCGCGCCTGCGTCCAGAGCGACTGCAACGTATACATCGCGCTGCCGTCGGCCTGCAGATTGATCACGACGCGATCGGGACAGGCGACGGCGGCGCCGGTTGCGCAGGGCGGCCCCAGACCGATCGCGCCACCGGGCTGCGTCAACAACGTGTGGCGCGCCGCGGATTGCGACATGGCCAGAAACGGTCCCATGCTCGTGTTGCTCTCGTCCATCACGATGGCGTGCTCGGGGAGGAGTGCGGCCACCGCGGCGGAGAGCGCATCCGGTTTGAGCTTGCCGGTGGGATTGAGCGCGGGGCGCGGAGTCGGCGCCGTCTCTGCGTGAGGCGGCGCACCGAGGGCGAAGACCACGGCTTCGAGTGCGCTCGCGACATCTTCGTCAGGCGTCGCCAGCGTGGCCTGCTGCTGCTCGGGAGAAATGAGAAAACTCGGCAGGCCCGGATAGCCGAAGAAGGCGACTGGCGGCCGGGCGCCGGCGAGCGCCACCGCCCGGAATCGTGAGAGTGCCGCGATCCCCTGGTCCGGAAAGTAGGGCAGACGTTCGATCGCCGGCGTGCCCGCGCCGCGCTCCCAGCGCGCCGGAAACGTCTCGCACATCAGCCCGCATCCCGTGGCGGCGGCGATTCGAGCGGCGGCCCGCAGGCCGCGCTCGCGCAAGGCGTGGCCACCGAGGAACAGCACCGTCGAACTGCCCTGGCGCAGCAACTCAGACACGGCGGTCAACCGCCGCGTCGGTGACGCGCGGCGCCGCCGGCGCGGGGCGTGTCGCGGCGGTGCCGCTCGCGGCTTCGAGCTGGTAATCGTGCGGAACGATCAGCGTGGCAATCTGGCCGGGTGGCGTGCTGGCGGCGCACACGGCGTCCGCGGCGTCATTGGCCAGTGCTTTCGCCGACACGGCTGCGCCGGACCCAGGCCGAGACCGGGCGCGCCAGCGATTCGATATCGCTCGCCAGCGGAGGGTCGGCCGCAAGGTGCCACGACGCGTGATCGCCGATCAGGTTGACGATCGGCGAACGCGCGCGCCGCGCATCGTGCAAGTACGCGATGCCGTTGGCGAACCCGGGCCCGAGATGCAGCAAGGTCAGGCCAGGCTTGTCCGCCATCCGCGCGTAGCCGTCAGCCGCCCCCGTACACACGCCCTCGAAGAGACAGAGCACCGCGCGCATGCCCTTGACCTCGTCGAGCGCGCGCACGAGCGGCAACTCTGTCGTGCCCGGATTGGCGAAGCAGACCTCGAGGCCCGCGTCGAGCAGCGTCCGAATCAGACTTTCAGCGCCAGTCACGGGCGACACTGTTACTCGAAGCGCCCGTGCGATCGCGAGGACCTCACGGAAACAGAAAACGGGTGCGGGTTTCGAGGCTCTCCTTGTATCCGTAACGAATCGCCTTCGCGCGCAGCGTCATCGGCGCAGCGACCCTGATGTGGGCCGGTGTAAAGCCGCCAGCGCGGGCTCTCACCGTCCTCGGTCGTATACGCAATCGACGCGCCTTGTGTCGGCACGTAGATCGAGATCTCCGTCGGCTCGGACAGCGTCATCGTGGCCGCCCGCGCCAGCTTCTCGGTCGATCGACGCGCCACGATGTACGGCGCTGCCGTCTCCGGCTGCACGCCGCCCGGCCACATCCGTTGGATCATCTCGGCTTCGTTGATCAGCCCCTGATCGCCGACGCGAGCCATCCAGTCGATCACCGCGGCGCGCAGGCGCTCCAGCGCCGGACGATGACTGGGGTCCGACGAGAGGTCGTGAATCTGATGCGGATCCGTGACGGTGTCGTACAGCTCCTCGGCCGGCCGATCGTGGCGCATCCACAGCGTCGCCGGGCCGCGCAGAAGGCCGTCGGACTGCAGCCGCAACCACTCCTGCATGATGTCGCTCTGATTGCGATAGATGATGTGACCGGCGTACGGGAGCTGAGGCACGAAGTTGCGAATGTAGAGGTACCGGGCGTCGCGTGCGGCGCGCATCATGTCGTATTCGAGGTCCATGCGATCGCGGGCCGCGAAGACGATCTCCGGCGCCGCCGTCGCCCGCGGACCGACCAGTGTTCGCCCCTGCAGGTGCGTGGGCACCGTGACGCCGGCAAGGCTGAGCATCGTTGGCGCCAGATCGATCAGGCTCACCATCTCCTCGCTGACCGTGCCCTGCTTCTGGGAGGACGCGAGCGCTGCCGGCCAGCGGATCATGAGCGGCACGCGCAGCCCGGCGTCGTAGACCGATCGCTTGGCGCGAGGGACGCCGTCGCCGTGATCGCTCCAGTAGACGACGATCGTGTTGTCGGCGAGGCCGTCAGCGCTCAGCGCATCGAGAATCGCGCCGACCTGGCGATCCATGTCGGCGATGTTGTCGTACATCCGCGCGAGCTCCTGGCGCACGAGCGGTGTGTCCGGGTAATACGGCGGAACGTCGATCGCCGAAGGATTGGTGACGAGCGGCTTGCCCTTCCGCGCTGGACTGGACGGAAAGATCCGGCTCTCGTGCGTCACCTCGAGATTGAACACCGCGAAGAACGGCTGCTTCGGGTCGGGACGGTTCCGCCAATGCGCGGTGTCGCCGAGCTCGTCCCAGATCGTGAACGGCACACCGAACTGGTAGTCAGTCTTGCTGCGATTCGACGTGAAGTAGCCGGCGGCGCGCAGGTATTCAGGGAACGCCTTGACGTAAAACGGCGGGACCGCGAGATACGGTCCCGGCAGCTCGGGGACGCCGTCCTCCGTCGTCCGCATGTGCTGGGCGCCGATCGCCGTCTGGTACATGCCCGTGATGATCGCGGCGCGGCTTGGCGCGCAGACCGGTGCCGTGGCGAACGCTCGCGTGTAGCGGATGGACTCGCGCGCCAGACGATCCAGTACCGGCGTACGCGCCAGACGATCGCCGTACGCGCCGAGGCGCGGGCTCATGTCCTCGTTCGAGATCCAGACGATGTTGGGGCGCGGAGCGCGCGGTGCCGGCGTCGGCTGGGTCACGCCGGCCGCCGCTCCTGCCGTCAGACACGCGAGGGTCAGTGCGGCAATCCCGATGGCGTGCGCACGCCGCGTCACGGGCTCGTCATCCGTCGAAGCAACCGCTGCATCTCGGCGACCTGCGGCTGATGCTTCGGATCTTTGGCGAGATTCCGCTGCTCGTCCGGATCGGCCCGTTCGTCGTAGAGCTCGACACCGCGCGCCCCGCCATCCCATTCCGTGTAGCGCCAGTCAGCCGTGCGGACGCTGTAGCCGAGAAACGTGTTGGGCGGCATCCCGCGCCGGACCTGACTCAGCGCCGCATGGTCCCACGCGGCCGACGGGTCCTTGAGCAACGGCGCCAGCGATCGGCCGTGCAGTCCGGCTGGGGCCTTGATGCCGGCGAGGGCCACCAGTGTCGGGTAGAGATCGAGGAACTCGACGATCCGCGACGAGCCGCGTCCCCGCGCGGTGACCCCGGGCCCGGCGATCATCAGCGGCGACCGCGTCGCGTGCTCGAACATCGTCTGCTTCATCCACTGGCCACGGTCACCGAGGTGATACCCGTGATCGCTCATGAACACGACGATGGTGTTGTCGGCGAGCCCGAGGCGATCGAGCGCATCGAGGACGCGGCCGACGTTGGCGTCGAGGAAACTGATCGACGCGTAATAGGCGCGAACGGTTTCGCGCACGCCGTCAGGCGTCACGTTCCAGTTGGGCGGATTGGTAAACCAGGCCGCATCGGGGACGCCGTCGCGATTCCCCTGTGCGAATGCGGGCGCGGGGATCCGATCGAGCGGATAGAGGTCGAAGTACTTGCGCGGGGCGATGAAGGGGCAGTGCGGCCGATAGAAGCCGGCGCCGATGAAGAAGGGACGGTCTCTGTGCTTCTCGAGCAGCGCAATCGTTTCGGCGGCGACCTTGCCGTCGGTGTGCGCTTCGTCCGGCGCTGGTGACGCGTAGTAGGCGAGCGCGCTCCCCAGTGGGCGACCCGGCGTCAGGTTGGTCACCTGCGGCTCTTCGTCCTTGTCGATGCCGCGCGGGTTGACGACCTGGTCCCACGAGGCCGGATCGTCGAGGCCGCTCGTGCCGATCTGTCCGGGATTGCCGTAGTGATAGATCTTGCCGACGCGAGCCGACACGTAGCCTTGCTGCTTGAAGGCCTGCGGCAGCGTCACGACGTCGGGCAGCACCGTCCGGAAGTCGGTTTGCAGGTCGTGCACGCGGGTCGTGTCGGGCCGGCGTCCCGTCAGCAGCGAGACACGGCTCGGGCTGCAGAGCGGAAACTGGGTGTACGCGCGATCGAACCGCACGCCGCGCTTTGCGAGACGATCGAGGTTCGGCGTCTTGACGATCGTGTGGCCGTAGGTGCCGAGATCGTTGTTCAGATCGTCGGCCATGATGAGCAGCACGTTCGGCGGACGCGCCGCCGCGGCCGGGCGCGCGGGCTGGGCCGCAGCGGTCGCGGCCATCACCGACCAGACGCCGACAGCGTAGAGAAGTCGAGCGCAGGTGCCTCGCATGCGCGCCATGCTGGCAAACCGCATCGTTTCGCGCAACAGCTTTCAGCGCGCCGCTTGCACCAGACGGAATCCCAGATTTGACGCGCCGCTCGTGACTTCGCCCTTGCCGCGGCTGCCGACAAGATAGCGAGCGCAGGACCGGTCGGTGCAGAGATACGAGCCGCCGCGGAGGACGCGCTTGGCGGCGCCTGGTTCCGCCGGATCGAAACTGCGATCGGGCCCCTGCGGATTGCGGACGAGCGCTTCCGTGTGCCGGCGGTAGGCGTCCGGCTGATACCAGTCGGCAGACCACTGCCAGACGTTTCCGCCCATGTCGTACAACCCGAACCCGTTCGGAGGGAACGCGGTCACGGGAGACGTACCAGCGAAGCCATCCTCGGCGGCATCGCGCGCCGGGAACCGGCCCTGCCAGATGTTGGCGGCGGCCTTGCCGCCCGGGTTGAGCTCATGGCCCCAGGGATACGGCGCCCTGTCGAGCCCGCCGCGCGCGGCAAATTCGAACTCCGCTTCCGTCGGCAGCCGCTTGCCGGCCCACTTGGCATAGGCCTCGACGTCCCCGTAGGCGATGTGGACGACAGGATGATCGCCGCGGCCGACGATAGTGCTCTTCGGGCCCTCGGGATGCTTCCAGCTGGCCCCGGCGACATAGCGCCACCACTGCAGCGGATTGTCGAGCGGCACGGGCGCTGCCGTCGCGCTGAACACCGCGGATCCCGAGACGAGCTTGTCGGCCGGGACGCCCGGATAGTCGCGCGGATCGAGCGCGCGTTCGGCGACGGTGACAAAGCCGGTGGCTGTGACGAATCGTTCGAACTCGTCGTTGGTGACCGGCGCGCGATCCATCCAGAAGCCGTCGACCTCGACGAGATGGACGGGCAGCGCGTCCGGCATGCCGCAGTTCTCGCAGCCCATCCAGAAGCGTCCGCCAGGGATCCAGACCATGCCTGGCGGCGGATCCTTCGGCGCGGGTGCGGTGTTGATCACCGCGGCTGCGGCTCGCGCGGGGTCAGCGGCACCCGCCGCCGGTGCATGGGTTCCGTGCGCCGCAGCAGGAGACCCCGCCGATTGCGGCGGATGAAGGCGCGCCTGCTGGTGCCTCGCGGCACGCCGCTGCCGAGACCGCCAACGCTACGACAATCGCGCGGAAGTTCAGCGTGCTGTTCCTTTGGCTTTTGCCGCATACGCCGCGCGATCGACAGCGGCGCCGCGAAGGTAGACGGCCGAGATCTTCCGCGTGTTGGCGATGTCGTCGAGCGGATTCGCCGTCAGCACGAGGAAGTCGGCGTTCTTGCCCGCCTCAATCGTGCCGGCGTCGGTGACGTGCAGCAACTCGGCGGCGTTGCGCGTGGACGCGACGATCACCTGCGCCGGCGTCATGCCGGCCGCCACCATGTCGGCCATCTCTACGTGATGGCTCCACACGATGCCGCCGTCGGTGCCGAGCGCGATCTTCATGCCCGCCGCGTTCAACTTGGCCAGGTTGCGGGCCTGGATGCCCCACGTCTGCTGGCGCCGGTGGCCGATCGGTCGCGCCCGCCTGGATCTTCTTCAGCTCGTCGGCCGGCACGCCGTCGCTCAACCAGCTCATGTCCACGGCGACACCGCGATCCGGCATGTTCGGCACCAGGACGACATTCGGACGCGCCTTCACCATCGCCACGAACTCGTCGTCGATGTCCTTGTCGCGGACGCCGTGGGCAAAGGCGTCGAGGCCCGCTTTCAGCAGGCCCTTCGCGTCCTCGAGCGAGAAGATGTGCGCGGTGACGCGGAGCTTGTGCTTGTGCGCTTCGTCGATGACCGCGCCATAGAGCGGCGGCGTGAGTTTCGGATATTTGCCGTCGCGATCGTCGACCCAGATCTTGACGAGGTCCACTTTCCGCGCCGCCAGTTCCTGCACCGCCTTGCGGCCTTCTTCTTCCGTCGAGATCCAGTAGGGGACGTCGGTGCGCCCCGGTTCGGGGCGAGTGATCCCGCGGCCGGCCGTGCGCATGCGCGCGGCGTTCGGGATGATTTCGTTGCGCATGGTGAAGGCGAGATCGCCGGGGTCAGTGCCCAGGCTCATGGCGAGGCCGACGCCGTAGTACGCCTTGCCCTGCAACTGCTGGACGAGGGCGTCGCGAGTCGTGTTGAGGTGGGTATGGGTGTCGATGATCGCGGGCATGACGGTCATGCCGGTCAACGACACGCGGGTCGCCCCCTCGGGGGCCTTGAGCTGGCCGGCACGTCCGACCTGCGTGAAGCGTCCGTTCTCGACGAGGAAGGCGGCGTTGTCGATCGCCGCGCCGCCGCGGCCGTCGATCAGCCGGGCGCCTTCATAGAGTGTCACCGTTCGAGGCTGGGCGAGGAGCCCCGCAGCCGCGGTCGCAAGGACGAAGGACAACGCCAGGCGCGTCGCGCCTCGAAGTCCGTGGAAAGTCCATTCACGTGCGCGCATAGGACCGCTACGCGGCCCGTAACGAGAGTTTTGTGCCAGTTGGACGGTCGACTGCAGGGCCATATAGCGGTCCTAGCGCGCGGAGCGCGCGAAGGAGATACTGCCAACCAGCGAAGGGCTCTTCGGGATATCAAGGGCGGAGCTCCTTGGCTGGTTACCCCCCAGCCGCTGCCAATGGGCAGCGGCGGCAGGGGGCATCTTATCGCGCGCGGGGGTGCGCCGGTGCGGCTCAGCTTGGACGGCGCGCGCGCAGCCCCTTCCGGCATGTCGTGTGCACCACATGGCGTCGACGCCAACGGGGAGGAGATGATGCCGGAAAGGAAAACCGTCGAGCGGGCCCGAAAGGCCAAACGGCAAGGCAAGGCGCCGACGACTCAGGCAGGCGAGTTCATCCGCGAAGAGATCGAGCACATCCGTGAGGGGAAGCACGGTGCGCGCTCGACCGAACAGGCCATTGCGATCGGCCTCTCGAAGGCGCGACGCGCCGGCGTGAAGCTGCCGCCGCCGAAAAAAGGGCGCGCTTCGGCGGCGACCCGCAAGCGGGCGGCGCAGGATCTGCGCTCGGCCAAGTCGCATCGCAAGCCGTCGGCGAAGCGCGCCCGGGCGAGCCTGCGCCGGCTCAAGCGCGAGCCTCGCAGCACGGTGTCGAAGCGGGCGCTGTCGGCGCACGCGCGCAAGACCGCAAGGCGCCGCCGAGCGCCGGCCTCGTAGTCGCGATCGCTCTACGACTTCGTCTTCTTCGAGACGTCCGGCACTTCGACGCCCAGCGCCGTCGCCAGGTCGATCTGGTGCTCCTGTTCCTGCCTCAGGATCTCGCGGATGTCTTCGGCGATGGCGAACTCGCCGAGCGCTTCGCACTGCTTCACCCGATCGCGGTAGTGCCGAATGGTGTCGTTCTCGTTTTCGAGATCGGCGCGGAGCATCGTGACCGCGTCGTCCGACAGCTTGACCGGAAGCGCGGTCGCGGTCGGCATCCCCCCGAGATAGTCGATCTGCTTGGCGATCGTGATCGCGTGCTGCAGCTCTTCGCCAGCGTGGACTTCGAGCTCCTGGGCGATGTTCATGTACTCGGCGCCCTTGAGCACCTGCGAGTACACGACATAGGCGATGATCGCCTGGTACTCGCGCGCGAGGTCTTCGTTGAGGCGCTCGGCGAGCTGCTTCCTGGTCAATGTCTTCTGGCCTTCTCCGGCGGTGGCTGGCATACGGATTCTCCTGAGTTGAAAGCTCGGCAGACTTACGCGATCGCAAGGGACTTGCCAGGGGAGGACAGAGCGCGTCCGTTCCTCGAGCCGCGAATCCTCGTTCCTCGTGCGAGTGCTGAGTGCGGACGTGCTGCGTGCGGAGCCTGCGCGTTTCGCGAGCAGGTTCAAGACAACGACCTCGGCCGGAGAGAGCCCGGCGAGCGCCGGGCGCCGCGGCGGCTTGCCGATGGTGTGTCCCTCGAGGAACGTGTCGAGTATCGCCGGGTGGATATAGCAGCGCCGGCAGACCGCGCGGGTATTGCCGAGCCTGGCTGACACGGCGTCGATCGCGGCGACGACCTGGCGCTTTCGGGCCGCCGCGCTCTCGGCGGGCACCACATCGGTCAGCGCGCACGCCGCGTCAACCGTTCCGGCCCAGGTCCGGAGGTCCTTCGCGGTGAATCCGTGGCCGGTCACGTCGCGAACGTACGCGTTGACGTCGCTCGATCCGAGCTTCAGCTGCCGCCCGTTGTCATCGACGTACTGAAACAGCGTCTGTCCGGGCAGATCCTGGCACCGCTTGACGATGCGCGCGAGGCGCGCGTCGTGCAGGTCGACCGTCTGGAGCACGCCGCTCTTGGCGCGAAAGCGAAATCGCAGCCGCGGTCCGCGAATCTCGACGTGACGATCCTGCAGCGTCGTCAGTCCATACGACCCGTTGGTGCGCGCGTACTCGTCGTTGCCGATCCGGATGCAGGTCGTCTCGAGCAGCGAGAGGACGGTTGCCAGCACGCGGCGACGCGAGAGCGGCGGCGCCAGCAGGTCGCGGCGAGTGCGGCGACGCAGCTCGGGCAGGGCACGGCCGAACGCCTCGAGCCGATCGTACTTTGCCTCGTCACGAACGGCGGTCCAGCGAGGGTGATAGCGATACTGCTTGCGGCCCTTCGCATCGCGGCCGGTCGCCTGGATGTGGCCATGCGGCGACGGACAGATCCACACGTCGGTCCAGGCCGGCGGAATCACGAGCGAACGGATGCGGGCGAGCGTCGCGGCGTCGCGGACCGGCCGCCCGCGCGCGTCGCGATAGCCCACGCCCTTGCCAATCTTGACCCGCTTGATGCCCGGACCATCGTCGCTCATGTAGCGAAGTCCGGCCGCGCGGGCATGGCGGACGGGAAGCTGAGCTACGGCAAGTGCGGTCACGCGGCCCAGCAGTGCAAACGACCGGCCATGGCCGTGCCGTGGTGCCGTGTTTGCATTTCTCGACGGCATGACAGACCTGGACATCAAGCCCATCTGGGACGAGGTCGAGCTTCCCGAATTCCCTCCGTTGAGCCGCGACGTCACCGTTGACGTGGCCGTGATCGGTGGTGGCATCACCGGCATCACCACGGCGTTGCTGCTGCAGGAGGCCGGGCATCGAGTCGCGCTTCTCGAGCGGCGGCAGATGGGCGGCGTCAACACCGGCTGCACGACCGCACACCTCACCGCGGTCATCGATCGCGACCTCAAGTCGCTCGCGCGCGACGTTGGGTCACGATCACGCGCAGGCGGTGTGGGACGCTGGCCTGGCCGCGATCGATCAGATCGAGCGGCTGGTCAAGGACTACGGCATCGCCTGCGAGTTCGACCGCGTGCCAGGCTTCCGCCATGTCGCGCCGGAGGCAGACGACAAGGCGCGTGAAGACGCCCTCGACGTGCTCCGCGCCGAGGCCGCGCTCGCCCGCGACATGGGCTTCGACGTCGAGATGGTGGCAGCGGCGCCGCTCGGCGCGCAGCCGGGCTGGCGGATCGACGACCAGGCGCTGTTTCATCCGCGCAAGTACTTGAAGGGACTGCTGTCGCGACTCACCGACGGCGACGCGGTCGTGTGCAGCCACAGCGACGTCTCGTTTGCTGAAGACGCCGACACGCTGATCGCCGGAGGCTTCAAGATCCGGGCGCCGCATCGTCGTCCTCGCGACGCATGCGCCGATCGCCGGCCGGCAAAGCGCCGCGGCCGCCGGCATCCTGCAGTCCACGCTGGCCGCCTATACGAGCTACGCGATTGCGGCGCACGTCGGCCAGCCGGTCGAGACACTGCCCGCACTCGCATGGGACACGGCGCAGCCGTATCACTACGTGCGCACCGAGCGCCGGAACGACGGCGTTCGCCTCATCGCCGGCGGCGAGGACCACAAGACCGGGCAGGAAACCGATACGCATCAGCGGTTCATGCAGCTCGAAGCCTGGTTCCGGCGCGTGGTGCCGACGGCCAGGATCACGAACCGCTGGTCGGGTCAGGTCCTCGAGACTCCGGACGGTCTGCCGCTGATTGGCGAGATCACCGATCGGCAGTACGTCGCGACCGGTTTCGCCGGCAACGGCATGACCTTCGGCACGCTCGCGGCGATGATGATTCGCGACGCGATCGGCGGCGTCAAGAACCCGTGGCGCGACCTGTTCGACGTGCAGCGATCGGCGATCGCCCGCGGGCCGCTCAACTACCTGCGCGAAAACGCCGACTACCCGTACTATCTCGTTCGCGATCGCTTTGCCGGCGTCGAGTCGCGCGCGCTCCGCCGCGTGCCGCGCGGCGGCGGCATGCTCCTCGAGGTGAATGGCGAGATCGTCGCGGCGAGCCGCGATAAGGACGGCCGGTTGACGCTGCTGTCGCCGGCGTGCACGCACCTTGGCTGCCACGTGGCCTGGAACACGACGGAAAAGACGTGGGACTGTCCGTGTCATGGCTCGCGATTCACCGATACCGGCGAGGTCCTGGCCGGGCCCGCCGAGCGGCCGCTCGAGCAGCGAACGAGAGCGCTGGTGACCAGCCGCGCCAAGGAGTGATCGACCTTTCGCCGCGCACGAGGAGTGCTAAGGGCGGCGCGGCACGGTGACCGTGAACACGGTGTGGGTGGTGTTGCTGCTGTCCACGTCGATCGTCCCGTGGTGCGCGTGGACGATCTGCTGGGCGATGTAGAGGCCGAGACCCAGGCCCACCGGCCGCTTCGGTAATTTCTGGCTGCTCCGGAACGGATCGAAGATGTGTGGCAGCACCGCTGGGTCGATGGCGCCGGCATTCTTCACCGACACGGTCACCACGTGATCGCTCGAGCCTTCGACGTGAACCTCTACCGGCTCGTGGCCCTTGCCGTGCTGCAGCGCATTGCCGATGAGATTGGCGAGCACCTGCGCGAGCCGATCGCCGTCCCATTCGCCGGCCAGGTTGCCCACGTGCTGCACCTCGATCCGGCGCCCGCGGCTCGACGCTTCGTGCTCCTGGACCACGCGCGCGACGAGTGAGCTCAGATCCGCCGCCGCCCGCGTGATGGGAATGCCTCCCGCAAGGCGCGCCCGCGTCAGATCGAGCATGTCCTCGATCATCCGGTTCATCCGCTTGCCGCTCGACTGCAGACGTCCGGCAATCTCGTTCACGAACGGATCGTCGGTGTGCTGCTTCAGGAGATCCGCGGCGGTCAGCATGGCGCCCAGCGGCGTCCGGAGATCGTGGCCGAGGACCGCGGCGAACATCTCGTTCAAGCGAAGCGTCTCGGTGCGCTCGCGAAGCTCCTGCTGCAGCTGCTGCTTCTGCCGCGCGAGCTGGAAGAAGACGCCGGCCTTGTTCTGCAGGATTTGCGGCTCGATCGGCTTGTACAGGAAGTCCACCGCGCCGGTGTCGTAGCCCTGGAACATCCGATGCTGATCGCGGCTGCCGGCGGTGACGAAGATCAGCGGCACATGCCGCGTCCGCTCGCTGCCACGCATCAGCTCGGCCAGCTCGAAGCCGTCCATGTCGGGCATCTGGACGTCGACGATGGCGAGCGCGACGTCGTGCTGGAGCAGCAACTCCAGCGCCTCGACACCGGATCGCGCCGTCACGATCAGCACGTCGTCGCGCGCGGAGCAGCGCCGAGAGCGCGAGCAGGTTCTCCTCGAGGTCGTCCACGAGCAGGCAAGTGACGCGAGCGTCCACCGCCACGTTCCAGTTCTGAGTCAGCGGCATCACCGCGCGCTCCCGCCATCCAGCGTCCGCAGGAGCGCGGCTATCTCGTCGAGGGGAAGGACGTAATCGACCGGACCTCGCTGCAACGCGGATTCGACCATGGCCGGCACTTGCGCCGTGTCCGGGCGCTGGACGATGGTGCGGCCGCCGGCCCGGCGCACGGCGTCGAGTCCAAGGGCGCCGTCGTTACTCGCGCCCGTCAAGATGATACCGAGGAGGCGGTCGCCGTAGACATCCGCCGCCGATTCGAACAGCACGTCCACCGACGGCCGGGAGAAATTCACGAGATCGTCCGCCGACAGCGCCAGCTGCGGTCCGCGATCGATCAACAGGTGATAGTCCGGCGGCGCGAAGTACACGGTTCCGGGTTCCACGACATCCTTGTCCTGCGCCTCGCGTACGGGCACGGCGCATTTCGGTTGAAACACGTCAACCAGGAGGCTCCGCCGCTCGCGCGGCAGATGAATGACGACGAAGACCGCCGCCTGCAGCGTCGGCGGCAGCGCCGGCAGCAGGACCGACAGCGCATCGACGCCGCCAGCCGACGTCCCGATGGCGACGCCGTCGATCGTGTCCCGCAGCGAGTCGAACGCCATCACGCCTGATCCTGCTTCTGAAAGATTCGATCGTCACGCGAGAGTTCGGTGAAGTCTGATGCGTGCTTCGAGAACTGCAGCGTTTCCTTCGCCCCGATGCCGAGAAAGCCCCTGCGGCACAACGAATCCCGGAAGAGCGCGATCGCCCGGTCCTGGAGATCGCGGTTGAAATAGATGAGCACGTTGCGGCACGACACCAGGTGCACTTCGGCGAAGACGCTGTCGGTGGCCAGGCTGTGGTCGGAAAAGACGATGTTCTGCCGCAGCGACTTGTCGAAGACGGCGCGATCGTAGGCCGCAGTGTAGTAGTCGGAGAGCGACGAATGCGCGCCCGAGCGGCGGTGGTTCGCGGTGAACCCCGCTATCCGCTCCGCCGGGTAGACGCCAGCCTCGGCCTTCTGCAGTGTCCGGTGATTGATGTCGGTGGCGTAGATCAGCGTGCGGCCGAGCAGCCCCTCTTCGCGCAGCAGGATCGCCAGCGAATACACCTCCTCGCCGGTGCTGCAGCCCGGCACCCAGATCTTCAGCGACGGGTAGGTCCTGAGGATCGGGATCACGTGGTCGCGCAGCGACCGGAAGTACGGCGGATCGCGGAACATGTCGCTCACCGGGACGGTGAGGAAGTCGAGCAGGACCGGGAAACTCGAGGGATCGTGGAGGACGAGGTCCTGCAGCCGCGACAGCGTCTGACAGCCGAGGTGGCTCATCGCCGCCCGGACCCGTCGCTTGATCGAGGCCATCGCATAGCTGCGGAAGTCGTAGTGATACTTGAGGTAGATGGCATCGATCAACAGCTGTAACTCGATCTCGAACTCCGTCGCGGACACGTCTCGACCTTCCTACTTGGGCATCCAGACGCGGACGAGCGACAGCAGCTTCTCCACGTCGAGCGGCTTGGCGATGTAGTCGTTGGCGCCGGCGGCCAGACACTTTTCCTGATCGTCCCGCATCGCCTTCGCGGTCAGCGCGATGATCGGCAGGTCTTTCCACGCCGGCGTGCCGCCGGATCTCGCGCATGGCGGTGAGCCCGTCCATCTCCGGCATCATGATGTCCATCAGGACCAGATCGATCGGCTGACCACCCGGCTCGCGGCTGCGCGCGAGCGCGGCGAGCGCCTCGCGGCCGTTACGCGCGACGGCCACCTTTGTGCCTTTCGGCTCGAGCACGTTCGACAGCGCGAAGATGTTGCGGGCGTCGTCTTCGACGACCAGAATCCGCCGGCCTTCGAGCGCCGCCTCGCGGGCCCGCGCCACCTTGAGCATCCGCTGTCGCTCCACCGGCAGCGTCGCTTCGACCTGGTGAAGGAACAGCGTCACCTCGTCGAGCAGCCGCTCCGGCGACCGCGCGTCCTTGATGATGATCGACTTCGAGAAGCGGCCGAGCTGCTGCTCCTCGTCGCGAGTCAGCGAGCGCCCGGTGTAGACGATGACGGGTGGAAACGACACCTCGTCCTGCTCGGCCATCTGCTCGAGCAGCTCGTAGCCGCTCAGATCGGGCAGGTTCAAGTCCATCACCACGCAGTCGAACGTCGTCGCCTTCAGCGCGGCCAGCGCCTCGGCCGCGGTCTCGACGCCGGTGATCTGGACGTCGTCGCTCCTGAGGAGATGCTCGATGCTCTCGCGCTGCCGGCGATCGTCTTCGACGATGAGCAGCCGGCGGGCGCCTTGCGTCAGCCTGGCCTCGAGCCGCTCGAAGACTTCGACGAGCTGTTCGCGCTTGACCGGCTTGAGCGCGTAGCCGACCGCGCCGCGTTCGAGCGCCTGATGCGCGTGATCGGCGACCGAGAGCACGTGCACGGGAACGTGGCGCGTCTCCGCGGTGCGCTTGAGCTGATCGAGCACGCCGAGGCCCGAGTAGTCGGGCAGGTTGATGTCGAGCAGGATCGCGCTTGGCGCGAACTGGCGCGCGGCGGTCAGGCCGTCGCTGGCCGAGTGGGTGATGACGCACTGAAACCCCATCTCGTGCGCGAGATCGCGCAGCACGCCGGCAAAGCGCGCGTCGTCTTCGACGACGAGGACGCGCCGTGAGCCGGGGGTGAGCCGATCGCGATCGTCGTCGATCAGCGCTGGTTGGAGCTGGTCGGTCGCGGCTGGCAGAGCGACTGTGCGCGGCGGGTCTCGTGGCGGTTGACCGCGATGCCGCGGGCGCATCGGCGAGCCGCGCCGGACCAGGTGCCGACGCGCCGTTCGAGATGGGGAGCGTCAGCGTGAAGACGCTGCCTTCGCCGGCCTGACTCTGCACCGTGAGGTCGCCGCCCAGCCGGTGCGCGAGGTCGCGCGAGATCGACAGGCCCAACCCGGTGCCGCCGTAGCGGCGATGGGTGCTGCCGTCCGCCTGCCGGAAGGCTTCGAAGATGATCGCCTGCTGGTGTGGCGGGATGCCAATGCCGGTATCGCGTACGGCGAACGCCACGCGATCGTCCGCCGCCGGTGAGACACGCAGCGAGACCTCGCCCTGCTCGGTGAACTTCACCGCGTTCGACAGCAGGTTCGTCAGAATCTGCCCGAGTCGCTGCGGGTCGGACTGGATGTGCTCCGGCACGCCGGGATCGACGGTGACGTCGAACGCCAGGCGCTTCTGCTGAGCGAGCGGCTGCAGACCCTTGGCTACCGTCTCGACGGTCTTGGCGAGCGGCACCGATTCGATGGTCAGCTCGATCTTGCCGGCCTCGATCTTCGAGAGGTCGAGGATGTCGTTGATCAGCGCGAGCAGGTCGTTGCCGGCGGAGAAGATCGTCTGCGCGAAGGTGACCTGCTCGTCCGTCAGGTTGCCGCCCTTGTTGTCGGCCAGCAGCTTGGCAAGGATCAGCTGGGAATTGAGCGGCGTGCGCAGCTCGTGGCTCATGTTCGCCAGGAACTCGCTCTTGTACTGATTCGATCGCTCGAGCTCGGCGGCCTTTTCGGTCAGCCCCAGCTGCGCGTCGGCGAGAGCGTCGTTCTGGTGCTCGAGGATCAGCGTCTGTTCCTCGAGCTGCGCGTTGATCTGTTCGAGCTCGGTCTGCTGGCTCTCGAGCCTCGCCTGCGATTCCTTGAGCACGCGGCTCTGCTCTTCGAGCTCCTCGTTGCTGACGCGGAGCTCCTCTTGCTGCGTCTGCAGCTCTTCGGCCTGCCGCTGCGTTTCTTCGAGCAGTTCTTCGAGCCGCGTCCGATCCCTTGACGCGCGGACCGCGACGCCGAGCGCCTCGGAGACGCGGCCGAGCAGCTCGCGCTCCACCGGATCGATCGTGCGGAAGAAGCCGAGCTCGACGACGGCGTGCACGATTCCGTCGACGCTGGCGGGGGCGACGACGACTTCGGCGGGCGAGGCCTGGCCAAGGCTCGATGAGATCCGCAGATAGTCGGCAGGCACATCGGTGACGTGCAGGACGCGGTTCTCTTTGGCCGCCTGGCCGATGAGCCCTTCGCCGTGACGAAATTCCTCGCCCTCCGACCCGGCGGGGAACGCGTAGCTGGCGATGCGGCGAAACCGGCCGCGTCCCTCGGACACATACACGGCGCCGACCTGGGCGTTGAGGTAGTCGGCGAGGAACGCGAGGACGTGCTCGCCCAGCGTCTCGAGCCGCTGCTCGCCCTGCAGACGGGTGGCCAGCCCCATCTGGCCGGTGCGCAGCCAGACCTGGGTCTCGCGGGCGCGATGGTCGCGCCCCATCACCCCGCCCGCAGCGATGATCAGCACGACGAGCAACGCGGCGCCGCCCCAGGTGATGTAGGTCGAGACGCGAACTGGCGTTCTCCCAGTCGCGCTGGCGCGTCGCCAGGAGCGCGCTCTCTTCGGTCTCCATCTCGGTGACGAGTGCGCGGGCCCGGTCCATGGCGACCATGGCCCAGCCGGTGCGGACCATCTCCACGGCCGCGTCCGTGCTGCCGGCGCGACGCTGAGCAATCGTGTCGGTGTAGCGCGTCAGGATCTCGCTCGTCATCTTCTCGAGCGCCGAGGCGCGCTGCACCTGCCGCGGATTGTCGGCAACCTGGTCCTGCAATCGACCGAGCAACCCCGGTATGTTGCTGATGGCGGCGTTGTACGACGCGAGGTATCGCTCATCGCCGGTGAGGAGGAAGCCGCGCTCGCCGGTCTCGGCCTCGGTCAGCCCGCCGATCACGTCGCGAAGCTGCAGCAGCACTTCGTGCGTCTCGGTGACCAACCGTGCGGTTTCGCCGCGGACGCGCAACGACTCGAGCGTCAAGAACGCGACCACCGCAACCGCCACGAGGGCGGTCGCGAGACCGGCAAGCGTCGCCGGCGGCAGCACCAGCGCCCGCCGCAACGAGTTGGAATCGGTTGGCGCCGCGGGCCGAACCCCGCGAGCGCCAGTCGTCGACGTGTGAACTGTCATTGGGAACATCGCCGCACGGGTAGAGCCGCGCGGTCATGGCTGTCGCCGATTTCGAGTATATGGCCAGTACCGCCGGCGCGCGACCGGCCACGGACGGTCGGCATCGTGCGGCTCAATCCGTCGACAGCAGGGGGTCGTCTTTCCGACATTACGATCACGCGTTGTGGTCGACGCGCACGCGCGCCGGCAGGGCCCGCACGCCTTCCGCGCGTCACGCCCGGTAACCCGGACAGCGCCAGCTCGCGCAGGTTGGGCAGCGCGGCGAGAAACGTCAGTCCCGCGTCGGTGACGTGTAGACATTCGTACAGCTCGATCCGCTCGAGCGTCGCGATCGTGCTCAACATCTCGAGGCTGCGATCGGTGATCTGCGTGGCGCCCGCGTAGTAGCGCTCGAGCGCGGGCAGCCCCACCACGTGCGCGGTCGCAGCATCGGTCGTCTCGCGGCAATACATGCAGCAGAGATATTCGAGGTCGACGCACGCGCCGACGTGGCGGAATCCGTCGTCGCTCACGTCGATTGGCAGCAGCTCGCGCAGCGCCGGGAAGCGCGGCAGCGCTGCGAGCGATGCATCGTCCACCAGCTTGCAGCTCACCGCGAGTCCGCGGAGCGACGGCATGCTGCGAAAGCGCGCCGAAGCCACGACCGGTCAGGTTAGGGCACTCGCGGCCCCACAGATGTTCGAGCGTCTGCGATCGACTGAGCGCGACGAAGCCGTCGTCGCCCGCGACCGTGCCCTGGGCGTTCAGCTTGCGGAGGCGCGGAATCGCGGCGAAATGCCGCATCGCCGTGTCCGTGCACAGATTGCCGTCGCAGCCGAGCGAGCGCAGATCGGGAAGATCCGCAAGGACGCCAAGGCCGTCCGGCGTCAGCGCCGAGACATGCCAGAACAGCACGAGCCCTTGGAGGCCGTCGAGTCCGGAGAGCGCAGTCAGACCACGATCGGTGATCGGGCCGTCGAGGAGCAGCCTCGTCGCGCCATCGTCGAAGCTCATGAGCGACGAGGTAAACGTCCCGGCTCGAGGCGCCGTGAAACCGGGAAACTGGCGGAGCAGCGGCACGCCGGCGTCCGTGACCAGCCGGCCGGTGTTGACTCGTGTGAGCTGTGGCTTGCCGACGAGCGCGGCGATGGTGCCGTCGCCGGTGGCTGTGCCCATCACGTTGACCTCCTCGAGATGCGGACACGCGGCCAGATGCGCCACACCCGCGGTCGGTGATTCCACGCTGCCAGCACATGCGAAACACGCGCAGCTCTTTGAGATCGGTGAGCGGCTCGAGCCCGCGATCGGTAATCACGCCGCCCGGGTACTCGCTGAGATCGAGGTGCTGCAGCTGCGGCATGCGGCGGAGGTGCTGCAGCCCCGCGTCAGTGAGCTGACGCGATCCGCCGAGCTCGAGTCGGGTCAGGTGATCGACGCCAGCGATCCGGGCCATCATCTCGTCGGTCATCAAGCCGTTGGCTTCGAGCCCGGTGAGGCGATGCTCCTTCATCACCGCGAGCACCGTGTCCCAGTCGCGATCCGCGAGGCGGCGCTTGAGCCGAAGCGTTCGCTGCTCGTGATCGATCGCGTAGGGCGGCGGCGTGCCGGCGCTCGACGTCATCGACGCCGCGAACTGTTCCCAGCTGCTGAAGCCGGCGTCGCGCGCGACGATCTGCCGCGCCTCGTCCTGCTGGAACGCCGACGCGGCGCCTTTCGCCTCGCGGACCGTGCGGACGCGACGCCAGACGTTGGCGCGGATGTCGTCCTGCGTGAAGGCGTAGCCGTAGTGCGCGCGGAGCCGGGCCAGCGCCGCGGAGTCGCCGGTGTCGTAGGCGACCGCCAGGTCGCGGGCTAGAGCGTCGTAGTGGTCCAACCCGGGCTTGGGGTCGCCGTCGGCGTCCGGCGCGGGCAACGTCCCCGCGGCGCGTTCGAGCCGATCGGCAGCGCCCTCGAGTCCGCGCCGGCGCGCGACGGCGGCCGCGGTCAGGCCTCGCGGCGAGAGGTGCGTTGGATCGACGCCGTGCGCAAGCAGCAGGTCGACGACCTCGATGGCGTCCGCGTCGTTGCTCGGCAACCAGAACAGCGGCGTCAGGCCGTCTGCGCTCACCTCGCGTGCGCCAGCGGGGGCGTCGTTCAACACCTCGCGCAACCGATCGGCCTTGCCGCGATGCGCCAGCGTCCCGACGTTGCGGCTGTAGGGCGCGATCAGATCGATCATCGCGACGTGGTCGTTGTGTGAGGCGTGGCCCATCGGCGTGCCGCCAAATTGGCTTTCGCGCGGATCGATTTCCGCGCCGCGCTCGATCAGCAGCGTCGCGACCCGGCGGGCGTCGTTGCCGGCCGCCACGTGCAGCGCCCGCTGGTGATGCTCGTCCTCGACCTCGATCGGCACACCGGCGTCGAGGAGCAGCTCAACGACATCGGCGCGATCGCGACGGGCGGCGGCAAAGAGCGCCTTCGGCGACCGCAGGTAGTCAGGATGGGCGGCGAGGGCGGCCTCGACGGCGGCGCGGTCCAGCCTGAAGCAGGCGGCGAGGAAGCCTCTTCGTCATTCAGCGCGAGCTCGGTCACCGGTGCGCCATGCGCGACCAGCAGCGCCGCGATCTCCTGGCAGCCAGCGGCGATCGCGTCCTGATACACGCTGCGCTTCGAAAAACGCGGATCGCGTGCCGGCGCCGGATCGGGATTGGCCCCGTGCTCGAGCACCCAGCGCGCCAGCGCAAGGTTGTTCTTCTCGATCGCAATCCACAGCAGGAAGCGGGCGCCGCTGCCGTAGCCGCCCATGTCGAACATCGGCCAGTCGGAAACCGCCCACTCGGCGGCGCGACCGGTGTTCATCGTGTGCGCGTAGGTTCGCTCGAGCCACCACAGCACATCGCCACGGAAGTGGGTGTTGTAGAGGACCTGGATATCGAACGGGTCGGCACCGCGCTCGAGCAGCAGCGAATAAAGATCGTCGCGACGCGGATGGGACAGCGCGTCCTGTTCTCCTTCGCCGGCGACGCCGGTCAGGGCCGAATACACCGCGTCACCGGCCATGTAGTACGCGTTGGGGCTGGCGCCCCGATCGAGTAGCGCGGCCGCCATCTCGAGCGATCGATCGCGCAGCGCCGCGATCGGGAGTCGCGCGTAGCAGAGATAGAGCAGCGGTTCCCATCCGCGTGGTCCGCCCTTCTCGACGGCGAGCTGCGGCGCGGCCGTCGATGATGTGCTGCGCTGTCTCCAGTTCGCCGCAGACGATCGCGGTGTACAGGTTGGCGGTCGCGAGCTCCGGGTGACGCGTCAGGAGTCGCATCGCCGATGCTTCGGCGGCGGCGTAGTCGCCGCGGCCGTGGACGTGATGGTCCCAGCAGGCGAATTGCAGGAAATCGCTCACGAGCGAGTCGTCAGCTGAACGCTCGGGCGTCGCTGCGGTCGCCGCCGCGTCGCGCTCGATGGCGGCCGCCTTCAGGGCCCGCCAGTGGGCGTGACCACGCTCGCGGGCGAGCGCGTGTTGGATGTCGCGGAGTCCGGGGTCGGCCGGCGCCGATGGGTGGGCCAGACGCAGTCGCTGACGCGCGGACGGGTCGCCGTTCCGAAGCGCCTTCAGCCAGCGCTTCGCGTCCTTGCGGAGATTGTCGAGGGTGCTCACGTGAACCTTCCTTCCGTGTACGCCCGTTGTCCGCTGATGTCGGGCCGGAAGAAGGTCTTCACTCCTCAGCCAGCCGGCTGGGAAGTGGAATGGTCGGTGCCCGATGTGGGTGGGAGTCGATCTCCCTTGCCGCGGACCGGAGGCGCCCCTACGCGCGCTGGCGCCACTTTGTCAGATGCCTTCGTCGGCTGTCAACGCACCAGTAGTGGGTCTGATGCCGAGTCGAGGTTTCGATGTTTCGAGGTTCCGCGGTTCCTGGGTTCCGAAGTGCTCCGGTTTCGGGGTTGCGCAGTTTCAAGGTCCGCGAATCGTCACCCCCGAACCGCGCAACCCCGGAACGTCGAAACCGAGAAACTTGGAACTGAGAAACCTCGGAACTGAGAAACCTCGGAACTTCGAAACCTCGGAACTTCGGCGCTGAAGCTGATGTGACGAAAAATTTCGTGTAGTATCGGCCGATGCGCCAGCCGTCGTCGCCGCTGCCGACCGCGAGCGAGCTCGAAATCCTGCAGGTCGTCTGGCAACAGGGCCCGACCACCGTCCGCGAAGTGTATCGGGCACTCGCGAAGGACCGGGAGGTTGGCTATTCGACGGTCCTCAAGTTCATGCAGATCATGACCGAGAAGGGGACCCTGATCCGCGACGAGCGGGTCCGGCCGCAGCTGTACCGGGCCGCCGCGCCACAGTCGCGAACGCAGCGCCACATCATCCGCGACCTGGTCACGCGCGCGTTCGGCGGATCGTCGGTCAGCCTGGTCGTGCAGGCGCTGTCGGATCGCAAGGCCACCCCGGCCGAGCGCGAGCAGATCCGAAAACTTCTCGATACCCTCGACCGGAAGTCGCGATGAGCCTGGCCCTGATCGGGTGGACGGTCGTCCAGTCGCTGTGGCAGTGGTCGCTGATCGGCGGCGCCACCGTTCTGATCCTCGGCCTTTTGCAGGATCGCAGCGCTCGACGCCGCCATGCCATCTGTTGCGTCAGCCTGCTGCTGATGATCGTGACGAGCGTCGTCACGCTGATCGCGGCCGGCGTCCGCGTCGAGCCGGCCTTTCGCGCCCAGGTGTTGTATGCCTTCGACGGCGTCGCGATCGTTCCCGCGATCGTCGAATCGGGCCTCACCATTCTGCTCGTGGCGGGGGCGTTGTGGCTGGCAGGGCTGACGCGTTCAGCTCGTGCGCGTCGGTCTGGCCTGGAAGCACGCCCGCGATCTCGCTGCGCGCACCCCGCGAACCCGTCGCGCCGGATCTGCAGGCGATCGTCAACGAGCTGCACGAATCAATGGACGTGCGGCGGCCGGTCACCGTGTGGACGTCATCGGCGCGCGGCCGTGCCCATGGTCGTCGGCTGGCGGCGGCCGATGATCCTGCTGCCGGCGGCCGCGGTTCACGAGCTGACGCGACTCGCAGCTCCGCATGATCCTCCTCCACGAGCTCGAACACATCCGCCGCCGCGACGACATCGTCAATCTCATGCAGGTTTTTGCGAATGCCTTGACGTTTCATCATCCCGCGGCGCGATGGGTATCGCGGAAACTCCGTACCGAGCGCGAATATTGCTGCGACGATGTGGCGGTTGCCGCGTCGGGGGACGCGGCGGGGTATGCACGTGCGCTGGCGCTGCTCGACGAGCGCCGCATCGATCAGCCGCTCGCGGTTGCGGCGGCGTCGGGCACGCTGCTGGATCGCATTGCGCGCATTGCCGGTCGATCGGGCGCGAGGCTGTCCAGCGTGGCGCGGCGGCAGTGCTCGGCGTCACCGCCGTCCTCGTGGCCGCGACCCTTTTCGCGTTGAGCGCGAACCTGCCGCCGCCCTGGCTGCCGGCGGGCGTCCGGCTTCGTCGCCCGGCACCGCCAGGGCAAACGATCGGCCCTCCGATGGAATCGCAGCCGCGGCTGAAGCGGCAGGGACGGTCCTAAATCATCTCGACTGGCTACTTCTTCCCCTCGGGCTTCCAGTTCATCAGCAGCGTGATCGGCCGCGGCGGCGCTGTCAAGCTCAGGACGTTGATCAGGAACCGTCCGTCGGGGCCGACGTCGGTATTGCCGTGCCTGTTGGCGTGTCCACGCCGCCGCCGGCGACGCGCCGTGGGAAAGAGCACCACCGGCGCGCCCGGTGCGAGCGTGGTCCCGGTGACGGTGATCGACGCCGCCATCATCACGCCAGCGGGGTTGAGGCGCGTTCGACAGCTCCTTGCCGTCGGGTCCACACCTGTGCCGAGGCAAGCGGCACCGAATCAGGCGCCCGCGACGTCATGGTCTTCCGCATCGAACTCGATGCCGTGGCCGGACGCCTCCTGGTTTGTGGTCCGCACCTCGTCGGCCGTTTCTGATCGCTCGAGGCCCGGCTGTCCGTGCATGGCCGACCACCCGGTCCCGACCTTGATCGCTCGGGACCTGGGCTACGACAGGGAACTGCTCGACAGGCTGCTCCGGAAGCGCGACTAGCGGCAGCGAGATGATGCGCCACCTAACCAGCGTGCGGCCGCTGCGCAGCCGCGCACGCAGGATGCGACGCCGCCCACCGTCGCGCGCGCCGCACGCGTGGACAGGTGGAACCGCATGCGTGTTGCACGTGGCACCGCACGAACTCCCGCACGCGGACCGCACCCGATGAGGACCGCACGAAGCACCGCACGAAGGACTGCTCGAAGCACCGCACGAAGCACCGCACGAAGGACCGCACGAAGCACCGCACGAAGGGCACGATGAGACTACGGACCGGACTAGGAACCGGGAACGAGGAACTCGGAACGGTGCGTCGGTGCAGGTTACTCGCGTAGCGCCGCCATCGCGTCGATCCGCATCGCGCGGTGGGCGGGGAGGTAGACCGCGATCAGGCCGACGAGCGCGAGCAGGCTGGCGACGATTGCGATCGTCAGCGGGTCGGCAGGTTGGACTTCGTAGAGTAAGCCCGTCAATCCCTGCGTCGTCCATGCCGCGACGGCCAGTCCGGCCACGAGTCCGACGGCGATCACGAGCAGGCCTTCGCGGACGACGAGCCGCAGGACCTGACGGCGGGTGGCGCCGAGGGCGATGCGGACACCAATCTCCCGCGTTCGCTGTGACGCCGTGTACGCCATCACGCCGTAGACGCCGATCGCGGCGAGCACCAGCGCGACGACGGCAAACGCGGTGAGCACGAGCGCACTGAAGCGCGGGCCGGCAACCAGACGCGACACTTCATCATCCAGCGTCCGCACGTTGAACGGCGGCACGTCCGGGTCCATCGACAATGTCAGGGCACGCAGCGGCGCCGCGAACGCCGATGGGTCGGCGCCTCGAAGGACGAGCGTCATTCCGGAAAACCACTGGAAGACGCCCTCGTCCTGTCGCAGCGTCAGATACGCGGACGGCGCGGGCTCGGTGTCGGGCGTCGTCGGCTTGACGTCGCCGACCACGCCGATCACCCGGCGGTTGCCGGTGCGCGAATAGAGCATCTCGCCGACGGCCGGTCGATCGGGAAAGTGCAGCCGCGCCAGCCGTTGCGACAGGACGATCACCGGCTCGGCGCCGGTGCGATCGCTGAGGCGAAACGTGCGGCCGGCCAGGACTGGGACGCCCATCGCCTCGAAGAATCCTTCGCTGACCGTCCGTACTTCCGCGACCTTCATCGTCATCGGATCGATCGCTTCGGGCATCTCGGTGGCGCTGAAGTCGAAGCGCGCCGTGGGTTGCCGGTTGGGCAACGTGAGCGCGACCCCGGCGGCGGTGACGCCGCTCATCTGGGGCAGACGTTCGAGCAGGCGTTCGTGAAACGCGACGCGTTCGGCTGGTGTCGGATAACGCGCCGCCGGCAAACTGATCTGGGCCGCGAGCGCACCGGCGCTGTCGAATCCCTGATCGATCAGGACCCGGCCGATGAGCGATCGAATCAACAGGCCGGCGGCAACCAGCAGGACCAGCGTCAGCGCGATCTCGATCGCGGCAAGCGACTGCAGTCGCCGCCGCGGTGGACGGGTTGCGGCCAATGCGGTATCCGCCCCCGTCGCGAGCAGCGTGCGGATGGGATCGATCCCAATCGTTCGCCCCGCCGAGAGCAGACCGAAGATCAGGCTCGTGCCGAGCGTGAGGACGCCGGTGAAGAGCAGCGTTTCGACGCTGAGCGCGACGTCCTGCAGCCGCGGCAGGTCCGGCGGCGCGAGGCGGACCACCAGCGTCAGGAGCCACGATGCCAGGAGCAAGCCGGCCATGCCGCCGACAACCGCAAGCATCAGCGCCTCCACGAACAGTTGCCGCATCAGCTGCGGCCGGCGCGCGCCAATCGACAACCGGATCGAGAACTCGCGCGCCCGCGTGGCGCCTCGAACGAGCAGCAGCAAGGCGATGTTCGTCGTCGCGATGATCGAGACCACGCTCACGGCGGCCATCAGCATCCAGAGCAGCCGCCGGCTGCCGCCGACGAGCTGATCGTGCAGCGTCGGCGCCGTCAGAATCAGCTCTTCGCGCGCCGAGCCCGGAATCGGCCAGCAGCCGGCGGCCTTCTTCGACGACCGCGGCGACGCTCGCCTCGGGGCGCAGACGGGCGATGGCTGGCAGCAGCATGCCGCGCCCGCCGCCCGATTCGAGGATCAGCGGGACCCAGAACGCCGCTTCGGCGGTCGGAAAGCGAAACTCGTCGGCCATCACGCCGACGATGCGGTAGCTCTGGCCGTCGAGCGTGATCGCCGAATCGATGGCGTCGTCGCGGCCGCCGAAGAACTGGCGCCAGGTGCGATGGCTGAGGATGATCTGCCGCGGATCGGCGGTGACCTCCTCGAACACCTGGCCCCGCAGCGGCTTCACGCCGAGCACCGCAAACAGATTCGGCGCGGTCGCAATGCCGGTCAGGCGGAACGGGCCGTCGGTGGTCGAGAGCGTCAGCGAGCGGTCGTTGAAGACGCTGATGTCGCTCAGGGTTTCGCTCGACAGCGACCAGTCGAGCGCGGTGGCGACAGGGAACGCGTCGAACCGGACCGTCCCGTCGCGGCTGCGCGATTCCATCCGGAAGCGGACGATGCGGTCGGCGTCGGGATAGGGAAGCGGTCGAAGCAGGACAGCGTGGACGACGGAGAAGATCGCCGCGGGCGCGCCGATGCCGAGAGCCAGCGTGACGATCGCCAGCACGGCAAATGCCGGGCGGCGTCCCAGCAGCCGCAGGGCCAGCCGCGCGTCGGTGGTCATGTCGCCCGCCCAGCGTCGCAGCATGGCGCGGAGTATGACGAAAATTTTCGTCAATGGCAAGCGGGTGCGGACCACCACCGATCCTCACTCGCTAAGTCGTTGCCCTGATGTGAGTTGGGGTTCCCTCACACTGCTACAATCGTCCGACTGAGACACATGGCGCGCGTCGACCCGCCCCGCCCCGCCTCGTCCTCGGCCACACCGATCGTGGAGCCACCCGCCAGCGCTGTGCAGCCCGCGCCGCCACCGGCGTCCGATCGTCCGCTTCCCGACGGTTCCCGTGCTCGTGGTTGCGGCGGTGATGGCCGCGATTGGCGTCGCCGTGTCGTTCTGGCCCTCGGGCGCGGCGTCCACGGCACCGACCGGCCGGATGACGATCGCGGTCCTGCCGTTTGCCAATCTGAGCGGCGACGACGATCAGGAATACCTGAGCGACGGCTTCACCGAGGAACTGATCTCGGAGCTCGGCATGATTCAACCCAGCCGGCTGTCGGTCATCGGCCGGACGACCAGCATCCTCTACAAGAACGCGAAGAAGAGCATCGGCGAGATTGGCAAGGAACTGGGCGTGATGTACCTGCTCGAAGGCAGCGTGCGCCGTTCCGGTGAACGGGTCCGGGTGACCGCGCAGCTCGTCGACACCACGAGCATGACCAACTTGTGGAGCGAGAGCTACGACCGCGGCGTCGGTGACCGTGCTCGCGGTGCAGGCCGACGTCTCGCGGCAGATCGCGACCTCGCTCGCGCTGGCGTTGACGCCCGGACGAGACGAGGGCAGTGCCGCCGCCCCGGCGTCGTTTGCCGCCTACGAGCTCTACATGCGCGGCCGCTATTTCCGCGAGCAGGCGTCCGAGGAAGGCGCGCGCAAGGCGATCGAGTACTACGAGCAGGCGCTCGCTGGCCGACCCGAAGTACGCCGCGGCGTATGCCGGCATCGCCGACGCCTATCGGCTCCTCTCCGCGCCAGGCTGGGAAGTGGACAAGCCGCTGACCTTGCTGTCGAAAGCCAAGGTCGCGGCCGAGCGGGCGCTGGCGCTCGACCCGCGATCGCCGCAGGCGCACGCGGCGCTGGCGATGATTCGCTTCAACTTCGACTGGGATCTCGCCGGCGCGGAGCAGGAGATTCGCGAAGCGCTCCGCTTGAATCCAAGCTTCGCGCAGGGCCACCAGGTACTATTCCGGCATTCTGACGACGCAAGGGCGTCAGGACGAGGCGATCGACGCCGCCCGGCGGGCGGTCGAGCTCGATCCGCTCGCGCCGACCGCGACGACCTCGCTCGGCGTCCGCTATTACTACGCGAACCGTCCGGACGAAGCGATTCAGCAGTTCCAGAAGACGCTCGACGTCGCCCCGAATTTTGCCGTGGCGCACTGGGGCCTGGCGCAGTGTTACCGCCTGCAGGGACGGTTCGACGATCAGATCCGCGAGCTCCTGGCCGCCGTGCAACTCTCAGGGAACAGCTCCTACATGCGCGCCCATCTCGCCTACGGCTACGCCGTCAAGGGCGACCGCGCCCGGGCCGAGGCCTTGCAGAAGGAGATCGCGGCGGAAGCCGATCGACGCTACGTCGCGCCCTATCATCTCGCCCTGATCGCTGCGGGACTGGGCCAGACCTCCGAGGCGCTTCGCTGGCTGCAGCGCGCCTACGACGATCGATCGGGATGGCTGCTGTTCCTGCCGGTCGAACCGGAGTTCGACGAGCTGCGTCAGGTCCCCGAGTTTCTCCATCTGATCGCGCGCATTCAGCCGCAGCGGTAGATCCACGGATTACACGGATTACACGGAGTACGGATCGCCCACATGCCTGTCCGCCCCCGCTCGACTCGATCGCCCATCGACACGCCGCTGGCCGCCTCGCCGTTCAAGCAGAAGACCGGCGGCGTCCCGCACAACGCCTCCGAGGTCGTGGCGCTCGGCGATTCGCGCTTTCTCTTCTGCGACAACGACGTCAAAGACGCGCTGTTCGAGATGCGGCTCACCAAGGCCGGGACGCTCGCAGGGCGGCTGATTCGGCGCCCGATCAGCGGCGTCTCTGCCCGCTACCTCGACGACTTCGAGAGCATGGCGATCATCGTTGGCGGCGATCGGTATCGCCTCGTCCTGGCGACGTCGTTCAGCCTGAAGATCCGCGACCCGCGCGCCCGCAAGAAGAGCCGCCGCGCCAAGCGGGCGCTCGAACGGGAAAGCCTGCTCCGCGTCTCGCACCTCAGCGCCAGCGAACTGCAGGCCGAGATCATCCCGGGCTTCCGCCGCTGGCTGATCGATCAGACGCCCGATCTCGGGGCGCGCTGGCGCAAGAGCCTCCGCTGGATTCCGGATGACGGCGGTTTGAACATCGAGGGGCTGGCGTGGGATCCGTCGCGTTCCGAGCTGCTCTTCGGCCTCCGCACGCCGGTGATCGACGGCCGCCCCGTTGTCCTCCGCGTCCACGTCAGGGACATTGCCGGCCTCTGGAACCTCAACAACTTCGAGATGCGTCCGCCGGTGTTGCTCGACCTCCCCGGCGACCGCCTCGAGCGCGGCATCCGGACGATGGAATACGACGCGTGGCGAAAGACGACGTTGATCGTGACGGGAAACGCGGTCAGCCAGACCAAGGTTCCGTTCGAGCTCTATGCCTGGGATGGCAACCCGAAAGGAACAGTCACGCGCTTCGAGCACGTCCGCTTCGATCCGAAGTTCCGCGTCGAAGGGGTGGCGCCGGGCACCATCGCCGGCCGTCCCGCGCTGGTATTCGTTGACGACCGCGGCGGTTACCAGGTGCTCTGGGGCGACGATCCGCGGCTCGGCGAATAAAGACAACTGAAGCTGAAGCCGGTGCCGTCGCTACGCGCGCCTGATGACGTTGCCGCCATGGCGCTCGACCCAGAGGCTGCCGATGATCGCGAGCAGCGCAGACCCCACCATCAGCCAGGCCGGCGCGGTTGGCGTGCCCATGCTGCCAATCATCGACGTCGCCACCAGCGGGGCCGTGCCGCTGAAGATGGTGAAGCTGATGTTGAAGACCAGCGCGACGCCGGTGAAGCGGATGCGGGTTGGGAAGAGGTCGGTCAGCAGGCAGGCGAACGAGCCGTTGGTGAAACCGGCGCAGATACCCGCGAGCGTGAGGAGCAGCGTGAGGTTCACTGCGCGGCTCTCGAGCGCGGCGTAGAACGGATAGGCGAAAACCAGCAGGAGCGTCACGCCGAGACGCAACAGATAGCGCGGCGGGATGCGATCGCCGAGCCAGCCGGTGACCAGGATGCCGACCGCCGACGCGAAGACGCCGACGGTCTGTGAAAAGACCGCCTGGCGCGGATCGTATTGCAGCACGCCGGAGAGATACGCCGGCAGGTGCGAGAAGAACAGCCCGTTGAAACAGCCGGTGCCGGCCAGCAGCGCACAGCCGATGAGCACGTGCTTGCCGTGCGTCTTGAGCGTGTCGCTGAACGGCTGGCGCGAGGCGAGGCTGCGCATGCGCTCGAACTCGGGCGATTCTTCGAGCGACCGCCGCAGCACGAAGCTGAGCACGCCGCCCAGTCCGCCGAGGATGAAGGCGATTCGCCAGCCGTACACCGGCACCATCGCGGGATCGAGGTAGGTGCGCACACCAAGGCTGACGCCGGTCGCGACCGCCACGCCCATCGTCACGCACGCGAAGACGACGCCGCAGACAAATGGCGCAATGCGCGGTGCGGTCTCGACGACATAGGTGAGGGCGCCGGGAAGCTCGCCGCCAAGGCAGAAGCCCTGAATCAGACGGAGCGTCACCATCAGCAGGCTGGCCGCGACGCCCCACTGCGCATAGTCGGGAACGAGGCCCATGCCGAGCGTGGCGCCCGACATCACGAAGACCGACCAGAGGAAGACGCGGCGGCGGCCGTATCGATCGCCGTAGTGGCTCAGGATGATGCCGCCCA
This sequence comes from uncultured Acidobacteriota bacterium, assembly GCA_963841895.1. Lineage (GTDB taxonomy): Bacteria > Acidobacteriota > Vicinamibacteria > Vicinamibacterales > UBA2999 > JACCSI01. Next base: position 45,187 of record CAWJEO010000007.1, read on the forward strand.
GCGGGCGGGCGAGGTAGCCGGCCGCGAACGCCGCAAACGACGCCATCAGCGAGCCCAACCACGAACTGCTCGGAAAAATCGCCAGCCCGATGTCGCGGGCGAAGACGCCGAAGATCACGAAGTCGTAGAACTCGAGCGTGCCGCCCAGGCTGGCGAGGAAGACGATCCGCCAACCCGCGGCCGTGATGCGATCGCTGGATGCGGTGGCGGATGCGGATCGAGCGGACGTGTCGAGCATGAGCACGGATTGTAATCAGCGATCGGCGATCAGCGATCAGCTATTAGCGCCTGAAAGCCGAGAGCGCCGAAAGCCGAGAGCTGAAAGCTGAAAGCCGATTACGATTGACTTCTCGAATGTCTCCACTCGTCGAACCGTCCGATCGTCCGCCCGATCCGGCGTGCCCGCAGTGCGGCGCGACGCTGGCATACGTCGACACCGAGATTTCATCCGGCGCGTTCCGTCCGCAGGCGGCGTCGATGCCACAGATGCCGATTCACTACTACGACTGTCCCGGCTGCGCGACCTGCTGGAAGCTGGGGCAGCGGCTGCTGCCCGATCCGATCCGGCAAATTCTCCGAGGGTGAGATGACGACCGAGTCGTCAGTTTTCAGTGACCAGTTTCCAGTTCAAATTGGGCCATCGGATGTCCGAATTGCCCAAACCCCTTTGAACTGGTAACTGGAAACTGAAACTGGCGAGTTCCTGCATTTCGTGGCCTTCGTGTCTTTGTGGCTTGCTCTTGCTGCCGCTATTTGGCTTGTCTGGCGCGGACCGCCATCTGTTGATGGCGGATCTTCCACGCCCCATCGGCGTGTTCGAGGACGAGCGTTTCGCGGCCCGTGACATCGATCGGCTTGCCGTTGGCCTGCGCCTTGAGAAAGAACTCCGATGTCGACGTAGGCGGCATGCTCACCCAGCATCCGCACCGTGGGATTGAGGTGACCGAACTCGAGCTGCGCGAAGCTCTTGAGCTCGGGGCCAAGGTGGGTGTCGCGATAGTCAGCCCAGCCCGTGTCAACGCCGACGCCTTCGTAGACCGTGACTTCGGGGTGATAGAAGGCGGCGAGGCGGGTCAGGTCCTTCGCCACGAACGCCGCGTCGAAGGTCTTCAGCCAGGCGACGATGTCGGCGGAAGCGCTGGGAGCGGCCGGCGCGGCGCCATGACCGGCGTGTGAATCCGCAGCGCCTGCCGCCGTGGCTGGCGCTGCCGGTGACGCCGACGGTTGCCGCACCGCCACTGCGTGGCCCGAATGCGGATCTTCCGCTTTGAGCGTCGCGCACGGTGCGAGCTGCGTGCGCACGTCGCGAACGACGTTCTGCAAACCATCGACGGCGCTGCGCATCTCGCTGGCGCTGTTGGTCTGACGGGCCGATTCCACGCGGGCGCTGGCCGCCGCGAGCAACTGGTCCACGGTCGCCTGTGCCTGCGCGCACGACGTTGCCGTCGGCGTCATCGCCGCCTGCTGATCGGTCGCATGGGTCGTTCCTGACCCGGCCAGCGCCGCGAAGGCCATCACGGTCCACCACGTTGTCATCGATCTCATTGCTGTCCTCCACGGCCAATCGCCCGCGTCATGTCTTCACCGCCTTCGCCGCGGCCGGCCTGGTTCGAGGCCGTCGCCGGCCAGCAGGCCCTGGAGCCTCACCGCTGATTGCCAGCCCGCTTCGACTCGCTGCAGGTACTCCGACGACAACTCCAGGAGCCGCCGCTGCGCGACGAGCACCTGCGGATAGGCCGCCGCCATCTCGCGATAGCGCGCGAGGTAGAGCCGATACGCTTCTTCCGCGCGGGGAAGTATCTCGACGCGGTACGCCTCTGATTCGCGGACCGCGGTGAGATAGGTCGCGAACTCGCCGGCAAACATCGCGCGGAGCGACAGCTCGAGGCGCTGGAGCTCGGCTTCGAGCCTCGTCTCGTCCGCACGCGCGGCCGCGATGCCGGCGCGATTGCGATTGAAGAGCGGAAGGCTCACGCCTGCTTCGATTCGACCCTGCCAGCCGAGGGCGTCGCCGAATCGTTCGCCCGGCTCGCGGTTGTAGGCGGCGCCGCCGCGCAGGAAGAGGTCGGGCGACGTCTCGCGCTGTGCCGCCAGGGTGATCGCCCGGGCGCGTTCGAGATCGGCGCGCACCGTCCGCACCTCCGGGCTCTCGTCGAGCAGTCGGCGCAGCGACGCGTCGCGCTCCAGCTCCGGAATCGCCTCATCCGGCGATCCGGCCAGTGGTCGCCCGGCGATTGCCGAATCGCCCACGACTGCGGCGAGCCGCTGTCGTGCCGCGAAGACGCGATTGCGCGCCGCGGTCACATCCAGCTGCACGCGCCGCGCTTCCACTTCCGCTTCGAGGACATCGGGTCGATCCGCGGCGCCGACGTTGAACAACTGCGCCGAGACGCCGACCGCTTCCGACACGAGCCCGGCGAGCCGGTCGAGCACCTCAATCCGCCGCTCGAGCACGAGCACGTCGTAGAACGCGGTTCGCACCGTGCTCACGACCCGCGCTCGCTGCCAGGCGAACTCGGCCTCCGCCCGCGCCGCGGCGCGCTCGCCAACCGTCCGCGACAGTTTGAGCTTGCCGCCCAGCGGCACGGTTTGCTCGGCGAACACTCCGTACTCGCCGCGCGGGTCGCGTTCGCGCGAGCCCAGTTCCTCGGCCGAGAATCCGATCACCGGGTTGGGCCACGTCCCGGCCTGTCGGGCACGCGCCTGCTCGGCCTCGAGCCGCGCTGCTGCAGCTTTGATCGTCGGATGGATCTCGAGCGCGCGGCGTTCGAGATCGGCGAGCGTGATCGGTGCGCCGGCGGCCGGTTGCGGCGGCACGAGCGGCGCGGTTTGCGCGACGGCGCGGCTGCCGGCCGCCGCCGCGAGCACCAACGCGAGCGTGAGGAGCCGCACGCTCATCGCGCCGCCGCCTTCGCACGTTCGGCCTTCAACGCCTCGATCGTGTCGAAGAGCTCGGGCGTGACCACCCGGATGATCGTCATCATTCCCATCGTCCCGGCGGTCCATCCGGGCCGGAGGCCGTGGGTTTCCGGCTTCGCGACGAGTTCGTCCATGACGACGACCATGTCCTGCGGGTAACCGGGAAACATGCCGGCGTTCGCATGCCCCTGATGAATGCCCGTCCCGGCTTCTATGCTGCCGGGGCGCAACTGATTGGCGGCGGTCATCATCAGCGGTCCGACCATCGAGGTCATGTGGTTCATCATGTGATGCGGCAGGTGACAGTGGAGGTGCCAGTCGCCAGGGTTGTCGGCGACGAACTCGACGTCGCGCGCCTGGGCGACGCCGACGAGCACGGTGTTCTCCGGCTGCACCGCGGTCGTGCGGATGCGCCCGCCTTCGGTGCCGGTGACATAGAACTGGTGCCCGTGCATGTGAATGGGATGGTGATCCATGCCCATGTTGATCATGCGGATGCGCACCCGCTCGCCGAGCTTGCAGATCATCGGCGTCGTCGCCGGCCCGGCCTTGCCATTGAACGTCAGCCAGTTGAACTCCATCGCCAGCGAGTTGGGGATGGTGTTGTTCGGCAGGATCGCCCACTCCTGCAGGACGATGCCGAAGTCGCGATCGACGCGGGGCGCGTGCGCCGTCTTCGGGTGGATGATGAAGAACCCGATCAGGCCCATCATCTCCTGCATCGGCATGTGCGAGTGATAGAAGAACGTGCCGTTCTGCTTCAGCGTGAACTCGTAGACGAAGCGCCCACCGGGAGCGATGGCATCCTGCGAGATGCCCGGCATGCCGTCCATCTCTACCGGGATCTCGAGGCCATGCCAGTGCATCGAGAACGGCTCGGGCAGCTTGTTGACGACGTTCAGGCGGACGCGATCGCCTTCGTTGACCTGGATCGTCGGGCCCGGAATGCTGCCGTTGAAGCCCCAGCCGTCGACGACGCGCCCGGGCAGGAACTCGGTGCGCACGTGTCCGACCTCGATGTCGAACACCTTGACGTTGCCTTCCATGCGCCATGGCATGTCGGGAACGTCGGGCGTGACGACCGGAACAACCGATCCGGCACTTCGAGGATCGACTCGTCTCGCGGCCGTCGCCGCGCCGAAGAGGTCGCGGGTTCGTGCACGTGCTGTGCGCTCGCCGACTGCGCGCCGGCAACGCCGGCGACGGACGCGAGGCCGCGAAGAAACGACCGTCTGCTCGCATTCATATCTCACTCCGCTATCGAATGGTCGAGGCGTGAGGACACCTCGAGCGTGATCGCCGCGGCGCGGATCAGATGCGAAGGACGGAGAACGGGCGGGTCGGTGGCGTGGGCGCCGGCTGAGGCGATCGCGTGAAGCTGCCTTGGGTCGTCGTCTCGTGTGCGAGCGGCGGCATCGGCGAGGCGATCTTGTCGAACGGGACTGTCACGCGCTGGCGTTGCGGCTCGCTGCTTTTCGCCGCCGCGATGATCGCGGCGTCCGGCGCGAGCGGACAGTGGCCAGCACTGGCCGCGAGGATCGGGCCCTCGGCGGCGGTCTCGTGACACGGCGCCCCGCCGTCGCTGATCGTCGCCGGCTCGCTGCAGTCCCACACGCACGTGAGCTGGCGCGCCGACACCGCGGTCAGCGCGAGCACGAGCACGAGGGCAGTCCGGCGAACCATGCTCCTCCGACTATACAACGGCCGCTCGCGCGAGCGGGCGGTCCGGCATGGGACGAGACAGTAGAATGTCCGAATGCGGAACATCCCAATTGTCGCCGCCATTGCCGTGACCGGTGCGGTTGCACTGCTGCACGGCCGCTCCGAACAGGCGAACGGATTGCACGTAACGGCGCTGCCATCGCCGGCACCAGCCGGCAGTGCGCAGCCGCAGCTCACGGTGTCGCCGCGCGGCGTGCTCCTCAGCTGGATCGAACGAGCCGGGGACGAAGCCTCGCTCCGTTTTGCGGAGCGCACCGCATCTGGCTGGACCGAGGCGCGGACCGTGGCCAGCGGCAAGGACTGGTTCGTCAATTGGGCCGACGTGCCGTCGGTGGTCCGGCTCGACGATGGCACGGTGTACGGGCATTGGCTGCAGAAGAGCGGAAGCGGTACCTACGCGTACGACGTCCGGCTGGCGCGATCCACCGACGACGGACGGACGTGGACCCCGTCGTTCACGCCGCATCATGACGGGACGCAGACCGAGCACGGCTTTGCGTCACTCTTTCAGATGCCGGGCGCGGGACTTGGTTTGGTGTGGCTCGACGGGCGGGCGATGAAGGGTGGGGATCACGAGGGTCATGGCGGCGGAGGTGGCGCGATGAGCGTCCGTGCCGCCACCTTTGATACGCGCGGTACACAAACCGGCGAGACGGCCGTTGATCTTCGCGTCTGCGAATGCTGCCCGACGGCCGCCGCGGTCACCGCCGATGGACCGATCGTGGCGTATCGCGATCGCAGCGAAGGCGAGATTCGCGACATCTACGTCTCACGGTTGACTGGTGGGAAGTGGAGCGAACCGGCCCCCGTTCACCGCGACAACTGGAAGATCGCCGCGTGTCCGGTCAACGGACCGGCGCTGAGCGCCAACGGCCGCAACGTCGCCATCGCGTGGTTCACGGCGCAGGGCGACGAGGGACATGTCTTTGCGGCGTTCTCGTCAGACGCCGGCCGCACCTTCGGCACGCCGATTCGGCTGGACGAGGTCGGCGCGCTCGGCCGCGTCGATGTCACGCTGATGGACGACGGGGCCGCGGTCGCGACCTGGATCGAGTTTGCGAACGGGAAAGCCGAATTCAAGATGCGGCGGGTGACGTCCAGCGGCGATCGGTCGGCGGCGATGCCGATCTCGGCGATGGCCTCCAGCCGCGCCAGCGGCTATCCGCGCATGGCGGCGCATGGGCGCGAACTGGTGTTTGCGTGGACCGAAGCGGGACAGCCGTCGCAGGTCAAGACGGCGGTGGCGGCGTTGCCCTGACCTGACCTAAGCCGAGATACAGACGCGCGCGCTTTCCCACAGAACGGACTGCTGCTCGAACGTCTTGATATACGCATCGATAACGGCCTGAACCGATTGCCGTGCCGCCGCCGTATCGGGATGGACCAGCAGCAGGACCTTCGACTGCTCGTGATCGAGGCTGCCAGCGGGTGTCCGCCACTGGCCGTCGGCCTCCCACACGGTCAGCCCATCGGGAAATCGCTTGGTCACTTCGTCGCGAAGGAATATCTGCCACTCGAGCTCGGTCACGGAGCCCTTCGGCCGCGCGAGCCCGAAATAGAGCGTCGTGCGGAGCTGCGTGGCGGACGGGGCGCCGCAGTCCATGACGACGGTGAATCCCTGCGCCGCGACCGGGGGCTGCAGGCGGCCGCCGGCGATGAAGCCGGCGGCGAAGATCATCGTGCTAGCGGTAATCATCATCGCTCTCATGGGACCATCTCCTCCGCCACCTGTTCAGCGCGCAATGTCCTTCCGGCGCGAGCCGGCATCGCCAGCGAGTGCCACCGCACCCGCGTCGCCCGTCAGACCTCGATGCGTTCGCGGGCGTCGAGCAGGCCGGCCCCAAGGAATCGAAAGACAGCGGCCATGGCGAGTGACGGCGTAGGTGCTCTAACAAGTCCGTCGGGACTTCGCCCTCACCTGGATGTAGAGGCTCACCATGGATCCGTTCGTCACTGACGGTCGCTCACTCGTTGCCGACGACGACCGGCTTCGATACGCAGCTGCGCCGGTTTGAGATGATGACTGTCTGGGACCGAGTGCGACCTTCGTCGACGGGAATCGGACCACGTTGCAGGCGATCGGCAATGGTCTCGCCGCCGACCAGCTCCATCACGAGGAAGTGGTGGCCGGAGGCCTCCTCCATCCCGTGAATGGCCGCGATACGTGGATGATTGAGCGCGGCGAGGAGCATCGCCTCGCGGCTGAAGCGGGCGACACGGTCAGCATCGTCGGCGACGGCTTCAGGCAGGACTTTGACGGCAACCTGACGCCCGAGCTTCGTGTCGCGCGCCTGAAACACGCGGCCCATACCGCCCTCGCTCAGCAGGGCAGTCAGCTCATACTGCGCGAGCCGTGTGCCGATATCGACGCTCATCGGTCTGGCGGATTCTGGCGCTCGGCTGCCATGAGGTCAACGGCCGAGGGTCAAGCGGTCTAAGCGGCAAGAACCAAACAGTGTCGGAATGTAGACTGTGTGTCCGTAGACCGCTGCGTGAGCGCCCTTACTTCTTTCCAGGGGGCGCGAACGTAAATTTCTGCACCCTGCGTCCCGTTGACGCTTCGCCGACGAAGAGGTTGCCCTTCGAATCGACGCTCATCCCGTGCGGGCGGAGCATCTGGCCCACCTGCCGGCCACCGTGGCCGAATTCGCCGACCACTTCGAGATCGCTCCGGCGCATCAGCCAGATTTTGTGATTGGTCCCGTCGGCGAGATACAGCCACTGCTGCGCGGCGTCGGGCGAGAGCACGATCACGAATGACGAGCCCGAGGACAGTGTGCGCGGCGCGATGATCTTCTCCTTCACGAACTTGCCGCTCTGGTCGAAGACCTGAATGCGATTGCCGCGGCGATCGGCCACGTAGATCATCCCGTCCTTGGAGCCGGTGAGGCCGTGGACGGTCGAGAACTGCTCGTTCGGCTTCTCGGGATCGTTGGCGTTCTTCTGGGTGTCGTCGGGCGGCTTGCCGTAGGCGCCCCAGTGGCGCAGGTACTTGCCGGTCGCGCCTTCGAAGACGATGACGCGGCGGTTGCGATAGCCGTCGGCGACGAACACTTCGTTGCTCTTCGGATCGACCCAGATGCCGGCCGGCCCGCCGAGCAGGGTCGTGTCGTTGCTGCCGCCGACCTTGTCGTAGGTGCCGATCGTCATCACGTGCTTGCCCTCGCGCGTGAACTTCATCACGCGGTGGTGCATGTAGGTGCCGATCCAGACGAAGTTGTTGTGGTCGACGAAGATGCCGTGCGGGTTGCGCGGATACACGTTGATGTCGTCGGTCTGGAGGCCCCAGCCCTGGACGATCTTGCCCGACGGGTCGAACTCGAGCACCGTCGGCGCCGCCTGACAGCACGTCGCGATCGGCGGCTTCTGGGTCAGCGAGGTCTCTTCCTCGGTCAACGTCTCGGGCAGGTGGGTCACCCACACGTGATCGCGTGAGTCGACGAACACGCCGGTCACCGCGCCGAGAATCCAGTTGTTGGGCATCTCGAGCGGCCACGACGGATCGACCTTGAAGGCGGGGCCGGGAATCTTCGCCGCCGCCGTCTGCGTCGCGTCGTCAGGGGCGGTGCTGGCGACGAGCAGCGTGGGCAGCGCCAGCATGGCTGCGCCCATCAAACGAAGAACATGCCTGATCATTTCCGCGATCGCTCCTTGGAAAACCGTCGTCGCCGACGGGCAGCAGGCACCATAACACGGCGCCGGAGCAAATGATCAGCATGGCGTTGCCGGTAACATAGGGCTGCCATTTCGTCGAACCTCGAACCACCGGCCGCAGCTTCTCCGCCGACGTCGGGCGGACCCGCCACCTTGACCTCGCCAGTGGTCATGAGCATCGGGCTCGGACAACTGATCAACTGGGGCGTGCTCTACTACGCCTTCGGGGTGCTGCTCGTGCCGGTCGAGACGGCGCTCCAGGTGCCGCAGTGGGTCGTCGCCGCGGCGTTCTCGCTGTCGCTGGCGATTTCGGCCGGCTGTGCGCCGTCGATCGGCCGGTGGATCGATCGCGGTCACGGACCGGCGGCGATGATCTGGGGCGGCGTTGCCGCGGCGCTCCTGCTCGCACTCTGGGCAGCCGTTCCCAACGTGACGATGCTCTTCATCGTCTGGAGCGGGCTCGGCGCGTGCATGGCGGCCACGCTGTACGAACCGGCCTTTGCCATCGTCGGGCGGGGCTTCCCGCAGCTGACCGATCGGCTGCGGGCGCTTGCGCTCGTCACGATGTTCGGCGGTCTGGCCAGCACGGTGTTTCTCCCGCTCGTCGCCGTGCTCGTGACCCGCGTGGGGTGGCGCGGCGCGGTGTTCGGCCTGGCGCTCGCGATGCTGCTCTCAACCGCGCTCGTCTGGTGGTTCGTGCCGTCGGACGATCATCTTCTGGAAGATCACGGCGAACCGGCGAGCCCGGCAGCGGCATCACCGCGACCGAAGGGCTTCGGCGTGGTGCTCGCGGCGTTCGCGTCGTCGAGTTTCGCGCACGCGGCATTGACGACGACGCTCGTTGCGGCGCTGGCCGAGCGGGGCCTTTCGACGACGACCGCCGCGTTTCTCGGCAGCTTCATGGGCGTGATGCAACTGCCGGGGCGCGCCCTGATGATGCACGGGCGTCTTGCCGCGTCGCCCGGCGTGCTGCTCATCGTGAGCCTGGCCCTTCTGGGGAGCGGCATGCTGGTCCTCACCGGCGCTGGAACGGCGACGATGATCGGTCTTGGCTTTGCGATCTTCGCAGGCGGCGCGGGGCTGGCGACGCTGGTGCGTCCGTACCTGGTACAGACGGAGTTCAGCCTCGGGCGCGCGGGCTACCTGAACGGGCTCCTGGCCCGGGCCCAGCAGCTCGCCCGGGCTGCCGCGCCAATTCTGGCGGTGACGATTGGCTCGACCATCGGCTACCGCTGGCTCTACGGGCTGATGGCGCTCCAGTTTGCCGGGCTGGCCTACGCGTGGCGGCGATCGTCGGGGAAGACGCGATATCCTTGATCCCGCCGCTCGAATGACTTGAGCGGCTCAACGGACTTTTGACGAGGACAACACGCATGCGTTTTGTACATGGTTGTGCATTGGCTCTGGCAGTCGCGCTGTCGGTGCCGGCGTTCATCGGCGCCCAGGGCCAGGCTGACATGGCTCGCAAGGTGGAAGGCGGCGGCATCAGCGTCGCCGGGTGGATGGGCAAGATCGACGCGAGCGAGGAAAAGGCAGGACAGGCTCTCAACAACTCGAAGCTCGCGCAGCACGGCAACATGCTGCACGTGACGACGGGCCCGGCGGTGACGTACTGGAATCCGGCGAACAAGGCGGCCGGCAACTACACCGTGAAGGCGACGTTCAACGAGCCGAAGTACATGAACATCAACGATCACCCGCATCCGTACGGGATCGTGATTGCGGGCAACGACCTCGGCACGGCGACGCAGAGCTATCTCTACTGCGCGGCGTACGGCGACGGCACCTTCATCGTTCGCGGCTTCGGCCCCGAGCCGTTCCAGGTCAACGGCCGCCGCGGCGAGCCGAACGCCGCCATCAACAAGGCTGCGGGCAAGGACCAGCCGGTGACCCAGGAGATCGCGGTGTCGGTGAAGGGCGACAAGGTCGAGTGCGCGATCAACGGCACGGTCGTCGGCAGCTACGACAAGGCGACGCTCGTGACCGCGGGCAAGCTGAAGTCGACCGACGGCATCTTCGGCATTCGCTTCGCGCACAACACCGAAGCGACCGTGGCCGGCCTGGCGATGACGAAGAACTGAGTTCCCACGGAGATATGTGGTGAGTGCTGGTCCGATGTGGTGATGTCGGCGTTCGGTATCTCTCAGATCGCTCTCATCGCTTCATCGAAACATCTCCACATCTGTTACTGTACAGATAACTGAGCCAGTGCGATCGCGTTTGGGCTCGTTGCTGTGCAAACCAGCGGCACGGAAAGTACAGCACGGCCACGCACGCGACGAACACGAGATAGAGCAGGCCCAGACTCCACGCGTAGCCGTCCGGCACCGGCGGCGGCGCCATCGGATGATTCCCGAACAACCAGGCGTTGACCTGTCCCTCGCGGGCGAGGGAGACGATCACGGCTGCCGCGTGAATCACGGGAATGTGCAGCAGGTAGTAGAACATCGGCACGCGGCCGAACGTCGTCAACACGTCGGCGAGCCGGCCGCGCCACCGCTCCGCAAGCCCCAGCAGCACGAACATCGGCCCCAGCGTCATCAGCAGGAACGACAGCGACGCCGGATACTTCGTCGTGTTGAGGAACGCCAGGATGCCGGTGAGCCGGCTCGTGTGCCAGGGACGCGGATCGCCGTAGACATCGAGTCCACGGAGCACGACGAACGCAAGGCACAGCGCGGCGCCAAGGCTCAGCGCGATCGCGCGACGGCGTTCCGCTGACGCTTCGGCGATCCGGCCATACGCGTAGCCGCACATCATCACGCCAATCCACGGCACGATCACGAACAGCACGAGGAGCGGCGGCCCGCTCTCGCCGAGTGGGACGGCCCCGCCGAAATAGAGCAGCGTCAGCAGCGGCGGCGGACCGTCCTCGCCGAACGCCTGACCGGCCGGAACACGTCGGCGAGGTTGTGGAGCGCGACGATCGCGATGCCGAGGGCGGCGATCGCCGGCAGCGGCAGGTAGATCGGCGGCCGCGAGCAGCACCATGCACCAGCCGATCATCCAGATCACGCCGGCCAGCATGTAGTTGGCGAAGTCGACGTTGAAGGTCCACGCGACGCGGATGACGGTGAGCTCGAGGAGCACCAGCCACAGCCCGCGCACGACCAGGAATCGCGCCAGCGCCGCGCGGTTCGCGAGCCGTCGTCCGTGGAGCAAGGCGGCGGTGCCGGCGAGGAAGACGAAGGCCGGCGCGACGAAGTGCGTGACCCAGCGCGTGAAGAAGATGCCGGCGGTCGGGCCGCCGGCTGGCAGCCCCGGTACACGCGGACATGATCGATCGCCATCAGCACCATGGCGATGCCCCTGACGAGGTCGATCGCGTCGACGCGCGCGTTCGTTGCGGGCACGGAGTGCGCGACCGGCGACGACCCGGCGGAGGTGCGGACCGGAACAGACGTGGTGGCGATGCGGCGCTCCTCGGTGGCCAGAGTGTCGCCCGATCGTGCCCGCCGCGCGCCATGAAGTCAGCCGGTGGTCGGCCGGCTGCAGGGAACGGTTCAGCGGCGACGATCGGCGAACTGGCGCACCGCGGTCGTCACCGCTTCGCGGCGCCGCCGGCTGATCGGGAGCGACGATCCGTCGCGCAGCACGATTGCCGACTCGCCCGGCGCGGCCGAGCGGACTTCGCGCACGTGCGCGAGATTGACGATCGCCGAACGATGGACGCGGACGAACCGCGTGGTGTCGAGGCGCGCCTCGAGCGACGTGAGCGACTCGCGGACCAGGTGGCGGCGCCCGAGCGCGTGGACCGCCGCGTAGTAATCGTCGGCTTCGATCCAGGCGATCTCGTCGGGCGCGACCACCAGGTCGACGCCGCCGGTGCTGAAGACCAGCCGCTCCGCCTGCTTCATGGCCTCGGCGGCCCGCAGGCGCTCGCGGGCTCGCGTCACCGCGGCATCGAAACGCGCCTCGTTGCACCGGCTTGACGAGATAGTCGATCGCCTGGGCGTCGAACGCCTGCACCGCGAACGTGTCGTACGCGGTCAGGAAGATCACCAGTGGCCGCGTGTCTGGCGGCAGCGCGTGCAACACGTCGAACCCGCCCAGTTCCGGCATCTGGACGTCAAGAAAGACGACATCCGGACGCATGCGCGGTGAGCAAGGCGACGGCCTCGCGTCCGTCCCTCGCTTCACCGGCGATCGCCACATTGGCGTGCTTGGCGAGCAACTGCCGGACGCCAAGCCGCGCCAACGGTTCATCGTCAACGATCACGACTCTCACGGCCGTTCTCGACCTTCGCGAAGAGGGATCGTGATGAGCACGCGGGTGCCGCCGGCGGCCACCGCACGGATCGCTGAACGATGCCCGATCGCCGTACAGCGTGTGCAAGCGCTCGCGGGTGTTGCTCAGGCCGACGCCGTTCGGTCTGGCCCTCGCGCATGCCAACCCCGTCGTCTTCGACCATCAGCTCGAGGCGATCGTCACCGCACGCGCGGCGATGGTGATCCGGCCGCCAGCTGCGCGCGGCATGACCCCGTGCCTGACCGCGTTCTCCACGAGCGGCTGCAGCACGAAGATAGGGACGAGCGCGGACCGCACGGTGTCGTCGATCGTCCACGGTCACCTGGAGCCGATCGGCAAAGCGAATCTGCTCGATCGCGAGGTACTGCTCGAGGAACGCCACTTCGGTGCTGAGCGGCACCTCGTTCTGCCGATCGGCCGCCAGCACCTGTCGCAGCATGTCGCCGAGCAGTTCCAGCATGCGCGTCGCGGTGGCCGTCTGGTGCTCGCGGACCAGCACCGCGATCGCATTGAGCGTGTTGAACAGAAAATGCGGATGGATCTGCATCCGCAGCGCGCTGAGCCGCGCTTCGGCGAGCTGCGCCGCCAGACGGGACGCCTGCGCATCGCGTTCTCGCGCTTCGAGGAAATACGCGAACGCGTGCACGCAGCCGAGCACGGTGAAGTACATGAACACCGACCACGGAATGCTCGTGAGCAACCAGCTGAGGTAGTTGTCGGCGGGGAAGCGGCCGAGCAGGTTGCCGAGGAGGACACCGAGCGACGCCCACCCGAGGCATAACAGTGCCGCGCCCGCAAAGTGCACGGCCACCGCGCTCGGCCAGCGATCGCGCGTGATCGGAAAGCGGCGGCCAAGGACGTAGGTAATCGGGGTCAGCGCACCGAGGAACAGCCACTCGGTGCCTTGAAACACCAGGTCCTGCCAGCGTGGTTCGCTTGCCGGCGAGCCGCGCCTGCGCGTAGGTCTGAAGCGTATCGAGCGCCGCTGGCACCGTGCAGGCAACCGCGATCAGGATCCAGACGCGCGAGTCAGCTGGCCGGTCACCAGATTCCAAGCACCTTCCACCAAGCAAAGCCGATCGTCAGCCAGATCGCGAGGTTGGCCACCGACACCGCGAAGCCGACGCGCCACCAGTCGCGGAAGCCAACGTAGTTCTGCGCGAAGACGATGGGGCCGGTCGTCGTCCCGTAATGGGTCAGCCCGGCGGTCAGGTTCGCGAGGCACGCGAGGCTATACACCGTGAGGCCAGGCGGCACCCCGACCCCGACGAGCATCACCGCAAACGCCGGGAAGAGTGCGAGCACGTGGGTGGTGATGCTGGCAAAGGCGTAGTGCACGTAGAAATAGATCACCAGCGTGATCAGCAGCACCGCCGACCACGGCATGCCGACGAACCAGCTGCCGACGAACGTCGCAAACGCGGTCGTCGAGCCCGTGTTGTTGAGCGCCTCGCCCATCGTCATCAGGCCGCCGTACCAGACGAAGACGTCCCAGGCCGAGCGCTCGGCCAGCGCGCCCTCCCAGGTGAGGATGTTGGTCAGGAACAGGACGCTGATCCCGCAGAGCGCGACGAGCGTCACGTCGAACCGGTGCCATCCCGACGTCAGCCACATCAGGCACACGCCGGCGAACACGCCGAGCACGACCAGTTCGCGGCCGCGGATCGGTCCCATCTTCGCGAGCTCTGCGCGCGCGTAGTCTGACGCGGCCGGCGTGTGCTTCAGCTCCGGCGGCACCAGCTTGTAGACGATGAGCGGGACGACGAGGCACGACACGAGTCCCGGCACGAGCCCGGCGACCAGCCAGCTGCCCCACGTGATGGTGACGCCGGCGGTCTTCGCGGCGAGGTTGGCGGCGAGGACGTTGCTGGCCTGTCCGGTCAGGAACATCGCGCAGGCGATCGCGCTGCCTTGATAGAGCCCGACCATGAGAAACCGGCCGAGGCGCGGGGCTGATGGGCCGGCCGCGAGTCGTAGAGCTCGGCGATGCTGCGCGCAACCGGCAGGATGATGCCGCCCGAGCGCGCGGTGATCGACGGAATTCCCGCGGCGAGGGTGACGTCGCTCAGGACGAGCGAGTACGACACGCCGAGCGAGCTCTTGCCGAACGCGCGGACGAAGAAGAGGGCGATGCGCCGCGACAGACCGGTGTCGCTCAACACGCGCGACATCAGCATCGCGCCGAGCACCAGCCACACCGACGGCGAGGAAAAGCCGGTCAGCGCCGACGCCATCGGCAGGCCGCCGACGATGACGAACAGCGTGAGGCCGATGACGACCATCGCCGCGCCGGGAAGCGGCTGCAGCATGAGGCCGGCGACAGTGGCGAGAAAGACGCCGGTGATCCGCCATCCCGCTGGCGTGACCCCGGTGGGTGGAGGAATCAGGTGTGCGACGACGAGATAGATCGCCGCGAGGGCGAGCAGGCGGAGGAGACGGCCGGACGAGGCCGCCCCTTGATCCGGGGTCACCACTGGAGCGGCCTGGCGTTCGGCCACGCGGGAGGCTGACTGCTCGTCACCCTCGCCCGGATCGCCGTTGACCACCGATGGGGCCGCTCCTGCCGTCATGCCTCACTGCTTTCCGTCGGCCGTGCAATCGTCGCCAGCGTCTCACTGCCGCAGACCCGCCGCCGCCGGGCCGCAATGTTATTGGATTTCCGGCGCCGTCACTGGTGAATCTGCACGAGCCGAGCGACGATCTCCTCGAGCACCGCGTCAGCCCGCGCGGCAATCTCGTCCGGCGTCTGGTCTTGAATCGGATGGCGGACGTACACGGCGTCGAAGTCGCCCCGTCCGAGTGCCGCCGCCTGGGCGCGCGCCGCCGTGCGGAACTCGGTGGTCGCCACCGCCACGGTCGGAATCCCCATCGCTTCGAGCGTCAATGAGTCGTGCACACTGCACGTGGTGCACGACCCTCAATCGGCGAGGGCAAGGACCACGGCCTCGGCATCGCGCATCTGATCGAGCAGGTCCGCAGGCGCCCGCTTCGAGAACGTCGGCTTCATCACCCGCGTTACCGCCGCGACCCCGTGGTCGCCACGCAGCCGTTCCGCCAGCCGGTCGAGGAACACGCTCCCGCCCGGCTTGCTGATGTCAACGAGCGCGAGCGTTCGTCCGGCGAGCGTCGACAGCCGCGCCGCCGCCGGCGCCGCCACCCGCGCCGCTTCGTTTCTAGGATCTGACCAGTACTCTCCGCCTCTCTCCGACCGCCCCCCCCCCTCCCTCCCTCGGACACCCCGGAAAACCGAACGAGGACGGCGGGCCGCAGGCGGCCCGCGGCGAGGCGCGCACGAGTTCCGACCGCCGATTCGCGGCGCGCTCCTCCTCGGTTCGTCCGAACCACAGCGCGCGGGTCGACCCGCAGCCGGTCGCGTGCAGGCGGGCCGGCTCGATGCCGCGGGAGGTCAGCCAGGCCACGACGGCTCTCGCGCACTCGAGCGACAGCTAATCGCCGTCCGGTTCCCGCGCGTCCGTAAAGGCCTTCACCATCAGCGTCAGGCCGGAATAGCGCTGGAGCTGAGCGAGCACGATCCGAAGCGCCGCGTCCGACTCGGCCGTCAGCGCTGCCGTGCCGGACTCGAACCGAATCCTGCCGCCGCGAAAAGGCACGGTCGTCTCTGCCAGCTCCCGCCGCCGTCTCAGCTCCGCAGCGATCGGCGACGCGTCGTCGATGCGCGGGGCCTGGTCGGCGGCGCGTGACGCGGGGTCCCAGACCACCAGCGCATCGATGTTGTCCTGAACGGTGCCGGTCGAGAGCCCCATCCCGACCGACGCGGCCCCGAGTTGTCCGAGCCACGTGTCCCGAACCGTCACGGCGGAGAGGGACGGCCAGGCTCGCAGCCGAGTGGACACCGCAGGCTCAGTACCCGTCGGATCGACCCCGACGACCACGAACGTGCTGCCCGGCGATCGCCGATCCAGCAGGTGAATCAGGCTTTCGGGGAACCGGACCCGGCGGCTGATGTGCGCGCCGCCGATCCGGATGAGAGCATATTGTGCTTCTTCTTCAGCACCTGCTGCTCGACCACCCAGGCAAAATGCGCGTCGCGCCAGTCGTTCATGTCCTCGTCGGCCGGCCCGCGCACCACGCTCCAGTCGATTGGCGGATCCCCAGCAGCACCCGCACGCGCTGGCCCGGCGGCCGCGTCAGGTTCACCGCCCGCACGTCGGCCAGAACGGCCTTCGTACATCGGCGCCAGCCACACTCCGCTCGCTATCGTAGTCTCTTCCCACGCCCGCTTCAGCTGTCGAGTGCCATCGGCTGACCGGCCATGTAGCGATCGACGACGTCCTGATAGCGGGCGTTTCCGCACTCGATGACGACATCCTGGACGGTTCCAGCGAATCCCGGCTCGCGAATGAGCACTGCGAGGAATTCCTTCGTGCCGCCTGCGCCATGACGCGGCTCGCTGAAGGCGACGAGCGGAGAGCGGGCGACCCTCGCGATACCCCCCCCGCCCCCCCCCCACTCCCCCCCCCCCCCCTGCGACGACTCGTCGGCGGGACGTTCCCGTTCGCGAAAACGCACAAGCACTTGGATACGCGGGTTGAGAGAGCCCGCCAGAAGTCACATCGCCGCCCGACTACAGGCGGCCGGACCCTCTCATGAGGATCCTCTGACTGGATCGAGCGTCGCGGGTCGATGCCGCGCGTCATTCCCCGGTCGGACACTTGAATTGAGCGCCGAGATACTGCGACAGCTTGCCGCTCTGGATGGCCTGCACCAGATCGGCGACTGCGTCGAGATGCGCCTGCCGCAAGGCAGCCAGGTCAGCCAGGAGCCGCGCCGAAGGAGTTCCCAACCGTGACAGATATTCTTCGCCATGAGGGAACGCAGTCCAGTCGTTCCCGGGAAAGGCGATACCGGCCCGGGCGGTCGTCGGTTCCTCACTATCCTTGAGCGGGAAGTAGACGGCGCCCGGCGTCGTGTTGGCCGCGGCCGACAGCCCCGCAATGAATCGATTCTTCGACGCCGCGGGCTTCAGGAACAACATCGAGTTGTTCAGTCGTGAACCCTGAAAAGCGATCTGGGTGAAGCCCGCGAATTGACCGCTGAAGAGTGCGGCGTCAATGGTACCGAGGTGTTCGAAGAACGCCTTGGCGTCCACGCCGTCCAACGCGCTCGGAAACGTCACGACCGCGTAATCGAGCGCAAACGCATAAGCCTTGAAGTTGTCAGGGCTGAAATGCGCGGTCGCTTCCTGATTCAGGACGTAGCCCAGGGCGTTGTCGAGCACATCGACATCCGACGCGCTCACCGGATCGAACCCGGAATCCCGAATGGTGAACACGAAGGAAGGATGCGTCGTCCCCTCGAACCCCCCGGCGGCGACGCCGACATCCGTGTTGCCGCCGTTGACGGTGCTGATGGCGCCATCAGCGGTGAGCGCGTCGATCGTGCTCCGGACGAACCCGCAGTCGTTCAGCAGCCGATTGCTCCACAACTCGAGGTTCTCGTACCCTGCGCTCTCGATCACGGCCAGCGTCGGTTCGCCGACCACGTCTCCACCGGGAATCGGCTCGACGGACATGAACGTGGTGGCAACGACGGCTCGCGCCGCCAGCGTCGCGACGAGCAGCACAAGTGCGGCGACACGAGCGACGGTGTGTCGACTCTTCCTCGAGTGTCTCGGCATGTTGACCCCTCGCTGAGACTCCACGCAAGGGGGGATGCGGCGGAGTGCGCACCAATGATACGGCGGCGCGCCGGGAACGCAAGCTGATGCACAGTGCGATCCAGTCCCCCCCCCCAGTCACCGTCTGACTCCCTCGCGGCCCGGTAGACCAACTACCGATCACCGCTGAGAACTTCCCCGCGGTCCCGCCGGCCACCACGATGTGAATCGACGCGGCGACGTGAACTTGCGGTAGCAGCGTTCGCCGTCGATCTCGACCTCTGCGTAGCTCGCTCGGTGTTGTGTGCCCTCGCCACCGTCGCTCTCGATACAGGCGAACCGGAACGCCGGTGTTCTCGAAGAGGAACTCGCGGAGCCGGTCCTTGCTCCAGCCGTCGCGATGGATCGTCTTGACGTGCTCGGGACAGAGCACCACGAACGCTTCACGGCCGACGCACGTCCGATGGCTCCATGCGGTGGCGAGCGCCGCGCACAGCGCCTTGCCGACGCCGTCCGCGCTCCGCGAGGTGTGCTCGCTGACGCCGTGTGGCGGTTCCCCGGCGAACAGCGTCACGGCGCTCGCCGTCGCTGACAGGCCGCGATCGACGTGGAGCGGCGGCCAGGGATTCTCTTCTTCGTTCTCGGCGATGCAGAACGAGAACTTGCCGGGGTTGCCGAGGGTGGACATGTCGATCGTGTCCGGCCGGGCGCCGCCGAGATTCAGCAGGATCAACTGGAACGCGCGGCCGAGCGTGCTGTTGGCGCGCGCGACGTTGCTGAAGACGTTCTGCCGGCACCAGAACTCGAGCTCCGTGCGAACCGGGCCATTGACGACGATCAGCGGCGCCGCGAAGTGCGTCGTCGCCTGCACGCCGTGCAGGTTGAAGCGCTCGTCGCACGCGGCGCGCACGAGCGGAATCAGCACCCGCATCATCTGCGGCGGGCATCCGGCCATCACGGCGTTGGCGGCGATCTTCTCGACCGTTGCAGCACCGTAGTTCGGTGGGATGCGTCCGACGACCTCCAGCGGGTCGAGCGCCGTCGCACGGAGCATGCGCGCCACGCGCGCCTCGGTGGGCGGCACGACCGGCAGCGGATCGCCGAACTCGCGCGCGCAGTACTCGTCGAGATCCTCGTCCTCCGAGATCTCGATGCGTGACGCCGCGGCTCCTTGCGCCGCGTACAAATCGACGAAGGCGGCGCGCTCCCCGGCGACTGCTGCTTCGCGGTGGCGCGACGTGCACCCTGGTTTCGACGCCGGCGCGCCATCATTGGCGTGTGCCAGCGGTGGAGTGCCGAGCAGCGAGGCGACGGTGTTGAGCGCCGCCTTGTCGAAGCCCGGATGCGTGTGCACGACGCGATCGTCCTGATCGAGCACCACCAGCGTCGGTACGGCCAGCGGGTCGTAGAGCCGTGAGAGCCGCAGATCGCGATCGATCTCGACGGGAAAACGGATCGACATCGCCGAGACGAACGCGCGAGTGGTGTCCGGATCGTCCTGCGAGATGCCGGTGATGGCCGCGCCTTCACCGGCGGCGCGATTGAGGTACGGCGCGATCAACTGACAGGTCGGGCAATCGGTCTGGAAGAAGAAGAGGAGGCGCGCCATGATGGTTCAGCGCTCCGCGGCGCGCTCGACCAGCGCGTCGACGATGACGACGCCGTCGCCGACGGCGCCGACCATCACGGGATTGACGTCGATCGACGACAACAGGCCGGCGCTGCTGGCGGCGATCTGCCCCAGCCGCACGGTCGCGGCGCAAAGCGCTTCGAGATCGAGCGCGGGCTCGCCGCGGACGCCGTCGAAGAGCGGCGCCATCCGCAACCCTCGCCACGCCGCCCGCGCGTCGCTGGCGTCGAACGGCGGGAGCAGCAGCGCGAGGTCGGGAAGCGCCTCGACATAGCGGCCGCCAGCGCTCACCATCACGGTCGGGCCGAACATCGGATCGATCCGGACGCCGAGCGCGACCTCATGGCGTCCGCGGACCATCGGCGCGACGAGAACGCCCTCGTCGCGAAGGCCCAGTTCAGCGAGCCGCGACGACAGCGCGTGATATCCAGCGGCGACGTCGGCTTCAGTGGAGACGTTGAGCACAACCAGCCCGAGATCGGATTTGTGCGGCGCATCGGACGAGCAGGCTTTGAGGACGACGGGACCGCCGAAACGCGCGAACGCGCCTCGCGCGTCGTCTTCGGACCGGCAGTGCACGTGATCGACGACCGCGATGCCGTGAGCGGCGAGAAAGGCGAGGCTGTCGGCCTCGTTGAGGACGGGCGCCGTGCCGTTCGGGAGATGCACCGGCATCTTCACCGCCGCGGCGAGCCGTCGCGCCCGCATCAACTCCGAATGCGAGACGAGCTGGGCGAGCGCCGCGATCGCGTCGGTCTGATTGGCAAACGTCGGCAGGCCGGCGGCGCGGAAGCGGGCGGCGACCGTGTCCTGCGGGGCGGCGACGACCACCGGCTCGCCGGTCGCGGCGGCAAACGCCGCGGCGTCGCGCGCGAAGAGCGGGACGTCGTAGCCTTCGCCGGCGACCGGAATCGCCAGCAGAAAGAGGTCGGCGGTGCGCTCGCGCGCCAGGAGCGGCAGCAGATTGCCGAAGAGGCGACTCTCGGTGAGGAGCGCGGCCGTGATGTCGATCGGGTTGGCGACGCTCGCGAAGTCGGGCAGTTCCGCGGCGAGGCTTTCGCGAGTGGAGTCGGTGAAGGTCGCCAGCGGCAATCCGAACTCGGCCGCGGTGTCAGCCGCCATCACCCCACTTGCGCCAGAGTTGCTCACGATCACGATCTCGCGGCCGCGCGGCCGCCAGCCCTTGAGATAGAGCTCCGCGGTGCGCACCAGATCGTGCATGTCGTTGGCGCGCCAGATGCCGTGGCTCCGGAGAAACGCGTCAACGACCCTGTCGTCGCTGGCGAGCGCCCCGGTGTGCGATCGCGCCGCTTGCGCCCCGCGCGCGGTCCGGCCCGACTTCACCGCGACGATGGGAAGATCGCGCTCGCGCGCCACCGCGGCGGCCTGCGCGAGCAGCTCCGGATCGCGGATCGACTCGATGTAGAGCAGCACGAGCCGGACATCGGGGTCGTGCACGACCGCGAAGGTCAGCTCGGGGAGCGTGACATCCGCGTCGTTCCCCGTCGCGTGCGCGTGCCGGATGCCGATGCCACGAGCGCGCAGCAGGCCGTACGGCAACACGCTCATCACGCCGCTCTGACTGACGATCGCGACCGGGCCGTCGGCCGGCTCGACTTCGACGAACATCGTCGAGAAGCTCGCGACGACGCCCGTGCCGAAGTTCGCGAGGCCCTGCGAATTCGGGCCGACGAGCCGCATGCCCGCCGCGCGGGCGTCGGCGACCATGGCCGCCTCGGTCGCTCGTCCCTCGGGATTCAGGGTTTCGCCGAAGCCCGAGGCCATGACGATGGCCACCTTGACGCCGCGGGCGGCGCAGGCGCGGACCGTGTCCGGGGTCTGCGCCCCCGGTACGGCCACGACCGCGAGGTCCGGAACCTCTGGCAGCGAGCCCAGATCCGGATAGGCTTGCGCGCCCTGGACGCGATCGCGCGCCGGGTTGATGGGATACACCCGGCCGCGATACCCGAATCGCGACAGATACATCAGCGGTCGGCCGCCGACTTTATGCGGGTTGTCGGAGGCGCCGATGATCGCGATCGACGCTGGGTTGAGTGCCGCGGCAAGATCGTCGGCGCGGCGTGCAGGCGCGGCGACGTTCACGAGCGCGCCTCAGGTGCCGTCGCCGACAGCAGCGACGAGGCAATCCGATCCGAATGCAGCCAGAGTCCGCCGTCGACGACCAGGGTCACGCCGGTGACGAACGACGCCGCACTCGAGCACAGGAAGACGACCGCGTTGGAGACGTCGTCGATCGACGTCAGCCGGCGAAGCGGGCACTTCTCGATCGCGGCGCCGAGCGTCGCGTCACTGGTCAGGCGACGCACGCCTTCGGTGCCGTCGGTCGGCCCGGGCGCGACGCCGTTGACGCGAATGCCGTAGCGGCCCCACTCGGCGGCCAGCGTCCGGGTCAGCGAGTCGATGCCGGCCTTGGCGGCGGCGGCGTGCGCCTGACCGACCGTGCCCAGATAGGGCAGCGTCGCGCTGATGTTGACGATCGACCCGCCGCGGCTCTTGAGATGCGGGAAGGCGGCGCGCGACACGTGAAACGTCCCCTTCAAATCGATGTCGACGACGGCGCCGAAGCCGTTCGGCGACAGGTTCTCGGCGAGGCAGACGAAGTTGCCCGCGGCCCCGTTGATCACGATATCCAGACGGCCAAAACCGCGAACGGTGTCGTCCACGACGCCGCCGACCGCGGTGGCATCGCGCACGTCGCCTGGCAGCGCCAGCGACTTCACGCCGAGCGCGGCGACTCGGTGGCGGTCTGGTCGAGCGGTTCACGGCGCCGGCCGGTGACAGCCACGTCGCAGCCGAGTGCCGCCAACGCCAGCGCAATGCCGCGACAGATGCCTGTCCCGCCGCCCGTTACCAGCGCCGCCTGGCCTCGCAGAAGCTCAGGTTGAAAGGTCATAACCGAGCACTGTATCTGACCGAGCGCTCGGGCCGGTTCCGTATAATGCGGCAACCGTATGCCGCTGCCCGGTGAACATCTGGGGCCGTATGAAATCCTCGCTGCTCTGGGCGTCGGTGGCATGGGCGAGGTGTATCGCGCCCGCGACTCCAGGCTGAAGCGCGACGTTGCCCTGAAGATTCTGCCGCAGCATTTCACCAGCGATCCCGATCGGCTCGCTCGCTTTCAGCGCGAAGCGGAAGTCCTCGCCTCGCTCAACCACCCCAACATCGCGCATCTCCACGGGCTGGAAGAGAGCGGCGCGACGCGCGCGCTGGTCATGGAGCTGGTGGAAGGGGAGGATCTGGCCGAGCGCCTCGCGCGCGGACCGATTCCGCTGGACGAGGCGCTGGCGATCGCGCGGCAAATTGCGGACGCGCTCGAGTCGGCGCACGAGCAGGGCGTCATCCATCGCGATCTCAAACCGGCGAACGTCAAGGTGCGCCCCGACGGCACCGTGAAAGTGCTGGACTTCGGTCTGGCCAAGGCGCTCGAGTCCGGGGCGGGGAGCGCCGCGAGCGGCGCTGGTAGGGTGAGCGCGCTCCTGGCCAACTCGCCGACGATCACGAGTCCCGCGCTCACGATGCAGGGCATGCTGCTCGGCACGGCCGCGTACATGAGCCCGGAGCAGGCCAAGGGCCGGCCGGCGGACAAGCGCAGTGACATCTGGGCCTTCGGATGCGTGCTCTACGAGATGCTCACGGGACGCCGCGCCTTCGATGGCGAGGACGTGACCGACACGCTGGCGGCCATCGTGCGTGGCGAGCCCGAGTGGCGCGCGCTCCGACCGAGACGCCCGCGGCCATTCATCGCGTGCTGCGTCGCTGCCTCGCGCGCGATCGGTCGCAGCGTCTCGCCGATATCCGCGACGTGCGGCTGGAACTCGACGAGGCGAGCCGCGAGGCTGCGGCGCCCGCCGCGCCCGAGCGCGCGCTGCGGTCCGGTCCGATCGGCAGCGCGATCCTGGCCGTCGCGATCGCAGTCGCCGTCGCGATCACAAGTCTGGTGTGGTGGTGGAATCGTCCGCTCCCTGCGCGCCCGAGCGTCAGTCGGTTCACCTACACGCTCCCGGGCGGGGATCGCTTTACCGGCGCGGCCTATCCGGTGGTCGCGTTGTCACGCGATGGTGCCCGACTGGTGTACGTGGCGAGCGGGCGCCTCTACCTCAAGGAGATGTCGGAGCTGACGGCCCGGGCAATCGCCGGCGTCGAGGCACCGTCAGGAGCGCCGATGGGGCATCCGGTCTTTTCACCTGACGGGCAATGGGTGGCGTTCTTCAGCGCGCCGAACACTCTCGCGGCCGGTGCGATCAGAAAAGTGCCGGTCGGTGGAGGAGCGGCGATCACCGTCCGTGACGACGTCCGATTCAACGGCATGAGTTGGGACGACAGCGGCATCATCTATGCGCAGCGCGATGCCGGAATCATGCGCGTGTCGGCGGAGGGCGGCACGGCGGAATTGCTGGTTGCCGTCGCGAAGGGCGAAGTCGCGGGCGCGCCGCGGATGCTGCCGAATGGCAAGGGCGTGCTGTTCGCCGTCAGCCCGGACCTGCCGCTCGCGAGCAATCCCGACCTGTGGGACAAGGCAGAGATCGTTGTGCAGTCGCCTGGCTCGCCCGAACGCAAACGCGTACTGCAAGGCGGTACCGCAGCGCGCTACTTGTCATCCGGACACCTGATCTTCGCGCGCGGCGGCACACTGCTGGCCGCACCTTTCGATCTCGATCGCCTGACGACGACGGGTGGCGCCGTGCCGGTCGTGACCGGCGTGACCGGCTTTACCGGCGCGGTTACTGCACAGGCCACGGTGCAGGCCGCGGTGTCCGACAGCGGTGCGCTGGCGTTCATCGAAGGCACGAGCAGTTTCGGCAGCCGCTACGAAGTGACGTTCATCGATCGAAGGGGCGTGATCGAACCACTCAGGTTGCCGGAGACCGCGTCGTATGTGTTTCCTCGGCTGTCACCCGACGCCAGACAAATCGTGCTCGGTACCGACGACGGCAAGGAGGCGAGGCTGTGGATTTACGACGTGTCGGGAACGAACGCCCCACGCCAGCTGGCGCTGGGCGGCAACAGCCGATACCCGCTCTGGTCCAGTGACGGCGCCGATATCGCGTTCCAGCACGATCGTAACGGGGCGCGGTCCATCTTCCGGCAGCGGGCTGACGGAAGGGCAGCGGCCGAACAGCTGACGACGGCCGCGCCGAAGACAGCCCATATACCGGAAACGTGGTCGCCCGACGGCAGGCACGTCCTGTTCAACGTCATCACTGGTGAGGCAAACGAGTTGTGGGTCCTCGATGTCGTCCAGCGAACAACCAGGCGGCTCTTCGAGAAGGTATCGGCCTTTCCGTTTGCAGCGACGTTCTCACCGGATGGCAAATGGTTCGCATATGGCAGGCGAGAGGACGTGAACGCGCCTACTGCTGCCACGGAGATCTTCGTCGAACCGTTTCCTCCGACCGGCGAGATCCATCGTATCGCCGCAGGGGTTCGGCCGCTGTGGTCGCGCGACGGGAAGGAGCTGTTCTTCGGACGGCCAGGGCGATCGTTCGTCGTTCCCATCTCGACCACGCCGACGGTGACGTTCGGCAACGAGACGGAGCTGCCGATTCCACGCTCGCCGCCGTTCGGGATTCCCGAACGTGAATACGACGTCACACCTGACGGGCAACGGTTCGTGTTCTCGGAGCCCGCCGGCCGCTTCACGTCGACTACCCAGCAGATTCAGATCGTGCTGAACTGGATCGAAGAGGTGAAAAGCCGGGTGCCGATTCCGTGACGGTAATCTTGTGATCTCGTGATCTGATGATCTTGTGATCTAGAGCCTAAAGGACGAGAGCACGCGCGACATTGTCACCAGATCACCAGATCACCAGATCACCAGATCACCAGATCACCAGATCGTCCAGATCTCCGGAGCAACCTGCATGTCCGCCCGCCCGATGCGAAGTGCCGTTGTCGTCACCGTGACCCTCGCGACGCTCATGGTCGTCAGCGCTGCCGCAGCGCAGGACGATGGCCCGCCGCGTCGCACCGGCCCGACCTCGGGTACGACCGCGTGGTTCGGACTTCCGCTTCCGCCGAAGCCGGGGTCGATTCCGGCGGTGGTCGCCGGCACGCGCGGGCCGCGGCCGGTGACGCTGCCGCCCGGTGAACCGGCGGCACCCGAGTTTCAGGGTGCGACGATTCGCAAGGATCTCGAGCAGCTCGTGGCGATCGCGAAAGAGAGCCAGGCGAACAAGGAGATCGGGACCGGGCAGATCTGGGGCCGGATCGCCGGCTTCCCGTCGGGCGTGAAGACGGCGGCGTGGTCGGCCGAGCAATTCACGCGGGCCGGCATTGCCGACGTGAAGATCCAGCCGATCACGCAGGACGCCGACGCGTCGTTCTGGCTGCCGCTGTCGTGGGAGGTGAAGCTGCTCGGCGATGCGGCGCTCGGCGCCGGCACGCGGCGACCTCGTGCTCGAATCGGCGATGCCGCTGTCGCCGAGCGAGATTCCCGGCGGCACGCTCCCGCGCCGCTGGTCTACGTCGGCAACGGCAGCCCGGCGATGCTCGAGCACATCGACGTCAAGGGCAAGATCGCGGTGCAGCTCGGTCATCCCGCAGGCGCACATGGTGTTCGAGCGCGACTCGTCGGTGCCGCAGGCGCAGGCGCTCTTCAAGCGCGGGGCGGTCGCCGTGTTCAATCTGATGCGCCAGCCGGGCAACGAGATGGCGCGCGACTTCAGCAACTGCGGCGGTCCGTGCGTGAACATCGGCGGCCACGACGGCTTCTTCCTCGAGAACGTGCTCGAGAAGGCCGCCGCGGCCAAGGTGGCGGACAAACTGCGCGCGCACATCACGCTGAAGACGCAGGTCTTCAAGGGGCTCAAGGCCGAGAACGCCGTGGCCGGTGATCCCGGGCAGCGCGTCGGACGAAGTGATCGTGCTCAACGCGCACTACGACGGCTGGTTCGAAGGGGCCGGCGACAACGGCGACGGCCTGGCGGTGCTGATGGCGCTGGCGCGCCACTTCGCCAAGCCCGAGAACAAGCCGCGTCGGACGCTCGCGCTCGTCTCGAGCGCCGGCCATCACAGCCCGGGCATCAACGGCCCGCGCGGCTTCGTCGCCGCCAACCCCGCGCTGGCCGGCAAGGCGATCATCATGGTCAACCTCGAGCACGTCGCGCAGCGCAACTTCAATCCCTCCCGCAACGTCGCCAGCGACGGCTATCGCGAAGCCATCGCCGACTCCGGCGAAGCGCCGATCACACCGGGCATCACCAACGGCTCACCGTTCCTCAACTCGCTCTTCGATCAGGGCGTGCAGCGCTACGGCGTCAACTTCGTCTCCGACGCGTCGCGCATGCAGAGCGGCGAGACCGGCGGCTACGCGGCGATCAAGGGCGCGAAGCTGACCATCATGCAGGCGCCGCCGCTCTATCACACGACCGGCGAAGTGCTCGGCGTGATCTCGACACCCGGCCTCGAGCGCATGGCCCGCTTCTTCGCCTGGTTCGTCAAGGAAGTGGACAAGGCGCCGGTGGCGCAGATCAATCCCTAACAGAAAATCTAGCCACGAAGGCACGAAGACACGAAGACACGAAGAAAGAATTGGTGATCGTGTTGAACCGAGCGGTCTCGTATAAGAGCTGATCGTGTCGAGCGTGGTTGATCGTTACGCCCATCCGTTGATCCGGCAGGATGCTGACCACGATCAGAGACTTTCTCGTGTCTTTGTGTCTTCGTGGCTGGCTCTTACTGGTGAATGATGCGCACCACATCGCCAACGGAGATGAGGCCCTCGCGATCGACTTTCGCGTAGAGGCGGCTCCAGCCAGGATGGACCTTCTGTGACACCCGGACGAAGTGCTCGTCGCGAAACGCCGGTGCGATGTTCTTGCACGGCGACGCGAAGCCGGTGAGCACCAGCCGCACGGGGCCGATCTCGATCGTCGCGCCCGGCAGCATCGCCGACCACTCCACTCCGGCCAGCGTCAGGTTCTCGCCCATCGCGCCTGGCACGATCGGATGGCCTTCGCGCTGCAGCGCGTCAATCAGCTCGAGCGAGTAGAGCGACACCGCTCGGAGCGGGCCGCCATGAAACCGCAGATCCCGCTGCCGATCGCCCTCGATCCCGTCGACCGTCACGCGGACCGACGCGCGCGCGTGTTTAGGCACGCCGCCGTTCGAGGTGTGAATCGCCTCGAGCCTCCCCTCTTTCTCCTGCATCCTGTTGTGGGGCCAGGCTTCAGCCTGGCCTATTTGCCGGGTTGGTACGTCCTCTCCGCGTTCGCTTCCACCTGCGGCCGGTAGAAGTACACCTCGCGCAGATCGCCCGTGGCGTAGCGCTGCGCCTGGTCGTTGAAGTGCTGGTCGACTTCGGGTCGCCGCTCTCGCCGCCGGCGGTGACCGCCCTGGCGCGCACGCTGTCGCCGAACTCGACGACCGCGACGAAGCTGTTGCCGCTGGTGCCGTACATCTTCTTCGTGCCTGGATAGGTGCGCGCGCCGAACGACGCGAGCGAGCCCCAGCGCGCCGACGTGAAGCCGACCGGAATGCTCGGCGCCGCGTCGTTGAACGGCTGCACGATGTCGCCGGTGAGGCGCTGGAAGCGGTTGATGTCGCCCCACGGCGTCTTCCAGGTGCCGAAGTCGGCGGTCAGCTTGTCGGACGCCGCCGCCAGCGCCTGCAGCAGCTGCTCGCGGCGTCGCCTTCGTCGCCATGTAGTCGTCGACCGGACGCCGGCCTGCGCGCGCCGCGTCGCCGACGCGGCGCCAGAGCTCTTCGCCCCAGAACACCGCGAGCGACGTCGGCACCGACGTCGGCCGACCAGCGATAGTCCCAGCCGCGCAGCAGTCGCGATCTGCTCGGCGAGCTTCGTCTTCAGCGGGCTCGATCGCCGGCGCGTCTGATCGTACGCCTCGAGAGCGCGCGGAATCAGCAGCTGCGAACGCCGGCAGATAGCTGTCGTAGGCCGCGGCCGATCAGCGAGTCGAGCGTGAAGTCCTTCTTGTCCTCGAGCACCCGGATCGCGTGGATGCCGCGCGGGTTCTCGCCGTCCGCGATCGACGTAGACCGGATAGTCCGCCTGCTTCGGGCTGTTCGCGCCGGCCGCCGACCACGGCCAGTTGTTGGTGTTGTAGAGCCAGCCGTCGGCGGGTTGACAGCGTGCGGCGTCTCGTCGATCGACAGCACGCCGTTCCACTCGGTCGCCGGATCGCTGCCGTCCACCGGCTTGCGTCCAGTCGAACTTCGGGTCGCGCTTCGGGATGAAGTTGGAGTGGAAGTAGGCGATGTTGCCGTCGGCGTCGGCGTAGATCGTGTTGTTCGACGAGTTGGTGTGCAGCTCCATCGACTCGCGGAACGCCTTGTAGCTCCTGCGCCTTCGTGCGCGAGTACGACTGCGTCAGCGCCTTGAGCGGCTCCTGCATCAGCCGGACGCTGACCCACTTGCCGTCCGCTTCGCGGACGATCGGGCCGTGATGCGTGCGGTAGACGGTGAACTTCTTCTCGCGCCATGCCGGTCGCCGGTCTTGTACGGCACCGTGATCGTCGTCGCGCGTGACCGGCCGCTCCTCGTGCGCCGTACTGGTAGACGAAGCCGTCGCCCTTCTTCACGATCGTCTCGAGGTACTCGTCGATGTTGTCGACGCCGCTCGAGGTGTGCATCCAGCCGGCGCGGTCGTTGAAGCCCTGGTAGATGAAGAACTGCCCCCAGGTGACCGCGCCGTAGGCGTTCAGCCCTTCGTCGCTCGACCATCTGCGGCTCGGAGCGGAAGAAGAACGACGTGTGCGGATTGATCAGCAGCAGCGCGTGCTCGCTCGTCGTGTTCGACGGCGCGATCGCGATGCCGTTCGAGCCGCGTCGGCTCGAGATCGTCGAGCTGCGAGCGTCAGCGGCGCTGGCCGTCGTCGTCACCGGCTTCGGTCCGGCTCGCCGTAGAACGCCTCGAGCTGCGTGAGGTTGACGCGCTCGATGTCGCCGCCGATGCTGCCTTCGCTGAAGCGTCAGCGCCATCCACGGCTCGAACCGCGTGATGACGCGCGGCTTCACGTCGGGATGCGTGTGCAGGTAGTAGTTCAGCCCGTCGGCCCACGCGTTCATCAGCGCCTTGAGCCACGTCCGGGCTCGTCTGCGTACTGCGCCTTCAGGTCGTCGGGATCGATGAACAGCTTCATCCGCAGGTCGCGGTAGATCTCCGCCTCGCCCTCGGCTTCGGCGAGCCGGCCCATCGCGTTGAGGTAGTTGGTCTCGACGCGATTGAAGTCGTCTTCGGCCTGCGCGTAGATCACGCCGAACACCGCGTCGGCGTCGGTCTTGCCGTAGACGTGCGCGATGCCCCAGTCGTCGCGGATGATCGTGACGTTCTGCGCCTGCCGTTCCCAGCGCGCCGCCTCGTCGTCTGCCGTCCCTGCCGGCGCGGCCGGGGCGCACGAGATGGATGTCGCAACCAATACGAAAAGCAGTCGTTTCATTGAGCGATCCTGATGGGTGATGAGGTCGTCGATTGCGGCCGGCAACGCCTGGTCACGCGTGCGCAGAATTCTGTCACAAAGTCCCAGGGACGGGTGCCGGCAGGAGCCTCTTGTCTGCGAATGTCTCCGCGAGGTGCAGGCGCTGGCTCGTGTCCGCCACTGGCGCTAACATCACCGCGACAGGCCCGAGAGGCAGAGGAGATGACATGCGTGTGCGCGATGCGAAGTGGACGATCCTTGGGGTGCTCGTGATGACGGCGGCGTTGTCGGCGCAGACGCCGGGCGGTCAACCGGCGGGGCAGCCGCCGCGGCCCGCGCTGACGCTCACGACAACGGCGTTCCCGGACGGTGATCCGATCCCCGCCAGGTACACGCAGGCCGGCGAGCAGGTGTCGCCCGCGCTGACGTGGACCAACGTTCCGCCGGGCACGGTCAGTTTCGTGCTGCACATGCGCGACCCTGACGTCGCCCGCAACAAGACGACCGAGGATCAGGTGCACTGGCTCGTCTGGAATATTCCCGGCACCGCTACTGGACTGCCTGAAGGCGTGCCGAAGGGCCCGATCTGGCGGACGGCAGCAAGCAAATCAGCGCGAGCGGTCCCGTGTATCGCGGTCCGGGCGCGCCGGCCTCAGGCCCGATGCACCACTACACGTTCGAGCTCTACGCGCTCGACGCCAAGATGGACGTCCCGGCCGGCGCCGACGCCTGGGAAACGCGGACCGCGTTGTGGAAAGCCATGCAGGGCCACATCCTCGGCAAGGCGGTCTACGTCGGACTTTCCGCCGCCCACAGTGAGGTTCGAGGTTCCGATGTTCCGGAGTTCCGTCTGGCACCACGAAACTTGGGCACTTCGGAACCTGGAACTTCGCCAGGAGCCGCATGGCTCAGATTGGGCAGCGGTCCGACAGATAGCGCACGACGACCAGATCCATCGCCGGCACGCTCGGCGCGGTATTCGGCGCATTCATGCGCGTCGGATCCTGGCCGGGGGCGCCGATGACCACCCGCGCGCCGCCGACCTTGAGCCCCATCCCCTGATCGTCGAGCGCTGCCTTGCGGACGATGCCGACGATTTCGACCAGGTGACCGTCGTTCTGCTTGACCACATTCATGACGTCGCGTGGGGCCGAGACGCGGAAGTGGCGGCCGGTGATGTCGGGGCCGCGGACGACGCCTTCGCCCTCCGGTTGCCCGGTGCCGGTGAAGACGCGACCCTTGAAGCAGCCCCGGGCGGTCACCTCGACTGAATCCTTCGGGATCGGCTTGGATTCCTGTGCCAGCACAGCCGCCGATGCGAGCAGGCAAGCGAGCGTGACGTGTTTCAGCATGGGCGGCTCCGGGCGACAGGCGCAAAACCAGTTCTATCACAGCCGCGGTTTGACCGTCGGACCCCCGGCAGGGCGCGCCCGCGCTGTTACGGCTCTGTAAATAACTTGCGCCAGCCGCCACAGATGAGGAACCATTCGTCCCTGCCTTCGTCATTACGAGCAGGCGTTTTTGGTCGCGCGTTCGTCCGGCACCCGTTCACTGGAGGCTGACCATGCGACGGATCGTTTCGACAGCGGCCCTGGCCGCCGCCACTTTCGTGGCGCTCTTCCCCTCACCGCTTTCCGCACAGTCCACCCAAACCGCTCGAGGCACCGTCACCGCGATTGCCACGGACTCGTTCACTGTCTCGGCTGGCGACCGCCAGCTCACGTTCATCGTCGACGCCAAGACGGTCGTCACCGCGACAGGCGCCGGGACCGCCGCGCGTGCGGCGACGGCGTCCGGCAAGTCCGGCCCGAAACTCGACGAACTCCTCAAAGTGGGTGAGGCCGTCGAAGTCAGCTATCACGACCTCGGCGGTAAACTTCACGCCGCGAACGTCCGCCGCACCCGAACGCCAGGCGCCGGTGGCGGTGGTGTTGCCGACGCGACAAAAACTGAGACCGCGAACGGCACCGTCGAATCAGTGACCGCCACCTCGCTCAACATTACCGGGGCGGGAGGCGGCGGCTCGACGTTCAAGCAGTCGTTCACGATCGACACGGACACGAAAGTGATCGGCCGCGGCGTCGGGACGGCGGCCGAGGCCAAGGGCGGCAAGGCCGGGGCGACCGATCTGATCAAGGTTGGCGATCGCGTCACCGTCTCGTATCACAAGATGGGGACGATGTTGCACGCCGCCGAGATTCGGGTGACGGGGCGCACCCCGTAAAACGCGTTCGACCTCTGTCTGCAGCGCGAGGGCGCGGTCCGATCGACCGAATCGGCCGCGCCCTTCCTGCGTACGGTCTCGCGGGAGCCCTCGTAACATTGCTGCTTGACAGCCCCGCCTCGCAGTGTTATTTTTCTCGCTCAAGTGTTATTTTTATAACAATATGACACACCCCCTGCTGGCCCGACTCACCCGG
Source organism: uncultured Acidobacteriota bacterium (assembly GCA_963841895.1). GTDB lineage: Bacteria > Acidobacteriota > Vicinamibacteria > Vicinamibacterales > UBA2999 > JACCSI01. The sequence continues at coordinate 77,793 of CAWJEO010000007.1, forward strand.
CGTGAACGCCACATCATGGACATCCTGTTCCGGCTCGGCCGGGCAACCGCCGACGAGGTGATGCGCGAGCTCTCGGGCGATCCCACCTCGTCGACGGTGCGCACCCAGTTGCGCGTCCTCGAGGCGAAGGGCCACGTCCGCCACGAAGAGGTCGGACGCCGGTTCGTCTACATGCCGATCGCCCCGCGCGCCAGCGTCCGGCGGTCGGCGCTGCGCCACCTCATCGACACCTTCTTCGATGGCTCGACCGAGAAAGTCGTCGCCGCGCTCGTCGGCGGCGATGTCGCGCGGTTGAGCGAAGAGGAATTGTCGCGAATCGCCGGCCTGGTCGACAAGGCGAAGAAAGGCGGATCGAAATGACGGCGTTCGTCCTGGCTTCCGTCAATAGCGCGCTGCTGCTCTTCGTCGCCATCGCGCTTCTCCCGCTGCTCCGCCGGCGCTCGGCCGCGCTCAGACATCTCGTGCTGGCGGTGGCATTCGTCTCGGCGGTGGCATCGCCAGTGGTCGGCCTGATCGCACCGGCGTGGGTGCTGCCGGTGCCACTCGCCTCGGCGCTGCCGGAGTTCGTGCCACGACTGGACACGGTTGCGGCACCGGCGTCTGAAACCGCGGTCGCCGCCGGCGGCGACACCGCGCCGGCCGAGCGGCGCGAGCGATCGGCACAGATTGACTGGACACGCGTGATCGCCGGCGGCTGGCTGGCCGGCGTCGCGATCAGCTTGTCGGTATTGCTGTGCGGGCTTCTGCGATTGGCATGGCTGCGGCGCCGGGCGACGCCGCTCACCGATCCGGCGTGGATCGAGCAGGCGACGACGGTTGCGCGAGCTTACGGGATCCCGGACCCGGTGGCGCTGCTCGAAACGACCCACCCGTCGCTGCTGGTGACCGTGGGCCTCTTCAAACCCGCGCTGATCGTGCCCGCCGCAGCTCGAGGGTGGGACGAGAGCCGGCGATCGGTGGTGCTCGCGCACGAGCTCGCCCACGTGCTGCGCCGCGACTGGAGCGTGCTGCTCGTCGCCGAGGTCGTGTGCGCGTGGCAATGGTTCAACCCGCTCGCGTGGTACGCGCGGGCCCGCCTGCGTCAGGAGAGCGAGCAGGCCTGCGACGACCTCGTACTGACCGGCGGCATCGATGGCACCGCCTACGCCGAACAGCTGCTTGCCGTCGCACGTGACTTGCGGATGTCTCGCCAATGGCTCCCGGCGCTGCCGATGGCGCAGCCGTCCGGCTTTGAACGGAGGATTACTCGCATGTTGACCCACCCGATCGATCGACGCCCCGCGACGCGGAGAGCCGCCATCATCATGGCCATCATCGCCGTCGCCGTCACGCTCCCGCTCGCGGGCCTTGCAGCGCAAGCCGCAATATCGCGCGTGGCCGGCTCGGTGGCGGATCCACAGAACGGCCTGCTCCCCGGCGTGACACTTGTGTTGACGCACACCACGACCAACGTCCGCCGCGAGATCAAGACCGACCGCAGCGGGCGGTTCGAGTTCGGGTCGCTCGAACCCGGCGAGTACCTGCTGCAGGCCCAGCTGCCCGGATTCGAGAGGTACGAAAGCCGCCTGACGGTCAGCGGGCGCAACCTCGAGCAGGACGTCAAGATGGACGTGGGCGAACTGCAGGAAACCATCACCGTCACGGCGTCGCCGTCCCCTGCAACCACCAGCGCCGCGCCGCGGCCGCCGGACGAAGAGACGTTCCGGCGCCTCGAAGAGGCGCGCAAGAAGCTCGCTGCGCAGCAGTGCACGACCGAACCGGCGCGGCCGGCGTCGTTCATCGGCGGCAATATCAGAGTGCCCTACAAACTGAAGGACGTGAAGCCGATCTACCCCGAAACGATGCGCGCGAGCGGCACGGTCGGCGAGGTGCGGCTGAATGCCCAGATCGGCAAGGACGGTCTGGTCGAGGCCATCACGGTCGCGTCCGCGACGAACCCGGCGTTCAGCGAGGCGGCGATTCAGGCGGTCAACGCCTGGCAGTTCAGTCCCACGCTGCTCAATTGCATGCCGACCGCGGTCCGGATGGCGGTGCGGGTGAACTTCTCCGCTCAGTAGCCGGTCGGCGCCGGCGCTTGACAGGGTGGGGGCGGTGGCGTAGCGTGCCCGTCAATCCTCAATGGCGCACCGCATCCTCGGCCTCCACCACGTGACCGCCACCGTCGATCAGGCGCAGCCTGATCTCGACTTTTGCGTCGGCGGCTTCGGGCTGCGGCTGGTCAAGAAGACCGTCAACTTCGACAACCATCACGTCTACCACTTCTATTACGGCACCGAGCACGGCGCCCCAGGCACGATCTGGACGACGTTCCCGTATGCCGGGCGCGGCGTGCGGTTCGGGATCAAGGGCGCCGGACAGGTGACGTTCACGGCGTTCTCGGTGCCGGAGGGATCGCTGCCGGCGTGGACCACCGCGCTCCGCGATCGAGGCATCGCGGTCGAAGCGTCGCGTCCACGCTTCGACGACGAGACGATCATCGCGACCGATCCGTCCGGCCTCGCCATGGCGCTCGTCGCGAACGGCCACGATCGGCGCGCGCCGTGGACCGGCAACGGCATCGGCAGCGATCGCGCGATCTGCGGCCTGCACAGCGTCGGGATGGTCGTGCGCGAGGCCGCGCCGACGGTCGAGCTGATGACCGGCCTGCTCGGTTTCGAGATCGTCAACCGCGAAGGCGGACGCACCAGGCTCGCGGCCGGCGGCGACGAACCGGGCCGCTACGTCGACGTGATTCAGGAGCCCGACGCGGTGTCGGCGCTGAATGGCCTTGGGACGGTGCACCACGTCGCCATGGCGATTGGCACTGGCGACGAGCAGCGAGCCCTTCGCACCGATCTGGTCGCGCGCGGGTTGCACGTGACCGAAGTCCTCGATCGCCAGTACTTCACCTCGATCTACTTCCGCGAACCGGGCGGCGTGCTGTTCGAAGTTGCGACCACGGGTCCGGGCTTCACGGTTGACGAGCCGCTCGCGGCGCTCGGCACCGGTCTGAAGCTGCCGCCGTGGGAAGAGCCGAATCGCGGCGCAATCGAATCGGGCCTGGCGGCGGTTTCTTACCCGATCCTTACCCCGCGCTGATGACGCGCCGGCGCGACGGCTCTATCCTGAGAGGATGAGGCAACCCTCGCGCATGCGCCGGATCCTGCGGCGAACTGGACTGACCCTTGTCCTGCTCGTCGCCGCGGCGTACGCGACCGTCGACGTGCGATCGCGGCGCACGTTCGACGCTCCGTATCCAGCGATCGCCGCGTCAACCGATCCGTCGATCGTCGCCGACGGCAAGTATCTCGTCTACGGTCCGGCGGCGTGCGCCTACTGCCACGTGCTCAAGAGCGAATGGAAGCGCCTCGATGCCGGCGAGCTGCTGCCGCTGACTGGTAATCACGTGTTCCCGTTGTCGCTGGGTCCCCTGTATTCCGCGAACATCACACCCGACGCCGAGACTGGCATCGGCCGCCGCACTGACGGCGAGCTGGCACGCGTGCTGCGCTACGGCGTCCTCGCCGACGGTCGTGCCGCCTTCCCGTTGATGGAGTTCCACAACCTCAGCGACGAAGACCTGATCGCCGTCATCTCCTATCTCCGCTCGACGGCGCCGCATGCGCGTACCGACACGGGCTCACGAGATGAACGTCCTCGGCAAGGCGGTGATGGCGTTTGCGATCACGCCGAAGGGACCGGATGCCGCCCCGCCCCGAATGAGTCCGGCCCGCGAGGCGTCGGCCGTGCGCGGCGAGTATCTCGCCAATCACGTGTCGTCGTGCGTGGGCTGCCACACCGATCGCAACCTGCAGGACGGGTCGTACATCGGCCCGCGCTTTGCCGGTGGGATGCCCATGGACGTGGCGAGCGATCCGACGAAGGTCTTTGTGCCGCCGAACCTGACTCCCGATGCGATGACCGGCCGCTCGGGACAATGGACCGAAGATGTCTGGGTCGCGCGATTCCGGCAGGGCGAGCTGATCGAAGGCACGCCGATGCCGTGGGGCGCCTACGCCCGCATGACCGACGCCGATCTGCGGAGCCTCTATCGCTACTTGCGGACGGTGCCGCCGGCGATCAACGAGGCCGGCGCGCCGGTGCAGCCGAAAGGGTAGGATGCCGAGCGAGCCCACATGGTGATGAGCGCCGATGCCAGCGAGCTGCCGCCGATCGATGCGGCCCCGCTCGTGGCTGAAGTCGATGCCGCGCTGTTGACGCTGCTCCGGTCGCTCGGGGACGAGGACTGGTCGCGGCCGACGATTGCCGGCGCGTGGACGGTGCGCGACGTCACCGCTCACCTGCTCGACACGGCGCTGCGGCGACTGTCGTTCGCGCGCGACGGATGGCTGCCGCGCGTCTACATCGGCAGCGACGCCGATCTGATCGCCCTCATCAACGCCGCCAACGCCGACGGCGTTCGGGCACTCGGCCGGCTCAGCCCCGCGGTGCTGATCTCGCTGATGGAGCTTGCCACCACGCAATTGAGCGCCTATCTGCAGTCGCTCGATCCGCGCGGTCCCGCCGCCTTCCCCGTGAGCTGGGCGGGTGACGCGGCATCGCCGCACTGGTTCGACGTCGCCCGCGAGCTCACCGAGCGCTGGCACCACCAGCAGCAGATTCGCGATGCGGTCGGCATGCCCGGCATCATGACCCCGCGGCTCTACCATCCCGTTCTCGACTGCTTCCTCCGCGCGCTTCCACACCGGTATCAATCCGTCGAGGCGCCCGACGGTTCGGTCGTGCAGGTCGTGGTGGTGGGCGAGTGCGGTGGCGACTGGTTCCTCGAACGCCAGCCGGCGCGATGGCGTCTGATCCGGCGCGCTGATTCAGCGCACATCGTCGCTCGCGCGACGATTCCACAAGAGATCGCGTGGCGCGCCTTCACCAAGGGCATCGCTCGCGACGAGCTCGAGCGCACCGTTCGTCTTGATGGCGACGCTGCGCTCGCGCGTCCGGCGTTGTCGCTCGTCGCGATCGTCGGCTGAGCCTGCGGCGCCGCACGCCGCGCCGCGCGCTGGCAGCGTCGTTGCACTTCCGGACGGCATGCTGCGCACGTTTCGCATTCCGTTGACATGGCGCGAACTGGTAACACGGACCGTCAAGGAGGCGAGCGAGGACAACGCGCTCGGCCTGGCAGCTCAGCTGTCCTATTACTTCCTGCTCGCGCTCGTGCCCGCCATCGTCTGCGTCGTCGCCCTCGCCAGCTTCCTGCCGCCGCAGTCGATTCAGGACGTCATCAACGCGCTGCGCCGCGTCGCGCCGGGCGATGTCATCGACATCGTGCGCGATCAGCTCACCGCCCTCGCCGGGCGATCGAACGAGGGCGTGTTCACGTTCGGTCTCCTCTTCGCGTTGTGGAGCAGCTCGGGGGCGATGGTCGCCATTACCGAGTCGCTGAACCGGGCCTACGACATCGAGGAGGCGCGGCCGTGGTGGAAGGTCCGGCTCACGGCGATGGCGCTGACGATCGGCGTTGCGGTGTTCATCGTGGTCGCGTTGGGGCTCGTGCTGATCGGCCCGACCGTTGTCGACCGTCTGGCAGCCGCCATCGGTGCCGGGAACGCCTTCGCCACCTTGTGGACGATCGTGCGGTGGCCGTTTGCGTTTGCCCTGGTGGCGCTCGGCCTGGGACTCATCTATTACTTCGGGCCGGATGCGGAGCAGGACTGGGAGTGGGTGACGCCGGGCGCCGTGCTGGGCACGCTGCTGTGGCTGATCGCGTCTCTCGCCTTCAAGCTGTACGTGACCCAGTTCGGCACCTACAACGAAACCTATGGCTCCCTGGGCGGGTCATCGTGCTGATGCTCTGGTTCTATTTGAGCTCGCTCGCGATTCTGATCGGCGCCGAGATGAATGCCGAGATCGAGCAAGCCTCACCCCACGGCAAGGCGCCGGGCGAGAAGGTGCCTGGTGAGCGCAGGAAGATCGGCGCGGCCGCGGCGCGGGCGTTCGCAAGAACGGAGCCTGGCACGCCCGCCGGTCGCGGGGCTCCGGCCGCAATCGTGCGGCACGGCGTCCGGCTCACGCATCGATGCGGAGCACTCGGCCCGGATCGATGCGCGCGGCGGCCCTGGCAGGGATCGCGCTCGCGGCCAGCGCCGAGACCATCAGCAGCAGCGCCGCGCCACTGAGCAGCCAGGGATCGGTCGGCGAGACACCGAAGATCCACGCCGCGACACTCTGGCCGACCGCCCAGGTGATGGCAAGGCCACACGCGATCGCCACGCCCGTCACCATCACCCCTTCGCGGACCACGCCGAGCCACAAGTGCTGCGGCGCGGCACCCAGCGCCGATCGGATTCCCAGCTCGCGCCGCTTCGAGGCAACGTTCGCGGCGAGCACGCCGTAGACGCCAATCGCGGCGAGCAGAAGCGCCAGCCCGCCGTACAGATTCAGCAGCAGCGCGGCGAAGCCGACCGACGATTCCTCGATGCGCATACGCTCGTCGAGCGGGGCGATGTCGTACACCGACAGCGCCGGATCGGTGTCACCGACCGCGCTGGTCACGGCTCGCACCGACAATCGCGGATCGCCAGCGGTACGGATGCCGATCGTCACCAGTCCGTTCGGGCGCTGCTCGAAGGGCAGGTAGAGATCGAGCTGCGGCTCGTGGGCCGCGGCGCCAAGGCTGAACCGGAAGCGGCCGCGATGCCGCGCGTCGCCAGCGACGCCGATGACCGCGACGGCGACGTTCGCGCCGGCGACGGTCGTGCGGAAACGCCGGCCAACCGCATCCTGGCCTGGCCACAAGCGGTGCGCCGTCGCCTGGCTGACGATCGCGACCGGCGGCGCGTCGAGCGTATCGGCGGTGGAGAAGTCGCGTCCGGCCACGATCGGGATGCCGAGCTCCGCGAGCGCGCCGGGGTTGGTGCTGTGCCGCCAGACCATCACGCGCTCGTGATCGGCGACGAGCTGGTCCTCCGGCGCAACGAAGGAGACCCAGGTCGATCGCGCGAACATGCTCGGTCCCCACATCACGACGTCCTCGACACCGGGGAGCTGCGCCAGCCGCTCGCGCAGCTGCCGCCCGAATTGCGCGCGGGCCGCCGGTGTCCCGTAGCGATCCTGCGGCAGTTCCATCCGCGCCGTGAGCAACCGCTCGTGGCGGAACCCCAGATCGGTGTCGAGCAGCATCGAGAAGCTCTTGAGCATGACGATGGCGCCAGCCGCGAGCACGAACGCCGCGGTCACTTCGACGCCGGCGAGCCAATGCGCGGCCCGCGACGGGCGCGCGACCTGGGCGGTGCCGCTGGCGAACGCAGCGTCGCGAACGGTCATCCGCGTCGCTCGCCACACCGGCGCCAACCCGAAGAGCAATCCGCACGCGAGTGCCGTTGCCGCACTCATCGCGAGCACCGTTCCGTCGATCGTGACCCGGGCGAACGCGGCTGGCTCGATACCGCTGAGCGGCAGGAGCACCGGCGTCAGCCACATGGCCATCAACACGCCCGCGCCGCCACCTATCATCGCCAGGACCAGGCTCTCGGCCAGCAACTGGCGGACGAGACGCCCGCGCGACGCGCCAACCGCGAGCCTGATGGCCATCTCGCGCGTGCGCGCGGTGGATCGAATCAGCAGGAGGTTGGCGATGTTGGCGCAGCCAATCAGGAGGACGAAGATCGATCCGCCAAACAACAGCCACAACGGCCGCCGCGCGTCGGCGAAGAACGTCGTGTCGAGCGCCGCGGCGCGGAGTCTGAACGCGGTGTTGGTCTGCGGGTGATCCGCCGTCAGCCGCGCGCTCAGCGTGCGCAAGTCCTGCGCGGCGCGTTCCGGCGACACGCCGTCGGCCAATCGCGCGACGCCCCACATCTGACGGCCGGTGCGTCCGCGAAGATCCAGTCCGCCAAAGAGCGCCGGCGCCCGCTCGAGCGGCACCCACACGTCGACATCCGCCTGGTAGGCGAGGCCGACGTCGTAGAAGCGCGCCGGCATGATTCCGACGATCGTGAACGGCCGGCCCTGCAGCCGCACGTCGCGTCCGACGATCGACGGGTCGCCGCCGAAGTGTTGCCGCCAGACGCCTTCGCTCAACATCACGACCATGCGGCCGTCGTCGCCCACCACGTGATCGTCTGGTGTGAACGTCCGTCCGAGCAGCGGCGGCTCGCCCAGCACGTCGAAATAGCCGCGGCCGACGAAGTTCGCGGGCAGCCGCGCCGCGCCTTCCGTGCCCTCGAGCGTCAGGCCCCATGCGGTGGTCCACGGGGCGATCCTCGAGAACGACGGCACCTGTGCGGCGATGTCCTGGAGCTCCGGGTACGACAACTGGAACGACGAGTCACCCTCGGGGGTCGAGAGCGCGCCGTCGACGAACACCAACCGATCGGGCGCGTGATAGGGCAGCGGCCTCAGCAGCAGTCCGTGGACGACGCTGAAGATGGCCGTGTTGGCGCCAACGCCGAGGCCGAGGGTCGTGATCGCGAGGACGGCAAATGCCGGGGCTCTCCCGAGAAGCCGGGTGGCATGGGAGACGTCGCGCCAGAGGTCGCTGAGCATGCGCGCCATTGTCGCGCGTCCTCGCAGACTCGGCAGCAGAGCCGGCGATCCTTCCAGGGGCGAATCGAGGGGCGAAGCCTCGGGCGCGTCGAGTTTGTTAGAGTCGCGTTGGTGAAGTCGCGGGTCGTTGCGGTTCTTGTCTATACCCACCGCTGGCTGGGGATTGCCTTTGCCGTCTTGTTTGCGGTCTGGTTCATCTCTGGCGTGGCGATGATGTACGCGCGCATGCCACGGCTACCGGCCGAGGAGCGGCTGATGCGCGCGCCTGCCCTCGACCTCCGAGCCGCCCGCATCGATCCGGCGGCGGCTGCTGCGGCCCTTGCGCCCGCGCCGCAACGGCTGCGGGTCGGGATGCTTGGCGATCGGCCGGTGTATCGCTTCCAGAGTGGCGCGGGGTGGACGACCGTCTTCGCCGATACCGGCGAACGGCTCAGCGACGCCGGCGCTCCCGCGGCGCTCGCCGTCGCGCGTCAGTTTGCGCCAGAGCACGCGGCCGCCATGGAAGTCGTGGCGCGCGTGGTCGAACCCGATCAGTGGACGCTGCAAGTCCGGGGATTGTTGCCGGCGCAGAAGATTGCGTTCAACGACGCCGCGGGCACCTATCTCTACGTGTCGGAGCAAACCGGTGAACCCGTGCTCGTCACGACGCGGCGAGGGCGGTGGCTCGGATTCGTCAGTGCCGTCCTGCACTGGCTCTACTTCACGCCGCTTCGTCGCCACAGCGCTCTGTGGGTCGACGTTGTCGTCTGGACCTCGATTGCCGGCGTCGCCCTGTGCCTCACCGGTCTGGCCTGGGGCCTCTGGCGTTTCTCGGCGCGCAGCATCTACCGGCTTCGCGGCATCCCGCACACGCATTCGCCCTACGCCGGGATGATGAAGTGGCATCACTACACCGGGCTGTTCTTCGGAGCGGTGACGTTGACGTGGGTCTTCAGCGGCCTGCTGTCGATGGAGCCGTGGGACTGGAGTCCCGGCACTGCGCCCACACGCGCGCAGCGCGACGCGTTTTCGGGCGGCCCGATCGCGTGGGAGGGCCTCACGCTCGCTCGATTGCAGTCAGCTGCCACGGCGTTGAGGCAGACGCTGCCGGTCAAAGAGATCGAGCTGTTGCGGTTTCGCGGCGCGCTCGTTGCCGAGGCATTTCGCGCACCAGAGGCCGGCAGCACGCTGCGGCTGCCGCTCGGCGATCCGGGAGCTGTTGTCGCGCCGCGCCACGCGCTCGAACATGCGCTCGTCCGCATCGATTCGCCCGAGCGCGGCGTCTTCACGACGTTCGATCGGGCCGAGATTGAAGACGCCATTCGCGCCGCGATGCCAGGCGTGCCGATCGAAGAGGCCGTCTGGTTGACCGAGTACGACAGCTATTACTACGGCCGCGCCCGCTGCGACGCCGAGCCGTGCCTGTCGCCGTCGCTGCCCGTGTTGCGCGTGAAGTTCGCCGACGCGGTGTCCACCTGGTTGTACGCCGACCCGGCGCGCGGCGCGATCGCGAGAAAGGAAGAACGCCTCACCCGCGTCAACCGTTGGCTTTACCACGGACTGCACAGCCTCGACTTTCCGTGGCTGTATTACCGGCGTCCTCTCTGGGACATCGTGGTGATTGCCCTGAGCATCGGCGGCTGCCTCGTCAGCGTGACGTCGTCGCCCGCCGCGTTCCGCCGCCTGCGACGACACGTTCGCCTCTTTCGTGCGAGGATGCGGAATGGATAAGTCGTTTGTCGTGCGCCGCGCGACCCCGGCGGATTTGCCGGCCATCGGCGATCTCGGCGGCCTGCTGATGCAGGTTCATCATCAGTTCGACGCGCAGCGATTCATGGCGCCAGGCAACGATCCCGCGCGAGGCTATTCTGCCTTCCTCGGCGGCGAGCTCGACGACGACTCGGTGGCTGTCTTCATTGCCGAGCAGCGCGGTCACGTTCTCGGTTATGTCTACGTCGGCATCGAGCCGCAGTCCTGGAAGGAACTGCGCGAAGAAGCGGGCTTCATTCACGACGTCGCGGTCGTCGAACGTGGCCGGCGGTCTGGCGTGGCCACCGCGCTCATCGAGGCGGCGCTCGACTGGTTCCGCGAGCGCAAGATGCCACGCGTCGTGCTCTGGGCCGCCGAACCCAACCGCGACGCGCAGCGTTTGTTCGGCCGCTTGGGATTCCGCCGGACGATGGTTGAGATGACTCGGGAGCTCTGAAAGGAAGCTCGTCAAGCGTTTCGACACCACGAAGCGGCTTCGAGTACCGCAATGGAACGCCACCCCCACGCTCGGTCATGATACAGTCGCTCGGTTCACGCATGACGACTGTGGGAGAACGATCGATGAGCAGAACCTGGCTTTTCGCGTTCGTGTTCGTCGGTGCACTGGCGCTGTCGGTGTCGGCACAAGTCACTGCCGACGGCAGCATCCGCGGAGTGATCCGCGACGCACAAGGTGGCGTGCTGCCGGGCGTGACGGTCACTGCCACGAGCCCCAGCTCACCGCGCCCGGTGGTTGCGGTGTCGGACGCCGAAGGCGTCTACCGGTTACAGGGGCTGCTGCCCGGCACGTACGTCGAGATTGCCGAGCTGCAGGGGTTTCGCGATTGGAGCGGAGCGGTGTGGTCATCACCGCCGGCCTCAACGGTCACGATCGAACTCGGCCTGGCGTTAGGAACGGTTGGCGAAACGATCCAGGTGGTCGCTGATACCTCGATGCTCGAGACCGAGCGTGTTGTCGAAGACCGTCAACATCTCGGGCGAGCTGCAGCGCGCGCTGCCGTTGACCAGCCGCAAGGACTTCTCCGACTTCCTCGAGGTCACGCCGGGTGTGACAGCGCGCGGTTTCGACCAGGCGTCCGGCGGCCAGGTGTACATGGTCCGCGGCACGGACACCGAGAGTCACGTCACGCGGGTGGACGGCGCCGACATGGGCTGGTTCCGCCAGAACTGGGCCGGTCTCTATGTCGGCCTCAGCACAGACGCGCTGCAGGACGTGCAGGTCAAGACCGGTGGCTCCGATGCCTCGTCGCCCATCGGCATGGGCGCGATCACGCAGGTCGAGACGCAGTCGGGCACCAATCAGCTGCGAGGCGTCGGCCGGTTTCATCTTCACCGCGCAGAGTTGGAACGGCAGCAACGTCGCGGCGGGTGAGAGCGCGGCGACCACCGAGGTGTTCCAGCCGGAAGGTGCGCTTGGCGGTCCTATCCTGCGCGACAAGGCCTGGTTCTTCGGCAGCTTCCGCTACACGCGGCGCAACGTCGGCATCTCGCGCGACGCGGCACAGCTCGCCGCTCTTCGTGGCCCTCAAGGACGGGTTCGAGCCGTTCGATAACCAGAGCCGCAGCAAGTACTACTTCGCGAAGGCTGCAGGTCGCAAGTGAGCACGCGGCATCAGTTGACCGGCTTCTACCAGTACGACCTGAATCCGGACGAGACCAACTGGGCCTACTCCGCCGATCAGCTCAATGTCTCGGCGTTTGGCGGTGTCGGCGTGTCGGCGCGGCTCGCCTCGGCGTGGACAGAACGAGCTGACGACGCGCGTGCTCGTGTCCTACAACGACAAGTCGCTCAACGGGACATTGAGCGCGTACGACAAATATCCGGGCGTCGGGCCCGCGACTGAACATCTACAGCAGCGTCACCGTGTCCGGTGGCAACCCGACGGGCCAGGGGCAGGTCGGCGAGCTGAACAACCTGTTCTCGCGCAGCGCGCAGCCAGCGAGCAAGTTCACCATCAGCGGCGACGCCACGTACTACAAGTCGGGCCTGTGGGGCGCGCACGAGTTTCAGACCGGCGTCTACCTGCAGGACTTCGACTACTCGTCAACGGTGAATTACGCCAACGACGGCGACGCGCTCAACGACGGGCTGCTTCGCGATCCCGCGAATCCGTCGCTCGGCTACGTCATCTTCCGCCGACGCGTCTACGACCGCGCCTCGGTGCTCGCGGTAGACGTCAAGGCCCACGACTACGCCCTCTACGTGCAGGATTCATGGAAGCCGTCCGACAAGATCACGGTCAACGCCGGAGTCCGCTTCGATCAAGTCAGCATCGACGACCGGCTGTTCGGGGTGACGACGATGAACGCGTGGCACGTTGGCCCGCGCATCGGCGTCAACTATGCGGTTACCGAGGATCGGACGAACATCGTCCGCGCGTCGTGGGGACGGATTCACGATCTGTTGAACGGCACGCTGCTGCCGACGGCGGGCAACGCCGTGGCCGGTTACACCGATTTCTTCTACGACCCGGTGAGCGGGGCGTTCCAGCGCCAGGTCGTGCAGCCGGCCGCGACGCGCGTGTCGAGCGATCGCCGGCTCGATCCCGATCGGCATCAGCCGTACATCAACGAGTGGATGGCCGCCTATCAGAAGCAGCTACCGGGACAGCTCGCGATTGACGTCGCCTGGGTCAACCGCGCATACCGCGATCGTCCGGCCCTCGTCGAAAGCAACGGGATCTACACTGGCGGCGTGTTCAGGGGCGTGGTCGACGAATCGCAGAACCTGATCTTCCTCAACACCAACAACCAGTGGAACTGGTTCGTCTACAACGGTTTCGAGATGACGGTCTCGAAGCGGGCACGGCGGGTCCAGCTGCTCGGCAGCTATGGCCGTAACTTCCAGCACATTGACGGGACGTGGCAGCCGAACGATCCCGCGTCGTTCATTCAGCCCGATGCGTTCCCGAACGACAAGGGACTCGGCACGATTCGCGGCACGACCGGCGCTGGACAGAACGTGTCGAACAGCTTGTCAGGCACGGAGGATACACGCAGCCCGTCGTGGCAGAAGCACGTGGTGCGAATTGCCGGGACCGTCAACGCGCCGTTCGCGATCGTGGCATCCGCCAGCTATTCGGCGCAGTCGGGTCCGTACACCGGCCCGGTGGTGACGCGTCTGGCCGCGGCGGACCCCGCGTTCGGTCCGGCCTCGATTACCAAGTCGAATGGGCAGACGGTCTCGAACCCGCTGTTCACGCCGATCCGGTTCGTCGGGCCGACCCGCGGCGATGGACAAATCGGCGCCGAGACGCTGCAGACACTGAACCTTCGCGTCGGGCGCACGTTCAAGTTCGGCGGCCTCGAGAAGATTGACGTCGCCTTCGACGTCTTCAACGCGCTCAACGGCGACACGTTCCAGCAGTTCAAGAGCGGCGGCAATCAGACCTACAACGCGAACTTCGGCACGGCCGCGGACGGCACGATTCAAGGCCAGAGCCGTCAGTTCGCCCGTGCGGGTCAGTTGTCGGTGCGGGTGGCGTTCTGAACGTTCGGCGGCCGCTGCGGATCAACCGCGGGGGCCGCCACCGTCATCGCCGCGGTCTCGATCTCACTACAGGCGGCGATCGCCGCCGAGCGCACGCCACAGTTGCTCGCGTGCGTCGCCGTTGTCGAAGACCAGTTTCCCGGTCACGTCGCTGACCTTCTCGACCGTCACCAGGAATTTCGTCTGCCGGCCGACGCGGCTGAAGTCCGGAGAGGGGTCGCCCGGCATCATCACGAACAGCCGGACCGTCCATCCCGCCCCCTCGGGTGCGGGGAAGGGGGCCGCCGACTGCTGCGAGTCGGTCATGTGCAGGCGATACGTCACCATGCCGTCGTCGAACAGGCCAGCGGCGACGCGGACCACGATGCCGGTCATCGGGAGCATCGGAACTTTGGATCGCAGACGGATGAGCTGACTCCGTCCCTGCCCGATGGAAATCGTGCCCTCGGCCAGCTCGATCGGCGAGCCGGCCGGATTCAGTACGCCGAATGGCGTCGCGATGATGAGCGGCTCACGTCGTAGCTGCCCGGCGGGGAGCAGCAGCGGCGCGGCGGCGACCAAGATGCCGACCAGCGCAACGGTGCGCATATTTCCCTCCGATCGGGGGGCCTGGTGGGGTCAGGTCGTGAATCGTGAACGGAGCGCCCGGACCGGGGCGCTTCGTTCACGATTCATGACCTGACCCCTCCCCCTCTCCCCCACCCCTCATCAGACGCCAGGGTGGCTCGGGAGGTCGGGGCTCGAGGCGATGGGACCCGGCTGCTGGCTCCGGAGCGCCGCCCGCAGCGTCGCCGGCTCGATGATGAGCGCGGCGAGCCCGGCGCCGATGCCAAATGCGATCAGCACCGACGCCCACCCGGCGCGCTCCGGCCGGCAACGCAATGCCGCCGACGATCAGCAGCGCCGCGAACGCCGAGATCGGCGCCGCGAATCCAGCGCGAGACGTCGTCCAGCCGCGACTGGAGATCTTCCGGATAGACGCGCGACGAGAACCAGAAATGCAGCCGCAGATTGCCGGCAACGACGATCGTCGCGAGCAGCGCGAAGAAGAATCCGAGGCCGAAGCGGCCGAACTCGCGGTGAATGATCCACGCCGGCCAGACCATCGTCCAGTAGGCGAGTGCCGCGGTGAATTGATGGAAGCGCCACCACATGAGCGGCGACGTGCCCGCGGCGCGAACCGTGCCGGACGCAGCTGGACATCGGCCGGCGCGGTTGACGACGGCGCGACGCGCGGGGTCAGCGTGCTCGGCGAGGCCGCCGCCTCGGCCCTGACGGCGGCAAGAGCGGCGGCGAGCTCGTTGGTTGACGCGAATCGTTCGGCGGGATCTTTCTGCAGCAGTCGCTCGATGATGATCCAGAGTCCTGGCGGCATCGCGTCGGCGGCGTCGCGGCGGCTCGGGCGGAACACGTCAAGATCTGCGCGATCACCGAGTCGAGCGACGCGCCGGCGAACGGATGTCGGCCGGTGATGGCCTCGTACAAGCACGACGCCGAGCGCGAACTGGTCGGTGCGGAAATCGGTGACGCGGCCGCGCAGTTGTTCCGGCGACATGTACGGCGGCGTGCCCGCGATCAGTCCTTCCTCCGTCAATCGTTGACGAGCCACCGAGCGGCGTGCGCGACACCAGCTCGAAAGGGTTGACGAACTGCGCCAGGCCGAAATCGAGGATCTTCAACGCGCCGCTCGAGACCCGGATGATGTTCTCGGGCTTCAGGTCGCGATGGACGACGTGGCGCTCGTGCGCGGCGCAGAGCGCCTCGGAGAGCTGCACCCCGGCGTCGAGCACGCGTGACGCGGGAAGCGGTCCACGCGACATCTCGGCCCGCAAGCGTGTCCCCGTCGAGATACTCGGAGGCGATGAAGAGCTGACCGTCGAACTCTTCGAGCGCGTAGACCGTGGCAATGCCGGGATGGGTGAGCGCCGCCGCGGCGCGCGCCTCGCCCTCGAGACGATTGCGCTGGCGGCCTTCGCGCGACAGTCCCGGCGCCAGCGACTTCAAGGCCACCCGGCGGTGAAGGCGCGTGTCTTGCGCTTCGTAGACGACGCCCATGCCGCCGCGGCCGATCAGCCGCTCGATGCGGTACTGCCCGAGCATCGTGCCCGCCGCGAGCGGCGGCTCCTCTTCGATCTCGCCCGCGGTGCCGGACAGGAAATCGCCGGCGTAGGCCTCCGCCTCGAGCGCCGCGCGCACGTCGGCCTTGATCTCGTCGTCTTCGGCGGCAGAATCGATGAAGGCGTCGCGGGTGGACGCGGGCTGTTCGAGGGCGAGCGCGTACAGGCGATCGACGCGATCGTCGCGGTCGGTCATGAGCGCGAGGGGTGATCGTGAGCGGCTGGGCTCGATGGCAGACCCGACTCGAGCGCGCGTTTGAGCCAGGCGCGGGCGACCGTCCAGTCGCGCTTCACCGTCGCCGGCGAGATGCCCAGCGCCTCGGCGCACTCCTCGACGCTCAACCCGCCGAAGTAGCGCATCTCGACGATCTTCGCCTGGCGCGCGTTCTCGACGCCCAGCTGTTCGAGCGCCGCGTCGAGCGCGACGAGATCGATCTCCTCGGTGGCGCCGGGCGATCGATCGCCGAGCAACTGTTCGTCGAGGGTGATGCGCTCGGGGTCGCCGCCGCGCTTCGCCGCTTTGCGGCGGCGCGCGCGCTGCACCAGGATCTGGCGCATCGAGAGCGCGGCGATGGCGAGAAAGTGGGTCCGGTTCTGCCAGTTGTGCGCCCTCTCGCCAATCAGCCGGACGTACGCTTCGTGCACGAGGGCCGTCGCCTGCAGCGTCTGCCCGGGCCGCTCGCGTCTGAGATACGACGCGGCCAGCCGGCGCAGCTCGTCGTAGACGAGCGGCATCAGTTGCGAGACGGCCTTCTCGTCGCCGCCTTCGCCCGGCCGAGCAAGTCGGATGCACTCACGCGACGGATTGTATCAGAGTCAGCTCCCGGGCGTGCCAGACAGCAGGGGTTTCGACGCTGGAACCCCGAAACCTCGCACCCGGGTATAAGCGCCGCGGAACTCAGGACCGCGCCCGGTCGTTCAGCTGAATCGACTGCTTCACACGACGGAGCGCCGCGGCATAGTTCGACAGCTCGTCCTGCGGCGCGACGCCGATCAGGTACAGGAGGCTGCCGTCACGCAGCGGGACCGTCGACAGCGACACGCGCTCGGCGCGGCCGGTGACCTCCGAGACGTTGCGCATGTCGACCGACAGCGCAGTGCGGCCGTCGATCACGTCGCGCTGCAGGTTGGTGGTCGGGCGCAGCTGCGGGTTGCCGCGCTGCAGGCTGTCGATCAGCTCGTCGGTCGCCTGCTGCAGATCGTGCGACTCGTTCGGGATGATGGCCATCTGCACGCCGTGCGTGAAGCCGGTCTGGCCCGACTCGCTGCGATAGTAGGCACCTTCGGGCGCGAACGTGACGCTGTCGTTGTCGCCCACCTGCCGCCAGTTCGACGGCACGCGGACGGTCAGCACGTTGCCGACGCGCGCCGATTGCTCGCGCGTGACGGCGGCTCGACTCGCC
This sequence comes from uncultured Acidobacteriota bacterium, assembly GCA_963841895.1. Lineage (GTDB taxonomy): Bacteria > Acidobacteriota > Vicinamibacteria > Vicinamibacterales > UBA2999 > JACCSI01. The sequence continues at coordinate 95,033 of CAWJEO010000007.1, forward strand.
CTGGTGGTCCGTGCCGGGACGCCGTGCGGGTAGTCGCCGTCGCGGGTGTCGCCGCTGCCGCTCGGCAGCCGGCCGCCGTTGGCCTTGGCGCGCGCGATCTGCTCGGCGGTGTAGGCCGGCGACATGCCCCGCAGGCGGGCCTTGATCTCGGCGAACTCGCCGGCGTTCGCGGGCGAGCCCTCGACGCGAAGCATGCTCGCTTCGCGGTTGATGGCGTCGTAGCGGTTGCCCGGGTTGGGGTGGGAGCTCAGCCACTCGGGTCCGCCCGAGCCACGGCTCTGCTGCTCGATGGTGCGGAACATGTCCGCCATGCGCCGCGGGTCGTAACCGGCCCGCGCCATGATCTGCGCGCCGAGCAGGTCGGCCTCGCGCTCGTATTCGCGGCCGTACTTCAGGAAGTACGCGCCGAGCCCGAAGTTCGAGCCCTGAGCGATGACGTTGCCGGCGGTGCCGCCGACGATGGCGCCGAGAATCTGGCCGGCGATGGCGCCGATCTGGAACTTCTGCGCCTTGGTCGCCTGCGCGGTCCCGTGGCGGAGCGCGACGTGCGCGATCTCGTGCGCCATGACGCCCGCGACCTCGCCTTCGTCCCTCGCCGCTTCGATCATTCCGCGATTGAGGAACATCGGCCCGCCGGGCAGCGCGAACGCGTTGATCTCGGCCTGGTTGACGACCTCGAAGCTGTAGCGGAACTCGGGGTGCTGGAACTGACTCGGAATCGCCTCGACGAGGTCGCGTCCGATCCGCTCCACATAGCTGTCGACGCGCGAGTCGTTCAGCAGCGGCAGCTCGCGCGCAACTTCCTGCGCGGCCTCGCGGCCGATCTGAACGTCCTGCGCCGGCGTGTACTTGTTCTTGTCCGGCGTGATCGGCGTCTGTGCCGAAACCGACGCAGCCGAGACCGTGAGAAGAAGCGGCCGCAAGAGCGGCTCGGTATGGTTGAGTCAGGGGTCGTGCGCTCATGCCGACCGTCAGTGCAAAGATGACACCAACGAAGGGATCAGGGATCGGGGCTCAGGGATCAGCAAGAGCGAGGGATAAAGCTGTCCCCTTTCCGCCCTATTCCCTTATCCCTTGGCCCCGGTCCCTCCGATCCCTGACCCATCCTGATCCCTGATCCCTGATCCCTGATCCTCGTCTCACGTCCTCTGTATCTTGACCGCGTCGATACGAATGTCCCGCGCCGGCCGATCGTTCGGACCGGTTTGCGTCTTGCCGATTTTCTGGACGACGTCCATGCCCTCGACCACTTCGCCGAAGATCGCGTGCTTGTTGTCGAGCCACGGCGTCGGCACCAGCGTGACGAAGAACTGGCTGCCGTTGGTGTTCGGACCGGAATTGGCCATCGACAGCAGCCCGGGCCGATCGTGCCTGAGGCCGGGGCCAAACTCATCCGCGAACTGATAGCCCGGCCCGCCCATGCCGTTGCCCATCGGACAGCCGCCCTGAAGCATGAAACCGTCGATCACGCGGTGAAAGATGAGCCCGTCATAGAACGGCCGCTTCACCTTCTGGCGCGTCTTCGGGTCGGTCCACTCCTTGGTGCCCTCCGCAAGCCCGGTGAAGTTGGCGACCGTGTTCGGCGCTTTGTCGTCGAGGAGCCGAACCTTGAAGTCGCCTTCGCTGGTATTGAACGTCGCAAAAGTAGGCATGAACCGATCAGGGATCACGGAGCCCTCGCGCGTCAAGGGCCCAGTACAATCAGCTGATGCCCGCTACGCTGGCTGCCTCCGCCATCGACCTCCTCGGCCGCGGGCTTCACGCGGATCCCTTCGCGGTCCTCGGACCGCACGACCTCGCGCACGACGGCCAGCCGGGTCTGGCGATCCGCGTCTTCCGGCCAGACGCTGCGTCGGTGACCCTCCGCAACCGCAGCGACGGCGGCGATCTCCGGCTCACGCCGGTCGATGCGAGCGGGCTGTTCGTCGCCTTCCTGCCGGGTGAGACCCGCGATCGATTCGACTACCGGCTGACCATCGAGGGCCGCGGCGGCGAGACGATCGAGATCGACGATCCCTACCGCTACGGTCCGGTGCTGACCGCGTTCGATCAGCACCTCTTTGCCGAGGGCACGCACGTCCGATCGTTCGATCGCCTCGGGGCCCGGCCGATGATCGCACGGCGTCCGCCCGGGCGTGCACTTTGCCGTGTGGGCGCCCAACGCCCGCCGCGTCAGCGTCGTCGGCGACTTCAACGGGTGGGACGGCCGCATCCATCCGATGCGGCGGCTGGTGACGTCCGGGCTGTGGGAGATCTTCCTGCCCGATCTCGGCGTCGGCGATCGCTACAAGTTCGAGGTCGTCACGGCGGTGAACCAGACGCGTGCTGAAGGCCGATCCCTGTGGGCGCTACTTCGAGACGCCGCCGCTCACGGCGTCGATCGTCTGGGACACCACCGACTACAAGTGGGCCGATGCCGACTGGATGCGCGCCCGGCTGACCCGCGCGATGGGGTTCCGGCAGCCGATGTCGATCTACGAGGTGCATCTCGGCAGCTGGCGGCGGGCGGCGGACGGCGGCCTGATGACGTATCGCGAGATGGCCGACACGCTCGTGCCCTATGTGCGCGAGATGGGCTTCACGCACATCGAGCTGATGCCGGTGATGGAGCATCCGTTCACCGGATCGTGGGGCTATCAGGTCATCGGCTTCTTCGCGCCGACCAGCCGCTACGGCGCGCCCGAAGATTTCAAGGCGTTCGTCGACGCCTGCCATCAGCGCCGACATCGGCGTCATCCTCGATTGGGTCCCGGGCCATTTCCCGAAGGACATGCACGGGCTCGCGCGTTTCGATGGCACCGCGCTCTACGAGCACGCCGATCCGCGACAAGGCGAGCATCAGGACTGGGGCACGCTGATCTTCAACTACGGCCGTCCCGAGGTGCGTTCGTTTCTGCTGAGCAACGCGCTCTACTGGATCGAAGAGTTTCACGTCGACGCGCTGCGTGTCGATGCGGTGGCGTCGATGCTGTATCTCGACTACTCGCGCCAGGCGGGGCGAGTGGGTGCCGAACCAGTTCGGCGGGCGCGAGAACCTCGAAGCGATCGAGTTTCTGCAGCAGCTGAATCGAAGCTGGTGGGCGCCGAGCATCCCGGACGTGCCGATCATCGCCGAGGAGTCGACGTCATGGCCGGGCGTGACCCGGCCCGTGCACCTCGGCGGGCTGGGGTTCGCCTACAAGTGGAACATGGGCTGGATGCACGACATGCTCGGACTACTGCAAGCAGGATCCGGTGTACCGCAAGTATCACCACGATCGCATCACGTTCTCGCTGCTGTACGCGTTCACCGAGAACTTCATCCTGCCGTTCTCGCACGACGAAGTCGTGCACGGCAAGGGATCGATGGTCGACAAGATGCCGGGCGACGTGTGGCAGAAGCACGCCACGCTGCGCGCGCTCTACGGCTACATGTTCACGCACCCGGGAAGAAGCTGCTGTTCATGGGCGGCGAGCTCGGCGCAGTGGCGCGAGTGGAATCACGACGGCGAGCTCGATTGGGAAGCGCTGTCGGCGACGCCCGTCACGCCGGGATGCAGCGCTGGGTGCGCGACTTGAATCGCATCTATGCCGCTGAGCCGTCGCTGTGGGAAAGGGATTTCGAGCGCGACGGCTTTTCGTGGATCGACTGCAACGATCACGAGAACAGCGTCATCTCGTTCGTGCGGCGCGGCCGACGACGCCGAACGCCGTCACCGTGGTCGTCGTAAATTTCACGCCGCGTCCGCGCGACAGGCTACCGCATCGGCGTGCCGTCGGCCGGCGACGTATCGCGAGGTGCTCAACAGCGATGCCGAGGTCTATGGTGGCAGCAATGTCGGCAACCAGGGCGGGTGATCGCCGTCGCCGAGCCTTCGCACGGCTTCGCCGCACTCGCTCCCGCTGACGGTGCCGCCGCTGGGTTTCCTGCTGCTGAAGCCGGAATCGCCGCGCCGTCAGCTCGACGCGCCGTCGCGATCGCGGTGCTGGCGCAAGCGCGGAGATCCACGCGGTCGCTGGACGGCCGTCGGGCAGGACGCCGACGGCACTGCGAAATCGGACGCGCGGTAGCGCGACAGCCGTCTCACGATCAACGCGACGCGTCTCGACCTCGTGCACGCTGCAACCTGCGTCGCACCGACGCATCTCAGCGCACCTGTCGATTTCACCTCCTGGTCGAGATTCACCGATTGACGCCGTCCCGATTTCGGAGCCCGTTCGCACTCGAACGGCGACTCTGAACTGAACGGGGTCGGTGACCGGCGACGTGACGAGAGGCTCTCGTCACGAAACGCGCATCCACCTGATCCGATGCGGTTCCCCACGGAAACCGCGGTGCCCGTCGCGCTGGCGACACGCTTCACACCGCACCTGATTCGTCTGTTCGGTGCGGCACGTCACCTGATCAGTCCCGGCACGCGGTTCGCATTGTCGCGGGCCAACCCGCGATGACGCGCTTGCGAAGCTTGTCCCAACGTATTCGGGCTTGGTGCGTCGAAGCGATGTCCGGACGCATTGAGCTGGGACGAAATGCCTGAAATCAGGGACGGATTCGCACAACGGCTCCGACGCGCGATCGACCGCTTGACGCGCCTGAGGCGCCGTCGATAGTGCGCGCATGCAGCCTCGACCGGCCATCGTGCGCCCGCGCGTGATTTTCGGCGTCGCCACCGCCTGGATTCTTTTCTGGCTTTCAGGCGTACTACTACGTCTCGACCTTCACCGACTGGCCGGCGTCGCTGCCGTTTCTGTTCGCGCTCAATCTGGGCTACTGGTACTCGTGGGCCTGTCTCACGCCGGCGATCTTGTGGCTGTCGCGCTGGGCGCCGTCTCGAGCGCGAGACGTGGAAGCGCGCGGTCGCGGTTCACATTCCCGGCGTCTTCATCGCAACCTCGCTGCACATCGCGCTGACCGTCGCGTCGCAGACGCTGATCGTCTGGATCGTCGGCCAGGAGCAGCGGCCCTGGCTGCACGAAGCGCAGCGCATGTTCTTCAACAACTTCGACTGGGAGATGATGACCTACTGGGCCATCGTCGGCCTCAGTCACGCGCTGCGCTACCACAGCGAGGCGCGGATCGCGCAGCTGCGCGAAAGCCAGCTCGAGACCCATCTCGTCGAGGCTCAGCTGCAGGCGCTGCAGCGGCAGCTGCAGCCGCATTTCCTCTTCAACACGCTCAACACGATCTCGGCGCTGATGCACCGCAACGTCGATGCCGCCGACAACATGATCGCCAAGTTGAGCGATCTGCTGCGCATCTCGCTCCAGAACGTCGGCGTCCAGGAGGTCACGCTGAAGCAGGAGCTCGATTTCCTCTCGAAGTATCTGGAGATCGAACAAACCCGGTTCCGGGATCGTCTGACCGTAGTGTTCGACGTGCAGCCGGACACGCTCGATGCGCTGGTCCCCAACCTGGTGCTGCAGCCGCTCGTCGAAAACTCCATCAAGCACGGAATCGGCCCGCAGGCCGACGCCCGGGCAGATCGAGATTCGGAGCCGGCGGGTCGGGAGCCTCCTCGAGCTCGAAGTGAGGGACAACGGCGTCGGGCTCTCGGCGGCCCGGCTGACCGACTTCAATCGCGGCGTCGGCCTCGCCAATACCCGATCGCGGCTCCAGCACCTGTACGGCTCGTCGCACCGGTTCGAGTTTCGACAGCCGCCTGGCGGCGGCCTGTCGGTGCTGATTGCGATTCCGCTGGTGGAGATTGCCGAGGAGGCGCTCGACGAGGTGGCGGAGGGAGTGGCGTGAGCAAGATTCGAACGATGGTGGTCGACGACGAGCCGGTGGCGCGCGAGCGCATCGTCGGGCCTCCTGCAGCAGGAAAAGGACATCGAGCTCGTGGGCGAATGCGCCGACGGCCAGCAGGCGGTCAACGCGATTCAGGCGCAGCATCCCGATCTCGTGTTTCTGGACGTGCAGATGCCGGTCTGCGACGGCTTCGGCGTCATCGAACAGGTCGGCGCCGAGCGGATGCCGCCGGTGGTATTCGTCACCGCCTACGACGAGTACGCGCTGAAGGCCTTCGAAGTCCACGCCATCGACTATCTGCTCAAGCCGTTCGGCCGCGACCGCTTCCAGCAGACGCTGCAGCACGCGCGCGAGCACCTCGAGCGGCGCCGCGCCGGCGACCTCGGGCGGCGGCTGCTGGCGCTGGTGCAGGATCTGAAGCCCGAGCCGCAGAAGCTCGATCGCCTGGTGGTCAAGTCGGGCGGCCGCGTGTTCTTCCTGCGCACCGACGAGATCGACTGGATCGAAGCCGCCGGCAACTACGTGCGCCTGCACCTCGGCGAGGATTCGCACCTCTTCCGCGAGACGATGAACAACATGGAAGCGCGGCTCGACGGGCGGCGCTTCGTCCGCATCCACCGCTCGCGCATCGTCAACACCGATCGCATCAAGGAGCTGCAGCCCTGGTTCAACGGCGAGTACGTCGTCGTGCTGCAGAACGGCACCCGGCTGACGCTGAGCCGCGGGTATCGGGAGAAACTGCAGGAAAGACTGGGTAAGGCGTTCTAAATTCCGTCAGTTCCGTTCCGGTGTTCCAGTTCAGGTCCAAGGCGCCAGGGTTCCGATCCGATTCTGACGGTCTCGCACTGATGACCGGTGAGTCGTTCTTCCGAACGGTCCCGATACAGCCATCAGTCCCACCTTGATTGTCCTGAGTATCCACCCGACCCGTTTCGGGGTATTTTTGCTCGTGGCCGTCACCCCGACTCGGCACCTGCGGCGCGCATCCTGGAGCACGGCGCACCGGAACTCGGGAGCAGGAAGGAGCCCTATGTCTGAACGCGAGCATCACGGCGAGAAAGAACTGGCGTCGTTCATCCGCGCCGGCGCGGAGCGCCGGCCCGACAGGCCTACGGCGACTACTTCAAGGGCAAGCGCGCGTCGTGCGCGCTGGGCGCCGCCTACGAAGGCATGTATCGGCTACCGCGCCAGATGGACGGCGCGCACCCGACCAAAGACCTGGAGTGGTTCTTCGATTGCCTCGAGGGCACCGTGCGGCGCTGCCCGATGGAAGGCTGCAAGAAGAGGCTCGTGCTGTCGGCGATCATCGTGCACCTCAACGACGAGCATCGCTGGTCGCGCGAGCAGATCGCGACCTGGCTCGAGTCGGTCAACGGCAAAGCCAACGGCGCGGCGCGCGGCGCCGACGCCCACGCCTTGCGCTGCGCCCGGCGTCAGTCCCGTATAGCGAAACCGGGTCGACTCGCGTCGCGCGACGACTCGGAACGTAGGCGGCAACCACGACGGCGTCCAGCGCTCCGACGCCGGCCGCAAGGCCGCGGGATCGAGCGGGCCACTCGAACAGCGCGGCCCGCGCCAGGAGGCAAGCCCAGGCGAGCAACACTCCCACGATGCCCGGGAGCGCGGTCGCCAGAGCCTGACCGACGACCAGCGGCGCACATCCCGCGCGGGCGCCAAGCGCCATGCGAACCCCAATCTCGCGCCGCCGGAGCTCGACGAACCACGCGACGAGTCCATACAGTCCGAACCGCTCAGCACCAGTGCGACAGCGCGAGCCGGTGGCGGCGGCGGCGGCGGCCCGCGTGGGTAGAAGGTCGATGGCGAGATGATCGTCCAGCGTGCGCGGAAAGAATCCGACGACTCCGGGGCCGACACCGTCAAGGGTGCGCTGGAGCGCGCGGAGCGCCTCGCGCGGGTCGCCTGACGTCCGCGCGAGCAGCGTCATGCCCAGCGTCGGCGGGCTCGGGCGGTAGACGTGCGCGCGCGGAGGCTCGTTCATCGACCGGTACTTCGAATTGCGCGCGACCCCCACGACACGAACCGGCCGTGCTTCTTCGGCGAGATACAGGGGCCGACCGAGAACGTCGCCGTCGGGCCACAGCGCGCGGCCAGCGTCTCGTTGACGATGACGACGTCGGCGCGATTCGGAGTCGGCCGTCAGAAGGCTCGGCCGTCCCTGCAGGACGGGAATGCCGACGGTTTCGAAGTACCCGGCTGTAGCCAGGTAGAGCGTGACGTCGCAAGCACGCCGTCTCGGCGCGGCGCGGACGTCAATCGCCGGCGTCGATTGATCGACGGGAGCGCGATTCGACATCGCGGCGGCGATCACCCGGGCGTCTCCTGCGCACGCTGCAGCGCTTCTCGCGCCAGCGCCGGAAGTCGCTCATCGACGGCACCGACGGCTCGAGGTCGAAGTCCATGGCGATCAGCTGCGCGCGCACAAAGCCGAGGTCGCTCGTCGTCAGGGCCGTCAGGCTGCGCGTGAACAACGCCGCTCCCACGAGAGGGCGATCGAGAACCCGACCTGCGTCGCCACGAGGAGCCGGCGTATGGCGGAGAGGCCGCGTCCACTGCTGGCATTGCGGTCGGCATCGCGCATGGCATCCACCAAATCGACGCGGGTGGCCCACAACGCGGGGCCGAGCGCGAGCAGCGCGCCCGCGACGAGTCCGACGCCGCCCACCACGGCCACCAGCGTGATATCGAGCGGGAGATCGAGCCGCAGCGACAAGGTGGGGAGCAAGGCAATTTCGGCAAGCTGCGCCCGCGCCCAGGCATACAGGGCGATGGCCATGGCCGCGCCCGCCACGCCGAGCAACGCGCCCTCGATGAGCTGACGCCGTACGATCGCGATGCGCCCGGAACCCATCGACAGATGAATGGCGACATGCCGCCGGGTTGCCACCGCGCGGGCCAGCATTATCCCGCCGACGTTTGACGCGGCCGTCGCGAGAATAAGCAACGCAAGACCCGCCAAGGACGGTAGCCAGCAACATCGGCTGTAGTCGACGACCTCCGGCGGATACCCGGCGGCGCGGTTGCGCTCGGGAATGGGCGAGCATCGGCGTGCGCGCCTTCTGCCATTCGAGCGCCTTGCTGATCTTGTTCTCGGGAATGTTGAACGCGAAGTGATAGAACGGCGCCCGCCCGTCGACAGACTCCGGGCTGCTGACGAACGTCATCCGCGGTCTCGCCGGCCTCAGCGGTGAAGCGGTCGGCACGCTCCTCCAGAAGACGGGAGGTCGAGCGTCTACCGTAAAACGCCTTCATCGCGTTCATCGGCGCTCCCGGGTCAGCAACTCGAGCGACAACAGGCGTGGCCGTCCCGGCTGCGCTGGCGCCGGGGAGCCGGGATTGACCCGCGAACGCCGGCAGGTCGTGCGTCGCGAAAAAGGCGGCGGTCGCCGCGGCGGAGCCGAGGAGTGACGTCGGTCAATCAGCGGTCCAGTCATAAGCGTCCTCGATTGCTGGCGTCATCTCTGCGAGCGCACCGTGCCAGCCTGCCCACACAGGGTAGTGAGCCGGGGCCGTCGCGTCAACATCGGACGCGCTCGTTGGAACTAATGGCCTCCCCTTCCTTCCGTCACGGCGTTCGTCCCGATTCCGCCGCAGTTCACGTCAAATCGGATACGCTCCGCTGACGGACCATCGACACGACCGACGGCGAGGGTGTCAAGAATCTCCAGGACCCTCAACCGCGACGAGCCACACATGACCAACCTCAAAGCAGCCGTCCGCGCCATGCGCGGGAGTCCCGGCCTTCACCAGCGTCAGGTCCTGACGATGGCGGTCGGCATCGCGGCGACCACCACGATGTTCTCGGTGTCGACCGGCTGGTGCTCACGCGGTCACGTTCCGGATCCGTCTCGCTGGTCGCGATCTGGTTCAACAATCCCCAGCGCGGTACCCAGATCCTCGAGCTCGGTGCCGCGTTACAAAGAGATGCGGGACCAGGTAGCGCTCGTTCTCCTCGATCGGGTTCTCGGCGTTCGACGTTCACTGCTGACCGGCGAGGGCGAGGCGCGCGCAGTCGCGGGGTGCGCGTCACCTCCAAGTTCTTTCCGACGCTCGGGGTCGAGCCGGCGCGCGGCGGGAACTTCCGGCCGAGGAGGACAACCCAACGGGCCCGCGGTGTGCATCGTCAGCCACGAGGCCTGGCAGACGCAGTTCGGCGGCCGGCAATCTTGTCGGGCGACGGTCGAGTTCAACGGCGTGGCCTGGGAGGTGTCGGGATCCTGCCGCCAAGGATGAGCGTCGCCGTTCCGGCAGATCCAAATGTTCGCCCCGCGCGTCGGCGAGAGGGGCGGGCTGACGCCGGCGCAGATCGAAGCCGGCGCCACGTTCGCTCAGCCGATCGCGCGGCTGAAGCCGGGGACTCGATCGAACAGGCGCGCGCGGAGCTGGCCACGTTCAGCAGCGGTTACAAGGCTCGCGCACCCGACGGGCTCGACGCGAACAACGTCAGCGAGCCGCGGGCGTTCGTCGCCACGCTCGTCAGCGGCAGTCCAGCCGACAATGTACACGTTGCTCGGAGCGGTGGGATGCGTGCTGCTCATCGCCTCGCGAACGTTGCGTCGCTGTTCCTCAGCCGCCTGCTGCAGGCGCAAAGAGGTCGCGGTGCGGCTGTCGCTCGGCGCGACGCGCGCCGCCATCGTCCGGCAACGGCTGGCCGAAAGCCTACTCTTCTCGGCGGCCGCCGGCGCGCTGGGGACCTTACTCGCGATCTGGGCGCTGGGCGCGATCAGTCGGTCGTCGCGTCGCAGCTCCCGCCGAACACGTCGCTGGCGTTGAACTGGCGCGCGCTGGTGTTCACTGGCGTCACCGTCCTCGTGCGCCATCCTGACCGGCTTCTTCCCGGCCCTGCAGGCGTCACGGGCCGGCGTCGTCGAACTGCTGAAGGACAGCGGCCGCGGCTCGTCGAGCGCAGGGGACGGTTCGTCAGGCGCTCATCGTCGCCGAGGTGACACTGTCGGTCGTGCTGCTCGTAGGGGCCGGCCTCTTCCTGGCGAGCTTCGTGGGACTGCAGGTGACGGCGATCGGATTCACCCGAGGGGGGCGCGGCCGCGTTCGTCATCCCCCGGCGGGCACGCTACGCCACGCCCGCCCAGCAAGCCGAGTTCGTCGATCAGGCGATCGCGGGCTGCGCGCCCAGCCGGGCGTCACCGACGCCGCCGCTGCGTTCTCCCTCCGCTGCCCGAGGCCCGCGCACGCCGTACGGCGTCGCCGGGCGAGCCAGTGCCCGCCACTCCAGCGAACGGCCCTCGACGGCCTGAACATCGTCAGCGATGACTATTTCCGCGTGCTGGACATTCCACTCGCCGCGGGCCGCCTTCAACGCCGGCGACCGGCTCGACTGCCCCGCGGTCTGCGTCGTCAACGAGACGTTCGCCCGGCGCCTGTTCACCGGGCAGTCCGCCGTCGGCCGGCGCTGCTCGTCGACGGCGCGCCGCCGCGTCGAGATCGTCGGCGTCATCCGCGACGTGAAGAGTGCCGGCGTGAACGCGCCGCCGCCTGACGAAG
>CAWJEO010000008.1:0-35427 GCA_963841895.1 uncultured Acidobacteriota bacterium
CAGCGCCTGATCTATGACTGGAATCTCGTCGGCGCCCCGGCGCCGCCGGCGCGCGTCGCGCTGGACGACGAGACGCTGCGCGACGGGCTGCAATCGCCGTCGGTCCGGCTCCGACCATCGACGAGAAGATCCGCATCCTGCACTTGATCGATGCTCTCGGCATCGACACGGCCGACATCGGCCTGCCCGGCGCGGGCCGCAGTCGCCCGGGACGTCGAGGTCCTCGCCCGCGAGATCGGTACGGCGCGGCTGAAAGTGGCGGCCAACTGCGCGGCGCGGACGCACGTCAACGACATCACCCCAATCGCCGAGATCGTGCAGCGCACCGGCGTGCCGATCGAGTGCTGCACCTTCATCGGCTCGTCGCCGATCCGCCAGTACACCGAGGGCTGGACGCTCGACTGGCTGCTCAAGTGCACCGAGGATGCGATCACCTTCGCGGTCCGCGAAGGGCTCGAGGTGATGTACGTCACCGAGGACACGACCCGCGCCGATCCCGACACGCTGCGCGCGATCTACCGCTGTGCGATCCGGGCGGGCGCGAAGCGCATCTGCATCGCCGATACGGTCGGGCACGCGACGCCACCGGCGCGTCCGCCGTGGTCCGCTTCGTCGCCGATCTGATCAAGGAGATCGGCGCCGACGTCGGCATCGACTGGCACGGCCATCGCGACCGCGACCTCGCGGTGATCAACAGCATCGCCGCGCTCGACGCCGGCGCGACGCCGCCTTCACGGCGCGGCGCTCGGCATCGGCGAGCGCGTTGGCAACACGCCGATGGATCTGCTGCTCGTCAACCTGGTGCTGATGCGGTACGCCGAGCGGGATCTGAGCAAGCTCACCGAGTACTGCCAGACAGTGTCGGCCGCATGCGGTGTGCCCATCCCCGACAACTATCCGGTCTTGGGCCGCGACGCGTTCCGCACCGCGACCGGCGTGCACGCCGCGGCGGTGGTCAAGGCCTGGCGCAAAGGCGATCGCGAGCTGATGGACGCGGTCTATTCCGCGATTCCGGCGAGCCTCGTCGGCCGCGAACAGGAGATCGACATCGGTCCGATGTCAGGCAAGTCGAACGTCGTCTACTGGCTCGAGAAGCGCGGCATCAAACCGACCGACCCGCTCGTCGACCGCATCTTCCAGAAGGCGAAGGCCTCGCCGACCGTGCTGACGGAAGAAGAGATCCTCGCGGCGGTTTACCAATAGCGAAATCTGAAAATCTAGCGACGGACGACCATGAAGATGTTCGACCGCGGTCTCGAGATCGCGAGATCGACCAGATCGTGCTTCATGGCCGGATGTCTATTTTTTCAGCCAGAACTTGTTCGATGTCCGGCAGCGCGCCGAGGACGACGTCGCCGACGGTCTGGAGGCTTTGCGCGCTGACGTTCTGCAGGGTGTCGTCGGCGGTGTGCCAGGCCGGATAGTCGAGGTCGATGATGTCCACCGAAGGAACGCCGGCCTTGAGGAAGGGCAGGTGGTCGTCCTCGATCGGCGTGGTTTCGGCGATGAACGCCCGCGTGTGGCCGAGGCGGCGTGCGGCCGACCAGATGGCCTCGGTCAGCCACGGGGTCGAGTTGGCCTCGCGGCGGATGTTCAGGTTCTTGTCGCCGATCATGTCGAGCAGGATGAAGGCCTTGATCCCGGCAAGGGTGCTGGTCTTGCGCGCCTGCTCGACGTAATAGCGGCTGCCGTAGGTGGAATCGGTCGCGCTCCATTCGACGACGGCTTCTTCGCCGTCGAGGAAGAGGAGCTCGATGGTGAAGGGGCGCGGCTTGTCCTTGAGCACCCGCGCCAGCTCGAGGAGCGCGGCGGTGCTCGAGCCGCTGTCGCTGGCGCCGACGAAGCGGAATTCGCGGAACAGCTTGGTGTCGAAGTGGCTGCCGATGATGATCCGCTCCGGCCGCGTGCCGGGCAGCGTCGCCACGATATTGGCCATCTTGACGCTGCCAAGCGGCGTGCGGCCCTCGAACGGCTGCTCGACGGCCTTGACGCCGATCGCCGCAAGGGTCGAGATGATGTACTGGCGGGTCTTGACGTTGGCCGCCGTCCCCGAGACGCGGGGGCCGATCTCGACCATGTCGCGCATGTGGCCGTAGGCGCGCGTCGAGTCGAAGCCGCTCGGCGTCTGGCTGGCCGCCGTGCAGGCCACCGTCAGGTCGCCGATGCGGTAAGCGGCAAGATTACCCGGCGTCATGTCCACAGATTACGCTGAGTTGCATCATCCACAGATTACACGGATTACGCGGATGACCGAATCAAAGGCTGGTTCATAGGCACTCAAGTTCGTCTTGAATCCGTGTCATCCGTGGAATCCGTGGACATTGATCTCTGCGTAATCCTATCGCGGCATCAGCACCTGCCAGTTGAGCACGACCGTCGCCGCAGATGACGAGCGATCGCGACTGGGCTGAATCATCAGAAAACGCTGCCCGTCGCCAGTGACATCGTACCGCCAGAAAAACGGCAGATTGACCACATCGAGCCGCGTCTGGAACAACGGCTGCGGCGTCCCGAAGCGCAGTGTGGCGCCGGGCGTCACCGCGACCGACATGCGCTGGCCGTCATTAGCGATGTAGAACATTTCCCGCCGTAGGCCCGCCATTTGGCTCGTATCCGCCGCCGTTCGAGATTGGAATCCGTTCTCCAGGACCGGGAAACCGGGTCACGACGACTTCGACGCGGCCCGACTCAGCGGACGAGTACGCCAGCCACTCGCCATCGGGGGACAATACCGGACGCCGCTCATCGAATTCGGTATTGAGCAGCCACTTCGGTTCGCCGTTGCCATCTGGCGGTACGGCCCCGATGTCGAAGTCACCATTGTGTGACGGACCAGTGAACAACTGCCAGCGGCCGTCCACCGATCGTGAGCCCGGGTAGACAGCGCGTTCGAACTCGAACACGGCCTCTTCAGCGGCACCACTGGTCATGATTTTTCGCCACAACGCAACCCTGCCATTGCGGTTGGACGAGAAGATGACCTCAGTCGCGTTCGAGAGCCAGAAGGGAAAGTTGTCGTTCGCACCATGTGACGTGAGACGGGTCGGGATCCCGCGTTGCGCGTCGATGAGCCAGAGGTCTTCCGTCTGCAGCACCGGGTTAACTCGCGTGACGAGCACCTGGCCTCGTCCCGAGACGGCCGCGCTCACGTAAAGCCCTGGGTCGCCCAGCATTTCTTCAGCACCTGATCGGCTGCGCCATGCCAGTTGACGATCGCCAGCCCCGGCGAGCAACACCAATACGCCAGTTTCCGATATCGAAAAAGGCGCATTCGACACGAAGATGGGCGCTACCTGCTCTGCGACGACCACCGGCGTTCCCACCAACTCGCCGCGCGTGACGTCGAAGGATTGCGCAACGAGTGAACCGGACTGAGGAAAGAGAAGAAACCCTGGCGGAGCGAAGACTCCGGTGCTGGTCGTTTCCGCGACCCGCCGCCGCGTGCCGTCCAGACCGGCGAGGTAGAGGCCGCGAACGTCGGGCCGTGCGCTGCTGCTGACGTAATAGAGGAAGTGCTGCCCGTCGGGAAGAAACTGCGGCCACCAGTGTGCACTTTCACTGCTCCGGTCGACCGTTGTCACGGCCGTCACCTCGCCGCCGGTGGCGGCAATCCGAAAGATTCGGTCGTTGTTGAATTTGGTGAACAGGATGACGCCATCCCGGCTCCACGACCCGCCCCGCGGCAACGGTGCGTCCGTGATGACCCGTGGCGTGGTGTCACCGAGCCGGATCGTTTTCAGCTTTCCATCAGCGAAAAATCCGATCGACTGACTATCCGGCGACCAGAATGGCCAGATGGCATGTGCGGTGCCGGGGACGATCTGCGCCTCGCTGGAGGCGAGCGCTCGCAGGTAGAGCGCACTCCTCCCGGACGGTTCACTGACATTGAGCACAATCCGCTGACCGTCTGGTGAGATGAGGGGCACTTGTCCAGGCACGAGGGTGGCGCCCTCAGGTGGGAGCACGGTCAATCGATGAATCGCGGGATCGACGATGGGCCGGCGATTCTGCACGAGCTGCCAGCCCGCAAGCAGCACGGTCCCGACCATTGCGGCGGCCGCCATCAACCACAGTCCGCGGTGGCGCTTGGCGCGTGGCGGCATCATCATCGCGTCGCCGTCGCGAGCCCAGTGCAGCCCGCGGAGAAGGTCACGCGCCGTTTGCCAGCGATCGTCCGGGGCCTTGGCGAGGCAGGCGGTGATCACCCGCGCGAGCATCGGCGGAGGTGCCGGATGTGAGGCCAACAGGGACCGCGGCTCCTCCGCGAGAATGGCCGCAACGGTGGCCGTCGGCGAGCCTCGGTCGAACGCCTTCCGCCCGGTGGCCATCTCGTACAGCACGGCCCCGAACGCAAAGATGTCTGTTCGGGCATCGGCATCCATTCCCGCGACTTGCTCGGGCGCCATATAGCTGGGCGTTCCCATGACACTGCCCGGATGGGTCAGCTTTGCCGTGCGCGTCGGAAGGAGCTGCCCTCCAGACGGCGGGGCCTCTTCGGATGGCCGTTGTAACTTCGCGAGCCCGAAGTCCAGCAGCTTCGCGCCGGACCTGGTGAGAAACACGTTCGCGGGTTTCAGATCCCGATGGACGATTCCCGCTCGGTGAGCCGCGTCCAGGGCCTCGGCCATCTGCACGGCGACGCGCAGCAACTGCTCGATCGGCAGCGCCCCACGGGTCAAGGCCCGGGCGAGTGTTTCGCCTTCAAGGTGCTCGAGTACCAGAAAGTCGAGGCCGTGGTCATCACCCACGTCGAAGATGGCGCAAATGTTCTGGTGCGACAGCGCGGCGATCGCCCGGGCTTCGCGCTGGAAGCGCTGACGACGATCGGGTGCGTCACGAAGCTCTGCTGACAGCACCTTGATGGCGACGACCCGATTCAGCCGCGTGTCATGGGCGCGGAAGACTTCACCCATCCCACCCGTACCGATCAGTGAAAGGATTTCGTACGGGCCAAGCCGGGTTCCAGGGGTGACAGCCATGCGCACGTCCTCATAGAGCAACCGGAGGCGATCTGCTCGGATCCAGCGGCCTATACTCTACGCTGCCAGCGCCTTCCCGATGCCTTTCGCGCGCGCGTCCGCTGCTTGGGGCGCGATGTCCCCGCAGGCGTGCTTCTGCTTGCTTTTTTCTTCTTTGCCGCCTTCTGAGGTCTGAATCCGCGTCATCCGCGTCATCTGCGGATCTGATCTCTGCGTAATCCTCTGTCGTCTCGGCGTAATCAGCTGCGCGCAGTCATCGTCACGTAGTCGCGCCGCTCCGAGCCCGAATAGATCTGCTTCGGCCGCGCAATCTTCTGTTCCGAGTCGAGCAGCATCTCTTCCCACTGTGCCACCCAGCCCACGGTGCGGGCGATCGCGAACATGACCGCGAACATGTCGACCGGGAAGCCCATCGCCTGGTAGATCAGGCCGGAATAGAAGTCGACGTTCGGATAGAGCTTGCGCGAAATGAAGTACTCGTCCTCGAGCGCGATCCGCTCGAGCTCGAGGGCGATGTCGAGGAGCGGGTTCCTGCCGGTCACCTCGAAGACTTCGTAAGCCGCCTGCTTGATGATCTTGGCGCGCGGGTCGTACAGCTTGTAGACGCGGTGGCCGAAGCCCATGAGCCGGCCGTCGCCGCCCTTGACCTTCTTGATGAACTCCGGAATGTGATCGATCGAGCCGATCTCCTGCAGCATCCGGAGCACGGCCTCGTTCGCCCCACCGTGCAGCGGACCGTAGAGCGCGGCGGCGGCCCCGGCCAGCGCCGAGTAGGGATCGACGTGCGAGCTGCCGATGTTGCGCATCGTGCTCGTCGAACAGTTCTGCTCGTGGTCCGCGTGCAGGATGAACAGCACGTCGAGCGCGCGTTCGAGCGCCGGGTCCGGCTTGTACTTGACCTCGGTCATCTTGAACAGCATGTTCAGGAAGTTGCCGGTGAAGCTCAGGTCGTTGTCGGGATAGACGTAGGGACGGCCGATGCTGTGGCGGTAGGCGTAGGCGGCAATCGTCGGCACCTTGGCGATCAACCGGTGGATCTGCTTGATGCGCGACTTCTTGTCGAAGATCTGCTTGCCGTCAGGGTAGAACGTCGACAGCGCGCCGACCGTGCTCACGAAGACGCCCATCGGATGGGCGTCGTAGGTGAAGCCCTCCATGAACTTCTTGATGTTCTCGTGGACCATGGTGTGCATCGTGATCTGATGCGTCCAGTCCGCGAGCTGGCTCGGCGTCGGCAGTTCGCCAAAGAGGATCAGGTACGCCGTTTCGAGATAGGTGCTTTGCTCGGCGAGCTGCTCGATGGGATAACCGCGATACAGGAGGATGCCGTTGTCGCCATCGATATAGGTGATGCGGCTGCGGCACGCCGCGGTGTTCATGAACGCCGGGTCGTAGGTCGCGAGACCCTGATCGTCGGCGTCGGTCTTGATCTTCTTGAGATCGGTCGCGCGGATCGTGCCGTCGGTGATCGGCACCTCGTACTGCTTGCCCGTGCGATTGTCGGTAATGGTCAGCGTGTCAGCCATCGTCTTCTTCGTCGTCGGCGTCAGGTCGATTCAGGGGCGTCGCGGATGGGGTCTCTACGCGATAGGCGCCCTCGGCCCATCGCGCCTGATCCAGCGTCTGACACCGTTGACTGCAGAAGGGGCGCCAGCGCGGTTCGACGGCGCGCGTCTGGCACAGCACGCACAACACACGTCGATCCATCCGATCTAATTGTAGTGTGGAAAGACGTGCGCGTGTGCCAGCGTGCACGGTTCGAGCCGTCTTGACGGGATGTCGCCGAGGATGATGCCGGACGTCGCGTGCCGACACCATGAAAATCACGTCCTCGGCGATGTTCGTGGCGTGGTCGCCGATCCGCTCCAGGTGCCGCGAAATCAGGATCAGGTCGAGCGACGGCTCGATCGTCGACGGATCGGAAAGCATGAACGTCAGAAGTTCCCGGAATATCTGGGTCTTCAGTTCGTCGAGCCGGTCGTCTTCGGCGAGCACGGCCTCGGCCAGGGCGACGTCGCGGCGGACGAACGCGTCGAGCGCATCGCGCAGCATGCCCTGGGCGATGTCGCCCATCCGCGGGATGTCGATGAGCGGCTTGACCGGCGGATGCTGCAAATAGCGTTTGGCGGCTTCCGCGATGTTGACGGCGAGGTCGCCGACCCGCTCGAGGTCGGTGTTGATCTTGACCGCGGCGACGATCGCCCGCAGGTCCGCCGCCATCGGCTGGTGGAGGGCCAGGAGCTTGAAGCAGCGGTCGTCGATCTCGATGTGCAGACCGTTGATCGGTTCGTCACCGACGAGCAGTCGCTGGACCGTCTCGAGGTCGCGACTCGCGAGGCTCCGCACCGACTCGATCATCCGCTCCTCGGCCAGTCCGCCCATCGCGAGCAGGCGTTCCTGCAGAGCTTCGAGCTCTTCCTGGAAATGCCGAGTGACTCTTTCCATCGACGATCCCTTAGCCGCACCGACCGGTCACGTAGTCCTCGGTGAGCTTCTCAGTGGGCGCCGTGAACATCTTGTCGGTCCGTCCGTATTCAATCAGCCGGCCAAGCCAGAAAAACGCGGTGTGGTCTGACACCCGTGCGGCCTGCTGCATGTTATGCGTGACGATGACGATCGTGTAGTTCTTCTTCAGGTCGTAGATCAACTCCTCGATCCGCTGCGTGGCGATCGGGTCGAGCGCCGACGCCGGTTCGTCCATCAACAGGACCTCGGGGCGAATCGCCAGCGCCCGGGCGATGCACAAGCGCTGCTGCTGCCCGCCCGACAGCGCCAGTGCCGACTCGTGCAACCGATCCTTGACTTCTTCCCAGATCGCCGCCGCCCGCAGGCTCTCTTCGACCCGATCGCTGGTCTCGGCCTTTGAGCGGGCGAGGTTGTTGATCCGCAGGCCGTAAGCCACGTTCTCGAAGATCGACTTGGGGAACGGGTTGGACTTCTGGAAGACCATCCCCACCCGTCGCCGCAGCTGCACGACGTCTACGCCCGGGCTGTAGACGTTCTGGCCGTCGATCTGGATCGTGCCTTCGATCCGCGTGCCGGGAATGATGTCGTTCATCCGGTTGAGCGTTCGCAGGAACGTGCTCTTGCCGCAGCCCGACGGGCCGATGAACGCGGTCACCAGGTTGGTCTGAATGGCAATCGAGATCGCCTCGAGCGCCCGCTTGGCCCCGTAGTAGAAGGTCAGCTCCTGAGCCTTGATCTTGGTCGGTCGACCGGCGGGCGGCGGTTGCCCGATCCGAACCGATGGTGTGGGAACGGGGACCGATGGTCGCGACGAAACAGTCATGAGCGCACCCGTCGCTGATACCGATCGCGGACGACGATGGCGACCGAGTTCATGATGAGGAGCAACACCAGCAGCACGATGATGCCGGCAGCGGCGTTGACCTGAAAGTCGGCCTGTGGCCGAGAGGTCCAGTTGAAAATCTGAATCGGCAGGACGGTGAACGCTGACCAGATGCCATCGGGGGCGAATGGGACATAGGTGAGCGCGCCAATCGTGATGAGCGGGGCGGTCTCGCCGATAGCGCGCGACAGCGAGAGAATCAGTCCGGTCAGGATGCCCGGCAGCGCCATGGGCAGGACCTGGTGCCAGATGGTCTGCCACTTCGTCGCGCCAAGGGCATACGAGCCCTCGCGGATCGAACCAGGCACCGTCCGGAGCGCTTCGCGCGTCGACAGAATGACGACCGGCAGGGCCAGTAAGGCGAGCGTGGCGGCACCCGCGAGCACGCTCCGGCCCATCGACAATGCCCTGACGAACAGGCCGAGCCCCAGCAGCCCGTAGATGATCGACGGCACCGCCGCCAGATTGGTGATGTTGATCTCGATGAGCCGCGCCACCCGGCTGCGGCCGCCGTACTCCTCGAGGTAGATCGCCGCGGCGACGCCGACCGGCAGCGCCAGCAACCCGGTCAGCGCGATCACGAAGATGCTGCCGGCGAGCGCATGGTAAATGCCGGCCGTCCCGCGCGCCGCGACGCGAGGCTCGTGAGGAACTGCCAGTTCAGACGGCCGCCGCCGTCCATGACGACGTCGATGACCAGCACGGCGAGCGCGCCCAGCGCGACCACGAGCACCGAGAGCGCCAGCGCCTGAAAGCTCCAATCGAGCCAGTGGCGCCGGCGGGTCCCGAGGTCGGGCTCGCGGAAGACGGTGGCGGCAGCCTCGCTCACGCGTACTCCTCGCGGAACCGCTCCCGCAGCCAGGTGCTCACCATGTTGAGCGCGAACGTCATGAGAAAGAGCAGCATGCCGACCGCGAAGATCGTCCGGTATTCGAGCGTGCCCTGCGGGGTATCGCCGAGGCTGACCTGGACGATGTATGCGGTCATCGTTTCAATCGGCACCAGCGGACTCGCGGTCAGGCGCGGCTGCTGCCCGGCAGCGATCGCCACGATCATCGTCTCGCCGATGGCGCGCGAGACGGCGAGGATGGACGCCGCGGTGATGCCCGAGAACGCCGCTGGCACGACCACGCTGATCGACGTCTGCATGCGGGTTGCGCCCAGCGCGTACGCGCCTTCGCGCAATCCCTGCGGGACGGCGCGCATCGCATCCTCGGACAGCGACGAGACGAGCGGCAGAATCATGATCCCCATCACGATCCCCGGGCTGAGCGCATTGAAACCGGCGAGGCCGGGAATGAACCGCTGCAGCAGCGGGGTCACGAACATCAACGCGAAGTAGCCGTAGACGACCGTCGGGACGCCGGCGAGCACTTCGAGAACCGGCTTGACGATCCGGCGCAGACCCGCCGGCGCGTATTCGCTCAGGTAGATCGCGCTGAGCAGTCCCATCGGCAGCGCGACGACCATCGCAATCGCCGAGACCAGCAGCGTGCCGACCACGAGCGGCAGGACGCCGAACTGTTTGTTGGCGAAGAGCGGCGTCCACTCGGTGCCGGTGATGAACTCGACGAGCGGCACCTCGGCCAGGAACCCCGCCGTCTCCGCCGCCAGGACGATGATGATGCCAGCCGTCGTGAGCACCGACAGAGCGGCGCACAGAAACAGCATTCGCTCGATGATCCACTCGCCGACGCGTGCACGCATGATTGAGCGACGGAGCGTCAGCGGCTATCGCCGCTCTTTGGCGAGCAACTGTTCGATGGTGACGCCGACCTGCGCGCCGCCCTCGCCGAACACAGTTCCCGGTTTCCGTGCCTTGAAGTGGGCGCTGACGAGCTCGTAGACCTGGTCGCCCAGCTGCACGTAGCCGACTTCCTCGGCCAGCTTCGGCGCGTTGGCGAGGTAGTAGTCGACGAAACTGCTGAATCTCGGGACGCGCGAGCGCGTTCTCCGAGACGTAGATGAAGAGCGGCCGCGCCAGCGGCTGATAGGTGCCGGTCCGGATGGTCGCGAGACTCGGGACGATCGGGCCCGTCGCCGTCCTCAGCTTTCTTGTTGTCAACTGGAACCAGCTTCAATCGCGACTGGTTTTCCCCGAAGTACCGCGAACGGAATGAACCCGAGCGCGAGCTCGTCGCCGGACACGCCCTGCACCAGCACGTTGTCGTCCTCGCTCGACGTGAAGTCGCCGCGGCTCGCTCGCGCTGTTCCGACAACCGCCTCGGTGAAGTAATCGTAGGTGCCGGAATCGACGCCGGCGCCGTAGAGGTGAATCTCGCGGTCCGGCCAGCTGCTGCGGACCTGATTCCACTTCATCACCTTGCCCTGCGCCTCCGGCGCCCACAGCGTCTTCAGCTCGTCCACCGTGATGTCGGTGATCCACGCGGCTTTCGGGTTCGCCACGATGGCAATCCCGTCGTAGGCGATGGGCAGCTCGTAGTAGGTGATGCCGCCGCTGCTGCACGCGGTCATCTCCGCTTTGCTGATCGGCCGCGACGCATCGTTGATGTCGGATTCGCCGCGGCAGAACTTCTGGAACCCGCCGCCGGTACCGGACGTTCCGACGGTGACACGAACTCCGGGATTCGTTTTCTGAAACTCTTCCGCGACGGCCTCGCTGACGACGAAGACGGTGCTCGAACCGTCCACCCTGATATCGGAGGCGGCGGGGGTGCTGCTCGACGAGGACGAGAGTCCTCCGCCGCAGGCGATCGCGCCCGCGAGCGCCGCCCCGACGGCGGTGTGTCGAAGCCGTGACATGGTCATGACTTCACCGTACCGGACGGCGATTTCGGACCAGTTTCCTAGTTGTAAATTCGGGGTAACCGGAGTGCCTGAGGTGCCATGATGCCTACCGTCCTGGTCCAACGATGCCCAGAGTGGTTGGCTCTATGCAGCTTTCCGCGGGCGCTTGCGGGCGCGGCGAGCGGGCTCGTCCGGCTCCTTCAGGTGATGCGCCACGATGCGAGCCTGACGGTCGAGCGCTTTCTCGAATGCCGCCTGCTGTCGTCGGGCCGCCCAGACCTCGAGCTCGGCGTCGCCGACGGCATAGACGTCGAGCCGCAGCGTCCCCTGACGTTCGCGGACCATCACCTTCCGCACGACGCCGTTGCGGCTGCGGTCGAGTGTTTCGGCGAGGCGGAGAAAAGCCGCGAGGACGCGAACGGTGTGGCGCAGCGTCTTCGGCAGGGTGCCGTAGCCTTCGTCGGATTTCGCCGGGAGGCCGCGGCGGTGATATCGCGCGACGAGCGCCATCACTTCAATCTCCTCCGGATCGAAGCCGCGCAGGTCGCCATTCTTGACCAGGTAATACGAATGCCGGTGATGCCGCTCGTAGCTGATGTGATTGCCGATGTCGTGCAGGAACGAGGCGTACTCGAGCCACTCGCGTTCGCGTTCGCCGAGGCCGTGCAGCGCCATGGTCCCGTCGAAGAGGTTGAGCGCGAGGTGCGCGACCCGGCGTGAGTGCGCCGCTTCCCAGTTGCACCGCTCGGCGAGTTCGATGGTCGAGCGCCGCCGCACGTCGGGATAGCGATCGACGCGGGCGATGTCCTTGCGGTGCTGGAGGATGTAGTCGAGCACCAGCCCCTCGCGCAGCGCCAGGTCGCACAGGGTGATCTCCGGCGCGTTCAGCGACCGGAGCACGGTGTCGAGCAGGATCGCGCCCGTCCCGGTCAGGTCGGCGCGCCGTGGATCCAGGCCCGGAAGCTCCAGGCGCTGCTCGAGGTCGAGCGCGGTGACCGCCTTGCGGAACCGGTGGATACTCTTGGTCGTCACCCGGAGATTGCGCGTCTCGGGTGGCACCTCCCCGCGTTCCATCGCCGTTGCGATGGAGCCAATCGACAGGATCGTGCCCGACGTGCCGATCACCCTGTCGAAGCCCGCATCAACAACGTGTCCGACATAGCGCTCGATCTGATCGCGAACGTGCCGGACCATCTTGCGTTCGTCGCGGCCGCTCAGCGGGTCCGACGAGACGAATCGCTCGGTCAGCCGGATCACGCCGATCTTGAAGCTCCGCGCGAACTGGACCTGTTCGCGGGTGCCGAGCGTGATTTCGACGCTGCCGCCGCCGATGTCGATCACCACGGCCTTTTTCGGCGTGTCGACGCCGTAGACCGCGGCGAGGTGAATCAGCCGCGCTTCGGTGGTGCCGTTGATGATCCGGGGGCGAATGCCGGTGGTGTGCTCAATCGCGCGGAGAAACTCGCCGCCGTTTTCAGCCTCGCGGGTCGCGCTCGTGGCCGCCGCGAGGATTTCGTCGACCTGGTGGGACCGGGCCAGCTGTTCGAACTTCGCCAGCGCCTGGAGCGCCGAGGTCATCGCCTCGTGGGTCAGCTTCCGGCCGTCGAGGCCGCCGGCGCCCAGCCGAACCATCTCTTTTTCGCGATCGATGACCTCAAAAGAGAAATCGGGCCGGACCCGAACGACGATCATGTGCACCGAGTTGGTCCCGATATCGATCGCTGCGAGGCGCATGAGTCGCGAACGGTATAATTGTCGGCTGAGCGCCCATCGTAGCATGGACCATCGAGCCACCCTCCTCGTCTTGCTCAATGAGCGCCTGACCACGCTCGTCGACGCCATGCCTGCGGCGCAGGCCGGCGACATGCGATCGGTCCACCAGGCGCGAGTGGCAACGCGACGCCTGCGCGAAGCGTTGCCCGTGCTGCGCGTGTCGGTGGACGGCGCAGCGATCGGACGGGTGCGGCGACAGGTGCGGCGGATGACTCGGGCGCTCGGCCCGGTCCGCGAGCTCGACGTGGCCCTGGCACACCTCGACGAACTGGCCGGCGAACGCATCCTCTCGCCGGGGGCGTTGACGCGCGTGCGTCAGACGATCGCCCGCGAGCGGCTCGACCGCCGGCGCGAGATGCTGGCGGCGATCACGCCGGGGAAAATTGAGAAGCTGCGCCGCCGCCTGGTCCTCGTCGAACGCAGCCCACGGCCGCTCGAAACCGCGGCCGCGATTGCCGAAGCCGAACACCAGGTCGCGCGCCGGGCCGGCAACCTCGAGGCGGCGATCGAGCGCGCCGGGGGCTTGTACCTCAGCGATCGACTCCATGCGATTCGCGTGGCGGCCAAGAAACTGCGTTACGCGATGGAAGTCGAGCGCGAGCTCAAGCGGTCGCGAATCACCGCCCGCATCACCCAGTTGAAGCGGATCCAGGATCTCCTCGGCCAGATGCACGACTACGAGATCCTGATCGACAGGACCCGGCAGCTGCAGGCCGACGTTGCCGGCAGCGACCGACGCTTGTCGAGCGAGCTCGACGCGCTCATCCGGACCCTCGAGGACGAGTGTCGGCAGCTGCACGGCACCTACATGCGGCGGCGGGCGTCGATCGCAAAGCTCTGCGAACGGCTGCGCGCCGACCACGAGCGCGTCGCGCCCGCCGTAGCGTGACGTGCCGGGTGACTTGAGACGATCGGTCAATCGACGACCCCCGAACGGGACGGTTCCCCGCGCGATGAACCGGGAGAATGATGGCTGCCACCGTTGAGTTGCTGCTGGTTCGACATGCGATTGCCGCCGAGCCGGGGCCCGAACTACCCGGACGATCGCGAGCGTCCGCTGACGAGCGAAGGCGTCGTCCGCTTCAAGCGCGTCGTCGAGGGGCTCAAGGACTTCGACGTGAAGCTCGAGCTGGTGCTGTCGAGCCCGCTCGTCCGCGCCAACCACACCGCTCAATTGCTCGTCGCCGGCATCGGCGGCAAGCCCAGGCTCGACACCCTCGAGGCGCTGTCGCCGGGCGGCCGCCAAATCCAGGTGCTCGAAGCGATCACCAAGGCCTCGAAGCGCGCGAAGCACATCGCCCTCGTCGGCCACGAACCCGATCTCGGCGAGCTCGCGGCACGGTTGCTCCGCTCGCGCGGCACGATCGAGTTCAAGAAAGGCGCGGTCTGCTGCATCGAGCTGGACGGCGCGATGCCGACGGGGCCCGGCACGCTGCGCTGGCTCCTGCCCCCGCGGGCGCTCCGTAAGATCGGACGATGAGTCGCGCGGTTGTCGTCATCAATCCGCTGTCAGGCCGCGGACGGTACGACAATCAGATTCAGGAGCACGGCGCCCTCGCCCGCAGACATCCTGGCGTCAGCGGGTTTCGACGTCACCATTCGCACGACGACCGCCGCGGGCGATGCGAAACGGTTCGCGAGTGAGGCCGCACACTCCGGCGTCGATCTGGTCGTCGCCTGGGGCGGCGACGGAACGATCAACGAAGCGGCGTCAGCACTCGTGCACACGACGGTGCCGCTCGCGATCGTCCCGGCGGGCTCCGGCAACGGCCTCGCCGCCGACCTCGGGATTCCGTTCGACCCTCGCGCCGCTCTCGAACTCGCCGCGTTCGGCGACACGACGACGATCGACGCCGGGCAAGTCGACAACTGCTATTTCTTCAACATCGCGGGCGTCGGCATCGACGCGGTCATCGCGGCGCGATTTGCCGAGCGCGGCCCTCGGCGGCGCGGACCGCTGGCGTATCTGCAGCTGAGCAGCGCCGAGCTGCTGCGCTATCGGGCGCAGCGCTACGACATCACGCTCGACGGCGTGCTGCGCGCACACGATGCCATGCTCCTTGCGCTGGCAAACGGCCGACAGTACGGCAACCGCGTGCTGATTGCCCCGGGCGCTCGTCTCGACGATGGGCTGCTCGAAGTCGTGATCGTCGAGCCGTTGTCGATGTGGGGGATTGCGTCGCGGCTGCCAGCGCTGTTCCTGGGGACCCTCCGGAGCGGCCCCGGGGTGACCATGCAGGCCGCGCGCTCGATCGCGGTCCGAGCAGAGGGCGAGATTCCCTACCACGTCGATGGGGAGCCGCGCACCGGCCAGGGGGAGCTCATCGTGCACACCCATGAGCGGGCCTTACATGTCCGTGTATCGCCCTCGTAAACAGCTGTAACTGCAGGCCCTTCTAGCATTTGACCAATCTGCGTTACGTCGAATTTACAGCGAGCCGGGGCGAGGCTCGGGTAAGGATCAGGGGGCTCGGAAGCCAAGGTCCTCCCACATGTACGCATTCAGCAAGAGCATTCGGAACGCCAACCACGTCCGCCGGTTCACGATCGAGCCCACGACCGCGGGTTGGGAAGTGAAGGAAACGCAGGACAGCAAGGTGGTGCGCCAGCGGTCACTACCAGGACTGGCATCGGGTGGAACGGGTCCGCCGCGCCTTCACGCTGCAGCTGAGCGAACTCCGCCAGGATGGATGGGAAGAGGTCTCGTAGGCGAGACCTCTCTCAGCGTCGCTATTCGACGAATCGATACCCGAGACCGACGACCGTCTCGATCTGACGGCCGGCCGCGCCAAGCTTGCTCCGCAGGCGGCCGACGTGCACGTCCACCGATCGCGTTTCAATCAGCCGGTCGTATCCCCACACCCGCTCGAGCAATCGATCGCGCGAGAGCACGCGGTTGCGGTTCTCGACGAGATAACGCAGCAACTCGAATTCGCGTCGCGTGAGGCGAATCGCTTCGCCGTCGACTGAAATGTTCACCGCTTCGAAATCCGCGACGAGGTGCTGGCCGCGATACACAACCGGCGTCGGTTCGGCATCGCCGCGGCCGCGCCGCAGCACGGCGCGCACGCGCGCGGCAAGCTCTCTCGGGCTGAACGGCTTGGTGACATAGTCATCGGCGCCGGCATCGAGTCCGGACACGCGATCGCTCTCGGTGCCGCGCGCGGTCAGCATGATGATCGGCACGCCCTTGGTGGCCGGGCGCGTGCGCAGCAACCGGCAGACCTCGATGCCGTTCAGAACCGGCAGGTTCAGATCGAGGACGATGAGCTTGGGTGGTTCGTCGGCGGCCGCCTTGAGCGCCGAATCGCCGCTGCCGACAATCTGGACGTCGATGTCGCCGCCGCGTTCGAGCGTGTGCTTGACGAGCTCCGCGATATCGCGTTCGTCCTCGACCACGAGCACGCGGGTCTTCCCCTGCACGCGCGATCCGCCCGCCCGTCCTTGCGTCGACATCGGCGAAGCCTCGCCGCTTCCTGGTGAAAACTGTTCTGTTGCATCACAACCGTGCTGTCACGGTATCGGTGGGAGATTTCCGAGCGGTGACGGACACGTTAAATGTCGGTAAACGTGGTGCAAGGAGGTCGACGGTCGACGGTCTACGGTCTCGAGTCCAGTCGACAGTGCGCGGACGGACGCGGCCTCGAGGGGCGGTAGCCGCGCACGGCGTCTGCGGTGCGGCCTGTGCACGCGGCGGTATACTGCTGCTGAGGTCTAACCCCACAGTTCACTTGAGTGGATGACTCCATCTGCTCGGTGATCCGTGAAATCGGGCGCAAACGGACGGGAGTCTGAGCGGATGGACGGACAACACAAGTGAATAGAGGGGCTGAAATGGTTCGATCCGCCAGGCATTTGATGGCCCTGACTGCCATCACTGCGCTCGCGTTGGGGGTTGCCGCGGGTGCCGATCAGCAGCAGCCGCTGCCGGTTCCGGCCGAGCGATTCAACAAAGTGGACGAGCGTCTCTATCGCGGCGCTCAGCCGACCGAAGCCGGGTTCAAACAGCTGCGCGAGATGGGCATCAAGACCATCATCAACCTCCGGATGGAGGCCGATCAGGTCCGCACCGACGAAAAGCGCATCGTCGAAGGACTCGGGCTGAAGTACGTCAGCATTCCGGTCGAAGATGGGAACTTCTTCACCCGCTCGCGGACGATTCCGGACGATGCCATCCGCACCTTTTTCAAGGTTCTCGACGACGAGGAGCACGGGAGCGTGTTCGTCCATTGCCATCGCGGCGCCGATCGCACCGGGGCGTTGATCGCCTTCTATCGGATCGGGCGTCAGGGCTGGGACGCCGAACGCGCCGCCAAGGAGGCGCGCGACCTCGGCATGCGCTCCTGGTACAGGGGGCTGCAGAAGCAGATTCGCGATTTCACTCCCGCGACGCTCACGACGCTGACCGCGCAGGACTGACGGTGAGAAAAGGAAAGCGGCGCGTGGTCAGCGCGCCGCTCGTGAGGAGCACCGAAGTGCCGGAAGGCTTGTAGTCTCGCCGGCCCTCGTAACAGTTTTGCGACGCTGCCGCCTCGCCGCCGTAAAATCCGTGGTCCCACCGGTTTTGTCGAGACGACGACAGCCGCTCTCCTTGACGCGGGGCCCGCAGGAAGCGTATGAGTGCACCGGGTGGAACACATGTCGAACCGTTGTTACGGGGCGGTCACCGCAGCTTCACCAGATGCTGCTACTACTACGACTGGCCGCTCGCAATCGGCGGCCAGAGTGTTCGACCGGCGCTGTCGCATGGGATGTGTGAAGCCTCGGCCGGCACTCGCTTTTGCGAACCCACCACTTTCCCTCAAGGACATTGTCATGCAGAGGCTTGCCTTCGTGGTCGCGCTCCTGGTCTGGGCGCTCGCCGCGCCGGCGTACGCACAGTTTGAAACGGCGACCGTCGTCGGCACCGTCCGCGACAGCTCCGGCGCCGTCGTTCCCGACGCCAAGGTCACGCTGACCAATACCCAAACCGGGGTGAGCAGCGAGCGGATGACCGATGCGAACGGCAGCTTCGAGTTCTTCACCGTCCGCATCGGCGCCTACTTGCTGAGCGCCGAAAAGGCGGGATTTTCAATCGCCGTGGTCGACAACATCCAGGTCACCGTCGGCGCCCGCCAGCGCGTCGATCTGACGATGGCCGATCGGGCAGGTGACGCGAGAAGGTCGAGGTCAGTGCCAGTGCGGTGCTGCTGCAGACCGATTCGTCCGACCGCAGCCAGATCATCAGCGGCGAGCAGACGCGGGCGATTCCACTGAACGGCCGCGAGTATTCGGCGCTGGCGCTGCTGTCGCCCGGCGTTCGCGTCGTCGCCGCTCGCTGCAGGTGGCCGTGAGGGCTCGTTCAACGTCAACGGGCTGCGCTCGACGTTCAACAACTTCCTCATCGACGGTGTCGACAACAACGCCTACGGGACGAGCAACCAGGGCTTCTCGAACCAGGTGATGCAGCCCTCGCCGGACGCGGTCGAAGAGTTCAAGGTCGTCACCAATAACATGAGCGCCGAATACGGCCGCGCTGGCGGCGCGACGGTCAACGTGGCGTACGCGAGCGGGCACGAACCAGGTCCGTGGCTCGGGCTGGGAGTTCGCGCGGCGTACCGCCTTGAACGCGACCGGGCTTTTTCCGGTCCGCCGGACGGCGTGAAGCCGCCCTTCGAGCGCGATCAGTACGGCGGCGTGTATCGGCGGGCCGATCGTGCGGAACAAGGCGTTCTTTTTCGCCGACTACGAGGGATTCGATCAGACGCGCGGCGACGACGGCGAGCACGACGATTGCCGACCATAGCGCAGCGGCAGGGCACTCTTGCGCGTGGACGTGCCGCAATCCGGTCGACCGGGCCGCTGTATCCGGCAGGAACGCCGATTCCGATGACGTCGTTCGCGCGCAAGGTGCTGAGCGAGCTGCCGGCGCCGACGAACAGCCTCCGCGGCCGAACAACTACCAGATCCTGCAGAACTTCAATCAACACGACCCACAAGGCCGGCGGCAAGGTCAACATGCAGGTCAATCCGAGCGCTGTCCGCTGTTCGGCCGCTACGGCTGGCGCGACGTCGACATCTTCGACGACCCGAACATCCCGCTGCCCTCAGGCGGCGCCGGCAACGCCGATACCTACGCTCGACAACAAGCAGTTCGCGCGCGGAGTGACCTACACGCCGAACGGCGTCGTCGCTGCTCGAAGTGCGGTTCGGGTGGTCGCGCACCGAGGGTGGCAAGAACCCCGCGGCGCTCGGCAGCGACCAGCGCGCTGGACGCCTACGGCATCAGCCGGTCTGCCGAGCGATCCGCGCGTCGTCGGCGGCTTGCCGACGCAGATCGATTACCGGCTTCAGCGACTCGGCCGGCAGGCGACCAATCCGCAGTGGCAGTATCCCGACGGTCTACAACCCGAAGGTGAACTACTCGTGGCTGACGGGCCGTCACTCCCTCAAGAGCGGGTACGAGTTCCAGCACATCCAAACCGAAGTGCAGGACGTCAATCCGCTCTACGGCCGCGACGAATACGCCGGGGCAGTTCAGCCGGCCGGTCGGCCTCACCGCCGGCAACAACCAATACAACCTCGCCGACTTCATGTTCGGGCGCGCGCAGTCGCTACGCGCTGAGCAACATCCTGATCGCCAACCTGCGGCAGAACATGCACTTCACGTATCTGCAGGACGACTGGCGCGTCAACGACAACCTGACGCTGAATCTCGGGCTGCGCTACGAGTACGCGACGCCATGGGTCGAGAAGGACAACATCCTGTCGAACTTCGATCCGGCGACGCGGACGATGATGCTCGGCGAGCGACGGATCGCTCCAGGACCGCTCGACGCTCAAGCCGGATCGCAACAACTTCGGGCCGCGGCTGGGTGCTGGCCTACACGATGACCCGGCGACCGTGCTGCGCGGCGGCTACGGCATCAGCTACGTGCACTTCCATCGCGCCGGCGGCGCGAACGTGCTGCCGATCAACGGTCCGCAGGTGATCAACGCGGTGGTCAATCAGACGCCGACACAGGCCGGCTTCCGGCCGACCGCAGCAGGGCTACCCGACCGGACTGACGGATCCGTCTGCGTTCAATCCGCTGGCGTCGAACATCACCTACATGCCCGAGGACTACCACTCGAGCCGGGTGCAGAGCTGGTTCGTGTCGGTGCAGCGCGAGCTTTGGCGCGGTGCCTTGTCGATCTCGCCTACATCGGCAACCGCGCCGACGACTTGCTGCTGTTCGCTAACCTCAACGAGGCGGCGCCGAACAACAGCGCCGGCACGCTTGTCGCTGCAATCGCGGCGGCCGATTCCGGAGTTCGGCGACATCACCTATTCCTTCAACGGCGGCAAATCGCGCTACCACGCATTCCAGGGCAAGTTCGACTGGCGGATGGGGGCCGCAGCGTCTCCATTCTCAACTCGCTGACGCTGTCGCAGACCAAGGACAACGGCGCCGGATCGCTCGAGGGCGGCTCCGGCAATTTCCCGGCGCCGCAGAGCTTTTACAACCTCGACGCCGACTATCTCGACTCGGCGCGTATCACGCAGCCTTACAACAACACCACCAGCTTCGTCCTCGACCTGCCGTTCGGCACCGGCCGCGCATTGCCGGCGAACGCCTCGGCGCCCCCGACGCCCTTATTGGCGGCTGGCAAGATCGCCGGCGTCAACAACGATCTACGCGGGCGAGCCGTTCACGCTGGTCTATTCGCCAGCCGCCGCATTCCAGGTGTCGGGGATTCAGCAGGACTTCCGCGGCGCGAACAACTACCGGCCGAACATCACCGGCGAGCGTGCTGGTGCCGAGAGATCAGCGGACGGTCGCAGAACTGGTTGAATCGAGAGCGCCGTGGTCGGTTCCGACAGACCCGAGCCAGCCGTTCGGCAACGCCCGCGGAACGACTATCGCGGCCCGACGGTGTGGCAGATGGACATCGCCGCGTCCAAGCGCTTTGCGCTGCCGTGGCGGACCAGCAACATCGAGTTCCGCGCCGAGTTCTTCAACCTGTTCAACCGGACCAACTTCCGCTCGCCGTCCGGCAACAGCATCAACGCAGCAGCGCGGCGTTCGGCACGATGACGCGACCTACGATCCACGGATTATTCAGTTTGCGTTGAAGTTCAACTACTAAGCCAGGCGCTTCGCGCCAGTGACAGTCGGCTATCGAAGCGATCAGGTTCTGGCGCTCTCAGCTCGTTCTGAGCTCGCACGCTGGCAATTGGAAGCTGACGGAGCGCTGAGAGCCGAAAGCCGAGCGCCGTCTTGAGCTCGCCATCTCCTGTTGCAGCCGCCGCCGGTCGGCTTCAGTGACCGCCGCGTGCGCGAGCGCATGCAGCGCGGCATCGACGACCTCGCGGACGATCGGCGAGGTGACCGGCTTCAGCCGGTAATGCATCCACACCCCTTCACGCCGCGCCTCGACCAGGCCGCTGCGACGCAAATAAGCGAGATGCCGCGACACCGTCGGCTGCGGCATGCGCAGTCCGCCGTGGATGTGGCAGACGCAGACCTCGCCATCCTTCAACAGCGCCAGGATCCGCAGCCGCGTTTCATCGGCCAGCGCCTTGTAGACCTTCACCAGTTCCCCGGCAGTTCCGCAGCCGCGGCAGCGGGAGTGGTGTCGCAGCAGGCCGCGCCGGCGATTGGCAGTGACACTGACATATTCGTCTGAACAAATATTAGCACCGGCATCATATTCGCCTTGACAGATATCTGGCGGCGGTCATATATTCGCTAAAACGAATATCACGGAGGCCTTGTTATGAGCACGGCGAACAGCGAAATACGTGACCTGGTGAAAGAGAAATACGGCGCGGCAGCCCGTCGGGCCGCCGAAGGGGAGAAGGGCGGCGGTTGTTGCGGGGCGGATGCGAGCTGCGACCCGATCACCTCGAACCTCTACGACGCCTCGCAGATTGGCGCCTTGCCGGTCGAGGCGGTGATCGCGTCGCTCGGCTGCGGCAATCCGACCGCGCTGGCGGAACTGTCGCCCGGCGAGGTCGTGCTGGATCTCGGCTCGGGCGGCGGCATCGACGTCCTGCTGTCCGCGCGCCGGGTCAGCCCGGGCGGCAAGGCCTATGGCCTCGACATGACCGACGACATGCTCGCCGCTCGCCCGCGAGAATCAGCGCCGCTCCGGCATCGAGAACGTCGAGTTCCTGAAGGGCGAGATCGAGCACATCCCGCTGCCCGACAACTCGGTCGACGTCATCATCTCGAACTGCGTGATCAACCTCTCGGCCGACAAGGATCGGGTCCTCGCCGAGGCGTTCCGCGTCCTCAAGCCCGGCGGCCGCTTCGCCGTCTCCGACGTCGTCATGCGCGGCGACGACGTGCCGCTGGAGGTGCGAAAGAGCATGGAGCTCTGGATCGGCTGTGTGGCCGGCGCGCTCGAGGAAGGCGAATACCGCACCAAGCTGACCGCCGCGGGCTTCAGCGACATTGGCGTCGAGCCGACGCGCGTCTA
This sequence comes from uncultured Acidobacteriota bacterium, assembly GCA_963841895.1. Taxonomy (GTDB): domain Bacteria; phylum Acidobacteriota; class Vicinamibacteria; order Vicinamibacterales; family UBA2999; genus JACCSI01. Next base: position 22,294 of record CAWJEO010000008.1, read on the forward strand.
CCGCGCCGAGGACGCGCGCTCGTTCCTGGTCGAGGCCGGGCTCAGCGAGAACCTGTTCGACCGCGTGGACGGCCGCTTCATGAGCGCGTTCGTTCGCGCCACCAAGCCAGCGGCAGCGGCGAAGAGCTGCTGCGGGCCGACGTGTTGCACGTAGGGCAGGTAGGGCAGGTAGGGCGGGTAAGGCAGGTAGGGCGGGTAGGGCAGGTAGGGCGGGTAAGGCAGGTAGGGCGGGTAAGGGAAGATGGGGTAAGGACGATGCGGAAAGTGATTCTTGCGGCGATGGGTCTGGCGTCGGCGGTCGTTCTGTCAGCGGCGCAGGACCCGGTGGCGACGCTGCCCGACGCCTACAAGTTGATCCTCGAAAACGAGTGGGTGAAGGTGACGCGGGTGCACTATGCGCCGAACGTCAAGCTGCCCGTCCACGACCACACCGCCTGGGCCTCGGCGTATCTCTATCTCAATGCGAGCGGTCCGGTTGTTTTCCGACACGTCGGCGCCGACTACGGCGCGGTCACGCGCAAGCCGACGATCGCTCGGAGCATCCGGCTGTTTCGCGGCGTGAAGGAGACCCACGAGGTCGAGAACCAGTCGCCGCTGCCGAGCGACTTCCTGCGCGTCGAGTTCAAGACCGACCCGGTCGAACCGCGGACGCTCCGCGGTACGCTTCCACCCGAAGCCACGGCGGCGACGGTGATCAACAAGGAGCAATTCGCGAACGCGCAAATCCGTATCAGCCGATTGCTGCTGCCGCCGGGAACCGCAGTGGACTTGAACGGAGCGCTGCCAAGCCTGGTTGTCTGGCTGTCGGACCAGGATCCCGGCCGCGTGCGCTGGTTGCCGAAGGGCACGAACGACTTGCTGCAGAACTCGTCAGCCGCTTCGCTCGAGGCGGTGCGATTCGAGCTGAAAACCGTGCCAATCAAGGCGCAGTAGGTTTTCAGGTAGGTTCATGACGAGCCGTGGAGGCCCGCATGACCGCATTCGAATTCTGGGAGCTGTTGAGTTACGTCGTGACCGTGATCGCTCTGCCGCTTGCGATTTTCACATTCTGGCGAGAGCAGCGGAAAGAGCGGGAGAACGAGGAAGAGGAAACCTACCAGCTACTGTCGGAAGCCTACATAGACTTCCTGAAGCTGGTGATGGCGAATCCCGATCTGGGGCTGCGGTCGCGGGTCGCGGCGCCGCAACTGAGCGAAGAGCAGCACGAGCGCCGCCAGGTCGTGTTCGAGATCCTCATCTCGCTGTTCGAGCGCGCCTACCTGCTCGCCTTTGACGACGAGATGACCGAGAAACAACGCCGCCGCTGGTCATCCTGGGACGACTACATGCGCGAATGGTGCCGGCGTGCCGATTTCCGCGCCATGCTCCCGCGGCTCCTCGAGGGCGAAGACGCCGATTTTGCGGCTTACATCCGCAACGTTGCGGCCGGCGAAGCGGCCAAGGCTTAATCCGATCGCTGGAAGCTGCCGATAATCCCTTGAAGTGACAACCGTATGACGGTATTGTTTCGTGCGTGTAACATCTCGGCGTCCTAGGAGGCCGCCGCGACTGCACGGAAAAGCGGGTCGTCTCGACCCAAGGGGAGGCATGTTTCAGAGGCTTTTTCCGCTGGCAGCCATTGTCGGCGTCCTTCTTTGCCCCGGACCGTCCTTCGCCCAGCCTGCGGCGAGACACCTCCCGGTCCGTACCGAAGAACCTCATCATCGAAGCCAGCCTGAAACGCATCTCCAGCGGCAGCGCGCTCTGGCGCGAGGCGCTCGACGCGCTGACGGCCATCGGCCGCCACGCGGTCATCCTGACCCCCGACCAGGTCGTCGTCGCCGACGCCCGTGGGACGGCTCGCCGTCGGTTCGACCCGACGGTGCTCGCCGGGGCGGCTCCCGTCCCCGGCCAGGACGGGAGCGTGGATGTTGTCGTCGTGGTGGTGAATTTGCCCTTGCTCCAGGACACCCATCGGCGTCGGCATTCGCTGCCGTGGGAGTTCGAAGCGGACCTCGATCGCATTCTGATCCACGAGGTCTACGGTCATGCGCTGCCCTATCTGCTTGCCGGCGATCTGACCGGCAAGTGCGCCGATCCCGAACCCGACGAGCGCCCGGCCGACGCGTGCTCGATCCGGCGCGAGAACGCGGTTCGCTCTGAGCTCGGCTTGGGCCGGCGCAAGGATTCCGGTCTCGACGGGCTTGCCTTGATGCGTCCCAGCGCACGCTGACGCCCGAAACGTTCACGGCGCGGCACGCCCGCGCCTGCCCTCGCCATCTCTTCACTACCCCTGCAACAGCCCGGCCGGGCTGCCCTGAATTAACTCTCTCGTAACACCACACCCGAGCTTCGGCCCGAGTTAACCCGCTTGTAACCGCTTTGTTACGAGTGATTCATGGGGCATCGATAGCCTGTCCGCGGTGCTGGCCTCGCCTCGTCCTGGCGTCGGCCCCCTCTGGTCGCCGGTACCCAGCCGTTGCCCACACTGAAGAGGAGAGTATGAGAGTGTCATCCCCCGCTCGCGTCGTGCTGTCGAGCGTTTTGTTCCTCGGTGCCGCGACACCATTCCTGGCCGAACCGGCCGCACGTGCGCTCGAAGCGCAGCAGCGGATTCGCGTCGCCGGCGTCGTCCGCGACGAGTCGAACGCGATCACTCTGCCCGGCCTCCCCGTCGAGGTCGTGGGTGGTCAGACCGTCTACACCGACGTCGACGGTCGCTACGTCCTCGAACTCGCCCCCGGCACGTATCAGCTCAAGGTGGTCATGGACGGGTATCAGGAGAAGGTCTTGACCCTCGAGGTCACGACCGCCGCCCGGGTCATGACCGTCGACATCGGCATCACGATGGCGAAGTTCGCCGAGACGGTGACCGTCACCGCCGAGGCGCCCCAGGACGCGGTCACCTCGTCGCAGGAAGTGCAGCTGATCGAGCGGAAGAACGCGCAGGTCATCACCGACAACCTGGGCGCCCAGGAGATGAGGGCCAACGCGGACAGCGACGCCGCCGCGGCGATGTCGCGCGTCACCGGGCTGTCGGTGGTCGACAGCCAGTACGTGTTCGTGCGCGGCCTCGGCGAGCGCTACAGCAACACGACGCTGGCGGGCGCGGTCCTTCCGACGACCGAACCGGACAAGAAGGTCGTGCCGCTCGACATGTTCCCGGCGGGCCTGCTCGACAGCGTGCAGGTGACCAAGTCGTACTCGCCCGACCGTTCTGCGGAGTTTGCCGGCGGGCTCGTGCAGATCATCCCGCTGAAGCTGCCGACGCAGCCCGTCGTCGATTTCTCGTACGGTCTGAGCTTCTACTCCAACGCGACCGGCGAGTCGATTCCGCTGAACCCGGTGAATGGCAACGACTTGTTCGGCTACAACAACGGCGCGCGCGTGCTGCCGGCCGCCATTCCGGCCAGCAAGATCGTCCGCCGCGGCATCTACACGCCTGACGTCGGCTTCAACCCCGACGAGATCACGGCCTTCGGCCGCGCGTTCGACAACTCGGTGTGGCGCCCCGTGAACGAAGACGGCGCCCCCGGCCAGAACTGGGGCGCCGTGTTCGGCAACCGCTTCGGCAAGCTTGGCGTCGTGGCAAGCGTCACGCACCAGTACAAGGAGCAGTTCATCGACGAGACGCGCCGGTTCTTCCGCATCAGCGAAGGCACCGACCTCGAGGCGGCCAGCGACTACGCGATCCAGACCGGCACGCAGAAGGCGCAGCTTGGCATCGTCGCCAACATCGCCTATCAGTTCGCGCCGAGCCATCGCCTGGCGCTCGAGAACTTCTACAGCCACAGCGGCCGCGACGAGGGCCGCTTCTTCGAAGGCGCCAACATCGACAACGCCCGCTTCTACCGCAATTTCCGGACGCAGTTCATCGAAGAAGGCCTGCTGTCAAACGGTGTCGCCGGCGAGCACTTCTTCCAGAACATCGCCAACAGCCGGATCGACTGGCGCGTCAACGTTGCGCGCGCGACCCGCGACGAACCGGATTTGAAGGAATCGCTCTACGAGGTGCCGCTCGACCTCAACACGCTGCAGCCGACGACGACCACCTTCACGCTCGCCGACGAATCGCAGAGCGGCTTCCGCATGTTCAACGAGCTCGACGACGACACCGTCGACGTGGCGGCAAACTGGAGCCTGTTCAGCATCGCCGGCGGTCGCCCGACGCAGTTCAAGTTCGGCGCGGCCTACGTCGAGCGGCAGCGAGACTTCAAGTCGCGGCGGTTCCGCTACGTCCCGGTCGTGCTCAACAAGAGCGACCCGCCGGCGGTGCAGTTCGACCCCACGCTGCCGCCAGAGCAGCTCTACACCAATGCCAACATCGGCACGGCGTTCACGTTCTCCGAGACGACCCGCCCGGTCGATGCCTACGACGGCGATCAGACGACGATTGCCGGCTACGGGATGATCGACATCGCCCTGGGCGCGAAGTCGCGCCTCGTCGCCGGCGCCCGGGTCGAGAACTTCGAGCAGGTCGTCAACACGTTCGACCCGTTCGGCCTGTTCGTCAACACGATCACGTCGGAGAACAAGAACACAGACGTGTTCCCGGCCATCAACTTCGTCCAGGCGCTGTCCGCGAACGCGAACCTCCGTGTCAGCTACAGCGGGACCGTCAATCGCCCCGAGTTCCGCGAGCTCGCCCCGTTCGAGTTCACCGACGTCGTCGGCAATCGCGCGGTCAAGGGGAACCCGGATCTCAATCGGGCGCTCATCCAGAACTTCGACGCGCGCTGGGAGATGTTCCCGGGCGGCCGCAACATCTTCGCCGCGAGCACGTTCTTCAAGTACTTCGACCAGCCGATCGAGCGCGTCGTCATCGCCGGCGCGCAGCCGATCGTCACGTTCCAGAACGCCGACAAGGCGCGGAACTTCGGCATCGAGCTGGAGGCCGGCCAGCGCGTGGCGCAGGACTTCTTCTTCAGCGTCAACTACACGTTCGTCGACTCGCAGATCACGCTCGCGCCCGAGCAGCGAGGGGTGCAGACCTCACTGGAGCGGCCGCTGGCGGGGCAGTCGAAGAACCTGTTCAACCTCACCGGCGAATACAGCAAGCGCGGCTTCACGGCCAGGGTGCTGGTCAACTACTTCGGCGACCGCATTTCCGACGTCGGCGCCAACCAGGCGCCCGACGTCATCGAGCAGGGCCGCGGCACGCTCGATCTGGTGGCCAGCCAGCGCTTCGGCCGGTTCAACGTCCGCTTCTCCGCGGACAACCTGACCGACACCGACTACCTCTTCACGCAGGGTCCGGAGACGCAGCGGATCTACAAGCTCGGACGCTCCTATCAGTTGTCCGTCGGGCTGAACGTTTTCTAGGGACCGGAGCCGCAGACATCATGAATCACGCTTTACGCACGTTCGGGCTGCTCACCGCCGTGGCTGTCCTTCTCGTGGCGCAGATCGCGCCGCTGAGCGGCGACCAGGCGCCGCCGGTTACTGTTCCGGGCATCGACAAACCGGTGATCGTCGTGACCGGGTTCGTCACCGGCACCGAGAGCTGGACCAACAACTTCTATTACGTGCTCCGCGGCGCCGTCTTCGTCTCCGCCGGGGCGACCCTGAACATCCAGGCCGGCACCCGCGTCATCGGCGAGGCTGGCAGCGTCGGCACGCTGATCGTGCTGCGCGGCGGCCGTCTGAATGCGATCGGCACGCGCGAGCAGCCCATCGTCTTCACCAGCGACCAGCCGATCGGCGGCCGCGACCGCGGCGACTGGGGCGGCCTCATCATCAACGGCCGCGCGCCGGTGAACATCGAGGGCGGCGAGGGCGTGGGCGAGGCCGACACCGGCGTCTACGGCGGAGACGACCCGAACGACAACAGCGGCACTCTGCGCTACGTGCGCGTCGAGTTTGCCGGCGTCGAGTTCAGCCCCGACAACGAGTTGAACGGGATCGCGTTCCAGGGCGTCGGCCGGGGCGGCTCGTACGAGTTCATCCAGGTCCATATGAACCGCGACGACGCCTTCGAGTGGTTCGGCGGGACGGCGGACATTCGATACGCCGTCGCGTCGAACGCGGCCGACGACAGCTTCGACTGGACGTTCGGGTGGTCGGGGCGCGCCCAGTTCCTGGTCGTTCGTCAGCGTGGCGACGACGCCGACAACGGCATCGAGGCCGACAACAACGAGTTCAACAACAACCTGTTGCCACGGTCGAACCCGCAGATCTACAACCTCACGATTTGCGGCGACCCGGCCGGCCTGGCCTCGGAAGTGCGCGCGCCGGAAACTTGCGCCGCGGCACGATCTTCACGATCCGGAACTTCCTGATCACCGGGATGCGCCAGGGGTTTCAGATCTCGGACGCGAACACGCTGGCCCAGGTCGACAACGGCACGTCGCAGATGGGCGCTGGTGCGTCGTGGGCGAACGTCTCGAACATGCACGCGAGCGTCACCACGCCGTACATCACCAACGGCCGCTTCCCGGACGTTCGCGTCGGCGTCGACCCCAACACGGCGGGCATTTCCGCGACCGGGTGCAGCGGCGAGAATCCGGTGTTCCAGCCGTCGTCGGTGGCCACGCTGGCCGGCGGCCAGCTCCCGCCGATTCAACCGCCAAACGACGGGTTCTTCCAGGCCGTGACCTTCATCGGCGCGGTGCCGCCGCCGCCGGGCGACGACTGGACGCGCGGCTGGACGAATTTCGCAGCGCGGTAAGCCGCACGGTCCATCCACATCTCGGTCGGGGCCACGTGCCCCGACCGATAATCCAGATTCTGAAGATTTCTCCGCGCCTATTCTCCCGCGTTGGGACGCTGCTTCTGTGCGTCCTGCTTCCAGCCGTCCACGTGGCGTGCGGTCCGCCGCGTCTTCAGCAGACGTTCGAGTCGCCTGACGCGGTCGCGCGCGCGGTGCTCGAGGCGTTGGCCGCCCGCGACGAGACGGCGCTCCGGCGACTGGCGATCGACGAGGCGGAGTTCCGCGACCACATCTGGCCGTCCCTGCCGGCAGCGCGGCCCGAGCGCAACCTTCCACTCAGCTACGTCTGGGGCGATCTCCATCAAAAGAGCGGCACCAGTCTTGCCCGGACGCTGGGCGAGCACGGCGGCAGGCGCTACCAGTTGGAGCAGGTCGTACTTGGCCAATCGACCGAATACCCTGGGTTTCGAACCCACGCGCGAACCATCTTGCGCGTGCGCGAAGGCGGAGGGGAGCCGCGCGAAATCCGCGTGTTTGGCTCGGTGCTCGAGAAGGACGGACGCTGGAAGGTCTTCAGCTACGTCGCGGACGACTGACCGCAAGACCACGGGTCGGGTCGTGTAACACGGACGAAACATGCACGTTACATCATCTTGACGTGTTCAAGCTCCGCCTCATCCCTCGGGAAGAGAAGTTTTTCGACGATTTCATCACCCTCGCCGACCGCATCGTCTCCGGGGCGACGCTGCTGGAACGGATGCTCTCCTCCGACCCGCCGACCTGGGACACCGCGCTGCAGATCCGGCAGATCGAGCAGGAATGCGACGCGCTGACCCATCAGATCATTCAGCGGCTCAACAAGACCTTCGTCACGCCGATCGATCGCGAGGACATCCACCAGCTCGCGACCTCGCTCGACGATGTGATGGACGCGATCGACGCGGCGGCCACGGTCGTCCGGCGCTACCGCATGGCGTCGCTCCGCTACGGCGCCCGCGAGCTCGCGTCGCTGGTCTGGCAGTCGGCGATGCAGGTCCGCGTCGCGGTCGAGGCGCTCGAAAACGCACCGGCGTCCACGAGCGCGCCGTCGAGGTGAATCGGCTGGAAAACGCGGCCGACGACGTGCTCGACGAGGCGCTGCGCCGGCTGTTCGAGGAGGAGAAGAACGCCATCACCGTGATGAAGTGGAAGGAGATGTTCGACCTTCTCGAACAAGCGACCGACCGCTGCGAGGACTGCGCCAACTCGCTCGAAGGCGTCGTCGTCAAGCACGGATAGCGCGCCGTGGAATTCGCGCTCGTCGTCCTCGTCATCATCGTCGCGCTCGTTTTCGACTACATCAACGGATTCCACGACGCGGCCAACTCGATCGCCACGGTCGTGTCCACCCGGGTCCTGACCCCGGGCAAGGCCGTGATGTGGGCGGCGTTCTTCAACTTCGCCGCCGCGTTCGGGTTCGGCACCGCCGTCGCCAAGACCGTCGGCTCCGGCATGATCGACATCACGGTCGTGACCTACTCGGTGATCCTCGCCGGGCTGATCGGCGCGATCGTCTGGGACCTGATCACCTGGTACTACGGCCTGCCGACCAGCTCGTCGCATGCGCTGATCGGCGGCTACGCCGGCGCCGCGGTGGCCAAGGCGGGCACCGGCGTCATCATCACGAGCGGCTGGACCAAGACGCTGATCTTCATCGTGCTGGCGCCGGCGATCGGCCTGTCGCTGGGCTTCACGTTGATGATCGCGCTGTACTGGATGTTCCGGAACTTTCCGCCGCTGCGGGTCGATTTCTGGTTCCGCAAGCTGCAGCTGGTCTCGGCGGCGCTCTACAGCCTCGGCCACGGCGCCAACGACGCACAGAAGACGATGGGCATCATCGCCGGTGCGCTGCTTGCCGGCGGACTGATTGACGAGTTCCGCATCGACATGTGGGTCGTGCTCTCGGCGCACGCGGCGATTGCGCTGGGGACGCTGTCGGGCGGCTGGCGCATCATCCACACCATGGGCCAGAAGATCACGCGGCTGCAGCCGGTCGGTGGTTTTGCCGCGGAAACCGCGGGCGCGATTTCGCTCTTCACCGCGACCGCGCTCGGCGTGCCGGTCAGCACGACGCACACGATCACCGGCGCGATTGTCGGCGTGGGCTCGGTCCGCCGCGCGTCGGCGGTGCGCTGGGGCATCGCCGGGCGGATCGTCTGGGCCTGGATCCTGACCATTCCGGCCTCCGCGCTGATTGCCGCGGTGACGTTCTACCTGCTGGCGGCGATCGGGATGCCCTAGAACTGAGTGCGTCCGGTGCGCTCAGGTGCGAAGTGCCTGTGCGTGCGTGGGTTCGGTTGGCGGTTCGACACCTGCCGACTTGCCGCCTCCTCGTTCGTCGCGTCCGTCGTTGCCGTCGTCGGAGATCGGCAGCAGGACGGTGAAGCTGGCGCCGCCGCTGTCGCGATTGGCGACCGCGATCTCGCCGCCGAGCACGTGGACGAGATTCCGGACGATCGCGAGGCCGAGTCCGGTGCCGCCCGGCCGCGCGCGCGACTTGTCGACGCGATAGAAGCGCTCGAACACGCGTGAGAGGTCCTCAGGCGGAATGCCGGGGCCGGTGTCCTGCACGATCACCCGATAGCGATTGTCGTAGACGTCCGCGTGCACCTCGACGGTCCCGCCGTCTGGCGTGTAGTTCACCGCGTTCTCGACCAGGTTGCGGAGGACGTCGTGGAGCTTGGCAGGGTCGACGACCATCGACGCCGCTTCGGGCGCGATCGCCACGCGGACCGTCTGCTGTCTTGTCGCTCGCCGTGCGTCTCGAAGTCCGCGACGACGTTGCCGATGAGCGTCCGTGAATCGACGTCGCACCCGTTCGACAACTTCCTGCCCGGCATCGAGCCGGGCGAGTCGGAGCAGGTCCTTGACCAGCCGCTCCATCCGCGTCGAATGGCGGTGAATGATTTCGAGGAAACGCTGCCTGGCGTCGGCGTCGTCCGGCTCGTCCATCAGCGCCTCGGCGTAGCCCTTGATCGCGGTCAGCGGCGTGCGCAGCTCGTGCGAGACGTTGGCGACGAAATCGCGACGCATCTGATCGGCGCGGCGCAGATCGGTGATGTCGTGCAGCACCAGAACCGCGCCACGTCCCGCCGCAACGACCGGTGCAACGCGCGCGACGAGCGTGCGGCTCACGTCGCGGGTCACCGAGAGCTCCAGCCCTTCGGGCTGCTCGCCGCCGAGCACGCGGGAGATCTGATCGACGATGCCGGGATGCCGGATCGCCTCGACATAGGAATGATTGATGGCGTCGTGGTCGAGCCGGAGCATCCGGCGCGCCGCGTCGTTGACGTGCTGGAGCCGGCCTTGCTCGTCGACGACGAGGACGCCCTCCACCATGCTCGAGAGGATGGCGACCATGCGCGTGCGATCGCGCGAGAGCTCGTCGACGCGGCGGCCGAGCTCCTGCACCGCGCTGTCCATCGCCCGCGCGACTTCGCCGATCTCGTCGTCGCCATAGTCGGGCATCGGCCGCTGGAGATCGCCGACCGCGTAACGCCGGGCGACCGCGACGATGGCGGCAACCCGCTGCTCGAGCGGCGCCGCCAACGCGGACGAGACAAGGAACGCGGCGACCAGCGCGCCGCCAAGGCCGAGCCCGGTGACCGTCAGCAGCTGCGTGCGATGCTCGCTCGACAGCGGATCGGATGTCGTGACAGTCACAAAGAGCAACGCCAGCGCGGCCGCGCCGAAGATGCTCAGGAAGATCGTGATGCGGTAGTACGAGCGCATGCGAGAACCGGTGAACGCCGCTCACCTGGCCAGATCGGCCGGTGCGGGAGCCGGATCGACCAGCTTGTAACCGAATTGTTTGACGGTCACAATCGCGTCGGCGAGAAACGGCACCTTTTCACGCAGCCGGCGGACGTGCACGTCCACCGTCCGCGTTCCGCCGGTGTAGGAATACCCCCACACGTCGGAGAGCAGCAGGTCGCGCGACAGGACCCGGCCGCGGTGCTGCATCAGGTACTGCAGCAGCACGAACTCCTTCGCCGTGAGCCGCACGTCCTTGCCGTCGAAGTGCACCAGGTGGCGGTCGACGTCCACCGACAGCGGCCCGTATGTCAGCCGGCCATCGACCGGGCCGGTCCGCTGGGCGCGGCGGAGCAGGGCGCGGATCCGCGCGATGACCTCGTTGGGGCTGAACGGCTTGGTGATGTAGTCGTCGGCGCCGAGCTCGAGGCCGACAATCCGGTCGGATTCCTCGCCCTTGGCGGTCACCATGATGATCGGGATGGCGGCGGTCTGCTCGTCGCCACGAACCGCGCGGCAGACCTCGAGCCCGTCGACGCCTGGCAGCATCAAATCGAGGAGCAGGACGTCGGGTGGCGCTTTCTTGATCCGTGGCAGCACATCGCGGCCGCGTTTGCACCAGATCGGCTTCGAACCCCGCGCGCTGGAGATAGTGCGCGAGGAGGCTCGCGATATCGGGGTCATCCTCCGCGACGAGGACTCGCGCCATGGCGCGAGTATAGAACGTGCCGCCTCGCCGCGGTCGGGCTGGTGTCCTCGTCAGGTCTCAGCGCCAGCCACTCGACAGGACGCGTCGCCTTGCCGACAGAGCCTAAATCATTGAGGAAATCGTGCTCTAGCTCCGATCGCTCACGTGGCACATTCCTTGGAACGTGGGCCGCAAGAGGAGTTCGACGATGATGAGAGCCATTCTTGGATCGGCCATCGGTGGAGTGGTTGCCGGTGTGGTCGCTCTGGTGGCGTCAGCGCAAGGACGCAGCGCGCCCGACCCCGCCTGGGCCACCTCCGCGCAGATGAATGCGCCGTATGCCGCGACCGTCGCGGACACGCGAGGCCTGAGCTCGGCGGCGACGTCCGCGCCGACGCTGGTGCAGTGCGAGCCGACGCAGGAAGCTGTACTCCAGCGCACGCTGGTGGCAGGCCGCGAGGTGGCTCAAGTCACGTGCGTGACCCGCACGATGCCGGCCGGCGTGCCGTACTACGGCCAACCGGCGGGGTATGCGCAGCCCGTCTCCTACGTGCAGCCCGACATCGTCGAGCGCCCCGTCGCTCGCACCGTCCGCCCGCGCGTTCAGCGGACCGTGGTCCGTGAAACCGAGCCGAAGCGGTCGTGGAAGAAAACCGCGCTCGTCATCGGCGGCAGCGCCGGCGCCGGCGCCGGCGTCGGTGCCATCGCTGGCGGCAAGAAGGGCGCTCTGATCGGCGCCGCAATCGGCGGCGGCGCGGCGTCGATTTACGAGGCGATTAAGCGATAGAGCTCGAGGGTGCCAGGGTGCCAAGGGGTGCCAGGGTGCCAGAGTGCTCGGGTGCCAGAGTGCTCCGTGCCATAGTGCTCCGTGCCATAGTGCCGTAGCACTGACGGCACCGTGGCACTGGAGCACCCTGGCACTGATGGCACCCTGGCACCTTGGCACCGAGTAACCGTCTCGTCTCTGCAGCGTCGAAGCATCAGTAAGATGATCCTGATGCGCCGACGCCTCTTCCTCTTCGTTCCTGCGGTTCTCGTCTATACGGCCCTGGCGGTCGGCGCCCAGCAACCGGATCTGACGAAGGTCGGTCCGGCTGTTGGCGCTCGAGTGCCGGAATTCTCCGGCGTCGATCAGTTCGGCAAGACGCAAACCTTGCAATCGGTGGCGGGAAGCGAGGGCACGATGCTCGTGTTCTTTCGTTCCGCCGACTGGTGACCCTACTGCAAGACGCAGCTCGTGGAGCTGCAAAGCCATCTCGACGATCTGAAGAAGGAAGGGCTCGGACTGGTCGCGATCAGCTACGACAGCCCTGAGACGCTGAAGGCGTTTGCCGATTCGCGCCGGATTACCTTTCCGCTGATCTCCGATCGCGGCTCGGCGATCATCCGCCGCTTTGGCCTGCTCAACACGACGGTCGAACCGGGCACGCAGACCTTCGGGATCCCGTTTCCGGGAACGTTCATCGTCGATCGTCGCGGCGACGGTTCAGTCGCGCCACTTCGAAGACGCCTATCAGGAGCGCAACACCGCGGCCAGCCTGCTGGTTCGGCAGGGCGTGAGCGCGTTTGGTCCAGCGGTGACCGCCGAGACTCCGCATCTCATGGTGATGGCGGCAGTCAGCGACGCTCAGGTCGCACCCGGCGGGCGGGTGTCGATCGTGGTCGACGTCCAGCCGCGGCGTGGCATGCACGTCTACGCGCCAGGCAAGCACACCTACCGGGTCGTGCGGCTCGCGCTCGATGCGCAGCCGTGGCTCCGTTCACATCCGCCAACGTATCCGCCGTCCGAGATCTACAACTTCAAGCCGCTCGACGAACGAGTCGAGGTGTATCAGAAGCCGTTTCGCCTGGTGCAGGACGTGACGATTCTCGCGACGCGCGAGGCGCAGAAGCTCCTCGCTGGGCAGACAGTCAATCACGCTGAGCGGCGCGCTCGAATACCAGGCGTGCGACGACAAGGTCTGTTACACGCCGCAGCGCGTGCCGCTGAAGTGGACGCTGGCGCTGAAGCCGCTCGAGCGGAAAT
>CAWJEO010000009.1:0-75045 GCA_963841895.1 uncultured Acidobacteriota bacterium
GGCCCGGTCGCGCGTCGCTGCAGCGCTTCCGGAATGGCGTGGCGTCCCAGCACCAGGTTGGGCAAGCCCGACGCGGTACGACTCGATCAGGCCGAGCCGGATCGCCGCGCAGCACGACAGGTTGGTGATCCACGACAGCTTGTAGGCGATCACCATCGGGATGCCCAGCAGCGCGGCCTCGAGTGTCGCCGTGCCCGAGGACATCAGCAGCAGATCCGCGCTGCGCATGACTGTCCGGCTGTCGCGACTGATCTGCACGGCCATGCCGCGTCGATCTGCGATATCCGGGCGAGCGCCGCGATTGCTGACCGTCTCGGCCGCCGCGACGACGAAGCGAATCGACCGCTCGCGCTCGGACGAGCGGCGGACGGCGTCGAGCAGGACCGGCATCAGCGCCGCCCATTCGTTGCGCCGGCTGCCCGGCAGGATGCCGACGACAATCGCGCATCGTGCGGCAGATCGCCAGTCGATCGGCGGGCCTGCTCGCGGTCGAGCGGCGTCACCGGATGGAAGTCGTCGACCAGGTAGTGGCCGACGAAGCTGACGAGCGACGTGGCATCGGCGCTGCGATACGACGAGCGTGCTCGTCGGGAAACGACGTGATGATCGCGTCGTAGCTTCGCGCGATGAACCCGGCAAGCGAGCGCCACACCCAGACCTGCGGCGGGAAGTAGGCGATGGTCGGGATGCCCAGCCGGCCGAGCGAGCGGGCGAGGAAGACGTTGAAGACGTCGTTGCCGATCAGGACCGCGACCTTGGGCTCGACTTCGCGGACCCGCCGGTGGATGGCGCGGTAGGCGCGCACGACGGACGGAATCGTCGCAAGGGCTTCGGTGACGCCGACGACGCCGATATCGTTGGTGTCGTTGTCGACGATCAGTCCCGCATCGGCCATCCGCCGGCCGCCGGTGCCGAACAGATGAATGCCGGATCGCGGCGCCGGAGTTCGGTAACCAGCCGGGCGCCGACGATGTCTCCCGACAGTTCGCCGGCACTGATGAAGACGCGCCGCGGTCCCATGAGCGAAACGAGTATAGTCCGCGGCCCTTCGAGGATTGGACCGCCGAAGGGTCGATCTGCTCGGTGCGGTCGCGGTGCGTGAGGGCTCCTGAAAGGAGTTGCGACGACTCCGTCGGGAACGCCGGGAAGTGTGGCAGGATTTGGTGCGGCTCCGCCGCGTCGCGCGGCCGCCCGGAAATCGCACCGATGATCGGGACGAGCGAATGTCCGCCAGCAGCGTGTCCGCGACACGATGGCGCAGTCATCTCGTCGAGACGCTCGCCGCGGTGCGCGTCGATCCGGTGCCGTTCTCGCACGCGGCATTCGAAGGCGTTTTCCCGCGGCGATCTGTACGACGAACTGCTCGCCAACCTGCCGGCGATCGAGCACTACTATGCGGACAACCCAAGAAGTACGGACGTGCCGCCGCGCAGGTGTCGCCGGCCGCACGGCCAGGCGGCCTCGACGAGCCGCAGTCCTGCCGCTACCTGATGCCGCTGTCAGCGACGAGAACCTCGCGAAGCTGCCGGAGCCTGCACAATCGATCTGGACTGGCGTCGCGCGCGCGTTGATGTCTGGACGAGGTGAAGGCGCGGCTCTTCGACCTGTTTGCCGGTGATCTGTGCGGCGATTCCGCACCGATCGTGCCGGGCTGGCGGCGATGCCGCGTATCCGCGACCGACGCTGGCCCGCGATTTGTCCGGCTACTGGATTGAGCCACACCCGGATTCGCCCGCGAAAATTGTGACGATGCAGTTCTATCTGGCGCGCGACGATCGCCAACATGAGCTCGGGACGAGCCTGTATCGCCGGCATCTGTTCGATCCGCGGAACCTGTGGTCGCTCGAGCACCTCTTCGAACGGGTGCAGCAGGTGCCGTTCCTGCCCAACAGCGGCTACGCCTTCCCGGTCGGCCGCCATTCGTGGCACGGCAGGGAAGCGGTACCGGAGACGCTCGACGAGCGCCATTCGATCCTGCACTTCTACTTTCCGTGATCCGTCCCGATGGTGATCGACCGATCGGGCCGCGAAGGCGGCGCTCGAGCAGTGGATCGAGACGCTTCGAATCATCGCGCGTCGTCGCCGGCGTCGCGCTGCACGCCGCCGCGGCTTACGTGACGCAGCCGATGCCCGAACTGGTGTGGGCGGTGCACGATCCGGCGACGCATCCTGTCGCCGACTTCGTGTTCTGGTGGGGCCGCTTCGCGCAGGTCCAGCTGTTCTTCTTCGTCGCCGGCGGCCTGACGATTCGCGCCTACGCCGCGCGTGGGACTCGAGCGTTCATGATGGCGCGTGCTCGCCGCCTCGGCGTCCCGCTGCTCGCCGGCGTCGTGTTCGTCCTGCCCATCGTGGCGATGGTCTGGGCCTGGGATGGATGCTGTCCGGGCGCGCGACGTGGGCCGAGGTCTGGACGTGGCGATTCGCGGACGCGGCCATTCAGCGCCACCGCGTCGGTCCCGCGCATCTGTGGTTCCTGTCGACTTGCTATTGATGACCGTCGGCGCCGCGGCGTTGTGGCGCGCGGGACTGCTGGTGGCCATCAACGGTGGGCTCCGGCTCCAGCGCTGGGCCGCGGGCTCGTCGGGCCGCGCGTGGACTGATCTGGGTGGCGTCCTGGAACGGTATTGCCGTGCCGAACACGTTCGTGCCCGACCCTGGTCCGGCTCGTGTACGGCGCCACGTTCTTTGCCGCCGGGGCGTGGTTTGCCGCGACGCGCCGAATCATTCGGCTGGCCGTTGGGCACGCACTGACCGCAATCGGCGGCGCTGCAGCCGTCTTGCGGTCGTGACCGCCGGCATCGCGAATCGCGCAGGACAGCACGTCCTTCGCCGCCCGCGCGGTCGCTGCGGCAGGATGGAGCACGGTTTTTGGTTGCGTCTGACTGGTGTCGCCTGCGGCTTCGACTCTGCCTGTGGCGTTCCCGGCTGGTTCTCGTCGGCCTACGCCATCTACATCGTGCACCTGCCGGTCGTCGGCGTTTCCCAGATCCTGCTGCTCCAACCGAGTCGCGTTCGCGCCTATGTCGATGCTGGCGGCATTCGCCGTGACCTTGGCGGTCAGCTGGTTGCTGGCGGAAGTCCTGCTGGCGGCGCGCGAACGATTCAGCACGTCGGCTGTCGCGTCCAGCCAATACCGCCGGCATGGCTGACCGGCGTCGTCGTCGCGATCGGCGCCGGGTTCCGGCTGATGCAATACCTGCGGAATCCTGACGTGTGGCACGACGAAGCCGCGCTGCTGGTCAATGTGATCGAACGCGATTATGTGAGCCTGCTCGGGCCGCTTGACGTATCACGAGGCGGCGCCGCCGCTGTTCTTGTGGCTGCGAGCGATGGATGGCGATCGACGATCGGCGACACGCATGGGTCATGCGGCTGGCTCCGCTCCTGGCGTCGTGCCGCGCCCTGATCGTGTTCGTGCCTGTGGCGCGCACGCTCGCGGACCGTGGCCACGCCGGTCGCGATGTTGCTCATGGCGTGCTCGACACAGCTCATCTCGCACTCCGCCGAAGCCAAGCCCTACGCGATCGACGTGCTGGTCGCGACACCGCGGCGCGACGTTCTTCGTCACGACCCGCGAGTGGCCGATGGCGCAGCGGGTGGCGATCTGCATTGCCGCGTCGCCGCTGATTGTCTTTGCCAGCTATCCCGGCGTCTTCGTCATCGCCGGCCTGATCGCCGCGCTGGCCGTGGCGAACCTGCGTGAGCGGAGCCGCCCGGCTGGCTGCTGTCGGAGTGCTCGCCGGCGTGTTGGCGCGGTGAGCGTGCTGCTTCTGGTGATCGGACCCGGTACGCGCCCAGCGCTCGCGACGATACTCGCCGACTGGCGTTGGGCATTTCCCGCCGGACTCGATCCGATCAGCCTGCCGTCTGGACGGGCCGTTCGCTCGTGGGCCTCGCCGATTACTGTTTCCGGCCGTTCGGCGGCAGTGCTGCTGATGCCGATTGGCGTCGGCCTTGCCGCTGCTGTGGCGGCGTCGCGAGCGCGTTCACCGCGTTCTGCTCGTCTTCCCGATCGTTCTCGCGATGGTCGCGGGCATGGCGGGGCAGTATCCGTTCAGCGGATCGCGGGTGATGATCTATGCGCTTCCGGCGCTGGCGCTGCTGTGTGCCGAGGGCTCTGGCGCATCGTCGATAGGTGCGCGATCGATCGGCGTTCCTTCGCGCGCAGCGATCGCGGCCCTGATCGTGCTGCCGCCGGCGTGTTGTCGGCCCGCGACATGATCGGTCCCGATCGGCGCCCGCAGACGGCGGCGGCAGCGGCACATCGTCCTGGCGGCACGCGGCGCCAGGCGAGCTCGTCGCGTCCGGCAACTGGGAGTCGCGCTATTACTTTCGCAGCCTGGGGTCGCGTTTCGTGCGGCTCGACGAGCAGCCGCTGCCGCCGGGTCATCAACGCGTCTGGTGCGTGGTCCACGGACCCGACACCCGAGGAGCCGCCGGCAACGGCTGCTGCCGGCCGCGGTCGGCGATGCGTACGACATCGTGAGCACGGTTGATCTCGTCGGCCTGTCGGTGATCGAGATCGGAGCGCATCCGGTGACCGCGGTGACTCGGTCTCGTGGCGCGACACCGGCCTGGACGCGGGTCCGCGCGCGGATGAAGTCTTCGATCCTGCGCGCGCCGAGTTCAGCACGCGCTGGCTTGCCGTGGAGCAGGTCGTCGATCTGCTCCCGATCAGTCATGTGCCCGAGCGGATCGGCGCGTATCGCGATCGCATGATCGCGGGCGATCGATTTCCGCCGATTGCGGTGATCAAGCCTGCTCGGCCGCTACGTGATCGCCGATGGCCACAAGCGCTACTCGGCGTATCGCGGCCTCGACCGTCCGGACATCCTGGTGGAGGTGTGGCCGCTCCGTCGCTGGCTGCGCGACCAGCTGCGATCAGGCGATGGCAACGCGCGCAAGAACGGCCGCATCCTCGCGGCGAGCGTGACCGATCCCAGGCAGGCGTGGCGGTTGCTGCTGACTACTTTGCTTCACTGGCGCCGAGTGGCCACGTCGCTGCTGGCATCGGGCTGCAGGCCGCGCGCGCTGAGCGCTTCCGCCTCGGCGCCCGCCTCGACGGCCTGCGATCACGGCGGCGGCACTCCGTCGGGCCGCGCCCGCTTCGCTCTCGCACACGGCGCGCGCGCGCTGGCCCATCGCCCGGCGCGCATCTTTGTCGGCCAGCAAGTGATCGAACGCGTCGATCAGCGTTCGCTCGGACGCGTCCGGCAGCCGGACGATGGCGTCCTGCGGCGGCGAGGCGGGTGACCATGTCGCGCACATGTGACACGGAGGGCCCGACCACAACCGGGCAGCCCGCGTGCGCCGGCTCCGCCACGTTGTGACCGCCGTGATCGCCGAGCGTCCCGCCCACGAACGCGATGTCGCCCGCAGCGTAGACCGAGGCGAGATGGCCAAGCCGATCGAGGACCAGAATGTCCCAGTGACGGCGGCAGGGTCGAGTCGACTCGCCGAACTGCCTCGTATCCGCGAGCCGTGCCGCTGCCAGAATCTCGGCGGATCGGCGCACGTGTCGGGGGGCGAGGACGAGGCGAAGACCGCGATAGCGCAGCCGCAGTGCCGCGAGCGCGGCGAACAGGCCGTCTTCGTCGGCACGATGGGTGCTTCCGGCCACGATCGTCGAGCCGGCCGCCGCGCCGGCCCTCGTCAACGGCGCGAGCATCCGATCGTCGGCGACATGGGCTGCTCGATCGAACTTCACGTTGCCGGTCACGTGAATGCGATCGGACGTCGCCCCGATGGCGGCCAGCGCGTCGCGCGCGTCCTCTGACTGCGCGCCGATCCAGTCACGTGGCTCTGGGCGCTCTGCATGAATCCGCGAATCAGCCGGTAGCGCGGGACGTCGCGGGGATAGACCCGGGCGTTGACGAGCAGCAGCGGCACGCCGAGCGTCGCCGCACGCGCGATAGAGGCCCGGCCAGAATTCGGGTTCGACGACCGCGACGGCTGCCGCCGGCGACCGGGCAAGCCAGCGGTGCAGCGCGCGCCGGCGGTCCCATGGCAGCCGCACGACGGCGGCGATCGCGGGCATCCGCGCGCGCGCGGCCACGGCGATCGTCACGCGCGTCGCGATTGCCAACGGTCACGAGCACCGTCCATGACGGCCGCTCGCGCAGCAGCGCGTCGATCACCGCGACGGCGGCGGTGGCTTCGCCCGCGGACACGGCGTGGACGATGACGCGAGTGCCCTGCGTGGCCTACTGTGATCCCAGATCCGGGCCAGGCGTCAGGCGAGCCGCGTCCTTGCCCGGATCGAGCGCCAACCACTGGCGCAGATCGCTCCAGGAGGCACGGCCCCGCGCGATCGCGATCACGGCCCATGGCACGAGAACGATCCACACCAGCGCCTCGACGGCGGCGTCGTAGACGGCGGCCGTCGCCCGGTTGCGCCAGGAAACCGCGGCAGAGCGGCCGGCGTCAGGCATTGCGGCTCGACCACGTGCGGACCGGCACGCGCCGCGCGGCCCAGATGTGAACCGCGATGTAGGCCGCGATGAGCACGCCGGCCAGGAGGCTGCCGATGGCGATCGGACGCGCAGTACTGGCTCGCGGCATATACGGCGGCGAGCAGCAGCGGAATCGCCGCGCGCCGCATGATTTTCGCCGCGCGCCACGCCGTGCCGTCGGCGCCGACGCTCCGCCACTCGTCGATCGGGCGGATGACGCGTTCGAACGCGACGGTGCGGGCGAGGTAGCGCAATCTTGTCGGCGACGCGTTCGCGCGAATGGAGGGCCACGCTCGCCTCTCGGAGGTGCGGATATCGTGCCGGGTCGCGCGACAGCAGCCGCGCCGCCAGCTGGCGCGCCAGGCGAACCGCGGCGCGGTCGGCTGGTCGCCGCGTCGATCGCCGTCGGTGGAAGCGGCGAGTCGAGCACCTCGTGCGCGAGGACCAGCCCGACGTTCAGCATGCGTGACATCCGCGCCTGCCGCGCGCGCGTCATGCACCAGCGTCCAGTCGACGGGTTCAGACGCCGCGGCATGCAGATCGCTGATGAACCGGAGGCTGTTCCAGCCGTGCCGCGTCCCATGAATGGCGAGCGACAGCACCTGATCCTCGGCTGAGAGCGCCGCGATTCTGCGGCCGCCGACGCTGATCGACCCGGGCGCGCGCCGATCAAATCTTCCGCCGGGAGTCCGACGGGCAGCGGCCAGCTCGTGACGTCGACCTGGACTTCGACGGCGACGCGGTCGGCTCGATCCGGGACGAGCACGTGCTCGCGACGCGGCCAAAGGATAGACGCCGTGCGCCACCGAATACTGGTCGGCCGGCCGGTAGCCATCCGCGGCCTAACGCCTCGACGGCATCGCTCGCGCGGCGTCGCGGGACCAGCACGTCGAGATCCGAAAACGGGCGGATGCCCGATGTGTCCGTAGGCGTTGCGCAAGCACCGGTCCTTTCCAGCGCGACGGCCGGCGATGCCCGCGCGCGTCAAGCGTCGCCAGGATCTCGGTGAGTTGTCCACAGAGCGCCAGGTTGACCGCCGTTGTCTCGACGAGTCGCTGCGACGAGATGGGCAGCCGGCTCGGCCGGCATGCCTGCGCCGGCGGCCGTGACGTGCGTGTAGACGAGCGGCCACAGGCCGTGTTCCTCCGACAATCCGACGAGGCGCGTCCAGTCGAACGGCGGCTGCGTGAGCTCGCGAATTCGCGCGAGACTCTCGGCCGGGACGACGGGTCGCGCGCACAAAACGAGGACCTGCTCCTCGCGCCGCGACTCGCCGTCACCGTCCGCCAGCCATCCAGCTCGGATGGTAGCACCGCTACTTTTGCTCCAGAACGGTTGCGGGCGGCTGAGACATTCGATATTCTGCCGCGTCAGTGATCGCTCCCGACCGACGGCTTTCGATCTTTTCGCTGAAGGGCGCGACCGGCGACCCGCTTGGCTGGACCGACAAGGCCGTGGTTTCGAGCTTCGGCGTCCGCGTCCGCGTCCAGACCGACGATCCCGGACTTCTCACCGCCCTCTGCAAGCGCCTTCCTCCGTGCGCGCAGACCAAGCCCGCTGATGCCGTCGACCTGCAGTACTCGATGTACAGCCGGCCGACGGGCTCGGATCCCGGCGCGCGTGCAGCCGCTCTACGTCGGCCATTCCGGCGCGGGGCTGTTCGTCGAGACGCTCGATCGCGCGCGCGCGTGCGAAGCGTTCGAATCCACCGTCCAGTTCGACGTCGCGGCGACCAGCACGGAATGGGTGTTCATCCATGCCGGGGTCGTGGTCCACGACGGCAGCGCCATCGTGATTCCAGCGCCGTCCATGCACGGCAAGTCGACCCTGGTCGAGGCCCTCGTGCGCGCCGGCGCGACCTATTATTCCGACGAGTTCGCGGCTATCGACGGCGAGGGCCGCGTCCATCCGTTCCGGATTCCGCTCTCGCTCCGCACGGCCGACGGCGGCAAGCGGCGCGTGGCCATCGGCGACGGCGCGGCATTGCCGCCGGTCTCGATTCGGACCGATCGTCTCGACGCGTCACGAGCCAGGTGCCGCGTGGCAGCCGCGGCGCGGCACTGCCGCCGAATCCGTCATGACGCTGCTGTCCAACACCGTGCGCGCCCGGCTCGCGCCACGGACCACGCTCGATGTGCTCGCTCGCGCCGCGTCTGGCGCGATCCTGCTCGAAGGTCCTCGCGGCGACGCCGATGTCGTCGCACCGCAACTGCTCAAGGAGTTCCGATGACGCCCCAGTCCCGCAAAGAACAGCTACTGACGCAACGCGTCGGCGACGAGCTCGTGGTCTACGACGAGCGAACGCACGAAGCCCATCGCCTCAACCGGACCGCGGCCGAGGTGTGGGAGCAGGCCGACGGCGCGCGCACGCGTGCCCGAGCTGGCCAGCGAGCCTGCGGCAGTCACTGGCCGCCGAAGGCGGAACCGAGGTCGGCGATCAGGAGAGCGAGGAGCTGGTGCGCCTGGCGCTCGACAACCTCGATCGCGCGGGGTTGCTCGTGCGCGGGCTGCCCGCGATCAACGAGCCGATGTCGCGCCGCCAGATGCTCGTCGTCGCCGCCGCGCTCGTGCCGGTCGTGGCGTCGATCGTCGCGCCCACGCCGGCCGAGGCGCAGACCTTCTTCTCGTCGAGTCCTCGTCTTGTCGTCGTCCGTCGTCGTCGTCCTCGTCGTCATCGTCGACGACGCCGGGCAATACGGGCACTTAAGCCGGAACTCGCTTGGGTCAAGAACGAGTTCCGGCGCCGTCAGCTTTCAGCGATCAGCTTTCAGCCTTCGTTCATACCGAAAGCCGAGAGCCGACGGCCGAAAGCACTCCGGAATTCTTGAACACAAGTGAATTCCGGGATTAGAACGGCCGGACGCGGGATCGTGCTGCCGGCCGCCGAGCGTTACGTTGTACGTGTCGCAGAGGCGGTCGCAGCCGGCGGCTTGACCACGTTCGACGGGCCGCCCGATCCCGGGTTCGACCTCCCGCTACTGCTCCACCTCGCGACCGCGCACCACCTCCGGTGCGCGGTCACCGACGCGCTTCTCGCTCATCCCGAATCCGTCAGTGCTTCGGCTGTCGTGGCCGGTCTGTCTCTCGAAGACGTCAAGGCCGGACGGCTTGGCCTGGCCGCGCAGTGGCTGAGCGGCCTCAGCCGGGCGCGTCGTGCTCAGGCACTGCTCGCCGGCCACGGCATCCGGTCGGTACTGGCGCCATCGGCCGCCGTCGCGCTGATGACGGCTGGCCGCACGCCGATCGATCCACACGTTGTGTCGCTGATGGTCGATGCCAGCGCGCTCGAGGCCGCGCGGGCGCTGATCTCGCGCGACGACCCGCGCGCCGCGATCGTCTTCGAGGAAGCCACAGCCGACGTGCTCGCGGACGCCGCTGGTGCTCCCGGCGTCGTTCGCCTTGCTGCGTGCCGTCGCTCGCGAACCAGGAACGAGCGTTGCGCGCGGCCGCGGCGACGCGCGACGCCAACGCTCGAAGCGCTGGTGGCGCTCGCGGCCTTGACCGGCGAGCTTTCGACGACGCGCCGCGCCAGGCTGCTGCTCTCGGCTGCAGCGGCGACGCGACCGCAGCGCCAGCCGGTTGCGCGCTCCGACGTCGCGCCCGTCGATCTGGGTGGCGGGATTTCCCTCGCTCTACGGCGGCGCCGACACCGAGCTCGATCACCTCATCGACCTGCTTCGCTCGCGCGACGTCGACGTCCATCTCGTGCCGATGTTCAGCGCCGATCCGGCGATGCGGCAGAGCGTTGTCGATCGAGGCTGTGCGGTTCACGAGTATCAGCGATCGCGTGTTTGCCGACCGGACGGTGGTGAGCTTCTGCAACGGCGAGTTCCTGGCGAAACTCCCGGCGATTGTCGCCGCCGGCCGGCCGCGTGAGGTGATCTGGTTCAACTGCATGACGTGGACGTTTGCCGCCGAAGGCAGCGCCCATGCCAAGGGCCTCATCGATCGGTTCGGCTTCCAGAGTCAGTACCAGCGCAGCATGCTGCTGCCGCTTCTCGAGCGGCATGGCCCGGTTCGATCGTTCGCATATCGTCCCTACTTCAATCCCCGACGCGTCGAGTGGCGGTATCGCGACTGGGATGGCGCCTATCGCGTCGGACGAATCTCGCGCGACGATCAGGACAAGTTCGCCGCCGACACCTGGGAGATGTTCGAGCGGGTGCGACGTGCCGTTGAGTCTTCGCAAGGAGATCTACATCCTCGGCTACGGCCCGAACGCGGAGCGCAAGATTGGTCCGCCGCCTGCCAGGCATGGCCTGCCAGGCTCTGGCCGCCGAACGGCGTGCCGGCCACGACGTTCTATCGAACCATCGACACGATGATTCACAAGACCGGCGGCTCGCGCGAGAGCTCGTCGCGCGTGCTGCTCGAAGCCTACGCCCACGGCGTGGTCCCGATCGTCGAGCGCGACTTCGCGTTCCCCGAGCTCGTCGTGCACGGCGAGACCGGGTTCATGGCGTCAACGAGCGACGAGATGAGCGCGTACGCGAGCGAGCTGGCCCGCGATCCCGATCGGCACCGCCGCATGGCGCGAGAACGGCCGCCAGTATCTCGAAGACACGCTGGGCGACGCGGAGACGTGCTGGAGAGGATGGGCGGAGATTCTGTAGGGGTCTGGAGAACCGGGAGATCAACAGATCAGTAGATCACGAGATCACCAGATCACCAGATCACCAGATTCACGACATAAGGTCGGGACCGCCGAGACGAGCGAAGGTTGTCCTTCGCCCAGGTGCGGAACTGTTCGCGGTTGGGCTCGTCGAGCGTGAACGCGAACGTGCGGAAGACGAGGCGGGCATCGGCGACGCGCTGGTCGCCGCACCGTGCCTCGGCATCGATCTCGAACGTTTCTGTCCCGCGGGAACGGATCGACGCCGTGAGATGGAGCGTCTCGTCGGGCCGCACCAGGCGACGGAACTTCGCGCTCGAGATCATGACGAGGAGCGGCCACGACTCGAAGCCGAGCGTCGCGGCGAGGAGCCAGCCACCGGTCTGGCCCATCGCTTCGGTCAGCAGCACGCCAGGCACGATCGGCACGCCGGGAAAGTGATCCGCGAACACGTCGTGCGCGTCGGCGAAGCACATCGTCGCCACCGCTCGGCGCCCGGGCTCGAGCTCCAGCAACCGATCGATCAGGACGAATCGCATGCGCGAGCTTCGGCGGTGATCTCGGATCCCGCGCGTTACCGCGTGACCTTGAGCGTTGCCCGATACTCGTCGGGTCGAATCGTCCGCGAGCTGAAGGGATACGGCTGCAACTGCACCAGCGTGATGGTGTAGCTCCCGTACCGCACCGGTGCCATGCTGCCGGTATGCAGCTCGAGATCGACCAGCGCATCATCGTCGATCGCGGTGATGCTGACGATGGCGTCGCCGCCCTGGATGCAGATGGCATCGGCAGGGCAGCGCGAATCGCCGGTGACCCGGTTGAACCGCACCGCGAAAAACGCACCGGAGATCACGGCTGAGCTTCCAGGCTGGAGCTCGAAGTTTTCGTTCAACGCAACCGACGGACCTGTAATCGATTCATCGCACGCCGTCAGCGAAAGAAGACAGATAAGGGCGAGAGCCGGACGCATGGTTACGGGGTAATCATAAGACGGACCGGCACGTCGTTCCCCGTTCCTCGTTCCTGGTTCCCAGTCCGGTGCTCGGTGCCGTGTGCTTCGTGCGGTGCCGCGTCCGGCGTCCGGCGTCGCGGCGGCGTGCGGCGACCCGAAGCCGCGAAACCCGAAACCGCGAACTTAGGAACCTCGAAACGACGAAACTTCGAACCCCCGACCAGCTGCTGGCGCCGAGAGCCGAAGCCGTATGCTCACCGCGCCGTGACGCCCGTCAACCTCGCTACCGACGGCGGGCGTAACGTCACTGCTGCGCTCGGCGAGCCGTAGATCTGCTGCCGCCATTCGCCGGGCGCGGCGATCGGTGCGGGCGCGGTGAGTGACGGGCTGCTCGATCGCGCCTGCCTTCGATCGACGAGGAAGCCGAGCACGCCTCCCACCGCGGCCGACACGATCGCCGTAGTCCAGACCTTCCGGTCGCTGTTGATCGCATCGTCGAACTTCGTCAGGCCGGCCCAGACGCCGAGGCCGAAGCCCGCGCCGGCACCGATGGCGGTCCACACGGGCTTGAAGCCGCGATCGCGCGCGGCCGCAGTGGCATCGTCCGCGCGACGGCGGTGCTGCTGACGAGCAGCGCGAGAAGGCAATGGCGATGGGTTGTCGAAGCATGGTTGTCCAGGAATGTGCAGCCGGGCGCCGGCGCGGCTCATCGCCCGCGCAGGCGACGCACAACGGCTATGCCTGGCGCAGGAATTCCGCGGCGCGGGCGCCGATCATGACGCACGCGGCGTGCGTGGTCGCGCCGACGACATCCGGCATGACCGACGCGTCGGCGACTCGAAGCCCCTCGATGCCGCGGACGCGCAGCCGTGAATCGACGACGGCGAGCGCATCGGTGCCCATCCGGCAGGTGCCGGCCGGGTGATAGATCGTGTCGGCCGTTCGCCGCGCGAACTCGATCAACGCGGGCTCGGTCGTCGCCGACGGACCAGGTTCGATCTCTTCGGAGCGGAGCTTCGCGTAGCTTGGCGCACCGCCCAGCTCACGCGCGAGGCGGACGCCATCGACGAGCGCCATCACGTCGGCGCGTTCGCTCAGGTAGTTGCCGCGAATGCGCGGCGCCGCGAGCGGATCGGATCCGGCGAGCCGGACATCGCCGCGGCTCTTGGGTCGCACGAGCGAGACCGTGATCGTGACGAATCGATCGGGCTGATCGAGGCCGCGCCCCACATAGAACTGAAGATCAGGCGCTGCCGTTCCGCCTTCGCCGCCGAGCGCCCGCGATCGCACGAAGAGTCCGGCGGTCACCGTCGATGGCGGGAGCGTCGTCAAACCGTTCCAGCGAATCGACAGCTTGAGATGGTCCTGCAGGTTCTGGCCGACGCCAGGCAGATCGGCGACGACCGGGACGCCGACGGCCTTCAGGTGATCCGCCGGACCGATGCCCGACAGCATCAGCAGCTTGGGCGAATCGATGACGCCGCCGCACAGAATGACTTCGCGTGTGGCGCGCGCGGACTCTCGTCGGCCCGCCACCGCGTACTCGACGCTCGTGACGCGGCGCTTCTCGGTGACGAGCTCGCGTCGCCTGGGCGCCGGTGACGACCTGAAGGTTGGATCGCCCGAGCACCGGGACGAGAAACGCCTCGGCGGCGCTGTGACGCCGCCCCTCCTTGATGTTCTTCTGGTAGTAACCGGCGCCGTTCTCGTTCTGCGGCGCGCTGAACTCCCAGTCGGCGCGCGCGTCGTAGCCGGCCGTGTCCGCGGCGGCGAGAAACGCTTCGTGGCCTGCATGCGGATCGCGGCAATCGGAGACGGCGAGCGGCCCGTCACCGCCGCGGAATTCCGAGGCGCCGCGCGAGTTCGTCTCGATGCGCTTGAAGACGGGGAGCACGTCGGCGTAGGTCCAACCCTGATTGCCGGCACGGGCCCAGCCGTCGAAGTCGAGGCGATGACCGCGGATGTAGGTCATCGCGTTGATCGCGCTCGAGCCGCCGACCACCTTGCCGCGTGGGAAGGTGATGCGGCGACCGGCCATGCCCGCTTCGGGCTCGGTCGCGTAGCCCCAGTCGAGCGGCGATCCAATCAACGTGACCCAGCGGCCAGGCGTCGTGACCGCGGCGTCGCTGCTGTTGGGCCCGCCGGCTTCGAGAAGCAGCACGCGGATCGACGGGATCGTCGGTCAGCCGCGCGGCGACGACGCACCCCGACGAGCCGGCGCCGATGACGATGTAATCAAAGTCGGGGGAGCGTTGGGCGGAGACGCGTGTCACCGTGCTGGCTGCGACGATCCCGCCGATGCCCTGTCGATGAAGTCCCGTCGACGCATGGTCCATCCCGATCATACGCATGCAGGACGCGCCGGGCTCGACCTGGCGGCCGAAGATCAGCTCTTGGCGGCGCTGACGACTTCACCCGTCCGTCGGTCGACGAAAGACGATGACGAGCGCGGCGTCGAGTCCGGCATGCTGGGCTTGCGGGTCCGACCGCGGAAGCATGATTTTCCCACCGGGCGACCTCCTCCTGCAGTGACCAGTGTCACGTCGTCCTCGCACGCCACTTCAAACGTCGACATGCGGGCGCGCGATGGCGATCGCGCGCTCCGCTGTCGACTTCGGTGTCGCGCGCGCGGAGGGTGAGCAGGCCGCGCCGCGCGCCGCAGCAAGGCGGCCACGGCCAAGGGCCAGCGAAAGCGTAGAAACCGTCGCGGCATTCTCGGACCTTCGCGGGACGCTCGTCTGGATGTGCTCCTGGCGCTAACGTCCATCGGCCCCGATGACGTGATGTGAATACGCGTTGGCCGGCCTGGCCCTGCTCGAGCGAACGAAGAGTGTCCGTGCGACACCGCGTTTGCCTTGCGAATCAGACTGACCGAACTGCCTTCTCTCGAAACGGAGCGGCCGCGGCGGCTGGGTCTGGTCCAGACGACGCGACCACCGTGCTCGTGCCGGTCACAGATGCTCATCAGATTGCCGTACGAACGCGGTCGGACGTAATCGTGCTCGCTGTGGGATGTCGTGCGGTCGTTCGCGGGCCGATCTGGACTGGACGTGGAATCCGATCAACGTCTCGCAGGTCACCCCGTCTGGCCAGAAGTCTCTCGTCTGATGGCCGAGTCCGCAAATCGCGACCGTCATTCTCACTGGCACATCACGAGATTGCGCCACGCGGCCGTCGTTAGGTCACTTCGCCGTGATTGAAGCACGGTGTCGTTCGACGCTTGCGTGACGGCTTGAGTCAACTGTCGGTTGCTGCTCGCCCAGATCTGCTCGATGCCCGAGCCCACACCATTCTGCCCGTACCATCGCAGTTGCAGACATTCGATCCGGCCGACTGCGTCGGCCGGCAGTTCTTCAGGATTCGTGCCCTCGCCGCGATCTTGGCGAAGTCCAGAACGTCGGAGACAGACCAGTCGATCGATTGCCGTATCCAAGTGCGCGTCCCACTTCGAGTCGACGTTATCGCCAACGATGCAACGTGAACGGGATCACTCGTGCGCGCCCAGTGGAATTGCCCCACGCGTGGCTCGGCACTGAGTGAGCCGGCGGCGGCGACGATGGCGCACATAGTCGTGCCGATCATCAGAATTCGCATCTTTCCTGTAGACATCCCATACCCTTGACTGCCTTGGAGGGCACCTGAACGCGGAACACGCTCGTCACAATGTTCCAGGCCCCCCAAAGTGAGCGACGTGCGTGTGAAGTTTCGTAGCGATCCGACACAGTCGGAACTGCGACGCAACGTGGATGCACGAACTCGGTGTGAGAGGGCGTGCAACTAGCGGGATCACGCTCGAGAGTCTGACCAAGCTGCGAGCCTGGACGACACACGGTCCCGCCCCAGCAGCACCAGCATCTCGAACAAGCCCGGACTGACCATCCGTCCCGTCATCGCGATCCGCGTCGCGTGAATGAGCGTGCCGGCCTTGACGCCGCGCGCCTCGGCGAGCGCTCGCAGCCGCTGCTCGAGCGTCGCTTCGTCGAAGGGCGACTCCTGCACGGCCTCGCGCCATGCCGCGAGGTGCTCTGACATGCCAGCCGCCGAGAGGTGCTTGGCGACCGCGTCAGCGTCATAGCTGTCGGGATCGGCGAGAAACGGCCGCAGGCCGTCGACATACTCGGTCAGCTTCTTCGCGCGCGGCTTGAGCAGCGCCAGCACGCGTCGCATCCACTCGAACTCGCTCGTCGTCAGCGACTGGCCGCCAGAGCATCGCGGCGTCGAGCAGCGGGAACGAGGCGCGTCAACAGCTCCTCGTCCGGCAGCCGCAGCAGGTGCTGGTGATTGAACCAGTCGAGCTTCTCGGTGTTGAAGACGGCGTTGCCGCCGCTGATGCCCTCGATCGTGAAACGTTCGGTGAGCTCGCCCATCGTGAAGAGCTCGTCGTTCCCGCCCGGTGCCCACCCAAGCAAGGCAAGAAAGTTTGCCATCCCCTCGGGGATGTAGCCCTGGCGCTCGTATTCCATGACCGAGGTCGCGCCATGCCGCTTGCTCAGCCGCTTCTTGTCGGGACCCATGATGAGCGGGACGTGCGCGAACTGCGGCGGCGTCGCGCCCAGCGCCTGGTAGAGCAACACCTGCTTCGGCGTGTTCGAGATGTGATCGTCGCCGCGCACGACGTGCGTGATCAGCATGTCGAGGTCGTCGACGACGACGGAGAGGTGATAGGTGGGGTGTTGATCCGATCGGAGGATGACGAACGGCTCGATGTTTTCGTTGTCGAAGGCGATCGGCCCGTGCACGAGATCGACGAACTCTGTTGTCCCCTCGGGGACTTTGAAGCGGATCGCGCCCTCGTCCACGAACGCCTTCCCGTTGTCGACGAGAGCGCGGGCGGCGGCGCGGTACTTCTCGAGCCGCTGTGACTGAAAATACGGCGCGTGCGGGCCGTCGACGTCGGGCCCTTCATCCCAGTCGAGCCCCAGCCAGCGCAGCCCGTCGAGAATGCCGGTGACCATCTCGTCCGACGAGCGCTCGACGTCGGTGTCCTCGATTCGCAGCACGAACACGCCGCCGTGGCGTCGCGCGTAAAGCCAGTTGAACAAAGCGGTCCGGGCACCGCCGACGTGCAGGTAGCCGGTGGGTGAGGGCGCGAAGCGTAGCGGGGTGTCACGGCCTCACCTCAGCACCACGAAAACACCGCGGTCCACAGTCCACGGTCCACGTGAAGGCCGACCAAGACACTGCGGTCCACGGTCGACAGTCCACGGTCCTCAGCAAGACCGGAGACGGTAGACCGTCGACTGTAGACCGATGAAAGGCGCGAGACACGAAGTTATCTTTTCACAACGGCGCGGCCGGGGCGCCGCTCGCGGAGCGTCGTGATGCGGCGTTCGAGCTCGTCGCGGACCTGGCGGAAGCCGTCGAGCGCCGTGTCTCCGGGAAGTGCCGCCGGATCCGGCAGCGGCCAGTGCCGCCGCTCGGCCGTGCCGAGGAAGACCGGGCAGACCTCTTCGGCGCAGAGCGTGATCACGAGGTCGACGCTGGAGGGATCGATCGAGTCCACCGACTTCGAGTGCTGGCCGCTGATGTCGATCCCGATCTCGGCCATCGCCTGGATCGCCAGCGGGTGCACGCGGCTCGGCGACGAGCCGGCGCTCTGGATCTGGACGTCCGGTCCGAGCAGATGCCGCGCGAGTCCTTCAGCCATCTGGCTGCGCGCCGAGTTGGCGACGCACAGAAACAAGACGACGGGGAGACACACCAAAGCTTACGCTTTCGGTGTGTCTCGTGACGGTGCCAAGGTGCCGAAGTGCCAGGGTGCCAAAGTGCTGGTACGGAGTGCCGGGTGCTTGGTGCATAAGGGCAAAGGGCACCTTCGCCGTGGACCGTGGACTGCCGACCGTAAGCCGAGGGCCGAAAGCCGATAGCTGAAAGCCGAGCGCTGATCGCGGCCGAGCTTCTACGTTCGCGCTCGGCCTTCAGTACATGTACGTGAGCGGCTTCGGTCCTTCCATGTAGCCGGCATCGATCTGGTCGATCCGAAAGCCCGCCTCTCTCACCAGGTCTTCAATCGGACGATTCAGATGGCAGCCGCCTGCGATCCGCTTCCAGATCGGCGTCAACCGATGCTGCCAGCGCGTCACCCCCGGATCGGGCGACAAGCCATGCTCGACGAACAGTAACTGTCCGCCGGGCCTCAGAACGCGCCGCGCTTCGGCCAGCGCGCGCGACACGTTCGGGATCGAGCAGAGCGTCCACGTGGTGACGACGGTGTCGATGCTGCCGGCGTCGAGCGGTAGCGTTTCGGCCGACCCCTCGATGATGGTGGCGCGCAGACCTGCGGGGGTGCGCGCCTCCCGCGCCTTGGCCAGGAGGGCCGGCGACGGGTCCACCCCGATGATCTCGGTCACCGCCGCGCCGTAGTGCTGCAGGTTGAGGCCCGAACCCAGGCCGATCTCGAGGACGCGCCCCGCCGCGGCGCCCGCCACGCGGCGGCGATAGACGTCGAGCACGGCCTGACGCATGCTGGCGTCGAGAATCCACGGGAGGATGCGGCGTTCGTAGAAGCCCATGAAGAGGTCGCGTGCCGGCCGTGAACCCGCGTCATCATTGTCGCAGCCCGGGCGTGATAACGTGACCAGTTAACCCCTCAATTCATTTGTGTTGACCATCCATCCGCTCGGACTCCGCCCGTTTGCGCGCGATTCCTTGGATCACCGAGCAGATAGAATATCCACTCAAGTGAGCTGTGGGGTTAATCGCCTCGCGCCAGCCGGCGCGGCGGCCCTGTCCAGGACGAGACGCCATGAAACTCGACGCTGCTGCGACCTCGATTTGCTATTACCAGAACACGTGGACCGCCGGCGCGGTGCCGCTGATGTCGTCGGCCACCAACGCGGCCTGGCTCGCCAACACCGTCTTCGACGGCGCCCGGGCATTCGAAGGCGTCGCGCCCGATCTCGATCTGCACTGCGAGCGGGTCATCCGCTCGGCGCACGGCCTCAATCTCCAGCCGACGAAGACGGCGCAGGAAATTCTCGCGCTCGCGCTCGAAGGCGTCAGCTTCTTCCCGCACGGGACGCCGCTCTACATCCGGCCGATGTTCTGGGCCGAGAGCGGCTTGATCCTGATCGACCCGGCGTCGACGCAGTTCGCCTTGGTGATCACGAAGATGCCGCTGCCCGATCCGAGCGGCGGCTTCACCAGCTGCCTGTCAACCTACCGCCGGCCCGCGCCCGACCAGGCGCCGACGCACGCGAAAGCGGCGTGCCTCTATCCGCTGGCGGCGATGGCCGCCGCCGAAGCCAAGCGGCGCGGTTTCGACAACGCGGTCATGCGCGATCCCATCGGCAACGTCGCCGAGTTCACCGCGCAGAACATCATGCTCGGCAAGGGCGGCCAGGTGCACACGCCGATCCCGAACGGCACCTTCCTGAACGGCATCACCCGCCAGCGCGTCATCGGTCTGCTGCGTGACGCGGGCGTCGAGGTGATCGAGCGGACGATCCGCGTGAGCGAGCTCCTCGACGCCGACGAGATCTTCGCGACCGGCAACCACGGCAAGGTCGTGCCGTGCCTGAAATACGAGGAGAAGAGCTACGCCGCCGGACCGATCGCGGCTAAAGCGCGCGAGCTGTACTGGGCTTTCGCGCACGGCCCCGCGGCGATCAAGCCGTCTCGAGAAACCGTGTCGGCGCGCTGACCTCGTCCGCGCCGCGGCGCCCTGATGGCGAGACCGCCTGAATACTTCCGAGCCGGTGTGGGCGCGGTGATCGTCGGTGGCGACGGCCGCGTGCTCGTCTTCGAACGACGCGACGTCGCCGGCGCCTGGCAGTTCCCGCAAGGCGGATTGGAGCGCGGAGAACGGCCCCTCGACGCGGTCTATCGCGAGATTCGCGAAGAGACCGGCATTCGCCGCCGTGCGCTTCGGCTGCTCGCCCGTCATCCCGATCTGCTCGCGTACGAACTGCCGCCACGCGCGCGTTCGAAGAAGACCGGTCTCGGTCAGGTGCAGTATTGGTTCCTGTTTCAGTCCACGGCGCTGCCCGAACCGCCACCCGACCGCGCCGAGTTCCGCGCGGTGAAGCGCATGTCGTTCGCCCAAGCGATCGCGCGAACGGTGCCGTTCCGGCGGCCGGTCTACCTGAAGCTCCTGGACGAGTTCGGCGCGATCGTTGCCAGACTCCGGTCGTCGCGCCGGAACGGCGATCGCGCGAGGTGATGGGATGTAGCGCGGCTGAAAGATCGTCTTGACTTCATCGCGCGACGGGTTCACGCTTCGACTGTTCACGGTTCTCCAGACTGGAGGCTCGTATGGAAGAACCACCGGACCTCGCAAAGCGCATCACGGTTGAGCTGACCTCAATAGACGCCACATCTGTGATGCGCAGACCCGATTGCTAGAAAAGATCCTGGCTCCTGCCAGGATGCGTGTGAAACACACGCAAAAAGAGAGAACGCCCGACATCTGGCACTTTAGAGCCATATGCCGGGCGTTTTCATTTGAGGATTTCGCGGATCTCTCAAATCCGCAGATGACGCGGATGACGCGGACAAATTTTTCAAGGCGCCCCCGCTCGAAGCGGCTCAATGTCGTTCATCACACTCGTTTCCAGATCGAGACGCTCAATCCGCAACGATTTCAGCGCGACGCTCGTCCAAGGTCAGCAGTACACCTTGCCTGAAGGAGATTGCCGATGAGGTCTCGCGTTCCTGTCACCCTGGCGTTGCTCACGATACTTCTCGCGTCACCGGCGGCCGCGCAAACGCAGTTCGAGTGGCGCGCGGGCGAGCGGCCGGTCCGCGAGCTCCGGACCGATCGGCTCGATCGCCTCGACGCCGCTCGCGACCGAATGACGCGCCGCATGTCGCGGGCCGCCGATCGTGTCCGCAGCCGCGTCATCGCGCGCTCGATCGCGTGCACGATCGCCTCGAGCGGCGCTCGGCGCGCCTGGCCAACCGGCTGCACGATCGGTGGCATCGGCACGACCACCGGATGCATCTGCACCGGGACCGATCGGCTCAATGTTGACGCTGGTGGCCTCGAAACGGAGCCGCCGGCGTCAGCTACCCGGCGATTTCAGGGCAGATTCCGTCGAACACTTCCTGCGTGAACGGCAACCGGGTTGGCCTCCCCGTTGCAGTCACGACCGCCATCGGTTTCTTCAGGAAGGACGCGAACATGGCCACGAAACGAACGGCCCCGAGCAATAGCTCGAAATCCGGAAAGCGTGGGTTGACGGTCCGGAAGGACACGCTCAAGGACCTGACGCCGAATGCGAGCGCCCCGAAGGGCGGCGCGATAGCGTATGCGGCTGGGACGACGCTGCAGAACAGGCACAGACACCGGGACTTGCGCGGCGATCACGCCCTACAAGGGCCGAATCTCCTACTAGCGCGTCGGTCGCTGAAGGCTTAGTTCGTCGTCGGTACCGGCCGCTTCGAGAGACGGCGGCCGGCGGCGATGGCATCGAAGCCGTCCTTGTTGCGCCCCTGCATCGTAAAGACGCTGAAGCCCTGGCCCATCAGCCGCTCGATGTCGGCCGGGTTGAAGGCCGGATAGCTGCACGGCACCTTGAATTCCTTGCACGCCGACAGAATGCGGCGACGCCAGCGTCGAACCCTGCCTGATCGCGGACGCGCTGGCCATCGGCACCGGTCGTCGAGAAGACGCCGCCGAGCGTGCCGGCGCCGACGGTGAGCACGGTGACGCCGGGCACGGCGGCAATCTCGCGCACGTTCTCGATGCCCTTCTTGCTCTCGACGATCGCCCAGAGCACGAGCTCGCCGTTCTTGTTGAGCGGCCACGGGTCGGCCTTCTCGCGATATCCGCTTCGCTCAATCCCCAGTACGCGGCGGCCAGTCCAATGCCCTCGTCAGGACGGGTGCCGCCCTTCGATTCGAATCGCATCGCGGCCAGCGCCGTCCGCACTTCGTCGGCGGTTTCCACTTCCTGCATCATGATGCCGGCGTGACCGGCATTGAGCTGTTCGACGATGCGCGCGGTCGCGGCGGCGGGGTTGGTGCGGACGATCGGGACTTTCGACAGAAACGGGTGCGACGACATCGTGCCGCCCGCGGCCAGCATCGCCGCCATGTAGCCCAGGAAGCGATCGGCATTCGCCGACGAATAGTTCGTGTAGTCGAAGTCGCTGAACCGGTACGCCATGGTCTCGCGGGCGACCTCGGTCAGCGAAGGCAGTGGCGGCGGCGTCGCGGCGCCGCGGCGGCATCCGCGCCTCCGGCCCGCCGCGTCCGCGTCCCGCGACGATCGCCGGATGCGTGATCCCGAAGACCGGGAGTCCCTTCTCGTGCAGTGCAATCATCGGGTTGAGACGGCGTCCGCCCTGCGACTGGACGGCTGGCGAGAGGCCGAACATCAACGTCGCGATGGCAAGCGAGGCGGCGATGGCGCGCATGGGAGATAGACTACCGCGCTTCCGCTTCCCAGGCAGCGAAGTGCCGCAGCTCGTCGGTGTAGCG
Organism: uncultured Acidobacteriota bacterium; assembly: GCA_963841895.1. Taxonomy (GTDB): domain Bacteria; phylum Acidobacteriota; class Vicinamibacteria; order Vicinamibacterales; family UBA2999; genus JACCSI01. The sequence continues at coordinate 22,439 of CAWJEO010000009.1, forward strand.
TCGCCTGATCATCGCGCCCCACGTCGGCTCTCGCGCCAGATCGGCGTCGACCGATTCCGCCCAGCGCTTCTGCTCTTCGGGTCCCGACCAGCGCGCCTAGGGCGGCATCTCCGGCTTCTGCCGGGGCGTATCCTCGAACGTCGTCAGGAACGCGGCCAATTCGGATCTGAAGTGGCCGATCAGCTCACGCGTCAGTGCCACCGTCGTGCTGTCGGTGGAAACCAGCTGGCGGTCGACGGCTGGCGCAACCAGTCGACTGATCACCGACGAGAGCATGCTCAAGGTGCCATCCCAGGCGTCGGGCTTGGTGGAGCGATCGACCACCGTGGCTTTGCGCCGGTTTTGATCGAGCCCGAACAGGCCCGGCATCGGCGGTGCGTCGTCGTGCAGCCGGCCCCACGCGTTGTGCAGGCGAGGCGCGTACACGAGCTCGACTTCGACCGACGGATGGGTCTCGATCGGGAACGGCAGATGAACGTGAAGCTTGCCAGGAATGACGAGTTGGCCGGGGGAATCCGACCGGACGACACGCAACGTCGAGGCGCGGTAGCTGACCGGATGCACGGGGTTCGGCCGCGAGCCGGAGTGATAGAACGCGACGTAGATCGGATCGACCGGTGCGTTCGCCTCGTCGACGAACGTGTAGGTACGCCCGCAGCTGTAGGAGACGCTGCCCGCGACGAGCAGCAGGGCAATCACGCCGGCGGCGAGTCGACTGCGCCTCATGATGGAACGCCGTCTGGCGACGGCCGCGACTGCTACTGCCAGCGGAGGGCGCGCAGCGGATTGATGCGCGAGGCCCGCATCGCCGGCAGCAGGCCCGCGCCGAAGGCGACGAGCATGAGCAGCACGACCGACAGCGAGACGACGAGCGGATCGTGGCCGTCGAGCCCAAACAGCAGCGACCGCGCCGCGGAGCCCAGCGCGAACGCCGCGGCCAGGCCGATGGCGCCGCCGACGAGCGTCATCCGCGCGACCTGCCACAGGATCAGCCCGCGCAGTTGCGCTGCGCTCGCGCCGAGCGCCATGCGCAGGCCGAACTCCCGCGTGCGCTGCGCGATGGTGTAGGCGAGCACTCCGTAGAGACCGAGTGCCGCCATCAGCGTCGCCAGCGTCGCGAACGCGGCGGACAGGAGACTGATCAGGCGATCGAGGAACACGTTGTCGCGCACCTGGTCGGGCACCGTCATCAGATCGCGCACCGGGATGTTCGGATCGACACCGGCGACGATCGGCGGCAGCGACGCCAGCACCGCTTCGGGCGGCATCGCGGTGCGCGCGTAGAAATATGCGGCGAACAGCGCGTCGTTCTGCCGATAGGGCCGATAGACCAGCGCCGGGACGTCGCAGTTTGACGTTGCTGTACTTCGCGTCGCGCACGACGCCGACGATCTCGATGTCGGTCGCCGCATCGCGCGACAGCGCGAGATGCCTGCCGATCGCCGTCGCGCCGAGCTCGAAGCGCTTCACGAACGCTTCGTTGACGATCGCCACCTTCGGCGCCGTCCCGGTATCGGCCGCCGTGAACGCCCGTCCGGCCAGCAGCGGGATTCGCATCGTCTCGAAGAACGCCGGCCCGATCTCGTGGAAGCGGACGTTGAGGTCGGCGTCGGGTCCGGCGTCGTAGCCTTCAATCCGGACGTTGCCGCCATTGCTGTTGACCCGAGAGCACGCGCACCAGCGATGCCGACGCCGACGGTGACGCCCGGCAGCGCGGCCAGCCGATCCTCGATCTGCTCGAGAAACACCGCGTGTCCGCTCGGGCGAGTAGCCGTTCATGCCCGGCGCAATCGCGAAGCTGACGACGTGATCGGTGTCGAGGCCGAGATCGACGCGGCTGACGTTCATCAGGCTGCGCACGAAGAGTCCGGCCGACACGAGCAGCGCCATCGCGAGGCCGATCTGCGCGGTCGCGAGCCCGGTCCGGAATCGCGCGGCCGCGCGCGCGCCGCTCGGCTGTCCTGATTGATCCTTCAGCGTCGACAGCAGGTCCTGTCGCGTGCTGTGCAGCGCCGGCACGAGCCCGCACAGCAGCGCCGCGCCGAGCGCAAGGGCGCCGGCAAAGAGCAGCGCATTGGTGTCCAGGCCGAACGTCACGACCGTTTCCATCGTCTGACGCGGCAGCAGCGTCGCGACGGCGTCGAGCGTCCACTTGGCGATGGCGAGCCCGGCGAGCGCGCCCAGCGACGCGAGGAGCAGCGATTCGGTCAGCAGCTGACGCACCAGCTGCCAGCGGCTGCCGCCGATCGAGAGCCTGACGGCCATCTCGCCCGCGCGGGCGGCGGAGCGGACCAGCAGCAGGTTCGCGACGTTGGCGCAGGCAATGAGCAGCACCACGCCGGTGACCGCCAGCAGCAGCGCGAACGGTGTGGTGAGCGCGGCGTGCAGCTGGCTCTGGCCGCGCGGGCCCTCGGTGAGCGTCACCTGCTTGGCGCGGAACCGCGCCATCAGTCTGATCGCTCGCGCCCACCTGCATCGGCGCCTCGACCTCGTTGAGGATCTGCGAGTAGGGACGATTGATCGCGGCGCGCGCCTGATCGATCGTCACGCCAGGCTGCAGGCGTCCGAACACGTAGACCCAATAGCGGCGCCGCGTGCCGGGAGATCGAGCGCGCTGCCGCCGGCCGCAGCACGTCGCGCAGCGTGATCGGGACGAAAACCGCCGGCCGGATTCCGAGCGTCGTGCCGGTGAAGCCGCGCGGCGCGACGCCGACGATGGTGACGGCCTCGCCGTTGACGAGCAGCGTCTGGTTCAGCACGCCGGGGTCTTCGCCAAACTCGCGTCGCCAGAACTCATGGCTGAACACGCCCACGCGCGCCCTCGCCGACCACGTCGTCGTCGCGTGGATCGATCAGGCGGCCGAGCGCCGGGGTGAGCTGCAGCACGGGGAAGTAGCTGCCCGAGACGAGCATCGCCATGCCCCACGAGGTCGCCGATCGCTTCGGCGCCGTGATCGTGGCGTCCATCGCCCGATGCGCCGACATGGCGACAACACGTCGGACGACAGCCGCTCGAGGTCCTGGTACATCGGGTAGCTGAAGACCGCGTCGTAGCCGCCCGCCTGGTTCTCGTTGTCCCCGCCAGGCTTCGGGCCGGGCGCGTCGAAGTTGATCAAGCGCGTGCGGATGAGGGACCGGCAACGGACGCACCAGCGTCTGCTCGAACATCGAGAAGATCGCGGCGTTGGCGCCGATGCCGAGACCCAGCGTGAGAATTGCGACGATCGTCAGGCCGGGGCTGCGGCAGAGCAGCCGGCAGCCGAACACCGTGTCGCGCTTGCAGATCCTCGAGCCAGCGCGACCCGCCGCGCGCCGCTCGATGCCGTCATCGACCTCGACCACAGCCGCCGCGCCTTTCACCGGATCGCCGAACTCACGCAGGCCTGCGCGCGCGCCTCGGCCTCGGACAAGCCGCCGGCGACGAGCTCCGCCGTGCGCATGTCGAGGTGGAAGTCGAACTCCTCGCGCACGTCGGCGCGCATGCTGCTCGCGGTGCGTGTGGAAAGCGGAAGGCGCGCTTGAAGCGGCGACGATTCATGCCGATGTGCCCTCAGGCGGTCTCGATGACCTTGAACACCGCTTCGGCGTACTTGCGCCACGCCGAACCTCGCTGCGCAGCTGGCGGCGGCCGACCGGCGTCAACGTGTAGTACTTCGCGCGGCGGTTGTTCTCGGAGAGGCCCCACTCGGCGGCGATCCACTCCCGGGCCTCGAGCCGGTGCAGCGCCTGGTAGAGCGCCGCGTCTTCCATCGACAGGACGCCGTCGGTGCGCTCGCGGACCCAGCGCGACACGGCGTAGCCGTGTGCCGGACCCGGCCTGCAGCGCGCGGAGGATGAGCAGGTCGACGGTGCCCTGGAGCAAGGACAGCGAGGTGTGGCTCACTGGCGAAGCTCCGAATCGATTGACGACCTTCAAGACGCTGGGACCCCCGGCGACTTGGACGGTCGGGAGACAAGGAATGTTCCCCTCACGACGTGAGTGGAGCAAGACCGGCCTCGGAACCCGGGGCGGATTATCATCAGCGCCGCATTGGCCATGAAGTCTCACAGCCGCGTTGCGGCGTTCGTCGCGGTGGGCCTCGTCGGCTGCGGCCTTCTGGTCGGCAGTGCGCGCGCGCCGGCGGTCCGGCGGGCGATCCAACCGGTGAGCTTCGATCGCAGCGATTTCCTCGCCGCGATGAACCGGCTCGACGATTTCTACACGCGCACCCGAGGGACTGCAGCGTCCGAACGGGCTCTCGGTTGGCGGCAGCCCGGACTTCCTGGGGATCGCGGCCTGGATCTTCGACGTCTACCTGACCTGCCGCTCGGCCGGCCGCACGCGCGACGGCGCCTGGACCGAGGTCGTCGCCTGGATCACGCAGAGCATCGAGTGGCAGATCGCGGCATCCCGGGACAGGCGCCGACGACTCCGCAGGGCTGCCAGGCGACGGCGCAATTCAATCGCACCGAGTTTCTCCAGGCGATGGAGCGGCTCGACGCCTTCTACAAGGCGCCGGAAGGCCTCCAGCGGCCGGAGGGACTGTCGATCGGCGGCCGCCCGGATTTCCTCGGCATTGCCGCGTGGATCTTCGACGTCTACCTCAACGCGCGGCAGCGCGGTCTGTCGCCCGAGGCGGCGTGGAACGAGGTCGTCCGCGCGGTCCAGGCGTCGGACGAGTGGCGGACCGAAGCATCCCGATGCGCTTCAAGGCTGCTGCGCTTCGCCGTCATCGGCGACTACGGCATCGCCGGCGATCGAGCCCGTGACGTGTCGCTGCTCGTGAAGAGCTGGGGCGTCGATTTCGTGATCACCACCGGCGACAACAATTACCCGAACGGTGCGGCGTCAACGATCGATGCCAACATCGGCCAGTATTATTCGGACTTCATCTTTCCCTACACGGGCAGCTTCGGATCGACCGCCACGCGCAACCGGTTCTTTCCGTCGATGGGGAATCACGACTGGGAAGCGGCGGGCGCGGCGCCCTACCTGACCTACTTCACGCTGCCGGGCAACGAGCGCTACTACGAGTTCGTGCAGGGGCTCGTGCACTTCTTCGCCGTGGACAGCGACCCGAGCGAGCCCGACGGCATTTCGGCGGGGTCGGTCCAGGGACAGTGGCTGCAATCGCGATTGGCGGCGTCGACGCTGCCGTATCGGATCGTCTACATGCACCACGCGCCGTTGTCGTCGGCGCAGAACGGATCGCATCCGACGCTGCAGTGGCCGTATCGCGCCTGGGGCGCGTCGACGGTGATCGCAGGGCACGATCACACCTACGAGCGCATCATGCACGACGGCATTCCCTACTTCGTCAACGGTGCGGGCGGCTTCTCGCTCTACAACTTCCACACGCCGGTCAACGGCAGCGCGGTCCGCTTCAACAGCTGACAACGGGGCGATGCTGGTCGAAGTGGATCAGAATGCCGCGACCTTCAGGTTCGTGACCCGCGGCGGCACCGTCGTCGATACCCACACCGTCGCGCCGCGGAACACCCCGTAAGCGCCCGGCCTCGCGGCATCCCGCGACACTGCTAGCATAGGGGGAGGGGGTAGGGGTCAGGTCGTGAATCGTGAACGGCGTCGCCGGCATAGGGGGTGGGGGTAGGGGTCAGGTCTTGAATCGTGGCAAACGCCGACTCATCACTTCTGGATCGGCCTGTGCATAGTGGGTCGCCGGCGCCGCTCGCACTGACGCAGCAGGGCCAAAGGGAGGAATCCGTGAAGCTCGTAGGCATCGTGCTCATCATCCTGGGCCTCGTCGGGGTCATTTACGGCGGTATTTCGTGGACGCGGAAGGACACGATCCTCGACGCCGGCCCGTTGGAGATCTCGACGACCAAGCGCGAGGGCGTGCCGCTGCCGCCGATCGTCGGCGCCGCGCTCCTGGTCGGCGGAGTCGTGCTCGTCATGAAAGGGAAATAGCGCGGTTATCTACGGCTCGGGGAACTCATAGGGGAGGGGGTAGGGGTCAGGTCGTGAATCGTGAACGGCCGGCGCGGACCCAGGCCAATCATCGCCCTGATGATCGCAGTTCTTGCGATCGCAGCCGCTTCAGCTCCGGCTCGATGGATTCCTACTCGCCCCGAAGCTGCGTGAGGAAGGCGCGGAAGGCTCGGTCGCGCGCAGTGGCCCGTGGCGCGCGTCAGGCTCGACTTTCATCGACGGATGGAGTGGTCGATCGTCGTCAAGAGAACCGTCCTACCGGCCCGATAGCGTCTTGATCAACCGGTTACTGAAACTCGAGCCCTTCGAAGAACTGCTTGACGCCGATGCGCTCGTCACGCCCGTGCGCGCGCACATCGTCCATGTCGCCGAACGTGCCGTCGATGCCGTAGGTCGGGATCTCGCCGTTGCGCAGGTACAGGCCGTCGGTGGCGCCGGTGCTCATCGACCGGAACGACCATGACGCCCGGGATAGATCTCGCTGGTCAGCGATTCGACGACGTCCATGACATCGGGGCGGAGCGGCGACGGGTCGGCTCGGCCGCGCCTCGCCGACGAACGCTGACGCTGATCTGCGGATCGGCGAGCACCTTGATCAAGCTTGTCGCGGACCGACGCCGGCGCGACGCCAGGCAGGATCCGGCAATTCACGTTCGCGCGCGCCATCTGCGGCAGCGCGTTGGTGGCATGCCCGCCTTCGAGCGAGCGTCGCGACGCAGGTCGTCCGCATCTGCGCGTTGTAGTACGGCTGCACCGCCGCCAGCCGCGCGGCTGCGGCGGGATCGGGCGTCGCGCCGGCGACGGCCCGCATGTCGGCGGCGACCTTCGGATCGGGTTCGACCCGCGCCGATCGCTCGAAGTAGGTGCGCGTCACCTCGTTGAGCGCGATCGGGAACTCGAACGCGGCCAGCCGCGCGAGGCCCATCGACAGGTGATAGATCGCGTTGTCCTTCACCGGCAGCGAGCTGTGCCCGCCCGCGTTCGTCACCTCGAGGCGGAAGTCCTGGTAGACCTTCTCGCTCGCCTGGATCTCGTTGGTGAGGTACTTGCCCTTGCGCATGTTGCCGCCGCCGCCTTCGTTGATCGCGAACTCGGCGTCGATCAGCGTGGCGATGGTTCTTGACCAGCCAGTCCACGCCGTTGAAGTCGCCGCCCTCCTCGTCGGCGGTCAGCGCGAGGATCAGGTCGCGGTCGGGCGTGAAGCCTTCCTTCTTCAGCGAATCAGGTTGGCGACGAACTGCGCCGCCATCGACTTGTCGTCGGTCGTGCCGCGGCCGTAGAAGAAGCCGTCCTTCTCGACGAACGCGAACGGATCGATCGTCCAGTCCTCGCGACGGGCCTGCGACGACGTCGAGATGGGCGAGCAGGAGGATCGGCCGTCTTCGCGCCGGTGCCGCGATAGCGCGCGACCAGGTTGTGCTTGCGCGGGTCCGGCCCGAGCACCTGGACGTCGGCGGCGGGGAAGCCGGCGGCGCGGAGCCGCGCGGCCATCGCCTCGGCGGCGGTCGTCACGTTGCCGGCCGGCGTGTCGGTCGTGTTGATCTCGATCAGCTCCTTGAAGATGTCGCGGGCGAGCTGATCGTTGCCGCCGGATTGCGCGTGGACGGACGCGGCCGCGAGCGTGGCGGCGGCGACGAGGACGGCCGATGTGCGACGCATCGGCGCAGTTTATCAGGCAGGCGCGCGCGCAACACCGCACGCGGTCGACGGTCCACGGTCTACGGCACACCGGGACACGGCACGCGGCACGGCACGAGGAACGCGGCACGCAGCACCGCACGAGGAACGAGGAACCAGGAACGAGGAACGGCCGCTACAGCTCCCGCAGCGCCGCCGGGATCGGCAGCCGCGCGGCGCGAATGGCGGGGAACAGCCCGCCGACCAGTCCCATCAGCAGCGCGTAGACCAGCCCGAGGACCAGCAGCTGCGGCGTCACCTGGAACGCGAACGCCACCTGGCTGAACGTCTGGAAGTTCATCGTCGAGGTCTGGTAGCCGTTGAAGGCGAGATACGCGCCGAGCCCGCCGATCGCGCCGCCGATCGCGGCCAGCGCCAGCGATTCGACGAGCACCGAGATCACGACCGAGGTGGCGTTGAAGCCGAGCGCGCGCAGCGTCGCGATCTCGCGCGACCGCGTCGACACCGCGGTGTACATCGTCAGGATGGCGCCGAACACCGCGCCGATGCCCATCAGCGCGGCGATGCCGAAGCCGACGCCCTGGATGAGCGAGCTGAGCGCCCGCGACTGCTGCGCGTAGTACTCGGTTTCGCGCCGCACCTGCACGTTGACCTGCGGATTCGACGGTCAGCCAGTCGCGGAACGTGTTGAAGCTGTCGCTCGAGTCGAGCCGCGCCAGCACCGTCTGATAGCGTGTTGCCGCGGCGATAGGCGCCCTGCAGCACGCGCGCGTCGCACCAGATCTCGGTTTCGGCCACGCCGCCGTCGGCCTCGAAGACGCCGACCACCTTCCAGGTGTTCTGCCCCGATCGCAGCTCGTTGCCGACGGTGAGACCGGCGAACTGGCCGCTCGCGCCGCGCCCGACGACGATCTCGTTGGTGCCGAACTCGAACATCCGGCCTTCGACGATGCGTCGCTTCGTCGCGCACCTGCAGCGCCGCTCGATCGACGCCGCGCATCGGCACGTTGGCCGCGGTGTTGGTCGACTTCTTCGGCAGGTCGATGATGACGTACAGCTCCGCCGACGCCAGCGGCGTCTGCCCGTCGCGCCGCATGCCCGGCGCCTGCTTGATCACGTCCACTTCAGGCCCGCCCAGGCCGCTCGTCATCTCGCTGTCGGCGCCGCTCCGCATGACGATCGCGCGCGTCGGCGATCCCGAGTCGCGCATCGCCGCCGTGAACCCGACGGCGATCGAGAGCACCGACACCAGCACGACGACGACGCCGGCGATCCCGACGATCGCCACGCCCGACGAGCCGAGCCGCTGCGGAATGGTGCGCAGGTTGAGCGCGGTGACGGCAAGTATCTGGCTGATCACGGTCATGTCCTCGGCCGGTCTGAGGCGCGCGAGCGCGCCAAAGATATGCAACCAGCCATGGCTCTCGGGATATCAAGGGGAGAGCCCTTGGCTGGCTAGTTCGGCGCAGCGCGTCGGTGATCTTCAGGCTGCATCGCATTGAACGCCGGCAGCACGCCCGCGACGAGGCCCAGACACCAGGATCAGCACGGCGCCGACGCACCACGTCGCGCGGCGGCAGCATGAAGATCGGCAGCATGCCGCCGGTCGGATCGCCCTGCTGCACGAACAGCCACGGCCACGAGCAGTCCGAGCCCGCCGCCGATCACGGCGATCAGCACCGCTTCGCCGAGCACGAGCAGCAGGATCGAGGCGTTCGAGAAGCCCAGCGTCTTGAGCACGCCGACTTCACTCGTGCGCTCGCGGACCGACTGCGCCATCGTGTTGGCGGCCACCAGCATCATCGTGAACAGCACGGCGACCAGAATCGCGATCATGATCGCGCCGATGTCGCCGACCTGCTTGGCGAAGCCCTCGACGAAGCCCTTCTCCGTCGTCGTCTTGGTCTCGGCCGACGAGTTGGCGAACATCGCGTCGAACTTCGCGCCCATCTCCTGCGCCTGCGACGGATCGGCAATCTTGACGATGTACCAGCCGACCAGGCCCGTCGCCGCCGCGGCGGTTCTCGTCGAGATAGTCGTAGCGGAAGAAGAACTGCGTCTTGTCGACGCCGGGCTCGCCGTCGTAGATGCCGGCGATGTTGAACTCCCAGACCTGGCCCTGCTTCGGCTGCCAGATCGTGCCCTGGATCGGAATGCGGTCGCCGATCTTCCAGTTGAAGCGCTTCGCGAGATCCACGCCGACGATCGCGCCCTGCCGATCGGCCAGCCACGCCTTGCATCTGCTCGGGCGGCAGCTTGTATTCCGGATACAGCTTCATGAACGGCTCGGGATCGACGACGATCTGCGCGAAGAAGTTCGACGGATCCTGGTAGACGCCGCCGAACCACGAGTTGTGCGTGGCGAGCGTGACGCCCGTCGGTCGCCCGCAGCCGCTCCTGATAGGAGATCGGCAGCGGCATGATCAGGCTGACCTTGTGGATCAGCACCAGCCGATCGAGCCCGGCGATCTCCACGCCGAAGGTGAACGCCGTGCGGATCGTCATCAGCAGGCCGAACAGCAGGAACGCCACGAAGATCGAGAGCAGCGTGAAGATCGTGCGGAACTTCTTCCGCCACAGGCTGCTCCAGAGGAGCGGAAGGAACTTCATGCCGCGCTTCCTCCATGAGCTGGCCCTTTTCGAGGTGCAGCGTCCGCTTCGCGCGTTCGGCCGCGTGCGGATCGTGCGTCACCATCACGATGGTCTTGCCGTGCTGCTGGTTGAGCGCCTGCAGCAGATCGAGGATCTCGTCGCCGGCCTTGCGATCGAGATCGCCGGTCGGCTCGTCGCAGAGCAGCAGCGTCGGATCGGTCACGATCGCGCGCGCGATGCCGACGCGCTGCTCCTGGCCGCCGGACAGCTGCCGCGGGTAGTGCTTGGCGCGATCGGCCAGGCCGACGACTTTCAGCGCGATCGCCGACGCGCTTCCGCCGCTCGGCCTTCGACAGCTTCGTGAGCAGCAGCGGCAGGTCGACGTTGCGTTCCGCGGTCAGCACCGGCAGCAGGTTGTAGAGCTGAAAGACGAAGCCGATGTGGTGCGACCGCCACCTCGACAGCTGCCCGCCGGACAGGCCGGCGATGTTGGTGCCGCCGACTTCGATCGATCCGCTCGACGGCTTGTCGAGCCCGCCCATCAGGTTGAGCAGCGTGGTCTTGCCCGAGCCCGACGGGCCCATCAGCGCGAGGAAATCGCCCTGCGGAATGTCCAGGTTGACGCCCTTGAGCACGTCGATGCGCTCGCTGCCGCGCGTGAAATACTTGTGGACGCCGTTGACGCGGACCAGTGCGCTCATGAACGTTCGCTCCCTACTTGACGACGATCGCCACGCCGTCGGCGATGTCGGGCGGCGGCGAGACGACGACGCGATCGCCGCCCTTCAGTCCCGCCATCACCTCCAGCCGATCGCCGTCGGTGCACGCCGGTCTGCACGGCGCGCCGCTCCACCGTGTCCTGCTGCACGACGAACACGTAGCTCTTGTCGTTCTCGGTGCGCACCGCCGCCTTCGGCACCAGCGTGACCGACTGCGGCTGCGCCGCCGGCGTGGCCGCATCGGCCTCGCGCAGGAAGGTCACCTTGATGCCCATGTCCGGCAGGATGCGCGGGTCGAGCGCGTTGAAGCCGATGCGCACCAGCACCGTGGCCTTCTGCCGATCGGCCGTCGGCACCGTCGTGATCACCTTCGCCGGAATCTGCCAGTCCGGATACGCGTCGAGCACGGCGCTGACCGGCTGGCCGGCGCTGACGCGATTGATGTAGCTCTCGTTGACGTCCACTTCGATCTCGAGCGACTTCATGTCGACGATGCGTGCAGATGCCGGTGCGGGTGAAGCCGCCGCCCGCCGAGACCGGCGACACCATCTCGCCCGGCTGCGCGTCCTTGGAGATCGCCACGCCGCTGAACGGCGCGCGGATGACGGTGTCGTCGAGCGCCGTCTGCTGCAGCGCGACCTGGCTCGCCGCGACGTTGATCTGCTCGCGCGTCGCCGCCAGCGCGGGCGATCAGCGAATTGACCTCGGCCTCGGCCTGATCCATCTCGGCTGGCGTCGCGAGGCCGTCCTTGCGCAGCTGCTCCTGGCGCCGCAGGTTGGCGCGCGCCTCGTCGAGCCGCACTTCGATCTCGGGCACCGCACGGCGCGAGCGCCTCGAGCTGCGCCCGCGCCAGCGCCAGGGCGCGCGCACGGTCGAGTCGTCCAGCCGGGCGAGCACCTGACCCTCGCGGACCGCCATGCCTTCTTCGACGTTCACCTCGACCAGCTTGCCGGTGACCTTCGACGAGACGGTGGCGCGCCGCCGCGCGGTGACATAGCCCGAGGCGTTCAGCACCGACGCCTGCGTGCCCGCCGCGCGCTCGGACACGGTCGCGACCTCGACCTCGAGCGGCCGCTCGCGCGTGAACCAGAGCCCAGCCGCCGGCGCCGGCGCCGCCCAGGATGACCAGCAGCACCAGCCACTTCACCCAGCGTCGGTTGGTCGTCCGCAGCGGCTCGCGCTCGATGCGCAGCGCCGACAGGTCGTCAATCGGAGTAGCCACAGTCCTACCTATTGTCCTGGACCCGACGGTTCGGGCCATCTACATCTATTGCGAATAAAAAGCGAAAGTCAACCGGCCTTCGAGATCAAGCTGTCAATAGGCTTAGACGTCACGGCTGGCTCGCATCGTGACAATGCAGACGAAGACGCGCGCGGGTGAGGGGTGAAGTTGCTGCGGGAGGCAAACGAGCGGCGTTAACGGCCGATCGAGTGGTGGGATGCCAGTCACGTGTGGCTCCGACGGCCGACGCTCAGTCGGGGCTGGAACCGGCCTGCGCCGTCAACACTTTCGTCGGACATTTTCCGGCGGCGGCATGACCGCCCTTACACCTTCGCCTCTGGGCGCGGCGTCAGCTCACGGACGACGATCTTGCCGACGCGAGTTTGGCGGCGGGCGATCGGCTGCTGAGCGCTTCTTCGTGGTTTTGGCCACGCACTCCTCGGCGTCGGTCAGACCCGGTGGCGTCACGTCGCCAGGATGCGAACGCGCGATGCGGTTGTCAACATGCCTTACCGCTGTGATCCAGTCAACAAGGAAGGCTCCAATCTATGCGATTGCTGCGTTCAGCGCCGCCAGGACCCGGGCCTCGCGGAACGGCAACCGCCGAAGCCGCACGCCGGTGGCGTCGAAGATCGCATTGGCGACCGCCGCCAGCATCGGCTTGCAGACGGTCTCGCCGGCGCCGTAGTGCGGCAGGTCCGGGCCGGCCGGGATTCGGATCGCCGTTCACGATCACGACGTCGATCCGCTCCGGCGTATCGGCGTGGGTGAGCGTCGGTGACGATCGCCAGTCGACGCTGGTGATCTTCTCGGTGTCGAACCGCACCTCTTCGTAGCAGCGCGCGGCTCACCGAGTGGAGCATGCCGCATTCGATCGTCCGCTTGAGCGCCTCCGGGTTGATGACCAGCCCGCAGTCGTGCGCGCAGACGAGCCGCTTCACCCAGACCCGGCCGGTCCGGCGATCGACTTCGACCTCCGCGATTTCGGCCGCGACAGTCTGGCTGCGATAGGCATAGGCGACGCCGCGGCCGGTGAGGACGTTCCCGGTGCCGCGCGATCTCGGTGACGGCCGCGGCTCCCATCCATACGCCTCGGCCGCAGCTTTCAAGCACGCAATCGATCGCGCGCGCTTGAACCCGCTGTCGTCGGTCGTCGCCGCCGCTCAGCAGCTTCAAGCGGAACTCCAGCGGATCGGCCTTCGCCGCCGCGGCGAGCTCGTCGATGAACGACTCGGACGCGAACGTCACCTGCGGCCCGTCCGGATCGCGCAGGTTGCCGGTCCTGAGCGGCGTTTCCCAGACCAGCGGCAGCGGGATGACCGCGGTCGTCGACCGCTTGTTGGGAATCACGTACATGTCCGACGGCAGCGACGCCCGGCCGCGCGCCGGTTCGGCGCGGCGCATGCCGGCGAGCTGCGCGATCAGCACCGTGTCGTGCTCGTTGTAGCCGAGATGACAGTGGTCGGCGGCGCGCGCGTCGTAATCGAGCGCGACGAGATTGCCACTCGCGTCGAGCCCGCCGCGCATCGTGAACGCATAGGCCGGGCCCTTCGTGTCCCACGCGGTTTCTTCGTCGCGCATCCACTGCACGCGCACCGGCCGGCCGATCTCCTTCGCCAGGAACGCGGCCTCGAACCCCGCGTCGTCTGCGGCGGTGCGGCCGTAGCCCTGCGGCCCGTCCATCCAGATGACGCGGACCCGATCGCGCGGCATCTTGAGGAACTCGGCGACGCCGTTCCGCATGCCGTACGACTTCATGTCGTTGGAATAGATCGTCAGCTGATCGTTGGTCGGGTCGGCCGTCGCGTGCGCCGGCCCGAACGCGGTGTGGCCCTGGAACGGCACGTCGTAGTCGGCTTCGACGCGCGTCGCGGCGCCGGCAAGCGCCGCGTCGGGGTTGCCAGCGACGCTCGGTTTCCCACTCGAAGACGGCGTCGTCGCACGGATGTAGTTGAAGAGATCGTCGGAGGCGGGAAACGGCGCCGCGGCCGGCTTCTTCCACTGCACCTTGAGCTGGCGCGCGGCGCGGATCGCCTGCTCCTCGCGCTCGCAGACGACCGCGACGTAGTTGCCCTTTGCTGACGACGCGCACGAATCCGGGCAGGCCCTTCACCGACGATTCGTCGATGCTGACGAGGGTCGCTCCGGCGACCGGTGGCTTGACGTTGCGGGCGTGGACCATGCCGGGAAGCTTCACGTCAACTGCCCACTTCAACGAACCGTCCACCTTCGGCGGGATGTCGTAGCGCTGCGGCGACGTGCCCACGAGCTTCAACTGCTGCACCGGCTTCAGCTTTGCGGTGCCGGTCGCGGTGTCGGTGTTCTTGCCCGTCAGCGTGACGTTGAAGCGGCGGCCGCCAATCAGCTCGCCGTAGGTCACGCGCTTCGACGGATCGTTCTGCACCGTGATCACGCCGGCGCTGACCGCGAGCTGATCGATCGGCACGCCGAAGTGCTTCGCGCCCATCTCGACGAGCACGCGGCGCGCCTCGGCGGCGACGCGCCGCATCGGCCAGCCGTCGGTCTGGAGCGCGTCCGATCCGCCGGATCCGCCCTGATCGACGGTGACGTCGGTGCTGCCCATGATCACGGTCGAGCGGTCGTAGGCGAAGTCGAGCTCGTCGCACATGATCTGGCGGAACGCCGTGCCGGTGCCCTGCCCGAGATCGGTCTTGCCGACGTAGAAGGTCGCGGTGTTGTCCTGGCGAATCGCGATCCAGGCATCGAGCTGGCGGAAGTCGGGATCCGGGTACGGTCCGGGTCCGAGCGGCGCCGCCTGGCTCAGACGCGCTCAAGGCCGCCGGTCCGAGCGCCCCGACGCTGACGACGAAGAGACCGGTCGTCTTGAGGAAGTCGCGACGTGACGGATCGGCGGCCTTGTCGGCGAGATCCGCAATCTGCTGTGGAATCGAGGTAAAGGGAGTCATGCGCGTGCCTTTGCCGCTCGCTTGATCGCGGCTTGAACGCGGTAATACGTCATGCAGCGGCACAGGGTGCCGTTCATCGCCTGGCGGATGTCGGCGTCACTGGGATTCGGGTTGCGATCGAGCAGCGCCTTGGCGGTCAGGATCTGGCCGTTCTGACAGAAGCCGCACTGCGGGACCTGCTCGTCGATCCACGCCTGCTGCACGGGATGCAGCGTGCCGTTGGTCGCGAGCCCTCGAGCGTCGTGATCTCCGCGCCCTGGCACGCTCGAGATCGGCCTGATGCACGAGCCGGACCGCCTCGCCTTTGATGAGCACGGTGCAGGCGCCGCACTGTCCGAGGCCGCAGCCAAAGCGCGGCCCGCGCAGATCGAGGTCGTTGCGGAGGACGTAGAGCAACGGCGTCGACGGTTCGACGTCCACCGTATGTCTTCGTCCGTTGACGGTCAGCGTGATCGCCATCGGCGTGCGGCTCCAGGGTTCTGGCCGGCCGGGGCGCGGCCGGGGATGCGTGTGATGCAGTCTGCCGCCGCGCCCGGCGGAAATCAAGGCGAGGGGACTGATCCAGCTATCAGCTATCAGCGATCGGCTTTCGGCTTTCGGCGGGAGGGAGGGAGGGGTCAGGTCATGAATCGTGAACGGAGCCTGGCGAGCCGTTCACGATTCATGACCTGACCCCTACCCCCCCCCTATTATCCGCCGCGGGGCGGTATCATGGCCTCAGAAACTGCCGGGATCCGGCCGATTTGTATCGTTCTCCCGACTCCAGCCGCGAGGGTTACGGTACCGGTACCGGTAACAGTCTCGCTTCGCCGCCAGCCGGTCCACATAATCAAACGGCTACTCAGGTCGGGGACACATGGCTACACGCACGGTGACCGCGGAAGAAACCGAAGTTGCACAGGAGCTCCTGTCGCGGGCGCGCCAGGCGATGGCTGACATCGCCGAGTACGACCAGTCGACGGTGGACCGCCTCTGCCAGGCCGTCGCCTGGGCGACGGCGAATCCCGACACGTCGGTCCGCCTCGCCAACATGAGCGTCGACGAGAGCGGGATGGGCTCGCGCGAGCCGAGCCGCCGCGGCAAGGTGCTCGGCATCCTGCGCGACGCGCTCCGGCAGAAGAGCATGGGGATCATCGAGGAGATCCCCGAGAAAGGGATCGTCAAGTACGCCAAGCCGGCCGGCGTGATCTGCAGCCTGATCCCGGTCACCAGCCCCTACATCACCCCCATCGGCATCGCGATCTACGCGATCAAGTGCAAGGACGCGGTGATCTTCTCGCCGCACCCATCGAGCAGGAAGACCACCTTCGAGGTCGTGCGGCTGATGCGGGCGGCGCTCAAGCAGCTCGGCGTTCCCGAAGACGTCGTGCAGTGCGTCGAACGGCCGAGCATTCCGCTCGCCAACGAACTGATGTCGATCTGCGATCTGACGATCGCGACCGGCGGACCGGCGATGGTCAAGTCGGCGTACGGATCGGGCAAGCCCGCGTATGGCGTCGGCGCCGGCAACGCCACGATGGTCATCGACGAGACGGCTGACATCGAAGAGGCGGCGCGCAACACCCGAATCAGCAAGACCAACGACTACGGCTCGGGCTGTTCGGCCGACGGCAACCTCCTGGTTGACGCCTCGATCTACGACCGCTTCCTCGATCAGCTGCAGAACGAGGGCGGCTATCTCGTCAACGAGACCGAGAAGCGGCAACTGCAGGCCGCGTACTGGGACGAGCACGGCCGGCGCACCGCCGACACCATCGCCCGTCCGGCCGAAGTCGTCGCCGCGCTTGCCGGCATCGATCTCCCTCGCGGCAAGACGTTCTTCATCGTTCCCGAAGATCGCATCGGCAAGCAGTATCCGTTCTCGACCGAAAAGCTCGGCGTGGTCCTCGGCCTCTTCAAGTGCCACGGCTTCGACGACACGCTGGACAAGGTCCGGCAGATCTTCGAGACCGGCGGCCGCGGCCACTCCTGCGGGATCTATTCGTTCAACGACGATCACATTCACCGGCTGGCGCTGATGGCGCCGGTCAGCCGGATGATGGTGCGTCAGGTCCAGTCGCGATCCAACGCCGGCACGTTCACCAACGGGATGCCGATGACGTCCAGCATGGGGTGCGGCGTGTGGGGCGGCAACATCACCAACGAGAACGTGCACTTGAAGCACTACATGAACGTGACGTGGGTGAGCCGGCCGATTCCCGAAGACAAGCCGTCCGAGCAGGAACTGTTCGGCGAGTTCTACAACAGCGAGATCCCGCAATGAGCATTTCGTCCGCCGCTGCCCGGCTCGGGGTCCGCACGCGGATCTCGTCGTACCTGCTCACCGAATACCTCGAGACGCTCGGCGTCGAGGTGATCTTCGGGCTGTGCGGCCACACCGTCATCGGCTTCCTCGACGCGCTGGGCAAGAGCCGAATCAAGTTCGTCTCGACGCGCCACGAACAGATTGCGGCGCACGCCGCCGACGGCTACGCCCGCGCCTCGGGCAAGCCCGGCGTCGTCCTCACCCATCTCGGCCCTGGCCTGACCAATGCCGCGACCGGCGTCGCCAATGCCGCGCTCGACTCGATCCCGATGGTCGTGATTGCCGGCGACATTCCGTCGTATTTCTACGGCCGCCACCCGCACCAGGAGATCAACCTCCATCAGGATGCGGATCAGTTCCAGATCTTCCGGCCGTTCTGCAAGCGCGTGTACCGCGTCGATCGCGTCGAGGATCTGCCGCGGGTCATGGAGCGGGCGTTTCACCTGGCGCAGAGCGGCCGCCCCGGCCCGGTGCTCGTCGACGTGCCGATGGATCTGTTCTCGGCGGATTTGCCGGTCGACGCCTTCAACAAGGTTCCGCCAGAGATCGTGAAGCCGGGCCTCGATCCGGCGACGGCGGCGCGGATCGTCGATGCGCTCGCGACCGCGCGACGACCGGTGCTCTACGCCGGCGGCGGCGTGCTGTCGGCGCGGGCGACCGCGGAGCTCGCCGCGCTCGCCGAAGCGCTCGAGGTCCCGGTCGCGCACACGCTCATGGGGAAGGGATGCCTGCACGATGCGCATCCGCTCCTGCTCGGACAGACCGGGTTCTGGGGCACGCCGATCGCAAACGAGAAATGCCGCACCGCCGACGTCATCCTCGCCGTCGGTACGCGCCTCGCCGAAGCCAACTCGAGCTCGTGGGACACGCGCTTCACCTTCTGCGATTCCGCCGACGCGGCTGATTCACATCGACGCCGACCTCGCCGAGCTCGGTCGCAACTACGCCACCGAGCTGGGCGTCGCCGCCGACGCGAAGCTCGCGCTCGCGGCGCTCGTCGAGGCGGCGAAAGGCAAGCGCCCCGCCGATCGTGGGCGCCTGCGCGAAGAGATCGCGCGCGGCCGCAAGGAGTTCGCGACCAACTGGGCAGAGCAGTGGTCCTCGGATCAGTTCCCGCTCCGTCCCGAACGGATCCTGAGCGAGCTTCGTCAGGCCGCACCCGAAGACGCGTTCATCGTCACCGACGTCGGGTGGAACAAGAACGGCGTCGGCCAGCAGTTTCCGATCACCGTGCCGGGAACGTTCGTCACCCCGAGCGGATTGGCGACGATGGGCTTTGGCGCGGCGGCGGTGCTGGGCGTCAAGATGGCGCAGCCCGATCGGCAGGCGATCGCGCTCGTTGGCGACGGCGGGTTCAGTACCAACCCGGCGGTGATCGCGACCGCGATGGAAGCCGGCCTCAATGTCGTGTGGGTCGTGATGGACAACTCGGCGTTCGGCACCATCGCCGGACTCGAGCAGATGCACTACGGCTCGAGCTTCGGCTGCCTGTTCGAATGCGACGGCAAGCCCTACAACATCGACTACGCGGCGATGGCGCGATCGTTCGGCGCCGCCGGCGTGCTCGTGGAGTCGGCGGCCGATACTCGGGCCGGCGCTTCGCCAGGCGCTCGACAGCAACCGGCCGACGTTGATTCAGGTGCCAATGGAAAACGCGCCGACGCCGACGCCGGGCCACTGGGACATCAACGACATCTATCGCCGAGGAGAGTAGGGCTGCGCTTCGCGGCAGCAGGGCTCGATCGGGGAGCAGGGCTCGCGCTTCGCGCGAGCAAGGGAAAGTCGATGCATCGATTCGTCGTCATGCCCAGACGAGACCGAGGAGTGTTGTCATGACCTTGCGTCGTTTCGGAGTGATCGTGCTCGGGCTGTTGGTGGCCTCGATGCTCGGCACTGCCTTCGGCACAAGCGCCGCAAGGCGGCGCGACGCCAGGAGTGCAGGCCGGGCAAGGCGCGCCCGGTGGACGGGGCGGTCAGCGTCCGCGGCCCGCCAACGCCCGCAAACGCGTCCTTGCCTGGGCCGATACGCGGAACGGTCAGGCGCAGCACGAGTTCACGTCGCACGCGCTCGCGGTCATCGAGCGGCTCGGCTACGAGTCCGGTGCCTACGACACCTACATCCGCACCGACTCGCATATCGTCGCGGCGCAGCCGAAGAAGACGACCGGCGAGCCGGCGAGCGGCGGCCCGAGCCTCAGCGGCGTCGATGCGATCTTCTTTCTCGGTCATCGTGACGTGCCCATTGACGAAGCGCAGAAAGCGGATCTCGTGGCGTTCGTTCGCGACCAGGGCAAGGGGTTCGTCGCCGCGCACACCGGGTTGACCGCGCTCGACGGATGGCCGGAGTTCGGCGAGCTGCTGGGCGGGCGCTACGACGGACACCCGTGGAACAACGCGGCGGGCACGGTCGTCAACGAGGCGCCGGACTTTCCGGCGACCGCGCACTTCCCGCCGACGTTTGCGTTCACCGACGAGTTCTATCAACCGAAGGAGTTCTCGCGGCAGAAGTCGCGCGTCCTGTTGCGGCTGGACGTCGCCAAGATGCCGCCGAACGCGCAGGTGCGCGTGAAGGATGGCGATCTGCCGCTGGCGTGGGCGAAGAACTACGGCAAGGGGCGGGTGTTCTATTCCTCGCTCGGCCACGATGCGAGCACGTGGGACAACCGCGACGTCGCGCAGATGTATTTCGAAGCGCTGAAATGGGCGCTTCGCCTCACCGAAGGCGACGCCACGCCGCGTGCGCCTGCGACGGCGCGTTGACCGAGGGCGCCGGGTCTCAGCGGTCAGTCTCCGCCGCCACCGCAGCCACCGCCACCGTCGCCCGAGCCGCAGTCGGAACTGCCGCCGTCGCCCATCCAGCTCACCCAGCCGCCGCCTGAATCATGCCCCGGCCGCCGTGCGCCGGTCGTTGCGGCCGAGCGTCGGGCCGCGGTCAGGAGTGCGAGGAGCGCAGCGGCCACCACGACCGCCATCACGATCAGTGTTATTGACATCATCTGCCGTCAGTCTAGGCGCCCCATATTTCGCACCTATTGCTGCCCGGTTACATCCAGGGGAAATCTCTGTCCGCCGTCGTTCATCGGCTCATTTCGGTGACAGTTTTGGCTCGATCCGGTCCGAATTGTCGAGGTCGCGCGACGGCTGTAGACTCCGCCGCGAAAGGTCGAGGTCATGGCCCACAAGCGCTATCTGGTTTTGCCCGCCGACGGCATTCGGCTGAGCGACACTCCGGCCCGCCCGCAATCCGCGAAACGCCTGCTCGAGACGTTGCAACCAGGCAAGAAGGCGGCGGTCCGCAGCCTGGGCCGACAACTGTCGGCGTCGCTTCGAAGCGCCCACGGGACCGGTCCCGTGGCCGCGATGGGAGCCCGTGCCGCGGCGGCCTCGGCCCCCAGCGCTGCAGCCCCGGCCGCGTCGCGGATCACCGTCGTCAAATCGCTCGGCGAAGACAGCGTCAAGCTCGTGGAGGCGCCGCAAGCGTTGATCACACTGCTTCGACAGCAGAACCCTGGCGTACGGGTGGTTGAAGAGACGTTCTGTCATCGCGCGCTCGCGCCCCGCGTGGCGGTGCCGCAACGTCGCGCGAAAGCCGCGAAGCGCCGGGGACCTTCGGGACCCCGCCTCACCATCACCGTCGTGCGCGGGGACAACGGCGAGCCCGTTCGCGGCGCCGACGTCGTCGCTTTCCGCACCGACGAAGACGCGCTCGAGCGGCGGACCAACAGGGCCGGCACGGCGACCTTCGGGTTCGGACGCCGCGTCAATCGTCTCCAAAGCGTCTACGTCTACCACGAGGAAGCCGGCGTCTGGGGTTACTTCAAGACCAACGTCACCGTGCGCCAGAACGCCCTGCGCATCCGGCTCGCGACCCTCGATCTGGCGGCCGTCGACTCGCTGCGGCATTTCCACGGCGCCGGGTCGCCGCGTCACGGCAAAGGCGTCAGGGTCGGCGTGATCGACGATGGCGCCGACACCGCGCATCCCGATCTCAAGGACGCGATCGAAGGCGGCGCCAACTGCGTGCCGGAGTCAGCGCATCCGGTGACCGACTTCGGTCCCGACGGCGCCCACGGCACGCACGTCGCCGGCACGATCGCCGCGCGCGGCAAGGCGCCCACCGGCGTGCGCGGGATCGCTCCCGGAGCGCGGCTGCGTATCTATCGCGTCTTCGAGGATGGCAACGAGGGCAGTGGCTCGAGCTTCGCGATCATCGACGCCCTCGAGCGGGCGATTCGCGACCGCTGCGACATCGTCAATCTGAGCCTGAGTTTCGACCTTGGTGTCACCGACGCGGCGGTGGCCGACGCGCTGCGCAAGGCTCGCAATCGCGGCATGCTCGTCGTCGCGGCGGCCGGCAACGACAATCGGGAGGAGGTCTCGTTTCCGGCATCCGACGACGCCAGCGTGGCGGTATCGGCTACCGGCCGGAAAGGTCTGTTTCCACGCACCGCGACAGAAACCGACGACATCGCGGCGCCGTTCGGCCGCGATCGCCGCAACTTCCTCGGCGGCTTTTCGAATGTCGGGCCGGATCTCGACATCACGGGTTCCGGTGTCGGCGTCGTCTCGACGTTCCCCGGTGGCTACGGCGTGATGAGCGGCACGTCGATGGCGAGCCCCGCCGTGGCCGGGTTGGCCGCGCGGCTGTTGGGGGCGAGACCCCGCATCAGGCGGATGCGCCGGAATGCCGCCCGTTCCGACGCAATTCGCGGGCTGCTCGTCCAGGCCGCGGCACCGCTCGGCTTCGGCATCCTGTTCGAGGGTGCAGGATTGCCACGGTAAGATCGCACCAGGTGCCGCGTTACACGATCTATCGCGGAGACGCCGGGGAAGACGACGTCGATGTGGCCGAGCAGGTACGCTCGGCCGGAGCGCGCGTCATCGCCGTCAAACCTGGCCTGGCCCTCATCGACGCCTCGGATCGCGCGGTGGCCCGGCTGCGCAGCGCGCTCCCCGAGTGGCGGATCACCGAAGAGCACACGGCGAAGATCCCGAAGCCCCGCGTGAAGGGGCGTCGCTAGCCGCGCATTTCCGGCCCGAGGCGCGTGCGGATAACATTGCTCGCCTATGAAAGCCACCCGCCGCTCACACCGTCTCGCCTCGGTGCTGATGGTCCTCGCCCTCGGCATCTCCTCGACACCGGCGCTGATCGGGCAGACCACGCCCGCCGCGCTGCCGACGCCCGAGCAGTTCTTCGGTTTCCAGATGGGCGCGGATCGCAAGCTGGCGAACTGGGACAAGCTGCTGTCGTACTACCAGACGCTCGCCAAGAGCTCGAACAAGATGAAGCTCGTCGAGCTCGGCAAGTCGAGCGAAGGCCGGCCCTACGTGGCGATCTTCATCTCGTCGCCGGCGAACATCGCCAAGCTCGAACATTACCGGCAGATCGCCGTCAAGCTCGCCGACCCGCGTGGCATCAGTGAAGCCGAGGCCAAGAAGCTGATCGCCGAAGGCAAGGCGGTCACCATCCAGAGCTTCGCGCTGCACTCGTCCGAAGTCGCCGCGTCGCAGGCGGCCGCGGAGTTCGTCTACGACTCGATCACCCGCACCGACGAAGAGGCGGTGCGCAATCTCGACAACGTGATCAGCATCGTCATGCCGTCGATCAATCCCGACGGCACGCAGATGATTGCCGACTGGTACATGAAGTACGTCGGGACGCCGAACGAGGCGGCGAACCTGCCGTGGCTGTACCAGAAGTACGCGGGCCACGACAACAACCGCGACGGCTTCGCCCTCAACCTTCCCGAGTCGAAGCACCTCGGGCAGCTGATGTACCGCGACTGGCCGCCGCAGGCCTACATGGATCACCACCAGATGGGCAGCAACAACGCCCGCCTCTTCATTCCGCCGTACGCCGAGCCGATCCGGCCCGACGGCGATCCGCTGGTGTGGCGCGAGATCACCTGGTACGGCGGCCACATGGGCACCAAGCTCGAGTCGGCCGGCAAGACCGGCGTCATCGGCGCGGCGATCTATTCCGGCTGGGGCCACATGGGCTTCCACTGGATCACGCCGTTCCACAACATCGCCGGCATGCTCAACGAATCGGCGAGCGCGCGACTGGCGACGCCGATGTTCGTGCACCCCGATCAGCTGCGCGGCGGCACGCGCGGGCTGCCCGAGTACGAGCCGCAGACGACGATGCCGAGCCTGTGGCCCGGCGGCTGGTGGCGCGTTCGCGACATCGTCGAGAACCAGAAGATCGTGGCGTGGTCGATCGTCGATCTTGCGGCGCGCAATCGCGAGATGGTGCTGTCGAACATGTACCTGAAGGCGATGCGTCAGAGCGAGCGCGGCAAGACCGCCGCCGTGAAGGCCTACGCGATCGCGATCGATCAGCACGATCCGCTCACCGTGAGGAAGCTCGCCAACTTCCTGATGGCGTCCGGCATCGAGGTGCAGCAGGCGAAGTCGCAGTTCGTCGCCGACGGCCGCGTCTACGGTCCGGGATCGTTCGTCGTGACGATGGCGCAGCCGAAGCAGGGCCTGGTGCGGTGGGTACTGGGTCGCACGTTCTATCCGGACAACACCTATACGCGCGACCTGCAGGGCAACCCGATCCGCCCGTACGACATGTCCACCGACACGTTCGGTGAGTTCATGGGCGTGCGCAGCGATCCGGTCAGCGAGCCGTTCACCGCCGATCTGGCGAAGCTCACCGCGCCGATCACGTTCAAGGGCAACGTGGCGGCGAGCGCGCCGAACGGCTACGTCCTCGACAGCCGGCTGAACGACAGCTTCCGCGCCGCGTTCCTGCTGCTCGAGCAGGGTGTCGAGGTGCGGCGCGCGTCGCAGCCGAGCGCCGACGGCAGCGTGAAGACCGGCGATTTTCTCGTGCCGGCCGGCAACGTCGCGACGATCGCGACGCAGGCCGGCGTCGACTTCGCCGCGCTCAAGGCGCCGGTGCAGAACGCGTATCCGCTGCGCAAGCCGCGGATCGCGATGTACCAGCGCTACGGCGGCGGCAACATGGACGAGGGCTGGACGCGGCTGATGTTCGAGCAGTTCAACGTCCCGTTCAAGTCGCTGATGGACGCCGAGCTCAAGGCCGGCGGCCTCGAGTCGAAGTTCGACACCATCATCCTGCCGGCCGATGCGGTCGCGGCGATGACGGGTGAGCGGCCGGCGGCCGGCGCTGGCCAGGGTGGCGGACCGGGCGGTGGACGGGCGGTGGGACGCCTCCGCCGGACAACACGCCCGATGAATTCAAGAGCGGCTTCGGCGCCGACGGCGTGAAGGCACTGCAGTCGTTCGTGCAGGCGGGTGGAACGCTCCTCACGTTTGCGCAGGCCGGCGACCTGCCGATTCAGCGCTTCGGTCTGCCGCTCCGAAACGTCGTGGCGAACGTGCCGTCGAAAGAGTTCTGGTCGCCGGGCTCGACGCTCAAGGTGAAGTTCGTCAACAGCCATCCGCTGATGTACGGGATGCCGGCCGAGGGGCTGGCGCTCTTCATGGCCGGCGGTCAGGTCTACGAGGTGACGTCGTTCGATCGCAGCCAGGACGTCGAGATCCTCTCGACCTACATCGAACGCGACATTCTGCAGAGCGGCTGGCTGCTCGGCGAGCAGGTGATCGCGAAGAAGGCGGCGGCGGTCTCGGTGAAGCACGGCAAGGGCAAGGTGGTGCTGATCGGCTTCCGTCCGCAGCATCGCGATCAGACCCACGGCACCTTCAAGATGGTGTTCAACGCGCTGCTCAGCGGTCCCGCGACGCCGGCGTCGCCGACGACGACGGCCGCCAGACCGTAAGTCATGTAAGCACCGGCGTGCCTCGGGGCTGTTGTGTCGTCTTTTCCCGGCAAGCTGCGATCACTGTTATTGGGGACGCAGCCGGGTCCGCCGCATGGGACGGCAATAACGGCCTCATTCGCACAAAGGAGCTCATATGAAGAAGAACGCTCGTAAAGCCACATCGTCGACGTCAGCGCGACGTGGCAAGAAGACCACTGTGAAAGACCTCAAGCCGCGCACGGGCATTCAGGGTGGCCTGTCGTTCACGAAGAGAGTGGACAAGGCCACGCCGGTCCTGTAGCGGCGAGCAGATGCCGCGGTGCGGCCTTCGGGCCCATACACGGCGTGAGCGTCCGACCAGGACGCTCACGCTTTTCTTTTCGTGGTAATGGAGAGGCTCATGGCCCATCGCACCAGACTTTCACTGATTGCGGCCGCGTTTTTGTTCGCGGCGGCCGCGGCACCCGCCGCGGCGCAGGCCGTCCCCGACAAGCCGGGTCTGCAGCCGGCGGACATTTATCGTCTGCGCTCGGTCGGTGACGTCCAGATCTCGCCGGACGGCCGCACCGTTGTCTACTCGGTGAACAACAACGACCGACCCGGGCGCCCATACTCGCAGGTGTGGCTGCTCGACGTCGCTGCCGGCACGAGCCGCCGGCTTGGCGGCGACGGCGACTCGGCGAGCGAGCCGCTGTTCTCGCCCGACGGCAAGCATCTCGCCTTCATCGGCCGCATCGCCGCGGGCTCCGGGCTCATCGTCGCGAACGCCGACGGTTCGGCGCCGCAGCTCATCGCGCCGGTCGAAGGCACGAATCATCCACTGCCGTCGTCGGGCGCGCGACTCGCGTGGTCGCCCGATGGCACGCGGCTCGCCTTCATCTCGGCGACGCCGGGTCCCGAAGCCGACGCCAACGGCGATCCGATGGTCATCACGCGCTATCTCTACAAGCCGACCGCATCGGAGGGCGAGCACCCGCGCGAACGACAATCGCCGCCTGCACATCTTCATCGCCGACGTCGCCGTCGAAGCAGGTCCGCCAGCTGACCGAGCGGCGTGTACTACGAGCACTCGATCGACTGGTCGCCGAAGGGCGACGAAATCCTCTTCGTCTCGAATCGCGGACCCGATCCGGATCGCTTCTTCAACTACGACGTCTTCGCGGTCAACGTCGCGACCGCGCGCCGTTCGGCGAATCACCGATACCAAGAGCGCCGAATATTACCCGCGCTGGTCGCCCGACGGCCGCTCCGTCGCGTTCAGCGGCACGAAGCGGCCGCTCACGTCGTCGGAAACGACGATGGAGGACACGCACGTGTGGGTGATGGCGGCGGACGGCACGAACCGCCGCGAAGTGGGCACGGTCGACAATCGTCAGGGCGCGCCCGAGTGGTCGCACGACGGCCGGCTCCTCTACGTCACGATGCAGGAGCGAGGCGACGTGCGATTGATCCGTGCTGCCGCGGGCGGCGGCGCACCCGAGCGGCTCGTCGCCGATCGCGGCAGCGTCGGCCAATGGGCGCTGGCCAGACGACGGCACCTGATCTACGGCTTCACTACGCCGGCGCGTCCGGCGGAGCTGTACGTGCGCACGCCGGCCGGGCAGGCGCGCGCGGTCACGACGCTCAATCAGGAGCGTGCTCGCGGCGAAGACGATCGCGGAGGTCGAGGCGTTCACCTTCGCGAGCTTCGACGGCACTCGAAGTGCAGGCGTTTCTCACCAAGCCGATCGGGCTCGCCGCGGGACAGAAGGCGCCGCTCGTCGCGATGATCCACGGCGGTCCGCACGGCCAGCAGGGCCCGGGCTTCAATCAGAAGGCGCAGATGTACGCCGCCAACGGGCTTCGCGTCGCTGATGGTCAACTATCGCGGCTCGACCGGCTACGGCCAGAAGCTCGCCGACGCGATCTTCCAGGATCAGAACGGCGGCGAAGCGAAGGACGTGCTCGCCGGCGTCGATGCCGCGCTCGCGAAGTACCCGTGGCTCGACGCCGACGCGCCTCGGCGTCGAAGGCGGCAGCTACGGCGGTCAGCTCACCAACTGGCTGATCACGCAGACCGATCGGTTCAAGGCGGCGATTCCCGCGGCCGGCATCTCGAACCTGGTGAGCTTCAACTACATGGCCTACTACCACGACTATCTCGCCGTGGAGTTCGGCGGGTTTCCGCACGAGCCGTTCGAGCCGGTCGATGAGAAGCTCTGGCCGCGCAGCACCGCGTCGCAAGACGATCATGGACGTGCTCTGGGAGCGCTCGCCGATTCGCTACGTCGCGCGCGTGAAGACGCCGACGCTGTTCCTGCACGGCGAGAACGACAACGATGTGCCGATCGCCGAGGCCGAGCAGTTCTTCATCGCGCTCGAGGACGTCGGCGTCGATGCGGTGCTCGTGCGCTACCCGCGCGAGGGCCACGGCATCCGCGAGACCAAGCACGTCGAGGACACGATCACGCGCAGCCTGGCGTGGTACCGGAAGTACTTCGCCGGCGGAGGGACGACCCAGGAACGCTGACGGGGTGAGTATTGCGTGTCGGCGTGGGCCAATCAACGCCATTCCCCTGGATGACGAAACCGGCCCAGAAATACGGATGGGCCCAACGAGCCGACGCGGCCATCTTTTGCTGCGCCGCGCGCAGGGCGGCGGGCGCTGGCAGCTTCCGCTGCAGGAGCGCTGCGTAAAACGCGTGC
Organism: uncultured Acidobacteriota bacterium; assembly: GCA_963841895.1. Taxonomy (GTDB): domain Bacteria; phylum Acidobacteriota; class Vicinamibacteria; order Vicinamibacterales; family UBA2999; genus JACCSI01. The sequence goes on from CAWJEO010000009.1 coordinate 50,190, forward strand.
ATCAGCTCCGCGGTCGCAAGGTCGTTGACTCTCCACAGACTGCCGACCACGCGTCGGGCGCCGGCAGCGATGAACCCGCGTGTCAATCCGATGATGCCTTCGCCTTCGATCCGGCGTCCGCGGGCCGTATCGCAGCCGCTCAACACCACGAGATCGGCGTTCACCGAAGGCGGTCGAGATCGTGCAGGCGGAGAAACCCTTCCTGAGGCCGGCCACGCGCATCGACAAGGGAGAACACGAGGCCCGACAGATCGGGCGTGCGGGTGTTCAGCACACCGTGCGTCGCAAAATGGACGATTCGATAGTGTTCCAGTGAGCCATCGGTCACCGCACGCAGGTTGGCCGAGAAGCCGGTGGCTTTCAGGACGCCGCGCGCGGGCACCAGCGACGCAATGCGGTCCGCTTCGATACGCGTGAACGGGATCCGAGCCAAGCCGCCGCGTTCCGCCCCGTCGCCGAGCTTGCGACGCGCGATGACCTCGCCGACGGGATACTGCGACTCGACCGCAGGCGTGAGCGCGAGCTCGAACGCCTCGCGCGCGCGAGTCAGCAGATTGCGGCGGGTGTAGGGGTCACGCTGATTCGCGATCGCGCGAGCCACGCGCGCCGTCCCCCAATGTGGGCCAGTGATGGTGGCCGATCAGGATATCGGTCTCGGGACCGAACCGCTCGAGCGCGGCACCAGCTACTGGACCATGGCGCGGGCGTCACGGACCCGGTGCCGCGGAACGGCAGCAGGTTGTGCATGGTCTTGGTCGCGGTCTCCGCCAGGTTGAGCACGCGGTGCCGCGGCAGGAACAGGTGCATCTCGGCAGGAGCTTCGGTCGCCGGTTGGTGGACACACTCGACCGCGCGCGCCAGCGCCTGATGGATCTGATCGCCGCCGGCTACCTGGCCTGCGCCTGCAGCCACTGGACCATCGCCGCGCGGTGTTCGTCCGTCGTGAACCTGTGACCTCCATCCGTCCAGATGGCCTGCTTCGGCGTCCTGGCGATCTTGAAGAGCGGATCGACCGACCCGTCCTTGATCATGTCCGAGTCCTGCGTGCCGTTGAGCATCAGGAGCGAGCGCGGCGCGATGCGGCCGATGTAGTTCGGCGGGCAGGCCGCCGGCAAGTGGCTGGTTTCGAGCGCGTCGAGGTGACCGCCGAACAGGAGCGCCACCGGCGAGATCCGGCGATCGACGCCGGCCGCAATCGTACCGAGGATGGCGCCGCGGCTGAAGCCCGCCAGACCTGTTCGTCGCGCGTCCACGCCGCGTTGCTCCACCATGAAGTCGATCGCGCGGCTGACGTCCTTCACGGTCTGTGTGACCCAGGCAAGGTAGGTCGAGGGCTGGTTGAACAGCTTGTCGTGTTTCTCCTGCTCGGAGAACGTGGTGAGCAACTGGGTGGAGCGCTCACCGAAAAACTGAAGGTCGATGGCGAGCACGCTCCAGCCGGCCCGGCTGAACAGTTCGCCCAACCGGAGCCATAGGGACCATCTTTTCCCAAGCTGCCGCCGCCATGCAGCAGGACGAGCCCGGGCGGCTTGACGCCCGTCGGCGCGGAGGCGTGGAAGAGGATCGCGGTCACGCGCTGCCCCAACGTGCTCTGAAACGACAACCGTTCGCGACGGAGTCCCTGGTCCTCGTCTCGACCTTCGCGACCCTGAGGTCGAACGGGACCTGGCGGTCGTAGATGAAGAAATCAAGGTACGGTCTTGAAGGTGCCGATCGTCGACAGGCTGGGTCAGCCATTGGTCGCCCGGGGCTCCCGCGGGCGCAACGGGCTGCGACGGGACCGCCCAGCCGAGCAGCCATGCGACAAGAGCACGACTAGCAGGGTTCTCATCGCGGCGCTCCTCGTCGAGCGGCGCCACGCCGCCGACGTCACCAGTCTGAAGCCAATCGCCTCGTTCGCGTACGACGGCGTCGAACCACTCGATATGGGAGGGCTCGAACATGTAGACCTCGTCCAGCCACGAACCGCCCGTCACGCTGCGCCGCGTCCCAGACGGCTGCGGGTCACCAGCCACTCGCGCACGTTGCCCGCCATGTCGTAGCAGCCGAACGGGCTCACGCCCTGCGGGTAGCGTACCCGACCTCGCGGGTTCCCGCGTGGCCGAAGTTCGCACGCCCTTCTGCAGACTTCGTGTCAGGCCCCCACGGCATGCCGTCGCCGGACGTGTCCATCGCCGCCCGCCACCACTGGGCGATACGCCGGCAGTGCTTTGCCGGCCCAGCGCGCGTACGCTGACGCTTCATACCACGAGACTCCCGTGACGGGATGCTTCGCCTTGCCGTCCTGAAAAGTCCCGCCCGACCAGGATCGCGGCCCCGGCAGGTTCGTCCGGTCGACGAACACGTGCTCAGCGCGTCAGCTCGCGGCACCTGCTGGCCGCCGATGACCATCGTCTCGGGCCAGAATGCGCGCGTTGGCATAGCCGCCGCCGTGACAGAAACCTGGCATAGTCCTCGTTGGTCACTTCGTACGCGTCGATGAGAAAGGCCGGTGTGTCTGACGCGTCCGCCCGGCACGTGTCGCCATGCCGTCGTCCACGGCGACCATACCTTCGTGTGCCCTGGTCGAGGGCCAGGAGCTGTCGGCTCACCTTCAACGTTTGACCCGACGACACTCGGATCAGGAGCTGACGGGCAGCAGTCCGTTGCGCGGAGGTCGACAACGTATTCTCCGCGCAACGATCGCGCGTGCCGGCGATCGGCGTGCGACCCAGGGCGACGGCGGCGACGATCCTCGATGGGTCCGACGCTGGCGATGCGACGTACACTCACCGGGCCGACGGACAGATCAGTCTCGAGCGGCAGGGACCCGGCGATGCGAGCCGCCGACGTCCGCGAGCCGGCGTCGCCAAGATCGAGGCTCCTCCTGCTGCACGAATCGAAAGACATCGTCGGAGTTCTCCGCGGACGCGGCCTGCTTCGATCGCCGCGATGACGTCGACGGGATTCGGCCCGATTCCCGGGTCATGTAGAAACCGGCCGCGACAGCGGCGACGACTGCGAGCCCCGCCAGGGCAGCGAGTTGAGATCGGCGTCGGGGTCCCTGACGGGTTCCCGCGGGGGACGGCGCGCTCGCGGGCGCGCGGCCGGACTCGAGTTGCCGCTTCAGCCGCAGTAGATCGGCCCTGACGTCGCCGGCGTTCTGGTATCGCGTCTCGCGATCCTTCTCGAGCGCGTTGTGGACGATGCGTTCGAACTCCTCCGGCAATCGGGAGTTGCGTTGTACAACGGATTCGGGCGCCCGGTTGAGGATGGCTTCGAAGATCACAGCTGATGTCGGTCCAGTGAACGGCAACGTCCCCGTGGCCATTTCGTAGAGGACGACTCCGAGCGAAAACAGATCCGTGCGGACGTCGAGTTCCTCGCCGCGCGCCTGCTCGGGCGACATGTAGGCGACGGTGCCGATCGTCGTGCCCGGGCTCGTCTTGAACTCCTGGCCGGCCGTCTGATGGCAGATCGGTGACGCCCGACGGGTCGGCCGCGCGCCGTTCGGCCACGAGCTTCGCGAGTCCGAAATCGAGCACCTTGATCTGGCCGCGCGCGGGTCACGAAGATGTTGGCGGGCTTGATGTCGCGGTGAATGATGCGGCTGCGAATGCGCCACGTCGAGCGCATCCGCAATCTGCATCCCCAGATCCAGGATGTCGCGAACCGGGACGGGCTTGCCGCCCAGCCGGTGCTTCAGCGTTTCGCCGTCCAGGAACTCCATCGCGATGAAGGGCTGCCCTTCGTGTTCGTCGATGTCGTAGATGGTGCAGATGTGGGGGTGATTCAGGGCCGAGGCGGTGCGCGCCTCCCGGCGAAAACGCTCGAGCGTCGCCTGGTCCGGAATGATGTCCTCGGGCAGGAACTTGAGGGCGACCGGGCGGCCGAGCCGCTGGTCCTCGGCCTTGTACACGACGCCCATGCCGCCGCCGCCCAGCTTTTCGATGACACGGTAGTGCGAGACGGTGCTGCCCGATCATTCTAAGGGCGACGCGATTCTAACCGCTAATCAAGGGAAAACGGCTCGGGCTTGGGGCCTTGTCCTCGTCTCGATTCGGGCCCTCGCGTCGCCGTGGGAGGTGCCAGGCTGTGCGCCGCCCCCTTTGACTCCGCCATGCCTCTGAGCTCCGGAACCCGGTTCGGCCCGTAAGAGATTCTGGCTCCGCTCGGTGCTGCCGGTATGGGCGAAGTCTATCGGGCGCAAGACTCGCTGCTGAAGCGCGAGGTCGCGCTGAAGGTGTTGACGCCAGAGGTGGCGGGCGATCCCGAGCGGCTGGCGCGCTTCCAGCGCGAAGCCGAAGTGCTCGCCTCGCTCAATCACCCGTACATCGCGCAGATCTACGGCGTCGAGGAGTCGGCGTCCGATGGGCTGTGCCTCGGGCCTCGGGGTGGACGCACGGGCGCGTCGGATAACCGGCAATCCGTGAACGTCCCCCCGTCTAATGGTTCCTATCGTGTCGCGTCGGTCGTACGCTGAAAGCCGCAGGCTACGACTGGGCGGATGTCGTCGACGGGATCGCCTACATCACGGACGTCAAGAACTTCGACGCCATGAACAAGGGCTACGACGATCTTCTCGAAAGACTTCCCCGCCCGCGCCACGGTCCGCACCGGCCTCGTCAACGCAGACGGGCTGGTCGAGATCATCATGTCCGTCGCCGCCAAGTAACTTGGAAGGCGGGGCCACCGGCCCCGAGCGCCGAGACGACTTCATAGGCGCCGAGTCGCACTCCTGGGCTGATGGACACGTGCGGCTGTGGAGTATAGCTGGGCTTGGCTCGAGTTTCGCCGCTGTAGCAATCCCGTCCCACGGCTCCGCCCCGCTGCGCATCACACACCGGTGATGTCGCGACTCTCTGTAATACAGTGTGCGGGCGGAGCCCATCCCAATGAAGAGATCCTCGCTCGGAGCTGCGGTTTTGGTCGCAGCGCTTCTTGTTGGACCGGGGCGCATCGGCCCTTCCGGTCAGACGCCGGTGGCCGCGCCAGGTGATCTGACTGGTCTCTTTGGCCCTCGCGGATTCGTGCGCGACAGCAACGGCGACACCCTCGCTGATCTCGTAGCGGCACGGATCATCGTCCCGGCTCTGCCGACCATCGAGGACAGCGCGGCAGCGGTCAACCTCGCCGCCCGGCTCGGGTTCGAGACCACGTCGCTGACGTTGCCGCTGGTGCAACGCGACGACAGCGTCAGCGAGCCGGCGGCCGTCGAAGTGCCGATCATCGTCGGCCGAACGAATCGCCTGGTGCAAACGCTCGTCGAGCGCAAACAGATCGATCTCACGCCGCTTCAGCCGGGGCAGGGGCTCATCGCCGCCGTGCCGTCGCCGCTCGGCAGTGGCACGGCCGTGGTCATCGTCGGGGCTGATGATAAGGGCACGTTGGCCGCCGCCAATGTGGTCGCGGCGCGCTTGCCGCGGCTGTGGAACATGAGTGGCGTCACGCTGAGCGGACTCGGCGATCACGTGGGGCGCTACTTGTCCTCGCGAGGGATCGACGCCCGCGCCGCGGTCAGGACGATCGTCGTCGATAGCGACCGACGCGGTCTGGCGAAGGTCGGCCTGCGCGCGGCCGTGACCGCCGCAGCGGCGCCACGCGCCGCAGCGCGCGCTCGAGGATCTCGATCGCCTGCACCGTCGCGGGCTGGAGCCGCAGGCGCTCAACTTCGCGGAGATTGCGCGGACGAGCGTCGAGTTGTGGGTCGACGGGCGCGCCGCCGGCCAGGTCGATGTGCTGCGCTCCGGCCTCAACGGGCGCACGTTGACGCCGCCGATCGATCCCAATGAGCTCGCCACCGACTCGCCCGGCGATCGCGGCCGCCCGGCCGATGCCGCGCCTGGCGCACAGCCCGGCAAGGCATTCGATCTGTCCAATCCGTACAGCATCGCCGGATGGTTCGGCGACAGCTACGTCGACCTCATTCCCGATCGCACCGAGACGAGTCTCGTCATCGGGAGCGCGGCCGACGGCCTGTCGGCGTCGCACATCGCGGCGCGGCTCGGCCTCGAGACCGACTGGCGTTACGCTGCCGCTCGCGCGCACCGCCGACGAGGTCCGCGATCCCGCGCGAGAACAGAACCCAATCCTCATCGGCCGTGAGAACCGGCTGGTGCAGGACCTGGTCAAGGTCGGTCGGGCCGACGTGTCGAACCTGGCGGCCGGCGAAGGCGTGATCCAGATCGCGCCGAAGGCATTCGGCAATCTCACCGCGACGATCGTCGCGGGCGCCGATGCCGCCGGCACCGACGCCGCGGGCGCCTACCTGGCGCGGCGCGTGCCGTACGTCTGGGACAACCGGCGCGGCGCGTTATCGCTCGGCGACGTCAAGACCGAGGCGTCGAAATTCCTCGCCGCGCGGTCGGCGGCAGGACAGGCCTCGCAGGCGCTCGCCGAAATCGAGACCGTCCTCGCGAGATCGGCACGCGCGAGAATGGCACGGCCGGTGTGCAGTCATTCGACGTCTCACTGTTTCTCGAGACCGCCGACGCGGGGCTCGATCAGTACCTGACGGGAGTGTTGTCGAAGGCGCTCGCGAACGCCAAGGTGACGGTCAAGAGCGAGTCGATGACGGCGCCGACGCCCGTCATCGATGAGACCATCGACGTGCCATGGGAGGTCGACGAGTTCTGGACACGGTTCCGCAGCGAGGTGCTGCCCAAGGTGGCGGCCGGCGCGACCGTCGATCTCGAAGCCCGGCTCAGCGAGTCGCCTGAATACCGCCAGACGATCGCCGACCAGGCACGAGCCGAGTTGACCAAGGCGGGCGCGACCACAGCGAACGTCCGGATTCTTTCCGCATACAAGCAAGGCTACCTGTGGCTCACCGAACGCGTCATTCCGGAGCTCAAGGGCAAGGGCGCACGGGCGGTGCACGTCAAGGTTGCGGAGTACAAGCCCGACCTGTCGAAGAAGTTCAAGTTCTACCAGGTGCCGAGCCGCTGGCTCCACGAACTGTATCCGGTGGACGACATCATTCAGCGCGAGCTGGGCATCAACAAGGAACAGTTCAGCCTGGAGCTCGTCGACTCGCCCAAGGAGACCTACACGGTCGAGGCGCTCGACGCGAACGGTCGCGTGATTCACACCGCGAGCTTCAGTCCCAAGGTGGTCGAGCGCGAGTACATGGACAAGTTCCCGGGCTGGTCGCGCGTCGAAGTGACGACCGGCTGGCTGTCGGCAAGGGTCAACGGACAGGTGGTCGCTGACGCACGAATCCAGACCGATCCCGAACGGTTCTGGGATCAGTACCAAGCGAAGATCCTGCCGCGCATCTACGACCATGTGATGAAGGTCACCGAGAACCGGCCGCTGCCCGACAAGCAGCCGTTCCACCGCGACCTCGACGTCGAGGTCTGGATGAGCGAGCCGGACTTCCGGATCGGCGTGGACGAGGAGCTGGTCTCGTCGCTCGAGTCGCTCCACGAGGATCTCTACTTCGTCACCCTCGATTTCTTCGACGCGCTCGGGCGGACGACGACGCGGCGGCGGCTGGCCGCGCCCGGCAAGATCTACCCGATCATCCATCCCGAGCGGCGTGGCGAGAAGGGGCAGGTCCGCGTGCTCTATGCCGGAAACGCGTCGGCCAAGCCTCAGCTCGAGATTCGCTATACGGAGAAGGGCGGCGAGAAACCCGAGACGGTGCGCCGTGAGCTCACGAAGATCGACACGACGGCGCCACAAGCCCTGAGGGCCGTCGTCCGCGCCGATGCGGTCAGCGAGATCGAGCTGCAGGTCGAGCCGAAGGACGATCGCGAGGCGGGCCGCGCCGCCGATGCGCTCGACAGCCTCGCGCGGCTGCACGCGGCCGGCTTGTTCAAGACCGCGCTCTCGTACGACCGCGTCGATCGCGTGGCCCTGTCGATTGTGCAGAAGGACACCCGCACGCGGCGCGTCATCCGCACGACCGGCGCCGCGGCGCCGTCGAACGTCAGGACGACCCGCAACAAGCCGACGCACCCGATCGTCGCCTGGGATCACGTGATCGGACCGGACGAGTCCGAGTCGATCGTCGGCGCGCTGACCGCGTATCCCGAGGTCAAGGCGTATCAGGCCGGCGTGTCGTATCGCGGCCGGCCGGTGTCGGTGGTCGAGATCACACTCCCTGTCCCCGGTGAGCTGGTCTCACTCGCGAAACTGACCACGCTCAAGCCGACGATCTTCATCACCGGCCGCCAGCACGCGAACGAAGTGTCGTCGACGAGCCACATCCTGCGCCTGGGCGAGCTGCTTGCGACCGATCGAACCTACAAGGACATGCTCAAGCGCGTGAACGTCGTCCTGCATCCTGTCGAGAATCCCGACGGCGCGCAGATGGCCTTCGAGCTGCAGAAACTGACGCCGACGCACATGCTGCACGCCGGGCGCTACAGCGCACTGGGCATGGACGTCGCGTCGCAGGTGGGCCTGCCGGATCCGCTGTTGCCCGAAGCGCTCGTGCGCGGCCGGGTCTGGCAGGACTGGCTGCCCGACATCTACCTGAATCCGCACGGCTATCCATCGCACGAGTGGGTGCAGCAGTTTGCCGGCTACGTCCCACCGGGGTTCCGCACCTACCTGTCCACGCGCGGCTGGTACACGCAGGTCACGGGGCTCCGCGATCCGCGGTATCCCGAACACGGCGACGCGGTCGGCGCGCTGCGCGAAGCGATCGTCCGCGAGATCAACGCCAACCCCGACGTCAGGGATATGAACCTGCGCTCGCAGGCCCGGTATCGGCGCTGGGCCTACGGCTTCGCGCCCTATGTCTACAGCCAGGAGATCTACAAGGACACCGCGATCTACTACACCGACATGGAGACCGGCGAGCCGCGCGGATCGCGGCGCGCTGGCGCGGCACGAGGCGGCGGCGATGGTGGCGGCAACCGGTTCTCGATGAACCAATGGCCGCAGGTGACGTTCATGTCGGGGATGACCGAGTCGCCGGACGAGACGGCACAAGGCGCCTGGCTCGAACTCGCCACCAAACCCGGCTTCTCGTTCCTGATGGCGCACCTCAAGTACCTGCGCGACGGGCGCTACACCGTCGAGCGCATCGAGGAGGACGGCCAGCGCGACCAGACCACGACGACGCTGCTGCGCGTGCGGCCGGTGCGGCCAGGTGCGCCGGTGGTGACGACCAACGGGACACGATGAGTAGGTGACGAGCTCGGATCGGTTGTATGCCTGAACGTGACGACTGACGCGCCGGACAACGGTGCGTCGCAACCCACAGCGAGTGCGCGCGCACGCGCGCAGGAGGGTTCTGTCATGCGGACGTGGTTCCGATCGGTGCTCAGCCTGGCGTTGGTTGTGATGGCCAGCGGCACGGCATGCGCCCAGAACGCCCAGATCATCGGCGTGCTCAAGGACTCGAGCGGCGGTGTCCTGCCGGGCGCGACTATCGCGGCGCGCAATGAAGAAACCGGGTTGACCCGCACGGCCGTCACCGAGGCGGGAGGCGACTATCGGCTGCCGGCGCTGCCGCCCGGGCGCTACACCGTCACCGCCGAACTGCAGGGCTTCACCACCGAAAGCCGCGCAGGACAAGTGCTGGCGATCGATCAGACCGCGATGTTGGACTTCACCTTGAAGCCGGCGACGGTCGCCGAGACGATTACGGTCACCGGCGAGTCGCCGCTCGTCGACACGAGCGCCTCGACGATTGCGACCAGCGTCACCAACGAGCAGATCCAGGATCTGCCGGTCGCCTCCCGGCGCTGGATCGATCTCGCGATGCTGACGCCGGGCGTCTCGCAGGACAACATCCGCGGCTTGTTCTATCGCGGCAACGTCAACATCGGCGCCGGGACCCGCGAATACTCGAACGGCTTCGTCGTCGATGGCGTCAACAACACCTGGGCGCAGATGGGCGAGCCGCGGCAGAACTTCGCGATGGATTCAATCCGCGAATTCAAGGTTTCACAGTCCACCTACAAGGCGGAATACGGGCTCGCCACCGGCGGCCTCCTAACCGTCGTCACCAGGTCCGGCACGCAACGAGTCTGCACGGGTCGGGCTTCAATTTCTTCCGCGACAAGTCGCTCACCGCCCGGACGGTCTTCGAATCGGAGCGCCCCGAGTTCCGCCGCTGGCAGTACGGCGGCACGTTCGGCGGACCGATCGTGCGCAACCGGACGCATTTCTTCGGCGCTGTCGAGTACACCGACGAGAACCAGTTCTTCACGGTCAATGCCGGCGGCCGCTTTCCGCAGTACGAAGGCACATTCCTGAGCGATCAGTATCGCTGGACCTATACCGGCAAGGTCGATCATCAGATCTCGCCGAACCAGATGTTCTTCGGGCGCGTGTCGCAGGAGGTGGAGTACCGGCCGATCATCACCACCGGCGGCCGCGTCCACCCGACCAACAGCTTCGACTTCGGGGTGCCGCGCGACTCCTATGTCGTCGGCCACACGTGGATCATCAGTCCGCGCGTCATCAACGACGTGCCGCGTGCAGTATGCCTACGCGAAGTACGAGGTGGCGCCGCCCTACAGCCACGGTTCATGGGAACCGGGCTACTTCGGCGACGACCGCCTCGACTACTGCACCGCCATCTTCAACTACCCGTCGCTCGGGCTCGGCGGCTGCGGCAACAGCCAGATGGGACCGGAGAAGCGCTGGGAGTTCCGGGACGATCTCGGCTGGACGATGGAGCTGGGCGGTTCGCACCAGTGGAAGACCGGCGTCGACTTCAGCGTGATCTCGTTCCGCGGCGACAACCTCGGGTCGCCGCTCGGCACGTGGACCTTCCCGCGCGACGCGGAGTACGACGTCAACGACCGCACGACTTACCCGACGCAGTGGGTGAGCACGCTGCCCGACCTTCGCCGAGATCCCGGTCAAGCACTTCGCGACTTACATGCAGGACGACTGGCAGATCGCGAGCAGCCTGACGCTCAACATGGGGCTGCGCTACGACGTCCAGTTCGGCTCCTACAACGAGGACCTCGACGATCTGCTGGGCCGCATCGGCGATCAGCTGGGCCCGCAGTTTGCGACCTACCCGCTGCCGATTCCGTTCCATCGACGGCGTCGGACGCGCGCGGGGACGGCAACAACTTCGGGCCGCGCATCGGCGCGGCGTGGGACGCGACCGGCGACGGCCGGACCAACGTCCACGCCGGCTATGGCCTCTTCTACGAGAACATGCGCACGCTGCAGAACTTCGGCGAGCTCACCTGGCCGCAGAGCCGGCAGATCATCATCAGCAACCCGAGCTTCCCGGATGCGCTGCAGGGCCGCTCGCGCGATCAGTTCGTCTCGACCGCGCCGCCCAACATTACGGTGATGGACAACGACAACGTGAGCGCCTATGCCCACCAGTTTTCGGCGCGGCGTGTCGCGCATGGTCGCGCGCGACATCGGGCTCACCGCCGAATCGATCTTCGTCGAGCGTAAGTCCGATCGCGACACGGTCGACCTGAATCTGCCCGATCCGGTCACCCGCGTGCGGCCGTATCCGCAGTTCGCGCGCGTCAACTACTGGCAGCCCAGCGCCGACAACACCTACGCGGCGCTGCTCCTCAAGTTCGAGCGCCGCTTCAGCGGCCGCTACCAGTTCCCGGCGTCCTACACCCTGAGCAAGAGCGAGGACGACAGCTTCCAGAACGTCTACGGCGATCGCTACGGCTTCTTCAAGGAGCGCTACCCGGGACTGGCGGATCGCCGTCACCGGCTCGTGCGTGAGCGGCATCGTGCGGCTGCCGTGGGATCTGCAGGTGTCGGCGATCGGCGACTTCCGTTCGAGCCTGCCGATGAACCCGACGAGCAGCATCGACATCAACGCCGACGGCTACGCCATCGACCTGCCGGCCGGCGTCACCCGCTTCAGCGGCTGCCGCGATCTCAACCTGTCGGCGCATCAATGCGTTCCGCCAGGGCCGCAACCTGGCGGCGGTGTCCGACGTCGTGTGTCCGGGATTCGTCAACGTCGATCTGCGGCTCGCCAAGACGTTCGCCTTCGGCCAGGCCCAGGAGCTGGAGGTCATCGGCCAGCTGTTCAACGTCGCGAACCGCGCGAACTACAACATCCCGACCAACAACATCACATCGGCGGTCTTCGGCCAGGCGACGTCGTTGCTCCCGAACATCAACGCGCCGTCGCGCCAGGTCGAGATTCGCGGTGCGCTACCGCTTCTGACGTGAGTCCGTATGCGATCGCCGTCGCCGCGGTCATCGCCGCGGTCGCGGCGATCGAGCTCTGGCTCGGTCGCGTCCCGATCTGCGCCTGCGGCGACATCAAGATGTGGCACGGCGTCGTGCAGAGCGCCGAGAACTCGCAGCACGTCACCGACTGGTACACGTTCTCGCACGTCATCCACGGGCTCGGGTTCTACTGGCTGCTCTGGCTGGTCGGGCGGCGCTGGCCGATCGGTCTGCGCCTCGCGCTGGCGACACTGATCGAAGGGGCGTGGGAGGTGCTCGAGAACACGCCGCTCATCATCGACCGCTACCGGGCGGCGACGATCGCTCTCGACTACTACGGCGACAGCATCCTCAATTCGACGTCGGACATCGGCGCGATGCTGCTCGGGTTCTGGCTGGCGAGCCGGCTGCCGGCGTGGGCGAGCGTGGCGATGGCGCTCGCGTTCGAGCTGTTCGTCGGGATGATGATCCGCGACAACCTGCTCCTCAACATCATCATGCTGATCTACCCGATCGACGCCATCAAGCAGTGGCAGGGCGGCTAGGCGATGGACGGCCACAGGCTGTCGGTCCGGACAGCCCGTGGCTCGCGAGCTGAAGCGCTAGAAACGCCAGTTCAATCCGACCGACGGCCGCACGATCCAGCGCGACGCGACGGTCAGCATCCGCACGCCGGGCACGAGGCGCAGATGTTCGGTCATCTCGAGGTCGCCGTCGAGGCCGACCGACACGCCGGTGTCGTAGGACACCGATTCCTGCTCGTAGAACCGCGTCGGAAGCGTCATGCCTCCCCGCCCCGGCAACGCGATCTGCGGGTATCCCACCTCGGTCTCGCTCTCGGTTCGCGCGAACGCGACGCCGCCGAGATACACGAGATTGAAGCGATCGCTCACGCGCTGTCGCCACCACACGCTGGTGGTCAGCGTCGAGATGCGCGACTCCACGTTGATCTCCGGCGTCGGGTAGATCAGGAGGCTGGGGTCGCGGGCGATGAAGTCGGCGAATCCGCCGCTGATTCCGGCAAGGATCGTGACGTCCGGACGCCACTCGGTCTCTCCACTCCGGACGAACTCGAGCTCGACGCCCCACCGCTGGCCGAGCGAGCTGCCGACCCGCAGCGCGGCGCCGATGGTTTCGCCGTTGCCGGGCTGCCCATCGATGATTCCGCTGGTTCCGGAGACGCGCGTAATGTCCGCCAGGACTGCGCCACCGACATAGGCTGACTGTGCCGCGGCGTCGGGCGCAGAAGGGCCGAGGAGCAAGAGACAGGCTGCAGACAAGACGAAGAAGAAACGGCTGGCACACGACACGTACGCGCATCGAACGACTCCGACATTCAGGATGCTGGCGCATCAATCGTAAGACGGCTCGTCGCGTTTCGGCTAGGCGTTTTCCAGAAGGCGTGCAGTCCGTCTGGGACGAGCGGCGTGGAGGCTTGCCGACGCGCCGGACTGACATCGAGAAAGACTGCGCATCCGGTCGAGCTCGAGATCGAGCTCGCGTTTGAAGGCGGCTCGCGAGTCGGCGCCGGATCGACGTAGTCCACGCGCGCGTCGAGCCCGCCGCCATTGACCGCCACGTTGCCCCAGCCGATCACGCGGTCGCGCCACAAGAGCGGCAGTGCGTAATACCCAAGCTTCCGTTTCGCGGCCGGCGTGTACGCTTCGAACCGGTAGGCCCAGCCCCAGAAGGTCTCGAATCGCGCGCGGTCCCAGACGATCGGATCGAAGGGCGCCAGAAGCCGAACGGCGTCGTCCGGCGCGCGGCGCGCAGGGGTTCGCCGTCGGGCCAATACCAGTCGATGCCGTCGATGCGCGCTCGCGCCAACCGCTGGCGGCTGCGCGTGAGCGCCGCGCTCAGCTCGCCCTGCCACTGCGGAACGGCATAGCGCAATCGCCGCACAAGCACCGCCAGTGCGCGCGCCGGCACCGGTGCGTACGCGTGCACGACGACGTCGACGAGCGCGTCGATGCGGGCGCGGCGATCGGAGACGCTGGCCACGGGGCGCGGTCCTGAGAGGGCGCGTAGATGCGGATGCCGCCGTCACGCCGCGCCACGCGCAGCAGGCCGTCGTAATGCATCCGTTCCAGCAGATAGGTCGTCGCGCTCGACGATCCGCCCCAGTAGTTGGTCACCGTCCCGTGCGCGAAGTGGGCATCCACTTCGCGCGGATGGACGACGCCGCGCTCGCGGACGAAGTCCAGCAGCGAGCGGACGCGGCGACCGTTGAGCGCCCGGCGCCCGGCGCGCGGGTGCATCAGCGCCTGCACCGATCGAGGGAGGAAGCCGTAGTTGATGAAGACGTCCTCTTCGATCCCGAGCGAGGCGTAACGCCGCTCGAGATCGCCGGCGCGGTAGCCGCGGACGCGGTGCCGGAGCGTCAGATCCTGCGCGCGGGCAGGCGCGCGAATCGGGTCGGCCTGCACGAAGGCCAGCTTGTCGATGGCCCGCGTAAGCGAGGTCGGCGTGAACAGGCTGCGGCTGACCGCGAAGCCGCGGAGGTCGTCGAGGGTGAGGCTGCGCCGCACCGTCCGATGATACAGGTGCCGCAGCCTCCGGTTCGGAAGACGAGGGTCGTTACTGCAGGCCGCCGCGGCGCGCCAGCGATCGCAGCATGTCGATTGGCAGCCGCGTCCCGGCGCGGGTGTTGGCGGCGCGAATCCGTTCGGCGGTGGCGCCGTGATCGCGCAGCAGGATCAGGTCCTCGGCGGCCAGTCCGTCGTAGCCGAGCGCCTTCAGCTCCTCGACGTAGCGCGGCGTGACGCCGTGATCGCGCATGCGGACAAGTTCGGTCATCGGCAGGCCGGTGTAGCCCAGCGTGCGCATGCCAGAGACGTAGTCGAGGTCGACGCCATGGTCGCGCGCGTTGATCAGCTCGTCGATCGTGAGCGAACCGTAGCCGCGGTCGCGCATCCCGCGCACGTAGTCCGGCGTGACGCCATGATCGCGGACCTTGATCGCGTGGTCGATCGCGAGGTTGCGGTGACCGGCGTCCGCGAGGCCCTGCACAAAGGCGGGGTCCACCCCGTGGTCGCGCGCCGCGATGAGTTGCGCGAGCGGCAGGCCGGTGTATCCGCCGTCGCGCAGGCCGCGGACGTAGTCCGGCGTGACGCCGTGATCGCGCGCCCGGCGCAGGTCGTCGGCGGGGAGGCTCTTGTAGCCGAGCTCGGCGAGGCCGCGGATGTAGGCCGGCGTGACGCCGTGATCGCGCAGCGTGATCAGCGGTTCGAGCGTGCCGAGGCGGTAGCCCTCGGCGCCCATCTCGCGCAGATACGTTGTGTTCACCCCATGGTCGCCGGCGCGCACGAGGCCGGCGGTGTCCGGCTTCGCGTAGCCCTGCCTGGTCAGCTCGTCGATGAAGGCGTAGCCGACATCGTTCCGTGCCAGCCGATACTGCTCGAGCGCGGTGGGCGCCGCAAACCCACGCTTCGTCAATTCGGTGCGGAACGCCGGGTTGGCGTCAAAGGTGAACGTGCCGGCGCCGACGCCGTTCCGGACGACGCCCTCGAAGGTGAATGTCCCGGCGTCGCGTCGCAACTGGAACCGAACCGTTCCACCGGCGCCCGAGAGCACGGCCGTCGTCAGCCCCTCGAGCTGCTGAAGCGGGACGTTGGACCCCGACGAGGAGCGCCCCTCGGTGATCCGAAGGTTGACCATGTTCTCCGTGTTCGCCGGACGGATTTCCCAGGTCCCCGGCAGCAGATCCTGAGAGCCCGAGTGTCGTCAGCGTGTAGCGCACGAGACGGTCCAGTCGGGCTTCGACAAGCCTCGAGGCCGGATCCTGCCCGGCCTGCTGAGAAGGCGCCGGCGCCGCTTCAGCCTGGAGCGATTGATCCGGTGGGGTGGGCACGTTCTCCACCTTCGACGTGGCACTGGCCACGGTGAGAAGTAGTGCCGCGGCAATCGCCGCGACGGCCACGCGCACGCGAACTCCGGGAGCGCGGCGGTTGCGCGCGGCATCGAGTGCGGCCAGCAACCGGTCTTCGAGCTGCTGTGGTCGGGCCATCGTGACGGCGAGAGCGGGCGCGCGCCGGCTCCCGAGGCTATACGCGATCTCGAGCAGATGGCCGGCGTACTCACGCGCCGGGGCCCCGGCGGCGATCACGCGATCGTCGCAGGCCAGCTCGCGTTCGATCCGCAACTGCCGCGCCGCCCACCACACGCCGGGATGGAACCAGTACAGGGCGCACGCCGCGGACGCCAGCGTTTGCGTCAGGCAGTCGTAGCGCGCGACGTGCGCGAGCTCGTGCAACATCACCGCCTGACGGCGATCGTCAGACCATTCGTCGGCGATCGCCGGGACGATGACGATCGGCTGGCGGATGCCGAGGACCATCGGCATGGTGCGAGCGCGACTGCGGCGTACCTGCACGGCCCGGTGGACGCCCATCGTCGCGGCGCACGCCGCCAGCAGCAGCGTCCACTCGGGAGCCGTCGCGGCGTCGGTCGTGACCGCGATCCGTCGTGCGCGCCGCCACTGCAGTCCGAGCAGCAGCGCCATCAACGCGACGCCCGCGAAATAGATCGCGGCAACGCCCGCGACCAATGGCGATTCCGGCGCCGACGGTATGGGGATCCACGTTGTGGGGCTCGGCTTTAGCCGAGCCTGGCTCGATGCTGTGGGGATCCCTGTTGTGGGGCTCGGCATCAGCCGAGCCTCCATCGGTGCTGCGGTGATCTGAGGAATGGGGCCGGCTGCAGCCGGGCCTGAATCGGCGCCGCGGTGATGATCACCGGCCACGGCGGGAGCACCTGCGACATCACGGGCAGCAGGAGCAGCGCGGCGATCGCCAGCGTCCAGATCGCGTGACGCGCCGCCGCCGAGGCGCGCATGCGCATCGCGACCTGCGCGATCGCTGCGAGCGCCAGCAGCAGCGTGGCCTTGATCAGGAGGCTGGCCGCAGCGTCGATGACGGGGTCGGCAAAGAAGGTACTCATCGCTCGTCTCCCTGCGCGCGGCCGCGTTTCAGCAGCGCGTTCAAACGCTTGTAATCGGCCGCCGACAGCTCCGTGGACGACATGTCGAGCAGCGCCGCGATCGCCGACCCTGGTGAATTGTCGAAGAAAGTCCGCACCAGCTGTTTCAGTGCGGAGCGGCTGGCGTCCTCGGGCGTCGGCCGCGGGAAAGTAGACGTGCCGCGGCCCGTGGTACTCGCGGGCCAGCAGGCCGCGGTCGATCATGATCTCGAGCAGCTTGCGGACGCTCGACGGGCTCGGCGCGTCGGGCAGCTCGGCGCGGATCGCCTCGACGGTGGCGCGCCGCCGCCGGTACAGGATCGCCATGATCTGACTTTCACGGCGGGTGAGGTCGACGGTGGTGAGCTTCGGCATGCGCTCGCGAATCCTCGAAGGCGAATTTTTTCGCCCTGCGCGAATATATTCGCTGCCGTAGACGCTGTCAAGGGCGGGGAAGTTCCGGCAGGGCGGTCGGCGGGTCGACGGTCCACGGTCGACGGTCCACGGTCGACAGCCACGGTTCTGGGTCATGCGGCTCTTCTTAACATTCGCGCAGGCAGGAATGCGTCAGACTCGAGATGATGCCTGCATGGAGTGCTGAATGAGAGCTGCGGTCGATCGTGTCGTCCTCGTGCTCTGTGTCCTGCTGCTCGGCGCTTTCGCTGCCGCGCGAACCGCGTCGGTCGATCTGACGGGGCAATGGACGATGAACCGAGATTTGAGCAGCGCCCCTGGAGGCATGCCTGGTCCTGACGGCGGTGGCACGCGGCGTGGTCCTGGAGGGGGGAGGCCGGGCGGTGGTGGCGGCGGTCGCGTTGGTGGCGGTTTCGGCGGCGGCGCCGGACGCGGCGGTGGTTTACCCGGCGGCGCCGCGGGCGGGCAACGGCCATCGTCCGAAGACATGGAACGGCAGCGCGCCCTGATGCAGGAGGTCGTGCAGCTGCCGTCGCGTTTTACGCTCACGCAGGACGGCAACAAGGTCGTCTTCATCGAGCCGGACGGCGTCGTCCGGACCTATGTCGTGAACGGCAAGACCGAGAAGCATCAGCTCACCAACGGCACGATCGACACCAAGACGTCGTGGGATGGCGAGCAGCTCCGGATGGAGATCTCCGCCGGCGGGCGCGCGACGCTCGTTCGGACGTTCGGGTTGCGCAGCGAGCCGCGGCGGCTCGAGGTCGTGACCAGCTTCGACGGCGCACCGAAGGACACACGCCGGATGACGGTGTACGACGAGGTGCCACGGTAGGATGACAAGCGATGAAATTCGCGCGCGTTGTCTTCACTGCGGCCGGCGTCGCCGGTCTGGCCATCCTGCTGCCGCTCTACTTCATGTTCGATCGTCTCGGGACGATGTACCCGCCACCGATCAACCACCCGAGATGTTCTTCGGCTTCCTCGCGGTGACGATTGCGTGGCAACTCGCCTTCCTGGTGATCGCGTCGGATCCAATCCGTTACCGGACGCTGATGCTGCCGGCGATGGTCGAGAAGTTCCTCTACGTCGCGACGCTCGTCGTCTTGTTCCAGCGCGGAAGCATGTCGGCGGCGCAGCTCGCGCCGAACGGCCTGGATCTTCTGTGGGGCGTGCTGTTCGTGATCGCGTTCGTCAAGACGAAGACCGGCACTCGGTAGCGGCGGCCGCCGGGCTGGGCAACGGTTGATCGCCAGCGGTCACCTTCGACAACACGCCTTCGAGCACCGGCGTCATCATCCGCAGTTGCCGCGCCCGGATCATGAGATCCCAGAGCGGCTCGAACTTCTTCCATCCCGCGGCATAGAAGAAATGCTTGGCCTGATGCTTGACCGACCCGTGCGCGAGCGACGCGCGGGCGATCGACGGCCAGCGATAGAACTCGCGATACGCCCAGTCGTAGCCCTTCTTCAGCGCGTCGGGCGTGAGCCGCGCCGGATGATAGACGACATGCCGCGTGTCGTAGAGGTCCCAGTCGCGCGTGAGGAGGCGGCCGGCGGCTTCTGTTTGCGCATAGAGTCGCGTCCCCGGATACGGCGTCTGGATGTGAAACGTCGCCGTCGTGATGCCGTGCGCGACCGCCCAGTCCACCGTCCGCGCAAACACCGTCTCGTCGTCGTCGTCCATCCCGAAGACGAAGCTGCCGTTGATCATGATGCCGAGGTCGTGCAGGCGGTTGGCGACGGCGGCGTAGTCGCGCCCCAGGTTCTGGCGCTTGTTGCTGCGCGCCAGGTTGGCGGGCGCGAGGGTCTCGAAGCCGACGAAGAGGCTGCGGAGCCCGGCCGCGGCAGCTTTCTCGACCAGGTTGCCGCGCAGGACCGAATCGACGGTGGCCGCGCCTTGAAACAGCCGGCCCATCCCGCGCATGCCGTCGAAGAGCGCCGTGGCGAATCGCACGTCGCCGAACAAGTGGTCGTCGAGAAAGTACAGGTGCCGGCCCGGCAGCCGATCGATTTCGGCGAGGGCGTCGTCCACCCGCTGGGTATAGAAGGATCGGCCGCCCTGGAAGAACGCGTCCTTGTAGCAGAAGTCGCAGTGCTGCGGACAGCCGCGGGTGACGACAATCGAATTCGGGACGAGGTACGAGCGGCGGCGGATCAGATCGCGACGGATCGGCGGCACGCGCTCGAGTGTCCGCCCGGACGTCGAGACATAGCGGCGCTGCGGGCGCTGGTGGCGAAAATCGTCGAGGAACTGCGGGAAGGTCTGCTCGCCCGGCCCGAGGAAGATTGCGTCGGCATGCGCGGCCGCTTCCTCGGGCAGTGAGGTCACGTGGAGACCACCGAGGATCACGAATGCGCCTTTCGCGCGATACGCATCGGCCAGCTTGTAGGCGCGGTAGGCGTTGGTGATGTAGACCTGAATCACCACCAGGTCGGGCCGGTCGTTGGTGTCGAGCCGCTCGACGTGCTCGTCGGCGATCGTCGCGTGATCATCGGGATCGAGGTAGGCGGCGAGGGTAGCCAGGCCCAGCGGCGGAAACAGCGAGTATTTGATTGGCCGCCAGTACGGGCTCGTCGCCTCGGTCAGGGCGGGCAGGATGAACTTCACGCGCAGCGGTCGCCGCACCGGCATGGACGTCACTCCCAGCTAGCTGAAGGCCCTGAGGTTCGACACGCAAACTACTTTGTGATACAAAGTTAAGAATGTCAAGCACGCAACGCGCGGCCGACGTCGTTGGCGCCCTTGCCGGCCTGGTCGTGTTTGCACCGGTGATGGCGGTCGTGGCCATCGCGATTCGGTTGGACGACGGCGGCGCGGTGTTCTTCCGGCAGCGCCGCCTCGGCGCCGGGCGGCGGCCGTTCACGATCCTGAAGTTTCGCTCGATGCACGAAGAGCGCGTCACCCGGTCGGCCGGGTGCTGCGCGACTGCGGCCTCGACGAGCTGCCGCAGTTCTTCAACATCCTGCGCGGCGACATGAGCGCGGTCGGTCCGCGGCCGCTGACCGCGGAGGACGTCGCCCGTCTCGGGTGGGCCGGCCCGTCATTCGACTTTCGGTGGGAGTGCCGGCCGGGACTGATCGGGCTTGCTCAACTTCTCGGCGCCCGCGCCGATGCCGACGCACTCGAGTTCGATCGGGTCCACGTTGCCGGCCGTAACCCTGCGCTCGAAGTGGAGCTGATCGCCTGGGCGTTTGCCGTGAACGCGTTCGGGAAGGCGCGCGTGCGGCGCTGGCTGCGCCGTCGATTCGGGGTCGGCCGATCGCTCAACCTGCAGGTCTGAGCGTCGCGCTTTACGCGAACAACACGCCTGCGCTCGCCGCAATCAGCACGACGCCCAGTGGCGTCGAGAGTCGGCGACCCCACGGAGCGTTCTTCTCGATCGCCATCACCCCGCCGAGCGCGACCATCCACAGCAGGCTCGCCGTGCCCGTGACAAACATCAGCAGCATCAGCGCCCAGCAGCAGCCGACGCAGAACGCGCCGTGTTCGACGCCGAGCTTGAACGAATGCCACCGCTCGCGGCTGCCGCGCCAGCGGCTGGTCACGAAACTCAACGGCGATCGGCATTTGTCGAGACAGCGATACTTCAGCGCCGAGAACTGAAAGGCGCCGGCCACGAGGAGGAGCGCGGCGGTCGGGATCTGCGGGTTCGCGACGAGCCACGCGCTGCCGCTCGCGAACAGCTGAATGGCGCGCGCCGCACCGAAGACGATCACGCCGCACGCCGCCCACGCGGCAACGTAACCAAGCACGACCAGGAGCAGCAGCGTCGCGCGATCGTGCGCGACAATGTCAGGCGGCGAAAGATCTGCAGCAGCGGAATCGTCGTCGGCAGCATCATCGCCGCGGTCATGACGATCCAGCTGAGAACGAAGCTGGCGCCGAGCGCCGTGGTGGAAGCCGCCGACACGGCCTCGTGACCGGCGGCGCCGTGATCGTGGGCTCCGCCGCCGGAGGGGGAGTGTCCGAGCTGCCAAAGCACGATCCAGGCGGCGAGGCTGACGACGCCGACCAGAGCCGGGACCGTCGCGTCCCGCGGCAGCCACGACAGTCCACTCATCGCGCTGACGCGCGTCGGGTGAGTGGGAACAGCGTTGGGCTCGCAGGCCACGACGACGGTCTCCGTGATGAATCTGGGCGGGCTCGACGAGACGCTACGCCGCCGAATGGTCGAACACGAAGTCCGACAGGATCGCGTTGTGACCCTTCAGATCGATGTCCTGCTTCAGCTCGGCGTTCTTCTGCTTGTAGCTGGTCGCCTTGCCCACGAATGCGGGTGAGCCTGGCACCGTCGAGAAGATCGACTCGCGCAGCGTCGTCGGCTGCCCTGTTGGTCCGAGGAACGGCTCGAGCTCGGCGCTCACGGTCCCGCCGATGTTGAACGTGCCTTTGCCTTTGACGACGTTGAACTCGATCGGCGCCCGCTTGACGGCGAGCACTTCGCCGATCAGCTTGACCAGCTCGACGACGGGGCCGCCGGCCTGTCCGGTGTAGACCTTGAGGATTGCCGCTTCCTGCGCTGCACTCGCCTTTTCGTCGATGAAGACGACGGCGCGCCAGTTGCCTTTGAGAACGTTGCCGGGGATGTGAACCGCGAGTGCAATCGTCAGGCCCGAGACGTCGACGCCTTCGATTGCACCTTTGTCGAAGTGATACGCGATCGCTGAATCGCACGTGCCGCCATCGGGATCGTCACCCACCCAGCACGGGCAGAGCGTGTTGCAGGTGCAGACCTCGAGCAGGCGGCCTTGCAAGTTGTAGCTCATCAAAACACTCCTTCTCGGAGGACATTACTCGCTCAGCGGGTCGGATGGGAAGTGGCGTCAACGTGGTGCGACATCCGCGCGACGCTGCAGCTCGGGGCCAAAGACGCGACGAGATCGCCTGAACGCAGAGCGCCACATCGGCGCTTTGGTATCCTCCGCTGGCGATCCATGACACGCGACCAGCGGCCTGGCGGCGTGACCTACGGCGAAACCGACCCCGGGTATTTCGAGCGACGTGGTCTCAAACGTTACGCTCGCGTCTGGTCACTCTGGGCGCTCGGCGTCGGCGCCGTCATCTCCGGCCAGTTTTCGGGATGGAATCTGGGAATCGCCTCCGGCGGGTGGGGCGGACTGTTCGTGGCGGCGATGATCGTGGCGGTGATGTATCTCGGGTTGAGCTTCTCGCTCGCCGAAATGTCACCGGCGTTGCCGCACACCGGCGGTGCGTACTCGTTCGCGAGAACCGCGATGGGCCCGTGGGGAGGTTTCGTGACGGGCCTCGCCGAAAGCATCGAGTATGTCATCACCCCGGCCGTCATCGTTTTCTTCATCGGGTCGTATCTCACTGGCATTTTCGAGACCGCGTTGGCGCTTCAACCGCGTCTGGTGGCTCGCGGCCTACGTCGTCTTCGTCCTGATGAATTTCTGGGGCGTCGAACTGTCGTTCAGGGTGTCGGTCGCCGTCACGCTCCTGGCGCTGGCCGTGCTGATCATCTTCTTCGTGAGCGCGATTCCCAGCGCGGACTTCTCGCGCTGGGCGCTCAATGTCGGACGTGGAGCGGAGGCCGGATGATCGAACTGCCCGGAGGTGGAGGACCACTGCTGCCGTTCGGCTGGTCCGGCGCGTTTGCCGCGATGCCGTTTGCGGTGTGGCTGTATCTCGCCATCGAGGAGCTGCCACTGGCCGCCGAAGAATCGCACGATCCAAAAGGAGACATGCCGAAGGCGCTCATCGCGGCATGTTGACGCTGCTTGTGTCAGCGATGCTCGTGATGATTCTGAACGCATCGATCGGAGGCACCGAGGAAGGCCAGTTGCGCGGCGCGTTTTCGCTCGCGACGTCGAGCGAACCGATCCTGGATGGCTTCCGAACGCTGTACGGCACCGGCCTGGCGAAACTGCTCGCGTTGTTCGCGGTGATCGGGTTGCTCGCGAGCTTTCACACCATCATCTTTGCCTACGGCCGACAGATTTACTCGCTTTCCCGGGCCGGCTATTACCCTCGGTTCATGTCGATCACACATGGCACGCGCAAGACACCGTATGTTGCCTTACTCACGGGTACCTTCATCGGGCTCGGCGTGCTGCTGGGCGTGTGGTACTTACGAGGTCCGGCGGAAGGCAGCACCATCATCGGTGGAACCCTGCTGAACATGGCTGTCTTCGGCGCGATGATCTCGTATGTGCTGCAGGGGGTGTCGTTCATCCTGCTGCGAATCAGACTTCCCCACATCCCACGACCGTATGTGAGCCCCTTCGGCATCGCCGGCGCCGCCCTCACGATCATCATCGCGCTGTGGACGATGGGTTATCAGTTGCAAGATCTCGCGAATCTGAAGGGCGTCTACGCGGCGGTGGCGTGGTAAGTGGGGGTCTGCTTACGGTCAGTCGGACGGCACCGGCTGGTGCTGTCGCCCGAGGAACGCTTCGCGATCCGCGAGGTCAGCGAGTCTGACTGCTGAGGCACGACTGGTCCGGGCGGGCTCGAATCGAGTCCACCAGAACGAGGCCAGATTGCACCGTTCCGACAATGTCTGGGCGTCTGGCTGTCGTTCGATGTGAAGAACTCGCCTCAGCGAACAACTTCCCACGAATGGGTCCTGCGGCATCGAATTTGCCTCCCAGGCGATTGCCGCCCGCCGCGGGCGCTTGAGGAGAAGCCGCAAATGAACGCCAAGAACACGAAGAAGACGCCGCAGATCGATGGGATGAGGCGACCACCTCGGATGGCGGTGCGCGCGATTTACCAGCCCCAGTAAGCGATCGGGCGGTGGATGGCGGGATCCACAATGCCGAGGCTGTATGAGGCGGCCTGCAAGGGCACGCACCTTCCCGGAGGTCGTCATCGAGTTGTGGAGGTAGACGAGCGGGCGGCCCATCTCAACCGATGACGAGGGGTTTCCGGGACGCACGGGGTGACGCTCGTCAGAAGAGCACCCGGAGCCCAAACTTGATCACGCGCTCCGTGTTCGCCAGCGTCGTGGTGATCTGACCGAACCGAGGGTTGCCAAACACTCCATTCGGATTCGCGAACTGCGGCCGATTGGTCGCGTTGAACGCATCGATCCGGAATTCGGCTTTAAAGACCGACGGGTCGAACCACTGATTGCCGGGGCCGATGCCGCCGGGAACGGTCGGCTTGCCGCTGGCGTTCGGACGGTGGGTGTTGCCCGGCGCGCGCAATGTCGCCCGTCGGCTGTGAAGTTGATCGGCTGTCCTGACTGCGCTGTGAAAATCCCCGATACCTGCCAGCCACCGAGGATCCAGGTCGCCACGCCACTCCGCAGCCAGCGGCCCTCGGGCGCAATCGGCAGCTGATAGACGAAGCTCTGGACATAGCGGTGCAACCGGTTGGTCCCTCTGCCCGGCCGCGGCTCCGCTCGGGG
>CAWJEO010000010.1:0-148384 GCA_963841895.1 uncultured Acidobacteriota bacterium
GCGGCCCTCAACTTGCACGCAAAAATTCGTCGATTGTCGAGTAGAGGCCACAAGATGAGACGAGCACCACGTCAAATGGCGGCAGCAGCGCTGCTGAGTTTCGCCACGGTTGCGGCAACGTCCGGCCAGACCCCTGAACCGCGAACGTCAGGGCAGACCACGACGATCGTCGGGTGCCTCGTGCAGCGGCCGTCGCCGAATGCCGACGAGTTCTTCGTCCGAACGCCGGCGGTTGCCGTTCCCGCCGGCACGCAGGTGAAAATCGGCGAGTCCCCGGCATCGACCAGCGGTGGGCGCGCGACCACATCGACCGGCGCACCGGCGGGGACAACTCTGTATCGTGTCACCGGCCTGGCTCCCGCCGAGCTGAAGCCGCACCTCAATCACCGCATCGAGCTGCAGGGACGCTTGACGCAGAACGTGCCGCCGCCGACAACGGCAACGACCACGCAGGATCCGAAGACCGGCCGCGCGACGACAGCGGTGAAAGACGATTGGACGGTCGCCGGCGTGCTGCAGGCAACGGCGATGACGATGGTCGCGGCAAGCTGCAGTAAGAATCCCCCGTCGGGACACTAGAATTGCCCGGTGCCGGCCGGGACCGTCTACACGTTTGGACCATTCCAGCTCGATTCGAGCTCCCGCCGCCTGACCCGCGACGGCGGAGCGGTTGCGGTGTCCGACCGCCACCTCGACGTCCTCGAGCACCTCGTCGGCCGCGCCGGAACCGTCGTGACCAAGAACGCCCTCATCGACGTGGCATGGCGCGATGTGGCCGTCACCGACAACAGCCTCGAACAGGCGATCTCGGCGCTGCGCCGCACGCTTGGCGTCGGACCGGACGATCAGCCGTACATCCAGACGATTCCCCGTCAGGGCTATCGCTTCACCGGCCCGGTGTCGCGCGCCGCGGCGCGCGCGTCAGATGCCACCCTCGACGCGCTGCTGGCGCCGCATCGCGCCTGGCTCGAGGGGCGGGCGGCGCTCGAAACGCTGGAGGCCGATCAAATGATCCGCGCCCGCGCCGTCTTCGAGCGCATGCGTCGCGGGCAGTCCGGATCAAGGATCAGCCCATGTCGGATTGGCCAATGCGTGCATCCTGCAATTCGAGATGACGCGGTCGGACGAACATCCAGACGTCGTGGCGCTGACCAAAGCCTTGCACCACGCGCGTGAAGCGTGTCGCCTGGAGGCCGACGATGGCGAAGCGTGGGCGACATTGGGGTTCGTCCTCGATCGCACCGGCCACCACATCGACGCGCTCGCGGCGTCGAGGCGCGCCATCACGCTGGAGCCGGACAACTGGCGGCATCACTTTCGCCTCGCGTACGTGGGCTGGGGCGAAGAACGGCTGCGTGGCGCCCACCGGACGCTGGCGCTGCTGCCCGGCTTTCCTCTCGCCCACTGGCTTGCGGCCACGGTCTACGTGGCCCGGCAGCTCTTCGACGACGCCGAACGTGAGCTTGCCGCGGGCATCGCTGGCGAGATCGCGGAGGTGACGACGCAGGCGCGATTCAGTTCGGTCGCGCTGCATTGGCTGCGCGGCCTCGTGCTTCTGGCCTCGGGCGACGAAGACCGCGCCGTGCAGGAACTTCAGGCGGAGCTGGCGCGTGAGGCATCGGGCCATCTCTACGCGCGCGAGTGCTGCGCCAACACGTGGTACGCGATCGGCGCGCTTCGCCTCAAGCACCAGCGCCTCGATGAAGCGCGGCTGGCTTTTTCACAGGCGCTCGAACGAGTGCCGGGACACATGTTGGCTCGGCTGGGAATGGCCGCCGCCGGCGAACGCGGTCGTCTGACCAGCACCACATTTCGCGTGGAGGATGTGGTCGAAACCATCGCAGCGGGCCAACCGGTCGAGCAGGCCTTGTATCGAGCGGCGGGACGGGTCCTCGCTGGCGAGACGACCGACGCCGCCCGCGTCGTGGAAGAAGCGTTGGCGCGCGCCGCCGCGGGAAGCGCAGGCTGGGTGCTCCCGATCGAGCCGTTGCTGCGTGTGAACGACGCGCCACACGCGTGGCAGACGGCATTGATGCGACTCCGCGCGCGCGCGGCATAAGCCGCGGCTCGTGCGTATCAGCACTTTTCAGGTCCTTCGGCAGGACTTCGATCGAACGCGGCGCGTAGCGTAGCTCCAGAACCCTTATCTGGAGGTCACCACCATGCGTAGCCTGCCGCTCACCGCCCTGCTCGCTTTGATTGCCACTGTCGCATTCTCAGCACCCGCGCTGAGCCAGACGATTCCGCCCGCTGCGAAAACCGTCAGCCTGGATGGGCCGCGCGTCGGCGTCACCTTCCTGACCGACGGGATCATCGAGAAGCTCAAGGAGCGCGACCTCGACGTCGGTCCGACGCTCAGCCAGTTTGGCTGGCAGTTCGAGAAGCAGTTCTACAACGGCTCGGGCGTGACGGCGGTGACCGAATGGGTGGCGCTCGCCGGCGGGCTCGAGCAGGGCGTCCTGATCCCGAGCCTGAGTTGGATGGTCGGCGTCCGCACGCGAGACGGCGCGGAGTTCGGCGTGGGCCCGAACATCACACCCGCGGGGACCGCGCTCGTGATTGCCGCCGGACACACGTTCCGTTCCGGCGTCCTCAATGTCCCCGTCAACGTCGCGGTCATCCCGTCGAAGTCTGGACTTCGGGTGTCGCTCCTGACGGGCTTCAATCTTCGCGGTCGGCGGTAGTTCAGCGATCGGCGATCAGCGATCGGCCTTCAGCTGTCGGCCCTCGGGGCTGATGGCTGGGTGCTGATCGCTGACCGCTACGGTGGGAAGTTCATCTGCCGCAGCATCGCCTGGAAACGCGGATCCGCGCGCAGGCGATCCCATGGTGCACCCGCCTTCATGTAGATCATCAGCGGCGAGCGCTCGTCAATCCCCTTTCGAGACCACTCGATCGCACGATCGGTGTCGCCGAGCTCTCCGTACACCGCGGCCATCACGGCCGGATCCAGCCACACTCCTGCCGGAGGGCGCTCGAGGATCTGGAGGAGGCGTCGGGCCTGGCGTGTCTGCCCGACGGCGGCGTGCGCCCAGGCGCATTGACCGATCGGCTTGATGGCGTATGCACCCGCCAGGAGATTCATCACCGTTCCACATTCGGCCTCGACTTCGGCGGCCATTCGTTTGGCGGCGTAATTCGCGCTGAGAAAGAACGGCGCCATGATGTGGCGCGGCCAGACGTCACGAAGGCTCTGGGCCTGACGAATCGACTCGTCGTGCCGTCTGGAATAAAACGACACCCAGATTGTATGGACCCGCGAGAAAGGGTTCAGCGGATCCAGCGTGAGAATCCGCTGCGACGCCTCACGCGCCTCGTCCGGCCTCCCGGCCACCAGCGTCAGAAACGTTTGTGACGCGCGCAGCCCGTCGATCGAGTCCTGGTTCAATGCGAGCGCGCGTTGGATCTCGCGCTCGGCCCCGGCCCAGTCCCAGTCGTACCACGTCATGGCGTCGCCAAGCGCCGCGTGCCCGTCCGGGAGCATGTCGTCGAGTTGAACGGCTTTCAACGCGGCGGCTCTGGCTTTGGGAAATGTCTCCTTTGGCGGAAGGAGGCTGCCCTGACTCACGGTGAGATAGGTCAGGCTCAATGCGGCATACGCCGGCGCATACATCGGATCGAGGTCAATCGCCTGCTCGAACTGTGCGATCGGCAGTTCGAACCGCTTCAGGTCGAATGCCGCGCCGGTGGCCGCCGCAAAGCTGGATCGCCCTTTGAGATAGGCGTCGTGTGCGGCGGCGTTCACCTGACGCGCGGTCGCGAGCCGCGCCGACTGTTCGGGGGTGAGCGTGGCCCGCACCTCGCGGGCGATCGCACCGACAACGTCGTTCTGCAGCGTCAGCACGTCGCCGGCGTTCCGCTCGTAGCGATTCGCCCACACGATAGCGCCGGTGTCAGCGTCGACGAGTTGCGCGGTGATCTGGATGCGATTGCTGGCGCGAATCACCGACCCGGTCACGAGTCCATCGACCCCCAGCTCCAGGCCGATTTCGCGCGGTGCTTTCTTCGTTCCCTTGAAGGTGTCGGCGGATGATTTGGCGATGACTTTCTGAAGCCCGATCCGCGCGAGATCGGTGATGAGCGCCTCGTGGATGCCGGCCACGAAATAGTCCTCGCCCGGATTCCCCGACAGGTTTTCGAGCGGCAGGACGGCGATCGATCGGATCGAGCCGCGGGCCAGGAGTCGCGACCTGTTGCTGGCCATCCCTGCCGGTCCACCAGATCGCGGCGCTGGCAACGGCGATCGATCGACAATGCCGCGGCGGCAAGAACCCAGCGCTGGCGCACCGTCGGCGCGCGCCGCCGCGCGATCGCTGCGTCAGGATCGGCGCGCACGGCCTCCAGTGCGGCTCGCACTTCGCTGCCGCGCTGATATCGCCGTGCCGGCTCCTTCTCCAGACAGCGGTCAATCACGGTTCGAAGAGCCGCCGGCACCCGCGCCGCGAGCGGCGGGGGCGGCTCGCGCAGGATCGCCGCACTCAGCTCGACTCCCGTGTTCGCCTCGAACGGACGAGCGCCCGCGGCCATCTCGTACAGAATGACCCCGAGCGACCAGATATCGCTCCGCGCGTCTGCTGGTTCGGCGCGAAGCTGCTCCGGCGCCATGTACGGCAAGGTGCCGAGAATCGTGTGCGGTTGCGTGAGCGGCAGGACCGTACGCGTCGCGGCGACTTCGCTGCGTGTGTCTTCGCTGACGCGCTTGGCCAGCCCGAAGTCCAACACCTTGACCCGCCCTTCCGGGCGTGATCATGACGTTGGCGCTCTTCAGGTCACGATGGATCAGGCCACGGTCGTGAGCATGGGCAACGGCGTCGGCGAGCTCGACCCCGATCCGCAGGTATTCGCTGTCGTTCAGTGGACGCGCGGCGAGTCGCGCACTCAGCGGTTCGCCGTCGATCACCTCCATAGCAATGAAGTAGCGACCGCCGGCGTCACCGACCTCGTAGAATCGTGCAGATGTTCGGATGGTTGAGCGATGCTGCGGCGCGAGCTTCGCGGACCATTCGCCCCCGTCGATCGGGGTCGTCGGCGAGCTCACGCGGCAGCAGTTTCAACGCAACATCGCGCCCGAGTGTCGCATCGTGCGCGCGATACACCTCCCCCATTCCGCCTTCGCCAAGTTTCGCGATGACTTCATAGGCTCCGATTCTTGCGCCTATCTGCATCGCTCCCGCATCTGCCGTGCGATCAGACGCGCGCTTTGGCGCGGTCGCGCCACTCGTGGCACGGCGGACGCGATCGCGCCGTAGCTCGCGATTCGATCGGTCCGCGAGCGGAGGCGGACCGCCGGCGCCGAGCGGCGCGATGACCTCGTAGGGCCCGACACGATCGCCGGCAGTCAGGGGCATGAAGCCCGG
This sequence comes from uncultured Acidobacteriota bacterium, assembly GCA_963841895.1. GTDB lineage: Bacteria > Acidobacteriota > Vicinamibacteria > Vicinamibacterales > UBA2999 > JACCSI01. The sequence goes on from CAWJEO010000010.1 coordinate 5,358, forward strand.
TTGCGAAGCCTCGAGGCTTAGAAATAGAACTTGAAGACCAGCTCGATCACCCGTGGCGCGCTGATGGTGTTCGTGATTCGGCCGAAGTTGTTCGGGTCCGAGATGTCGCGCGCGGGCGGACCAAAGCTCGCCTTGTTCAGCGCGTTGAAGATCTCGACCCTGAACTCGCCGTAGCGGGAACTCCCGACCTCGACCCGCTTCGAGAACATGAGATCGAGGTTGGTGTAGCCCGGCGCGCGCGCGACGCCGACCGGGCAGTTCCCGAACGTGCCGAGCGGCGCCGCCTGGAAGGCATTGATGTCGAGCCAGCGGTCGATCGACTGATCCGACGGATGCGGGTCGCCGACGCAGTTGGGACGTTCCGCTCCTCGCTCGCCCTGAAGCGAGCGGTTGCGACCATCGGTGACGGTGATGGGCAGACCCGTACGCGCCTGGAAGATGCCGCTCACGCGCCAGTCGCCAAGGATCGCGTTGACCGGGCCGGACCAGTCCGAGCCAAATGAGCGGCCCTGGCCGAACGGCAATTCGTAGGTGGATGAAAAGACAAAGTTGTGGCGGACATCGTGGAACGCCGGCCCCCACTCGGCCTCGGGATCGTAGGTGTTCTGCCAATACGCGCCTTCGGTCGCACTCGTCACACCTTGCAGTCCGGTTCCGCCGAACACCCCGTAGAAACCACGATTGTTGGTGCGCGTCTTGCCGAGCGTGTACGAGGCGAGGAACTCGATCCCGTCCGCCGCGCGCTGGCGCACGCTCGCCTGCATCGCGTGATACCGGCTGCCCGATCGCGCCGCCGTCGTCGCAATGGTGGTCACGAGCGGTAACGCGCCGAAGAGCGGCCGACGGGTATTCTTCGGCGCCCACGTCGCGGGGTCGCCGACGCCCGGCAGCGCTTGGTTGCCTTCAACCGGCGTCACCAGGTGATCGGCGTGGTGGCCGACGTACCCGACCTGCGCCGACATCGCCGGCGTCAGCCGGTACTCGACGAAGCCGTTCCACTGCTGTGAGAACTGCGGCCGCAGATCCGGATCGTAGGCGCGCACGTTGCCGCTCGGCGTCGTGCCGGGTACCAGCTCGGCAAAGCCCGTGCGGGCCGTGCCGGCGCCGGTCGTCGTGTCGTAGTTGACCGCGGACTCGAAGAAGAATGGCGGGTTCAACGGCAGGCGCAGGTTCGCGCCGGTCCCTTCCATGAACTGCGTAATGCCATAGCCGCCGCGGACGACGAGGCGATCGGTCGCCGTCCACGCGGCACCCAGCCGCGGCTCGAACCCGCCGTAGTAGGCGTTGTAGAGCGCGCGCTGTTCGAGGCCGCCATCTTCGGCGAAGATCTGCCGGCCGGTCGCGAGATCGAAATTCGACTGCCGGTTCTGTTCCTCGACGAGCGGTGACGTATAGGCCCACCGCAGACCGAGGTTCAAGGTGAGGTTCCGCAGGACCTTGAAGTCGTCCTGAGCGAATACCGAAATCCGGTTCTGCAGGTGGGTCCAGGGGTCGTCGGGATCGCCGCCGCCCCTGCCCTTGCTCGACACGAGGTCGAGCAGAAAGTCTGAGAACGCGAACCCGGTGAACGCGCCGTTGAAGTTGATGAACCCGAGCAACCCGTTGTTTCCGGCGTAGAAGCGCTGCTGGTTGTAGTGCAGGAACTGCCCGCCAAACTTCACCGTGTGGCGGCCGGTGACCCAGGTCAGTTTCTCGTTGATCTGATAGGTCTTGGCGAGGGTATCCGAGTCGGTCGCAATCGAGCCAGGCAACGTGAGTCCGCTGCCCCAGCCGATCTGACTGAGGCCGTCAATCGGTTGCCCGCCGGCGATCGAGTACAACGCGTTACCGGCACCGACGCCGCTCCAGTCGAACGTCTCGGCAATGACGCTGGTGCGACTGTAGCCGACCAGCGCCTCGTTGATGATCGACGAGCCGAACACGCCGATTCCAGTTGAAGGCGACGTTGTGAAACGGCTGATCGTTGCGGGCCGCGAGGATCAGCGGAAACGCCTGCTCGTCGCGGCGATCCTCGTAGAGGGCAAACGAATAGCGGCCGAAGAACCGATCGCTGTCCGAGCCGTTCCAGTCGATGCGGACATCGCCCTGATGGGCGCGGATGGCCAGCAGCGTCTCGCCCACGAAGTTGCCCGAGACGCCTGGCACGGTGCGGTTCGGCAGCGGATAACTGGTCGTGTCGCTCAGCAGCGCTCGCGCCGTCGCGCTGATGCGGTCGAGCGGAATCTGGTTGCCAGGGAACGGCTGGCCCGGTCCGCGGATCGCGGATCTGGGTGGTGATGCTGGACAGGTCGCCGCGGCGCCACGCTTCCGGCGCGACCGACGCGGTGCCGAAGCCGGGCGCATCCTGACGCGATCCCTGATAGTCGCCGAAGAAGAAGACCTTGTTCGGAATCAGCCGGCCGCCGAACGTGCCGCCGTAGATGTGCTGCTTGCGCTCCTGCTTGGGCGCGCCGGAGCGGTTGTTCTCCCAGGTGTTGGCGTCGAAGTCGCTGTTCCGATAGAACTCGAACGCATTGCCGTGGAACTGGTTGGCGCCTGATTTGATGACGCTGTTGATCGAGGCACCGCCGACGTTGCCGACATCGGCCGCGTAGTTATTGGTCTCGACGCTGATTTCGGCGAGCGCATCCGGGATCGGCTGGTACGAGACGCGGTTGTCGATCGTCTCGTTGACATCGAGCCCGTCGACCGTGAAGTTGTTGGTCTGTTCGCGATTGCCGTTCACGAACGGGCGATTCATGTTGACGCTGCCGATGTTGGTGAAGCCGCGCGGGTTGTAGGTGATCGTGCCGGGCAGGAGCAGCGTGAGCTGGCCGGTGTTGCGCCCGTTCAGCGGCAGCGACTGCACCGTGTTTCCGGACAGCACCTCGCCGACGGTCGTCGTTTCAGTCTGGAGGATGGGCGCGACGCCGCTGACCTGGACGGTTTCAGCCACCGCCCCGACCACCATCTTGAAGTCGAGGCGCGCCACCTGCCGCGCTTCGAGCGCAATCGGCGCCGTCGCCGACGGCCGGAATCCGGCCAGCTCGGCCCGAATCACATAGGAGCCCACAGTCAGCGGCGTGATGGTGTAGTTGCCGGCTGCGTTGGTGACCGTAGTGTGCTCGACGTTGGTGGCCTGGTTCGTGGCCGTGACGGTAACGCCCGGGAGCGCGCCGCCGGTTTCGTCGGTGACGATGCCGGTGAGCGTCGCGGTGCCCGTCTGGGCACGGGCTTCGTCCAGCGCGGTGAGCGGCAGGACCGTGAGTAGGGCAAGGACAAGCCAAGAGCGGCGTGATGACATCGAGGGGCTCCTCGTTCCGAAAACGCCGCGCGTCCGCGGCGTGACCGGGAGCGATCTTCATCAGTCCCTTCGAAGCGCGGTCATCGGATCTACCGTCATCGTACGCCGCGCAGGGACCAACGCCGCGACGGGACGGACCGGCGGTGAGGTTTATTCCTTTTCCAAGTACTTGACGAACAAGACCTCGTTCTGTCGCTCGTTGTAAATGAGCTCGTCGGCAATTGAGCGAATCAACACAATGCCAAACCCGCCGGGCCGAAGTCCCCGTTCCTGCCGGACGAGGACATGTGCGGTCGCATCGCTGGCGTCGGGTGCCTGGGCATGCGGCAGGTCGTCAAAACTGAATCCCTGGCCTGGGTCGGCGATTCGATAGATCAGCAGGCGCGGGGTCCGGATGCACGCGACGCGGACCTTTTGTGCGGGATTCAACTGACCGCCCCATTCGACGCCGTTCAGCAGCAGCTCGCGGAAGGCCAACCCGACCGAGTCTCGCACCGCATCGGGCAGGTCGGTCTCGAGCCTCTGAACAAAACGCTGAATCCGATCCGCGGCCTCGCGCGTGCAGGGCACGAGGAGTTCCACCCAATCTGGACGCGCCGAGAGCACCTCAATCGGAACCGGGTTCTTTCCGACCGCGAGCGCGTCGCGGACGGTCTCGACCAGCCGCTGGGTCGCGATCGGTTTGGAGATGAAGTCGTAGGCATGGGCGCGAAGCGCCGCAACAACGGTCTCCGGAGTGTCGAAGCCGGTCATGACGATGATCTTCGACGGGGTCTGTTTCTCGCTGCAACGCGCCAGGACATCCAGGCCGCCTATCCCGGGCATTTGCACGTCCAGCAGGATGACGCCGAAATCGTGGGTTTCCAGCTTCTGGAGCGCCGTCGCGCCATTCCCTGCGTCGTCCACCGTCATCCCCTCGCGGACGAGCAGCTCCTTCAGTCCACTTCTCGTGGCGTCTTCGTCATCAACGACCAGGACGTCAAGCATCGGGCGGTCCGAGACAGTGAGTGGGCTCATCGAACATATCCAGGACAGGCTGATTCCGGTCAACGACCGCGCACAGCGGGTGGCTTCCAGTTGAAGAGCAGCGTGATCGGCGGGACGGGTCCCTCTTCGTCGGTCAGGATCAGGAAACTCTGCCCGTCGCGAGCCACCACTTACTGTTGCCGTGAGATGGATCGGACCGGTGAGATGTTCGTTTTGAACAGCCTGGCCGGCGTGCCCACCGACGGTGGCGTCGCTGTCGGGTCGATGGCAACAGCTATCAAGGTTTCATCGGCCGCGATGTAGTACAACTCGCGTCCGTCACGCCGCCACCGTACTTGTGTGCCGCCGGCGACGGACACGCGCTGCTTGGCTCCAGGTCCTGGGAACGGCTGAAGGTAGATCTCAGGGGGGCCCGCCTCGTCCGACTCGTAGGCCACCCACTTTCCATCGGGCGAGAACTGGGCGTCGCGTTCGTTGTACGTCGTCGTCGCGACCGGCAGCGGCTTCCGGTCGCCCTCCATCGGCAGGGCCCACACATCGGTCGTGGCCGGTGACTGGTTGAAGTGGGTGTACAGAATGAAGCGGCCATCGGTGGACCAGTCGCTCGTCACCTTCGACCCATCGCCAAAGGGGAGATCGACGCGTTCCTGCGCGCGCGACTTGTCGAGGGTCGCAATCGCCAACTCCCCTCCGCCCGTCGAGGTGTTGAAGATCAGGCGGTTGTTGTCAGGCGACCACACCGGCATGCTGTCAATTCCTGGGTTGTCGGTCAGCCGTCTCGAGACGTTGCGTTCGAGGTCGATCAGCCACAGATCGATATTCTCCTGAACCGTCCTCTGCAGGAGCAGCGATCGGCCGTCGGGTGAGAGGCTCGGATTGGACGCCAAGGCTCCCGGCTCGCCGGCGGTTCCCAGCTGCTTGCCGGAGCGGTCGAACCAGACCAGCTGACGAGTCGACTGCTGCGTGGCGCGATCCAGAGAGGCGCGATACGCGACGGGACCGGCAACCGAGGTCGAGATGGAATTCCCCAGCAGGCCTGCCAGGACCCCGTCCGCGACGGGCAAGATCGGGCCGCTGAGTGCCAGTGTCGCCGCATCGAAAGCCTGCGCGACCAGCGCGCCGTCCCGGATGAACCACAGGTATCCCGATCCATACACGGCTGGCGCGTTCGTGGAGACGATTCTCTGAATGGCGTCGCTGGCCAGCTCTCCAACGTAGACTCCGGCCGGCTCACCGCCGCGCGCGACGTGAAAAAGAAAGCGCCGGCCATCAGGCAGGAATTGCGGCAAGCGGGTCGCCAGTGGTGGAGTGCGTTGAGGTGTCACCATTCGGCTTTCGCCGCCACCTGCCGGTAATTGAAAGACGCCGCCGTTATCGTTTGGCACGTACAGGATCACGCCGTCGCGATTCCACGTGCCGCCGGCCGGCGTGATGACGGTCGCCAGCGGCTGCGGCGCGCCGCCGTCGCTCTCGACCCGCTGAAGCTGGTTGTTGGCGAAGAAGCCCAGCGATCGACCGTCCGGCGACCAGAAGGGGTACTCGGCGCCTTCCGTTCCCCGTCAGCGCCCGCGGTGATGGGTCTTCAAAGGCACGGACCAAAAGTCCTCTTCGTCCCGTGCGCGCGACGGCGATGGACCGGGCGTCAGGCGAGATCGCAAACTGCGTCAGGTACCCAGCGGGCATGCTGATCTCGAGGCGCATCTCGGGCGCCTCGGGCGCGATCGAGAATTGGCGGCCCGCGACGACGCCGATTGCCAGCGCCGCTGCCGCAGCAGCGGCAATCCAAAGGAACGGTCGCCGGACTGTCCCCGCCGGGACGGCGACGGGTTCCGCCGCTGTCGCGCCTCGCGCCTCGTCGATCTCCAGCCGCGCGTCGCCGATGTGCTGCAGTCGCTGCTGGCGATCCTTCTGCAGGCAGCGTCGCAGCAGCCGCCGAATCGGCGCCGGGGTATCGGCCGGCAGCGCGTCCCACGGTGGCTCGCTCTTGAGGATGCCGGCGAGCGTGTCGGAGATCTCGTCGCCCGGGAACGGCCGCGTCCCGGCCAGCATCTCGAAGAGCACCACGCCGAAGGCCCAGATATCGGCGCGCGTGTCGGCGGCCTTGCCGCGCGCCTGCTCCGGCGCCATGTACGCCGCCGTGCCCAGAATGAGGCCGGCTTGGGTGGCGTGCAGCGACAACGTCGGCGACATACTCGCACCCGACGTGGATGGCGGGTCGATCGCCTTCGCCAAGCCGAAATCGAGCACCTTCACCACTCCGTCGTCGCGCACCTTGATGTTGGCCGGCTTGAGATCGCGATGGACGATGCCCTGAACGTGCGCCGCCTCGAGCGCCTCTGCGATTTGCTTCGCGATCGCCAGCGCTTCGTCGGGCGGAAGGCGGCCGGCGGCGATTCGCTCCGCGAGCGTCGGTCCCTCGACCAGCTCCATGACCAGGGCGTGCAGGCCATCCACGTCCTCGAACCCGTGGATCTGCGCGATCTGCGGATGATTGAGCGAGGCCAGCACCTTGGCTTCGCGCTGGAAGCGGAGGAAGCGATCGCGATCGCCGGCAAAGCCCTCGGGCAGCATCTTGATCGCCACGTCGCGATCGAGCTTCGTGTCGCGAGCGCGGTAGACCACACCCATCCCGCCTTCGCCGAGTTTCGCGAGGACTTGATAGGCCCGATCGTCTGGCCGATCATCGTCGCCTGTTCGGCTAGGGTCGCCGTGAGCCTGTCGAAGGGCGACTGGCGCCAGCACTTCGTAGGGACCGAGGCGGCTGCCCGCGGTCAACGCCATGGCGGGGCAATTCTATGCGATGGGTCTCGTTCTGCCGTAAGCTGGCGTCGACGAGGCTGGCGGCCACAGTCTGCGAAGCGCGAACAGGAGGGCGGTATGCGTCACCACCTCGGTATGCCCGCTGCATTGATCGTCGCGACCGTTCTTGCCGGCAGCGTGTCCGTGGTCGCCCAGAGACCTGCGGCGACCGGCGGCAAGACATGGACGGTGCCACGGACGGCCGACGGTCATCCCGATCTGCAGGGCATCTGGACCAACGCGACGCTCACCCCGCTCGAGCGGCCGCGCCACCTGGCTGACCGCCCCGTGCTGACCGAAGCCGAGGCGGCCTCGCTCGAGGAGCAGGCGGCCAGGCTGCGCGCGTCGAGCGACGAGCGCCGCGCGAGCGGCGATGTGGGCAGCTATAACCAGTTCTGGTTCGACTCGGGTACTAAGGTGATGCCCAGCCGCCAGACGTCGCTGGTCGTCGATCCGCCCGATGGCCGTGTCCCTGTCCGCCCGGAGGCCGAAGCGCGGCGCGACGAGAATCTCCGGCGCAGCACCGAGGCGCCCGAGTTCATGAGCGTGTGGGATCGGTGCATTTCTCGCGGCGTGCCGGGCTGGATCATCCCGGCCGGCTACAACAACGCCTACCAGATCCTGCAGACGCCCGGATACGTGGTCATCCACGCCGAGATGATTCACGATGCCCGGATCATCCCGACCGATCGCCGCCCGTCTCTGCCGCCAGGCGTGCGTCTCCTGGAAGGCGACTCGCGCGGCCGCTGGGAGGGCGATACGCTCGTTGTCGAAACCACCAACTTCAGCGACCGGAACTGGATTGCCACGAGCGCCGCGTCGGGGCGGATCAAAGGCATTCCGCAGAGCACCGCCCTCCGGATCGTCGAACGCTTCACTCGGGTGGCGTCCGATCGCATCGATTACCAGGCGCGGGTCGAGGATCCCGCGATCTTCACGCAGCCGTGGACGCTTGCATTCCCGTTGATGAAAGACGACGAGTACCGCATCTACGAATACGCCTGTCACGAAGGCAACCGGGCGATCGAGGGTGTGCTGCGCGGCGCGCGATACCGGGAGCGCCTCGCGGGGAGCCCGCGCAAGTAGTCTCGCGGCGACCAGATCACCAGATCACCAGATCACCAGATCACCAGATCACCAGATCATCAGATCGCCAGATCACGAGATCAGGGCGTGTTGCCCTCAGTCGTGCCGCAGCGCCACCATCGGATCCAGCCGCGACGCGCGGCGCGCTGGCAGATACCCCGCGAACGCCGACACGCCCAGCATCAGCGCCACCGCAGCGATGACTGGTCGTCGCATCGCGCGGCGTCAGTCCGAAGAGCAGCGACTCGACAAAGCGTCCCGACGCGAAGGCCGCCGCGATGCCGATCGCGACCCCAATCGCCACCAGGATGAGCGACTCGCGCATCACCATCTGCAGCACCGTCTGCCGCTCGGCGCCGAGCGCCATGCGGATGCCGATCTCGGTCGTGCGCCGCGTGACGTTGTACGACATCAGGCCGAAGAGGCCAATCGACGCGACCAGCAGCGCGAGGCCGCCGAAGAGCGCGTAGGCCTTCGCAAACACGCGCTCCTGCGCAAAGCGACGCTCGATCTGGTCGGTCTGTGTGGACATGTCCATGAGCGGCACGTTGTCATCCACCTGCCGCACCGCCTCGCGTACCGACCCCATCATCGTCGCCGGATCGGCAGCGGTCCTGATGATGAACGCCATCGGACCAACCGGACTCTGCACATAGGGCACATACATCGTCGCGGGCGGCGGCTCGCGCAAGGCGTTGTACATGATGTCTTTCACTACGCCGACGACTTCGATGTCACCGCTCGTTTCGGGGGTGTTGCCGAAGCGCTTGCCGAGCGGGTCCTCGTCCGGGAAGAACTTCCGCACCGCGGCCTCGTTGATCAGCGCCACCTTCGGCGCCTTCCCATTGTCGCGCTCGGTGAAAGCGCGTCCCCGGACGACCGGAATCTCCATCGTCTCGAAAAAGGTCGGTGCGATTCGGACGCGATTGACGCTGATCATCGAGCGCAGGCGCGGGTCGTCTCGATACTCGGGTCCATAGGTCCGTCCCTGCACGACGAACCCGGTGCCGTTGACGCTGCCGGTCAGCATCGGCGGATTCGAGAGCGTGACCGAGCGCACGCCCGGCACACCGAGCAGCCGCTCGGTCGATCTGCTGGTAGAGCGATTCGATGCGGGCCGGCTCGTAGCCGTTCAGTTGCGGGTTGACGCGAAACAGCACGAGGTTGTTCGGATTGAATCCGACGTCCACGCGGCGCAAGTTGTCCACGGTGCGAAGAAACAGCCCGGCGCCGATGACCAGGGCCAGCGAGATGGCGACCTGGACGACGACCAGCGATTTGCTCAGCAGCGTGCGCGCACCGATGACGCCGCGGCTGGTATCTTTCAGCGCGTCCCCGGCGCTCGTGCTGGTGACGCGCATCGCCGGCGCGATGCCGAAGACGATGCCGGTGGTGAGGGCGACCGCCGACGCAAACAGCAGCACGCGCCAGTCGAGAGGCGCGGCCGCCACCTGCGTGGGCAGGAGCTGTCGTCCCCAATAGGCGACCAGCAGGCCGAGCGCGCCGCCCGCAATCGCGAGCAGGACGCTTTCGGTCAGCAGCTGCCGCACCAGGCGCAGCCGCGTCGCGCCAATCGACAGGCGCACCGCGATCTCCTTCTGCCGCGCCGCCGCACGTGACAGCAACAGATTCGCGATGTTGGCGCACACGAGCAGGAGGATGAGGCCGACCACCGCGCTGATGATCGCGACCGATCGCAGCGTCGCCGCGTCGGTGTCGTACAGCCCTTGCGCGGCCGAGCTCACCTCGAGCCGCGGCACGTCGGTGCGGTTACGGTTCTGCGACGACTCGCGTTCTGCCGGCGGCAGCGACGCCAGGTACGTGCCCATCCCATCACGCGCCGCCTGCTCGAAGGTGCCCGCAAGATTCGCCTGCACCTGCTGACACGGTCGCACCGGGCTTCAACCGGCCCATCACCTGCAGCCAGTAGTGGGTCGGCTGTTGGAGACGCGGTGGCGCGTCTGGCGGTCCCGCGGCCTGCGGGTTGAGAACCGGATCGAGCGCGAGCGGGAAGGTCAGGTCGGGCGCCTCGCTGATCACTCGCTGCACGCCGGTGAATTCCGGCGCCAGCACGCCGACGATGGTGACGAGCGTGTTGTTCGCGCGGATCGCTTTGCCGACGATCGCCGAATCGCTGCCGAAGCGTCGCCTCCAGAACTGCGTGCTGATGGTCACCGCTGGCGGCGCGTCCGGCCGGTCGTCGTCAGGCAGCATGGTGCGGCCGAGAACCGCCCTCACGCCCAGTAACTGCTGATAGTTGCCGGATCCGATGAACGCCGTCGCGATCTCGGCGTTGCCGTCGACGACGACGTTCACGGAGCCGAGCGGCGCGCCGGCGGCGAGATCGGTGAGCGTCTGATTGGCCTTGCGCAGCTCCTGATAGACCGCAAACGAGACGGTTGAACCGACGTTCTCGACGCCGGGCGGCCGCGTGATGTTGCCGTACTCGCTGGTGTTGTTCGACATGCGATTGCGGCCGACGTGTCGGAGCCGCACGAGCGCGTCGGGATGGTCGACCGGCAGCGTGCGCAGCAACAGGCCGTTGGTGGCGCTGAAGAGCGCGGTGTTGGCGCCAATGCCAAGGGCGAGCGACAGCACCACCATGGCGCTCCACGCTTTGCCCTGAAGAATGACGCGGACGGCGTAACGCAAGTCCTGCAGCATGCGGATCTCCAGTCGGATGGAGCGACGGTCGCGAGCCGCATTCTACGCCGGGATGCCGATGAGCTGACTTATTGAGATGATGGCAGGGGTTTGCGCAGGGTCGTTGGAGTGCCCAGGAACATCTCGTAGGCCCGGTTGTCACCCTCACGCTGATGAAAGTACCCCAGGGCGCGAAGGAACTCCGCGAAATCGCCGGCATCGGCGGCGGGCACTTCGAATCCGGCCAGCACCCGGCCGAAGTCCGACCCGTGATTGCGGTAGTGAAACAGGCTGATGTTCCAGCGTCCTCCCAGGCGATCGAGAAACTCCATGAGTGCGCCCGGCCGCTCGGGAAACTCGAAGCGATAGAGCTGCTCGTTGGCGACGTCCGGCGATTGTCCACCCACCATGTACCGAATGTGGAGCTTGGCCATCTCGTCGTCGGTGAGATCGACCGTGGGGTAGCCCTGGCCCCGCAGCAGCGTGGTGAGATCCACCGCGCTCTGCCGTGATTGCGTGGCGAGGCCGACGAAGATGTGCGCCTCCCGGCGTCCGCTGAGACGGTAGTTGAACTCGGTGACCACGCGTCGGCCAATCGTGGCGCAGAATTCGCGGAACGCCCCGGGCCGCTCGGGAATCGTGACGCCGAAGAGAGCCTCTCTCGCCTCACCGAGATCCGCGCGTTCGGCGACGAAGCGAAGCCGGTCGAAATTCATGTTGGCGCCGCTCAAGACGGCGACGAGGTTGCGACCCGTCACCCGCGTGCGGGCGACCCAGGCGCGGAGGCCCGCGACCGACAGCGCGCCCGCCGGCTCCATCAATGACCGCGTGTCGTCGAAGACGTCCTTGATCGCCGCGCAGATCTCGTCGTTCGAGACGCGGATCACCTCGTCGACCGACGCCTGGACGATCGGGAACGTGAGGGCGCCCACTTCCCGGACCGCGACCCCGTCGGCGAAGATGCCGACATGATCGAGCACGATGCGGCGCCCTGCCTCGAGCGAGCGGTACATCGCATCGGCTTCGAGGGGTTCGACGCCGATGACCTTGACCTCGGGCCTGATCGCCTTGACGTAGCTGGCAATGCCGGCAATCAAGCCGCCGCCACCCACCGGCACGAAGATCGCGGCCAGCTCCTCCGGTCCCTGGCCAAGGATTTCCGGCGCGATGGTTCCCTGACCGGCGATCACGAGCGGATCGTCGAAGGGATGCACGAGGAATCGGCCGGTCGTCACCACCAACTCGTCGCATCGCGTCTTGGCGTCCGCGAACGAGTCGCCGGTCAGCTCGACCTCGGCGCCCAGCTCACGCACCGCGTCAACCTTGATCTCGGGCGTCGTCTGCGGCATCACGATCAAGGCGCTCAATTCGAGGCGGCGAGCCGAGAACGCGACACCCTGCGCGTGATTGCCGGCGCTGGCCGTGATCACGCCGCGAGCACGCGCGTCGGCCGGGAGATGCGCCATGCGGTTGTAGGCGCCGCGCAGCTTATACGTGAAGATCGGCTGAAGGTCTTCGCGTTTCAGCAGGACGCCGTTGCCGGTCAGTCGCGAGAGCCTCCGCGCGACGTCGAGCGGTGTCGAGCGCGCCACGTCGTAGACGCGGCTCGTGAGTATCAGGCGCAGCATCGCGTCAGCCGTCATGGCGCCGATTTCTTGAGACAAGATGTCCTCTTGATCGAGCACTCTATAATGGGGCGCGCGGATCGCGCGCCCTTGGAATGAACGGTGACACCAGATCGTTTCCGTGCATCAGGGCGACTCTGCGGGCGACCAGCGGCGCAGGACATCTTCGACCTTGCCGTCGGAGAAGAAGACGGTGCCCGCGTGAAACCATCCGCCGCTCCGGCTTCGGCTGTACTGCCAGATCGCGCCCCTTGGCGGCCCAAGCTGGCGCAGCACATCCTGCGAGGCCATCCCACGTTGCACGCCGGCCGGCGTGCAGTAAGCAAAGTCGCTCCATTCGACGACCACGTCGCCTTCGAAACGCAGGACCCGACACTGACCGTTCGGGTCGGTTGAATACTCCCACCACTGCGCCAGCGGCGCACCCGCGAGGGCTGCCACCTCAGTCGTGGTCATGCCGGGTGCGATTGTCGCGAAGCCCTGCTCGGAGAAGCCGCTCGCATATTCGGTGTCGGCGCGGAGAACGGACTTGATCAAGGCCTGTCGAAGCGGATCGGTCGAACCGATCAACCAGACCAGCACCGCCCAGATCGTCACGAAGGCCACTCGCGGGACTCGACGCTCGAGGCGCTGTGGGCGCGCGCCGCCGCAACGCAAAGAACAACAGCGGGCTGAAAAGGATCAGCTCAGTCGCGCCGACGAAAGCCCCATAGGGGGAGAGGTACTCGAGGCCAAGCGGCGAAACCGGAATCGGTCGCCACGGCGCGAAATAGCGCGTCAAATCGAATGGCCAGAATAGCGCGCATCCGAGGCCGCCATCGGTGAACGTATCGAGGATCGCGTGGCTGCCGAGCACGATCGTCGCGATCACGCAGGCGCGCACGCGTGGGAGGCCGAACCTCGCCGCCATGAGTCCCGCGCCGGCGCCCACCACCGCGGCAAAGAGCAACGAGTGACTCGCGCCGCGATGGCCAAGGGGATCTTCGTAGGCGATGCCGAGGCCCATCCCGATCACGTCGGCGTCGGGCAGCATCGACAGCGCTGACCACGCCACCATCGAGTGCCACGAGGGCCTCTCGTTTCCGGAGACGAGCCGGGCCGCGCTCATCCCGACCGCCAGGTGTCCAATGCTTGCCATGTTCGCTGCCGCATTCCCCCTGCCATAGCACAGACGCCGTCCACCGAAGAACCGCACCCGGGACGATAGCAGCAAGGACCGCACGAGGAACTTGGCTCGAGGAACGAGGAACGAAGGTCCATAGTGATATTTTCACCATTATGTGGTGAAATCAACGCTGGAGTCTTCCATGAGCTATCTCGGCGAGTTCGAGCAACTGGTGCTGTTCGCGGTGTTGCGGCTGGATCAGGACGCGTCCGGCATCGCGATCCATGACGAGATCGAGGCCCGCACCGGCCGTGACGTCTCGCCTGGTGCAATCTATACAACCCTCGGACGGCTCGAAGAGCGCGGCCTCGTGCGGTCCACCGTTCTGGCGCCAGCCGCGGCGCGCGTCGGCCGCCCGCGCAAGCAGTACACGCTGCGGCCCGCGGGCGCAAAGGCCCTGCGCGATGCTTACGACAACATCCAGGCGCTCGCCGTCGGCCTCCTGCCGAAACTGAGCGAGCTGGCGAACGGGCGATGATCCGCGCCCTGCGATGGCTCAGCGCGCTGGTCGTGCACGGTCGCGACGCCCAGTTCATCAGACACGACCTCGAAGAAATGTACCTGCGCGATCGCGCCCGCGGCATGTCCGCGGCGCGCGCGGGCTGGCGCTATGCGCGCATGCTCGCCGCCTCCACGGCCTCGCTGCTGAACGCGACAAGGAGAAACATGCGGAACGCCTTCACCTCCGACCTTCGCCAGGCCATTCGAGCCCTCATTCGCGATCGTAGCTTCACCGCCGTATCGCTGGGCACACTCGCCGCCGGCCTGGCGCTCAGCGTGACCGTCGCGGTGCTGGTGAACGCCTACCTCGTCCGCGGCCTCCCCTATCCGGAGAGCCACCGGCTGTTCGACGTCCAGTACGGGCCGCCGACCGCGCCCTTCCCGGTCGGCATGGCCAAGTTGGACTGGCGAACGCTCGACGATGTCCTGGAGCTGTCGATTGCGTGGGACCTGGATGATTTCACGCTGCGCGGTGGCGATCATCCCGCGGTGTTGCAGGGCACGTGGGTCACGCCAGGATACGTCGAGGGGTTCGGCATCCGCGCCGCGCTCGGACGCGGGTTCGAGCCGGCGGACTTCGAAGTCGGAGGCCCGATGGTCGCCCTGATCAGCGATCGCTTGTGGCGGAGCCGGTTCAATGGCGACCGCTCGATCGTCGGCCGCACGTTCGACGCGTATGTCCACGATCGCCCGAACGAGGTCGAGTCGTTCACCATCGTTGGCGTGCTGCCGGCGAATCACTGGCATCTCAACGCCTTCACCGAGGTCCTTGCCCCACTGCGGGCGCCGGCCTACCCCTACATCGTGCGGATTCGTGACGGCGTGCCGCCTGACGTCGCCGGCGAGCGGATCAGCGCCCTCGTCCGCTCCGGCGTCTCGGTGCCAACCGCAGACTGGCGTGCGGAGCTCATCTCCACTCATGGCCGGTATGTCGCCCAGATCAGGCCCCTGCTCCTGGCCGTGGCCACCGCAACCGGCCTCGTGCTGCTCATTGCGTGCGCCAATGTCGGCGTACTTCTCACGCTGCGCGCGACCCGCCGCCGGCGCGAGATGGCCGTGCGTCAGGCGCTTGGCGCGACCGCGGGCCAGATCACCCGCGTCTGCGCCGCCGAGCCGCTGCTGCTCGGCGCCGCCGCCACGACGCTGGGTCTTGCCCTCGCCTGGGCCACGATCACCGCCATTGCGCCGGTCGTGAACCATTACCTCGGCCGGCCGGCCCCTGGCGGCGTGACCGCCCTGAGCATCGAGCCGACGCTGCTGCTCCTCACCGTCGGCGCTGGCCTTGTCACCATCGGGCTCGTATCGATCGTGCCGATCTGGGTCACGAGGCGAACGCCGGTCGCGTTGGCGATGGCGGGCGGCCAGAAAGGCGCCACTGACGGACCCGCGCAACGGAACGCGCGCACGCTGCTGATTGCGATCGAGGTCGCAGCGTGTCTGACGCTGCTCGTGGGCGCCGGTCTGACGATTCAAAGCGCGCTCGGAATGGTGCGGGTCGAGATGGGCCTCGACGCGGCAGAGGTTGTCGTCGGCCGCTTCAACCTGCGTCCGCGCGCCTATCCCGACGCCGCAGCGCGCGCGGGCTTCTACGAGCGCGTCCTGGCACGCAGCGGCGAGATTACCGGCGCGGAAGGGATCGCGTTCACGAACTCGTGGCCGCTCCAACAGGGCCTGAGCCGCGATGTCGGCGCCAGCGAATCCAGCGGGACCTTTCCGATACGCGCAGGAATCGTCGGCGTCAGTCCCGACTACTTCGGCGTGCTGCGGATCCCGCTTCACGAGGGACGGTGGTTCACGCCAGCAGACCGGAATGGCGCCGAGCGGGTCGCGCTGGTCAGCCGCACACTCTCGACCCGGCTCTGGGACTCGACGAGCGCCGTCGGACGCCAGCTGCAGATCGCGCCGGCACCGAACAGTCCGCCGACGGCTCGCCCGCAGGCGCTCACGGTCGTCGGCGTCGTCGGCGATATCCGGCACGCGCACACCGACACCGATCTGGCGGACGTCTACACGCCGATCCTGCAGTCGCCCTCGTCTGGAGTCTTCGTCTACCAGCGCGTGTCCGACGCGGTGTCTGCCGAGCGCGGCCTCAGGCAGGTGCTCGCCTCGATCGACAGCGAGGTCGCGTACGGTGCGTCACGGCCACTGGCCGAGATTCTGGACGTGCAGCGCGCCGGCGCCCGTCTGCTCGCATATCTGCTGGTCGTCTTCGCCATCTTCGCGTCGATCCTGGCTCTCGTTGGTATCTATGGCGTCGTCGCGTACACAGTGAAGCAACGCGAACGCGAGATTGCGGTGCGGCTGGCCATGGGCGCGGATCGACGGACGATCACCCGACTGTTCGTCAGTCAGGGCGCGCTCGTGCTGAGCGCCGGCCTGGCACTTGGAATCGGCGGCGCGCTGGCGCTCGGCCGCGTGCTGCGAACCCAGCTGTTCGGGATTGAAGCGACCGACCCTATGGTCCTTGCCGGGATGACGATCGCGCTCGCACTCTGCGGCCTCGCGGCGATCGCGTGGCCGGCGCGGGCGGCGGCGTCACTCGACTCGGTCGCGGCGTTGAAGGAATAACGACGCGCCCCGGATCACAGGAAACCTTCTTGCGGGCTCGTGCGTAGATAGTCACAATGTGACTTAAATGAGCCCGAAGCAGCCCCCCGCATCGCTCGCCGAGTTCGAGCTCCTCGTCCTGCTGGCCGCGCTGCGGCTCGGGCCGGACGAGGCCTATACCGTCGCCATCGCCGACGACATCCAGCGGCGCACCGGTCGATCGGTCCGGCGCGCCAACGTCTACACGACGCTGCAGAGGCTGGAGGCCAAGCAACTGATTGCGACCGAGCTCGGCGAGGCGCGCGCGGAACGCGGCGGCAAGCCGCGACGACTGGTGACGGTGCGGCCGCCGGGAATCGCCGCCGTCCGTGCGACGACGACCGCGATTCAGGCCATGGTTGGCGGATTGCGCGTGGTGATCGGAGAGCCGGCGTGAACGACCTGCCTCGATGGCCTGCGGCGCTGCTGCGGCTCGTCGCCCCGGCGGATGAGGCGGACGATGTGCTCGGCGATCTGGCAGAGGCGCATCTCCGCCGCGTGCGGCGGCAGGGGCCGAGCCGGGCGCGGCTGCTCACGACGCTGGAGATTCTGGAAATGTCGGCGGCGCTGCTGCAAGTGCGCGTCGCGCGGCTCCGCATGAAGGGAAAGGACATCGTGCAGGACTACAAGCTCGGCTTGCGGATGCTGCTGAAGTATCCCGGACTCACCTTTGCCGGAGGCCTGGCCATTGCGATTGCCATAGGCCTCGGCGCCGGCTGGTACGACGGCATGCGCGATTTCATGCGCCCCACGATTCCGCTCCCCGGCGGCGAACGCATCGTCGAGATCGAGATGCGCAATCTCGGCGGCGGCGGCGACGAGCGCCGGCTGGCGCACGACTTCCTCGAATGGAAGCGCGACGTCCGTACCGTCGTCGATCTCGGCGCCTACCGCACCGTCGAGCGGAATCTGACGCTCGGCGACGCGCGCCCGGAGCCGGTGACGATTGCCGAGACGACCGCGGCGGCGTTTCGCGTGGCACGCGTGCCGCCGCTCATCGGCCGGCCGCTGCTCGACGACGATGAACGGCCTGGCGCCGATCCGGTGGTTGTGCTCGGTTACACGGTGTGGCAGCAGCAGCTCGGTGGACGCGACAACGTGATCGGTCAGACCGTGCAGCTCGGCAACACCACGACGACCATCGTCGGCGTCATGCCCGAGGGCTTCGCGTTCCCGATCAACCATCGGCTCTGGGTGCCGCTTCAGCTGCGGCCCGCAGGCTACGCGCCGCTCGAAGGCCCGAGCATTCGCGTGTATGGACGCGTCGCCCCGGAAGCGACACAGGCGCAGGCCAACGCGGAGCTGAGCACGATCGTCGAGCGCAAGGCCAAGGAGTCGCCGCGCACGCACGAACGATCTCCGCCCGCGCGTCCTGGCATACGGCGGCGAATCGCCGGGCGACAGTCACCTGGCTCGAATTCGCGATCCAGTACCTGCCGGCACTGCTCGTGCTCGCGGTCGCGTGCATGAACGTGGGCACGCTGATCTACGCGCGGACGGCGACGCGCGAGGCCGAGATTGCGACTCGCTACGCGCTCGGCGCGGGCCGAAAGCGCATCGTCGCGCAGCTCTTCGTCGAAGCGCTGGTGCTCTCGTCGATCGCGGCGGCCGTGGGACTCGTGGGCGCCGACCTGATCCTGCGCTGGGGCACGGGCCTTTACTTCGCTGGGCTGCCAGGCGGCGCGCCGTTCTGGGTGAATCCGGGACTGAAGTTCACGACGATCGTGTATGCAGCGGCGATGACCATCGCCGGCGCCACCATTCTGGGCGTGCTGCCGGGGCTGAAGGCGACGTCGGCGCACGTGCACACCCAGCTGCGCACCCTGGGCGTCGGCGGCTCGACGCTCCGCTTCGGAGGATTCTGGACCGCCGCGATGATCGCGCAGGTGGCGATCACGGTCATCTTCCTGCCGCCCGCCTATGGCATCTCGGAAGAAGCGCTGCGCGATCGACGGATCCGCGATCGATTTCCCGACCGAGCGCTACCTGGCGGTGCGAGTCGAGTTGAATCGCGAGGGACTGCCGGTCGAACAGGTCTACGCCGAGCTCGAGCGGCGGATCGCGCAAGAACCCGACGTCGTCGCCATCACTTACGGCGATCGTCTCCCGGGCATGGGTGTCCCCGTGCAGACCGCAGAGCTCGAAGTCGCGGACGGCGCGGCGCCGATGGTCATCCCAAACCTGTGGCACGCGAGCGTCGGTCCGAAGTACTTCGAGACGTTCGACGTGCCGCTCGTCGCCGGCCGTGATTTCCACCAGGGCGATCGCGTCGCCGGATCGACGTCGGTCCTGGTCAACGAGGCGTTTGCGCGCCGCTACCTGACCGGCATGACCGCGGTCGGACGCCGCGTGCGTTTTGCGAGCCGCGAATCGGCGGCGGCCGCGGTGGAACCGTGGTTCGAGATCGTCGGCGTCGTCAGGGACATCGGCATGACGCCGACCGACCTCGGCGAAGCGCCGTACCTGTTCAGACCGGCGTCGGTGGCAGCGACCTCGCCAGTCGTGATGGGCGTGCGCGTCAACGGCGATCCGTCCGCCCTCGGGCCGCGGATCCGCGCGATTGCCGCGGACCTCGATCTCGGCCTGCGACTCGACGAAGTCCGTGCGCTGGACGACATCGCGTGGAGCGTTGATGTCCCGGCGCTGATCGGCGCTGGCGCGATCGCGGGCGTCGTCATCGTCGGATTGTTCCTGTCGGCCGCCGGGATCTTCTCGCTGATGTCGGTGAGCGTCGCGCGCCGGACACGCGAGATCGGACTGCGCGCGGCGCTCGGCGCCACGCGAACGCGGCTGCTGGCCGGCGTCTTCTCTCGCGCCCTCGTGCTCGTGGGCAGCGGCATCGCCGCGGGGGCACTCATCCTCGTTCTCTTCGTGTCGCTGGGCGACGAAGTTGAAATAGCCGACCTGGCGGAGCCGCTGTTCATGACGTCGGCCGTGATGCT
This sequence comes from uncultured Acidobacteriota bacterium, assembly GCA_963841895.1. GTDB lineage: Bacteria > Acidobacteriota > Vicinamibacteria > Vicinamibacterales > UBA2999 > JACCSI01. The sequence goes on from CAWJEO010000010.1 coordinate 24,975, forward strand.
GACGGTCGGACTGCTCGCCTGCATCGAGCCGGCGAGGCGCGCGCTGCGCATCCAGCCAACCGATGCGTTGAAAGAGACGTGATCTGGTGATCTGGTGATCTCGTGATCTCGTGATCTGCGAAGGCGGCCGTTGTTACGACCGCCGTAACACGAACGCCGCATCCACTGACGCAGCGCGGCGCGTCGGCAGGAATACCGCGAGGATCGCCGCCGTCAGCAGGATCGCGGCCGCTCCGGCCAAGGCCATCGGATCCTGCGGCGACACGCCGAAGAACATGGCGGAGACGACCACGCGACTGGCGAGCAGAGCGCGCCGGCACCGACCGCGAGGCCGAACACGACCGGCCGCAAGCTGTCCCACATCAGCAGCCGCAGCAGGTCCCGCGGCGCCGCGCCCATCGCAATCCGCACGCTCATCTCGCGGGCACGTTGACCGACCACGGAGGCCGTCAGGCCGTAGAGGCCGATCACGCACAGGACGATGGCGATGACGCCGACGACGCCGGTGAGGACCGCCAGCATGCGCGGCCGTCCCGCCTCCTGCTCCAGCCGGGCGGCGACACTCGCGATCCGCACATCGGCCTGCGGATCGATCGCGCGCAGCCGCTGGCTCGCGTGGTTGATGCCACCGGTCGCGCCTGGCGCCACCCGGATCAGGAGCTGTGCGAACCGTTCGTAGGCGGGGTCGAACGGCTCGTACACCGCGAAGGTATTGCGCTCGTGCAGGCGCGCCGTGATCGCGTCGGCGACGACGCCGACGACCACCGGCCGGGTTGACAGGGCCGGGATTTCCTCCGGCAGGAGCTGGCCGATGGCGACTGGCCGTGCCAGTAGGCGCGCGCAAGCGACTGGCTGACAACCGCAACTGGCGCGCGTTTCGCGATCTCGTCGCGCGTAAAAGTCCGCCCGGCGACGATGCGAAGACCGATGGTCTCGAAGTACTCGGTCGCGCGCGCTGGTGAAGTAAACCACTCGAGCCAGGCCGTCACGCGTGATCGAGGATTTCGTCAGGCCGTCGAATGGCGTGACATCTGCGAGCGCGATTCCTGCGAGGCCCGGAACCGCCTCCAGCTCGGACGTTGCGCGCGCCCAGAAGTTTCTGATGGCGGCGCCATCGTCATCGACGGCCTCACCGAGTCCGGGCGAGACCGCGTAGAGTCCGGCGGCGTCGAACCCAACGTCGATCGTCGCCGCGCGGACCGTCGCGCGGACGAACAGTGACGACAGGACGATGAGGAGCACCGACACGGCGGCCTGAGTCATGACGAGCATGGACCGGAGGCGCCGCGGCGCCATCCGATTGGGGCGCGCACCTTCTCCCTTCAGCGGGGTGAGGAGATCGGCGCTTCGTCCATGCCAGGCCGGCGCGAGGCCGGCGCCCACCCCGGTGAGAAGCGTGACGATTCCGAGAAACAGGAAGACGTTGAGGTCCGGTGCGAGGTCGGTGCCGGCCGGCGCCTCGATCATGCTACCGATCGTCGGAAGTGCCCAATACGCGAACAGCAGACCGATGGCGGCGGCGATCGTGCCCAGCGCGAGGCTCTCGGTCACGAGTTGCCGGACGAGACGCCCGCGACTCGCGCCGAGTGCGGCGCGGACGCCCATCTCGCGCTCGCGGGTGATGGCAGTCGAGATGAGCACGGTCGCGACGTTCGCACACGCGAGCAGCAGCACGAGCGCGATCACGGCGAACACGAAGACCGTGGTCGCGACCGCCTCTGAAGCGGCCATCCGGCCCAATCCGACGTGCGGATCCAGCGTGACCCGGACCGCCGATTCGCCAGCGGTCGCGGCTGGCACACCGGCGGCGACGCCGCTGAGCTGCGCTTCTGCCTCGGCGACCGAGACGTCCGGCAACAATCGGCCGAACACCTGGATCCCGGTGTCTGGCGTGCGCTTGACCGGTGCGGTCGCGAGACTTCCGCGCTGACTCGGCGCGCTTGCCGGCGTCGTACACCGCGCCGTAGGCGGTCAGCGGCAGCCACAGCGCGCGGTTGGTAGGCGCAGAGAAGCCGCGGGCCGCGACGCCAACCACCGTTGCGGCCGCGCGGCCGATCCAGATCGTGCGGCCGACGACCGCGGGATCCTGATTGAGCCGCGAGGTCCAGAAGGCGAAGCTGACGACAACCGGCGGCGGACCGGCGTGCTGCTCGTCTGCGGGTTCGAGCAGGCGGCCGGCGATGACGCGTCCGCCCGTTGCGCTGAAGAATCCACCGCTGACAAAGGCCACGCCAGCCGAGGCGGCATCGCCTTCCCCGCCGGTCGTCCGGACGAGAGCGGCATCGGTGAGCACGCCTTCCAGCTGCATCCGCGTCGAGCCGTCGCGCAGCTGCTGGAACTCGTTGTGGTTCCAGACCGTGGACACCGAGCGGTCGGTGGTCCGCAGAACCCCTGGCGCGCGATCCGGATCGACGACACCCTCGCCGCGCAGGACGGCGATGTTCATGATGCTGAACGCCGCGGTGGAAATGCCCAGTCCCAGCGAAAGGCCGAGGATCGTCAGCAGGAGGATCGCGGGCTGCCGCGCGAACAGGCGGACCGCGTAGCGGAGATCGGTGCGCGCATCGCGCAGGAGCGAAGGATCGAGAGTCGGTCATAACGCACCGGTCGAGGTTGAAGCCAGAGACTTGCGACATCGTGATACAGGCGCCAGTGCGCGTGAACGGCGCCGCGATCGTGTCGGCGTCCGGCGAACAGTTCCTGCAGGTCGGCCTGGACCTCGGCGCGCGTGTCGCGCGGCACCGGTGACAACCGCAGCAGCCACCGCGCCGGACGTGGAAGACGCGGCTGACGCGGCTCACCGGTCACGAGCGTCCTCCCTCGGCGATCGCGTTCCAGATCCGTTCGCGAACGCGGTGCAGGTCGCGCGCCGTCCGTAACCCGCCCGGCGTCACCGTGTAGACCCGCTTCGACTTGCCGCCGCGCTGCGCCACCGCTTCGCTCATAGTCGAGCGGAGGAACCCCTTCTCCTCGAGCCGCGCGAGGGCGGCGTAGATCGCGCCGATCGAGACCGGCCGCGCGGTGACCTTTTCCACGTACTGCTGGATGGGGACGGCGTAGGTGTGGTCGCCGAGCGCACGGACGGCGAGGAGCGTGAATTCTTCGAACTCGCCCAGGCGTTCACCCTTCATGTGACGAAGGGATCATACTATTAGTTCGCGTTTGGATGGAAAATCGTTGGGCTATCATGCCGGGCGTTGCCATGAGCGATTGGCTTCTCGCGCTCCCGGTCGTGGGGATGGCTGCGATCATCCTCGCGGCGATCTACCTCACGACCGCCGTGCTGGACGTCGTCGTCATGAAGCTCTCGGTCGGCGAGCGGGCCCGCGCCTTCAAGGCGGTGTCGCCCGGCATGCTGCCGCCGCTCGCGATCATCTTTGCGTTGCTCGTCGGATTCCTGGCCGCGCAAGCCTGGGGCGATGTCGACCGCGCGCACACCGCGGTCAACCGCGAAGCGAGCGCGCTTCGGGCCGTCGTCCTGCTGGGCGCAGGGCTTTCCGGAGAAACCGACGCGCGCCTGAGAGAGCTGATCCGGACTCACATCCGGGACACGATCAACACCGAGTGGCCGGCGATGGGCGACCGCCGTGCCACCGTGAGCCTCGCCCCGGCGCCACTGCGCCGAGGCCCTGCGGCTGGCGCTGGCGATTACGCCAAACGACACCGGCCAGACGGCCGCTCAGCGGGGCGTTGTCGACGCACTCCAGGCGGCGCTCGACGCGCGCCGTCAGCGCATCATCCTGAGCGGATCGTCGGTCAACTGGGTGAAATGGACGGTGCTGCTCGTGCAGGCCGCGCTCACGATGCTGACGATCGCGTTGATTCACAGCGACAACCGCGTCACGTGCCGCATCATCCTCGCGATTTTCGCGACGAGCGTCGGCATGGCGGTCGTCCTGATCGCGGCGCACAGCCGGCCGTTCACGGGAGAGCTCGCGGTGAGTCCGGCGGTGCTGCTGCAGGTGATGCCGGAAGCGGGCGCGAGTTCGGGTTCGGGCTAAGGAGACGCTATCGTGACGGCGCGCCGAACCAGCGATCGAGCCAGTCGAGCCCTTCCTTGATGTATTCGTTGGTCCATCCGAACGTCGAGTGTCCGCCCGGAAACACGAGGTGCCGCTTCTGATCGGGTGCCGGCGCCCAGCAGGCGATAGCAGCGGCACCTGTGCCGTTTCGTACGGAAAGATGGCGTCGTGCCGGCTGTTCAGCATGAGCACCGGCACCTTGGTACGCGACGCGTAATTGAACCCGTCGATTTCGGGAGGCATCGCCGTCGCGCGTTGCGACGAGATCGGGAACCCGCCGAGCAGCAAAAGACCGACCCTGATGCGCGGCTCCTGTGCCAGGAAGATCGGCGCCCAGATCGCTCCGGTGCTGATCCCCTGATACCCGATGGCCTCGTCGGCGATGTCGTCTCGGCTCTGGAGATAGTCTACCGACTGACGAATCTCGCTGACCCACTGGGTGACGTGCTCGCGAACCCCCGGCCAGTCGGTCTGCAGCGGATGGAAGCCATCGGATCGCTCGTAGGAGCCCTTCCAGAGTGGAATCAACACCGCGCGGCCGCCGCGGAGCAGGTATTCGGCGTAGCCCCAGCCGAAGATGTCCTGCTCGGTGGCGCTCGAGCGGCGGTAGAACGTGGCCGCGCCGGCCATCTGGATGACAACCTGGTAGGGCGGCCGCGCCACGCGCGGCAAGTAGAGCCACGCGGTCAGCCGTTCGTCGCCGTAGCCCGCGGCGAAGGAGACCTTCTGCTTGATCCAGTGCCGCGAGGTTTCGTCGGTGGACTCAACGCGTGCGTCGAGCGGCACCGTGCGGCGTTCGAAGAACCGGGTGTAGACGGCGTACTCGGCATCCGAGACCGGACGCTGATTCGGACGATCCATCGTTGGCCGCGCCGGCAGCGGCGCATCGGCAACCGTCGCCGTCGACGCCGCGTCTAGGCGTTTCATGCAGCGCACGCCGTTGCCGATGGCGCGATCGAACGGCGATCGGGGCTCGGGATACAAGTAACGTATAGGCGGGATCAGTGAAGGCACCGCCAAGCGCCAGCCGTGTCGATCCGTCGCTGGCATTGGCCGCCCACTCCCTCACGTTGCCGGCCATGTCGACGGCGCCGAAGGCACTGACGGCGCGTGACGCGCGCGCCGGACGAAGGCCCTTGCTGTCGTGATTGGTGGTCGGCATCACCAGTCCGGGCAGGAGCTGGATGTCACCGGCAGTATCCGCTTGATACCAGTGATAGATGGTGGGCAGTTCCTTACCGGCGAATGCTGCGTAGGCTGCGGCTTCGTACCAGCTCGATCCCCGTGACCGGCAGATCATCCTCCCCGTCGGGAGAGCTGCCCAGCGTCCACGCCGCGGGACCCGGGCGCCCGGTGGAATCCTTGAAGCGGGCCATCGCGTCCTGGAACGAGAGCGTGCGCCCCCCGTCGTCGAACGGATGCTTCCAGAACTCCTCGCGCGTATAGCCGCCCGCCGCCACAAACGACGTGAACTCGCGATTCGTCACCTCGTGGCGATCGATCTGGAACGGTCCGAGGGACACGCTGGGAACCGGCTTGACATTGCCGAGCACCCACAGCTGCATCTCTGAAGCCGGTACGCAGGACCATGTCGGGATCAGGGGCGTCCGACGGCCGCAGGTCGAAGCTCAACGACTCACCGGGCGTGGCGCTGACATAATCCGCCGGCAGGTGGCCCGGCGCCTCGACGCGCCAGTGAAACGGGCCCCGCGGTACCCGCGTATCGGTGAGCGGTGTGACCCCCAGCGCGATGACCTCACCGGCGCTGCCGAACGGACGGATGGTCACGGTCGCGCCCGCCGGCCGGGAGTCCACGGAGACCCGATTCGCCAAGCGAGTCCACACCTCGCTGGACACGACCCCGGACTGGCGCTCCACCTCGCGCGCCAGCTCGAACGCCGCGAGAAATTTTCCATCGAGCGCCAGGCTCTCGATGCGCGGCAGGGATTCGGCGACGAACACCGCACGCCGATTGCTGTTCACGGCGCTCCACGCCGCGTAGAGCGTGAAACCCGACCACGACGAGGGCCACGGGCACCAGCACCAGCGGCCGGAGGAACACGGACGCCGGCGCGGCAGCTTTTTGCTCGCGCAGTGCTCGCAGCTCGCGGGTGACGGCCTCTGCTGTCGGCCGCCGGGTCGCGTCCTTGTCGAGACAGCGGGCGATCATGCGTGTCGAGCGCCTTCGGCAGGCCGCGCGTCATCGTCGATGGGGCGGGCGGCGTGTCGCGAAGGATTCGACGACATCAAGGCCGCCTCGGAGCCGCCGTCGAACGGGCGCCGACCCGTCGCCATCTCGTAGCAGCATGATCCCGAGCGAGAAGATGTCGCTCGACGCGTGAACGACTGCGGCCTTCGACCTGCTCCGGCGACATGTACGCCGGCGTTCCCATCACGACGCCGGCCCTCGTGCCTCCTCCCGACGTCATCGTCGGCTCGCCAGGGCTGCTCTCGCGCTGCGCTTTCGCGAGGCCGAAGTCGAGGACCTTGATGTGACCGTCCGTCGAGGCCATGACATTCGCGGGCTTGAGGTCGCGATGGACGATGCCCTTGTCGTGCGCGGCCGCGAGGGCATCAGCCAGGGAGGCACCGATCTCGATCAGGCGGTCGAGCGGGACCGCGCGCTGGCCCAGCACCCGATCGAGCGACTCGCCCTCGACGAGTTGCATCGTGAGAAAGTGCACGGCCGCGCCGGAGTCGGTCGACTCCACTTGCTCGACGGAATACACGGTCACGACGCCAGGGTGATCGAGGGCCGCGAGGGCCTTGGCTTCCTGGCGGAAGCGGGCGAGACGCTCGGGGTCGTGGGCGAACGCGGTGGGCAGCACCTTGAGCGCCACGGAGCGCCCAAGCTTGGTGTCGGTGGCGCGGTAGACCTCACCCATCGCGCCGGCGCCCAGCAGCCCGTGGAGTTCGTAATGGCCCAGACGCCCGCTGGCAGTCACGGGTCGTAGACTGGCACACTGCTACCTCAACCGCAAGCGATCGTGGGCCGTGGACTGTCGACTGGAGACCGCCGATTGTGGCGGTCGTCGCTCACTGCCCCGCCAGCCGTCGCTCGATGGCGGCGGCCCGCTCACGCTGGGCGGCCGTGAGTGGCGCGCCGCCGAGTTCGAGCGGCTCTGGCTGGTTGTCCGGAAACCGGTAGCGGCGGTCGGTGCCTTCCTTCTGCTGGATCATCACCTTGTAGACACTTGGCTCGCGGAAGTCGGACGCCCACGACATGAACTTCTCGACTCGATTGTCGCGGCGGACTCGTTCAGGCACTTCGTCGAGCGAGATGGAAGTGCCGGATTGCAACGCCCTTTGCGATCCGTAGAAGAGCGTGCGAAGACCGGCCTGCCGGCCCTCGACGTCCAGCAGGCTGAAGTTCACATCGGTGGTCAGGTCGGTCAGCGTCGGGCTGTCGTAGGGATCCGACGTCTGGATGTTGTCAATGGAATCGCTCTCGTTCAGGTTGGACTGCGCGCTCGCCGCGCGGTGAGCGGGACCGTAGGTGCGCAAATGGCGGGATCCGTCGTTGCCCAGGATGCCGTTCCAACTGGACCCGTAATCGATGGTGATCACATAGCCGGCCGCGAGGATCCGAGCCGCGCCCTGAATCATCCGTTCGACGCCGAGGTTGATATAGCTCACGATCCCCTGGTCGTCGCGAGCCAGCACCTCCGCATACGCCGGCGCATAGCGTCGCAAATGCGCCGCCAGCTCCGGAATCGTGGAGGCCGGGACATAAATCTCCTGGAACTGCAGGGCCGAGACGACCGACCCGTAGTCGCGGTGCCCGGTCATCGTTTCGAGCAGCGCTGAAAACGTGTCCCTGGTCAGATAGACCTCGGGCGAGGACGCGCCGCCGAAGAAGGTCTTCTCGGTTGCAACGTCCCCGGCTTCGACTTGCGACGGCCATCGTCGCAGGAACGAGTGGTCGAATCCGTTGCCACGATGCGGCGGGATAGCTGGGCGCGACGTACGCCACGGCTGGAGCATCGGTGGTGGTGAGAACGCACCTTGTGCACGCTGAACGCGTCGGGCAGCTCGTTGGAGAGCATGACGCCCTTGAGACTGCCCGGCTTGATCGTCGCCGTCAGGTCGGTGGCATCGGCAACGCGTCCGTCAAAGCGCGCGCCGAAACGCGCGTTGCGCTTCTTCTGAATCTCGTTGAGGGCCGGCGATCGGTCGTAACACACATAAACCGTCTGCCGGGCGAATGCCGCCCATCGCCGATCGTTGAGCGCCTGCGCCTGGATGTACTCGAGAATCGACTCGGCGAGGGCGCCGTTTCCGGCGCCAAACTCTCCGATCGTGAACGTGCCCTTGTCGTCGAGCGTTCCCGACTGCCGCATGCCGTCCCACATGTGAAAGACGTGCTCCGCGATCATGTTCCCGAACACCGGGGCGAGGACGATCGGGAACGTCTGATAGTCGTCGGTGAAGCTGACCCGGCCGCTCGAGTAGTACCCGAACTTCGGATGGAACATCACCAGGTCCTGATACTCGAGAAACGCAGGAAAGTAGTCTTTGACCTTCCCCACGCTCGCCGGGTGGACGGTGAGTTCCCGATAGATCTCATGGGCGTTCCGAACGTTTCGGGTTGGCGTCTGCTGCGCGTCGACCGAAGCGACCAGCGCGAGCAAGACGAAGACGACGATGAAGCGTCTCAATACACCCCCAGCGCCACCCAGACGTTGATGTCAGGGGAAAGCGACATCGTAGATCCTGGCATTGTCGAGGGCCACGGTGCCTGGTCGCTTGGACCTCACGATCGGCAGCGCGACCGGGACTCCCGTTTTCCCCCGGTTGGATTGTAGAACTTCCTTGACGCCGCGCAGGATGAGGGCCCGAATCGAGCTTCCTTCGCGCGCCGCCCGCGACTTCAGCTGACGATAGATCCCGTCGGGGATGTCAACAGTCGTGCGCATGTGGCCATTGTGCCGTGTTTATGGCGCGGTCTTTCGACCAACGCCGCCGTCGCGCCGCTTCTACCGCTTTGCGTCGGTGGGCGGCGTGGAGGCCCGGCGCCAGACCCCCACACCGTTCTCGATGGCGATCGTCGTCCCGAGCTCGCTCGACAGCTTCGCGATCCGCTCCAAGATGGTTTTCCCGGTCGCCTCGTCCGCCATCCGAGGCGTGCCGCGCTGTGAGCGTGGCGCTTTGTGACCTAACTCGATCGGGTGCAGCTTGATCTCGGTCACCTGCGTGCCCTGAAACGCGGGCACTGCGACAACGCTCTCGTACCATACCGGGCTCGAGGGGAACCCAGAGGTGCCGCCTTTGAAACGCGCGTCGTACAGATCAGAGGACAGCGCCGTGGGTGGCAGATTGAACTGCTCGTAGTGATCCGCCGGCATCGGATCGATCGTTTCGTTCTGGAACACGAAGTTCCCGAGGCTGTAGAAGATCGGCTTGCCCTTGTACACTTCGATGCCCCGGACCTGATGCGGGCCATGAATCACGAACGTCGTGGCGCCGGCATCCAAGCACTTCTTCACGAACTCGCGCAGCCACTCAGGCGGCACGACGGAATCGTTGCCCGGCTCGTGCGAGTGGCTGTTGACGACGACGTAATCGGCCATGTTCGCGGCGTTTCGCACCTCGCGCAGAATGCGGGCCTCGTCGCGCGGGTTGACGGTTTCGACGAGCCGGTTCGACGCGCCCGGTTCGATCAACGTGCCGAACAGCCGCAGTGGCGCGCTTGCGTCCTGAGGAACACGAACTCCCAGTCGCGCCGCCACGGTCCTCAATGCCTGGAACGTCTCCGGATCGGCGGAGTACTTGCGATCGAGCCGCAGCGCATTCAGGCCGGGCCGCCCCATCACATCGTCGCGGGCTTCGCCCGCGCGCGACATCGGCGTGAACGTCGTGGCCAGGCCGATCAGCGCGATGCGCCCCTTCGGCGTGTCGAAGTACGCAGGACGGCTGGCCTGGCCCAGCGTGTCGCCGCTGCCGGCGTGGACAATGCCGAGGTCGTCGAGTAAGCGCGTGGTGAGTCGCATGCCCTCGACGCCGTAGTCGGTCGTGTGGTTGTTGGCGCGATTGAACAGGTCGAACCCCATCGCCTTGAGGTCGTGCGCCGCTTCTGGCGGGCCCAACTCCCAGTTGCCGCCGTTCTCGACCTCGGGCCAGCCTCGGAACTCCGATAGACGAAACAGCGAGATCTCCAGGTTCAGGAAGGCGGCGTCGGCCGCGCGGATGATCTGTGTCATGCGTGCGAACCGCGGATCGCCGTCGTTCTCGAAGGCCGCGATCCGTCGCGTGATGATCGCGTCGCCGACCGCCGCGAGCGACCAGCTCGTCCCGGGGCCAGGAACGATCTCTTTCTGTGTCGTTGCCGCGGGACGGCCTTGCGCCCCAAGCGCCGTCGCGAACGCGACGGCTGCGAGTGTGGCGAATGCGCGTCGCATGGGGCACTCTCGCTAGAAATCGAGGCGAACGCCGAGCTGGCCCTGAAATGGCGGCAATGCGAAGCGCGGCTGGCCAAAGAACGTCGAACGCATGTTGCCGTCGTAGCCGCCAAGGTTCTTCGTGTTGGTGAGGTTGAACATCTCCCACAGCACCTCGATGCGGCGCTCGCCAGGCAGGCGGAACGACCGGCTCGTCCGCAGGTCGATCGTGAAGTAGCGGTCGCCGCGCGCCGAGAATGGCGGAATCATCACGCCGTTCTCGATCGGCCGCTCGTTGATGTCCCGATCGCCGTTGCTGTCGACCCCGGTGGTGATGTTGTACGGCGGCGCCGACATGGCGGTGATGATGGTGCCGAGCTGAATGTCGAACGGCGCGCGGTAGACGCTGCTGATCACCACCCGGTGGCGCGTGTCGTTGGGCGCCGGTCCCCAGTCCGCGTCGCGGTTGGTCTTGTCGACGGCGGTCTCGAGAAACTGGGACACGCGCATGTAGGTGTAGGCGGTGCGGAGCGACAGATTGTTCGACATCCGTCGCTCGAACTTGAGCTGCACCTGATCGCTGTCGATCCGGTTGCCGTAGTCACCCACCGTAATCACCGTGCCCGACCGAGCAGCGGGAATGTGCCGTCCGGCCGGCGCGCATTGGCGTTGTACGCACGCCTGAAGTGCAGGCCGAGCACGTGAATGTAGTCGGCGGACACCGAGTTGTGGCTGCCCACCTGCCGTTGAATGCCGAGGCTCGACTGCTGGGTCGACGGCGACTCGGCGTCGGCATTGGGCACTTGCACCGCGGTGCTGCCTGTCGCGCTCAAGAGCGAGGGCGGCGGCGTGCCCGGGAAGAAGGTGTTGGGAATCCCGGTCACCCGCGCGTCGTTGGCAAACTGCTGCGTGAACACGTTGGGATAGTTCTGCACGACGTTGCCGGTGTCGTTGGTCCAGATCTGGTCGAAGAACACGCCGTAGCCGCCGCGTACCACGGTGCGTCCGGTATTGCCGGGATCCCACGCGAAGCCGATCCGTGGACCGACGTTGTTCGTGTCGTTGGGATACGCAATCCAGTTGCGGCCCGCCAGGTCGCCTTCGACGAAGCGCGTCCAGAACTCTTCCGCCGGAACGTCGGCCGGGAGCGGCTCGCCGTCGAGATCGCCGCGCAGATACTGCAGGTCGTAGCGGACGCCCGCCGATAACGTCAGGCCTGGTGCGACCCGCCAGTTGTCTTCGAAGAAGAATGCATACATGTCGACGTCGCGGTCGAGGGCGCCTGTCCCCGTCGCCGTGCGATAGCGTGCGGGAAACGTGCTCGGCACGCCGGCGACCGGCAGCGCGTCCGCGGTGAACAGATACTCGCCGTTGAATGCGGTGTTGATCGTCCGCGGTCCGCGGCTGACGTTGATCTCGAAGCCGCCCTTGAAGTCGTGCGTGCCGCCCCAGCCTTCGCGGTGCAGGTTCATCGTGTTCATCACGATGTAGTTGATCTGCTCGCGCGTCTGCGGAAAGTTGGTCGCCTGTCCGAACGAGATGCTCGGGAAGATGATGCGCGGGCCGGGCTCGCCCGACGGGAAGCGATCCTTGACCGCATCGCTGTAGGCGAGGCGCAGCTGGTTGGTGAAGTTGTTGGTGAAGACCGACGTGACCGCGCCGGCGAGGTACACGTCGTGCGCCTTCTCATCGAAGCCGCCGTCTCCGGCGATGTTGCCGCCCAGGTCCTGCGCCTTGCGATCCTGGTTGCCGTACATGCCGGTCGCGCTCAAGTAATGGCGCGTCGCCATCGTCGCCGTCAGCTTGCCGAAGAAGTTGTGCTGCCGGAGCGGCCGCGGCACTTCGGTGCGCGGGTCAGTGATGATCGGCAGCACGAACGCCGGCACGTTGACGGTGACGACATCGTCATAGATCTGCCGCTCGTAGCTGGCGAAGTAGTGCACGCGATCCCTGGCAACCGGGCCGGCGAGCGTGGCGCCGAACTGCTGCTGCCGGAACGGCACTTTCCCGGTCGCGAACGCATTTGGCTTGTCGAAGGCATCGTCGCGCAGGAAGTAATAGCCGCGGCCGGAGAGGCGGTTGCTGCCGGACTTGGTCAGGATGTTGATGACGCCGCTGCCGGAGCGGCCGAACTCCACGGAGTATTGATTGGCGACGATTTGAAATTCCTGAACGGTCTCCTGCGAGAACGTGTGCCGCGAGGCATTCGAGAGCCCCGAGCCGCCGCCGGTCACCTCGTCGTTGATGTCGATGCCCTCGAGCCACAGCGACTTGAACTGCTCGTTGAACCCGCCGAACGAGATCGAATCCGTGGCGCTTCCGGCCGAGGCCGTATCCACGGTCACGCCCGGGGCGAGCAGCGCGAGATCGACGAACTGCCGGCCTTTGACCGGCAAGTCGTCCACTTCGGCCGGGGTGATATTCGTTTCGAGCGACTTCTGACTCGTCTCGATTAGCGGTGACTGGCCGGTGACGGTCACCGATTCCTGGACTGCCGCGACCTTCAGGTCGAGGTTCAGCGTCAGGTTGCTGCCGAGCGCGAGCACGATGTCCTGCCGCTCCACCGAGGCAAAGCCGGGCAGCTCGACCTTGATGGTGTAGCGCCCGGGCGGCAGCTCGCTGACGCGATAGCTCCCTCGTTCGCCAGTGACCACTGATCGCGTCAGCCCCGTATCACTCTTGACGACGGTGACGGTTGCCCCGGGCAGGACGCCACCTTGATCGTCTCTGATCGTGCCGTCGACCGTCGCATTGGTGGATTGAGCCCAGGCGGTTGCGGGCAGCAGTGCGACGCCGAGCGCGAGCACGACAATGGACGTCACGGAAAAGACGGTCCGCCGCAGCATGACACGCTCCTTTGGGACGATGACGACTCGCTCGGCGCGACTCTGGCACAGGGGCGGAAGGGTGTCAATTGTGAGACGGGTATCTGAGTGCTGCGGTCAGGTGTTATCGTGCGGCATGCGCGGCGCCTCCCGATTCGTGACTGTGATGATCGCCGGTGTCTGGGCCCTGGTGTCCCTCGCACGGGCGGCACAGCCGGCGGTTGACTACGACATCCTCATTCGCAACGGCCTGATCCTCGACGGTACCGGCAGCCCGGCGCGCCAGGCGGATGTCGGCGTGCGCGGCGGGCGGATCGTCAGTGTCGGTGCACTCGCGCAGGCGCGGGCGCGCACGATCGTGGATGCGCGTGGCCAGTACGTCGCGCCCGGCTTCATCGACGTGCACTCTCATGCCGGCGAAGGTCTGGCCGGAGACCTCAATCACGGCCAGCCGGTGCTGGCTCAGGGGATCACCACCGTGGTCGTCAACCCTGACGGCGGTGGGCCGGTCGACGTCGCGGCGCAGCGCGCGACATATGAGAAGAACGGCATCGGTCCGAACGCCGCCATCTTCGTGCCGCACGGATCGATCCGACGCGAGGTGCTCGGGATGGCCGATCGCGCGCCGACCGCACCCGAGCTCGAGCGGATGACTGGCCCTCACCCGCGCCGGCATGAAGGCTGGTGCCATCGGTCTGTCGAGCGGTCCGTACTACGCGCCGGGGAGTTACGCGAAGACCGACGAGCTCGTCGCACTGGCGAAGGTCGCCGCCGAGTTCGGCGGCGTCTACTCGAGCCATATTCGCGACGAGAGCGACTACACCATCGGCATGGTCGCTGCCGTCGAGGAAGTCATCACGGTCGCGGAGCAAGCGGGCCTGATCGGCATCGTGACGCACATGAAGGCGCTCGGAACCGGCACGTGGGGCGCATCGCAGGAGGCGGTCAAGCGGATCGAGGCGGCCCGCGCCCGTGGCGTCCGCGTTTTCGCCGACCAGTATCCGTACGAGGCGAGCGGCACGAGCATCACTGGTGCGCTCGTTCCCCGATGGGCGCAGGTCTTCGGCGACGAGGCCATGATCCGCCGCGCCAAAGGCGACGAGCGCGGCAAGTTGCTGGCCGACGTGAAGACCAACATCGCACGACGGGGCGGCGCCAAGACACTGGTGATTGCCCGCTTCGCGCCCGATCCGACGCTCGAGGGCAAGTCGCTCGAGGAGCTGGCGCAGTCGTGGAACAAGCCGGCGGAAGAAGTCGCGCTCGATCTGCTCGTGCGCGGCGGCGCCGGCCTCGTGTCGTTCAACATGACCGAGACCGACATCGAGCACATCATGAAGCAGCCATGGACGATGACAAGCTCGGATGGCGGACTGGGACCGATGAACGTCGGCAAGCCCCATCCACGAGCGTATGGCGCGTTCCCGCGCAAGCTGCGTCTCTACGTGCGCGACCGAAAGGTGATCGACTGGCCATTCGCGATCCGCTCGATGACGAGTCTTCCCGCGACGACCTTTGGGCTCAAAGATCGTGGCGCTGATCCGCGAAGGCGCGTGGGCGGACATCGTCGTCATCGCTCGTGACGGTCGGCGATAAAGCCACCTATGCGGATCCGCACCAGCTGAGCGTGGGGATCGAGACGATCGTGATCAACGGACGAAGTCGCCCGGCTCGAGGGCGCGTTCTCAGCCGCCCGGCCCGGGCGCGTCCTCACCATCGAGCGCTGAGCAGCGCGACTGGCGCACCGACATCAGCACTGACCTCGCTCAAGCCGAATTCCTCTTTGTATGCGGCGTTGAGGTAGTCCCCGAGCAGCTTCGCGGCGAGCTCCCTCCTTGCCATGCGGGATCGCCTGCTGTCCCCGGAGACGTGGGTTTCATCGGCGTTTGCGCCAGCAGCGCCGATGCGGTCATCATGGCAACCGCGGCAATGACCGTGGCGGTCACGTGTTGCATCCGCCGAGAATAGAACGCAGATCGTGATCTTCAAGGAGGCGCAAGATGATCAAGTTGCTGTTCGGAGTTACTCACCGTTGCCCTGCTCACTCGGTCACGAAATCGCGGCGACAGTCGAAGCCGGGAACGATCCAAGGGGTATGGCGAGTTGTCGAAGTGACGATCCCGGGACCTCAACCCCGCACGATCACCTTCTCCGACCGACCCAACTTGACCATCATCACTCCCAGGCACTACAGCCGAGTCGAAGTCCAGGCCGACGGACCGCGGCCGGTGCTGGCAGACGTATCGAAGGCAACCGCCGACGAGTTGCGGGCAACATGGGGACCGTTCGTCGCCGAAGCCGGCACCTATGAGGTGACGGGCGATCTGATCACGATGCGTCCGATCGCGTCCAAGAACCCGGCAGTCATGGGTCCAGGCGTGTTCATCACCTACGCCTCCAAGCGGGATGGCGACACGATGTGGCTGACGCAGCAGCGGAACGAGAAGGCGCCGTTCGCCAATCCAGTCACATTCAAGCTCGTGCGAGTGGAGTGACCTCCGCCTCAGCGGCGTATGTTTGGCAAGAATACTGCTCCCACCAGGGTGACGAGGCGTGACCTCCACAGCCCGTCCGTTAACCAGGAGGAGCATTTGATGTTGCGATTTTTCATCTCTACCGTCAGCGCGTGTGCCCTCGCGGGCACGATCAGCGTGTTCGCACAAGAGCCGGCGCCGCCCCAAGCGCAGCCGCAACCCGCACCAGCCGCGGCAACTCTTACCGGCTGTGTGCAGCAGTTGAAGACAACTGATGGCGGAACTGCGTTCGTTCTGAACAACGCCGAAGGCGGCTCAGCCAAGCTGTACGTGCTGATCGGTCAGGCGTCAGCGGACGTGGCCAGCTCACGTGAATCACAAGGTCGAGGTCAAAGGTCAGGTGCAGGAGCCGAACCCGGCGCCCGCAGCAGAGGAAGGCGCGGCGACGAACAAGAACATCGTGCGGCCGCCGATCGTACAGGTCGAGTCGGTGAAGATGGTTGCCGAGAGCTGCAAGTAGGCCGGTCCGGTCTGCCCGCGAGTGCGGGCAGGCCGCTGGCTCTGAAGGGATCGATCGAGGTCGGCCGTCACTCCAGCGTCGGCACCTCGAGTGGAAACCCCGGAAACACCTGCCCCAGTTCGGGACTCGAATCGACGAACGACAGGTTCTGCCGGTACATCACGTCCGGCGATGGCGGCGGGTAGATCGCGTTCACGTCATTCGCCGGCATCGCATGCGACGCGCTGCGCGCCCGCCCGTGGTAGTTGGCGTCCTCGGCGCGCGACACCGCCTCCACCGCCTGCATCATGCCGTGATCCTCGTGCATCAGGATGTGGCAATGGTTCGCCCACATCCCGGTGAAGTCGGCAAATCGCGAGCGGAACACCACTCGGCCCCCTCGTGGGATCGAGACCGTGTCCATCCATTGCGGTGCGGGCAGGATGTTGTGCAGTTGGCCCCGTTCGTCGGGCACGTCGATGCGCGTGACCCAGCACGGGTTGACGTGAATGTGGAACGGATGATCGGCGCCCTTGGTCGTGATCTGGAACTCCGGGTCGCGGGCGAACCGCTCCTGCCCTTCGGCCCGACCGATCGGGTAGGCGCGATAGTGCAGCGCGTATTGCCCCGGCTGCTTGAATTTCTCCCTGTTGGTGTGGCTCCACAACGAGACCGACGTGTTGTAGACCACCCACTCTTCGCTGGTGTCGACGAGCGCTTTGGGATGATGCGGATCGTGATGCCCGAATTTCTGCGGCGCGGCCGGCGTCGGATTCTTCGCCAGATCGAACTGGCCGTTGATCGCCATCGTTCGTGAGAACGGCGCCAGCAGCACCCGGGCGCCATTGATCTCGTCCCACAGCCGCCCTTTGAGCTCCGGATGCTGTCGTGCGAACGGTTCCGGCACCTCGATGAGCGGAAAGTCGGTCGGCCCGTACCCCGAATAGCTCATCACGCGCGTCCGGAAGCTGCCGGCTGGCACGCTCCGTCGCGCGGATTCCGCGGCCGGCACTCGCAGTTCGTTGTCCTCGACCGGCAGGAGCGACGGCGGCACCGGCGGGAGCACATTCCGCAGGCTCATCACGTCGAAGTCGCCGCCAGGCACCGGCTCGCCGGTCACCTTGATGTAGCCGACGACGACGTCGATCGGTGCGGGGTTGGCGGCACCGAAACCGGTGCGGCCGCTGGCGATCCCAATCTGCAGCCGCTGCTGAAAGTTGTCGGTCGCGAGCGAGAACTCCTGCGCGAAGACCGTGTAGACCTTGCCGGCGGCGTCGATCGGCGCCTTGAAGAACACATCGGCGCGATTCGCGTTGGTCATGAACACCTGGTTCGGCCGGACGAACAGGCGCCGCAGGCTATCGCCATCGCGATAACAGTCTTCGACGTTCTTGAGCAGCGCGCGCGTGGGATCCTCCCCGGCGGCGGGCTGGCGGTCGAGCGGATTGCGAGTGCCGGCGTTCTGCCGCGAGAGATCGCGAATCGTGTGACGCGCGCGTCCATTCTCGATCTCGACGAGCGTGATGCCGTCGAGCGACAACTGATACAAGGTCCGGGTCGCGTCCGCAATGTCCTGACGTGTCGCCGGCTGGATCTGTGGCGGCGCATCGGGCTTGTCGCCAGGCATGACGCGCCACAGCTGGCGATCCGAGAACACGAACTGCCCTTCGAGCACCATGAACGACTTGAAGCCGCGGCCGTCGACACTCGCGTTGAGCACCCGCCAGCGCTCGACGGCGCCCGGCCGCATGAGCATCGCGGTTGGCGAAAACCCGCCGTTGATCGCCGTTGGCGGCGGGGTGCGCGCCTGGCCGCGGCGAGGTCCGGCGTCGGCATCGACCGAGAAGACCTCGACGCGCTGGATCATCATCAGCCGCTCGCGGTAATCGTACGGACCGGTCTTGACGCACGGATCGGGACGATCGCTCCCCGTCATCTGCCGATTGATGGCATCGTCGACATCGCCTTCGACGATGAGAAACCCGGCGAGGCCGCTGGCGACCTGGTCGTGGGTTGAACCGTGCGCGTGCGGGTGATACCAGTGCGTGCCCGGGGGATGCGGCTGAGCGGGCGCGCCGGCGCCACCGCCTCCCGGCCAGGTCCCGAGCTGATGCTCGTACTCCGCTTCCGCCACGCGCTCATGCGGCTCGAGCGTCCCACATCCGCCGTTCGTCGACGAGGAACGCGCGGGAGCGTCACCTCGCGGCAGGATGCGAAGAAACGTGTTGTCGCTGACCGTGCCGTTCGCGTTGAAACCAGGATTGACGTGGAGCCCGTGCGTGTGCAGGTTCGTGGTGTGCGATCCGTGCGGGACGTTCACGTGACCGGAGATGCAACGGGTGTCGACGAGGTCGACCGGACTCCCTTCGAAGAACTCATGGAAGTGGCCGAAGATCACGCTCGCCGGGGGCGGCCCGGCACACGGCTGGCCCGCGGCTTTCTGCATGCGGCAGAACGCCGCCGCGAGCGCATCGGGGTGCACTTCGAACGGATCGGCCGCCGGGCCTTTCGGGACACGACCCATGCTCGGCCCGAGATGATTCCGCAGCGTGACGCGCAGGCGGTCGTTGCCGCGCAACCGGATCGTGGGTCCCGGGCTGACGCCGTTGAAGCTGAAGAGCGGTGTATACGGATTGCCGGTCGAGGTCGCGCGCGGCGGGTGCGCATTGCCCACGAGATTCAGGGCCAGTGATTGATTGGGCCACTCGGAGGGCCGCCAGATCCACGGCTCGCTCCAGTCCTCGATGGTCTTCGCCGCGAGGTTCACGACAGCCTCGGGGGCAGGCGGCTTTGGTGGGAGCGGCCCTTGTCCCGAGCCCGGTTGTGCGGCCGCAGTGAGTGACCCCTTCGTTCCCAATGCCGCGAGACCGCCGATGCCGAGCTGCAGCAGTTCCCGTCTCTTCATCCAGCGTCCCCCTGGCAAGCCCGCAATACGGTTGAGCTTGCCGACTGAACTGTAACAGAGAAGCTATCGGCCGTGCCGATCGAAGCGGTGCCGCGCCCGGCCAGCGTCGCGCGACGAGCCTGACGGCTGACCCGCATCGTCCTCGACCGAGGAGCTGGACGACGGTCAGCGCTGCGCGGCGCGGCCGAAGTCCGTTCAGCGCGACGAGTTGAATGACCGCTCGACCCGAAACGTCTCTGGACGGAAGACCCTCAAATCCTCATTGCGCGCACCGGGTCGATCAGTGCGGCACGTCGCGCCGGCAGCCAGCTCGCAGACACGACCACGACCAGGAGCACGGCAACCGCCGTTGCGATCGTGAGCGGATCCTGCGGTGCCACGCCGTAGAGCAGCGTGCGCGCGAAACGGCCGCTTGCCGCGGCCCCAACGATGCCGATCGTGGCGCCAGCGACGGCGAGCACCAGCGATTCCATCACGATCGACCGTGCGACTCGCCGCGGTGATGCCCCAAGCGCCATCCGCAGCGCAATCTCGCGACGCCGCTGCACCACGGTGTAGGCGAGCAGGGCGTAGACGCCGCCGGCCGCGGTGATGAGCCCGCCAACCGCGAACAACGTGATCAGCAGCATCGCGAATCGATCGAGCTGCACCGCATCGCCAAGCAGCTGCTCCATCGTCGTCACCGAATGCACCGGTTGATCGGGGTCGACGCGAAGCGCATAGCCACGAGCGGTCTGGGCCACGGCCAGTGGATCAATCGTGGTCCTGGCGATCACGTTCAGAACGAGGTATGGGTTCTGCGCGTGCGGAATGAAAATCTCCGGCACCGGCTCGACTGCGCGGCCCGTCGTGCCGAGCGTCACGCACCACGCCCACCACTTCATAAGGGTAGGGCCCACGCTGGTAGTCGAGGACGAAGTTTCGTCCAACCGGGTTCTCCGTCCCCCACGTGTCTCTCGCGAGCTTCTGATTGACGATCACCACGCGCGGCGCATCGGCGTCGTCACGGTCCGTGAACTCGCGTCCTGCAACCAGCGGAAGGCCCAAGCGTCCCGAAGTATCCAGGCGTCGCCATCCGAATGCTGGCCTGGCTGGCCTCCGCGACGTTGCCTTCAGGGCGGCCTTCTCCGGCCAGTACGGCCGAGTGAAGTCGGAGCCGATCGTGCTCATCGGCAGGGTCGTGACCGCTGCCACGGACTCGAACCGCCGGCATCTCGCGAAGTGACGTCGAGCACGCGGCGGTAGTAGTCGGTGGTCTGACGCGTTAGTGCGATACCGCGCCGCATCAGGCGTGATGCGCAGGACGAGGAGCTTGCTCGTGTCGAAGCCCACGTCAACTCGCCGCAACTCCGCGAACGTCCGGGCCAATAGCCCGGCTCCGACGAGCAACATCACGGCCGCCGCAATCTCGCCCACCACCAGTCGCCGCGCGCAGTCGGCCCGACGCGCCTGCCGACACGGCGGTCCCGTCTTTGAGTGCGCCTGCAATCGGCGTGCGGCTGGCGCGGAAGGTCGGAACGGCGTTGCCGACCGCGGTGACCAGCAGCGCGAGACGGCAGCGAACGACGCGACTGCGAGCGTTCATGGCGACTTCGTGCAGGCGCGGAATGCCGGCCGGCGCGATCGACAAGGCCGCGTCCACCCACCACCGAGCGAGCACGATGGCGATGCCCATCGTGACGATCGCGGTCAACAGGCTTTCGGCGATCAACTGCCGCGTGACGCGGCTGCCGCGGGCTCCGAGCGCCAGGCGAATCGCCACCTCCCTGCGCGCGAGCGACGCCACGCGCGATCGCCAGGCTGGCGACGTTGGCGCAGACCAGCAACAGCAGGCACGACATCGCCGCAAAGACGAGCAGCAGCTCCAGCCGGCTCGTGCGGACGATGTCATCCGCGAGCGGCGACAGCCTGACACTCCAACCAGCATTCGTGTCCGGATGCTCGGACGCCATGCTGGCTGGCCAGTGTCTGCATGCCGCGCGGTGGCGCCTTCGATGCGACATCCCGGGTTTCATCCGACCGACGACGCGCAAGAATCGCGCGTCGCGAGGCGGTCCGTTCGGAAAACGCGCGCCGCGATACGACGCACTCATGTCCCACGGCGCCCAGAAGGCGGCCGCCGCGTCGGGCACCGACGAAGTCTTCGGGCATGACACCAATCACGCGCCAGTCGCGGCCTTCGACGTGGACATGGTCCGGCCAACGAGCTGAGGATCGGCGCCCAGCGTCTGCCAGAGGCGATGACTCAGCACGATGACCGGCTCGCCGCTGGACGCCTGCCGTGACGTGATCGACGCCGCGCCTTCGAATTCGTTCGCATCGAACGTGCGACCCAGCCGTGGTTGACGACGATACACGTCGAAGAAGCCGCGCGTGACATGCACTCCGCTCGATCGGCGTGCCGCCGTCGCCGCCGCGGAGGGTGGCCGAGACCGTCATCATCGCGGTGATCGCGTCGAACGCATCGTTCCGAGCGACCCAGTCGACGACGTTGCCCGGGGACGGGCCCTCGCGCAGGCGATCCTGGCTGACGTTCGATTCGAACATCATCACGAGGCGATCGGGTTGATCGTACGGAAGCGGTCGAAGCAGCACCGCGTCAACGAACGCGAACAGCGTGGTCGTCGCCGCGACGCCCAGTCCGAGAAGGAGCGCGATGCCGATGGTGACGGCCGGCGATCGAACGACCGCCCGCAGGGCCTGCGCGAGATCGTGCCTCGCGCCGACGAAGACGAGATCCCAGAGCAGCGCAAGCCACGTCGTCGCAAAGGCGACACGGCCGCGGGCGCGCGCCGTCTCGAGCAGTCGTTTGCCGTCTTCGCGGATTTCGCGTCGATCGGTCGTCACGCGCGGGCCGCCTTTCGCAACGCCCGGCTCGAGCGGGCGTGATGGACAATCGCTTCGAGGCGCCGCACCTCGCCGTCCAGCACGCGCTTCCCGTGAGTGGTCAGGGCAAAGTAGCGACGCCGCTCGTCGTCTTCCTCGGCGGCCGGTCGGACGTCCGACTCCACGATCAGATCGAGCTTTTCGAGTTCACGAAGCAATGCGTACAACGCCGCCGGCCAGAGGCGAACCTGGCCGTCGGTCCGCTCGCCGACCTCCTGCATGATGCTGTAGCCGTGCCGAGGGCCATCGGCCACCGCCAACAGAATGTGGAGCACTTTCGGCTTGAGCGGCAGCAGCCGGTCGACGCTTCTCACCTTGTCAGGCATCGCCACAATATATAGACAAAACAGTTTATAGTCTACTCGGTCGTGTTCCCTAGGGTCGAAAAGTCCTGGCCCGCGTTTAGAGCAGGTACGGGATCATCAACCTGGTTCGCGCCCGGTACACGGCGTATCGCTCGCCAAAGCTGCCGCCAAGCAGCTTCTCCTCCGCGCGGGCGCGCCAGGCGAAGGTCGGGACGATCCCCGCCAACGCGATCACGAGGGCAGGCCAACTGCCAAAGGCGAGCGCTTCGCCGATGGCGAGCAGCACGAAACCGAGGTAGATGGGGTGACGCACGAGGCGGTAAGGGCCGGAGGTGACGAGCCCCGTACCCGCATCAGCCTTGGGCACGAGACTCCACGCGGCCCCAAGTTCGACCCTGGATTTGAGGACGAGGGCCGCGCCCGCAACCGCCAGAAGCGATCCCGACGGAGGCCATCAGCAGCGCCGTGACACCGGCGGGCCTTCCGGAAAACAGGACGAGTGCCAGCAAGTACACACCGACAGCCGCGAAGTTTGCCGCCAGCGGCGCCCGCTCGCGGCCGCTCCGACGGAGCTGCGTCCTGGGTCCTCCGCCACGCCTGCTGACTGCCAGCAACCCGAGTCCCGCCAGGGCGAGCACCGACACGAGACGGAGGACGAGGACGACCGTCGTCATCTTCTACTTGCCCCCGCCCGGATCGCATAGAGCGCGATGGGTAGCAGGAACACCGGGAGCACGTAGCTCACCACGAGGGCCACGATCGGCTGGTGAGCCCAGCCAGCGCCGATGGCGGCGAAGACGAATGCAGTGGGTACGCTGCCAACGGTCAATGCCATGAAGAACGTGCGCTTCGGCATCCCGGCAAGGCCGGCGAGAACGACCATCGCCTCGGGGACGCTGTACGGAAGGCTGCGGGTAAGGACGATCGCCCAGGCTCCACCCTGGTCGAACAAACGCTCCATCTTGTGCAGCGACTCTGACCCGGCGAACCGCTGCGCAAACCGCCGTGCCGAGGTGAACATCAACGCGTAGCCGAGAAGGCCGCCGGTGATCAGGCCGAAGCTGCCCAGCAATCCCCCAATCAGCGCTCCATAGATGATGCCGAGCGCGGCAATCACCGCCGTTTGCGGAATGGGCAACACCACATCCGCCCAGATGAGAGCAATGCCGAGCGCCCATGCCGAGCTCTCGTATCGCCGCAGCATCAGTACGGCATCGTTGGCCTCCTGGGGAGTCGGGATCGTCGCGCAGGACGCAAGCGCCAGCGACAGAGCGCCGACCATGATCAGTCGTGGCCTCATCTGGGTGTCCGAACGTAAGGCTGCGGATGCCGCTCCGTGCGGGCTCGCTACAGCCAGCGGCGCACACCGGCCTTGTAGTCGCGATATCTGTCACCGAAGCGCCGCTCCAGGTACGCCTCCTCACGCGCGACGACGCCGTAACGGATCGTCAGTGCCAGGGGCAGGGTGAGGATCAACGTCCACGGGCTTCGTGCAGCGACGCCGAGGCCGCCGTAGACGAGAAACATCCCGACGTAGATTGGATTGCGGCTCCAGCCGTGAATGCCGGTTGTCACCAGCTCGCGGGTGGGCTGGTTGGTGGGCACCGGCGTCCCGGCGCGGGAGAAGTCGCGGATGCCCGCGGCGGCGAGGGCAAGACCACCGAGGATCAGGAAGCCGGCGACGAACCAGTGGACCAGGTCGCTCTGCGGAACCGTCAATGGGACCGGCCACAGGCGATCCGCGGCGAGGCCGATCAGAAGGGCGGCGCCAAAGAGGAGGGGCGGTCGGGTGATGACGCCAGCCGTTCCGGTGTCGTTCACCCGTTGCCCAGCAGGGTCTTTATCCATGATGACAACTAAGGTGTCATTATGCCAATTGACAACTATGGTGTCAAATCGCGACACTGGGGCAGCGACATGGGAGCGGAGGCGACGATGATGGCGTCAGCTCGACACCGGACCAGGGCGGTCACCAGGACAGCGACGGGCCCGATCGTTGACAGCAAGGCCGAGGCGATCGCGGAGCTGATGCTCGAAGTGGCTCAGTGCTTCTTCAGGATACGGGCCGTCGGCCAGAAGACAGGGCTCATCACCAGCTGGGGCGGCGGGGCGTTCGGCTTCATGCGCAGCCTCGCACTGGGTGGTCCATTGACGGTGCCGCAAATTGCCCAGATGCGACCCACCAGCCGCCAGCGCATGCAGCGGCTGGCCGACGAGCTGGCGGCCGAAGGCCTGGTCGAATTCGTCGACAACCCGAAGCACCTGCGCTCGAAACTCGTGCGCCTGACGCGCAAAGGTGCGGCGCGCTACGAGGCTACTGAACGGCCGGTTCATGGCGATTGCGGCGACGATGGGCGCCGAGTTGAGCGAGGGAGACATCCGGAAGACCACCGCGGTCGTGCGGCGGATCAGCGATGACGCCGCGAGGCGTTCCTGACTGTGCGACTCCGCGCGCAGCGCCGTGCCGCGACAACTTGTATAGACTGCTGCGGCCCGCTCGGATCCAGGATTCGACCGGCGTGACATGACGATCGCGGCCGGAACCCGCCTCGACCGCTACGAAATCCGCGACCTGCTTGGCGAAGGCGGAATGGGCGAAGTCTACCGCGCGCGCGACACGCGGCTGGACCGCGTCGTTGCGCTCAAGCTGCTGCCGGCGGCCCTCACCCGGGATCCGGATCGTGTCCGCCGCTTCATCCAGGAAGCCAAAGCCGTTTCCGCGCTCAACCATCCGAACATCGTCACGATTCACGAAATCGGCGACTGCGACGCGGGCCGCTTCATCGTCATGGAGCTCGTGCAGGGACGGACGCTGCGCCAACTCGATCAGCCATGTGCGCTCGCGCTGACTGGTCGACCTCGGCCGTCAGACCGCCAGAGCCTTGAGCGTCACGCACGCCGCCGGGATCACGCACCGCGACATCAAGCCGGACAACATCATGCTGCGCGATGACGGCTACGTGAAGGTGCTCGATTTCGGCGTCGCACAGCTCGCCGCCCGCGCTCTCGACGCCGACGCGCTGACGCTGGAAGGGACGCTGCCAGGCGCGCTGCTCGGAACGATCAAGTACATGTCGCCGGAACAGGCCCGTGGCTCGGCCGTCAGTCATGCCAGCGACGTCTTTGCGCTCGGCATCGTCTTGTACGAACTGGCAACGGGGCGTCATCCTTTCACAGCCGACACGCAGGTCGGCTACCTGCACGCCATTACCGGGCAAGTGCCCCGCCCGCCGACCAGTGTGCGGCCCGACCTCCCCACCGCGCTCGAGACGTTGATTCTCGGGATGCTGGAAAAAGAGGCGACACAGCGTCCGACCGCCGGCGACGTCGCGGATGCGTTGCAGGCCCTCGAGCCACACGTCACCGCACACACACCCCCGGTGTCAGTTCGTTCCGCGCCCCCTGCCGCTCGCCGTCACATCGTCGGGCGCGACCGGGAGCGGGCGGAACTGCGGGGGGCGTTCAACCAGGCGCAGAGCGGACGTGGATTGTTGATGTGCGTCGCGGGCGAGCCAGGGATCGGCAAGACGACGCTCGTGGAAGCGTTTCTCACTGAGCTCGCGACCACCGATCGCTGCACGATTGCGCGCGGGCGTTGTTCCGAGCGCCTGGCGGGGACGGAAGCCTATCTCCCGCTGCTGGAAGCACTCGACAGCGTGTTGCGCAGCGGGATGTGACCCGACCCTCGCCCGCGCGATGAAACAGCTGGCGCCGACGTGGTATGCGCAGGTGGTGCCGCTGTCGGGCGACAGCGACGAGTCGGCGCGGCTGCTGGCCGAAGTCAAGGCCGCTTCGCAGGAACGAATGAAGCGGGAGCTGGCAGCCTTTCTGCGAACCGTCGCGCAGGCCCAGCCGCTCGTGATGTTCTTTGATGATCTGCACTGGGCGGATGTCTCGACGATTGATCTGCTCAGTTTTCTGGCGGGCAAGTTCGATGAGTTGAGAGTGCTGATCGTGGCAACCTACAGGCCTTCGGATCTGCTGCTCGCCAAACATCCGTTCCTGCAGATCAAGCCGGACTTGCAGGCGCGCGGCCTCTGCCGTGAGCTGCTTCCTGAATTCCTGAACGAACGGGAGATCGCCGACTACCTCGCACTGGAATTCCCCGGTCACGAATTCCCGGCAGGCGTTTCCGCACTTGATTCACGCGAAGACAGAAGGCAGTCCGTTGTTCATGGCTGACCTGGTGCGCTACCTCCGCGACCGTGGCGTGATTGCCAGCGCCAGCGACGGGCAGGGTGGCGGATGGAGGCTGGCGCAGGCCTTGCCCGACCTCGAACGCGAGTTACCGGAATCAGTGCGCGGGATGATCGAACGCAAGATCGCGCAGCTCAGCGAGGAGGATCGCAAGCTGCTGTTGGTGGCGAGCGTACAAGGCTATGCGTTCGATTCAGCCGTCGTCGCGCAGGCGCTCAACTTCGACGCTGCCGATGTCGAGGAGCGGCTGGAACGACTGGAACGGGCGTTCGCGTTCGTCAAGCTGACCGGTGAAGCCGAGTTTCCAAGTCGCACGCTGACACTCAAATACCGCTTCGTGCACGTGCTGTATCAGAACGCGCTCTATGCCACTGTGCGTGGCACTCGCAAGACCATGCTCAGCCGCGGCGTGGCGCAGGCGCTGGAGGCGTGTTACGGCGACCGCCGGGCGAGCGTGGCCAATGAACTCGCGCTGTTATGGGACGCGGCCCGCGACGATGCGCGGGCCGCGGACTATTTCCTGCAGGCGGCCCGCAGTGCGGCACAGATCCACGCACAGCGCGAAGCAGCGCAGTTGGCCGAGCGCGGCCTCGACGTTCTCCGCAGATTGCCGGAATCTTCTGAGCGCGACGCGGGGGAACTCGGCCTGCAATTAGCGCTCGGCTTCTCGTTGCAGTCCGCCCGGAGTTGGGTTGCGCCTGCGACCGGAGCGGCCTTCAACCGGGCACGGACACTCTGTGAACGGGTGGGCAGTGATCCCCGGTTCGTCGCGGCTCTGATCGGCGCATGGGCCTATCACCACGCGCAGGCCGAATATGCAACAGCGCACGGACTAGGCGAGCGGATGCTGCAATTGGGAGAGCAATCCGGGAACCCGGTGCTGCTGGTGATGGCCTGTATGTGTCGGGCCAAGTTTCACTATTGCCAAGGAGACTTCGTCACTGCCCATCAAGTCGCGGAACGCGCGCTCGCCCTGGATCGCCGGGAATACCACGAGGCCTACCTTTCCTTTTATAACGAGGACTGCGGACTCTCAGTGCGCCGCGAGCATAGCTTCTGCCTGTGGATGCTTGGCTATCCGGATCGAGCGCTGAGGCTGGCGTATGAAACGGTTTCGCTGGCCGAGCAAACATCTCACCCCTTCACCATGGCCGCCGCTCATCACACAGCAGGGGTGGTCCTTGTTCGGGTTGGGGATTCGCAGTCCAACCAGAGAGAGTTTGAAAAGGTGTTGGCGCTCGCCGACGAGTACGCGCTTGGAGACATCCTCAAACATGCCGCTGCCAACAATGCCCTGATGCGGGCATTTCAGGAACCGACCGAAGAGGCGTTCGACCGAGCGAAACAGGCCATTGATGCCCTGAAAGCCCAAGGTGTCATGGTGTCGATGACCTCGTACCTCGCAGGGATGGGCAGATTGCTTGGGAGGTCAGGCCGCCACGCAGAAGGGCTTGTGGTCATCGCGGAGGCGCTGGCGCTGGTCGAACGTACCGGGGAGCGCATCTCGGAAGCCGAACTCTGGCGCGTCAAAGGCGAGTTGCTGTTGACGGCCTCCGCCAGCAATGCACAGTCGGATGCGGAGCACAGTTATCGCACGGCCATCGACATTGCCCGGCGGCAACACGCCAAAGGGTGGGAGCTGCGCGCCACCACCAGCCTGGCGCGACTCTGGCAACGGAAGGGCAACTACAAAGAGGCGCGGCAGGTACTGGCGGAGATTTACGGTTGGTTCTCCGAGGGTTTTGAGACGGCAGATTTGAAAGCTGCCAGGGCGCTGCTGGATGAACTGAGCTCGCAGGAACGCGCGTAGGCTGCTGATCGTCCTACTCCGCCCGCAGCGCCGTCGTCGGATCGACGCGGGCCGCGCGCCAGGCGGGCCAACCGACGGCGATGAGCGCCACCGCGCCGACGAGCGCGACGACGCTCGCGAGGGTGAGGCCATCGAGCGGCGTGACGCCGTACAGCAGCTCCTGCAGCGCACGGGCAGCCGCGATCGCGCCGGCGAGCCCGAGCGCCGCGCCCAGCCCGGTGAGGAGACAGCCCTCGCGGATCACGAGCCGCAGAATGCTGGCGGCCGAGGCGCCCAACGCGACGCGCACGCCAAATTCCTGCGTGCGCTGGGACGCGAGATAGGCGAGCGTGCCGTAGAGCCCGACGCCGGCGAGCACCAGCGAGGCGACCGCGAACACCAACAGAACCAGCATCGTGAACCGCGTAGTGTCGATTGACGCCCCGACGATGTCGTCCATCAGCCGGATGTCGAAGACCGGGCGGCCCGGGCCGAGCGCTTCGACCGTCTGTTTGATCGCGGGCCCGATCGTCGAGAGCGGCGCGTGCGTCTTGACGACCAGCGTCTGCTCGATCTCGTACACGTGAGACGGCACGTAGATCATCGGCATGCCGGAATCGCTGATCGCGCGGGCGCGAACCTGGCCGGCCACTCCCACCACCTCCAGCGGCTGCTTCGCCTGACCGGCCCCAAGCTGTTTACCGACCGCCTCGCCGTTCCACAACAGCGCCGCCAGCCGCTCGTCAACAATGACGACGCGACGGCGCTGATTGATGTCGTCGCCTGAGATGTCGCGGCCCGCACGGAGTGGAATCCCCATCACCCCGAGGTAGCCGGGCATGATGCTCTGCAGCATGCCGAGCGAAGGCGTCGGCTCTCGATCGTCGCTTCGCCAGACGCGCTGGGTCGTCTGGATCGGCGCGAGCGGCAGAGGGCCGCCAACGCTCGCCGCCTGGACACCCGGCAGCTCGCGCACGCGCGCGCTCGCGTCTCGATAGAACGCCGACCGGCGATCGACCGTGGAAAACTCCCCGAGGTTGAGCGGGATCCTGCGCAGTGACGACGTGCGCGGGATCGAAGCCGATTGGCGCGTCGAGCAGATTGGTAAAGGTCCGCAGCATCAGGCCCGCGGCGACGAGCGGCACGATCGACAGCGCGACCTCGGACAAGACGAGGCTGCGATGGAGACGGCGGCTGCGCTGCATGAGCGATCCCGCGCGGCTCGCGTGGAGCGGACCCTGCGCGTCGCGCGTGAAGACGAGCGCCGGCACCAGCCCGAAAACAACGCTCGAGATAACCGTCAGCCCCGCGGTCCACAGGATCACGACGCTGTCGATGGCGATCTCGGATTGACGCGGCAGGTGCACTGGCCGAAGCCAGTCCAGCACGCCGATGCCCAGCCGCGCCAGCAGGAGCCCGCAGGCGCCGCCGAGGATCGCAACGACCAGGTTTTCAGCAAGGAGCTGCCGCATCAGGCGTAGCCGCGTGGCGCCGAGGGCACGACGCACCGCGAGCTCACGCTCACGCGTCTTGGCGCGCGCCACGAGCAGGTTGGCGACGTTGACGCACGCGATCAGGAGCACGAACCCGACCGCCGCGCTGAGGGCGACGAGCGCCGGCTTCACGTCGCGCGTGACGACCTCGCCGAGCGGGCGCACGGTCAGGTGCAGCCCGTTGGGGTATGACGATGGACTGCTCGCGGCGAAGCTTGCCGCCAGTGCGTTGAGCTCCGCCTGCGCCTCGGTGACGGTGACTGCCGGCGCGATGCGACCGAGCAAGGTCAATCCCCGGTAAAGCAGGCCGGGCGCGAACGCCCTTGGCAACCACACGTCCACCCGCTCCTCGGCGTGGTTCGCGGCGGGAAGAACGAGGCGAAAGCCGGGCCGCATGACACCGACGATCTGCACGTCGAAGTTGTTGACCGTCAGCCGCCGGCCGATCACGCGAGGATCGCCCTGGAAACGACGCTGCCACAGCTCGTGGCTGATCACGACGCCTTTGACCGTGATGCCGTCCGCGTCTTCTGCAGTGACGAGCGGTCGCCCGAGTGCCATCGGGGTTGCGCCCAGGAGCGGCAGCAGATCGTCGGTCACCCTGGCTGCGGCGACGCGTTCCATCACGCCGTCGATCAGCAGGCTCCCGTCACGTCCCTCGGCCTGGGCGATGCTCGTGATCAGCCGGCTCTGCTCCCGCACGTCGAACGGCGTGCCGGATGATTCGGCGCTCGGCAGCGCCCGCGTGTCGGCCTCGATGACGACGATCCGGGCAGCGTCGGGATAGGCCAGCGATCGCCACAGCACGGCGTGCACCACGCTGAAGATCGCGGCGTTCAGGCCGATGCCAAGCGCGATCGTCATGACGACCACCAGCGCATAGCCAGGCGATCGCCAGAGACCTCTGACGCCGTATCGGGCGTCCCGCACCGCCGCCTCGATCGCGGACGACGACGATTCCAGCATCAGGCGCATCGCGGTGTTGGATATATCACACACAAAAGGTTCCGGGGTTCCGGGTTCCGAGGTTCCGGACGCATGTGTGGTGGTCGGAGCAATCTGCATACCCGTTTTTCGTCGCTGACACCTCAACAGCGGACATTCAGGTCGGAAGCGAACTTCTCGAGGTAGAGTCGCGTCCACTACGGGAATGATCGAATCGCTGCTGCAGGACGTGCGCCGCGCCGCCAGGGTGCTGCTCGGCAGTCCCGGTCTCCTCGCCGTCAGCGTGCTGTCATTGGGCCTGGGGCTGGGCGTCAATCTCACGCTCTTCACGGCGGTTCGCGCCATCTTTTTCCACACCCCCTCGATAGCTGCGCCCAACCGCGTCGTGGGCGTCGAGCCCGGCAACAGCAATCAGTTCTCCTACCTGAACTTTCGCGATCTGCAGCAGAGCGGCATTTTCGAATCGGTCGCGGGATTCCGGCGGGTGACGCTGAATTTGCGCGGCCGCGATCGGGTGGAGCGCGTCAACGGCTTCGCGGTGACGGCGAACTTCTTCGAGATGCTTGGCGTCGGCACGGCCATCGGACGGCCGTTCGCCGCGGCGGAAGCCGCCGCCGAGACGCACCCGCGCCTCGCGGTCCTCAGCTTCCGGTTCTGGCAATCGCGCTTCAACGAAGACCCGGCAGTCATCGGGCAGCGACTGACGTTGAACAACGCCTCCTTCGACGTCATCGGCGTCTTGCCCGAGTCGTACAAGGCGGTCGGCCCGACCGACGCTCCGGACCTTTACGTCCCGCTCAGCGCGTTGGTGCTACCGACCATCGACAATCGCAGCAACGGCAACGCCCTCGGCGTGCTCGGCCGCCTCCCACCTGGTACGACGCGCGAGCAGGCGCAACAGGCCGTCACCGCGCTCGGTCAGCAACTCGAGCAGACCTACCCTCGAGACAACAGAGGCATGGGACGACCGGCGAAGCTCGTGCCGCTGCAGGTCCGGGAATTTGGCGGCTGGCAGGAACCCTTGCTCATCTCGACCGTCCTGCTGACGTTGTTCGGCCTGGTGCTGCTGAGCGCCTGCGCCAACGTTGCTGGCCTGCTCCTCGCCCGGCTGTCCCGGCGTCAGCGCGAGATGGCGGTTCGCATCGCGCTCGGCGCCAGGCGTGGCCGCCTCATTCGCATGCTGCTGGCCGAAAGCTTCGGCCTGGCCAGCCTTGGTGCCGCCGCCGGTGGACTGCTGTTCGTCTGGCTCACGGGCCTGCTCCGAACGGTTTCGCTGCCGGCCGGCCTCGGTGAGATGCAGCTCTCGCTGGACTTCGATGCCACGGTCGCCTTCTATGCGCTGGCGCTCGTGCTCGCGACGGGTCTCCTGTGCGGCATCGTTCCCGCCTGGCGCGCGACCCGAAGCAATGTCGTCGCCGACATCCAGAGCGGCGAGAGCTACGGCGCCACCGGTCGGCTGTGGATGCGGCACGCGTTTGTCGTCGGGCAGGTCGCGGCGTCGGTCACGCTCCTCGTGATTTCCGCGCTCCTCGTCCGCAGCCTCATGCGGATCGCGGTGCTCGACCCCGGCTTCGACCTCGATCGCGGGCTCGTCGCGTCGGTCAACCTCGAAGCCGACCGCTACGCCGTCGATGGCGGGCTGCCGCTCGGCGAACGGATCGTGGACGCGCTCCGCGGGACGGCCGGAATCGAGTCATCGAGCTTCGCGGGCATCGCCGCGCTCGGCACCGAAACGAGCTCCACGCGATTGGAGGTTGAAGGTCGCGCTCCCGGAAGCGTGGGGTCGCGCACGTTTCTCAACAGTGTCGGGCCCGGGTACTTCGCGACGCTCGGGATTCGTCTTGTGGCCGGGCGCGAATTCGACGCGCGCGACCGGGAGGGCTCGCCTGAGGTGGCGATTGTCAGCGAGGCGTTCGCGCGCGCCTACTTCCCCGGAGAGACGGCGCTCGGCAAGCGCATCAGACGCTCCGACCGTGACGCCTTTGCCGAGATCGTGGGCATCGTCGCCGACAGCAAGTTCGGATCGATAACTGAAGCCCCGACGCCTCTGCACTACTCGGCGTACACCCAGCGGCCGCGCATATCGACGCAGACAAGACCTCTCGTGATTCACGTGCGGACCACCGGCGAGCCTGGCGCGCTGGTGAGCGAAGTGCGGCGCGTGATCACGGCGATCGAGCCCGGAGCCTTCATCGATGTTCGCACCCTGCGTGATGCCACGGGCGCGGAAGCCGGCATGCGCCGACTCGGCATGCGGCTCTTTGGCATCCTCGGCCTCGTCGCGCTCCTGCTCGCGACCATTGGCCTGTACGGGGTCATGGCCTTCGTCGTGTCGTCCCGCACGCGGGAGATTGGCACGCGGGTGGCGCTTGGCGC
This sequence comes from uncultured Acidobacteriota bacterium, assembly GCA_963841895.1. Lineage (GTDB taxonomy): Bacteria > Acidobacteriota > Vicinamibacteria > Vicinamibacterales > UBA2999 > JACCSI01. The sequence goes on from CAWJEO010000010.1 coordinate 58,065, forward strand.
CGCGTCGGGCCGCATCCTGCGCGGCGTCATCATGGAGGGATTGCGGCTGGTTGCAATCGGGATCGCGATTGGTGCAGTGATCTCGTGGCTGCTGGCTCGCGCGCTCGTCGTCAGGGCTTGCCGGATTGAGCCCTGCCGATCCGCTCGCCTTCGGCAGCGCGTCGGTGCTCCTCCTGCTGGTCGGGCTGGCCGCGTGTTATTTTCCCGCGCGGCGCGCGGCGGCACTCAATCCCGTCGAGGCGCTGCGAGTCGAGTGAGTTGAGCACCGCGGAATTTTTCACGGATCGCGTGAAAACTCGCACGCCCGCCAAGGCCCGTGTCGTCATGCATGGGTTTTACGGGCGATTTACGGTGGCACGAGCTGTGCCTCGTTCTTACCCGAGGACGACATCATGGCCGCCAACACCTTTCGACTGCCGCTTGCCTTCGACGGTCATACCGCCCACCTGGAAGTGACGCATCTCCAGAACGGCGCCTGGCTCGTCTACACCAGAAGTCGACGACCGCGTGCTCGGATGGGAGCGGTTCACGCTGCGCGTGCAAGTGGATCGCTATCGTGCCCGCATGCAGCAATGGCTCGCCCTGGCCGAGGCGAACGAGCGTCGCCTGCCGGCCGCCGCGTAACGGCACCTGTTGGTCGCATGGCCCCCACAGCCTCTGCGCGCGCGTTGATCCTCGCGACGATCTCGTTCGCACTCTCGTTCGCCGCGTGGGGCCTCATTGGCGGACTCGCCTCGACCTTCACTGGCCTCTACGAACTGACCGCATCTCAGACCGCGCTGCTGGTGGCGGTGCCGGTGCTGCTCGGCTCGCTGGCACGGCTGCCGATGGGCATGCTGACCGATCGCTTCGGCGGCCGCCTCGTCTTCACGGCGCTCCTCGCGTTCTCGTCGCTCGCCGCATTCATCGTGCCGTTGACCGGCAGCTACGGCTCACTCCTCGTGGCGGCGTTTCTCATCGGCATGGCCGGGATCGTCCTTCGCGGTCGGAGCCGCGTTCGTGTCGCGTTGGACACCGGCGACCCGGCAGGGCACGGCCCTCGGCGTCTACGGGCTGGGGACGATGGGGCAATCGCTGGCGGTCTTTGTCGGGCCGGTCGTCGCGGCTCGGCCTGGGCTGGGAGACGGTGTTTCGCGGCACCAGCGCGGTTCTCCTGGGTTGGGCGGTCGCCTATTTCCTCTTCGCGCGTAATCCCCCACAGGCCGGGCGTCCCGCCACGGTCGCCGCGATGACCGCGGTCCTGCGGCGCGCGCCCACCGCCTGGCTGCTCGGCGCCTTCTACTTCCTGACCTTCGGCGGCTTCGTGGCGTTTTCGATCTACCTGCCGACGTTGCTCCGGGCGCAGTTCGGTCTCGCCCCTGCCGACGCCGGATTTCGAGCGGCGGGGTTTGTCGTGCTCGCCACGCTGATGCGCCCGCTCGGCGGGTGGCTCGCGGATCGGATCGGCGGCGCGCAGGTGCTGTCGTGGGTCTTCGGCGGCGTCGCCCTGTTTTCGCTGCTCCTGGCGTGGCCGTCGATGGTCCCGTTCACCGTCGGCGCGCTGGGGTGCGCGATGTTGATGGGACTCGGCAACGGCGCTGTCTTCAAGCTCGTGCCGGAGCACTTCCCGAAAGACACCGGCACGGTGACCGGCCTCGTCGGCGCGCTCGGCGGGCTGGGCGGGTTCTTCCCGCCGCTCCTGCTCGGCGTGTTCCGCGATCAACTCGGCGTCATCTGGCCCGGGTTCCTGCTGCTGTCCGCGACCGCGCTGTTGCTGCGTGCCGCCAACCAGCGCGTCTTCCGGCCGCGTGACATCGCGTGGACGCACTCCCTGCCGGTGGCCGCGCGTCAAGCGCTCGAGCGGGTCAGAGCCGGCGGGTGGGCCGCGCTCGTGACCGCCACGCTGGCGGCGGCCATCGTTGTCGGATCGCGCAACCTGCAACACTTCGACGCGGCGCTCGTCGGTTACACGTTTGCGACGCTCTTCGCCGCGTTCGGGATCAGTTATCGCTACGCGATGTGGCTGCAGCGTCCGCCCACCCGCATGTACTGGCGTCGCGGGTGGCAGGCGTTCTTCTCACGGCGCGCCCTGGCCGGCAATGCGGTCAGTCTGGGACGCCGCGCGCTGCTGGAGTTTGCCGCCAACGCGTACATCTTCCGGCGCGGCCGGCTCCGCGGGCTCGCGCACTGGCTGATCATGTGGGGCTGCCTCCTCGCGGCGGCGATCACGTTTCCGCTGGTCTGGGGCTGGATTCATTTCGAAACGGTCCCAGGCGACCTCCACATGTACCGCACGTTCGTGTTCGGCATTCCGGTGCAGGACTTCCCTGTGGAGTCCGCCTTCGCGTTCGTCATCTTCCATGGGCTCGTGTGGTCGTCGTTTCTGGTCATTGCCGGCGTGATGCTCGCCTTCCGCCGCCGCATGATCGATCACGGCGCGGTCGCCGTGCAGCAGTTCGGGCAGGACATCCTGCCGCTGCTGCTGCTCTTCGCGATCAGCGTCACGGGGCTGATGCTGACGGCGAGCTACACGTGGATGCGCGGCTACGCCTACGAGTTCCTCGCAATCCTCCATGCCGCGACGGTGATCGTCACCCTGCTCTGGCTGCCGTTCGGCAAGCTGTTTCACGTGTTCCAGCGGCCGGCGCAACTCGGTGTCGGCTTCTACAAGGACGCTGGCGCTCGCGACCAGCAGGCGACGTGCCGGCGCTGCGGTCAGACCGTACGCCTCGCAGTTGATGGTGCGCGACCTCGCCGCCGTCGAGCAGGAACTCGGCTTTCGCTACGAGCTCGCCGCCGGGGGCCACTACCAGGACGTGTGCCCCAAGTGCCGGCGCGCGCTCTTCGGCCTGGCGCAGGGGGCCATGTGGCGGAAGCCTGAATGAACGAGAGGCTGGGTAGCTGGCGTGGCTGACGTCCCGGTCGATCCCCTTCGCATCATCGAGCGGTTCGGACCGCACTGTCCGAGATGACCGGCGCGCGCTTGTCGACGAGCATTGAGCCCGATCGGCTCGTCAAGACCCACTGCTGCTTCTGCGGACAGCAGTGCGGGATTCAGCTGAAGGTGCGCGAGAACCAGGTGATTGGCTTCGAGCCATGGGAAGACTTCCCCTTCAATCGCGGCATGCTCTGTCCAAAGGGCGTGAAGCGTTATCTGCAGGGCTCACATCCCGACCGGCTGACGACAGCGCTCGGCGAGATCCGTCCGCGGCCGTCAGGATTCAGCCCGTTGCCGTACGGCGACGCCATTCGGCGTGTCGCCGCCGAGATCGGTCGTATTCAGCAGACCCACGGCGCCGGCGCGATCGGCGTGCTCGGTGGCGCCAGCCTGACGACCGAGAAGACCTACCTGCTCGGCAAGTTCGCGCGCGTGTGCCTCAAGACGCCGTTCATCGACTACAACGGCCGGCTCTGCATGGTCAGCGCCGGCGCAGCGAACAAGAAGGCGTTCGGCATCGACCGGTACGACGAACCCATGGTCCGACATGGTCGGCACCGACGTGATCTGGGTCGCGGGCTCGAACGTGGCCGAGTGTTCGCCGATCACCACCAACTACATCTGGCAGGCGCGCGAGCAGGGCGCGAAGATCATCGTCCAGGATCCGCGGATCACGCCGGCGGCTCGCACCTGCGATCTGTACCTGCCGGTCAAGCCGGGGCGAGATGCCGCGCTCTTCGCCGGCGTGCTGCAGATCATGATCGAGCGCGACTGGCTCGATCACGCATTCATCGACGCCCACACGATCGGTTTCGAGCAGGTCGCGGAGTACTGCCGCGAGTGGACGCTGCCGCGGACCGCGGAGGTGACTGGCGTGCCGCAGCGTGCGCTGATGCAGGCGGCCGAATGGTGGGGGACTGCGAAGACGAGCTTCCTCTTCCACGCGCGCGGCATCGAGCACCACTCGAACGGCGTCCAGAACTCGCTCGGCACGATCAACCTCGTGCTCGCGTCCGGACGCATCGGCAAACCGAAGTGCGGCTACGGCACCATCGTCGGCCAGGCCAACGGACAGGGCGGTCGCGAACACGGGCAGAAGTGCGATCAGCTCCCAGGCTGGCGCGACATCAGCAACCCCGAACATCGGCGTTACATCGCTGGCGTCTGGGGGATCGGCGAACCGGAGTTGCCCGGTCCTGGCGTTGACGCCTACGAGCTGTTCCGGAAGATCGATCGCGGCGAGATCAAGGGCCTGCTGTCGATCTGCTTCAACCCGAAGGTGTCGTTGCCTGACAACGCCTTCATCACGCGCTGCCTCGAGAAGCTCGAGTTCTACGCGGCCATCGACTTCTTCCTCAACGACACCGCCTGGCACGCCGACGTCGTGCTGCCCGGGAGCCTGCAGGAGGAAGACGAAGGGACGGTGACGCAGGTCGAGGGGCGCATCATCAAGATCAACAAGGCCGTGGACTGCCCCGGCGAGGCGCGCGAAGACTGGCGCATCATCCAGGACATCGCGCAGGCGCTCGGCCGTCCGCATGGTTTCACCTTCACCGAGCCGCGCGAGATCTTCGAAGAGCTCCGCCTCGCCAGCAAAGGCGGGGTGGCGGATTACTCGGGCGTGACCTACGAGAAGATCACCCAGCAGTTCGGCGTCTTCTGGCCGTGCTACAGCGAGGATCCGCGTACTGGCGCCGCCATCGACGACCATCCCGGCACGCCGCGGCTCTTCGAGCAGGACAGCTACAACCCCGTCGCCAGGGGCAGCGGACCCTTCTACTTCCCCGACGGCCGCGCGCGGTTCAACGTCGCCGACTATCGGCCGCCGGTCGACGATGCGAGCGACGAGTACCCGATCTACTTGACCACCGGCCGGGTCGTCAGCCAGTTTCTGTCCGGCACGCAGACCCGCCGCATCGGACCGCTGGTGAAGCAGTACCCAGAGCCGCGAATCGAGATGCATCCGCGCCTGGCGGCGAAGCTCGGTATCGCCGACGGCGATTGGACGACTGCCGAGACACGCCGGGGGACCATCACGCTCAAGGCGCAGGTGGTGACCACGATCCGCCCGGACACGATCTTCATTCCCTATCACTGGGCCGGCCGGAAGAGCGCGAACCAGCTGACGGTCGCGGCGCAGGACCCGATCAGCAAGATTCCGCAATACAAGGTGTGCGGGTGCCGCGTGCGTAAGGCGGAGGCGCCGCCGGACTACGCCGCCGTCCTCGAGCCGCAGCAGTAGACGGGCAGGACCATCACCATGGCGAAACCGGACTACCTGCACTTCTTCGTCGATCCGAACCGCTGCATCGGCTGCCAGGCCTGCCTGCAGGCGTGCTCGGAGTGCGACACGCATCGTGGCGAGTCGATGATTCATCTCGAATACGTGAACCGGTCGGAAAGCGTGCAGACCGTGCCGGTGATCTGCATGCACTGCGACCAGCCGACGTGCGCGGAGGTGTGTCCGGCTGATGCCATCAAGCGTACCGGCGACGGCGTCGTGCAATCGGCGCGGAAGCCGCGCTGCATCGCCTGCGGCAACTGCGTCGTCGCGTGCCCGTTCGGCGTGCCCGAACTCTACGAAGACCGCAAGATCATGATGAAGTGCGACATGTGCTACGACCGGACGAGTGTCGGCAAGAAGCCGATGTGCGCGACCGTCTGTCCGAGCCAGGCACTCTTCTTCGGGACGCGCGAACAGATCGAGCAGTTGCGCCCGCTCTCCATGCCGGTCAATACCTTTCAATTCGGCCGGCAGACCATCACGACGCAGGTGCACGTGATGGTTCCCCGCCAGCTGGCGACGGCAGCGCCGTACGTGGACGTCACCGCGGCGATGGAGGAACGACCTCGAAGCCGGGCGGTGTCGTTGAAGGTGGTGAGCACGCCTGCCGCCGCGCCGGGCACGGCGAGTCTCGACAGCGATCCGTTTGCTGAGGTCGAGGTGTAGGCATGGCAGACCTCCGTCCCGATCCCCGCCGCCCGCTCGATCCGGCCATCAACTCTCCGGGGCGTGAAGGCCTCACCGGTACCGCGCCCGCCAATCTGTATGCGCCCGCGCTCGAGCGCGAGCAGATCACGGTCGCCCCGGACTTCGCGCCCGCCGACGCCCAGCCCGCCTGGCGGCAGGACTTCCCGATCGACTGGCCGCAGGATCTCTACGTCGAGCGGCGGGACTTCATGAAGTTCCTCGTCCTGACCAGCGCCGCGTTCACGCTGGGACAGGTGTGGATCGGCATTCAGAACTGGTACCGGCAGCGCCTCGGTCAACCGGCGATCCAGCGGATCGCGGCCGTCGACGATCTCGACATCGGCGGCGCCGTGGTCTTCACGTATCCCGACGCGCACGAGCCGTGTCTGTTGGTCAGGCTGAGCACGAGTGACTTCGTCGCCTTCGGTCAGAAGTGCACGCACTTGTCCTGTGCCGTGGTGCCGCGGCCGGCTGACGACTGCTTCTACTGTCCCTGCCACGAAGGACGGTTCGACCTGCGGACCGGCGCGCCCACGGCCGGCCCCCCGCGCCGCCCGCTGACCCGGATCGTGCTCGACCTCAAGGGACGAGACATCTACGCCGTCGCCGTCGAGGAGCGGACGATATGAACGCCTCGACGAAGCGGCCGTTCAGCCGCGACCAACGGACGACAATCATCTACGGGATGTTGGTCTTCATCCTGATCGTGGTGGTGCTTCAACTCTGGCTGCTCACCGCGACCATGAACGCGTGGCTCGGCGGCGACGACTCGGTGGTGTGGCCGGCCGCGGCGGTCAGTGCGGGTGGGTTCGGCCTGAACGCGGGACTGCTCTTCTACCTGCGCCGCCTCGAGCGCACGCGGAAGGCCCGGGACTAGAACCATGGCGAGCACGCTTCCTCCCAGTGAAGTCTTCGCGTTGGACGGCTCTCGTGACACCGACGGTCGCAAGGCATCGCCAGCCGCGTGCTCGCGCGCACGGCCGCAGGCAACATCACCTTGTTTGCGTTCGACGCGGGTGAAGAACTGTCGGAGCACACCGCGCCGTTCGATGCGCTCGTCGTCACGCTGTCGGGGGCTCTGGCCCTGACGATTGGCGGGCGTGGAATGCGGACGACGCCACAGTCAGTCGTCTTGATGCCGGCGAACGTTCCGCATGCTGTTCAAGCCACTCGGGCCGTCACGCGATGCTGTTGAGCATGCTGCGCGACCCACCCACAGGTCGGACGGTCATCGAAGCTCGTGATCCGTGCGTGCTTCTCGCAGCAGACAGACGGCAAGGTTCATGCGTCTCGGACAGCGTCGCACGTTGATCACCGATGACCGCCGTCGCGACTACGGAGGCACCATGACTGCTGCCGTCGCATCACAGGTCGTTGAGGGACACGTCAGTCGCGGCTTCGAAGCCGTGCGTCGACGCGTTCGAGGAGAACTTCGTCCGGCGCGGCGAATTGGGGGGCGCTTGCTGCGCCTACTATCACGGCGAGAAAGTTGTCGATCTGTGGGGCGGAATTCGGAACAAAGTGACGGGTGAGCCCTGGGAGCGCGACACCATGGTCGTTGTGCACTCGGCCACCAAGGGCCTGGCGGCGATGACCCTGGCGCTCGCCCATTCACGTGGCTGGCTTGACTACGACGAGCGGGTGGCCACCTACTGGCCAGAGTTCGCGCAGCAGGGCAAGGAGACGATCACCGTCCGTCAGCTCCTCGCCCATCAGGCGGGGCTGTTTGCCTTCGACGAACCGGTCGACCGCGGCGTCGTCGCCGACCTCGACCGGCTCGCGACGGTGATGGCCCGTCACAAGCCAGCGTGGGAGCCAGGGACCCGCCTGGCGTATCACGCGCTGACCCTCGGTTTCTACGAGGGTGAGTTGATGCGCCGTATCGACCCCAGGCACCGCACGCTGGGCCAGTTCTTTCACGACGAGATCGCCGCACCGCTCGGCGAAGACGTCTACATCCGCCTCCCGGAAGAGATTTCCAATTCACGCCTCGCCGTTCTGGCGCCGCCCGGTCGCGTCGCCCTGCTGCTGGGGTTTCCCTTTCGACTGACCCTCGAGGCCATGAACCCGCGCTCCAACATCCATCGCGCGCTCGTCGTGAATCCGGGCACGTCCATCTACCTCGACGAGCAGCGGGTCTATGCGCGTAACTTCGAAGTGCCCTCGGGCAACGCCGTGGGCACCGCACGCAGTATCGCGCACGCCTACGGCATCTTCGCCAGCGGCGGGCGCGAGCTGGATCTCCGGCGGGACACACTCGATCTGCTGGCGGCCCCGGCCATTCCGCCGAGCCGTGGCTTCTACGACGAGTGCATGAAAGTGGATGGCGTCCAGTTCTCGCTGGGCTTCATGAAGTCGTGCCCAGCTTTTCGGTTTGGCGGGGCCCAGTCGTATGGCGCACCAGGCGCGGGCGGAGCGATGGGCTTCGCGGATCCGGAAGCGGGCATCGGCTACGCCTACGTCACCAGCCAGATGGGTACCGCGCTGCAGGGTGACCCGAGAGACGTGGCGCTCAGTGCTGCCCTCTACGCCGCGCTGCGGCCGCAATGAGGAGCGCAAGAGTGGCGCCAGAGTGACCGGGCTCTCAAGCGCGGAGGCGGCCCGGCGCCTCGCAGAGTTCGGCCCGAACACGCTACCCGAGCAGCCGCCCGAGCCGTTGTGGCGCCGCTTCGCGCGACAGTTTGCCAGCGCGCTCGTCTACTTGCTGCTGTTTGCGCTGGCGTTCGACCTCGTGGTCTGGGTGTCAGACGGCGCCCATGGATGGCCGTTCGAATCGCTGGCGATTGCAATCATCCTTCTGTTCAATGCCGGGCTCGGCCTCTATCAGGAGCAGCGGTCGGATGCGGCGATGGCGCGCCTCAAAGCGCTCGGGGCCGCACAGGCGTGGACGGTTCGCGACGGTCAGCTCGGGCGCACGCCGGTCGCCGCGCTGGTGCCCGGTGATTACGTGCGGCTGGAAACGGGCGAGAAGGTCCCTGCGGACGGCACCCTCGCAGAGGCCCGCGGGATCCTTCTCGACGAATCACTGTTGACCGGCGAATCGGTCCCCGTCGAGAAGGCGGACGGCGACGACGTCTTCAGCGGCACGCTCCTGATCCGGGGCTCGGCGTGCCTGACTGTCGTTCGAACCGGCGCCGAGAGTGCGACGGGACGACTGGCCGCAATGCTTGGCGCGATCCGCCCGGGCAAGACGCCGCTCGAACGACGCGTCGACGTCCTGGGGCGCCAGGTGGCGCGTTGGGTGTTGCTGCTGGCCACGACGCTGGCGGTACTCGGGAGCGTCGCCGAAGGCGCCGCGCGAGCCCCGGAGATCATTCTGTTTGCGGTCGCACTGGCCGTCGCCGCTGTCCCCGAGGGACTGCCCGCAGTGCTGACGGTGACGCTGGCGATGGGCGTCGAGCGCATGGCCCGCGAACGCGCGGTGGTGCGCCGGCTCTCTGCGGTTGAAGCCCTGGGCTCCGTCACCGTGATTGCGACGGACAAGACCGGCACGCTGACCGAGAACCGCATGGATGTCCGGTCGATCGACACGCCGGATATGGCGCGCGCGCTGCAGGCCATCACCCTGGCGAACGACGCCGACGTGACGAGCGGCGCCGGCGATCCGCTCGATCTCGGTTTACTGCGGTACGCGGCCGCTCAAGGGGTCGCGGTCACCGAGCTCCGGCAGCGTGCCCGCGTGTCTGAACGACCTTTCGACAGCGTCTGGAAGTTCACCCGCGTGACGGTCCACGAACCGGGCGCGGTCGTCAGCTACCTGAAGGGTGCCCCCGAGATCGTCATCGGCCGTTGCGCCTTGTCGGACCGCGATCGGGAATCGTGGTCGGAGAAGGCCGAGGCGTACGCACGCGAGGGGTTTCGCGTCCTCGCGGTGGCGCACGGACACGGAGAAACCGAGGAACGCCTGACCTTGCTCGGCCTCGTCCTCTTCTGGGATCCGCCGCGCGCCGAGGTGCCCGCCGCAATCCGTCTCGCGCAGCAGGCTGGCATCCGCGTCGTCATGATCACCGGCGATCACCCGGCGACCGCACTCTCGGTGGCCCATCTGATCGGCATTCCCGGCGTGCGCGTGCTGACCGGTGAGGATCTCGCCGCGTACGACCGCAGGCGGCGACTCGCGAATGCACTGCGCGAGGTGAACGTGTTCGCGCGGGTGCAGCCCGAGCAGAAGCTGCAGCTCGTCGAGATGCTGCAGGCGCAAGGAGAAATCGTCGCGATGACCGGCGACGGCGTGAACGATGCGCCGGCGCTGAAGCGCTCCGATGTGGGCATTGCCATGGGGCAGCGCGGCTCCGACGTCAGTCGCGAGGTCGCCGATCTGGTACTCCTCGACGACAACTTCGCGACGATCGTCGGCGCCGTCGAACACGGCCGCCGGATCTACGAAAACATCCAGAAGTTTCTCCGCTTTCTTTTCTCCACGAACGCCTCGGAGGTGCTCCTCGTCGCCTGTGGCGCGCTGTTCTCCTTCATGCTCGATTTGCGCGACGGCTCCGGTGGGTTGCTGCTGCCGCTGACGGCCGCACAAATCCTCTGGATCAACCTGATGACGGATGGGTTGCCGGCGCTGGCGCTGGCCTTCGACCACACACCAGGAGTCATGCACCAGCCGCCGAGAGCGCCGGCGTCTCCACTCCTCGACGGGCCCGCACGCCGTTTCGTGGTTGCGGTCGGAACGATGAAGGCGATGCTCGCGCTGGGAATGCTCTGGCTCGTCCCCCATCTCGGATATTCGACTGACGTCGCCCGCGCGGTGGCGTTTCATTTCATGGCCATTGGCCAACTGCTCTTGACCTACCCGGCGCGCCACACCTGGATGCGGCCGCTGCCGAACCGCTACCTGCACGCCGCCGTTGCATCGGGGATCGTCGTGCAGCTGGCGGTGGCCTGGGTCCCGTTCGCGTCGGATCTGCTCGGTGGGGCCAGTCATTCCGTTCGAGCTGTGGGGACTCGTGGCCGTCGGCGCACTGACGTCGTGGGGACTGGCCGAGGCGGTCACGCGCATCGTGTGGCGAAGGCCCGACGGCGGATCGGCTCCCGATTGATCGACTGCCGCGCTCATCACCCACGGCGATTGCCGCGCGCGCGACGTTCGGCGTCGTTCTTGAGCGGCTCGAGCATCAGGCGGCGAATCATCACGATTCCCGGCGAGAAGCGGGCCCGGTACCATCGGAACTTCGCACGCGCTGCGCCATCGGTCGTCGCCACCCGGGTTTCGGTTCGGAAGATCGACTCGCGGCTTCCGACGGGATCGGCGCGCAGGGTCCAGACGATCTTGACGTAACCTGGCTCCCGAAATTTACAGAACTCCTCAGGGGGAAGGCCGCGAAAGACCACCTCCGGCAACCACGGTTGAGTCACCGCCCCCACAACGATTTCGCGGCCGGGCCTTTCGGCCAGCACCCGCCAGCCGAGCGACATCATCTGCGGGAGCAGACCTTGCGGCCGCGCGGCGCCGGACTGTGAGCCGAGAACCAATTCACGCGCTCTAAAGATCGCCCGAATCGTCCAGGCCTGGTAGAGGTCGGTCGCCGCCGCGGCTGACAACGTCACCTCCGCAGGCGCGGCCACCCACACGTGGTGCCGCTCCGCCACTTCGTAGTCCGGCATGAACTGGTCGAGGAGCGGATCGGACTCGTCGGCCGCGGCAGCTCTGACATGACCGTACCGGCACCACGTTGCCGCGGCAACCGCCGCATAGCCCGTCACCAACACGCCGAGTGCCGCGGCTGGCCACCAGAGCGCGTTTGAGATGAGGCGGCGTGAAGGCGCAGTCATGGCACGAGCACCGTCAGATTCAGGCGAGCGCCGATCGCAAGTAGACGAAGCCCACAAGGTGCGCGACACCATGTGCAGCAACGGCAGACGCCAGAAGCAGTCGCATGATGGTCGTGGAGCACACCCGATGCCATCGTCGGGACGCGACATGTCACGCTTCACCAACTTCGCCCCGCATGGACGGCGCGTCCGGCCGTGAAAAATCTCGCATCGGGACGGATGATTCCGCGGCTTGACGGCGACCCACTTCGCACGCTTTCTCACGACCGCCGGCCGCGAGGCCTCTCAAACGACGGCATCCCGATTGCTCCTGGAGGTGTCATGCGATACCACGATGCGTACTGCCCCGCTCAACTTCCCGCTCGACCAGCCTTCAGCGAGAAACCACTGGACGCCAGGCCGCGCTCCATCTACTGGCACCGCGAACTGCCGCCGCTCGCCGCGGAGCCTGTTGCCGAACATTTCGTCGAGGCCGTCAGCTGCCGCGTCTCCGGCACGATCGCGCATCGGGACGAGCTTTGGAGTCGCTGCTACAACGACCTGATGGCGCGCGCGGCCGATCGGCTGCAACAAGAAGTGGAGCGGCTCGGCGGCCGCTACGCGCACGTCCTCGAAGAGTCGATCGACAGCCGCCACGACGATGCGACAGGCGAGAGCTGGCTGGCGGGGCGCTTCCGGTACCTCCTGCTGACGTGAGGTCGTCCGACTCAGGTGGGCAAAATACTCGGAGGCCACTGATGAACGTCCGTCCTTCGATCCTGTGTCCCGTCGATTACTCGACGCCGTCAACCGCGGCGCTGCGATACGCCGCCGCCCTGGCGGAACACTTCTCAACACGGCTGATCGTCCTGAGCGTTGTCGATCCGCTGCTGATGGCTGCGGCCGACGCTGGTGCGGGGTGGCAACCCATTCAGCGGCCGGGGCCGGAGCTCGCGTCGTTCGTTGAAGAGACCTTCGAGCCCGAGGTCCGCCGGATGTGCGAGCACGACATCGCGGTTGGCGTGCCGGCCCCGGAGATCCTGCGTGTGGCTCGAGAGCGGTCGTGCGATCTGATCGTGATGAGCGCGCATGGCATGGGCGGGCCTCGCCCCTGGAGTGTGGTTCGACCACCGAACGGGTGCTGCGCGAGAGCCTGGTGCCCGTGCTGATCACGCCTGCCGCCGACCCGGGCCGGATTCGCGCCGCGGACGCCAGCGCCGTGATCGGGCGGATCATGGTGCCGGTCGATCTCACGCCGGCGTCGGGCGCCCAAGCCGCAGCCGCGTCGAGTCTGGCGGCCGCACTCGCGCTGCCGCTCACGTTCATCCACGTCCTCGAGCCCGTGAGCCACTACTGGTCGTCGCGGCTTCGTCTGGCCGCCTTCGAGGAAGGGCGGACGGGAAAGGCGCAGCTCGAACTGTCGAACCTGCTCGCGACGGTGCCAGCATCAGTCGACGCGGCGTGCGTGATCGCACGCGGCGACCCGGCCGAAGAAGTGGCGCGAGCCGCCCGCGATGCGCGGGCGGGACTCCTGGTGATGGGATTACATGATGCCGTGGTGGGGGGACCGCGAAGGGGCTCGGTGACGTCCCGGACGCTCCGTTTCACGCAGGCGCTCGTGCTCGCGTTGCCCGGAGCAATGGGACGCCTCCGGCGGCCGACCCCAGCGCTGCTCGATCGCATCTGACACGCAGCGAAGGTTCGGCCGTCGCGGCGGTCACACTGCGGGCTATGCGGCCGAGCCGGCGGTTCGTGCGGTGGCGACAGGGATCGAGAGAACGACGATCGTTCCGCCGCCGGGCTGGTCCATCAGCGTCACCGCCCCCTCTTGCAGCTCCATGAGCCGCTTCACGATCGCCAGACCCAGGCCGGTGCCGTTGGTGCGGGTGGTGAAGAACGGGTCGAAGACGCGGTCGCGAGCCTCTGGAGGAATGCCGCCGCCGCGGTCGGACACCGCGATGCGACACACGCCCTCGCCGGCGACGACATGGACCGCCACGTCTTTCTCGCCCGCTGCCTGACAGGCATTCAGCAAGACGTTCAACAACGCGGCCCTGAGCATGTCGGGATCGGCCATGACTCGCACGTTCTCGCCCGAGAGTGGAATCGCCGCGGCCCGGCCCGTACTCGACTGCGCACTCGTCGACCACATCCCGCAGGAGCGACATGACATCGACCGGCTGGCACCGCGGGGTTTTCGGCCGCGCGTACTGCAGCATGTCCTCGACCTTGTCGTTCAGGCCGTCGATCCGCTGGATCATCGCGGCGATCACGCTGCGGTCGCGTGGCTCCTGCACTCGCCGATCGATCACCTGAAGCGAGGCGCGAAGCCCGGCCAGCGGATTGCGCACTTCGTGCGCGACGACGGCAGCGAGCTGACCGAGCTGGGCCAGCGCCGCCTGCTCGCGGAGCTGGGCCTCGGCGTGCTTGCGCGCGGTCACGTCATAGCGGATCGCCAGATACTGCCGTGGCTTGCCGGCGCCATTGAGGAACGGGACGATCGTCGTGTCGACCCAATACAGCGACCCGTCCTTCGCGCGATTCCGGATCTCGCCCCGCCAGACCCCGCCACGCGCAATGGTCCGCCAGAGGTCGCGGATGAATTCCGGCGGGTGGTGGCCGGAATTCACGATGCGATGATCCCGCCCGAGCAGTTCGCCGCGCGAATACTGCGAGATCTCGCAGAACTTGTCGTTGACGTAGGTGATGAGGCCCTGATGATCGGTCGCCGCGACGATCGCGGCCTGATCGAGTGCATAACGGATCTCGTCGAGGCTCCTCAGCGACTCCAACATCGCCTGGCTCGCGGGAATGTCCTGCATAAGGCACGCTTATGCACGGCGCGCGCCATTCGGTCTCGGGAGATGCAGGGCCAGCACGCCTGCTCGGCGACGGGGAATTGTCCCCAGGACTGCGAACTCTTCCCCACCGCCGACGTGCGTCGTTCAGTATTCCACTCGGCGGCCGCGCCTCGCCCGGATCGAAGGCTCGAGCCGCACCCGCGCATCGGCCACACGGGCGCCGGACCCGAGCACGATGACCGGGTTGAGGTCGAGCTCCTGGATCTCGGGCGCAACGCGCACCAGCTCCGACACTCGCAGCACGATGTCGCACAGGGCGCGCTCGTCGGCGGGCTCCGCGCCGCGGTAGCCGCGCAGCAGACGCGCGCCGCGCAGCTCGCCAATCATCTCGGCCGCGTCAGCCTCGGTCACCGGATGCAGCCGGAACACCGTGTCCGCCAGCAGATCGACGAGGACACCGCCCGTGCCGCACGCGATCACCGGTCCGAACAGCGGATCCTGCAGGGCACCGACGATCATCTCGACTCCGCGCGGCACCATCTGCTGAACGAGCACGGCCGTCATCTCACTCCCGAACCGGCCGGCGAAGTCCTCGTACGCGCGCCGCACGCTGACCTCGTCAGTCAGGCCAAGGCTCACGGCGCGGCGCTCCGTCTTGTGCAGGAGCGTGGGCCCCAGCGCCTTGAGCGCGACCGGAAACGCCAACGCCGTGGCCGCCTGCACGGCGGCGTCGGCATTCGTGACCACGCGCGACCCGGCACACGGAATCCCGGCGGCGGTGAGCAGCGCCTGCACTTCGTCCGGCAGCGCCCAGCCCGGGCCGCGCGCCAGCACGCCGTCAACCACGCGCCTGATCGTCTCGCTCTCGAAGCGTTCGAGAGCGGGCAGCGGAACGATCGGCTTCGACCGCCACTGGCCATAGGCCGTGACGCGGGCGAGGGCGAGCGCCGCGGACTCGGGAAAGGCGTACGCAGGAATCGGCGCCAGGGCCGGCGGCGCGCCTTCGGCGCGCATGAACACGCCGAGCACCGGCTTCTCAGGCGCGGAGCGGGCGCTCGCAGCGATCGCCGTCGCGACGGCGGCTGGGATCCGTCACCAGCGGCGGAATGAAAATCGTGATGACGCTGTCGATCGACTGATCCGCCAGAATCGCGGTCAGCGCCCGGCGGTAGTGCTCGGGCGGCGCCGACGCCAGCATGTCCACCGGGTTGGCGACACTGGCCGCCGCCGGGAGGAACGATCGCAGCTCGGCTCGGGTCTTGTCGGTGAGGGCGGGCAGCTCGAGGCCGTTGGCCTCGCACGCGTCCGCGGCCAGAATGCCCGGGCCGCCGGCGTTGGTCAGGATCGCGACCCGCGCGCCGCGCGGAATCGGCTGGTGCGACAGCAGCGCCGCGACGTCGAACAGCTCCTCGAGCCGCTCGGTCCTGATGACGCCTGCCTGTTTGAACAGCGCGTCGACGACGACGTCGTTGGTCGCCAACGCGCCGGTATGAGACGCCGCCGCGCGGGACCCTGCGCTGGACCGTCCCGCCTTCACCGCCACGATCGGCTTGGTCCGGCCGACGCGCCGAGCGATCTCGCTGAATTTCCGCGGGTTCCCGAAGCTCTCGAGATACAGCAGGATCACGGACGTCTTCGCGTCCTCGGCCCAATACTGAATGAGGTCGTTGGCGGACACATCCGCCTTGTTGCCGACCGAGACAAAGCTCGAGATGCCGATGTTGAGCCGCTTGGCATAGTCGAGAATGGCCAGTCCAAGCGCCCCGCTCTGCGTCGACATCGCGACCGCACCGCGCGGCGGGTACACCGGCGAGAACGTCGCGTTCAGGTTCACCGCGGGATCGGTGTTCAGCAGGCCCATGCAGTTCGGGCCGATCAGGCGACACCCGGCTCGTCGCACTTTTTCGACGAGCAGCGCCTCTCGCGCACGGCCGTCGGCATCGCATTCACTGAAGCCGGCGCTGATCACGCAGAGCGCGCGGACGTTCTTGCTGATGCAGTCGTCAACGGCGTCGAGGACCTCTGCTGCAGGAACGACGACCATGGCGAGGTCGACAGCACCGGGGATCTCCGACACCCGACGATAGGCGGTCAGGCCCGCGATCTCGCCGGCAGTCGGGTGAACCGGCACAATCCGACCCGTGAAGCCGGCGGCGATCAGGTTGTTGAGAATTTCGGATCCGATCTTGCCGCGCTGACGGTTCGCGCCAATGACCGCCACCACTCGCGGCTCGAAGAACGCGCGCATCGACGCCGTCGCCGCCAGCTGGGCGCGTGCCGCCGATTGTTCGAGGTAATGGTCGGTGACCGCAAGCGACAGGGACACCCGAAACACGCCCTGCTCGAGACGGGCGGTCTCGGTCAGTCCGGAATTGCGGAACACGTCGAGCATGCGGCGGTTGTCGCTCAAGACGTCGGCGTCGAACGTCGTCACGCCGGCCTGGCGCGCGAGGCTCGCCAGTTGCTCGAGCAGACGCGTCCCGATGCCGTGACCCTGCACCGAATCCGCAACGGCAAACGCCACTTCCGCACGTTCGGGCGCGTCTGGGTTCGGGTAATAGCCGGCAAAGGCGACAATCCGCCCGCCGGATTCGGCCACCAGTGCCGTGGCCTCACCGGCATCAGTGCCGATGAGCCTGCGAACCTGCGTTGTCGGACAGGTCGGGCAGGCCATGGAAACGGTCGCGCAGACTCTCCGGCGACAGGTCTTTCAGGAACTGCTGCAGCCCGGCGATGTCGTTCGTCGTGGGCCACTCGCACGGAGACGGTCGAACCGTCCCGCACGACGACATCCGTCACCGGCATCACCGACGTCATGACAGCCTCAACACGGAATCGATTCGCCTCAGTGTGTCGCCGGTGTGGCGAGGCCGAACTTCTCGATGCGATACCGGATCTGATCCCGATTCAGTCCGAGGTACGTCCCGGCCTTGGTCTGGTTGCCGTGACTGCGCTTGAGCGCCTGCACCACCAGACTCCGCTCCAGCTTCTCGAGGTCAACCCCTGTCGCGGGCAGTTCGAAGTCATCACCGGCGCTGACGCTGCTGCCCATCAACGTGAAGTCCTTGGCATCGAGCCGCTCGCTGTCGGACAGCAGCATGGCGCGCTCGATGACGTTGCGGAGCTCGCGGATATTTCCGGGCCATCCGTAGGACTGCAGCACGGCGTACGCGGCCGGTGTCGCCCCGCGAACCCTCTTTCGGAACTCCGTGTTGAACGAGTCGATGAAGTATTCGACGAGCAGCGGGATATCGTCGGGACGGGCGCGCAACGGCGGCATCTCGATCGGCAGCACGTTCAGGCGGAAGAACAAATCAGACCTGAACCGATGCTTGCCGACTTCCTCTTCCAGGTTGCGGTTGGTGGCGGCGACGACGCGAACATCGACGCGGATGTCGTGCGAGCCGCCGACGCGCTTGAAGCTCTTCTCCTCCAGAAAGCGGAGCAGCTTGGCCTGCAGGCCCGGGGTCATCTCAGCCGATTTCATCGAGAAACACGGTGCCGCCATCGGCCATCTCGAGCAGGCCCTTCTTCTGCAGCCGGGCATCGGTGAAGGCCCCACGTTCGTGACCGAACAGCTCACTTTCGAGCAACTGTTCCGGCAAGGCCGAACACGTGATGTTCATGAACGGCTTCGACGCGCGGTCACTCGCGTAGTGAATGATCTTGGCGACGAGGTCCTTTCCCGTCCCACTCTCGCCGGTCAACAGGACGGTGGACGCCGGGCTGGCCGCGATCCGCGAAACGAGCGAGCGCAGCGCCGTGACTGCGGCCGACTGGCCGACGAGCCGCTGCAGACTATAGGGCCGCGCGGCGCTCGTTCGATACTGCCGCACTTCGCGGCGGAGCCGCGTCGTCTCGAGCGCGCGCTCGACGATCGCCGCCACCTCGTCGAGGTTGAACGGCTTGTTGGCGAAGTGATACGCGCCCAGTTTCATCGCCTCGACCGCCGTCTCGACGCTGGCATACGCGGTCAGCAGGATCACCAGGACGTCCTGATCGAACTCCTTGATCTTGCGGAGGACGCTGACGCCGTCGGTGTCGGGCAGCCGGTAGTCGAGCAGCACCAGGTCGACACCCTCAGGAAGCTTTTCGACCGCCGTCCTGCCGGTGTCGGCTTCGAGCACTTCGTAGCCGTCGGCATGAAGCCGCTCGGTCAGTGACCAGCGAATCAAGGGTTCATCGTCGACGACGAGTATCGTGGCTTTGGGCATGGGTTCAGGACCAGCGGCTGAATGTCTGCGCCACGATGGTGCAGCGTCCATGCCGCCCGAAAAGGTCACAGATTACGCCTGGTTTCGAGGATCACGCGCTTCCAGCCGGGGAATTTTCACCGGAATGTGAAAAATTCCCAGGCCAGGACGAGCCGTGAACGAGGACTCCTCAGCTCGCGAGGTTCGCCTCGCTGACGGGCAGGCGGACCGTGACCGTGGTTCCTCCGGTCGGCGGGCAGGCGACTCCGATCTCTCCGGCGTGCGCCTCGATCAACCGTTTGGCGGTCGCCAGGCCCAGTCCGGAGCCCCTCGACTTGGTCGTGAAGAACGCGGTGAAGATCTTGTCGCGGACCTCTTCCGGGATCCCCGGCCCTTGGTCGGTAAACGCGATCTCGCAATGACCATCCACCTGCCGCAATCGCCACGTCGATCCGGCCCTGCCCCTGCATCGCGTGCGCGCTGTTGACCAGCAGATTCTGAAAGACGATCTTGAGCATTTCGCCGTCGGCGTGAACCGGCGGTGCCGCGCCTTCGACCACGATCTGCACGTTCGAGACCGACGGGTCCTGCCGAAGCAGATCCGCGGTCATCGTCACGAGCGGCCTCACATCCACCGACGTGCGCCGCGGCTGTGGCGGGCGGGCAAACACGAGCAGATCTTTCATCAGACTGTCGAGCGCGTCGATCCGCTTGACGATGTCGGTGAGCACCGCGCTGTCCTTGCTGTCTGCCGGCAAGCGCCCGCCGATCACCTGGATCGCGCCGCGAATCCCGGCCAGCGGGTTCTTGACTTCGTGCGCGATGACGGCGGCCATTTCGCCCACTTTGGCGAGCGTCGCGCCTTCACGCAGCCGCTCCTCGAGGCGGACCCGACCCGTGAGATCGTGCACGATGCCGGTGAACTTACGCTCGCCTTCGACGGTGACCTCCCCCACTGACAGATGCAGAGGAAACGTGCTGCCGTCGCGGCGGCGACCGGTCACTTCCCGTCCGGTCCCGATGATCTTGGCGCGTCCGGTGGCCAGATACCGGCCCGAGATACGTATCGTGCTCTTCATGGTACGGCGAGGGCATCAGCATGTTGACGTTCTGCCCCAGCACCTCGTGCTCGGCGTAGCCGAACAGGCGTTCCGCGGCGGGATTGAACGCTTCGACCCGGCCGTGCTGCGTCGATCACGACGATCCCGTCGACCGCCGACTGAACGATGGATCGCCACCGCGCTTCGCTCGCGCGGAGGCGATGCTCGAGGGCGACACGACCGCTCAGATCGTGCAGGATCCCGGTGAACTTGGGTTCACCGGCGATGGTCATCTGGCCAACTGACAAGTGGAGCGGAAAGACGCTGCCGTCGCGCCGTCGGCCCGACACCTCCCGGCCTTTGCCGATGATCTTGGCGTCGCCGGTCGTCACGTAGCGATTCAGATAGCTGTCGTGCTCGTCGTGGTAGCGGCGACGGCATCAGCATGTTGACGTTGCGGCCGACGACCTCGGCGCGCGGGTATCCGAACAGCCGTTCGGCAGCGGGCGTTGAACCGACTCGATGCTGCCCGCGCCGATCGATGACGATGATCCCGTCGACGGCCGAATCGATGATCGTGCGGAGTCGTTCCTCGGACGCCTTGGCGTCGGCGACGCCCGCCTGCACCTGCCCCTCGAGCTCGACGGTCTTGCGGCGAAGGGCGTCGACGCCGACTCGCTGTTCGGTGACTTCGTTCGCGCTGACGCGGTGACCAGCCAGCCAAGCCATCCGGCCGCGGCCACGACGACACGCGAACGCGACCCACCGGAGCGGCGGCCACCGTCAGACCGACCGACGTGCGGCTCGCGACGGTCAGGCGCCGACGAGCGCGAGCGCGTAGTGATCGACATGCGTCGAAAGCCGACCGGCCGAGCTTGGCAGTGCTGACGCCGCGGGTCGGTGTCAGATCGCGACGGCGGCGACCGCGCGAAATCTCCTGCTGGCCGGGAATAATCCCCAGCGCGATGAACAAATCCTCAGCGGGTGTCGACCTCGCCGCGTGGCTCGTTGGAACGTTCCGTGCTCATCAGATGTCGTCCGGCGACGTACGCGGAGTAGCTGTGATCACCACGACTGATGTCCTCGGACTGCTGATCGCCACTTTCGGCGGCACCGCTGTCGGTGTGGAGCGGCAGCGGACGGGGCACGCCGACGGCGCGGAGGCCCGGTTCGCCGGCGTGCGCACATTCACGCTGCTCGGCGGACTGGGAGGCCTCGCCGGCCTGCTGTGGAACGCCGGTGTGACGCTCCCCGCCGCCGCCCTGGTCGCGGGCGCGGTCGGCAATCACGACTGCGGCGTACGTCGCGCGGATGCGGTCCGACGTGGACGGCACGACGGAAGTGGCCGCACTCGTCGTCGTGGCGGCCGGCATCGTCGCCGGCGTGGGCGGTCATCAGGTCGCATCGGGGGTGATCGCGGTGACGTGCGTGCTGCTGGTGGAGAAATCGCGGCTGCACGCGCTCGTGGCGCGGATCGATGACGTCGGCCTTCGCGCCGCCGTGCGCTTTGCGGCGCTAGCGCTCGTCGTCCTTCCTCTCCTGCCAGAAGGCCCGTACGGCCCCCTTGGCGGGGTCCGACCGCGCGAGCTCTGGGCGCTGGTCCTCTTCTTTTCGGGACTGAGCTTCGTCGGCTACCTGGCGCGCCGCGTCGCGGGGCCGGGCCGCGGCTACTTCCTGACCGGGCTGATCGGCGGCCTGGCCTCATCGACGAACGTGACGTTCACGTTCGCGCGCGAAAGCCGTCGGGATGTGGCGTCAGCCCGCGCCCTGGCCTTCGGTGCGGTCGCGGCTAACGCGATGCTCTACCCGCGCGTGCTGATCGCCACCGCTGTCCTCAACCTTCCGCTGGTGCCGCACGTGGTTCCGTATCTTGCGCTGCCGGCCCTCGTCGCCGCCGCCGTCGCGGTCATCGGCTCTCGCCGTGTCGACGCCGATGGCGCGACCGATGCGGCGGTCGTCAACCCGCTGCAGCTGCCCGCGGCGCTCCAGATGGCAGCCATCTTCCAGGCCGTCTTGATGCTGGTGTGGGCCGCCGGCCGGTACTGGGGAGAACGCGGCGTGTTCGGCACCGCCGTGGCGCTCGGCCTGACCGATGTCGACGCGCTCACGATCTCGATGGCGCGAAGCGTCGCGAGCGACGGGTCGTTCCAGACCGCCGCCATCGCCATCGGCGTCGGCGTGCTCTCGAATACGGTCTTGAAGCTCGGGGTCGCGCTGGTCTTCGGCAGTGGCGCCTTCCGCCGACTCACCGGTTTCACGCTGCTCGGTATGGCTGCGGCTGCCGTGCTGTCGCTGATCGCCTGGTAAGCAGCGCAGGCGGAGCGGCCGCAGCGCCATCGTGGCGCCGCGTGTCCGCGGGTCATCATCCTCGCTGTCGAACCCGGGTTCCATCCGTCAGGTTGTCAGGCGGGTGCAACACCACCGCGGCACCAGCCTCGAGGCCGGCGACGACTTCCGCGTCGGTTGCCGTGCGCTGGCCGAGCGTCACCACCTGCGTGCGAACGACGTTGCCTTCGACGAGAAAGACCGCCCACGCGTCGCCCCGCCGGAACAGGGCGCCGGTCGGCACCTTCAGAACGTTGTCGGCCTTCCACACCACGATCCGTACTTCCGCGCGGTAGTTGTCGCCCAGAGCGGCATGCCGCCGTCGGATCGATCGAAGTCGATGATGACGTTGACGCGCTGTTCCTCGACGCCGAGCGCCGACACTTTCATGAACCCGGACGGTTCGACTCTTCGGACCCGGCCGGTCAGCGCGCCGCTCCCGCCCCATTGCTCGAGCCGTACGACTTGCCCCGGCTCGATCCGAACGGCATCGGCCGACAGCAGGTCGGAGATCACTTCGAGCGCGCGCGGATTCCCCACTTCGACAATCGGCTCACCCACGGGCACCACTGCCTCGCTCTCCCGGAAGCGCTTCAGGATCACGCCGTCGACCGGCGCGACGATCTCCACCGGCCTCCCACCGGAAGACGGCGCCTGCAGCCGCGCGCGCGAGCTCTCCAGATCGAACTGGGCGCGCGCCACATTGAACTCGGACGCACGGTGCGCTTCTTCGGCGGTGCGCAGCGCGGTTTGCGCCGTTTCGAGTTCTTCAGGCGCGATCAGCCCCGCCCGGAAGAGCTCCTGCTGCCTCTTGAGTGCGGCCTGCGCGCGCTCGAGAGCCGCCCGGGTGCGAGCGCGTTCCGCCTCGGTCTGGCCGAGCCCGGCGCGCGACGCTTCGGCCGCCGCCTTGAGCTCGGCCTGGCTCCGCGCATCGAGCAGTGCCGGCGGCGCCGGCACCAGCCGCGCCAGGACGGTCTTTCCCCGGCTCACCTGATCGCCCGGTTCGAGCTCGACGCGCAGGAGCCGTCCGGCCACCGGCGCCGACACGAGGAACCGTTCGCGCACGCGCGTCTCGCCCTCCTCGTCAATCGTGACCTCGAGCGGGCCCCGTGCCAATGTGACGATATCGACCTCGGTGGTTTCGGGCCACAGCGCCATGGCCGCAATGCCCGCGACCACCAGGGCCAGGACCAGGGCGCGCCAGTATCCACGCAGTCTTCGCATGCGAATGCTCTATTCCCGGATCTTCAGGACGCCGACGAGGTCAAGGTGATCGAGCTTCCGCCGCACGCTGAGCCCGGAGAGCAGCGCCGCGGTCATCACCGTGAGAAAGGCAAAGGCAACGGCCTGCCGCGAGATGACGAGCGGAAAACGATACACCTCGGAGTCCATGGACTGCACGATGGCGACGGCCATGCCGTATCCGAGCGCCGCGCCGACGGGCAGCGCCGCCAGCGTGACCAGGGCGAGCTCGCCCAGCAGAATCGAGGAGATCTCCGTGCGGGTGAAGCCGAGCACGCGAAGGCTCGCCAGCTCGCGGCTCCGCTCCGACAGCGACACGCGCGCGGCGTTGTAGACCACGCCGAAGGCGATGATGCCGGCGAAGAAGACGTTGAACATGATCGAGACGTTCATGTTCGCCGCCAGGGTCTCACGGAAGTTCTCCACGACCGCTCGCTTGAAGCCGGCGCCGGCGACGGCCGGCAGCGCTTTCAATCGCGCTGACAGGCGCCCCTCTTCTGCCGGATCGACCAGCAGGGCGGCGCCGGACAGCACCTGCCCTTCGCGCATCAACTGATGAAGCCACTCGAGATCGCTGTAGGCAGACAACCCGAGCACGTCGTCCACCACCGCGTTCACCACGACGCGTCGAACCGGCCGTTGCCCTTCGAGGACTTCCATCGTCACGAAGTCCCCAGGGAGCGACGGCCAGCACGCTGGCCAGGCGCGCGGAGAGCACGAGCCCCGCCGCCGGCATCTGGATCGCGCGACCATCGCGATCGACGATGCGACGCAACCGAGGATCGGGCGGGACACCGGTGACCGCGACGTCGCGATGCCGGTGGCCCGCGCGCATGCGAACGGGAACGATGCGCTGCGGCTCCACGGCGATCACCCCCGGTAGCGTCGACAGCGCGTGGCGCGCATCGGCAGACCGCGGCTCGACGAACGTCACGGTCACGTCCTGCCGCTCCGCGACGGAGAACTGGGTCGTAATCAGTTGCTCCATCGCGTCGATGAAGACGAAACCAACGACGCAGGATGGCCGCCGCCATCGCAATCCCGGTGATCGAGGCCAGCGCCCGGAACGGCTGCCGGGTGACGTTGCGAAACACCATGAGGCTCACGGTGCTGAGCGACCGCGCCAGGCCCATTCTCTCAATGGCCATATGCCGATACCGGACCGGCGGCTCGGGCCGCATCGCTTCCGCCGGCGGGATCCGAACGGCGCGACGGACGGCGGAAATGGCGCCGAGTGCCGCGGCGGTGAGCGTCAGCGCCGCCGCGCCGAACACCACGTCGATCGAGAGCCGGTACAGCAACTCGGGGAACCGGAAAAACTGGTTGTAGAGCTCGATGATCATCTGGCCGAGCCTGGCGCCCGCGACAATCCCGAGCCACCACGCCCATCAGCGCGACGACCAGTGCCCATTTCAGGTAGTGCCACCCGATCTGGCCGTTGCTGTAGCCGAGCGCCTTGAGCGCCGCGAGCTGCGGCCGCTGCAGCGACAGCGCGCGGGTCAACGCGACGTTGAGGATGAAGGCGGCCACGCTCAGGAAGATCAGCGGCAGGATGAAGCCGAACGTCTGGAGCTGCGTCAGCTCGTTCTCGAGCGTCCAATGGGACAGCTGCAACGCCCGCGGAATGGCGCCGCGTCCGCCGTAGGGCTCGAGCAGCCGATCGAGGCCGGCGAGAACCTCGTCCAGCGAGGCCCCGGGATCAACGGTCAGGACGACGTCGTTGAATCCCCCCTCCATGTCGAACGCGCTGGCGAGGGCACGGCGCTCCATCCAGATCACGCCGAAGCGGCGCTCGTCCGGAACCAGCTCGCCGGGGCGAATGCTGTAAACGTGCTCCGGTGACAGCGCCACTCCGACAATCGTCAGCCGCCGCAGCCGGCCATTGATGACGGCACCGACCGTGCTGCCAAGGACGAACCGGTTCGACGTCACGAACCCTTCGCTCGCGAGGACTTCATCCGGGCGGTTCGCATCGACCCACCGGCCCTGCAGCAGCACGACGTCGTTCACGCGCGGTCGTCGATCAGCGGGGACCGAGATGAGCAGGCCCGTCGCCGGCTCGGCGACGCCAGGGACGTCGAGCGTCACCGCCGCCGTCACCCGGGTTTCGTAGGCCGTCACGCCCGGAATGGCGGCGATGCGCGGCGAGAGCGCGAGCGGCGCCCGCGCCGCCGTCGCAAAGACGTCGGCAAAGCGCTGCCGCTCGTAGTACGCCCGTTGCGTCCGCCGAAGGGAGTCGAAGGTCGACATGTACATCACGAAGATCGCGACGCCGCAGGCGACGACCATGCCAATGGCGAACGCCTGGCCCTTCATCGCCACCAGATCCCGCAGCAGTTTGCGGTTCAGCGCGGAGACCGTCATCGGCTCACCATGACACGTCACGCGCCGACACCTTGTCGGTGCGATCCTCGATCGACGCGATTCGGCCGTCGGCCAGCCGGATCACGCGATCCGCCATCGCGGCGATGGCGGCGTTGTGGGTGATGACGATCGTCGTCGTGCCGAGCTCGCGATTGATGGTGGCGAGCGCCTCGAGCACGACGATACCAGTCGAGATGTCGAGGGCGCCGGTGGGCTCGTCGCAGAGCAGGACGGCCGGCCGCTTGGCGATCGCCCGGGCGATCGCGACGCGCTGCTGCTCGCCGCCGGAGAGCTGGGCGGGAAAGTGGTCGCGCCGCTCGGTGAGGTTCACCAGCCCGAGCGCCTCGTCGGGCGCCATCGGCTGCTCGGAGATCTCGGTGACCAGCGCGACGTTCTCCCGCGCCGTCAAACTGGGAATGAGGTTGTAGAACTGGAAGACGAATCCGACGTGCCGCCGGCGGTATTCGGTGAGGGTCGCGTTCGTCGGCACCACTGAGCTCGGTGTCGCGATAACGAACCGACCCGCTGGTCGGCACGTCGAGCCCGCCGAGAATATTGAGAAGCGTCGACTTACCCGATCCCGACGGCCCGAGCAGGACGACGAACTGTGATTCGTGGAACTCGAGACTGACCTGCTTGAGGGCGTGCACCTCGACCTCGCCCATCTGATACACCTTGGCGAGGTCGCGCACGTCGAACACGGTCATCGGGCTCGTCATGCGTGCTCCCTGCCGGCGGGCGCGCTGAATCGTTCAGCGACGCCATGCCACCACCCATCGTCGCACGAGCACGCCGAGACGAGCCCGACACCGTTGGCCGGCGGGTCACCGACCGGCAGGAACGCCGTGGCCGCCGTCCTCGCCCGCGAACTGGAACTCGGCAAACGCGGTCATCCCGTTGGCCTCACCCAGCGGCCGCAGCACGACGGTGGATCGCTCCCCGCGCGCGCGCTTCAGATGCGTGCAGTGAAAGGCGACCACCGGCAGCCGCTGGTCGGACGCCGCGTAGATGTACGTGCACGGCCGGTTGCGCGCCATCCGCACGGTGTCGTGCTCGATCACATACTGCCCCAGCAGGATCCGATCGCCAATCTTGACGGGGCGATGGAACCAGACCGTCATCGTCTGGCGGCTGGTTGGCTCGAGACGATTCGACAATCCGCTGAGTCGCGAGCGTCTCGCGCGGAGACTGCTGGTCCGGCGTCTGTGCCACGGCGGCGCCCGGCGCGGCGGCCAGCAACCCGGCGGCGAGCATGAACGACAAGGCCTGGATTGACATACTCACCTTCCTGTCTGCGTCGACGCCTCGAGACCACCGTGGCGCTCGGCCAGTGCCTTGATGGTGAGCATCATGCGACGCTCCATGATGAAGTGCGGTATTTCGAAGGCCATGAAGTTCAGAGCCGAGGCCCACACCGGAATGGCGCGATGGCTCATCGCCGATCGGATGATGAACCGGGTCTGGCCGTCGGCCGTTGGCAGCAGCGCGAACGTGCCCCAGTTCTGCAGCACGAGCGCGCGGCCAGGCTGAACGGCAGTGACGGTCCAGCCCGGATCGGAGCCAAACAGGCCGCCGAGGTACCCGGGTTGCGTCGCGCGAACGAAATCGCCGACACGACGCTCCTGCCATTCCGAACGGATCTGCTCGACGTTGTGGATGTCAGCGCCAACCGCCCGTTCGAGCCAGTCGTAGCTGTAGAAGCCGGCGCGGTCCTGGCCGATCTGCACCAGCCACGCCCACACCTCGTCTACGGGTGCGTCGATGGTCACGGCGCGCTGAATCTCGAGTGCCGGATCACGATCGGGTGGATCGCCGGGCAGCGAGAGTGCGCGCTCGTCCGGCGTCGTTCCCCAGGCCGAGTGCCACGGCCACGACACCGCGGCGAGGAAGACATAGCTCACAAAGGTGAATCCGATGATGAGCGCCGCGACATGCCACCGTCTCCCGTGGGCCGGGTGGGCCGGCCAGCCACCGTAGGCGCGCCACAGCCCGATCAGCAACAGCGCGACATCGAAGGCGCCGCCGATCCACAGCGTCGGATCGCCGAGCCGCACGATGGCCACGAGAGAGAGGGCCGACGAGGGCACCAGCAGTTGGCTGATGGCCCGCTCGAACGGACGCAGGCCAAGCAGACCGAGACCGGCGGCGACGAAGCCGACCATCGAGAACGTATAAAGCACCGCAGGGCCCCAGTCATCGACAGCGATCGCCGGGGCCAGCGACCCTCTCAGCGGCAGGACGGCATGCGACACGCCGTGCGCGATGACCAGCCATCCCAGAATGCGAACGAGGTTCAGACGCATGATCAACTCCTTGTGGTTCAAGCCGTCTTGAGGGCCAGCTGGCAGCCTCGCGGGTTCTGATCGCGTCCGCGAGTTCATCCGCGAGGGACGCGACCTGTGCCCAATCGGTGTATTCGTGGTCGCGGGTCATGTCGTCGGAGGCGCCCTCCTTCCGGGCGATCCGCCGCATGAACCATCGCGTGATGAAACCGTAACGCGTATACGCAAGGCGCCCTGCCACGCTGGCGATCCGGGACGGCTCCCAGCCCGCCTTTCGGGGCAGGTCGCCGGCCAGTCGCTCGGCCGCGAGGCGCTCGTCAGGATTCTTCGACGCCGCACTCAGGCTCACCGAGTAGAACAACGACGGCCGCGCCGACAGCTCCGCACGGTGAGCCTTCGCAAACTGCGAGGCGGCGGCTTGGTGCTTCTGGATGTGGATCGATGCGCCGAGGCAGACACCCTGGACGCGATCCCACGCGATGGCCGACGCTTCAGGTGAACCAATGGCAATGGCGACGGCGTCGAGCCCGCGTTCGCGGAGATGATGCGCCAGACGGTCGGCGATTCGACCGGTCTGTCCTTCGGTTGTCGCATACAGCACAGGAACCTCGCACATGATCGACCTCCACGTACCGCCAGCGGAGCAACAGGTGTGCCGCACACGGGCGGACTGTTTCCGAAGGGAGTCGCGGCGTAGACCGGGATGGCCTCGACGATCGTTGGGTGGTGCGTTGTGCGGAAATTTTCACGAAGGCGGGGAATTTCATCGCGCGCTTCCGGGCGGAAGCGCGATCGCCCCATTGGTCACTTCCGCTGGACCGACTCGAGATGAACAACGATCGCATCGATGCGCTTCTTGACGATCGCGTCGTCGTGTCCTTCGGTCACTTTGAGGACGTCGCCCCAGATGGGCATGTCCGCCGATCCGTGGCCTGAAACGCGGTGCCGGCCGTCGATCGCCGTATACACCTCAGGGCGATTGAATTGACCGCCTCTTCGGGTCGCGATGGTGGTGAGATCCGGCGGGCGGGTCAGCAGCAGGCCCGCCACCGGGCCGTTGCCAAGACCTTCTTCACCATGACACGACGCGCAGAAGGTCCGGTACAGATAGGCTCCCGCGTTGTAGTCCTGGCGCGGCGGCTTCACCTGCGCTTCTGGCGCGAGCGCGCCTGTCCGCATCGGCAGGATCGCAAGCGTCAGCAGCGAGGCACTCAGCAGCATCAGCCGCGTCTCCATACTGCTCGCTCGTGCAATCGCGGTACCGGACGGAGGGCGCCGGCTCTCGATTTGCACAACGCCTTTCGGGGAGGACGGTTCGCAGGCATGAACCGTGTCGGCCTTGCCCAAAACCGCAGTTAAGGTATCCATGATCGTTCACGAGTTGACCCTCGACGAATGTGACGGCGTCCTCGATCGGATGCACGTCGGCCGGCTGGCGTGTGCGCGAATGAACCAGCCTTACGTGGTGCCGGTGTCGCTCGTCTTCGATGCGCACGAGCGCTCACTGGTCGGCTTCTCCACCATCGGACAGAAGATTGCGTGGATGCGCGCCAACCCCAAGGTCTGCGTCGCGGTTGACGAGATCGCCGACGATCGACAGTGGACGACCGTCGTCGTGACCGGGGTGTATCACGAGATCGCGAGCGCCGACGCGCCGAAACTGGCGCGGGTGCAGGAACTCCTCGAGGCGCGAGCCGCCTGGTGGCTCCCGGCCACGGCCAGGACGGCGCATGGCGCCGAGCGCGACTCCGCGGTGTTCTACCAAATCCTGATTCGCGAGATCACCGGCCGCCGTACCCCAGTCCGCGATGACTGGCTCGCCGCCTGCGACAACTCGCTCACCGATGATGCGGTCCTTCACCGCCTCGGCAGTCGTCGGCGAGGTCGTACCGCGCCCGAATCGCGTGGGCGATCTCGGGAATCACATCCGCGTCCAGTCTCTGCCGGTGCCGTTCCTCCTGCACCTCGAGCTCCAAGGCCAGCGCCCGGTCGCCGAACACCTCGCGAATCCATCGCGAGAAATCGCCGCGGCGCAGATAGCCGGCCAGGTCGGACGCGGCTGAGGCCTCCAGGCCGTCCACGAACTCCCGCAGCGTCCGCGCGTGCGACCCCGACAGGCCGTTGCTGCCGAACACAAACGCCCGAGGGTCGGGCACTGGAACGTCGGCGTACCTTGTCCCGGTGGCGCACGTGCGGCGTCAGGCGTGGGCCGTCGTGAAGAGTCGCAGCTCGCCCCCGCACTCTTCGGTCATCGGCAAGTGCCGCCGCCTGCTTCGGCCCGAGTCGCGACAGCGCCCGTGACCAGCGCGTGCTCATCGGCGCGCTCGGACGCTCGCGCACAGCTGCCGGAACGATTCCGCCTCGACGGCACTCGATTCGCGCGTCACGATCATGACCTCGCTGGCAGCGAGCAGCTCCTTCGGCAGTCGCGAGGCGCGATAGGTGACGATGGTGTAGCCGTTGAAAGTCAGATCGAGCAGCTCGGACGCGACTCGGCATCGTGCAGAAAATAGTGCGCCTCGTCGAGCGACACGCGGTGCGGCAGTCCGGTCCGGCGCCGCATCGACGTCGAGCGCCGGCAGCAGGGCGCGAATGTATTGGATCTTCTCCTCGTGCGGCTGGTGCGAGAGGTCGATCACCACGCTGCGGTCCGGATACCGGAGGCGCGAAGAAGGTCGCGCGGCGACGGCGGCGGATCGTCGCCGCCGAGGACGGTCACGCCGGGCAAGCGCCTCGAGCGATCGGTAATCGCCTTCCGGATCGATGACGCACACGCAGTAGCCATGGAGAATCAACTGCTCGCAGAGCAGACCCGCGAGCCACGATTTTCCGGACTTGGCGTCGCCGGCGACCAGGACATTGCGGCCGCGAACCGCGAGCGAGAACTCGCCGTCCATCTTCGGTAGTGGCCAAGCAGCAGTCGGCGCCGAGCCGCGCGGGGCGTCGGGCAGGCTGCCGCTTGCCGCGATGCTGCTGCATATAGCTGGCCAACGGCGGCCGGCCCGCGCCCGGAACACGACATCGGCCGCCGCCTGCAGTGCCGGACTGCCCCACTCGACGGCGACGCCGACTTCGGCCAGCCGCAGCAGTTCGTGATCGTTCTCGGCATCGCCAATCGCGAGCGTGTTACGTGGCGAGAGCCGAAGCATGTCGAGCGCCGCGTGGAGCCCGGTGGCCTTGCTGACCCCTGCGGCAGCGTCATCACCCGGCCGCGGTTGAACATGCATCACGAGCGGCAGTTCGAGCGTGCGAATCATCTCGAGCAGCCGCGGCGCCTCGCGCGGCATCAGCGTCGACCAGGCACTGGCCGGCGCGAAACGGAATGCCGCGGCGGCGCAAGCTCCGCGAGAAACGCGCTCGGGTCAGTAGCGGCGCGAGCGATCGAGGTGTGCCCGCTGTCGGGAAAGTGGACGACCGCGCCGTTCTCGGCGATGACGCCGTCGACGAAGTGCAGGTCGCCAGCAACGCGTCGAGCTCCGTCGAGAATGCGCCCGGTGACCAGCAGGACGACAATGCCGCGCGCCCGTGCCGCAGCGATGGCGGTACGGACGTGAGGATCCAGCGCGTCGCCACGCGCCGTCGTCCCATCGTAGTCAAGCGCCAGCACTGACAGTTTCATGGTCGTGCTCCGCCGGCGGCGTGTGGATGCGGCGACGGGCCCGTTCGTGAGCCGTCGTGCCAGACGGGAGCACGAATCACAAGACTGGTGAGAAGGACGAGCGCACCAACAAGGAGCACGACGTCGATCTCCACGCGCAGCCAAAACGCGCCGAGGATCCCGTAAGCGCTTGCCGCGGCCGCAACGAGGCCGGACATCGGCCACCGTGGGCCGTGGACCATGATGGCCGAGCCTGCGATCAGCGCCAACGTCGGGCAGGGAAGAACCCCGAGCGGCGCCGAAACGAGCGAGGACCATGACGCGGCACCGGCAAACTCGGGGTAGACAGCGCCGAAGCCCACCAGCAGTGCCCCTGGAATCAGCATGGCCGGCGGCCCAACTGTCACGCGGCGGTCCGATTCCAGCAGCGCCTGGAGGCTCAGACCCAACGCAAGCGCCGCAAAGACTCCGCCGTTGAACGGATTACCAGATCTCCACGCGAGAACGCTCACACTTACGAGTGGCAGGACGGCCATGACCACAAAGGTTCGCGCTGCCGGCCGCCAGCCAGCACCGATGGCGATCGCCAGCAATGCCAGCAGTCCGTGCCACGCGATCGCGACCCAGCGCCACTCGTGGGCGAGCGCCGCAAGAGCGCCGGTGACACTCTCGGAAGATGGCATCGTGACTCCTTGTGCAAACCACTCAATCGCGCTGCGACCCGATGTATCAGTCGATGAGAGCCGTCCGTCTGACCGCCGCGCGTAACGGTGTCACCGCCTCAGCTTCCAGACGTGGCGGCAGGGCCAGAACCAATGCATCGGACTGGCACAGCACGCGATACGTCACCGACCCCAGGCGCGGGCCTGTGCCCACGGCGCCATGCAAGCCCATGACGATGACGCCCGCCTCGACAAGATGCGCGAGCCGCGCGATCTCCCGTAGCCGGCTCGCCGCCCGCCGTCATCACCGACGCGCGGACGTCTGTCGGCAGCAACCCAGTCAAGTCGCCCAGCGTGCGCCAACTGTTGGCGTGGCGATCCGCTCGGAGCCGCGACATGACGCGTCGTGCCCGGAGCGGCTGACGATCGGCTCAACCACGTGCGCGAGAACGAGCGTGGCATCCAGCGCCTTCGCGAGACCGCCGGCGACCCGCACCTGGTGCGGCGTCGCGGCGCTCAAGTCGACGGGGGCCAGCACGCACCGCACCCGGTTCCGCAGCGTCTCGAGCTCCCGCGGGATGACGGCAGACGCCGGCGTGACGAGCACCGGGATGTCTGTGCCGCGCAGTACGCGTTCGGTCGTCGAACCGAGGAGCCACTTCCGCGGCCCGGTCAGCCCGTGTGCGCCCATCACGATGAGGTCGGCACGGCGACTCTGCGCGATCCGCAGGATCTCGCGCGCCGGCTTTCCCGTCGCGATCTCCCGGTGACATTCGGCGACGGCTAGCGGCCGGTCTTCGAGCGACTCCGCGAGAAACTCGTCGAGCAGTCGGCGGACGTCCCGATCGAGCCAGCCCTCGCCGTAGGCGAGAGCGGCGCCGTGCGCGAGCAAGGGGTCGTTGACCGCCAGCACCGTGAACGCGGCGTAAAAATGTTCGGCGATGTCGACGGCAAGTCGGAGCGCACCACGTGACGCGTCGGAGAAGTCCACCGGACAAAGGATCGAAGGCCGGTCAACCATGGTGTTCTCCTCTCACCGGGTTCAGACGTGCGCCGCCTGCGGTGTCTCCACGGCATCTTCGGACGAGCACGGCCCCGACCCGCGACGCCTCGCGAATCGTCAGCACGGGACACGGTGCCGCGCGCACCACCGTTCGGCCACGCTTCCGAGCAGCACGTGCGCGACACCGGTGCGGCCGTGCGTCCCCACCACGATGAGATCGGCATTGCGGACCGTCGCGGTCTGGACAATCGCCGGCACTGGCCGTCCGACAAGGGCCTCCGTCGTGATGGTCAGGTTTGTCCCCGACGCGTGCCTCGCGGCGTCGATGAGTTGCCGCTGCGCCTCTTCGATCAACTGCTCGCGAAGGCCGGGGAGTTCGACGAAGAAACCGTCCGGGTACGCCGCCGTCAGGCTCATGTCGTCGATGACATGCATCAGATGCACCGCGGCACCCGGTGGGGCGATGTCGATCGCGTAGCGCACGGCCGCTTCGGACGTCGAACTGAAATCTGTCGGAACCAACAGGCGCGTGATGTGACTCATGGTCGTGTCCTCCCGGCCTGCCGAGCATCTCGCATGCCATTGCTGGCGCCGGCGGCGGCGGACGGAGTAGGCGCAGGGGCCCTCCCAACGCGTGAGTTTTTCCGCAAGCCGCGAAGAAATCCCCGCTTCCAGTAGACGCAGCATCAGACCTCGCGCGCCACCACGAGGGAGGCTGGCCCATTTGCCGCTGGCACGGGTTTCGCCCTTGGGGTCGGCATCTCCTGCGAGCGCGTGCGCGTCGTCGTGGGGTTGAGGTGACCGCATGACCATCACCCGGATTCTGGTGCCGACCGACTTCAGCGACGACGCGGGCGCCGCCCTGACCTATGCGCTGGGGCTCGCGCAGCCGTTCGGCGCCGCCGTCGCTCTGTTGCACGTGGTCGAAGATCCACTCGCCGCCGGCGCGTGGTCGTCGGAGGTCTATACCGCGGAGATTGCCGGCCTGCAGATCAATCTCGTGCGCGACGCCGAGCAGCACCTCAAGGAATACGCCGCCGAGCGCGCTGGCCCGATCACGACCGAGGTTCGGACCGGGCCTGCGGCCCGCGTGATTCTGGACTTCGCACGAGAGCAGGCCTTCGACCTCATTGTGATGGGGACCCACGGCCGAACCGGACTGGCCCATGTCGTCATGGGCAGCGTCGCCGAGCGGGTCGTGCGGCTGGCCCCGTGTCCCGTGCTCACCCTGCGCGCCGGGACCCTGGTTGCGGCGAGCGCCGCCCGGAGTGCGTCATGAACCTTGCCTTCCGTACCGTCGTCGTCGCTACTGACTTCAGCGATCCATCGCAACTGGCGCTGGAGTACGCCCGAGTGTTCGCCAAGCGCTTCGGGGCGAACCTGCGCATCGTGCACGTCGTGCATCTTCCAGCCGTCATGAGCGCCGAAGTGCCACTGCCGGTGGTGCAGGCGCAGTCGGCGCGGGCGGTCGCCGACGCCGAGCAGGCGCTCGCCGACACCCTGGCCAGGCTGACGGAGACCGAAGCGATCGGGCAGATCCTGATCGGGCCGCCAGCCGATCGCATCGTGGAGTACGCCACGGATCACGATGCGGATCTGATTGTGATGGGCACCAGCGCCCGCCGCGGCGTGGCGCACTTCTTCATGGGCAGCGTCGCCGAGCAGGTCCTGCGCGAGGCGCCTTGCCCGGTCTTCACCGTGAAAAGCGCCGAGGCCCTCCAATGCGTCACGCGCGAACAATCCGCCGCTGCCTCCTGAGCCTGGTCTTCGCTTGTGCGACAGAAGTGGCGGCGGCGGATGACCCGCCGGCGCATCTGGTCCCGCGAGTGATCGACAACGGTGTGGTTCTGAACCTGCCGCAGCGCATGATCTTCGTCATGCGCGACGGCGTGGCGGTCGCGAGCTACCCCGTCGGGCTCGGCCGGCCGGATTGGCCGACTTTCGTCGGGCCGTTCACGATCGTCGCCAAAGAAATCGATCCCGTTTGGGACGTCCCGCTGTCGATCCAGGAAGAACTTCGTCGCGCCGGCAGAGAGGTGCTGACGCAAGTGGCACCGGGTCCGGACAATCCGCTGGGCAAGTACTGGCTCGGGCTCAGCGTGCCCGGCTTCGGTATTCACGGCACCAATGCTCCGGCCAGCGTGTCGCGATTTCAGAGCCACGGCTGCATCCGGCTGCGCGCCGGTGATATCGCCGACCTGTTCGCGCGAGTTGAAGTCGGCACTCCGGGCCTCTCTATCTACGAACCGGTGCTGCTGTCACTCGCTGAAGGCGGCCTCTGGCTCGAAGCGCATCCCGATGTCTATCGGCGCGGACCCCGCCATCCGCTCAACGATGTCTTCGAGCGCGCGGCGCGCATCGCCGCTGGCGTCGACATCGATGCCACGCTCGTCACCGAGATCCTGCGCCGGCGCGATGGACGGCCGCAGCGGATCGACCGTGCCCTGGTCGCAGCGGTGCTGCCGTTCCCGAACATCTCCCTGGGCGCGTCGCTGGCCATCACTGGCGCGCGAATTGAAAGCGTCAATCGAACACGACAAACAGGAGACGGACATGACCACACGCTTTACGCTTCGCGCCGGTGCACTCGCGGCCACCAGCCTGCTGACCGCCACACTGCTCACCACGGCTGTTCGCGCGGCGGGGCCCGATCAGGCGACGCCGAACAACGCGCTGATGGGCGCAGACATCTACAGGATGAACTGTGCCTCGTGTCACGGGGTGACCGCGCGTGGCGACGGTCCGCTCGCGGCGTCGATGCGCAAAGCGCCGCCGAACCTCACTGAGATCACCAAGCGGCACAAGGGCGCGTATCCGAAGGATCTCATCTTCAAGATCATCGATGGCCGCGAGCGCGTGCCCGGCCATGGCGGTCCCGACATGCCGGTGTGGGGCGACGCGTTCATGCGCACGTCGGACAACGCCACCCGCAGCACGGTGCAGTTCAGGATTCAGGCCCTGGTCGATTTCCTCGAGACACTCCAGGCGCGCGACACGCAGTAAGCGGAACGCCGTGCGGCGTGACCACCCTCGCCCCGCTCTCAGCGATCGGCGTCGTAGTCGCTGAGAGCGCCGCCCGGCGTGGACGCGCGCAGCGCGTTCAGCACGGCGGCCAGATCGATCAGCTCCTGCACCACCGCACCGGCAACCGGCGGGAGCACGCCCGCTGCCGCCGCCATCATCCCGAGGACGCTCAACGACATTCCGCCAACCGCGCTCTGCAGCGCGATCCGGCGGAGCCGCCGCGCGATGTGCAGCAGTTCGTCCACGCGCGTCAGCGACGTGTCGAGGATGACGGCGCCGGCCGCTTCCGACGTGATCTCGTTGTGCTGGCCGAACGCCAACCCGACCGTCGCCGCGGCGAGCGCGGGGGCGTCGTTGATGCCGTCGCCGATGAAGAGCGTCGGCGCTTTCGCCGCTTCGGCCCGCGTGATCGCGACCTTCTCTTCCGGGCTTTGTCCGGCGTAGATCTCGGAGATGCCGACCCGACCGGCGAGGTATCGCACCTCCTCGGCGCGGTCGCCAGACACCACGAGGATCCGCGACAACTGGTGCCGAGGTCCCAGGTGGTCGACAAACGACCGGCTGTCGCGCCGCGGGACATCGCGAAAGCGGTAGGTCGCGGCGTAGTGCCCGTCGATCACGATCACGCACTCCAGGCCGGCGGCTCGAGTCCGGCAGGACGGCATCCGCCACGCAGCGCCGCCTGACGGCGGCCAATGATGCGGACCTCCTGTCGCTCGACCCGCCCGCGCAGCCCTTCGCCGGGACGTTCCTCGATCTCGGTGACATCGAGCAGCGGCAGCCCGGCATCGGCCGCCGCCTGAACGAGTGGCCGCGCCAACGGATGCTTCGAATACCGCTCGAGGCTCGCCGCCAGCCTGCAGCGTGCGGCGCGGGTCGGCGCCGGCCGCCATCAGCCGCTCGGCGAGCGCCGGCGCACCGTAGGTCAGCGTTCCGGTCTTGTCGAGGATGATGGTGCGGCAGCGGTCGATCCGCTCGAGCACCGCGGGATCGCGAATGATGATGCTGTGGCGGGCGCTGAGCGAAATGGCGCCGATGATCGCAACCGGAATCGCGATCAGGAGCGGGCACGGCGTCGCCACGACGAGCACCGCGAGAAAGCGGCGCGGGTCGCCGCTCCGGCTCCACGCCGCCACCGCGAGTCCGACGGCAATCGGCGTATACCAGGCGCCCAGCTGATCGCCCAGCCGGCGCAGCTGCGGCCGGTGCTGCTCCGAGTCACGCATCACGCGCATGATGCGCGCGTAGCGCGAGTCGACCGGGGTGCGCACGGCGCGAATCGTCAGCGCCTGGTCGCCGTTGACCGCGCCGGACAGCACCTCCGAGCCTGGCGCTTTGGGCATCAGGAACGGCTCGCCGGTGAGATACGACTCGTCCATCACGCCGCGGCCGGTGAGCACGACGCCGTCCACCGGGCAGATCTCGTGCGGCAGCACCAGGATCTCGTCGCCGGCGCCGCAGTTCGTCCACCGCCACGTCATCGACCCGGCCACGTTGTCGGCGATGGGCGACGGAGGGCATGCGGCGGGCCAGCGCCTGGAGCACCGAGGACGCGCGTCCCACCGCGAACTGTTCGAGCGCGGAGCCCCCGGCCAGCATCAGGACGACGAGCACGCCGGCGAGGTACTCGCCGAGAAACGCCGCCGTGACGATCGAAATCGCGGCGAGCAGATCCGAGCCGAACTGCCCGGCCCACGCCTTGCGAACGAGCCCCGCCACCAGCGGCAGGCCGCCGCCAAACAACACGAGATACAGCGGGACCGCGGCGGCAGTCGGCGACAACGACGTGCGCCAGCGCAGCACCAGGTGCACGGCGAGCGCCGCGACGGCACCCATCGCAATCACCCCGTCGCGCGTCAAGACGCGCCGGAGCACTTCTCGAGTTGTTGTCCCTGGAGCGGGAACGACGGCGCTGGTGGACTCTGAGCTCACGACAACCGGGACTCCCCCGCGGACGGACGCGGCCGCGAAGCGGCCGCGCTACCCAAGACAGCGCGGGCTCCGCCCCAAAACCCATCGAGCATGTGTCAAGTCCGCGGCCGCCGTCAGTGATGGGCGGCCTGGCGCACGGCGACAATCTCGTCGGCAATCGCGTCTGCCGCACGCGAATTGTCGCGCACCGTGACGACCGGACACGGCGCGGTGCGTAGCATGCGTTCCGCGACGCTCCCGAGCATCAGCCGCGCAAAGGCATTCCGGCCATGGGTACCCATGACGATGAGATCGGACTTCCGAGTCTTTGCCGCCTCGACGACGATCGCCGAGACCGGCCGTCCCACCAATACTTCCATCGTCACGGTCGCCGTTGCCGGCGACACTTTGCCGATGGCGTCGGCGAGCTGTCGTTGCGCGCTCTCGACCAGGTCGGCGCGCAAGACGGCGGGATCCAGGAACATGCCCTCGGGATACGCCACCAGCAGACCGGTCTCGTCGACGACGTGAATGACATGAATCGACGCTCCCGCAGGAGCGATATCGACGGCGTATTGCAGCGCAATCCCGGCCGTCGGACTGAAATCTGTCGGCACCAGCAGACGCTTGAAGCGGGACATCGTCGCAGCCTCCCATGCCTTCCGTGAGCATCATGTGTACCAAAGCAAAGGAGAGCCTGGCGGCCGTTCGGGCCCATCACCTTGTCGGCCCGGTCAGAGGGCTGCGGAAATCTCACGCCCGCCGCGAAGAATCTCGCAGTCGTGACGCGGGCGCGGACTCACCGGACCTCCGTCGTCGACCCTCAGCAGCTGATCGCCACGCGCGCCGACTGTTCCACAGTGTGCGGGTCCATTGAGGCGTCGATCCGGTGCCAGTGGATTGCGCCGAGGCCCTTCGCGCGCTGTTGCTGCACGACCGCAGCATCGGCATCCGACGCGTCACGCACGCGGGCACGGACACGCGCCGTCAGCACCGGTTCGGGAGCCTCGAGCCAGAGACCGACGAAGGGCAGACCTTCACGTCGCGCCAGCGCCTCGATCGCGCCGCGGTCGTCGGGGGCGGCGAACACGGCGTCGATGATGACGCTGTGTCCGCATCGTGCGACGCGCTGGGCGTGCTCGAGGAGCGTGGCATACACCTGCCGGGTCATCTCCGGACGATACGCTTCCGATTCCAGCCGCGTCAGAGGCGGCACGCCGGCAAGGCTCTTCCGCACCTCGTCGCTGCGAATGATCAACGCTCCCGGCACTGGCGTCAGCAGTGGCGCGATGGCTCGCGCCAACGTCGTCTTGCCGGTGCCGGAGAGGCCGCCAATCGCGACGACACGTCCGTTCCGTGCGTGCAGTAGCGCGTCCGCCATCCTCAGATACTCGCGCGCGAGTGCGGCAAGCTGATCGCGCCGCGCCGGTTGGAGGGTCGCGGCAGTGGCGCTCGTCTTGGCGCGGATGGCGGCCCGGCACGAGAGAAAGAGCGGCAACAGCGGCAGCCCGTCGACGTCGGCGGTCGCCGAGAGATAGCTGTTGAGGACCACGTTAGCGTGCCGGTGCAATCCACGCCGCCACAAGTCCATGATCAGGAACGCCAGGTCGTAGAGCACATCGCTGCACGCGATCTCGTCGTTGAACTCGACCCCATCGAAGAGCGTCGGACGGCCGTCGACGAGGACGATGTTGCGCAGGTGGAGATCGCCATGGCCCTGGCGAACGAACCCAGCCCGGCGCCGCGCCTCGAGCAGGGAGCCGTGATGGTGAAGGGCCTCGCGCGCGGCGTCGGTCACGCGATGGCAGAGCGCCGGATCAAGAAGGCCGGCGCCCTCTGATGCAAAGCCGGCGGCATTGCCCTCGATCACCCAGGCCATCCCCTTGCTGCCGCCGTGATCCGCCCGCTGACGGGCGGCGAGGTGGAACCGGGCAATCTCGGTGGCCAGCGGGCCCATCAGATCGATGTCGAGAGCGCCTCGTTCGGCCAGCCGATCGAACACCCTGTCTTCATCGAAGCGGGCCATCTCGATGACCCAGTCCACCGGCGTGCCGCTGCCATCGAGCGCGAGCGCCCCGTCGGCTTCGCGGGTAATGGCGCTCACGCCGCGATAGAGCGAGGGGGCGGTTCGCCGATTGATGCGGAGCTCCCCCTCGCACATCTCGCGGCGGCGCTCGGTGGTCGAGAAGTCGAGATAGTCGTAGCGGACCGCACGCTTGAGTTTCCAGGCGCGGAAGCCGGCGAGAAAGACCATCGAGGCATGGGTCTCCACAACCGTCACCGGCGCCCCGCCATGAGTCGCGGGCGATGAGAGGAACGCGATCACCGCCGATTGGTCTTCAGTCAGCATCGCCGCACATCTCGGTCTTTCTGGGCCCGCCTCAGCGGCCGACCAGACGCCACCTCGTGACGAGCGGACCGACGATTCACGTCACGCCGCCGAATCGGGCCGCAGCGGTGTGCGCGGCGTGCCGTGCACAGCGCCCTCGTGAACCTTCTTCGCGGCCAGCGGATACAACGTGCCGCGCGCGGCGAACCCGTCGTAGATAGCTTCGAACTGCGCCAGCGCGTGTGCCACCTCGCGCGCCGACAGCGGCGCATCGGGCGTCGCCTCGCGACGCTCGGTGACGTGCCGCCACAAGCGGTCGAGACGATCGATCGGAGAACCAAAGCCGTCCCCGACCGCGGCGAAGCGGCGGTGCGCCGCGATCATGTCGCGGTACAGCGAGTCGGCCAGCATCCTGGGGTTGACGCTCTGCGCTTCGAGCACTTCGTGAAACGCTCCCCAGTAGTCGTTCAGAAACTGCGCGAATATGCGCCGATACGTCCGTTCGTTCATCTCACACCCCCGCGTTGGTCGAACTCGTCGTCGAAATCCGAGGAGCATCTCGCGTGCCAGACCCGGGGCCGGAGGGAGTGTCGCCTCTCGTGGGCAATTTTTCCGAAGGGCGCGAATTATTCCTCAGATTAACGCACATCGGCATTGAGTCTTGCGCCGATCCGCGGTTGTTTGAAGCGACGCGCACTGGCACGGCTTTCGCCCCGCAAGGCGTCGTCGGGGGGCGAGCGCGAGCTCGGTCGCAACTCGACGTCACCGCATGACCATCACCCGGATTCTGGTGCCGACCGACTTCAGCGCCGACGCGGACGCCGCACTGACCTACGCGCTGGGGCTCGCGCAGCGGTTCGGCGCGTCCATCGATGTGTTGCACGTCGTCGAAGATCCACTCGCGGCCGGCGTCTGGTCGTCGGAGGTCTACACCGCGGACGTTGATGGCCTGCTAGATCAATCTCGTTCGCGACGCCGAGCAGCGCCTCGCGGAACTACGCCGCCAGCCACGGTGGACCGATCACAACCGAGGTTCGAACCGGGCCTGCGGCGCGCGCAATTCTGGACTTCACACGAGAGCGCGCCTTCGACCTCATTGTGATGGGGACCTACGGCCGAACCGGTCTGGCCCGGGTCGTCATGGGCAGCGTCGCCGAGCGGATCGTGCGGCTGGCCCCATGTCCCGTGCTTACCCTGCGCGCCGAGACCCTGACCGCGGCCGCCCGGAAAGCGTGATGAACCTTGGCTTCCGCACTGGTCCCCAACGCATCCGGCTAGCGACGCTGACGAATGGAATAGAGGTGACTCTGCGTACGGATCAACAGGCGGTCGCCGACGATGGCCGGCGTCGCCAGGGCGAACTCGTCAAGTGAGTTGACGCCCAGCAGCCGGATACTCTTCTCCCGCCTCGACCACGAAGGTGTTGCCTTCCTCACTCAGCAGGAAGATTTTTCCATCGTAGGCCCAGGGGGAGGCCGTGAACGCCGAGGCCTCCGGAGCGATCCGCGATCGAAACACGCGCTCGCCGGTGTCCACCTTGTAGCGCGAGAAGATCCCCTTGTCGTAGAGGACGTAGAGCGCGTTCTTGTAGATCACCGGTGTCGGGAGATAGGTTCCGCCGGCAACGCGCTCGTACCACACGACGTGCTCGTTCTTGTTTGCCGGCTCCGACGGCGTAATGTCGCCCGAACCGCCGGCGCGAATCGCGACGATGGGCTTGTTGTCGTCGCCGCCCGTGCCGGAGGTCATGAAGAGGATGTCGTTCCAGGCGAATGGGCTCTGGATGGCGACCGCTCCCATGCGCTTGATGCGCCACAGCTCGCGGCCATCGAGGCCGTAGCTGATGGCCACGCCGGGGCCGAGGGTCACCACTTCGGTGCGCAGGCGGTTCTCCCACACGAAGGGCGTGGACCAGCCGGTCTTCCTGACCGGTTCGACGGTACGCGGCGTGCGCCAGAGCTCCTTGCCGGTCCTTGCGTCAAACGCAGCCAGAAAGCTTTGCTTCTCG
Organism: uncultured Acidobacteriota bacterium; assembly: GCA_963841895.1. GTDB lineage: Bacteria > Acidobacteriota > Vicinamibacteria > Vicinamibacterales > UBA2999 > JACCSI01. The sequence continues at coordinate 100,492 of CAWJEO010000010.1, forward strand.
TTGTCGTTCAACACGAACAAGCGGTCCTGGTGCAGCGCGGGAGAGGCGCCGGTCCCATAGTCACGGATCGTCTCGTGGCGCTCGAACGGCGTGGCCCAGACTGGTTTCCCTTCGAAGTCGAAGGCGTACAGGCCGTAATCGGTGAAGTACGCGTAGACGCGCTCGCCGTCGGTGACCGGCGTCTCTGACGCAAAACTGTTCTTGACGTGTCGGCCGCCCCGCGGGCGGCCGTGATAAATCTCGCGTTCCCACAACCGCTTCCCGCTCTCGAGGTCGTAGCAATACAGCATCAGGCTGATGACGATGTCGTCCGGCATCTCGCGGTCGCGCGCCCAGAGACGTTTGTTGAGCTCGTCACCCGACAGGCCTTGCTTCCGCAGCTCGGCGATGTACTCGTTGCTGAATTCGGTGCCGAGGGACGGTGGCTTCATCCGCTGCGCACTCGTCGCTGCGGTCATGAAGACTCTCGTGCCCCACACGACCGGCGACGACCAGCCGACGCCGGGCACATCCGCGACCCACTCGACGTTTTCGGTCCTGGACCACTTGACGGGAAGATTGGGATTGTCGGAGACCGGGTTCGAGTCCGGCCCGCGAAACCGGGGCCAGTGAGTGGGCGTATCGCCAGGTGCCTGCTGGCTCGAGCGTCTGCTGCCGACGCCATCGGCGCAGTGGCAAGCGCCGGCCCGAAGAGCGCAACGACGCCCAGGGCGACGATCGATCGGACGAGTGCGAAGCGATGTCCCATGTCGGCAGCCGTCAGCGACGTGAACAACGGCACTGTACATCGAACGCCGTCTGCCGCCACTGACGGGCGCCGGGGCTGGCGAGCCCAATGCCCAGCTCCCACGCCCTTCGTTCCACACCTCGATCGTCGCCGTGAACGCCTCGCGAGCTCAGGCCGGTTTGCGAACAGGGGCGGGTGGCGTCTCAGTTTCACGGCTCGACCGTGACCGCCGCCGTGCCGTGATCGTGACGTTGTTCTGGACGTCATTCAACGCGGGAATCGCCCAGGCCAGCTCACCGAGGTCACGCTTGAGCCGTTTGTGCGGGACCGAGCCCGACAGGAGCGCGCGCCCTCCTTCGACGCGTACTTCGACATCGCTCGTTCCCGGGAGCAAATCGAACGCGTCGTAGATGAAGTCTTCGACTTCCTGATCGTTCGTCGGGCCGAGCGGCTGGCCGCGCCGGATCGCGACGGCGGTGAGGAGCGCCGGGGCGGTGACGCCAACCGCACTCTCCGCCCCCATGAAGGCCGGCACGCCGCTCGCGAGCGGGCTCGAGACGACGGCCGATAATCCGGCGGCAAGGTTCTGGCCGCCGAACGCCCCGCCGAACGCCTGCGGGTCCACCGCAGGCGTGCTCAGGCCGGCGCCGAAGGGACCACCCGATGCCGATCCCTGAGCGGGACTGCCTGGTCCCTGAGCGGGACTACTCGGGGCCATCGCGCCGAAGCGGTGGCTGGAAGCCAACGGCGGCTGAGCGTAACCGTAGAAGATGGCGGGAATCGCGGGCCAGAGCGGCTGCGACACCGTTCCAAAGAGCGGGTCTGTCATGTGGGTTGTTCTCCTGTCGTTCCAAGTGGTCTCGGGACACCCGACCTGCGATCGATCGACGACCGGTGACCGCAGGTCGAGGTCATCATCACCGTCGCCTCACATCACTTGGCCCGACTGGCCGAACCCCTGAGCGGCAATGCCCCACGGCGTGGTCGCGGCGAAGCTGCTCAGTCCGGATGACGGCGCGTACGGCTGCTGCGGTTGTTGCTGCAACTGCTGGATCTGCTGCGGCACGATCTGAATCAACTGCTGCAGCTGCGCCAGCTGCGCGGGGACAACCTGCAGGAGCTGCTGCACGTGCTGGAGCTGCTGCTGCTGCGCGTACTGCAGCTGCTGGAGATGCTGCAACTGCTGGGGCACCATCTGCAGGATCTGGAAGATCTGCTGGAGCGGCTGGCCGTACTGCTGCACCGGCGTCGATGGAGTACCGGTCAGAGCGAACGGCCACTGAGGCGAGAGTCCAAACGGTATCGGTTGCGAAGTCGGATACGTGATGGGCGAACCAAGGCCAAACACACTTCCTGTCATGAAGCCTCCTTGCTGAGCCGACGAATGCCGCAATCAATGCGACTGTGGCGTCAGGACCGTCGCAACCCACGTGCCGAGGAGGAGAGAGGAAAAAGGCCCCGCCGATCGCGGCTCGCTCGACGTTGAGCTACTGGACTGATGCCGCGACGGTGCGTGGCGATCGGCTACGCCTGTGGCCATGCGCCCCACGTGACGAGCGCGCAACTCGTCTGTTGTTGCTCGTGACAAGTGCCGCACGGTCCCTTACACTGGCCGACAGCGCGTCTCGCGATCCCACGACGGCCGCGCCAGATCCCCCGCGATCCCATCGGCGACGCGAGCCGCACACCGCTGCTCAACGTCTGAATGAACTGCGCGGCCCGCCACGAGCCCAGCACTATCGTGAGATTGCTTGATGTCTGCAGGATCAACCGTTCTGGTCGTTGAAAGCGACGAATCCACCCAACGACTGCTGCAGCAAACGCTGCGCGCGCGCTATACCGTCTTGACGGCGTCCTGCTGGTCGCAAGCGCGAGAAATTCGCGGGCGTGCGGACGTCGACGCCATGGTCGTCAACATGAACCTGACGTCCGACGGGCAGCCCGGTCTGGACGCGTTGTGTGCCGAAGCCGACAAGACGCCCTCGTGCTGGTGGTCGATCGCCCTGACGCGTCGACGGTCGCTCAGCCACGAGAAGCATGGCCGTCACTGTTCGCGATCAAGCCGGTCCAGCTCGGCGAGCTGCCGCATACCCTGAACGACGTCATCGCCCATCGGCGCGTGCATCGGATCGTGATGCTCGAGCGCGGGACCACCGAACCAGACGAGATTCTTGCCGAGTCCCGGTGCGATGCAAACGGTCATGGGGTTGATCGATCGCGCGGCCCTCAGCGACACCCCCGTGCTGTTGATTGGCGAAAGTGGCACGGGAAAGGAATTGCTGGCTCGGGCGCTGCACAAGAACGGCCCGCGGGCGTCGGGTCCGTTCGTCGCGGTGAACTGTTCGGCGATCCCCGATACGCTCCTCGAAAGCGAGCTCTTCGGACACAAGAAAGGGGCCTTTACCGACGCCCGCGAGGACAAGCCGGGCTTGTTCCAGTTGGCTCGGCACGGCACGATCTTCCTCGACGAGATCGGCGATCTGGCGCCGGCCCTCCAGGGGAAGCTCCTGCGCGTCCTGCAGGAGAAAGAAGTGCATCCGGTCGGGGCGCTCGCGCCGGTGCCGACCGACGCACGGATCATTACCGCGACGCATCGCGATTTGAACCGCAGAGGTCACGGAAGGACGCTTCCGCGACGATCTGCTGTATCGGATCAACGTGATCGAAGTGCGTGTGCCGCCGCTCCGCGAGCGGCCGGACGATCTGGAGCCGCTGGTCCGTCATCTGCTGGCCAAGCATGGCGCGCGGCTGGGCAAGGATGATTGCGCCATCTCGGCCGATGCGGTGGCCGTGCTGCGGCGGCACCGGTGGCCGGGCAACGTCCGCGAGCTGGAAAACGTGATCGAGCGTGCCCTGGTGCTCGGGACCGGGACGGTGATCACGCTGGAGGATCTGCCCGATAGCCTGCGCGAACCGCCGGTGACGGAGACGGAGACGGAGGATGCGGGCCCCGCCGGAGGCCAGCGTCTGGCCGACGTCGAGCGCGAGCACATCGATCGGACCCTTCGTGCCGTGGCCGGCAACAAGGCCGCGGCCGCGCGCGTGCTGGGCCTCGATCGCAAGACGCTCTACCGGAAGTTGACGCAGCACCGCGACGCGCTGCTGGGGCGCCTGTCGCGACGCAGCTCCGGCGAGTCGCAATAAACCCGGCTACGGCCGCTGGATCGACATCTTGGCCCTGGCCACCACCCACTTGCCGTCAATCCGGACGACCAATGTGCCGACCGGCTCGTCAGCCGGGCTCATCCCTTCCAAACGGAACCCGATGTCGTCGCCGGAGATGATGCGACTTCCCGGGAGTTGTTCCTGAACGCGCCGCCTGAGTTCGTCAGGCGTGGTCTGTGCTCGCATGATCCCGGACGTCAGCGCCGACACCACCACCAGCGAGGACAACCACAGGACGATCCACTTCCGCATTGCCGCCTCCCCCGCGCGCACATCCGCTTTCGGCGCGCTTGAGTCTTGAAGGCCGGAATTCCTCTCTTTTGAGTCAGGTTTTCAGCCGGCCGTCAGCTCTCCGCCGGAGGCGGGGCAAAACTAGATCTTAGACGATGAACCCGACGTGCTGGCTTCATCGCCGAGTCGAGGAAGCGGTCATGGCCCCAGGTGACGTGGCCAACGAGTTGACGTGGGATGTCGTGCGTTCAATCCGCCCGAAGGGCGGTCAGCGGATCGACCTTCGCCGCCTTCCGTGCCGGCACGACACACGCGATCAGCGCGACCGCCGCCATGAGGACGGTGATGCCGACCATCGTGACCGGATCGGTCGGTTCGATCTCCACCAGCCGGAGTTGCGCTACCGCGCCGAGCGCCACCGCCGCGGGCAGCCCGATCGCGAAGCGCGATGGCGATCTGCACCAGACCTCGTCGCAGGAACAGCCACGCCACATCCCAGCGGCCCGCACCGATCGCCACGCGCACGCCGATTTCCTGCGTGCGCTGGGTGACGGCGTAGGCGATGACCCCGTAGACGCCCACCGCCGACAACACCAGACCAATCGACGCGAGCACGGCAAACAGCGTGGCGAAGATTCGGTAGATCGACCGTTCGTTGGCAAACACCTGCTCGACGGTTTCGATGCTGAAGACCGGCTGATCGGCATCGATCGACCGCACGATGCTGCGGACCGCCGCCATGACGCTCGCGGGCGGCAGCGCACTGCGAATCATCAGCGAGGACGTCCGGTCCGGAAGGTTCAGAAACGGCAGATACACCACCGTGTTCCGAAACGCATCGTTGGAGTTGCCTTGCGGAAATGTCGGGACGACGCCGACGATAGTGCGCCACGGCTGCGGCGGGGCGTCGGGCTCGTCGGCACGAGGCACGAAACGGAGCTGTCGGCCGATCGGATTTTCGCCGGGGAAGAAGCGATCGGCCATCAGCTGGTTGATGACCACGTTTGCCGCGCCGGGGGCGCCGTCGGCGATCTCGATGCCGCGGCCGCGGGTGACGCCGACGCCGAGCGTCTCGAAGTATCGGGGCGAGACCGAGACGGTCGAGACGAACGGGCGTCGATCGTCCTCGACGTGCGCGGCTGCCGCCGATGATCACCCGCCATTCTTCGTGATCGAGCGGCGGCACGGCGGTCGTGATGGCCGCACGCTCGACGCCGGGAATCGCCTCGACCTTCGGCAGCAGCTGATCGAAGAAGCGGCGGCGGGCGTCGGCATCCGGGTAGTTGGACGGCGGCAGTTGCATCTGCATGCGGCTGAGGCCGTTGATGTCGAACCCGGCCGGCACCGCGTAGAGGGCCATGAAGCTCCGCAGCATCAAGCCCGCGCCGCAGAGCAGCACGATGGTCAAGGCGAGCTCGGCCACGACCATCACGCCGCCGAGACGACCGGCGCGGCGGTTGCCGGCGGTGCCGCGGGCGCCCTCCTTCAGCGTGTCGTGCGCGTTGTCACGCGAGACCTGCAAGGCGGGCGCGAGGCCGAAGATCACGCCGGTCGCCACGCAGATGCCGGCGACATACAGCAGCACGCGATAGTCGATGGTGAAGCGCAGCCAGTACGGCGCGCCCGTCGTCTGGATCGCCGCGTCGAAGGCGCGAACGCCGAACCCGGCCAGCGCCAGCCCGGCAATGCCGCCCAGGCTCGCCAGCGCGACACTCTCGATCAACAGCTGCCGGACGACCCGCCACCGCGTGGCCCCGAGCGCGTAGCGCACCGCAACTTCGCGCGATCGATACGACGCGCGCGACAGCAGCAGGTTGGCGACGTTCGCGCAGGCGATCAGCAGCACGAAGATGACCGCACCCATGATCACCGTGAACATCCGGGGCGCCGCGCCACCCAGGAACCGCTCGATCAGCGTTTCGACCTGTCCGCCGACGACGTTCTTGGCCTGATTGGGATGCGCCTCGATGATGCGCTGGGCGATGCCATCGATCTCGGTTGCGGCCTGCTCCTTCGTCACCCCTGGCGCGAGGCGGCCGAACACGTTCAAAGGCCGGAGCTCCCGCGTCATCTGCGCATCGGTCGGAATGAACGGCACCCACAGCTCGCTGTTGTCTGGAAACTTCATGCCGTCGGGCATGATGCCGACGATGGTGGCCGGGCTGCCGTTGATCTTGAGGATGCGACCGATCACGTTCGGATCGCGCGCGAAGCGATTGGTCCAGATGTCGTAGCCGATGATGACGACAGGGTCCGCGTCGCGCCGATCCTCGCCTTCGACGAAGGTGCGCCCGAGGAGCGGCGGCTGGCCAAGGACATCGAACAGATTGGTGGTGATCCGCGACCCCTGCGTCTGCTCGGGCGCGGCATGGTCGTCGCTGATGTTGATGGCGCCGAACGCGGCGGCGCCGATCGACGTAAACGAGCGCGATTGCGATCGCCAGTCGTCGAAGTCGAGCACGGACGAGGGCAGCCGGCGGCCGCGGGTCGGGCGCCAGGAGATGCTGTGCAACTCCTCGGCCCGCTCGAAGTTGAACCCGCGAATGAAAGCGGCGTTGATGATGCTGAAGCCCATCGTGTTGGCGCCAATGCCAAGGGCAATCGCCAGGATGGCCGCCGCCGAGAGCCACTTGTCCTTCAGCATCAACCGTCCGGCGAACCGAAGATCCTGGAAGAAATCCTCGAGCGGCCGGAAGCCGCGGACATCACGATGGCGCGACTGGAGCGAGCTCGTCGCGCCGAGCGTGAGGCGCGCCCGCCGCGCCGCTTCATCAGGGGCCATGCCGCGGCGCAGGTTGTCTTCGGTGAGCATCTCGAGATGCGACTCGAGCTCCTGCGCGAACTCTCGATCCTCCGCGGCGCCGCCGACGAGCGCGCGCAGCCGGGCGGTGAGCAGCCGAAGGGCCGTCCACATCATGACCTCCGCGGCGACAGCGTCAGCAGCCGATCGATGACGCCGGAGACGCGCGCCCAGTGCTGCGCTTCTTTGGCCAGCTGTTTCGTGCCGGCCTTCGAGATCGCATAGAACTTCGCCTTGCGATTGTTCTCCGACGTGCCCCACGAGGCGTGGATCCAGCCTTTCTGCACGAGGCGGATCAGGCAGAGATAGATGGTGCCCTGGTTGATCTGCAGCGCTTCTTCGCTGATCTGCTCGATGCGCCGCGCGATGCCATAGCCGTGCATCGGCCCCATGGCGTCGAGGGTCTTGAGGACCATCAGGTCCAGCGTGCCTTGCAGGATGTCGGACTTGCTGTCGGCCACGGGCCTCTCTCCTGTTGGATGGTTAGAGGAGTCTAACGCTGTTCCTGTGGGACGTAAAGAGGAATGCGAATGTTCCGTACCGCGACGGTTTGAAACAGGAGCCCGGCCGTGGGAAGATTCGGCCATGAGATTCGGCGTTCTCGCTACCGCCGTGGTGCTCCTCAGCGCGCTCTACGCTGAGGCGCAAGAGATTCCGAGACCAGGCACGACCCTTCCCCCACAGACAGTCAGGACGGTCAATGCCGTTTATACCTCGGAGGCAAAGGCCGCTGGCATCGAGGGCATCGTCCGAGTCGAGGTGCTCGTGTTGACCGACGGGACCGTTGGCGAGACTACGAAGGTTGTTCAGTCTCTCGATCCGAAGTTCGGATTGGACGACGAAGCGGTGAAGGCGTCGAAGCAGTGGCTGTTCAAGCCAGCGACCAAAGACGGCAAGCCCGTCACGGCTCATGTGGTGATTGAGCAAACCTTCACGTTGCGTCCCAAATAGCATCCCATCGACACGCCCATTACGTGACGTGTATGCGTGTACGCGTCTCGTAATTGGAGGGACGACTCGGCAGTACTACCCCAGCGACAACTCACATCCGAAATTGCTGCGCGACTCGCGCGGATAACGCTCAGCTACATCGTTCACGCGCGCGGAACGGCGGTTGCACAATGCACGGCCGCATCGAATGCGACGTCGATCGCCGTGTTCGGTGCTGGGCCGCGCCTGGCCAATTCAGCAACACCTCTCTGTTTGAACGTTCACAGCTGAGGAGGCCAGGATGAAGACAGCGACAACGATTTGCGCCGCCGGAACCGCCTGCGTTCTGGGGTGCTTCACTCTTTGGTCGACGGTCTCGGCCCAGAGTGCTTTCCCCGATCCCAACACCTGCGCGCCCGCGGAATGCGGCCGCGTGTCACCGCTGATACCCATGCAGAGCGCGGAAGCCGTGCACATGGGTCTGGTCTGGAAGAACAACTCGCAGCATCCCAAGATCCTGTTCCATTCGCGCTTTCCGGAATACCGCCCGAACGACATCGCCGACCCCGAACTCACCGATCTTGCGATCTCTCTGGGCGCCTTCACGACGCCCGGCCTCCAGTTCAACTCGTCGCTGCGTGATGTGCTCCACGGCTTCGATCCGTTCCTGAGCCTCGGAGAGGATCGCGTGGCCGACGACTCGTTTCAACGGCTCACTTACGGCGGCTATCTGATGCGCCAGGGATTGAGCCAGAGCGTGCCGACGCGCATCGTCGCCAATCGAACGATGGAGCGGCAGTTGCTGTTCGACATCAGTCATCCGCGACGCGTTTGCGAACAGCGGGAAGTTCCATACCGCGCTGCTGGACGAAGCCGACTTTGCCATGAACCGCGCCGCCTTCGCCGAGAACGGCTACTCGAAGGGGATGTTCTACAACACCTACTGCAACGCGCGCGTCACGCTGTCCGACGGTCGTGTCTACGTCTTCGGTGGCCACGATATGCAGAGCAACAACGGCCTCTACAAGGTCAACATTTTCGACCCGGAGACCGAAACCTGGATCGCGCGCCGTCAACCTTGCACCCGGGAGCAATGGGCCAAGGATCCATTCGGCGCGGGGTTGTTCGAAGGCGATCCCGACGCGCCCTTCTATCCGGAATGCGATCCGAGAGACCAGCAGAGCACGCAACCATCCGAACCGTCGGACCAGAAGTACGGCCGCTGGTATCCGTCGGCGATTCCGCTGCCGAACGACCAGGTGCTCGTCGTCGGCGGCTTCGATCAGGACAACGCTATCCCTCCCGATCCAGACCGCGTGACAAAAGGGCAGCAGAACCAGAGCCAGAGCGATGCGGCGTTCACGGCGTCGCGGGTCAACATCGTGGTGCCGGAGGTCTACGATCCAAAAACCGATCGCAACATCGCGCTCGAGAACGCGCGGATGGCGTTCCCGCTCTATCCGCAGCTCGAGGTGGTACAGACCGGGCCCGGACGCGACGATTGGAAGGTGTGCACGTACGACGGCGAGATGGATTACGGCGACGAGATGATTCCCGGAGGCGCCCGCTTCGGCGTCGGCGGCGGCACGCCGCGCTTTACGGAAGGGACAACGTGGTGTCTGGATGTGTTGGGGGCACTGAAGGATCCCAATCGGGACAAGCCCGCGAAGAACCATTGGACACTGGTCGACACGGCGTCGGAAGTCAGGCCGTACTGCTGCCCCACCGCCAGCCTCGTCGAGCTCGATGCCAACGGCACGACCGTCTCGCACAAGTGGTTCATGATTTCGGGACAGAATGCGGACGGCGATCAGACTGGCACGGTCGAGAGCATCGACTTCGTCGATCCGAACCCGCAGTGGCAGATCGTCGGGAACATCCTGCAGCCGCTGGCGACGACCAAGGCCGTGCTGCTGCCCGATGGAAAAGTGCTCATCGGCCACGGCGTGAATCGCTCAGCGAACTGCAACGTGGATGGGCGGCCGTGCACGTACGAGGAAAAAGAAGGGCTTCACTTCCAGATGTTCGATCCGGCGAACGGCACGGTGACCAGACTCGCGAGAACGACCGTCTCTCGAGGCCTGCACGGGACGGCGACGCTGCTGCCCGATGCCACGGTGTTCTTCGCGGGTGAGAATCGCGAAGCGCTGGTGCGACCCGACGATCCATCGTTTCCGCTGACGTCGTCGTACGCGGGTGTGCTTCCCGCTGGCGATCCCGATCAGGGCGTTCCCGTCGGGCAAGTGTTCTCGCCTCCGTACCTGTTCCAACGTGGTGGCGGCCCATCGGCGAGGCCCGTCATCGCTCAGTCGCCCACGCAGATTCCGTATGGTGGGCACTTCGATCTTCGAGTGGCCGGCCGTGCGGATCAGGTCGGATCGGTGGTCCTTCTCCGCAGCGATCACAACACCCACAGCCTCACGACCGGTGATCGATACGTGAAGCTCGCGTTTGCGCCGAGCGGTCCGGCCGCCGGACAGCTGCGCGTCAAGGCGCCGAACCTGCCGGCGCAGGCCGTTCCCGGAATCTACCTCCTCTTCGTCGTCGACAAGAACGGCGTGCCGAGCGTCGGACGACGAGTGGACATCAAGAATTAGCGAGGCTTCGCCTCGAACCTTCTGCGAGAGGTGCGTATGAAGAGAGCCATCTTTTTCTGTGTCGCAGCGGTCGTCACCGGCGCGTGTTCATCGGACACCCCGCGGTCGCCCACGCAGCCGGAGTCGATCGCAATCCCCGTCGAGATCACGTCGGCGCAACACGCGGGGCAGCCACACAACCATGCCGTTCATTTGTCAGGCGATCAGGAAGTCTTCACCGGCTCGCCCAGTCCAGCGGACTCGCACGCGCAGGGGCAGGCCATCTTCGACATCGCGGCGGACCAGCAGTCGTTCGACTACAGGTTGATTGTCTCGAACATCGAGAACGTCGTGCAGGCACATATCCACTGCGGGCCGGTCGGCGTGAATGGTCCAATCATCGTCTGGCTCTATCCGAACCCGTCGTCCACGGCCGCATTGCAGGGGCCCACGGGACCGCACGACGGTGTGCTCGTGGCGGGGACGGTGAACAATACGGTCGATCCGCCGAGTCCGCCGCCAAGCGGCAACCACGTCACGCCGACGACGAGCGCGATGTGCCCCGGCGGCGTGGCGAGCTTCGCCGACGTCCTCGCGCGCATCCGGGAAGGCAACGCGTACGTGAACATTCACACGAACAACGGCGTGGCTCCGACTAACGAGGGGCCAGGCGATTTCAGCGGCGGCGAGGTGCGCGGGCAGTTCACGAACCGCTGACGCTATTGCTTCACCAGCTCGACTCGCCGGTTCTTCGAACGCCCCTCTTCACGGTCGTTCGGGGCGACCGGCGAGAGCATTCCGACACCTGCGGGTCTCAGGCGGGTGGCTGCGATCCCGTGCTTTGCGGTCAGTTCTTTCACGACCGCCGCTGCACGGCGCTCCGACAGGCCCATGTTGTACTCATGGGTGCCGACGTTATCGGTATGCCCGACGATGAACAACCGCAGTGACGCGTTCTGCGCCAGCAGCTTGACGATTTCCTGCAGCGCCGGTTGCGATTCCGGCTTCAGGTCCGCTTTGTCGGTATCGAAGTAGATGCCATACAAAGCCACGTGGCCGGTGCTCGAGATGTCTTTGGCCATCGCCGCGGCATCGATGGTGACCATGCCGGTTTCGATTGGCACCGCATCGATGACGTCGAGCAGAATCACCGGATGATCCTGCGTTTCCTTGTGGTGGGTTGCCCTGTTGGTCGCCACATAGACTGACACGTAGACATCGCCTTCGGGTCTGGAGCGTTTCGCGGCCAGGTAGCGTTGATTGATCGGGTCGCCGAGCGCATATTCGGAAATCTGCCCTTCAGGCCTGCCGCTGCCGCGCGGCGGCGTCTGACTCAGGCGCTTCTCCAGCGTGTACAGATAGAACTCGGCGAGCCAGCCATCCTGTTCACCACACTGCGTCGCGCCACAGGCATATAACGTGTCGAACCCGTTCTTCTTCAACTCGAGCTCATAGTTGCGGACGATTTCCAGCGGGGAGCGATCCGCCGGGCCGACGTACAGAATGCGCGTGACTCTGCCCTCGACGCGCTGACTCTTGGCCGGTTCGAACCTCGCGTGAGTGCCGCCGCCGGCTACAGGTCGGTCACCTGCGCGCTTGAGGGCGCCGAGCGGGATCACGAACTCGTCGAACTTTCGAAAGTCATAGCCGATGATGACCGACCCCGCGTAGCGCGACACCATTGGGTGATCTTTGCTCCCCCTCACGTCCGACACCTGGGCAACAGCTGCTCGCGGTGACTGACCCCGCACGCGATCGCCGAACAACGGCACAGCTAGCGCGAGAACCAGCAGCACGTGAATCCGTCGTGAGCGAAGCATGAGCGACCTCCCTTTAGCGGTCTTCACTCACTCAAACGAAAACGGCACGCGAACGGGGCCAAACAGGAAAGGACGGCTAGCGGAGGCCCTCGCGTCGGAGGGCGTCGAAGAGGAACGCGCGCGCCTTCTGCCACTCGCGCTTGACCGTGCGCTCTGACAGGTCCATCACGGCTGCCGTCTCTCCGACCGACAGCCCGCCAAAGAAGCGCAGCTCGACGACGCGCGCCGGACGCGCGCTCAAGGACTCGAGCTCCGTCAGCGCCTGATCGAGCAGCACGAGCTCGTGCGCGCGATCGGCGACGGGCAGGCGCTCCTCGTCGAGCGTCAGCGCCGGCGTGTCCCCGCCACGCTTCTGGGCCGAGCGCGTGCGCGCGTAATCGACGAGGATCTGACGCATGGCGCGGCTGGCGACCGCAAAGAAATGCCGACGGTCGTGCCAGTGTGGGCGCGCGGTGCCGAGAAGCTTGAGGTAGGCCTCGTGCACGAGCGCCGTGGTCTGGAGCGTGTCGCCGGGACGGATATGCGCGAGCTGACGATGCGCCAGCGCTCGCAATTCGGCGTAGACCACCGGAAACAGCCGATTGAGTGCGTCGTGGTCCCCTTCGCTGATCGAGACCAGCAACCGCGTGATCTCTCCCGGCTGTTGAGATGCCTCGTCGCTGCCTGTCATCGCTCGCCCCCTGTCCACGTGTCAGGCTGCAAGGAGTGGCGGCTGAGTCAGGGGGCGGAGCGCATCAGCGGCCACATCTTTCACGTCTTGTCGAAGGAGTTCGCATTATATTGCCCGCGCAGGCCTCGAATGGACAGCCCATCGTCCGACCCTGGCTGGTCGCGCCTCGAAGCGTTGCTCGATCAGGCGCTGGAGCTCCCGATCGACCGACGTGGCGCATGGCTCGAACGCGTCGGTCGCGACGAACCCGCCCTTCGTGAGAGAGTCGAGCAGCTGCTCGCCGCAGACGCCGCCGCAGGCGATTTCCTGAGTGACGGCGCCGAGGCCTGGCTGCGTAGTGGCCCGATGACGCCGTCTCGCGGCGCCGACGACGGTGCCCTCGACGTGGATGCCCGAGTCGGTCCGTATCGCGTGATCCACGAGCTCGGGCGGGGCGGCATGGGCATCGTGTACCGGGCCGAGCGCGCCGATGGCGAGTTCGTGCAGGTCGTCGCGCTCAAGCTCGTGCGGCGCGGCTTCGACGGCGACGACTCCACGATACGCTTTCGTCGCGAGCGGCAGATCCTCGCCCAGCTCGATCACCCATCCATCGCCCGGCTCCTCGACGGCGGCCTGCATACCGACGGCCGCCCGTACTTCGCAATGGAGCTGGTGGAAGGCGAGCCAATCACGACCTACTGCGACCGGCACCGCCTCTCGATTGACGCACGGGTGAGGCTGTTTCGTCGCGTGTGCGACGCGGTGCAGTACGCGCATGGCAAGCTCATCGTCCATCGCGATCTGAAGCCAGCGAACATCTTCGTCACGGCGACCGGCGATCTGAAACTGCTGGATTTCGGGATCGCGAAGTTGCTCACCGATGACGACACCGCGGAGGCCACGACGCTGACGCGCACGGGGCTGCGCCAGTTGACGCCAGCCTACGCGGCGCCCGAACAGTTGCGCGGTGAACCCGTGTCAACGGCCACCGACGTCTACACGCTCGGCGTGATTCTGTACGAGCTGCTCACGTCACGGCGGCCTTCCGGCTCCGCGAGTCGCGGGTTCGACCAGACGTCGGTCGACGTCGAACCAGCACGGCCGTCGGTGGCCATCCTCCGCGTTCCGAATGACGCTCCATCGATCGACGACATTGCCCGCGCCAGGGGCGTGACCTCTCGCGCGCTCGCCGCGCGCCTGGCCGGCGACCTCGATGCGATCGTGCTCAAAGCGCTGCGCCGGGAACCGCAGCGCCGCTACGTCGGCGCCGGTGCGTTCGCCGAGGATCTGTATCGGTTTCTCCAGCGACGGCCGGTGGCGGCGCGGCCGGAGGGACGTCGATATCGTGCCGGCAAATTCGTGCGGCGGCATCGCGTCAGCATCGCGGTGGCGGTGTCGCTGGTGCTCTCGCTGGTGGCAGGGCTGACCGCGACCGCCTGGCAGGCACGCGCGAAGGCGCTCGAAGCGCAGAAGGCCGAAGCGGTGAAGGCGTTCCTGATCAGCATCTTCCAAGGGGCCGATCCCGTGCAGGCGGCGGGCCGGGACGTCACCCTGCGGCAGGTGGTCGATCAAGGCGCCGAGCGCGTGCAGCGCGACCTGGCGGATCAGCCCGCCGTGCAAGGCGAGCTTCTGACGGTGTTGGCCGGCATTTATGCCGAGCTTGGCGTCACCGAGCGTGCGGCCGCGCTGACCGATCAGGCGCTCGACATTCACGAGCGGCTTCATGGCGCCAACAGCGAACTGGTCGGGACGAACCTCCGACAGAAAGCGAGCCTGGCGATTGCGCAAGGCGACGCCGACACCGGGGACCGTCTGGCGCGAGAGGCTCTCGAGAAGCATCGGCGGGCGTATGGCAACCAGCATCAGGACGTCGCTGAGGATCTGGACATCCTGTTGATCGCGGCGCGCCAGCGCGGCCGGCTGACCGACGCCGTATCGGCCGGAGAAGAATCGCTCCGCATCCGGAGAGCGATCTACGGCAACGAGCATCGGCTGACTGCGGACTCGCTGAACAACCTGGCTGTCGTCAGGAGGGAACAGGGTCGCTATGACGAAGCGGCGTCCCTATACCGCCAGACGATCGACCTTCGTCGCCGCCTGCTTGGTGGCGAACACCCCCACGTCGCGCTGACGCTGCACAACTTCTCCGCGCTTCAGCTTTTTCGAGGTGAACTCCAGCAGGCCGCGGCCTCGTCGCAGGAAGCGCTGGAGCGATTCCGCGAACTCTATGGTGAGGACCATCAGTTGACGCTCTCGGCGCGCAACAACCGCGCCACGATCGATCGGGTGCTGGGTCGTTTCGATGAGGCTGAAGCCGGACTCCAATCGGTCCTCGATTCGTGGGCCCGAACGCAGGGGACCGATCATCCGAACGCCTTGATGACGCTGGCCGGTCTGGCGCGCGTGTATCGCGAGCGCGGCGATCCGGCTCGCGCCGAGCCGATGCTCCGCGATGCGGACGAACGCTGGCATCGCCGCATGGGCGCGGCGCACCCGATGGGAGCCGTCATCCGCAAGCAGCTCGGAGGCGTCCTGGCCGACCGTGGACAATACGACGATGCCGAGCGCCTTCTTCGCGAGGTGCTCGATCGGATGCGATCCGCGCATGGCACCTCGCATCCGGACGTCGCCGATACGCTGCACGAGGCCGGACAGTTGGCGCGCCGGCGCGGCGACCTCGCAGAGGCTGAATCGCGGCTCGGCGAAGCGCTCGCGATGCGCCGCACGTTCTATGGCGAGCAGCACCTGCTCACGGCAGAAAGTCTCGCGGCACTCGGAGCGACCCGTCTCGCCGGCAACGATCCGGCCAGCGCTCGCCAGCTGCTCGAGGACGCCGTCGTCATTCTGCGACGCACGCTCCCAGCGGACCACCCACTTGTCGTCTCGACGACGCGCGATCTCGAGCGGGCGCGCCAGATGCGAACGGGTAGCTGACGGGCGGCGCGCGGCGTCCGGTGCCGCACCGGTTAGGCCGCCCGTATCGAGTTCAGGGCTGGAGCAGCGTATTGTGAAACGCGCTAACCCGCCACACACCCTGATCTTTCACGAACACCCTCAGGCTCAGTTCCCGGTGTGCCGGGAGCGTCTGCCCGTCCGAGCCTATGACTCCGCTCAACTCATTGGTCACGTGTGCCAATGCGACGTCCGGTGTGAGCAATCTGATCTTGACGTCCAGGATCTTGAGGCTGGCGTTTCTGTTCCGCCCCGCGAAAAGGGCGTTCAATGCCTTCTCGATGTCCGCCACGCCGTTCATTGATTCGCCGCGGACGGTGACCAATTGCGCGTCGGGCGTCGCGAGGCGCGTCCAGGCTTTCGCGTCGTGCCGGTTGAAGACCTCGGTCATCGCAACAATGACGGCCCTGACGGCTTCCTCCTCTGCCTTGGCCGGGAACGTCTGAGCATTGCTCGCGACCTCGGGTCCTATGACTGAGACGGCAGTCGCGATTGCGGCGATGTGTATCAGGACTCGTCTCATGGATTCGCCTGCTCACTGTGGTGGTCAACTGTCCCGCCACGATCGCGAAAGAGTGCCTGTTGATGGCTGCGCGTAGGTGTTACCGCGTGGGCACGCGCTGCTTCAGCTCTTCCAGCCAGTTCAGCACGACGTGCATCTCGGGCGAAGAACCTCGCACGGCGTCCTCCGTTGCTGAAATGATGCCGATGAACTTCCCCCTCCTCGATTTCCACCAGCAGCTCGGGTGTGCCACCTGCGAGATCACACCGAACCACTCCCCGGTCCCCCGCAACCTGCGCCACGAGAATGCCGGACGAGTCCCAGTCCAGACTCACCGCGGCAACTTGTCCCCCGCATACCGGCAACGCGGATCCGCCTTGGACGCTGACACGCTTCACCTCCCGTTCGGAGGCGGTGAAGTAGGCAATCCACTTCCCGTCCGGCGAGAAGACCGGCGACTGGAGGTTCCCGCCCATGTCCGCTGTTGCGACGGTCACCATGTCGAGGTCAGAAAGACGACGAATCAGCAACTGATTGTCGGTGAGGTAGGCCAGTTCTGCTCCATTGGGCGACAGTGCCATCGTCCGGCCAGACGTGCCGAGCAGCCGGCGTTCGGGCACCCCGAGAAGAAATCGCGCGACCGGTGCCGGCGATGGCGGCGTCCGGTCGCGGGAGAACCCGACGCCGGCAGCCACGAGCGCGAGCGCGGCGACGCCGGTCGCGGGAATGACATAGCGCGTGAAGACGCGTCGGCGGGCCTGAGCCGCGGCGGCGGCGACCCGCGCCTGCACGTCGCCATCACTCTGACGCGCAGCGACGTCGTTCGGCGGCGACAGCACCGCGGGATCTTCGAGCAGGAATCGCACCGTGGACATCGACGCGATGCGCCGGCGCCAGTCGGGCGCGAGGCATCGGCGGATCAGTGTCTGCAGCGTTGGCGGTAGCGTGGGCAGCAGCGTCCAGTCGGGTTCGCCTCGCAAGATGGCCGCCAGCGTGTCGGTGACGCCATCACCCTCGAACGCGCGGCGGCCCGCGAGCATCTCGTAGAGCACGCAGCCAAATGCCCAGATGTCGGTGCGCTTGTCGACGGGCTTCCCTTTCGCCTGTTCCGGCGACATGTAAGCAGCCGTGCCGAGAATCATGCCGACGCCGGTCATCTGCGCGGGCGACGTGATCGTGGGTGACGCGGCCAGGTCGGCGCGTGATTGGGCGGTCTCGAGATCGTGAGCTTCGCCAACCCGAAGTCGAGCACCTTGACCGTGCCGTCGTGTCGCACTTTGATATTCGCCGGCTTCAAATCGCGATGAATGATCCCCTGCTCGTGCGCCGCTTCGAGGGCCTCGGCAATCTGGCGCGCGATGAGGAGCGCGTCCTCGAGTGGAATCGGCCGCCGCGCGCAATGCGCTCCGACAAGTCCTCGCCCTCGACGAGCTCCATGACCAGGGCGCGCACGTCCTGCGATTCTTCGATGCCGTAAATAGCGGCGATATGCGGATGATTGAGCGCGGCGAGCACTTCCGCTTCGCGCTGAAAGCGCGCGAGTCGATCGGGGTCGGCTGCGAGGGACGGCGGAAGAATCTTGAAGGCGACCTGACGCTTGAGCTTGGTATCAGTCGCCCGGTAGACCTGACCCATTCCGCCTTCGCCAATCGGCGCAGTGATTTCGTAGACGCCAAGGCGCGTGCCGGCAGACAGGGACACGATGCCCTGCATCCTACTGGCCAAGCGCTCTGCAGTCCAGGAAACCTCGACCCGGGCGCGACGAGCCAGGTCGGGCTCTGGCCGTCAGCGGTGTCTCTGCTCGGCAATCGCCTCGAGCTCGGCATCGCTTCGAGATCTTTGACGCGCCCCGCTGCGCGCTTAACGTGAATCAGACGCTCGAGTGTGAGGCAGCGACATGCAATCCGAAAATCGTCAGGGTGTCTGGTGGAGCGCCTCGTAGGCAGGGATGATGGAGGCGACACTGTCGACCACACGCGCGATGTTGTCCGGCGAGCGCCGGTAGACCACGTCCAAGTCCAGAGTGAGTCGTGCCGATCCGTGCGCCGTGGCCGCCGCACCGCCGACAACGATGTACTCGACGCCGGCCGTGGCGAGCGCGGCGAGCAGTGCCGGAAAATTGGTCATCGTCGACGCGCGCGGCGACCGGCGGCCTGTAACTCCTCCGCGAACTCCTGCAATTGCATCAGCTGGAGGAGTCGCTGTTCCGGTGTCAGCTTCAGAGTCTCCCGAATCAGCGTGCGATCGATGTCCTTCTTGTACACCTCGGTCACCGGGTCGTCATCGCGCGACGCTTCCCCATCGAATCGCGAATCCACCGGCTTACTCTAGCATCGTCCGCTTGGACGGGTGGACACGTAAGCGCGTCGTCACGCGTCTGTAAGACGAAGCGGCGGCATCGGGCCAGGCAGATCGAAACTACGGTCGACGTCCGTCGTCTTGCATTGTTCCCGTTCGGCACCATTCTGGAAGAAACACGCCCGAACCCTGAAGACTGGTTTCTGGCGTCGAACTCCTGAATATGGGAACGCCGGCCGGCTTTCGCTGGCGTTCCCTGTGCCTCGCCCGCCATTCGTGTCACCACCTACAGAACAACGCCGTTGCCTGATGTCTGCTTCTGACGGCTTGACCTCCGCCTCGACGACGGAGATCGATCAGCTCGAGCGGAGGCTCTCACTGTGGAATCTGCCGGCGGAACGTGTTCTCGAACACGTAGTCGCCCAGCGGGATGCAGACGCCGAAGCTCGACGTCGTGTCGAAATTGAAGTGGATGCCGCCGTACACGCGGCTGCGCGCTGCTTCGTCCGCAAGCTGGCGAAACCCCGCGTACGACCGGGTGATGCCGGGACCGGCCGGCTCAGCCCACGTGATCGAGAACGCCACGTCGTCACGGCCGAAGTAGCGGGTGAAGACCTGTCCGATTGCTGCGGCGAGACAGGCGTAGTTGCCCGGGTAGGTCGGGTACGGTGGCGTCGGAATCAGCGAGGTGAATGCCGGATCCGGCTCGGTGGCGGGATTGCCGTCGCGCGCGGCGTCGCGGATCGCGGTGACCGGGCGCCAGAAGCCGTAGAGAAACTTGCCGCTGAACGACGCGAACAGCGCGTCGTGAAAGGTCGTGGTCACGAGCGCGTAGAGCCGCGCCGCCTCGAGGTCGTTGAGGTTGCGGGCGCGAATCAAGTCGCGCGTCAGGTTGTTCCACACCGCGGGAATGCCGGTGGTCGTCACGGTGGGAATCGGCGCGAACAGTCGCGCCACCAGCGTCTGATCGGCAGTACGGGTCGTGCTGGTGACGCCGCCCAACGCCTTCACCTCGTTGAAGTCGTCGGCGTAGCGTTGACTGGTGAGCGCCGGCGGTGCTTCCGGGTTGAACTGGCGCGCGCTGCCGATCACAAACGGCGTGACATCGGCGTAGTGCCCGAACTGCGCCGCGGCATTGGCCGGCGGAACCGGTTGCCAGTACCCGGCCAGGCTGGGAAGCAAGTACCGCGGGGTTGGGCCGATCCCAGCCGTCGTTGCGGCGCAAATCGAGAATGGCGCGAGCGGCGGCGGCGCCGACACGCGCGCCGTCTTGCGCAGCGGCGGTGGGCAGGCGGTTGAGCTGGGCGGCGAGCGCGGCGTCATAGATCGCCGTTGCGTGGGGAACATCGCGACGAGCGTGTCGTGCGCGGCCTGGGCGACCGCCGCGTCGCGCGAGGCGCCGGACGGAACGGGCACTCGATCGAAATACGGCGTATAGACCTGATCGAACGAGTTGAGCGCGTCGTAGATCGCGACGTGCATGAGCGCGGGGCCGCGCGTGAAGAACACGGTCGGGCTCGTCGCCCCCGGCGTGGCGAGCGTGACGAGAAGAATCCGGTTCCATTCGAGAATCGTCTCGGGACTCTGTGCCTGCGCCACCCCTCGGCAGCCCAGAATCAACCCGATCGTGAAGACACACACCAGACGCCTGACAATCGTGGTACTCATGGCCAATCCCTCCAGAATTTGTGAGTGGTAGGATTCGCCGGACGTCCCGGAGAGTCGTTAGAGAGCTCTGAAAGAATCCTGAGAACGTTCTGAAAGCCTGCAGAGTCATGGGTTCGCCGCGGTTGTATGTGTTTGGGCGGTTTCGTCTCGACTCGGTCGACAAGGTGCTGTTGCACGACGACCGGCCGATTCCCCTGACTCCTAAAGCCATCGACACGCTCCTCGTCCTCGTGTCGCGCCACGGCCACCTCGTCACCAAGGAAGAGCTGCTGCAGCTGGTGTGGCCGGACGCGTTCGTCGAGGAAAACAACCTGGCGCAGAACATCTCGACGCTGCGTCGGGTGCTGGGCGACGGCACGGGCGGAGAGCGATTCATCGAAACCGTCCCGAAACGCGGCTATCGCTTCGTCGCCCCGGTGACGGAGCCACTGCCGGTCGATGCACCACGCGGGCGTCGACGTGCCACCTGAGCCGTTGATACCGCCTGCCGCCGGTGCCCGCCGCTCCGCCGACGGTCACGGCACCCTCCGGTCGCCGCGGGCCGATGTGGGTGGCGATCGCGGTCGCGGGGCTTGCGCTGATCGTCGTCGGGCGTTTCGTTGACGGGCGACCGAAAAGCGAACGCCGGGGTCGCACCGCCAGTCGTGTCAGCCGAGCGGTCCACTCCTGCGCTGACGCGGATCGCCGTCCTGCCTTTCGTGAACCTTGGTGCCGCGACCAACGCGTACTTCGTCGCCGGCATGACCGAAGAGATCACCAGCCGATTGGCCGGCTTGCGCGGGGTCGCGGTGCCGTCCAGCACCACGCTCAGCGAGTACGACCGTCGCGGCAAGAGCCTGTCGAGTATTGGCGCCGACCTTCGTGCCGACTACATCGTGGAGGGCGGCGTCCGCTGGGCGCAGATGGGTGACGCCACGCGCGTGCGGATCACACCCAAGCTGATTCGGGTCGCCGATGACACGACGGTGTGGACCCACCCCTCGAGACGTCACTATCCGACCTGTTCAAGGTCCAGGCCGAGATCGCGTATCAGATTGCGGGCGCTCTTCAAGTGGCGGTCGATGCGCGCGAGCGCCAGGCTGTCGAGGCGCGGCCGACGGCCGATACCGACGCGTACTGGGTTACCTGCGTGGCGTCGCTTCTTTCAACAAGGGTCGTCCGACACCGCAAACCTGGCCCAGGCGCGGGCGGAGCTGGAGAACGCCGTTGCCCGCGACCCGGAATTCGCACTCGCGTGGAGCTGGCTGGCGCGCGTATGCGCGTCGCAATACCGCACCGCGGCGCTTCGGATGCCGGAGATCATGCAGAAGGCCCACCGCGCGGCGCAGAAGGCGATCGAGCTGGATCCGGGCCGCCCCGAAGTGCACCTCGGGCTCGCCCATGTCCTCATGACCGATCGCCAATATGACGCGGCGCTGCGCGAGCTCGACATCGCGCGCGTCGGGCTGCCGAACTCGGCAGAGTTGCTGCACGTCGTCGCGAGCATCGAGCAGCGCCGCGGCCGCTGGGCCGAGTCGCTCGCGGCCTACATGCGCGCGTTCGAGCTCGACCCCGCATCAACCGCGGAGCTGATCGCGCTGCACTACATGCATCAGCGGGAGTACGCCGAGGTGAGGCGCTACATCAGCGTGGCCAAAGCCGCCCACCGCTCGGCGGTCCTGGTGCCTGAAGCGTGGCTGCATTTCAGTGAGCGCGGCGACCTCGCCGCCGCGCGACGCGTGCTCGAAGCCGCGCGCAGCGCCCGATCGCCTGCCGACAGCCGCGTCCTCGGACTGCTCGCGCGTTCGAGTGGTTCGATGGCCATCATGCACGCGCACTCGAATTGATCGCCGGGATGGACTCGGCAGGCGCGTGGCTGCCGCCGAATTTCCGGTTCCCGGCGACGCTGGCTGCTGGTCAGGTGTACGAAAGCATGGGCCGGCGCGAGGCGGCAACCCGAAGCTATGCCGCGGCGATGGCCGAGAGTCGACGGCGGCAGCTCGCCGCCCCTGAAGACCACCAGAACGAGGCGGCCTTGGCGCTGGCCGCGGCGGGCCTTGGCCACGCGGCCGAGGCGGTCGCGCATGGCCGACGGGCGGTGGAACTCTTGCCCGTCAGCAAGGATGCCGCAGAGGGTCCGCTCTATCTCTATCTCCTGGCGCAGGTCCAGGCCCGCGTCGGCGATCACGCCGGCGCCTTCGCGACGCTCGACGAGTTGTTCAGCGTTCCCGGCTTCTACAACGAGCGATGGGTGCAGCGCGACCCTGGGTTCGCGTCCCTGTGGCGGCACCCGTGTTTCAGGCGAATCTTGCGCGCTGGTCAAAACAGCGAGGCGCCGTGCTCCTTGGCGCCTGGGAGACGCAGCCACGCTGACCGGCCCATCGGAACTCTCGAGGCTGATTTGGTATACTTTTTATACCGTGGGCTTCGAGTTCGACGACGCGAAGTCGGGAGCCAATCTAAGAGGCACGGCATCGACTTCGTCGCCGCACCGGCACTGTGGAGCGACATTGACCGTCTTGAAAATTCCGGCCCGGTTAATCGATGAGGCTCGAACCAAGTGATTGGGCGCATCGGCAATCGGGTGTGGTCGGCATTCATCACGCACCGAGGCGACCGGATTCGCATCATTTCCGTCAGGCGAGCTCGACATGAAGAAGAAAGCGCACCTCCAAGACTAGAGCGCTCGCCGCCAACGAGGCGACGCCATGCACGACTCCGGTGTCGAATCTGTCGGCTCAAGTGGACTTCGGCAAGGCGGTGCGCCCCGGCCGAGCAGTGCAGCGTGTCAACGTGGATTTCCCGGTCGACATGCTGCGCGAGACTCGAATACGGAGGCCCGTCGGCTCGGCGTCACCAGACAGGCGTTCATCAAGGTTCGAATGGCCGAGTCGCTCGTCAAGGACCATTTATCCCTCGCCGCGGAACCGTCAGCGGCCGGCGCGCAGGTCGTCGAGCTTCTTCGCGCGTCGCGTCGAGGGTCTCGACGTCGGTGCCCTCGATCGCGCCCTTGTCTTTGAGCGCGACGAGGATGGCAGCGGCCTCGGTGTAGTCGCGCTCGGCAGCAGCACAATCGTCCGGCAGACTTCCGCCTGGCGGCTCAGAACCGCCGACGCATCGCGCGCGCTCGATGAGCGCAAGCGCCACCGCCACGCGCAGCTCGACGTTGTCGGGATTGTCCCGGCTAAGCGCGCGGCAGACGACCAGCGCCCGCCCGAGGCTCGCGAAGGCCGCGGTGCGCTGCCCCAGTTTGGCCAGCAGCCGACCGCGCATGGCGTAGTTGGTCGCGGTCTCGGCCCGCGCGCGCGTGTTCTCGGGGTCGGCGGCAGCGAGCTGGTCCTGCAGCCTCACGGCCCGGTCAAGCGATGTCAGGGCCTCGCGCGTGCGCCCATCGGCATCAAGCATCTCGGCTTGCTTGTAGTACGCGATCGCGAGGTCGTTCCGCGCGGCGACGTTCGAGGGATCTTCGCGCACCTGCGCCTCGTAGGTTTCGCGCGCCCGCCGCTCTTCCGCCATCGCTTCCTCGCGGCGTCCGAGGGCCGTGAGGATGTCGGCGACGTTGCTGCGGGCAACGGCAAGGTTGCGCTTGAACATCGCGTTGTCGGGATAGCGCGCCGACGCCCGCTCGAAGACCGCGACGGACTGGCGCATCGCGGTCAGCGCGCCTTCGTGGTCGCCCACGTTCGGGTAATTCGGGTTGCCGAGGAGTTGCCAAGCTTGTGATACGCGACGCCGAGTTGGCGCAGGTTGGCGGGGTCGTCGGGTGCGGTGGTGGCGAGCGCCTGCATCACCCCGAGCGCCAGGCGGTGGTGCTCGAGCGCGTCGGAGGTCGCGCCGGTGGACGACAGCATGTCGCCCAGCGGCTATAGGTCACGCGAGATCACGGCGGGCCGCCGGCGTCGCGCTGGCATCGTTAGTCGTGTCGCGCACCATCGACCGCCCTCTGCGGCCGCGGCCATGGCCGCCTTCGTGTCGCCGCTCGCAGCAAGCAGCTCGCTCAGCCGCAAGAACGCCATCGACATTTCACGTCGCAGGTCCACCGGACTGTCGGCGGTGACGCCGAGCAAGTCGTACAGGTCACCGATGTTCTCATAGCTGGCCAGCGCGCCGGCCGAGTCGCCGAGGTTGGGATTCAGCGGCCGCCCTTGCACGTCGCCGACCGCAGGTAGCCGGCGGCCAGTTCCCTCCGCAGGTCGGCGCGGTCGCCGGCATCAGCGGCTAGCTTGTCGAGGTACTCGATGCCCTTCTGCACCATCAGCTGGCGCGCCGGCGTCGACCCGGCCAGGTCCTTCACGGCGTCGTGCATGTCGAAGAGAAAGGAGTTGGCCAGCGAGCGCACGTCGTTGAATCGCTGCTCGGCCCGAGTGCGCTCGGCCCGCGCCACGCGCGCCTGCCAGGCGATGCCGACGAGCCCCGCAATAAGCGCCAGGAACACCGCCGCGGCGGCGGTGACCGCGCCGCGATGCCGGCGCACGAACTTTGACGTGCGGTAGCCGCAGCGTGTCGTGCCGCGCCAGCACCGGCAGGCCGGCCAGATGGCGTCGCACGTCCTCGGCAAACTGATCGACCGACCCGTATCGCCGCGCAGGCTCCTTGCTGATGGCCTTCATCACGATGTTGTCGAGGTCACCTTCGAGACTGCGCCGCAGTCGGTGCGGATCTGCGGCTCGCGTGGATCGCGCGGCGTCGGCCGATCGTGGTCGGCAGCGTCGGTGTCGCGGGCTCGACGGGACGGGTCACGGCCATGCTCGGCCGCAGCGGCTCCGACTCGCAGACCACGCGCATGATTTCAGACACCGCGCGGCTCGTGAGGCGATAGGGACGCCGGCCCGTGAGCAGCTCGTAGAGCAGCATGCCGAGCGAGTAGACGTCGGTGCGGTGGTCACCTGCTCGCCGCGCACCTGCTCGGGGCTCGCGTACTCCGGCGTCATCAGCTGCAGCCAGGCGCCGTCGCCGCGTGCCAGCGTCTGCCCGCGAGATCCGCGTTCAGCAGCTTCGCGATGCCGAAGTCGAGGAGCTTCGGCACGCCGTCGCGCGTCACCAGCACGTTGGCGGGCTTGATATCGCGGTGGATGACCAGGCTCTGGTGCGCGTACTGCACGGCCGCGCACAGCGCGAGGAAGAGCTGCAGACGCGCGGTCGGTGTCGAGCGGCGCGTCTCGGCGTACTCGACGAGCGGCATGCCCTCCGATGAACTCCATCACCAGATAGGGCAATCCGTCGGTGGTCGTGCCGCCGTCGAGCAGTCGCGCGATGTTCGGATGGTCGAAGCCCGCGAGGATCTGGCGCTCGGTGCGGAAGCGCCGCACGATCGCGTCGGTGTCCATCCCGCGTTTGAGGATCTTGATGGCGACGCGCTTGTGGAACACGTCGTCGTCGCGCACGGCGAGGAACACGGTGCCCATGCCGCCCTGCCCCAGCTCGCGCACCAGCCTGTAGGCGCCGATGCGCGCGTCGGGGCCCTCGACGTCGGTGGTCGAGGGAATTCGGGTGGTCGCGGGCCTGCCGCTCACAACTGGGGGTCCGCCTTTAGTTTAGCGTCGGCTGCGACACCGGCGCAGCGATCGCGGGCGCTGGCAGCCGAAAAGGCATAGCCGCGCACCGCGGTCCGGCGCAAACCTAACGACGTGCGTTGCGCCCGTCAGAACATCTGAGCGGCTGAACCATGGGTGTCGACCTGTGGCGAAGTGAATCGCGCGGCGGCCGGTGTGTGGCGTTCCGAGAGTGTGAGGTTTCCATGGCTGCCAAACTCGTTCTGATCATGCTCGCCCTGCTTCCCGTGGTTGCGTCAGAGCGACTGAGACAACGACATCAAGCAACTCTTCGACAGGATCGACAACGATCGCAATCGATTCGAGGATCAGCTCGACGGAAAGCTGAAACAAGCCGTGCTTCGCGGACCCGGTGGCGAGATCGACGTTGAGCGATATCTCGACAATCTCCAGAAGAACGTCGACCGGTTGAAGGAGCGCTTCAACTCCGGGTATTCCGCGAGCGCCGAAGTCACCACCGTGCTGCGGCAAGGTTCCGACATCCAGCGCTACATGGCGACACAACCACCGAACTTCAAAGGCGCCAGCGAGTGGAACCGCTTCGCCGCCGGCTTGAACGAACTGGCTGCCGCCTATGGCACGAGCTTCCCCATCGGCGCGGCCGCGACGGCGCGCCGCATGAACAATCGTGAAGTCAAGCATCCGGCCGAGGAACTGGGCGATGCGGCCGAACGCTTGAAGGACACGCTCGAGTCGGCGTGAAGACCGCGAACACGGTCGACACGCTCCCTGAAGCCACTGTGGCCGGGCTCGAAGTGTTGAAGAATACAGCGCGAACGCTCGCGTCGCGCGTGGGTCGAGGACAGCCGGCGTCCGGCGAAGCCAAGGCGCTCATCGAGCACTTCGTCGCGCTGCGCACCGCGTCCGAGCGGCATCTGTCGCTGGCCATGACCGAATGGGCCTCCGTGCGAGGCCAGGTCGCGACCGTAGCCATGGGCTTCGCTCTGGAAGTTCCTGCGTCAACCCGATAGCGCTGCGCCGACTGCAGCCGCGCCAAGATGCTGTGGAAGCTTCTCGCCGCATGGGGCCTCATGGGGACGTGTGTGGTCATCCATGCCTCCGGCATCGCCTTCTCCCTGCGTCGTCTCAGACAGATGCCGCCGGCGACGCTGCGATTCTGGCTCTGGGTCTGGCTGTTGTTCGCCTCGCGGGCTGGATCGTGCCTCTGCATCTGGCCGAATAGGGATCTGGCGCTGTTTTACACGTGGCGAGGCGCCCTGCCGGACCTGTCATCGTCGGTGTACTTCAGCGCAGTCACCTACACAACGACCGGCTACGGCGACCTGGTCCTGCCAAGCGAATGGAGACTCGTCGGCGCCGTTGAAGCGTGACCGGCATCCTGATGTGTGGATGGTCGACCGGGTTCTTCCTAGCCCTTGTCAGCCGAATGGTGAGCCCAGAACAGAGTCGCCCAATCCGATGTGACCAGCGTTGCTACCGTGCATCCGGAACCGGCCCGGCCCCGAGCGGCATCCGCCTCCCTCACTAGTCAAATTGACAGTGCCTAAGTTAGGTACAGTTACCAACTTGATCTCAGGCGTATCCGGTAGCAAGTGGCTCGGATTGCTGTCCATGCACCCGGGGCTCACGATTGGCAGACCAGATACGCGAGTAAGCCGGTGTGCCTGGGCGCTCGACCTGTTCACTGACCCCAACGTCGGCCCGCCGGGCCATGTGGTCGGGACCCCGAGGTTCGGCAAGTTCACGAGGACACGCCTGCCCGCGGGTGGAGCCGGATCCTCCCCCCAAATCCAGCTCGCCGTCAGGCTGACGTTCTGATACTTCGATCAACGCGGACATATCCGGTCGCGCTAGCGGTTGTGGCCTCGCCTTGGCCTTGCGTGGTCGTTTCGGCACAATCGACCGTGCCGCCCCTGCCCGCCGCGGTCAGTAGCGTCCCGACAGCCGAGCCCATCGGCCTGGCCCGGATGGCCTCCGTCGCGCAGATTACCTTTCACTCAACCAACCGCGTGGGAGACCTACCGCGGCTACATCATCCTGGCGATCGGGATCATCGCGGTTCAGTTGATGCTCATTGCCGCACTCCTCGCTCAGCGAGCGCAGCGGCATCAAGCCGAGCAGGCTCTCCGCGATCGGGAGGCCACGCTGCGAGCGAGCTATGAGCGGAGCCGGCTCCTGGCAGGACGACTCATCAACGCGCAAGAGGCGGCTCGCGCCGGCATCGCCCGGGATCTGCACGACGATCTCTGTCAGGAGCTCGCCGCCGTCTCGATAGCCGTCAGCTGCCTCAAGCGCTCGTCGGGCGATCTTCAAGACCCGCGAACGCGGCACGCGCTGTCAATGCTGCATCGTCACATTCGGGGGTCGCCGACGGGGTCCGCAATCTGTCTCATGCATTGCACCCTGCCTCGCTGCGGCTCGTTCGGGCTGGCCGAGGCGTTGCGGGGACACTGCGTGGAGGTCGAGCGGCTCCATGACGTGCAAGTCGGCTTCGCCGATGGACGGCGATCTCACCGAGCTTTCCAGCGACATCGCCTTGTGTCTCTTTCGAATCGCTCAGGAAGCGCTGAGAAATGGGGTCGTCCACGGCGACGCCCGACGACTCGTGGTGTCGCTCGTCAGGTCGGAGGACTCGATCGAACTCAACGTCGCCGACGACGGGCGCGGATTCGACCTCGCCACGGTGCGCCGCGACAGGCACTGGACTGGGACTCGTCAGCATCGAGGAGCCGCACATGTCCTCGGCGGGAGCGTGGAGATCGACACGCGGCCTGGAATGCGGAGCCCGGATTCGCGTTCGCATACCCGTGAGCGGAACCGGCCTTGCGCAGAAGGAGAACGTTCAGGTCCATCTGCGCGTCCTGCCGTCACCGCACCTCTCGACGTCGGCGGAGCCGCTGTGAATCCCGCACGGGGTCCTGATCGTGGACGATCACCGAGTCGTGGCCAAGGGGCTGGTTCGGCTCCTCAGCGGCCATTTCGAGGTCGTCGAGACATCAATGACAGCCGCGAGTCGTCGACGCCGTCCTCCAGCGCCAGCCCGACGTCATCCTGCTGGACGCGTCGATGCCGAACGTCACCGGCCTCGAAGCGATGCGCCGGCTGAAAGAGCGCGGCATCGCCTTCAAGGCGATCGTGCTGACGATGCACGCCGACCCGAGCCTCGCGGTCGAGGCGTCAAGGCCGGGGCCTCGGGGTTCGTGCTGAAAGAGGCGAGCGGCGAGGAGTTGTTGACGGCCATCGAGGCGGTGCTGCGCGGCAAACGTATCTTGCCCCGGCCCTGACGAAGGAAATCGTGACCCTCATGGTCGGGGCCACCGAGCCCAGCCGCGTCGAGCTGACGACGCAGCAGCGCGAGGTGCTGCGACTGATCGTGCGCGGGCGGCGGACGAAAAGAAATCGCCGCCGCGCTCGCCGCCTCGACCCGCACCATCGAGGCGACCAAACACAAGATCATGCAGGTGCTCAACGTCCATTCGACCGCCGAACTCGTCCGCTACGCAATCGAACATCGCCTCGTCAATCTGTGAGTCGCCCCTCACTGTCCCGACACGGTTTTCGTGAATGAGCTGGCGCCAATGCGGTATCCTGAATCACTGCCTGCCTTCACCATGACGTAGTGCGACATTGGCCAATCACGTTCTCGTCGTCGACGATCACGAAGCGTGGCGGAAACACATCTGCTCTCTGCTCCACTCTCGGGTGCGTGGCAGATCAGGAGTGAAGCGTCGGATGGCTGGCAGGCCGTACGGATGGCCGAAGCGCTCCGACCCGATTTGATTCTCCTCGACATCGAGCTGCCGTCGCTGAACGGCATCGAGGCCGCCAAGGCCATCCTCGCCTCCAACCCCGATTCCACGATCCTGTTCGTGAGTGCGCACGGTCCCCGGACATCGTCGAGGCCGCCCTCGGCACCGGCGCCCATGGCTACGTCCTCAAGACGCTGGTCGGGCGATGAGCTCGTGCCCGCGATGGACATAACCATCGCGGCGGGCGGTCATCAGCGCGGTGTTGATCGGGCCCGTCGTCGACGCGGCCGAGGCCGCGCGCTCGCAGCACGGCTTCGACCTCGGAGGAGGCCCGCCCGGCCGTTCACTCCCGGCGAGCGCTCTGACCTCGCGAGACGGCGGCGTCGCGATCGAGTCCGACGAGCCGCCAGCCCTCGGGCACGCGGCAAAAGTACGCGTCGACCGGTTTCCAGGCCGCGACCGGCGGATTGAGCGGAGTCACGCGGACATGCACGCAGCCGTCCTTCGCGCACCTCCAAGAGGCCAGGCGCACGGGAGCCCTCGACTGTGTCGCTCGTCGTCGCGCCAATGGTTCGACTGCCCCGGTGTGATTGTCGAAGTGCCCCAGGTCATCTGATAGCCGCGCGGCGGCGCCGCGACCTTGGCCGTCACCGCGGCGTTGTCGAACGAGAGGACGCCGTCGGCTGAAAGGGTGAAGTCGACAAGCGGGGTGACGGCCGTCAGATAGGCCGCGCCGATCTTGTCGCGGCGCGCAATCAGCGTTCGGCCAGATGGCGGCTGTCGTGGGGATCGTGTAGCCCGCCGTCTGCACGATGGCGCGGATGAGGTCATCGGAAAACGCCATCACCCGTCGCGCCGCCCAGAACAGGTCGTCGGGTTGCGCATGGCGCACCGCGGCCGTGGGCACGCGCGCCTTCCACGCGGTGGGGTCGAACGAACTGCTCTCGAATCGGCCAATCGGCGGCGGTTTCGGCGTACGACAGCGGTTTGCCACGGACGGATCAGGAACCCCAGCGAGAGCGCCGTTTCCAGACGAGATCGCCTTCGTAAAAGGCTCCCATCCTCGAAGAATTCACGTGGGGCGGTCGCGCCGGTTCCAAACGTCGACCCGATGTCCTGCAAATAATGTCGGACCAGGCCGCGGCCATTCTCGGTCACGAGCATGTCGAGGGTGTTGCCGGCTTTCATGTCGACGAGATTGGTCCAGGCGCCGAAGACCTTCAACGCGCGCAGCTCGCGACGATGTTCGTGGGGAATCACATCGTTCGGATCGTCTGGTCTGCGTCCCGTGGAAACGGAAGCCACCCAGCGGACGTCCCGGGAGCCGGCGTGCCGCGACGGCACGGTACGATCCATCGCCATCTCGATGGGCGCGTTCCCACACCGCGTCGAGATCCGATGGACGCATCCGCCGTCTCTTCCCTGACGGGGGCCGAACCGTCGCCGTATCGCCGAGCAGGAGCCGCTCGGGCCGGACGCTGGTCAACACGTTGTCGACCTGCCAGTAGCCCAGTGTCCAGAAGATCTTGTTGGCGACGAGAATCGCGCCGGTGGCGGCCTGGGGGTGGCCACGCGCGTCGAACGACAGGAACCAGGTCTCGCCCATCGTATCCACGATCGTGAAGCCGGGTGCGACGCCGACCTCCTTTGCGGCGATCACCTGCCACGAGCCAGGCGCCGGTCCGTCGCCCGTGCTCGCCGCGCGGACGGCCTCGTCAATCGACACGGGTCGCGCCAGAATCCGGTTGGTGAACCAGCCCGAATCCGGGACCTCGTCAATCGTGTTCACATTGCCGGCGACCACGCCGGTCTGGCGGTCACCAGGCTGGCCGAAGAGATTGACCGAGAGATCGACGAAGAGGTCGATCTCCCACGCCTGCGCCCGCGAGGCGTCCTGGGTTTCGGGCTCGCGCGCCAGCGGGTCATCCTCACGGAAGATCGCCGTCCATGCCGACAGACGCTCGCTTGACGCAAGAACGGAGAGCACCGCCAGCAAGGCGGCGAGAATGATGAGCGGATCACGCGGGGCACGCACAAGGCACGTTGCGCAAGGGGCGTGCCGGTGCACGGGGCCGCGCGGCCGGTACCACGCCGGCGCGCTACGGGCGCGCTGACGGCCCGCCGTCGCCGCGGTCACTGCCTGCAGTCACCCTTGAGGTGCGGTTCCGCCGAGTCTTTGGCCACCGCATCGCCCCTGTTCGCTGAGCGGCAAGATGGCCTCGATCGTCGTTCCGCGAGCGTCGGCGGCCCGAATCGTCAGCTGCCCGCCACTGAGCTCCACTCGTTCACGCATTGTCAGCAGACCGATGCCGACGGCGACAGAGGCGAGCGGATCGAAGCCGCGACCGGTGTCGTTCACCCGCAGGGTCAGCTGTGACGCCGTGCCGATCAGACTCACGTCGATCTCGCGCGCCGCACTGTGCTTCACCGCGTTCTGCAGCGCTTCTTGCGCCACGCGAAACACACACAGCGCAATCCGCTCCGGCACATCGCGGGGAACGCCTTCGGCGCGGAAGCGGACCTGCAGCGAATTCTGTGTCGAGACATCGCGACACAACGCGTCGAGTGTGTTCACCAATCCCAGCAGCCTCAGCTTGGCGGGATGGAGCTGATGCGACAGGTTGTGAACCGCCACAGCGAGCTCCTGCACATTGAGCTGCGCGTCTTCGAGTCCGGCTCGCAGTGCCATCGCGGTGCGCGGGAGCCGCGCGAGCGTCACGAGCTTCGCCGCCAGCAACGCCACTCGTTGGCCGAGGTCGTCGTGCAGCTCACGACCGATGTGGCTGCGCTCCGCTTCCTGCGCCGCGAGCAGCTTCGATGCGGTTTCCCGCAAGGACGATTCAGCGCGCCGCTGGGCGCTGATATCCCAGCACAATCCGACGTAGTCCTGGAGCGAGCCGTCGATGGCAAGGTTGGGCGCCCCCACACAGACCGACCACTTGTAGACATCGGGGCTCACTCTGAGCCGGAGCTCGACCTCGAAGGGCGCGCGATCCGGGACGGCCGCGCGGAACGCCGCGATCGCGCGTTCGCGGTCGTCAGGGTGGAACGCATCGGTCCATTCGTCGGTTTTCGCGGTGCGACCGCTCCGCGTCGCTCGCGAGTTCTCCCCACCGCGCGTTGCCAAGCAGCAGCCGGCCGTCGGGCGACAGGACACAGATCGGCACTGGCAGGGCGTCGGCGAGGCGCTGGAACAGCTGTTCGCTCATGCGGCTCGCCAACATATTCAGGGCCGTCACCCGCCGCTGCGCGACCACGACGCCCGCCATCGGGATGCTGAAAGCGAGTCGCCGTCAGCACACACCACTGCAACTGGCCGTTGGCGTACGACGGATACGCCGTCTGGTGAAAGCCCACGTCGCCGCGCGCGACCGCCTGGATGCCTTCGAGAATCGGCGCCGCATCGAACGAACCCTCGTCGGCCTCGCGGCGGAGCAGGTCGAAGTAGTTCGCCGCCGGGACCGGCGACGCGACCGAGTCCTGCAACCGGTCCGGCGCCGACACGCTCCACGCCGCGTTGGTGGCGACGATCTGGCCGTTTTGATCGAGAACCGCTATCCGATCGGCGAGCGATCCGAGGATGGCGTCGGCGAGGTCGAGCGCCTCGACGGGACGACTCGTCAGCGCGCGGTGCAACAGCGCGGCGGCGACGCGCAAGTGCGCGAGGGTGCTCTCGTCACACGGCGGGTGCAGCGACCCCCATCCGATCACCAGCGCGCCGATGACATTGCCGATCTTCGGGGTTGCGGCGACGACAAAGGACCGCACCCCTTCCGAGACGAGGTCTTCGAGACCGGACACCTCGTCGGAATGGCAGGTCACGGCGCCGTGCCGCCGCAGCCGTTCGAGGAGGGTTGAGGGTTCGTCGAGGTCCAGCGCGCTGGCTGGGTCCGGCTGACCATCGTCGCCGACGCCCACGATGCGCGTCGCGCGCGTGTCGGTGATGCTCCAGACGGCCACACTCGCCGCACGGGTCCGGATGTGGAGCAGGTCGATCGCCTGTTTCGCTGCCTGCGCCGACACCGGTCCCTGAGCCAGCAGTTCGTTGACGAGCTCGATTGCTGCGGCGGCGGTGTCGGTCTGCTTCAACACAGGCCTCGCCTCAGCCAATACATGTCGTGCGGAGAGGCGACGCATACCGGACCTTACTGCTATGTTGGGCGCGACTCTGCAAACGAGCCGTCGACCCAGTCAAGGCTGAGCTTGTCAGATCAGTCGACCGTTCGGGGGGAAGACCAATATTACATTTTTGGGCCCCGTCTCAAACGGTATTGCGCAGCAATTCTCGTGAAAAACTTTTGTAACCAGGCGCGAAACTGGTGCGCATTCCCCAGCGCCAGCTCGCGCACGACTGGACGGTTTTCCGTCAGTGACGGGCGTCGCTACCGCGCTTCTCGCGGATCCCGTATTTCGTGAGCCTCATTTCGAGCGTCCGCGGCGAGAGTCCGAGTCGAGCGGCGGCGCCATCTTTGCCTCGCACTTTGCCGCCGCACTCCGCCAGGACCGTCGTGATGTGCGCCTTCTCGACGGCCGCGAGCGTGTCGCTCCCGCGGCCGGCGCCGGAGCGGCAGGGGAAGTCCGATAACCAGCCGCCGGCCGGTGGCGATGATCATCGCGCGTTCGACGACATTGCGCAGCTCGCGCGCGTTGCCCGGCCAGGGATAGCGCTGCAGCTGGGCCAACGACTCCTGATCGATCGTCTCGATCGTCTTCCCATAGGTCTGCGAGAATTCGTCGACGAAGCGCCACACCAGAAGCTGGATGTCTTCGATGCGCTCGCGCAGCGGTGGCACGTGGATCGGAAGGACGTTGAGCCGGTAGTACAGATCGTCCCGAAACGTCCCGCGCTGGATGCAGGCAATGAGATCGCGGCGGCTCGCCGCAATGACCCGCAGATCGACCTTGATCGGATGCGAGGTGCCGAGCGGCTGAATCTCGTGACTCTGCAGCACGCGGGCGAGGCTGGCTTGCGTTTCAGTCGGAAGGTCGGTCACTTCGTCCAGGAACACCGTCGATCCGTTGGCGAGCTCGAGCAATCCGGTGTGCTTGGTTTCGCCGGCAGCGTAGGCGCCTCGATACTGACCAAACAGGTCGCCCTGGACTGAATCAGCGGAGAGGGATGCGCAGTTGACGCGCACGAGCGCCCGGTCGCGGCGCGCGCTCAGGTCGTGAATGCGATGGGCGAGCACCGACTTGCCGGTGCCGATTTCGCCAAGCAGCAGGACGCTCGCATCGCTCGCCGCGACCTGCCGCACCTGCTCGAGCACGCGGCGAATGCCCGGACTGTTGCCGACGATGGCCGGCGCGCCGACCAGGGTATTCAACTCCTGACGTAAGTACGAGTTCTCGTCGCGCAGCCGGCCGCGCAGGGCCGAATTCTCGACCATCGCCCGTCGCAGCGCCTCGTCACCCTGCTTGCGCGCGAGCACGTTCGCGAAGATGACCGCCACCACACGCAGACGAGCGATCACCTCCGCGGTCCAGGTCCGCGGCGCTTTCAGCGTGGCAAACGTCACGGCGCCCCACGTCCGGCCGCGAATCACGAGTGGCACGGTGACGCCCGACTTCGTCCCGAGTCGGCGCAACCCCTCTCGATCGACCGGGCCGGGCACCTCGGCGACGGTGCTGAAGCTGACGAGCTCGCCCTCGCGAATCCGCGACAGGTGCCAGGGAAACTGCTCGGTGGCGTTGATCCGTGGCTGTGGCAACGGCCAGCCCGGACGCGTCCACTGGTGGGTGTGGACGAACTCACCGGTGGCCTCGACGACCTGGAACAACGCGCTGCGATCGAAATGGAGCACCCGGACGAGGCGCTCCAGGGCATCCTCGATGGTCCGATCGACGTCCTCCGGCGGGAGGTTGACGAATTGCGTGGCCAGCTCGCCGACCAGAGATTCGAAATCGATCCGCTCGGCGAGCGTCTCTTGCAACGCGGTCTCACTGCGTCGCCGCTCGGTGATGTCGACGATCGAGGCGAGCACGAACGACCGGTCACCGAACGCGAGCGGGGTCAGTGCCACCTCGACGGGAATCTCCGATCCGTCCTTGCGCCGCACGACCAACTCCCGGCGGATCTCGGTTCCGCCCTCGGGTGGCTGCGCCTCGCCGTCTGCACGAGCCTCGTGGAGCACCGGCGTCGCCTCCGGAAGCAGGACCTCGATCGACTGGCCGATCAATTCCGGCGCACCGTGCCCCGACAACCGCTCGAACGCGCGATTGACGAGCACAACGGCACCGTCGGCGTCGACCATCAAGACGCCAATGGGGAGCCATTCAAAGCCAGCGCGAAGGATGTCCGCGAGTCCCCCCGCTGCGCCGGTCGGTGGCTGACGGATTGCCGGGAGCAGCGTGTGTCACGGGCGCTTAGGGGATACGACGTGACATGTTCAGTCCGTTTACGGCAACTCGTTGGTCAAGCCGGTGGTCGCGCTGGACCCGGCCTGCGCGACGCCCTCCGGCGCGACCACAGCTAGAAGCGGAACCCGAACGTTACCGGGAAGTACTGGCCGTTGGCGTTCCGCGTGACACCGGCGCCGTCGGTGAATTCCGGTCCCCACATGTAGTGCCATCGCGTCTCCACGTAAAACAGCGCCGTTTCGCCCATCCTGACGGTGAAGCCGCCGCCGAAGTCAATCCCGGGATCCCAGCCGGAACGATCGCCAATCACCCGGTCGACTTCGACCAGCGCGGGGTAGCAGACGTACCAATACGGGTCGCACAAGGTCGTGAACCCCACGTCTGGCGTGGTGAGACTCACCGTCCGGTAGTACATGCCGCCGCCGCCAATCGCATACGGAGAGAACGCCGACCTACTCGCTGCACGGAAAATGCCGTTGAAGTTGAAGTAGTGCAGGTTGTGGTGCGATTCGATGATCCCGCTCTGCCGAGGTCGTCGCCGTTGGTGTCGGGAACAGCTCGATCTGTCGTTCCTCTCCTCCCAGCTTGTTGAAGCCGTACTCGACCTGCATGCCGAACCACGGAGAGTCCGGCGGCTCGAAAATCATCCCGAGCGTGAACGCGCCGCCGGTGCCGAACCGATCCGACACGTCCGACACTGGCACGGTGAACCCGCCGCCAAGGTTGACGTGCACGGGATTGTCCCCTTGCGCCCGCGCCGGTGCCGCCGCCGCGAGCATCAGTCCGAAGGCTCCGAAGACTAGCTTCTTCATCTCGAGCTCCTTTCGCGCGCGCCAGTGACCGCACCGGGCCCATCACGCGAGATGCGATCAGCCTACCGACCCGCTTCCTCCGCGCTCTATGCAGTTTCGGACGCCCGCACATCCGCCGCTTGTGCATAGCGTCAGCGCCGGCCAACGCTCGACCCTGTGAGGAATCTGGAGTCGTTCATGCGCATACCTCGCGCGCTCGTTCGCCCACCCCTCGTCTGGCTCGTGCTCGTGTCGTTACTGCAGCCATCCGGCGGTGTGCTCGCGACGGCGACGCAGGCGGCCAAACCGGCCGCGACGCCCACTGCGGCGGCGCCGGACGGCGGCTGGCCACGGTCGTACGTCAGCCCGTGCGGGCGGGCAGATCGTGCTCTACGAACCGCAGATCGCAAGCTGGGACGATCAGAAGCTGCTGACCCTGCATGCGGCGGTGTCGCACAGCGAGAAGGCCAGCGAGACGGCGCTGCTCGGCACCGTCATCGCCGAGGCGACGACGCGCGTGTCGGTGGAGGAACGACTGGTTGATTTTTCGACTTTCCGAATCACGCAAGCGAACTTCCCCACCGCGTCGAAAGAGCAGAGCGAGCGCCGCCGTCGCCGCGATGACCGCGAGCATTCCGGCGGCCGAGCGGGTGATCGCGCTCGATCGCGTGCTGGCCTTTCTCGATTCGAGCGCCATCCGTCCGAAGAACGTCACCGGCCTCAAGGCCGATCCGCCGGTGGTGTTTTCCAGCACGCGGACCGCGATCCTCGTGAACATCGACGGCGAGCCGATCTGGAGCCCGATCGCGAACAACGATCTCCGCTTTGCGGTCAACACGAACTGGGATCTGTTCGAGCATGCGCCGTCGGCGTCGTTCTATCTCAGACACGAGAAGACCTGGTTGAAGGCGACCGAGGCCACGGGACCGTGGTCGGTCGTCAGCACGCTGCCCGCCAGCTTCAACAAGCTCCCTGCCGACGACAACTGGAAGGACGTGAAGGCCACCCTGCCGGTACAGAAAGCCGCCGCACCGGCGGTACCGATCGTGTTCGTCAGCACCACGCCAGCGGAGTTGATCCTCCTGCGTGGCGCTGCCACAGTACGAGGCCGTGCCCGGCACGAAGCTGTTGTGGGTGCGCAACACCGAATCGGACGTGTTCCGCCACGGCACCGACGGGACCGCTGCTACTACCTGGTCGCCGGACGGTGGTTCTCCGCGCCAGGTTTCGACGGCCCGTGGACGTTTGCGTCGCTGACGCTGCCCGAGGATTTCAAGCAGATTCCGCTCGAACACGAACGGTCGCGCGTGCTGGCCTCGGTGCCCGGCACGGTGCAAGCGGCGGAGGCCGTGCTGCTGGCGCAGGTGCCGCAGACCGCGCGAGTGAACAAGAAGGAGCTCAAGCCTCCAGACGTCGGCTATCAAGGCGAGCCGGCATTCGAGCCCATCGAGACCACCAGCGTCGCTCGCGCCACCAACACCGACAAGGACATCTTCAAGATTGGCAACCTCTATTACATGTGCTTTCAAGGCGTCTGGTTCATGTCGCAGACGCCGAACGGCCCCTGGGAAGTCACCGGTTCGGTTCCGCAGGCAGATCTACGAGATCCCTGTGAGCTCACCCGGCGCATCACGTCACCTACGTCACGATCGAGGACGACGACGACGAGTGGGTCACGTATGCCGCGGCAGCGGCGTACACCGGGCGTCATGGTCGGCTGGGGCTGCGCGGTGTGGGGGACCGGCTATTACTACCCGCCGTATGTCTGGTACGGCGGCTGCTATCCGGCCTACTTCCCCTACTACCCGACGTATGGCTACAGCGCCTGGTACAACCCGTGGACCGGAGCGTACGGACGCGGGGTCGCGAGCGTACGGTCCTTACGGAGGCGCCGGCATCGGCGCGCGCTACAACCCGCGCACCGGCACCTACGCACGCGGCGCAGCCGCGTACGGACCGTACGGCGCGCGCGGCGCCGCCCAGGCGTACAACCCGCGAACCGGCACCTACGCCGCAACCCGCCAGGGCGCGGGCGTGTACGGCAGCTGGGGATCGACCGCCGTGCAGCGCGGCGACCAGTGGGCCGCGACGTCCCGGGTGACCAACAACCGCACCGGCACGACCACCCGCGCGACGCGCGGCAGCGAGGGTGGCGGCGCGGTCACCCGCCGTGGGCCGACGTGGGAGCGGCTTCGTCGGTCAGACCGGCGGCGGCGACGTCTACGCCGGCCGTGACGGCAACGTCTATCGCAAACAGGGTGATAGCTGGCAGAAGTACGACAACGGCTCGTGGGGCGGCGTCGATTCCACGGCGGCGCAGCGGCGCGAGCAGACCGCCACGCGTGACGCCCGACCGCACCTCACAGAGCGCGCCGGCGCGCCGCGCCGACCCCGCCACCATGAGTCAACTGGATCGCGACTCGGCGGCCCGCCGCGACGGCGCTCAGCGGACCACGGCGGCCACCACCGCACGCAGCGGCTCGTCCGGCGCACGTTCGGGCAGCTACCGTCCAGCTGGTGGCGCGCGCGGCGGCGGCGGCCGCCGCCGATGAGGTCCCGTTTGAGTACGACGTGCGCGTCGGCTACCTCATCCGATGCGCTGCACACGGAGAATCATGATGGCCGTCATCGATAGCCCGGACCAGCGACACTCGTGCCCTACGTGACGCGCTCGAGCGGCGCCGCTGGCAGTTGATGGAAGAGCTGCGTCTGAAAGTCGCCCGCATTCGCGACCAGCGCGCGGAGCCCCTGCACGCCGACGATCCGGACGACGATTCGACCGATCTGGACGTCACGCTGGTCGAGATCACGACGCAAATGCTGCAGATCGTCGATGCCGCCATTGACCGCCTCGATCGCGGGCAGTACGGGCGCTGCGCGCGATGCCGCGGCCGCATCTCGGATGTCCGCCTGCGGGCGATGCCATTTGCCGTGCATTGCCGCGAGTGCCAGATCAGCCCGCGAGCGCGAGGCCGCTCTCGGTCAGGCAAACGACTTTCGGAGGCCGTGGAACCGCTCGGGCGAAGACCCGGCCCAGGGCCAAGCATGAGGCGTCGCATGCAGACTCGCTGTGCGCATGCGCCGATACATCGCCACGTGGCATAATTCCGCCGGAATGACCGTGAAACCGCGCATTGTCATCGTCGACGACCACACGCTCTTCGCTGAAGCCTGCCGGACGCTGCTGGAGTCGGAGTTCGAGGTGGTCGGCACCTACAGCGATGCGCGTGCGTTTCTCATCGACTTCAATCAGCTGCGAGCGGATATCGCCATCCTCGACGTCTCCATGCCACTGCTCAACGGGCTCGACGCGGCGCGCGAAGTGCTGCGCCGCGATCCCAAGCTCCGCGTCATCATGCTCACCATGAGCGAGGATCCGGACATCGCGGCGGAGGCATTCCGCGCCGGCGCCTCAGGGTATCTGCTGAAGCGTTCCGCGGGCGCCGAGATGAGCCGGGCGGTTCGCGAGGTGATGAACCAGCACTACTACTTGACGCCGCTCCTCACCAAGGATCTGGTCGGCACGCTGGTGCACGATCCACAGATGCGCAAGCCGCTGCATCAACTGACGACGCGCCAGCGCGAAGTGCTGCAGCTGCTCGCTGAAGGGTGCTCGATGAAGGAGGCGGCGGCGATCCTGCACGTCTCCGCGCGAACCGTGGCCTTCCACAAGTACCGGATGATGGAGCACCTGCACGTCCATTCCACCGCCGCGCTCATCCAGTTCGCGGTCCGCGAGGGGCTCGTCTAAGCCTCTCCGCTTTCCGTTTCTTCCTGACACCCCACCGTTCGTGTCGACAGTACGTCCTGTCGTCATCGCGCGAAATTTACGCGGCTCTCCTGTCAACAATACGAGTGCTCGATTGATGGCTGAGGCGCGAAGTGCGCCATGTCTGAGCCATAGAGTCCTAAGCGGCCCTGCAGAGCCATGGGCTCTACCGTTCAGACTGCCAGTGGGCCTTGCAGAACACTCATCTGCAAACCGGCAATTGGTCGAGTTCCCACCGCCCGGGTGACCTCGTACCGTGGCCGCATGTCGATGCTCTCAACTTCGCCGGCGGATTGCTGGCAGCAGCCCGTCGGTAGCGAGATGTGCGACGCTCGTCCGAGCGTGCCGGCGCGAACGAGCCGCCGCGACGTCGTCGCATACGTGATGACCTTTCTCCGCGACAACCTCGGCGAACCGGTGACCGTCACCGATCTGAGCCGCATGGCTGGCGTCAGCGAGCGCACGCTGCGCGCGGCGTTCCACGATGTGATCGGCGTCAGCCCCAAGCGCTACGCCATCGCCCAGAGGCTGCAGGCGGCGCACCAGGCGCTGTGCAGCGCCGATCCGGACACGACGACGGTGACCGACGTGGCGATGATGTTCGGGTTCTTCGAGCTCGGACGCTTTGCCGGACGCTATCGCCATACCTATGGCGAGGTGCCGTCGGAGACGCTTCGCCATGCCGTGGCCGGCCGATCAGACCGCGCGGCGTGACAGCCGCCGCGAACGGGGTTCGCGACGCGTGAGCCACCGGACTCGAGGCGGCGGTCCGCTGAAAAGCGCGATGGCGACGCCGAGGAGAACAGCATGCACCTTTCTGGCGAGATGGTGGATACGGTTGCGGATTATCTCGCGATCTTCGTCCTCTTCTTCGTGCCCGCGTTGCTGATCTACGTCTTCTGGATGATCCACATCCTGCCCGAGAAGATCGCGGAGCGACGAGGACATCCACAGGCTGACGCGATCAAGACGCTGTGCCTGCTGTCGCTGGTGTTCGGCGGGCTGCTCTGGCCGATCGCGTGGCTGTGGGCGTATTCCAAGCCGGTCCTCTACAAGATGGCCTACGGCACGGATGTCGTCGACCATCACGGCACCGAGCCGCCTCCGGCCGCGCAGCCGGCAGAACCGATGGCACCTGTCGAGCCGCCCAAGCGAGACCTGGCGCCCACAGGTACCTATCCAAGGGAGCGCTGACCATGGAGGTCCTCCTCCTCGCGATCTACGCCTTCTTCGTCTGGCTGATCTTCTTCAAGTTCAAGTGGCTGCCGTGGACGACGACGGCCGCGGTGATCGTGGTCACGCTGCCGATCTTCGGACTGGCGGGGATGATCCTGCTCCTCAACGTCTATGCGCCATCAGCCCTCGACGTGCAGGTCGTCAAGTACGTCGTGCAGATCGTGCCCCGCGTCACCGGCCGTGTCATCGAGGTGCCGGTCGAGCCGAACCGGCTGACCCGCAAAGGCGACGTGCTCTTTCGCATCGATCCGCGGCCGTTCGAGTACGAGGTGCAGCGCCTGCAGGCGCAGCTCGCGACGACAACCGCCACGGTCGCCGCGCAGCGCGAGGAGCTGCGCGCCGCCGAGGCGCAGATCGACGTGTCGATCAACCGCGTGGCCTCGATCGAGAGCTCGATCGAAGCGACGCGTGTCCAGCTGAAGCTGTCCGAGCTGCGCCTCTCGCAGACGCAGCAGCTGGCGGCGTCGGGAGCCGGCGATCAGTTCGAGGCGCAGCGCTGGGAAAGCGACGCCGCGCAGCAGCGCGCCGACCTCGGCGCCCTGCTGCCGCAGCTCGCCGCCGCGAATCAGGAAGTGACGGCGTACCGCGCGAAGGCGGCCGGCCTGCGTGAGCGCCTCAACGCGCGCGTCGGCGACGAACAGGCGGACGTCGCGCAGGTCCAGGCGCAGCTGCGCGATGCGCAGTGGAAGC
This sequence comes from uncultured Acidobacteriota bacterium, assembly GCA_963841895.1. Classification (GTDB taxonomy): domain Bacteria; phylum Acidobacteriota; class Vicinamibacteria; order Vicinamibacterales; family UBA2999; genus JACCSI01. The sequence goes on from CAWJEO010000010.1 coordinate 142,894, forward strand.
TCGACGAGACGACGGCCTATGCGCCGGACGACGGCTACGTGATCAACCTGCAGCTGCGTCCCGGCTCCACCGTGGCGCAATTGCCGATGCTGCCGGTGATGTCGTTCGTCGAAGAGGACTTCGTCATCCTGGCGCTGTTCGGCCAGAACGAGCTGCACCAGGTCGAACCCGGCAACGACGCCGAGATCACCTTGTCGACCTACCCGGGCCGCATCATCAAGACCAAGGTGGATTCGATCATCTGGGCGCAGGGACAGGGGCAGCTGCCGCTGACCGGCAGCGTGCCGCAGACCGGACCCGCGCCGCTTCCCGAGGGACGGTTCGCCGTGAAGCTGGTGCTCCACGAGCGCGAGCAGGGCCTGTTCCTCGCCGCCGGCGCGCGCGGCGTGGGCGCGATCTACACCCATCATCTCGTGCCCCTCCACATGATTCGCAAGGTGCTCCTGCGCGTCACCTCGTATCTGAACTGGGTGATCGTCAAACATCACATCAGCCTGCATTGACCATGAGACGCGTCCCCTTCATCGTCGCGCTGAGCTGCGCTGCGCTCGTAGCGGCGGCGGCGTGCGCCGTCAAGCAGCCGCCGGCGCCGGCCGACTCGCTGCGCGGCGTGCTCCCAGCGACGACGGTTGTGCCAGCCGACTGGAAGTCGCCTGGCGGGAACCGCCGGCGTGGTGGCCACCGAGTGGGTGCAGGCCTTCGGCGATCCGCAGCTCGAGGCGCTCGTCGCGGAAGGTCTGCTGAACAATCTCGATCTGAAGGCGGCGGCGGCGCGGGTCGACGTGGCCGCCGGGCTCGTCGATCCAGGCGCGCTCGCTGCTGTATCCGCACGTCGGCATCGTCGGCGGCGTGGGCGCGGTGGGACGCGACTCCACGAAGGATCGCTCCGGCATCGCCGGGGAGATCTCGTGGGAACTGGATCTCTGGGGACGGGTGCGGGCGCAGGCCGCGTCAGCGACGGCCTCACGGCAGGCGGCCGACGCCGACGTCCTGTACGCGCGCCAGTCACTGGCGGCGCTCGTCGCCACGCTGTGGTATCAGACGCTGGCCAGCGAGCGGCTGCGGCTCACGGCGCAGGATGCGATCGGCGTGTACGACGATCTGCTGCGGCTGGTGCGGGCGCGCAACGCCGTCGGCCAGGTCGGCGCCCAGGACGTGGCGCTGGCCGGCGCCGATCTGTTCCGCGCGCGGCAGCGAGAGCGGGCGTTCGCACGCTCGGAGCAGGAGATCATGCGCGGCCTCGAGCTCGTGATCGGCCGCTACCCCGCCGCCGAACTCGCGGTGACGCGTGATCTGCCGACGGTGCCGCCGCCGGTGCCGGCCGGGTTGCCGGCCGAGCTGCTGGCGCGGCGTCCCGATCTCGTCGCCGCCGAGCGCAGGGTCGCGGAAGCATTCCACCTGATCCAGGCCGCCGAAGCCGCGCGGCTCCCGCGCATCGCGCTGACCGCGACCGGTGGCCGATCGACGAGCGAGCTGCTGCGGCTCGCGAACGTGGGCGCCGGCTTCTGGTCGGTCGGCGCCAACGTGCTGGCGCCGATCTTCACCGCCGGCGCGCTGCAGGCGGAGGTCACGATCGCGACGGCCGAGCAGCAGGCCGCCGTCGCTCTCTACGGGCAGACCGCGCTGCGCGCGTTCACCGAGGTCGAGAGCACGCTCGCGAACGAAGCAGTTGATGTCCGAGCAGCAGCAATTCCTCGAGTCGGTGCTGACGCAGGACGTCGAGGCGTTGCGCCTCGGCCGGCTGCGCTATGACGCCGGCGCGACCGACTTCCTGCATGTGTTGCAAATGCAGGCCCGTCAGCTCAACACGCAGTTCGACCTGATCGCGATTCGCAACGACCGGCTCGCGAACCGGGTGGCGCTGCATCTGGCTCTCGGCGGCGGCTTTCCGCCGGCGCCCTAGCTCACAGGATGGACCATGGCTGTGGTCGCATTTTCGTCTGACCGGGTGGGATCGCAGGAAGAGCTGCGCCCATTCGAGCGTCTTCTCGTCGACCTCTCGTCAGCGGTGAGCGCGTGCTGCGACACCGACGACGGCGTGGTGGCCAAAGCCGTCGAAGAGATCGGCCTGGCGTTCGGTGTCGATGAGTGCACACTGATTGCCTTCGCCGATCGAGGCGCGTCGGTGATCCGTTCGTGGGCGGCCGCGCCTCACTCGCCGTGTAGCGACGAGAACCTGGCCGGCATGCCGTGGCTGCTCCAGCGACTGTCGCGCAACGTGGTGGTGGCGATGACGCCGCAGATGGACCTGCCCCATTCGGCGCAGGCGGATTGTGCGCAGGCGCTGAAGCGGGGAATCGCCAGCCGGCTGGCGGTGCCGATCGCCATCGGCCCACGCGTCGGCTACGGACTGATCGTCGGCCGCCGCCAGTCGTCATGGCGACTGGCGCACGCCATTCGTCGACCGGTTGCGGCTGATCGGCGAAATCCTCGGCAACGGGATCGAGCGGCGTCGCATCGAGGACGAGCGGCGCGCCAGGACCACCCGTCGCGACCACGGCGACCGCGGTGTCCGCGCCGACGTCCAGTACCTTCAGGAAGAGGCGCGCGATCAGGCCGAGGCGGAGCAGATCATCGGCGAGAGCGACGCGTTTCGCGCCGCCGTCCAGCGTCTCACCCAGGTGGCGCCGCTCGACGCCACGGTCCTGCTGCTCGGCGAGACCGGCACCGGCAAGGAGCTGTTCGCCCGCGCGCTTGCACGACCAGAGCCGCCGGCGGGCGCAGGACGCTGATTCGCGTGAACTGCGCCGCGCTTCCGACCAGCCTCATCGAGAGCGAGCTGTTCGGCCACGAGCGCGGCGCGTTCACCGGCGCCATTGCGATGCGCCAGGGACGCTTCGAGCTCGCCGACGGCGGAACGATCTTCCTCGACGAGATCGGCGACCTCGCCCCGGAACTCCAGGCCAAGCTGCTGCGGGTCCTGCAGGAAGGCGAGTTCGAACGGGTCGGCTCGTCGAAACCGCGCCGCGTCGACGTGCGCGTGATCGCCGCGACGCACGTCAATCTCGAAGAAGCCGTGGCCGCCGGACGGTTTCGCGCCGATCTGTTCTACCGCCTCAGCGTCTTTCCGATCCAGCTGCCGCCGCTGCGCGATCGCCCCGACGATATTCCGCAACTCGTCTGGTTCTTCATTCACTGCCGGCAGCGCGAGCTCTGCCGTCGCATCACGCGGATCCCAACCGGGGTCATGCAGGCCCTGCAGGACTACGACTGGCCGGGCAACGTGCGCGAGCTCCAGAACATCATCGAGCGGGCGATGATCGGCAGCGTCGACGGCACGCTTCAGCTCGACGGCCTGCTGCGTGTCGTTCGCGCGGCGCCGCTGCCGGCGGCCTCAGGCGATTCGCTCGACAGCGTGCAGCGGCACCATATCGAGCGCGTGCTGCGCGAGTGTGGCGGGCGCATCAACGGCTCGGGCAACGCCGCGGTGCGGCTGGGTGTCCACCCGAACACGCTGCGATTCCGCATCAAGAAGCTCGGGGTCGTCAACCCACGGCGGGCTACTCCACCCAGTGGAGGACATTCCGCATGATGGACCAGCGCGGTCCGAGCGGCTCCGCCGCGCGTCCGAGGATCCAGTACTGATACAAGGCCTCGATGGTGCCGTCGTGACGCTTGAGGTCGAGCCAGGTGTTGACGAATGCGGCCAATGCTGGTTCGTCGTGTCGGCATCGCGTAGGCCAACGGCACCTTGATCGGATCCGGCATCGGCACCACGACGGAGTACTGCGGATAGCGCAGCGTCCACGCCGATCCGCGCTCCGCCGGCAGGGCCACGGCGCTGGCACCCGCCGCCAGCGCCGCAAAGGCATCGTCGGTGGTCGCCGACGTCACCAGCCGGGCGTTGCGGTAGCCGCTGCCGCAGTTTGTCCGCGTAATACGGCACCGGTGGGACCGCGATCGTCAGGTCGCGGTTGCGGCGAATCTCGTCCCACGAGCCGAACCGGCCGCGGGCGTCGTCGCGCACGACGAATCCGAGCGTCTCGGTCAGGTAGGTCGAGGAGATCTGCATCGCTCCCGCCCGCGTCGCGGTCACCGCGATCCCGCCGATGAGCAGGTCGACAGCCGCCGCGCAGCAGTGCGGCCGCCGTCGGACGGGTGATCGAGGATGGCGCGGGCCGCCGGGACGAATTCGAGGGTCACGCCAAGCTCGCGGGCGAGTTGATGCATGAGCGCGACGTCGAACCCGACGAGCTCCTCGCGCTGATTCAGGAATGCGAACGGCAGCGAGTCGTGCAGGTAGCCGACGCGCAGCGTCCCGCGTTCCAGGATCGCGTCGAGGCGCGGGCGCGGCGGCGACTCGCCGTCGGGCGCAGGTTCGCTCCGCGCACGACGGCGGCGACCGGCTGGCGCACCTGCATGGTGTCGAGGACGTGTCGTGGCGCCCGGCGAGGTGTGCAGCAGCGTGCTCGGCGACGAGCCGCGTGGCGCCGAGCACCGAGATGGCCAGTGACCGCCGTGATCACCCCGTATCGCAGGAGGTGCGCGGCCGCGCCAGCGCAGCAGGCCGGTGACCGCGCAGGTGCCGAGCAGCGCGAGGGTCACCGTGTGCATGGCGGCGACCAGGCTGCCGAGGCGCGCGTTGACGACGCTGCTCGCGAGAAAGAGCTGGAACGTATCGGCGGGGATGCGAAAGAGATCCAGGAGGAAGGGGATGGCCGCGGTGATGCTGCCAAACAGCGTGGCCAGGGCCGTCGATCGCCAGCTGCGGGTAGTCAGCCGGCCGGACGATCGCGTCGGAGAACCAGCCCGCGAACAGGATGAAGCTGACGGACAAGAGCTTTCCACAGTGCGGGAAGTTGTACGCGATGGGCACGATCACGTCGGGCAGGGCCTGGGCGTCGGACGCGGTCGGACAGTAGCGCGCCACCAGCTCCTTGCTGGCCGCGATGAGAATCGGCAGAACGATGAAGAGATCGCCAACGATCGCCGCCGTCAGCAGCGCCTCGTGGGTCGCCGCGAAGATCGCCCGCGCCGGAATCGGCGTCAGCGCGCTCACCAGGCCCGGGAGCACCCATAACGCCGAGCAGCAGCGCGAGCGCGGCGTAGGCGACGAGGTAGACCTCCAGCCGAGCCAGTTCTTCCGAGGCGCACGGTGCCGGCGATCGTGGCGGCGATGGCAAAGATCCCGTACGGCGTCAACTGGGCCACGAAGCGCATGGCCCGCGCGAGCACGTCGACTGGCCGTCACCAGCACGTCGAGCAGCAGCTGCTTGTGCGGCAGGCCGCAATCATCGCGATGCCGACCACGATCGAGAAGACCACCACGCCCGGCACGATGCTGTTGGCGAGCGCGAAGAACGGGTTGGCCGGAATGTAGAGGTCGACGAGACTCAACGCCGGCGGCGGTTCGAGGAGCGTCGTGCTGAAGAAGGCGCCGGTGCGACGCGAAGGAAACGTCAACGGCATCGCGAAGGCAAACGCAAACGCGATCGCCCACAGGCCCGCGAGCACCGCCAGGGTCCGCACCCCGAGCGCGCGCAACGCCTCG
>CAWJEO010000011.1:0-328961 GCA_963841895.1 uncultured Acidobacteriota bacterium
ACGCCCATCAGGCGCTTGACGTGCGGGTCTGACGGGTCGCGCTGATACGGCGTCGGCTCCACCCGCTCTATTGGCAGCGAGACGAGGAGCAGCGGCGTGCCGCCAACAGGATCGCGGTAGCGTGCGAGGACCGCGCCCTCGTCCTCTTCGACGGCCTCGGCGAGCTCGTCGAGATCGGCCGATGCGGCAGCGGTCTCGGCGGCGGAGAGCCCCTTCATTGTGCCGCGACCTTCTTCCGTCGCGTTGCCGGTTTACGAGGCGGCATGGAGTAAAAGCTTACCCTCGCTCGACGGGGTGCACGTCAGCCCGGCCGCAGGAAATCGCCGGCCTCCCGGCCAAGGGCGCAAAGCGGCGGCAGAATCGATCAGGCAGCGGCGAGCCACGGCCGCCTAATCGGCGGCTCGCAGCTCGCTCGCAAGCCTTCGTCGTTTACTTTCTGACGGTCAGCGTTGCCGATTGCGACACGACGCCAGTGGTCGCCGTGATCGTAACGCTCGTAGTGGCGTTCACCGGATAGGTCACGATGGTCGCGGTCGCTGACGTCGCACCCGCCGGGACGGCCACGTTGGCGATCGTCGCTGCGCCAGGTGTCGAGCTGGTCAGCGTGACGACGAGCCTCCTGCCGGTGCCGCCCCGGTCAGTGTCACGGTCGCGGTTGACGAAGTGCCGCCCTTGACCGCCCTGGGGTTCAACGTCAGCGTCGAGACTGCGGCTGCCGGCGCGGCAGTCACCGTGAGCAGCGTGGTCGCTGTCGTTCCGCCATACGACGCAGAAATGTTCACGTCGGTGGTGCTCGCCACTGCCGACGTCGTCACGGTGAATGTCTTGGTGGTCTTGCCTTTCATGATTGACACCGTGGCCGGTACCTCCGCAACGCCCGGCGCGCTGCTCGACAGGTTGACCACCGCGCCGCCGTTCGGCGCCGGCGAGGTGAGCGTCACTGTCGCCGTCGCGCTCGCGCCGCCGGTCACGCTGGCGGGAGACAGCGTCAGCGTGACCGCGGGAGTGGCGATGACGAACGATCGTGAGACATTTGGCGCGGCGTTGTAGTCGCTGTTCCCGGCCTGCGACGCCGTGATCGTGCAGTTGCCGGCGGCGGTGAGATGAACCGATGCCCCCGATATCGTGCAGGTGCCGCTCGCGACGAAGGTCACCGTCAAATTGGACGTCGCCGTCGCACTGACGACGAAGTCGGCGTCGCCGAATGTCTTGTTGGCCAGCGGCGCGAAGCTGATCGTCTGATCCGTCTTGTAGCTCAGACGGAAGATCGTTCCTGGTGACCCGCCGCCGCCCAAGATGACGTGTTCGCCACCGGCCGTTCCGTAAAGACTTCCGTCCGCGGCTTCGATGAGCGGCCCGCTGGAAAAATCGGCGGAATCACCCTCGGCGCCAAAGGCGTGCACGATGCTGACCTCATTGGCGCCGTTCATGCGGAACACCACGCCGCCGCCGTGCGGTCCGGCGGCGAGGGTCGTGCCATAGAGGAACCCGTCGCTGGCCTGGAGCAGGGCACCAGCGGGGAGCGCACCGCCCGCGAACGTCTCGTCGTCGCTCGTGAACGGATGCACCGTGTATAAGCCGAACAAATCCTCGCTCCGATCGAGCTCGAAGATGGTTCCCAACTGAATCGGTTCATTGTCAAGACGCCGCCGTAGTCGCTGGTCGTGCCCCGAAACGTGGTGGGGCTGGTCTGGATCAGCGCGCCCAGGGGCGTATCGCCGTTGCCGCCGCCAAGGTGGAAGTTGAAGTGGTAGGCGACTGTCCATGGGGCGCCCTCCTCAGCAGGGGGGATGAGCTGGAAGACGGTGCCGCCGGGGAATCTGAAGTAGGGATCCTCCGCGGGCGTCTCGTCGCCGTTGGGGTTGCCGCCCAGCATCGTGGTGCCATAGAAGGTCCAGTCACTCGCCAGCAGCAACGATGACGCAGGGAAGGCCCCGACGGGAGGTGGCACGTATCCAGTGGAATACGGACCTTCGAACAGGGGACCGGGCTCGAAGTTCGCGCTGCCGAACGAAAACAGCACCTCATAGCCCGAACGGGTCGATCGCGAACACCGTCCCCCAATCATGGGCGCCACCCTTCAGCGTCGTCCCGTACAAGCGATCGTCGGGGGCGAGAATCAGCGCACTGGCCGGGATGGCGCCGTCCGATGCGACACCCGGATCGCCGAAATGGTGGAGCACGGTCAGGGCCGCTGGTGTTTGCGTGGCATCCAGGATGAAAAGCGTCCCGACGCCATTGGCGCCGCCCCCCAGTGTCACGCCAAAGAAGGCGCCGTCGACCACCTCGATCAGGGCGGCGTTCGAACCGCACCCTTCCGGTGGATTCGCTGCGTCGTCAAAGCTGTGGAGCACTTCTGCCGGTGCACCTGCGGTGGCCATTCTGAAAATGACGCCGCAGTTGGCGGGGCCGCCCTTGAGGGTCGTGCCATAAAAGGCGCCGTCGGCGGCCTGGATCAGCGAGCCGACAGGGTGACGCCCGTCGGGACCGCTGAATTCGTAAAGATTTGAATAAGTCTGCGCTGCGGTCGGCGCCACGGGCCCGAAGAACAGGGCCAGCAGCCACATCACGGAAAGAATCGGTCGCCTCATGTTCAGTTCACTCCTCGTCAGCCAAAGGGATTTGCGTTCTTTCCCCTATGCGAGAAGCGACCGCCGGATCCGTCACCCGGCGCTGGCAAATGTCGACGAACGCAAGGCGCGGGTCGTGGTCGGTGCTGTCGAATTTCAGACAGAAGATTCGTCACCATAGGCGCCGTCTCCCATCTCTGGAGGGTCCATGCGCCTACGTTCGTCGGTCGCCCCCGTCGTCTGCTGCCTGCTGACAGTCTTAGTTGCGGTCTCCGGCGCCACGGCGCAAGGCGGAAGAACCTCCGGCGCCGCCTCGCCGCAAGAGGTTGTCGCCGTCATCAAGAGCGCGACCGCCAAGAACGACTTGCTGGGAGTTCTCCCAGTGATCTCGCCAAACGGTCTCAAGGAGCTCGCCAACGAGAGCGTGAGCGGGCTGATGATCCTGCTGGCCTTCTCCGACCCGAACGATCCGATGCCTGGCGGTACCAGCAAGCCGAAAGCGGAGCTCGATGCGGAGAAGAAGAAGTACGCGCAAGCGGTGGGCATCGTGAAGACCACGCTGAAGCCGTACGGGTTGGACACCCTCGTCGGAAAACCGGCCCTGTCGGACGAGGTCCAGAAATCGCTCGATGCGGCCATCGCCAAGGCCGATAACGTCGCGCTCATCAGCGCGATCTTCAACTCCATCGAGAAGTTGGGACCACTGCTCGGCATGAATCGGGCGCCCAAGTCGCTGATCGATCTCGGCGAGGTCACCGACTACAAGTTGAATGGCGAGACCGCGACCGCCCAGAACCGCGCCGAGACACTGCGGTTCGTGCGGGTCAACGGACGCTGGTTCATCGAGCCGCCGGGAAAGGGCCCGGGCGCCGATCTGCCGCCACCCGGCGCCGCTCAGCAGCCTGCCCCGAGAGCGACCGCGACGGGCAAGGAACCGGAGATCGTCGCCGGCGGCGTTCAGATCGCGCGGGTCGTCGTGGCTGATAACGAGTTCTCTGCCAAGCCGTTCAATTCCGACAACGGTACCAAGATCGTGCTGTGGGTGAAGATGCCGGCGGGGCAGGGCCTGATCGAAATCGACGAAGACGAATCGTTGCTGCAGAGCTTCGGCGATGACAGGGGCACGAACATGGGCGGCAAGTTCGGCAGCTTCCCGCGCGAGTTCACGGACGGCGCCGGCGGGACCATCGAGATCGCGAGCACCGGGTTCGCGGCGGCGGGGGCCACCGCGCTCGTCGCCGAAGGCTCGGTTGCGATGACCGTCGCGAACGGCACGCGCAAGATCCGTGCAGCCAAGGTGCTCCTGCAGAACAACGCCAAGTTCACGTTCGAGAAGACGCCGATTGTCGTCGATCAGGTCGAAGCGGAGACCGACAGCATGAAGTTCACGCTGAAGTTGCCGCGGCGGGTGATGGAGTCGATCAAGGCAGTGGCCTTCTTCGACGCGAAGGGCCAGCCGATCGAGGGCCAGCGCACCGGGAGCGGCTACATGAACGACGCCGCCGAGATGGGGTTCACGGTCAAGACGGCCGCGAAGACGCTGACGCTCGAGTTCGAAGCGTGGCAGGGGCTCCGGACGATCAAGGTGCCGTTCAAGGTCCGCGCCGCACTCGGACTCAATTGAGGCGCAGGCGGTCGGCTGGTGAGCAAGAACCGCTTCACCACACCGGCAGACCGCCTCACCCCGAATCGCTGGCCGCCGGCGCGGCCGCTCCGCACAATCGACGCCACTGACGATTGAGTCCGCCCACACAGGGCGGATGTGGAACGGGAGGGCGCATGCGAGCCTGGCTGACAGCGGCGGTGATTCTGATTGCAGTGGCACCCGCGGATGCACAGCTGCCGCAGACGTTTAGCAACCTGCAGCATTACCCCAAGGACATCGCACCTGCGCAGCTGACGCAGCGCATGCGGGAGTTCTCGCTCTCCCTGGGCGTCCGGTGCCAGCACTGTCACACGGGTGGCGATGGCGTGTCGTTCACGGGCGTCGACTTCGCGTCCGACGAAAAAGTCGCCAAGGTGAAAGCGCGGGCGATGCTGCGGATGGTCGATCAGTTGAACGGTTCGATGCTGAGCACGCTGCCCGCGCGTGCCGAACCCCGCGTCGTCGTCGAGTGCTCGACCTGCCATCGTGGGCTTTTGCTGCCGAAGTCGCTCCAGACCACCCTGGTCGAGATCGCGACCAAGGACGGCGGCGCATCGGCGGTCGCGAAGTATCGCGAGCTGCGCAAGGACGGGACCGAGCTCGGCCGCTACAACTTCGGCGCCTGGGAGCTTCTGGAGGCCGCGCGTCGGCTGCGCGATGCCGGGAACATCGACGCGACCATCGCGATCCTCGAGCTGGCCGGCGAACTCCACGCCGACATGGCAGCGATCGACTTCGAGCTCGGCGAATTGATGCGCCAGAAGGGCGACACCGAGCGCGCCCTGGCCCGATACCGCGCCGCATTGAAGAAGGCCCCCGAGATGGGGGTGCAGATCCGGCGCCGCATCGAGGAGCTGGAGAAGCCGAAGTAGCGGCCACCCGTCCACGGTGTACAACTGCGGGCGATGCCGCAGCGGCTCCGCAACTGGCTCGTCATCTGGGCGGCGTGGACCGCGCTGGCCGTGTTCCTCGCGGTCAGCGCGTCGCTCACGTATTACTCGGTGGGCCAGTCGGCGAACTGGTCGCTGTCACTCCGTCGGTCCCTGGCGGAATGGTGGCTCTGGGCGCTTTTGACACCGACGCTCGCCTGGTTGGCGGCGCGGTTCCCGCTGCACGGCGCGCGACGCCTGCGACACGGGTTGACGCACCTGGCCGTGGGATCGATCGTGGCGGTGGCGAAGACCATCGCCGATCGTCTGATCCTGGGCTGGATCGCAGGCGTGTGGCCCTACCTGCTGTTCAGCACGATGGCGTTGCAGCTGTGCCTGTACTTCATGATCGTGGCCGCCGCCCACGCTCTGGAGTACTACCGCCGGAGCCGCGAGCGCGACCAGCTCGAATCGCGCCTCGCCGAGGCACGTCTCCAGCTGTTGAACATGCAGCTGCAGCCGCACTTCCTCTTCAACACCCTCAACACCATCGCCGAGCTCGTGCACGCGGACGCTGAAGCCGCGGATCGGATGATTACGGAACTCAGCGAGCTGCTGCGCCGCACGGTCGCGATGGGTGCGACGCCCGATGTGACCCTCGACACCGAGCTCGAGCTCCTGTCGCTCTACCTGTCGCTGCAGCGCGCGCGCTTCGGCGACCGGCTCCGCGTGTCGATGGCCGTCGACGACGACGTCCGGAAGGCGCGCGTGCCGATGCTGCTCCTGCAGCCGCTGGTGGAGAACGCCGTGCGCCACGGTCTCGCGCGGCATGTGAACGCCGGCGCGATCGAGATCACCGCGCGCCGCGCCGGGACCGACCTGCGGATCGACGTCATCGACGACGGTCCGGGAGTGATCGACGATCGGGTCCAGGAGGGCATTGGCCTCGGCAACACCCGGGCGCGGCTCGAGGCTCTGTACCCTGCCGCGGCCGCCTTGACGCTTTCCAACGCGGAGCGCGGCGGTGCCCGGGTGTCGGTCCGACTGCCGTTCCAGGTGAAGGACGAGACAGCGCCATGACCGTCCGGGTGCTGATCGCGGACGACGAGCCCGTGGCGCGCCGACGGTTGCGCCGTCTTCTGCAGCGCGAGCCGGACTTCAGTCTCGTCGCCGAGTGCGCCGATGGGGCCGAGGCGCTTCGGCTGATGGTCGATGCCGCGCCCGACCTGGTCCTGCTCGACGTGCAGATGCCCGAGCTCGACGGCTTCGAGGTGCTGCAGCGGTTTCCCGGGGACCGCTGGCCGGCGGTGATCTTCGTCACGGCGTTCGATCGCTATGCCTTGCGGGCGTTCGACGTGCACGCAATCGACTACCTGCTGAAGCCGTTTTCCCCAGAACGTTTCAGGACCGCGATCGCGCGGGCGCGGACGCGCCTGTCCCAGGGCGCACAGGACGGTGGACTTGCGGGCCTGGTGGAAGAAGTGCGTCGCCGGCCTGCGTATCTGACCCGCGTGGCGGTCGCCTTGCGCGGACGAACGATTCTCCTCGAGGTGATGACGATCGACTGGGTGCAGGCGGCGGACAACTACGTGACGCTGCACGCCGGCGGCCGCGAGTATCTCGTCCGCGACACCCTCGCGGCGCTCGAGCGCCAGCTCGATCCGGATCGGTTCGCCCGCATTCACCGTTCGACGATCGTAAACCTCGACCGGATCGCGCAGCTCGAGCCCGCGACCCACGGCGACGGCATCGTGCAGTTGCACGATGGCACGCGGCTGGTGGTCACGCGCACGTGGCGCGACCGCGTCGTTCGCGCGCTGAAGTCATAATAGGGCAGTGACGCCTTCGCCCGGCCCGAGCACCACCGAGCTCGTGGGCTCGATCCTCTTCGCGATCGCGATCCTTCATACCTTTTCGACGAAGTTCTTCGAGCGGCTCGCGCACCGCCGGCCGAACCACGCCGGAGTGTGGCACCTGTTCGGTGAGGTCGAAGTCGTCTTCGGCTTGTGGGCGATGGTGCTCGTCCTCTTCATGCTCGTCGCGACCGGGAAGGACGCGGCCACCGGTTATGTCGACTCGCGGAACTTCACCGAGCCGATGTTCGTGTTCGCGATCATGGTGATCGCCGGCAGCCGGCCGATTCTTCAGCTCGCTCATTCCGCGGTGAAGACCATCGCGCGGCTGCTGGTCGTGTTCCCGCGCGGCCCGGCGTTTTATTTCGCCACGCTGGCGTTCGTGCCGCTCCTCGGCTCGTTCATCACCGAGCCGGCGGCAATGACCCTGGCGGCGTTGATCCTGCGCGACGAGTTCTACGCCAAGGGTATCGCGCCGCGGATGAAGTACGCGACGCTCGGCGTGCTGTTCGTCAACGTGTCGATCGGCGGGACGTTGACGCCCTACGCCGCGCCGCCGGTGCTGATGGTCGCCGGGACATGGGGCTGGGACCTGCTGTTCATGCTCTCGACGTTCGGGTGGCGCGCCGCGACGGCGGTCGTGACCAACGCGCTGGTCGTCACGCTCCTCTTCGGGCGCTCGCTGCCCGCCGACATGACGAGCGAAACCACACGAGCGGCGGTGCCGTGGCCGGTGGTCGCGGCCCATCTGTTCTTCCTGGTCGGCGTCGTCGTGTTCTCCCATCACCCGGCGGTCTTCATGGGCCTGTTCCTGTTCTTCCTCGGGTTCGCGACCGCCTACGAGCACTTTCAGGATCGCCTGATCCTGCGCGAAGGGCTGCTCGTCGCGTTCTTCCTGGGCGGGCTGGTCGTGCTCGGCGGGCAGCAGCGGTGGTGGCTGCAGCCGCTGCTGAGCGGGATGAGCAGCACGACCGTCTACTTCGGTGCGACGCTGCTGACGGCCATCACCGACAACGCGGCGCTGACCTACCTCGGCTCGCTCGTCGAGGGCGTCAGCGACGAGTTCAAGTACGCCCTGGTCGCGGGCTCGGTCACCGGTGGCGGCCTCACGGTCATCGCCAACGCCCCCAACCCCGCCGGATTCTCGATTCTGCGCGGCCACTTCGATGACGGCGCGATCCATCCGCTCGGGTTGCTCATTGCTGCGTTGCCACCGACAGTCGTCGCGATTGTGGCGTTTTACTTTCTTTAGCTTCCAAACTTCCAACTTCCAAGGTTTCCGGGTTTCTCGGTTCCTCAGTTCCGCGGTTCCTCGGTTCCTCGGTTAGTTCTTGGTGCTTAGTTCTTAGTGCGTGAGCCCTGATCCCTGATCCCTGATCCCTGATCCCTTCAGGGAGCCGTTATATTAGTATTGACTTATATAAGTCATGCTTGATACAAGGAGTCCAGTGTCCTTCGATCCTGTTCACCACCTCGGCGCGGTGACTCGCGCCGTCGAGACCCGCGAACGCGATGGCCGGACGACTAAGGTGGTCGTCGCCAGCCGCGACTATTCCACGACCGCGGCCGACCTCTGGGACGCGCTGACGAATCCGGAGCGGCTGCCGCGCTGGTTCCTGCCGGTGTCCGGCGACCTTCGGCTCGGCGGTAAATATCAACTCAAAGGTAACGCTGGCGGCACGATCACCGGATGCGAGCCGCCGAAGGCGCTCGCCGTCACGTGGGAGTATGGCGGTCAGGTCAGCTGGCTGACCGTGACGCTGCAGCGGCAGACGAACACAACCACGCGGCTGACCCTCGAGCACATGGCCCACATCGACGGGCACTGGGAAGAGTACGGGCCCGGTGCCGCTGGCCTCGGGTGGGACATGGCCTTGCTCGGTCTCGGTCGCCACCTCGACTCGGGCGAGCAAGTAGATCCTAAGGAAGCCGAAGGCTGGTTTGCGAGCGCGGCCGGCAAGGACTTCCTCGGCGTCGCAAGCGCCGACTGGGGGCGGGCGTCGATTGCGGCCGGCACGCCGCGCGACGCGGCCCTGGCCGCGGCCGAGCGCTGCCGGGCTGCGTACACCGGCGAAACTGCCCTCCAACGCCTGATGCACGCCTTCGACGTTCTCGGCGATCCGGTCCGGCGCCGCATTCTCGATCTGCTGGCCAGCGGTGAGCACTCGTCAGGCGAAGTGGTCACCGTCATCGAGAAGGAGTTCGGGATCTCGCAGGCCGCGGTCTCGCAGCACCTGAAAGTGCTGCGCGACAGCGGCTTCGTGCAGGTCCGCATCGACGGCGCGCGGCGGATCTACGCCATCGACTGCGCCCCGATGCGAGAGGTTGACGAGTGGATCCAGAAGTTTCGCGGCTTCTGGGCTCACCGGCTCGACGCATTGGCGACGGAAGTCGCGCGCGGCAAGCGGGCTCGCGCCAACGCCTCCCGCAAGCGCCGCTGACGGCCCGCTGTGATCGAGGCGAATGGCCTCACCAGATCTCTAGATCACCAGATCACGAGATCACCAGATCACCAGATCATGAGATCACCAGATCATCAGTTCGCTCGCCGTCGCTCATCGTCGGCTGCCGTATCGCACCTGCGGGGTTACCACATGCCGTGATTGCCGATCCGCCATCCGATCGACGCGCGGTGTTTTGGCCGCGTCCTCGTCGGGGACGCCGCGGCACGCAACTTGTCTCGCAGGCGACCGCGAGGGAACCTCCAAATGACACAGGCGCGACCGTTGGCGGCAGAATTCATCGGCTCTTTCTGGTTGGTGTTCGGCGGCTGCGGCAGCGCTGTCCTTGCGGCTGCCTTTCCCGAGGTCGGCATCGGACTGCTCGGCGTCTCGTTCGCCTTCGGCCTGACGGTGCTCACGATGGCGTACGCGATCGGGCACATTTCCGGGTGCCACCTGAACCCGGCGGTCTCGGTGGGCCTCGCCGCCGCCGGCAAGTTCCGCTGGTCCGACGTCGCTCCTTACAGCGTGATGCAGGTGGCGGGGGCCACAGTCGCGGCGCTCTTGCTGTATCAGATCGCCAGCGGAAGGCCCGGCTTCGACGGCGGACTCGCGGCGAACGGCTACGCGGCGTCATCACCCGGCGGCTACTCGATGGGCGCGGGTCTGATCGCCGAAGTCGTCCTGACGATGATGTTCCTGTTCATCATCCTGGGCGCGACCGACGATCGTGCGCCAGCCGGTTTTGCCCCGATCGCGATCGGCCTGGGACTGACGCTCATACACCTGATCGGCATCCCGGTCACGAACCTGTCGGTCAACCCGGCCCGCAGCACCGGCCCGGCGGTCGTCGTCGGCGGCATCGCGCTGGCGCAGCTCTGGTTGTTCTGGGTGGCGCCGATCGTTGGTGCAGCGATCGGTGCGGTGATCTATCGATGGCTGTCGGCGCGCGCATAGGGGATTACGCAGAGGACGGATTGCAGATTACGCAGATAGAGATCATCCGCAGATTACGCGGATTACGCAGATGATCTCGTAGAGCTCTCCGCGCGAGGCAATGGGACCTCCCTCGGCGCGCGAGGCACCGATCCCGTGTACATTCGTCACCCGCGATGTCTGCTCTGCCGGGTGAGACGTGCTGCCACCATGGCCATCAGGACAAGCGGCGAGGAGGTCCGTGGTGGACAGTTTGAGCGCGTTGCGGATCGACCTCGCCAGACGCAGCAAGTTGAATATCGGGTATCTCGTCGCCGGCCGTTTCAGCGTGCTGCCGGCCTTCGTGGCAGCGCTGTATCTGATCACGTTTCTGCTCGTGCCGGCCCGGCGTCAGCGGTGGCTGCTTCGAAGCGCGCCCAGCCGATCCATTAGCTAAATCTGCGTAATCTGCGAAATCTGCGGATGAAATTATCTGCGGATGAATCATCTGCGGATGAACCCGATGCCAGTTGACGGCGCCTACTATCTAGTAGTAGATCTTCACGGCAGATAGTAGGAACAATGCCCAAGCCGCAACTGACCAGGCTCGAACTCCAGATCCTGGAAATCCTCTGGGCCCGGACCAACGCCTCGATTCGCGAGATCCAGGAGGCGTTTCCCGAGCCCCGCCCCGCCTACACCACGATTCAGACGACGGTCTACCGGCTGGAAGGGAAGAAGGCGGTCCGCCGGGCGCGGAAGATCAGCAACGCGCACATCTTCGAGCCGATCGTGGCGCGCGACGTCGCCCGCCACCGGCTGCTCGACGAGATCCTGAGCTTCTTCGGCGGCCGCGCGCAGCCGATGATGGCGCAGCTGGCCGAGGCGGGAAAGTTGACGCTCGAGGATGTCCGCGAGCTGGAAAAGACGATCAGGAAGCGCGAGCCGGCGGCGAAAGCAGGAAGGACACGCAAATGACTGGCGTCTACCAAGACAAGGGTCGGGCCATCGGCTTCGTGGCCTCGCTCGCCGTCCATCTCGTGTTCGCGCTCGCGCTCTGGTCGGGCGCGCTGACGCCACCCACCGAACCGAGGGAGGCGCATAACGCTGCCGAGGGCATCGCCGCTGCCTCGCCCGATTCATCCGAGGCCACGCCGACGAGCGCGCAAGGCCCGCCGGCGCGCGGCACACTCGTGCCGCAATCGCCCGAACCGCCCGGCCAACCATCGTCTGCTTCAGGTGGCAGAGGAAGCGGCGCGCTGGAATACGCGTCCATTCCGCGCGAAGGGTTCGTCGACGGTCCGCGGCCTGGTCGATCGCGCTGGGAGATTCTCCAGCCGATCGTGCACGTCGCGAACACGGTGGAATCACGGCGTGTCGCCTTGCTCGATCATCTGTGGCAGTCAACGGTCTTTGCGATGGTCGCGGCGCTGCTTACGCTCGCGTTCCGCCGCAACCGCGCCTCGGTTCGCTACTGGCTCTGGTTTGCGGCATCGGTCAAGTTCCTCGTGCCGTTTTCCATCCTGACGGCGATCGGGAGCCGGCTGCCCGGGGCGCCGGCCGCCCAGGTGATGGCCGAGCGGGCGCTTGCGGCTGTTCAACTGAGCGAGCCGCTGCAGCGATGGCCGTCCAGCGCCTGGCTGGCCGCGCCGACGCCGGCGATCAGCATCGGCGAATGGGTCGTGCTGGCGCTGCGTTGCCGTGTGGGCGTGCGGGTTTGTTCTTATCGGGGCCGTCCGGGTGCGCATGTGGCAACGGATTCGGGCCGCGCTGCGTGCGAGCACGCCGCTGCAGCTGCCGGATATCACCGTTCCAGCGGCCATCGAGCTTCGTTCCTCTGCCGGCCTGCTCGAGCCAGGCGTCGTCGGCTGGCAGCGCCGGTCCTGCTCATGCCGGCCGGCATCGAACAGCATCTGACGCCGGCGCAGCTCGAGACGGTCGTGGCCCACGAGGTCTGCCACGTCCGTCGGCAGGACAATCTCACCGCGGCGATCCACATGCTGGTCGAGGCCATCTTCTGGTTTCACCCTTGTCTGGTGGATCGGGTCGCGGCTCCTCGACGAGCGCGAGCGCGCGTGCGATGAAGAGGTCCTGCGCATCGGTCAGTGAACGCCGACGCTCTACGCCGAAGCGATTCTCAACGTGTGCAAGAGGTATGTCGAGTCGCCGCTGGTGTGCGTGGCCGGCGTCAGCGGCTCGAGCATCGTCAAGCGCATCGACGCGATCATGAGAAACGAAGGCGGTCGACCCGTGCCGATCGTGGAAGCGCGGCCTGATCGCCATCGCGGCGGCCAGCGCGTGTGCGCTGCCGATCGGCATCGGCATCATGAACGCGCCGCTCCTCCGCGCGCACATGGAGGTACGAAGCGTCCCGGTGTTCGCGCTCGTACGCGCGCACGGCGATGGCCTGCTCGGGCCGAACCTCCTGATCCCGACATCGAGGGTCGAATGCGGTCCGCCGTCATCTGCGCCAGCGTCATGCGTCCTCGAATCCACGCCGGGGACGATCTCGGGACGCGGCGTGACGCTGGTGCAGCTCGCCGATCTTCTGTCGCGGGAAATGAAGCGGCCGGTGGTGGAGCGCACGACGCTGAGCGGGCGATTCGATCTGGAACTGACCTTCGCGGCCGACCGGAATGCGGCGTCATCGTTGCCGCCCTGCGCGACCAGCTCGGATTGATCGCTCGAACCGGCGACCGCTCCCGTCGAGATCACCGTCATCGAGAGCGTCGCGCCACCGGCGCGGCGTTGAGCGCCGCCGCCGCAAGGAGAGCCGTCATGCGTGTCCTGATCATCGCTCTTCTCGGTCGTCGCGAGCGCGAACGCTGGAGAGTCGCGGCTCGGCGGGCAGGGCCCGCCGCCACCGCCGGACGTGACGATCGATGTCGCGATGCGACGCGAAGTGATCGATGGCGCGCTTGCGGCCCTGAACGAGGCGTACGTGTTTCCCGACGTCGCCAAGCAAATGGACGCGGCGGTTCGCGCGCGGCAACGCCGTGGGGAATACGACGCCATCACGAGCGCGCGGCAGTTCGCCCAGCTGCTGACCGACCATCTTCGCGAGGTCAGTCACGATCGGCATCTGAGCGTCGATGTGATGCCGCAAGGGCCACCGCCGCCACCGCCGCCGGCGGGCGCGTCCCGCAGACGCTCGAAGAGCGGCAGCGCGTGCAGGCCTCCCGCCAGAATTTCGAGTTCGTTCGCGTCGAGCGGCTCGCCGGCAACATCGGATACGTCGAGCTTCGCGGATTCATGCCGCCCGCGGTCGCCGGGAGACACGGCTGCGGCCGCGATGACGTTTGTCGCCAGCAGCCGACGCGGTGATCTTCGACTTGCGCCAGAACGGCGGCGGCGATCCCGCGATGGTCGCGTTCCTGACAAGTTATCTGTTCGGGCCGCAGCCCGTCCACTTGAACGATTTCTATTCGCGGACGACGAACCAGACGCGGCAGTCATGGACGCTGCCCTTCGTCCCGGGCCGCCGGCTCACCGACACCGACGTCTACATCCTGACGAGCGCGCGCACGTTTTCAGGCGGCGAGGAGTTCACCTACAACCTGAAACATCTCAAGCGGGCAACCGTCGTCGGCGAGACCACTGCCGGAGGCGCGCACACCGTGTTCGGACGCCGGATCAACAGCCAGTTCATGATCGGGGTCCCGAGCGGGCGGCCGATCAATGCGGTGACCCGCACGAACTGGGAAGGGGTGGGCGTCGAGCCCGACGTGAAGGTGCCGGCTGACCGCGCGCTCAAGGTGGCGCATCTGCTGGCGCTCGAGAAACAGCAGCAGCGACTGACGTCCGAGACGCCGATGTTGCGGAACGAGGTGACGACGGCGATCGCGGCCGTGCGAAACGAGCTCGGCGCCGAGGCCGCGGCGATCGCCACGCGCGCCGATCCTGCGCCGGCGGCGCCAGCATCGCAGGCCAGCGACGATTTCGAAACGGGAACTTTGGCTGGCTGGCAGATCGACCGCCGGGGCCCAGGCGGTTGGTTCGCGTATAGCGACGGCAAGAAGCCGCCGAGCTCGGAGTTCAGCGACTCGGGTGCGCCGTTCGACGTCCCCGAGCCGCCGCAGGGGAAGTTCGCCGCGATCGCCCTGCACAACGGCCCCGGCCGATTCATCCTCTACCGCGATGTCCGGCTCGACGGCCGCTACCGCCTGCATCTGACCGTGTTCTACGTGAATCGCGGGCGGTTCTTCAGTGGCGCCACCGTGTCGAGCCGCAACGCGATCAACGACGAACAGCAGTACCGGATCGACATCCTGTCGGCGACCGCGCCTCTCGATTCGATGGCCAAGGAGCATGTGCTGGCGACGATCTTCGAGGCGAAGCCGGGCGACCCGTCGCGTCTCGCGCCGACCGATCTGACACTCGACTTGTCGCCCTGGAACGGCCAGAACGGTCCGGCTGCGCCTCGCGGTCGGTGAGAATCAGGCGCCGCTGCACGCCGGGGTCGACAACGTGCGGTTCGCGCGGATCGAGTAGGCTCGACGACAAGACCCGACTCAGGGCGATTTGAGTCGATTTGAAGACCGCCTCAATCCGATCTAGAGTTTTCGCTCTGGAGGCTGGATGGGTCGGTGGCGGAGCGGTCTGATCGGCCTGTGGCTGATCGCGATAGTGCCTGGCGTGTCGCTCGCACAGGTCGGGGCCGGCGCGGTGTCGGTCGTCGTCGCCGATCAGGCCGGCGCCGCGGCCCCAGGCGCAACGGTGACGCTGACTGCGGTGGCCACCAACGTTGCGCGCACGGCGGTGAGCGGTGCCGCAGGCAACGCCGTCTTTCAGGGGCTCGCTCCTGGACCCTATCGGCTGCGCGTCGAGCTCTCGGGCTTTCGGCCGCTGGCGCGCGACGGGATCCGGGTCTCGACGGGCGAGACCGTGCCGCTCGACGTCCAGCTCGAGGTCGGCGAGCTGACCGAAGCCGTCATGGTGACGGGGGACGCGTCGCTCGTGCGCAGCGAGACCTCGGGACTGGGCCAGGTGGTCGACCACCGCAAGGTCGTCGATCTCCCGCTCAACGGCCGCAGCTTCATCACCCTGGCCAGTCTGGTCCCGTCGGTGGCGCTGCCGCCCGGATCCCAGTTGCCGCGCATCAACGGTGGCCGGCCGCGCACCAACGAGTATCTGTTCGACGGGATCTCGGTGTTGCAGCCGGAGCCCGGGCAGGTGGCGTTCTTTCCGAACGTCGACGCGATCCAGGAATTCAAGATCGAGAGCAACAGTCCGCCGGCGGAGTTCGGGCGGTTCAACGGCGGCGTCGTCAACCTCACGACCAGGTCGGGCAGCAACGAGCTGCGTGGCAGCGCCTTCGAGTTCTTCCGCCACGAGTCACTCAACGCGCGTAACGTCTTCGCCTCGACCGCCGCGGTCAAGCCGCGATTCCGCCGCAATCAGTTCGGTGGTGTGGTCGGGGGGCCGCTGCGACAGGACCGGACCTTCTTCTTTGCCGACTATCAGGGGCAGCGGCAGACCATCGGCCGGACCGTCATCTCCACCGTGCCGACCCTGCTGCAACGGCAAGGCATCTTTACCGAGGCGATCGCCGCGCGCGTGCCGGTGATCTACGACCCGGGCACGACCACCGCACTGCCTGGGGGCGGCGCGACGCGGAGTCCGTTTCCCAACAACGCGATTCCGCTCGAGCGGATGGATTCGGTCGCGCGCTCGCTACTCGCGCGCTATCCGCCGCCGACCAGCGGCGGCACCGCCAACAACTTCCGCCGGCTGGAGAACGAGACGGTCGATCAGGATCAGTTCAGCGTCCGCCTGGACCATCGACTGCCTGGGAACCGCGATCAGGTGTTCGGCCGGCTCACGCGCTTCCGCGAATCGTTCGTGCCGGTGACGCCGCTGCCGGACGGAAGCGGTGTGACCGCGGGAACGCTCGGACCGCAGGACACGACGTCGTGGTCGTTTGCCTCGAGCTACCAGCGGACGTTCTCGGATCGTCTGCTCAACGAGCTGCGGGTTGGCGACACACGGCGGGCAGTGGGGCGCACCGCGGCGGACTTGAGCACTTCGGCCTCGGCGGGCTTGAACATTCCGGGCATTCCCTCGAATGCCAGGTTTCCCAACACGCTGCCCACGTTTCTGATCGCCGGCTATCAGCAGCTCGGATCGCCGCCGAACACCGCTACCGACTTCAGCACCAGTGTCCTGCAGATCGCCGACACGCTGACGTGGCTGAAAGGCCGGCACACGATCAAGATGGGCGGCGACCTGCGGTGGGAGCGGCTGAACGTCGTGCAGCCGCCGTCGCCGACCGGGTCGTTCACGTTCAGTGCGCTGTTCACCGATCTTCCGGGGACGGCGAACACCGGCACCCCGCTTGCGAGTTTCCTCCTCGGCCAGGTGCAGCAGTTCTCCATCGACCTGCAGCAGGACGAGATTCGCAACCGCGCCAGGTTCCACGAGTTCTTCGTCCAGGACGACTGGCGCGTCTCGGATCGGATCACGGTCAATGGCGGGCTGCGCTACACGCTCAACTTTCCGTCGACCGAAGTGAACGACCAGGCGGCGGTCTTCAACCTCGAGACCGAGCAGCTCGAGTATCTCGGACGGAACGGCCAGCCGCGATCGGCGCGTGAACTGCACACGCTCAACTTCGGTCCGCGACTCGGTGTCGTCGGACGCCTCACGGACACGACCGTCGCGCGCGTCGCCTACGGCATGGTCTGGATCGAACAGGCCGGCATCACGACGCCGTTTACGACGCCGGTGTTTCCGTTCCTCCAGACGGTCTCGCAGCGGACGCTCGACAACATCGCGCCGGCCTTTACGCTGGCCGACGGGCCGCGGGTCGAACCAATCCCGCTGACGCCCACGGCCGGTCTCGGTCAGGGCGTGTTTGCCGTCGATCGCGATCTCGGGTCGGGCTACGTGCAGCAGTGGAACACGTCGCTGCAACGCGAGCTCACCGCCGACCTCGCCGTCGAACTGGCGTATGTCGGTTCAAAGATCACGCGCGTCGGCATTCCCGACGCCAACCTGAATCAACTCACCGTCGACCAGCTGGCCGAAGGCGCGGCGCTCCTGCAGCGCGTGCCCAATCCCTACTTCGGCGTCATTCCCCGCTCGTCGTCGCTGGGCGATCCGACGATCCCGCTCGCGCAGCTGCGCCGTCCGTATCCGCAGTACACGTCGGTGAGCCTCTATCGCAACAACGTCGGCACGACGATCTATCACGGCTTCTATACGAAGCTGGAGCAGCGCTTCTCCAAAGGCCTGTCGTACCTCGTCAGCTACACCCGATCGAAGCTGATGGACGATGCCTCGTCGGTGTTCGACGCGTCGATCCTGACCGGGCCGGTGTTGAACGCCTCGTCACCGGCCGATGCGTTCAACCGGACACTCGAACGCGACTACTCGACCGGCGACATCCCGCACGTCTTCGTCGCCTCCGCGGTCTGGGATCTTCCGTTCGGGGCCGGACGCCGGCAGTCAAGCCGACGGCTTCGTCGGGGCGCTGGTGAATGACTGGACGGTGACGGGCGTGTTGACGCTGCAGTCCGGCGTCCCGATCGCGGTGACGCAGGCCACCAACAACAACGCGTTTGCCGGCTTCGGGCTGCAGCGTCCCAATCTCGTCGGCGATCCGGAACTGCCGTCGGGCGAGCGGACGGTCGCGCGCTGGTTCAACACGGCTGCATTCGCCGCGGCCAATCAGTTCACGCTGGGGACGAGCTCGCGCAATCCGGTTCGCGGTCCGAGCTACCGGAACCTCGATCTCGCGCTGATGCGGCGCGTGCGGTTGCCGGCAGGCAACGCCCTCGACCTGCGGGCCGAGGTGTTCAACGCCACCAACACGCCACCACTCGGGGCGCCCAACGGCGTGTTCGGGTCGGCGGCGTTCGGCAGCATCACGACCGCCGGCGATCCGCGGGTGGTGCAGTTCGCCGTCAAGTTCGTGTTCTGAACCAGAGTTCACTTGCGTTGCCGTCAGGCACAGCGGAATCGGGGAGATCGGGGAGAATTTCTCCCTGAACTCCATGATCTCCGTGTGAACCATGCGTCTGCTCATGTGCACTTGGGATTAAGAACAGGATGATCTCTGTGCCTCGACCGGCGGGGCGCGACACCCAACGCAACGATCCGCGCACCGCCTCCGTCTAACGCGGCGGTGACTACATTTATTCGCGATCTGCGTTACGTCTCGCGCAAGCTCTGGGGAGCGCGCGTCTTCACCGGCACAGCCGTTCTCACGCTGGCCCTCGGCATCGGCGGCACCACCGCCATTTTCACGCTCATCCACGCGGTGATGCTGCGGGCGCTGCCGGTCGAGCGATCCGTCAGCGCTCTACCGGATCGGCGACGGCGACAACTGCTGCGTTCAGGGCGGGCCGCAGGGGCGGTGGGGCATGTTCTCGTTTCCGCTCTTCGAGCGGTTGAAGGCCGAGCTGCCCGAGTTCGAAGAACTGACCGCGTTCCAGGCCGGCGGCGGGCGCCTCAGCCGTGCGGCGGCAGGACGTCGAGCCGTCGCCGCGGCCGCTGCGTTCCGAATACGTCACCGGCAACTACTTCTCGACGCTCGGCATCAACGCGGTGGCGGGTCGCGTGTTCAGCGCGGCCGACGACACGGCGTCCGCGTCGCCGGTCATCGCGCTCAGCTACCACGCCTGGCAGGGCGCCTACGGCGGCGATCCATCAATCATCGGCGCCTCGCTCGATCATCGAAGGCCGCGCGTTCACGGTGGCCGGCGTCACCCCGCCGGGGTTCTACGGCGAGACGCTGCGCGCCGATCCGCCGGACCTGTGGATTCCGATCCAGCACGAACCGTCGATCAACGGTTCGTCCTCGCTGCTCCGGCAACCGGTGTCGGCATGGCTGCGGGTGATCGGCCGACTGCGTCCAGGGGCGACGACCGATGGGATGGCCGCGCGTCTCACCGGCATCCTGCACCAGTGGATCCAGCACGACTCGGGATATCCCGCCAACTGGATGCCCGAGATCATCCGCACGCTGCCGCAGCAGGCGATCACGATCGTTCCTGCCGGCTCCGGCGTCGGGACGATGCGGGAAGCCTACGGACGGAGCCTGCGCATCCTGCTCGGCGTGTGCGTTCTGGTGCTGCTGATTGCCTGCGCCAACGTCGCCAACCTGCTGCTCGCGCGGGCCGCCGCGCGTCGCGGCCAGACCGCGATCCGCCTGGCCATGGGCGCGTCGCGCCGCCAGATTGTCACCGAGGCGCTGGTCGAGAGCGTGCTGCTCGCGCTGGTCGGGGCGCTCGCCGGGCTCGTCGTCTCGGTCGCCGCGGCGCGGCTGCTGCTCTCGCTGGCATTTGCCGGGGCGACGATCGTTCCGATCGACACGATGCCGTCGCCGATGGTGCTGGCATTCGCGGCAGGACTCGCGATCGTCACCGGCATTCTGTTCGGTGCAGCGCCGGCGTGGTTTGCCACCCGCACCGATCCGATCGAGGCGCTGCGCGGGACCGGACGGACCATTGGCGATCGGGCGTCGTTCGCCCGCAAGGCGCTCCTCGTCGTACAGGCGACGCTCTCGGTGGTCCTCGTGGCTGGCTCCACGCTGCTCGGACGCAGCCTGAACAATCTCGAAGGGCAGGACTTCGGTTTCGAGATTCCGGATCGCGTGCTGGTCGCGATCGGCCGGCCGCCGGCGGACTATGCGCCGGAACGGCTCACCGCCCTCTATCGCGACGTCGAGGCCCGGCTGACCCGCCTGCCGGGGGTTCGCGGTGCCGGCCTTGCGCTCTACAACCCGCTGACCGACAACTGGGGCGAGGGGGTGCTCGTGGCTGGCAAGCCGGCGCCGGCCCCGGGACAGGCAACAGGGGCGTCGTGGGATCGGGTCAGCGCCGATTATCTCCAGCAGCTCGGCGTAAAACTCGTGCGCGGCCGCCACTTCACGATCGGTGACAACGAGAAGTCGGAGAACGTCGCGGTCGTCAACGACGCCTTTGTGGCGCGCTTCTTCAAAGCCGATGAAGATCCGCTCGATCAGCACTTCGGCCTGAATTTGCCAGAGCACGTCAACACCTACCGCATCGTCGGCGTCGTCCGCGATGCCAAATTCGCCGGCTTCCAGCTGGATCGACCGGCGCGGCCGATGTTCTTCGTCCCGCTGGCGCAGACCGTCGACTACAAGCATGAAGTGATGCGGCGGGTCGAAGCGCAGTCGCATTACGCGCGCGGCGTGCTGCTCGTGACCAGCATGCCGGCGGGGCAAGTGGAGCCACTCGTCAAGCGGGCGCTGGCCGACGCGGATCCCAACCTCACCGTGGCCACGGTGCGGACGCTCCGACAACAGGTCGAACGCTCCTTCGATCAGCAGCGCGCGGTCGCGAGCCTGGCCGGGCTCTTCGGGATCGTCGCGCTGATCCTGGCCGCGATCGGACTCTACGGCGTGACCGCGTACTCCGTCGCCCGGCGCACGAGCGAGATCGGCATTCGGATGGCGCTCGGTGCCGATCGCGGCAACGTCGTCGGCATCGTGCTGAGCGGCGCCTTCCGTCGCGTGCTGCTGGGCATTCTGCTCGGCTTGCCGCTGGCGGTTGGTGCCGGATATCTGCTGTCGGCACAGCTCTACGGGGTGGCGTACTGGGATCCGGCGGCCCTGGTCGTCGCCTCGGTGTCGCTCACAATCGCGGCGTTCGTGGCGTCGATCGTGCCCGCGGCGCGGGCGGCGGCGATCGCGCCGATCAAAGCGCTTCGGACCGAATAGGCGCGAGACCGGATCACGCCGGCGCGAACATGCTCCGCAGGGCTGCGGCCAGCATGGCCACGCCGGCCAGGATCAACACCCAGAGCACGCCTTTCCGGAAGGCGGCGGGGCTCATGCCGATATAGATCTTCGAGCCCCACACCGACGGCACCACCAGCGAGCCGGCGACGACCGCCATCTGCGGCAGCATCTCCGCGCGCACGCGCCCCGACCAGACCAGCGACCCGAAGGTCGCCGACAGGACGATCAGATTGAAATTCTGGATGACCGCGCGGTGCTCGTCCTTGGTGTAGCCGCGCAGCGTGCACCACAGCGCCGGCGCAAGGCCGCTGAAGCCGCTCAGCGGCGCCATGATGCCGCCGAGGACGCCAACGCCGGCGTCAGCGCCGCGACCGCCTTTCTCGAAGCGGGGCAGGTGGGTCGTGCCCAGCATCGCGGAGCAGCAGACGATCAAAAAGAGGCCGAGCACGAGCTTGAAGCGATTGGGATCGAGATAGGGCAGCAGCAGCGTGCCGATCGGAATACCGATCGCGCTGCCCAGAACGAAGGGCCACAGGATCGAGAGATGCCAGCCGCGCCGGACCCTGATCGCTGAAATGATCTGTCCGGTGACGCCGCCGAAGATGCCCATCACCACGGCCAGCTGCGGATCGACGCCCCACACCCAGATCGACAGCGCCACCATCGAAAAGGCAAAGCCCGATATGCCTTGGACCAATCCGGCGACGGCCGCGCCAAAGGCGAGCACTCCCAATTGAACCATCGTGTTCCGTAGCCTACCTTCTTTCGACCGGAGCCGGCTGGGGCAGCGTGGCGGCGATCGGCACGCCCATCGGGCCCACCGGGATGTACACCGTCGTGTGGTTGGGCGAATTCACCATCATCTTCTGGGCCTCGATCGCCTCGTGCTGGATATAGAGCGGGTTCAGTTGGCCGCGAATGATCTGCATCGCATTGGCGATGCCGGTCGCCTGCACTTCGCGCTTGGTCCGCTCCTTGCGCTCGATCTCGATTTCGGTGTCCTTGCGTTCGAGCTCCTGCGTCGCCGCCAGCTTACGGGCCACGGCATCGGCGACCTCGGACGGATACTGGACGCTACCGACGACCACGCTGGTGATGATGAACGGACTGGCCGCGGCGTAGCCGCGAACCCGCGCGAGCACGGCGTCGCCGATCGCGATGAGCTCGTCCTTCACGATGAGGCCGTTGCGGCGCTGCACTTCGTCGCGCGCGTAGGTGCGCAGCGGCTCGCGCACGAAGTGGCCGTACGCGACCTTCACGATCGCATCGGGCGATGTCTCACTGTCGCCGTTCGTGACGGTGGTGCTGAATCGCTCCATGAAGAGCGGGACCTGCGCTTCGTCCACGCGCCACACCGTGTGGACGGCAAACGAGATTTTGAGGTTGTCGCGACTCAGGACCGCCTGGTCGCCGACGAACTCCTCGGTGTAGGTGTAGGGCGTGACGCTGACGTTGGTCACTTCGAGCAGCCAGGATCGACCTGGCGAGGTCGGCCCTTTCTGCACGCCGTAGAAGTGGCTCTGGCCGAAGACCGCGCCTTTCGTGAGGTAGCCGACATAGCCGGCCGGCGTGTAGGGATTGCGTGATCCGGAGAGCCAGACCATCGCGCCGATCACGGCTGACGCCGCGATCAGGAAGGGAAGTCCGCGACGAACGACGAACGGGATTGCTGCGGCGGCAGATTCGCCGCCACGATGCCATAACCGCAACACGGCAGGCCTCCACACGCCGACGAGGTTAGCTGACGGGCTCGAGCCTGGAGTTGCTCTATCCGTGGGCGCCCGACTGGGTGCCCGCAGAATTCGCCCCGGTGCGCGTGGATTCGCGCCTTGGGTCCCCCGCGACGCCGCTTCGGCGCCTTTGGCGTACCTTCGAACATACGCCTGTGCTGGATGGTCGTCAAGCCACCGTCGTCCCCGTCGCCGTGCGCCGTGTGGGTACGGCCCTACCAATTGTCTGGCGCACGCTGACTCGTTGATCTCATCGGCTCTCGCGCGCGGCTGGTCCGTGTTATGCAACCTCCGCCGGCACCATGGCGGCGCCCGCATCTCCCGAGACTCCTCGTGCAATGCGCAAGGCCCGGTTCCCGAAGATTCTGCTCGCCCTGGCGGCGGCGATCTGCATCTTCATCGCGGTGCTCCTCGTCATCCTCCATTCCAGTCCGGGGCGCCGCGCTGTCTTGCGACGCGTCACCGCGTTACTCGCCCAGCAAAACATTCAGGTCCAGACGGATGGGCTTGACTACAACCTGTTCGGGCTCTCGCTGTCGTTGCGGAACCTCGTACTGCGCTCGCCGGACGCGCCGCAGTTGCCCGCGTTCGCAACGGTTGAGCAGCTCGATCTCAAGCTGAGCCTTCCCGATCTGGTGCGCCGCAAGTTCGTGATTCGGACCGGTCAGATTGCCGGTGCCGACATCAAGTACGTCATCGACGAGCGCGGTCTCGACAACGTGCCGCATCCGCCGCGCGATCCCGAAGAGGCCGACGAGCCGCTGAATTACCTCATATCGGACTTATCGATCAGTCGGGCGCAGGTGCAGTACGAGGATCGCCGTCGCGCGCTGGCCGTGACCGTGCCGCTGCCGTCGATCAAGGTGACCGGCGATCGACTGGCCGATCGCCACGCGATCGTCGCCGAGGTCGGATCCGGCAACGTCCGTACGAAGGATCAGTCGATTGCGTTCGACCGTGCCGCGGCCACGGTCGATGTCGGGCGGAATGACCTCCGCGTCGAAGCGCTCCAGCTCGATGCCGAAGGATCGCGCATCGACGCCAGCGGTACTGTGAAGGACTTCGAGGCGCCGGAACTCGCACTTGCGGTCAAGTCGCAGCTCGATCTCGATCGCCTGTCGCGGGTGTTGCAGCTTGCGGATCCCGCCCGCGGGCGCGCGCTCGTCGAGGCCACGGTCAGCGGGCCGGCAAGCGCTGCCGTTGTCGAGGCGCGGATCGACAGTTCGGCTCTCGCGTATCGGACCTTCGATGAGGTCCAGGTCGCTGCCGCGGGCAGGTACGACGTTGGCACCCGCCTGGCCACGATCGATCGACTCGATCTGCGGGCGCCGTGGGGGTGGGTGACGGGGAGCGGCGAGATCGCGGCCGATGCGGCCCACGCCTCGCAGATGCGCGCCACGGTGACAGGGCTCGATGCGCGGACCGTCGATGCAGGGACTCGAGCTCCCGTACCTGATCGCCAGCCGCGTGGACGCGCAGGTGGACGCGCGGTGGCCGGGCCTCGACTACCTCGATGCGCGGGGTGACGCCCGAGTCTCGCTTACGCCCAACGCACCAGCCTCGCGCGGAGTGATTCCAGTCGGGGGTCAGCTCGATCTCCGTGGCCAGGACGGCGCGATCGACGCGCGGATCCGCTCGTTCACCGCCGCTGGCGCCACCGCGAACGGCGACTCTGCGAGTCACCGCCGATCGCCGCTTGAGCGGGCAGGTGACGACGAAGCTCGCGGACGTCGGCGGCACGGCGGCGCGGCTCGAAGCGGTGCTCGGGCAGGCGCGGGGCAGTCTGCTGCCGGCGCGCGTCCAGGGACCTGCGGCCGTGCGCGCGACGCTGGGGGGCTCGGTGTCTTCTCCTGCGGTCGCGGCCAGGATCGACGCGCCAGCACTTGCGGTCGAGAACGCCCGCGACATCGCGGTGAGTGGCCAGATCGCCTACACGCCGGCGGCGCTGACGATCGAAAGAGCCGAGGTGACGTGGGCACCTCAGGGTGCCGCAGTCGCCGGACCGGCGCGCGCGTTGGTGTCAGGACGGGTCGAGCTCGCGCGGCGCGCGTCGTCTCGACCTGAAGCTGCAGGCGACGCAATTCGACCTGCCGTCGATCGTTGCCGCGGCCGGGCAGTCGCTTCCCGGTCGAGCGGCACGCTTGCCATAGACGCGACCGCGCGCGGCACGACGGCGAGTCCGATTGTCGATCTTCACGCGCGTGGCGAAGGGCTCGTCGCCTATAGCGAACCGTGGGGCACGCTCGATGCCACGGGCACTCTCGCCGACCGCATCTTCAATCTGGCGCGACTCCATATCGACAAACCGCAACCCGATGGCAACGGCGAGACTCGTCGCGACCGGCCGCTACGATCTCTCCCGCAGCGCCTATGCGTTCGAGGTCAACTCGACGAACGTGCGGCTGCTCGAGTTCACGCCGAGCCGAGGGGCAGACCCTGCAGGGTGACATCAGCCTTGCCGCCCGCGGCGAAGGCAACGATTGCCGATCCGGCGGCCGATGTCGATCTCAGCTCGAAGGCGCTGCGGCTCAACGATCGCGCGCTCGGCCCGGTCGCCGTTGACGCTGACGTGCGCGATCGCCAGGCCACCGTTCGCCTGACGGCCGAGCGATTCGGGACCGAGGCCGAAGCGCGGATCGACGTCCAGCGTCCGTTCGTCACGACGCTGCATGCCGAGCTGAAGAACCTGGACCTGGCGAACATCGTCGATGGTCGCGGCGCCCAGCGATGGAGACGCCGCTGACCGGACAGGTGCAGGCCGTGGTGGACGCGACCGGTCCGCTGACCGATCTCGAAGGCCGTCGCGCGCGCACCGCGAACATCGCGCGTTCAAGGGCGCCTGGAACGAGCGGCCATTCGCACTCGCCGAGCCGGCGGTGATCCGCTACGCCGACGAGAAGGTCGCGACCGATCGTCTCCACGTCACCGCGCAGGACTCGACGATCGTCGCCGGCGGGCGAGATTCCGGTCACGGAGCAGGCCGGCGACGGCGCGCTCACGCTCGAGGCAAAGGCCAACCTCGCGACGCTCGCGCTGTACTCGCCGCGCGGCACCGACATCGCGGCGGATGGCCGGCTCACGGTATCCGGCACCGTGCGCGGCAACCTCCGCGCGCTCGATCCCGATCTCGTCGTGACGATCGACGACGGCTTGCTGCTCTTTCCGTCGATCGAGCCCGGTCTGTCCGAATCTCAACGCGACGGCCCGGATTGCGGCCGGCGAAGCGGTCATCGAGAAGCTGACCGCGGCGTGGGGCAGCGCGGCCATCGATGCGAACGGTCGCGATACCGTTCGACGTCCTGCCGGCATTGCCGGTCGAAGTGCCGCGCAAGGGCGGCGCCGCGACGTTCACCGCGCACCTCGTCGGCCTCAATCCGGCGGCGGTTCCCGGCGCGCCCCCCGGCCTCGAACGGCCGGATCAGCGTGACCGCCGAAATGACCGCGACGCGGGCGGACCTGCGCGCGCTGTCCGGCCGGATCACGTTTCCCGATCTCGCCGTCGACCTCGACGGTCTGACCCTCGCGCAGACACAACCATCGGCGATTCGTCTTGCCGACGCCGCCGCGACGATCGAGCAGCTCGACCTCGTCCGGCACGCTGGGTACGCTCGGCGTCGCCGGGCAGGTCGGGTCTGTCCGGCGACCGTGCGCTCGGCGTCGAGGCCAAAGGCACGATCAACATCGCCGCCGCGTCGCTCGTGACCGATCGGGTCGATGCCGAAGGCGACGCCACGATCGATCTTCAGGCGCGCGGCACGGTCGGCCGCGCCGGACCTCACCGGCCAGGTCAGTTCTCACCGACGCCAACCTGGTCGCCGACGAAATCAGCGTCGCCGCCGAGCGCATCAATGCGCGGCTCGACCTCGCCGGCAGCCGCGTGCGGCTGGAGAACGCTCAGCGCCGATGTCAACGGCGGGACCCTGAAGGGCGCGGGCGAGGCGTCGCTGGGCAGCCGGCGGGATCCGCGACATCAATCTCGAACTGACGACCGAGCGACTTCGCCTACGACGCTCCGCTCGACCTCCGCACGCTCTCGAACGGCACCGTTCACATCCTGAGCAAGGGCGAAGAGATCGTCGTCGACGGCCAGCATCACCGTTGACGAAGGCGGGCCTGACCGGCGACATCAACTTCGACACCGGCTTGCTGGCCGCCGTGACGGAACGGCGAAAGCTCGATCTCACCGAGGAGCGCAATCCGCTGCTCGACCGGGTCCGGTTCAACGTCGCCGTCGACACGGCGACGCCGATCCTCGTGGACAACAACCTCGCGCAGGCCGAGGTCGACGTCAACGTGCGGCTGCTCGGCACCCCGTACGAGACCGGACTGTCTGGACAGATCGAAGTGCGCGAAGGCGGCGAGATCCGGCTCAACGAGCGGCAGTACGAGACCGAGCGCGGCATCATCCGATTCCTCGACGAGCGCCGGATCGTCCCGACCTTCGATCTGCTGCTCAATACGACCGCGAACAACTACGACGTCACGATTGCGGTGTCCGGCACCACCGACGATACCGAGACGACGTTGACGTCCGAACCGTCGCTGCCGGAGCCCGACATCATGGCGCTGCTCGTGACCGGCCGCACGCTGGACGAGATGCGCGGCGAGGAGTTCGACGATCGCGCGCGAGCAGATGCTCTCGTATCTGGCTGGCCGTGTCGGATCGAGCCTCGGCCGCGGCCTGGAGACGGGCGACCGGGCTCAGCGAGGTGCGAGTCGAGCCGCATCTCATCGGCAACGAAGCCGATCCGAGCGCGCGGCTGACCGTCGGCCAGGAGCTTACCGACAATCTCGAGCTGATCTACTCGACCGATCTCGTCGACAGCAACGATCAGATCTGGGTGGCCGAGTTCGACGTGACGCGCCGGTTCCAGACCCGCGCCGTGCGGCAGAGCGATGCCAGCTACCGCATTGACTTCAGCCACGACATTGGCCTCGGCGGCACGAAGCCGCCGCGCCGGCAACCGCGCGAGCGGCCCGATGTCGGGACGGTCACCGTGGCCGGCGTCCGGCGCGATGCCCGAACGCCGAACTGCGCGATCTGCTCGAAGCTCGACGAGGGCGACGAGTTCGACTTCTTCAAGCGCGCGACGCGGCGTCGCCCGCATCGAGGAGCGGCTGATCGAACGCGGCTATCTCCAGTCGCGCGTGCGGCTCGAACGCGACGCCACGGCCGAACGGCATCAACCTGACGCTGCGCGTGGTCGAAGGGCCAATCGTCGACGTGGCGTTCGAAGGCATGGCGCCGCCGGCCCGGCTGCGCGAAGAGGCCGCCGCGCTGTGGCATCGCGGCGTCTTCGACCGTCAGCGCGTGGACGATGTGACCGAGGCGGTGCGCAGCTCGGCTGGCCGACGACCAATCAACTCGATCCGACGATCGAGCCGAGCGTAGACGATGCCGACCCGGCGCGCCGGCGCATCGTCTTTCGCGTGCAGCCGGGGACTCGCTTCGACCGCGTCGTGCTGGCCTTCGAAGGCGCCGCGCAGATCGTCGCCGAAGCTGCTGGACAAGCTGCATCGACGACCAGAATCTCGAGCGGCAGCTGTTCGAGGATCCGGAAACCGTGTCCGAGCTGCTGCAGCGCTATTACCGCGAAGAGGGCTTCCTCGCCGCCGAGGTCGATCCCGCCGCGCGCCGAATTCGCAGGGCACCATTGCGCGCGTCGTCGTCCCGATTCGTGAGGGTCCGCGCTTTAGTATCGGCGCCGTGACAGTGAAGGGAAACGCCGCGATCTCGACCGACACGATCCTCACCGATCTGCCCGCGGTGGCCGGGGAGCCGTTCCTTCCGATGGCGGCCGAGAACGCGCTACAGCGCATTCGGTCCATCTACTGGCAGCGCGGCTACAACGAGGTCCACCCGGATTACTCGCTCGCGCTCAACCGTCACACCGGCCAGGTGGACGTCCAGTTCGCGTCCAGGAAGGGCAGCAAAGCGTCATCGCCGAGATCGACGTGCAGGGCATCGACAAGACCAGCGATCGGCTGGTCAGGGAACAGCTCGAGCTGACGCGCGCACGAGCCGCTCGATCTCGAGCGCGCTCAGCCGCTCGCGCAAGAACCTGTACGACACGCGCGCGTATCTCGGTCATCGACATCACCCGCCAGAATCTCGAAGGCGACGTGCCAGCCGAGCGCGCAGACGGTCGCCGAGAACCAGAAGCCAGTTCGCGTCAACGTCGAGGTCCGCGAGGTCCAGCCGATGCAGATCAACTACGGCGCCTCGTACGACACCGAGCGCGGCGTCGGCGGCCTGTTCGACATCTCGAGCCACAACTCGCTCGGCAAGGCCCGGGTGATCGGCTTGCGGACGCGCTACGACGCGCAGCTCCACGACGTGCGCGGCACGCTGACGCAGCCGTCGCTACGCTACTGGCCGCTCGAGACGACCGCGAACCGTCTACTACCGCGAGGAGCGCAATCCAGCGACCGAA
The DNA here is from genome assembly GCA_963841895.1 of uncultured Acidobacteriota bacterium. Lineage (GTDB taxonomy): Bacteria > Acidobacteriota > Vicinamibacteria > Vicinamibacterales > UBA2999 > JACCSI01. The sequence goes on from CAWJEO010000011.1 coordinate 29,166, forward strand.
ATCGCCGACGGGTTCGACGTCGATCGCAAGGGCATCTCGATTATCCAGGAGCGCGAGCTCGCCGACCACTACGTGTGGAGCTACGGCTACCGCTACGAGCGGGCGCGAACGTTCAACACCGCGGTTCCCGGCTTCGACGAAACCCTCACGGTGTCGCCGTTGACGACGACGCTGACGCGTGAGGGACGGGATGAAGTCCTCGATGCGAGCACCGGCTCGTTTCTGTCGCACGCCTTCTCGTTCTCGCCGAGCTGGCTCGGGTCGACGCTGCCGTTCGTCCGGTATTTCGGGCAGTATTTCTACTACCTGCCGCTGAGGCGCCGCAGCGCAAGCCGTTCACCAACGAGATCCTGCGGCCGCGTTTCGTGTTTGCGACTGGTGTGCGAGTCGGGCTCGGCCTGGGGCTCGGGACGTCGACATCCCGCTCAGCGAGCGCTTCTTCGCGGGCGGCAGCACGACGCTCCGCGGCTTTGCGCAGAATGCGGTCGGGCCGGTGGGTCTCGACCGGCGAAGCCGCGCGGCGGTCAGGCGCTGCTCATCCTCAACAACGAGCTGCGCGTGCCGCTCCTCAGCCGTGTCGACGGCGTGCTGTTCACGCGACATCGGCAACGTCTACGCAGCGTGTCGGCGATTTTTCGCTGGCGGACCTCCGCGAATCCGCCGGAGTGGGGCTCCGCGTCCGCACGCCCTGGTTCCTGCTCCGCGGCGACTACGGCGTCGTGCTCGATCGGCGTCCCGGCGAACGCCGCAGCCGCTTCTATTTCAGCATCGGACAGGCGTTCTGACGAAGACCTGCGCGAACAAAGAACGAAGAACGAAGAACTAAGAACGGAACGTTGAACGACTGAACGACGGAACGACGTCAATGGAACGTTCCAACGTTGAACGGTCAACGAAGAACTCAACGGTCAACGAGGACGGATGCGGCCGGAACAGTGGACCAACCGCTCGACAAGGCACAACGACAATGGGCAGGGGGCATGGGCTCAGCGGGACTGACCAGAGTTGATCGTTCGTTCCGTTCTGCGTTGACGGTTCAACGTTGGCCGTTCCATTCCGTTGTTCTACGTTCCGTCGTTCAACGTACCGTTCTTAGTTCTTCGTTCTTCGTTCTTCGTTCGTCCATTGCCGCCGCGCGTCACTAATCGGCGCGAAGCGCCTTGACTGGATCGACACGCGTGGCGCGCCGTGCCGGCACGTACGCCGCGGCCGCGGCGGTCGTCCCGAGCAGCAGGGCGACCGCAGCAAAGGTGACGGGATCGGTCGGCGTGACGCCGAAGAGCAGCGACTGCATGAACCGCGTGAGGAGCAGCGCGCCGGCGACGCCGATGGCAACCCCGATGCCGACTGGCATCAACCCCTGGCCCAGGATGTTCCACGTGACCTGTTGCGCGCTCGCTCCGAGCGCCATGCGGATGCCGAGCTCGGTCGTGCGCTGACTCACGGTGTAGGACAGCACGCCGAAGACGCCGACGAGCGCCAGCGTCAGCGCGACGGCGGCAAAGAGTCCGATCAGCACCGTTGACGATCGTGCCGGCGCGACCGTCCGCCCGATGATCTCGTCCATCGTCTGCACGCGAATCAACGGCACGCCGGGGTCGAGGTCGCGGATCACTTGCCGCGCCGCGGGTGCAAGCGCCGCGGGATCGCCCGTGGTCCGGATCGCGAACGTGAAGCTCGAGATGTCGGGCACGAGCGCGTGCGGAACGTACACGGCCTGTGGCCGCTCTTCGGCGAGCCCGATCTGTTTGACGTCGGCGACGATGCCGACGATTTCGGAATCGGGGACAACCCGATTCTCGGACGTCCCCATGTAGATGCGTTGGCCGATCGCGTCGCCGTCCGGGAAGAACCGCCGCGCGACCGATTCGCTGACGACGACCGAGCGGCTGCCATCGAGGCCATCCGTCGCCGTGAACGTGCGGCCGCGGCGGAGCGGAATGCCCAACGCCTGAAAGTAGTTCGCACGGACGACGCGGTTCGGCACGCCGGGTGGCGTCTCGGTCGGCGGCAGCGGACGCTCGATGATGTTGAACCACGCGCCATTGCCGCGTCCGGCCACCGGCAGCGTCGTCGCCAGCGTCACCGTCCGCACGCCGGGCAGCGCTTCGAGCGCGGTGGCCGCACGCTCGAAGAACGCCGCGCGTTCGGGCCCGGTCCGATACGTTGCCGATGGCACCGACGCGGTGAACGTCAGCAGCTGCTCGGTGGCAAAGCCAGGAGAGATCTCGAGGAGCCGGCCGACGCTTCGCAACAGGAGGCCGGCGCCGACGAGGAGGATGAGCGCCAGCGCCACTTGCGACGTGACGAGTGCGCGCCTGACCAGCCCCGCGCGTGGACTCGTGCGCGTGCCCTCGCGGAGCGACGACATTGCGCGGCGTCCAGTCGCTTGAATTGCCGGGAAAGCGCCAAACACCAGGCCAGCGGCGAGCGAGACCGCCGCGGTGAAGAACATCACCTGCCCGTCGAGCGAGATGCCGCTGCGCCGCGGCAGGGTGTCGGGCAGGTAGCTGACGAGCACGCGCATGAGACCGGCGCCGACGGCGAGTCCGGCGAGGCCGCCGAGGACCGCGAGCAGCATGTTCTCGGCAAACATCTGTCGCACCAGCCGCCCTTTGTCGGCGCCGAGCGCGTTGCGGACGGCCATCTCGCGCCGCCGGGTCGTCGCGCGCGCGAGCAGCAGGTTCCCGAGATTCGCGCAGGCGATGAGCAGCACGAAGCCGACCGCGCCCATCAGCACGAGCAGTCGCGTCTCGACGCCGTCGAGCAGCACTTGCTTCATCGGGATCACGATGGCGACGGCGTTCTGCGTGAACTGAGGGAAGGCGAGCCGAATTCCGTCCATCACGGTGTTGAGCTGCGCGTTGGCCTGGACGATCGGCGTGCCGGGTTTCAGCCGGGCGACGCCGAGCAGGAAGTACTGATCGCGGTTCTCGCGGAAGACGGCGTCGAAGCGCGCCGGAATCCAGGTACTCGTAGTCGAAGTCGAAGAAGGCGAAGTCGGCCGGCATGACGCCGACAATCGCGTAAGGCGTGCCGTTGATGGCGATCGACTGGCCGACGCTACGGGTATCGCCGAACAGGCGGCGCGACAGCCGGGAGCTGAGCACGACCACCGGCGCGGCGGCCGGGTCGTCGTCCGCGGCCGACAGCGTGCGGCCATCGGTCGCCTCTCGCCCGAGCACCTCGAAGATGCTGCCGACGCTGAGACCGCCGCGAATCCGCTCGGCGTTGCCGTTCAGGGTCACAATCCGTTCGGTCGATGTGAACCCGGCAATCGCGCTGAACGCCGTTGCGCCGCGTCTCCAATCGTGCAGGTTGCCCGGCGTCGTGCTGTCGAGCGTGTCGCTGCCATTCGTGCTGTGGCCAAGGACAACGATGGAATCGGGATCGTCAAAGGGGAGGGCACGCAGCAGCACGCTGTTGACGACGCTGAAGATGGCGGTGTTGGCGCCGATCGCGAGGGCCATGGTGAGAATCGCGATCGCCGTGAAGCCCGGCGAGCGGCGGAGCAGCCGTCCCGCATAGCGGAGGTCCTGAAGCAGCGCGGCAACCATCAGAGGGCTCCCTTCGGGAGGGGTGAACGCGGGGTCGAGCGGCGGCAGCGGCTGCGCCCGGCGCTCGCGCCATACGAACCGAATCAGCGTGGCGATCTCGCGAACGACCACGGCAGCCGCGGCGAGCGGGCCGCGCCGCCGGGCGTCGCGGACGAGCTCGTCGAAGAGCAGCCGCATCTCGTCGCCGTGGCGGTCACGCGTCGCCTCCGGCAGCAGCCGGAGGATCGCCCGATAGATCGCCCGGGCCATCACGCCTCGTTCCTCACACCTTTCGCAGGGTGAACTTCTTGCGCCGCGCCATCTTGACGACGCGCTCGAGGCGGGCGGTTTCGAGCCGCGCGACGTCGAGGCCGAGCGCGGTGATGCGGTAATAGCGGCGCCGCGGGTCGTCGGCGTCAGCCTGCGGCCGGACCGCCACCTCGTCGATCAGCTTCTCTTCGAGCAGCCGCTTGATCGCGGCGTAGAGCGTACTGGCGGTCAACTGGACTTCGCCGCCGGTGCGTTCGCGGATGTCCTGGATGATGGCGTAGCCATGCAGGTCGTCGTCTACGAGCGACAGGAGGATCTGGAAGACCGGGACAGTCAGCGGGAGGAACTGCTGCGGCAGGTGGCGGCGCGGGTAGTCGGGCATCGCTATACCGTGTTACGGTATACCGTACGAGGGTAGAGCGATGCAAGGCGCGGTGGGGAGGTTCCGAGTTCCGCGGTTGCCGAAGTTCCAGGGTTAACCCGAACCGAGACTTCGGAACCCGGAACCCGGAACCTCGAAACCCTGGAACCTCGATCAGCTTTCCGGGATCGGGCTGACCAGTGCCGGCATGGGGCGCGCCACGAACAGTCGGCGCGCCGGTTTGGCGATCAGGCGGGCCCATCGGTTCGCCCGACTGACGCGGGCGCTATCGGTCGCAATCCCGGTGTTGGCGTACATCTGACGATAGAGCTTCGACATCAGGACGAACGCCAGGCGGGCCCGGAGGCTCCGGACACAACTGGAGCGCTCCCAGATGCGCGGCAGGCTGTAGAACCGATCCCACACGGCCTGGGTGCGCTGGCGGATTTCGTCGGGGGTCATGACCGGATGCGGCGCATAGACCTTGGGACGCAGGGCCTGAGGGATCAGCCAGTGGCGGGTGATGGGAATGCCGCCCACTTGTGCGGCATCGCCGCCCAGCTTTTTTTCCCACGCTTCGAAATCAACCGTCCCCGGATACGGCGTCAGCATCACGAACTGAGCGAACGTGACCCCGGCGCGCTCGGCGACGTCTGCCGTCGCCTCGAACGTCGCGGCGCGGTCGCTCGGCAATCCGAAGATGAACGAGCCGAGGACATGCACGCCGTGCTGACGGAACTTGCGCAGACGCTCCACGAGCGCCTCGCCGGAGTCGTTGAACCCTTTATAGACGTCCTTAAGGCCTTCCGGGGTAACCGCCTCGACGCCGACGAGTGCCCCCTTGATGTTGGCTTTGCGCATCGCGTCGAGGAAGTCGGCGTCCTCAGCGGCCTCCATGGTGATCTGGGTGAAGAAGACCATATCCGACGGCAGCTGCGCGAGCCGCGCCATCAGCTCGAACCGCTCGGCCCGCAGCGCCTTCAGCTGTTCGATCCGGGCGACGTTTTTCTGTCGTTCCGCCATGGCCAGGTCGGTCAGCGTGACGGGGTAGAAGTTGTCGTCGGCCAGCGCGACGAAGCGGAGTCCGCGACGCCGGAGCTCGACAATCTCGTCCACCACACTGTCGATTCGGCGCTGCCGCGGCTTCTGGCCGTCGGTACGCCACACCGAGCAGAACGAACAATGCTTCGGGCAACCGCGGACCGTCTGCACGGATCCCCACATGTAGCGGCCGTGCGGCAGCAACTCCCAGCGCGCCGGCACGAAGTGCTCGGCATCGACCCGTCCGCCTTCGTAGGTCCGTTGGAGCGTCCCGTTGACGGCGTTGTCGAGAACGACCGGCCAGATGATGTCGCCGTCGCCGCGAACGACGGCGTCGGCGTCGCCGAGTTGACGGGCCTCGTCTGGATACAACGTCGCGTGGATGCCGCCGAACACGACGATCGCACCGCGCGCGCTCGCTTGCTTCCCGATCTCGTAGCCGCGAAGCGCGTTGCCGGTGTGGATGCCAATCCCGACAATATCGCCAGCCTGGACGCCGTCAATATCGAACGGTTCCAGGGTCTCGTCGACGATTTGCGGCCGGCCATGCTTTTCCGGCGTCGCCCCTGCCAACACGAACAGCCATCGGGGCGTGATGACGCCGACGCCGAACGACAGGTGGCTGGGGTTCACAATATAAACGGTCATACCTTCCCTTCCTCAGGCTGGACCCGCCTCGGCCACACTGCTGGGCGTCCGTCCAGTCGAGTACTAATTCCAGTCACGACTTCCTAAGATCGCTGGGTTGGAATGGCCGACGGCACCAGACGACTCCTCGAAGGCAGGAGCGCTATGGTACATCGGCTGAGCCGGACGGCGAAACGCTGTCGCCCCTGGCGATCTTGCCAGGGTCCCAGGTTACCCCTATGTTCGTCATCGAACTGACCTACACGTCCGATCTCGCCGCCATCGACGCGGCGATGAAGGCGCACGTCGCCTTCCTGAACAAGCACTACGCGTCGGGACATTTCCTGGTCTCGGGCCGCAAAATCCCGCGCGACGGCGGCATTATCCTCGCTATCGGCGAGAGCCGCGATCAGATCGCCGCCATCATGCGCGAAGACCCGTTCTGCGCGCGCGGCCTTGCCGAGGTCCGGATTGTCGAGTTCCGCGCCAGCCAGCAGGCCGACGACATGCCCAAACGGATTGGGCCATCGCCGTCGAAGGGCAGAGCGACGAGCGCCGCGCCCTCCGCAGATGCGAAGCGGCGCAGCCGCGAGCCATAATCCCCGCGCGGGAGGACGGACGTGGCAACGAAGGCTCTGATCACCTGGCGCGGGACTCGCGGAGCGCCGCCGACGGCGCGCGCCGCGGCTGCCGACCAGGAAGCCACCGCGTCACGCCAGACCGGCGTGACGGTTGAGTTCGAGACGCCGGCGGGGACGCTGGTGCGCGGGACCGACGCGCAGTACAGGGCGCTCGAGGCGCAGGGCTTTCGCGTCACCGTTCTGACCGAGACGAACCTGCTGCGCATCGGGCAATACGTCATCGACGTCGAGACGGGCGAGCCCGACGTTCCCGCGCGTCTCGATCTCTCTCCAACTGATGCTCCCAGCTGGCCGCACCACCTGGTCCAGTTGGCCGGTCCGGTGTCCGAAGAGTGGGTCCGCGAGATCGAAGCCCGCGGCGTCGATGTGGTCGAGCCGATTTCGATCTACGGCCTGTTCGTCTACGGCTCGAGCCAGGATGTGCAGGGGCTGCGGGCGCTGCCGTTCGTCGTCTGGACCGGTCCGCTCAAGCCCGCCTATCGCATCCAGGCGGTGGCCGACGTCGCGACCGAGTATCTGCTCGTCGGCGTCTACCCGAGTACCGAAGCTGGGGCGGTGCGCGCCGCGATCGCGGCGGGTGGCGGCACGATTCTCGACGAGCGCACCCAGCCGGCCACGTACGGCGGCGAATACGCGATCCTGCGCGCGCAAGGCATCGCGATCGAGGCCGTGGCGGCCGTCCCGCACGTCCGCTGGGCGCAGGCCGTCCCGCCGATGCTGCCGACCGGCGAGCGCGAATCGCAGATTGTCGCCGACAACGTCACCGGTGCGGCCCCCGGAACGACCGCGGTGACCGGGTATCAGGCGTGGCTGACCACGGTCGGGCGTCACCGGGAGCGGCGTCACCGTCGCGATTGCGGATTCGGGCATCGACGCCAACGCCGGCAACAACGGCGCGACCGCGCATGCCGACCTGCGCGGTCGTCAGGAGGCGTTCGTCGATTATTCCAGTGGAGTCGCCGCCACCGACACCAGAGGCCACGGCACCCACGTCGCCGGTATTGTCCTGGGGAACGCCGCGACCGGCCAGGTTGAAGGCGCGTCGCCTGGCAACTTCCTGTGGGGCCAGGGGGTGGCGCCGGGCGCGCGCTTCGTGAACCAGAACTTTCTCGCCCCTAACGTGAGCCCGCAGCCGAGCGTCGAGACGATCGTGCAGGACGCCGCGATCAATCTCGCGCAGGTGATGAACAACAGCTGGAGCGGCGGACGAAACGGCGGCGACGGCTACGACGCCAACGCGCGAGTGATCGATCTCGCGGTCCGCGATCCCAACCCGGCCACGCCGGCGCTCGAGCGGCTGGCGATCGTCTGTGCGGCCGGCAACCTCGGCGGCCGGCCGACCAGCATCGGCTCGCCGCACGAGAGCAAGAACGACATCGTCGTTGGCAACTCGCTGTCGTCGCGGCCTGGGGCGGGCTTCCCGTCCGACGACATTCGCGGGATTGCCGGGAGCTCGAGCCGTGGACCGTCGGTGGACGGACGCATCATGCCGACCATCGTCGCGCCCGGTACCGATGTGGCATCGGCGTTTTCCCGAACGGGAACGCCTCACCGCTCCCATCGCGGGAACCGGAACCGCCGATCCGGGTAACCCCGGCCAGCTGATCGATCAGTACACGTTCATGACGGGCACCTCGATGGCGGCCCCGCACGTCGCCGGCGCGTGTGCGCTCCTCATTGAGTGGTGGCGCAATCGCACTGGCGGCAAGACGCCGAGCCCGGCGATGCTCAAGGCGCTGCTTGTCAACGGTGCCGAGGATCTGGCCGGTGGCGAAAACTGGCGCTGCCTCAATGTTTCCGACGTCGATCGGCTGGCCTGGGGCCCCGATTCCGGCCAGGTCTTTCGCCGCACTCTCACGTTCGCCCCCAGACCGTCGTCCAGGTGACGACGACGCTGGCGCAGGTGGCGAATGCGGCGGCCATCACTGGCGCCGGGGCAGTGGGCGTTCGACGCCGCGACCAATCGGTTGTTCGTCCGCATGCTGCAGGACGAGGATCCGAGCAGCTTCTTCGGCTCGCCCCCGCTCGAGGCGCTGGATCCGACGCGGCTGGCGCGGATCCCGAACAACGATCAGGGGTGGGGCCGGCTCAACATCTCGAACACGCTGCTCCAGAGTCCGGCCACGGATCGCGGCCCGGGCATCTACTCCGATCAGAAGCAGGCGTTCACGGCATCTGGACAGGAATTCCGGATCAACGTCGCGCCGGTCGATACTGCCCGCACGCTGCGTATCACGCTGGCCTGGACCGACGCCGCGGCGGCCGTTGGGTCGACGTTGACGATCGTGAACAACCTGAACCTCGAGGTGATCGAGCTCGCGACCGGGGCCGTGTACATGGGCAACTGGTTCGCCAACGGGTTCTCGCAGGCGAACGGCCTGTCGGACCTCCGCAATAACGTGGAATGCGTCTTCGTCCGGAACCCGTCTGGCACCTACGAAGTGCGGGTGATCGCCACGTTCTTGAGCGCGAGTGCCAACCCGACGATCACGACGCCGTGGCAGGACTTTGCGCTCGTCATCGACAACGCTGACGTGCCCGCCGGGTCGCCGGTCAACGTCGCGACGGTCATCGATCGATCGGGCAGCATGATTGCCTACGGCTACGTCGACATCACGCGGGTCTGCAGCCGGCAGTTCGTCGATCTGATGCACGTCGGCGACGCGGTCGGTGTCGTCAGCTTCGGATCCACGGCGGATGTGGCCTATCCGGCGGGCGGCGGCAGTCGAGCCGATCACCGGGCAGCCGATCAAGGATGCCGCGATGAGCGCGATCGATGCGATCGCGTTCGGCGAGTGCACGTTCATGGGCGGCGGAATCGCCGAAGGGGCGGCGCTCCTCTCGGCGTCGCCATCGCCGCGGGCGCTGGTCCTGCTGTCGGACGGCTACGACAACAAGGGGTGCGATGCAGGCAATGCGGCCAAGCCGACGGCGCTTCAGGCCGCGAACGCGCTGCCCGCGGACGTCCGCCTGTTCTCCTGCGCGATGGGCCCCTCGTCCGACCAGGCGCTGCTCGAATCGCTTGCCGCGGCGACCGGCGGCCGCTACTACTTCGTGCCGATGATCGACGACCTGTTCGAGATCTACAACTACATCCGCGGCCAGGTCAGCGGCGATTCGATCGCGGTCAATCAGAGCGGAACAGCATCGTTCAGCGTCGTGCCGGCGTTCGTCGATAGCCAGCGCGGAGCTGGCCACGTTCACCGTGGCATGGGCCGATCGGACGCTTCGGGCGGTGTTTGGCGACGCCCGCAAGGCTCACGAGGTGAGCGTTCGATTGCGCGACCCGGGCGGCCGGTTGCTGCCCGCCAACGCGGCGTTCGTCCGCCGCTACTCCGGCGACGGCTATGCGATCTTCCGGATCGAAGAGCCGATGCCGGGACAGTGGCGGATCGAGGTGAACACCATCGAGCGCACCCATGTCCGCTACACCGCCGGTGTGTTCCTGCGCTCGCCGCTCCGTCTCGTGCTCGCGCATGCCCCGCGAATCATCAGGGCCGGCGACCGCCTTCAGCTCGGCGCGATCATGTTCGATGATCGGGTTCCATTTGCGAACTCAGCGGCGCAGGCAATCGTGTCGGCGCCAACGCTGGGTCTCAAGAAGCTGATCGAGAAGCATCGGCGCGCGCTCGATCGTCTCGAGCCGGTCAAGATTCCCGACGGCGACGTCCTGCCGGTCGACATCGCCCGGCTGATCGGGTTGGAGCGGCAGGATGGGATGAAGGACCTGTTCGCGCGCAAGGCGTCGCGCCTCCGCCTGCCGCGGGGCCGCTTCCCGCTGCGGGACGCGATCCTGTCGCGTCCCGACATCAAGCTGGATCCCAACGAGCCGATGCTCACCGGCACGTTCGGCGGCGCGGGAGAAGCCGGCAGCTACAACGTCGTGGTCACCGTGACCGGGTCATCACCGCGGTCGGGACGGCGATTCGTCCGCAAGGATCTCGTGAGCGTTTACGTTCATTGAGCGGCCCATGGCTACGCCTGCGGCCCTTCGGTCTACGGTCAACGGTCTACAGTGCATCGGGTATGTTCTATTCCGATTTGCCGAGAACCGTGGACCGTCGACTGTGGACCGCAAGCGTCAACTTGACACCGGGTCGCGGCTCGATGTAATTAACATACGAGTTAATTAACCCTGGCGTTAAGTTGAGATGACGGCCGACTCCCTGACGACCACCTTCGCGGCGCTCGCCGACCCCACCCGGCGGGCCATCCTCGCCCGTCTCGCGACGGGGGAGGCGTCGGTCACCGAGCTGGCCGCGCCGTTCGACATGAGCATGCCGGCGGTCTCGCGGCACTTGAAGGTGCTCGAGAGGGCCGGCCTCGTGGCGCGCAGCCGCGACGCTCAGTGGCGTCCGTGCCGGCTCAAGCCGGCGCCGCTCAAGGACGTCTCCGAGTGGGTCGCCGCCTACCGCGAGATGTGGGAGGAGCGGTTCGAATCGTCTCGAGGATTACTTGCGGGAGGTGCAGGCGCGCGAGGCGAAGAGCCCGCGCCGTGCGCGCAGGTCCCGGAAGTCAGGCCACACTCGCTAAAGCCAGCCGTCAACGACCATGAATTTCGATTCATCACCGACTTCAAGTTCGCGCTTCGTTCGCTGACCCGGATCAAGGGTCTGGCCCTCACCGTGATCGTCACGCTCGCGCTCGGCATCGGCGCCAACGCCGCGATCTTCAGCGTCGTCCGCGGTGTCCTGCTGCGGCCGCTCGTCAACCGCGACGAGGATCGGCTGGTCTACATCCGCCAGAGCGCGCCCGGGATCAAGGTCGAGAACGCTCACTTCTCCGTGCCGGAGCTGCGCGACCTGCAGCAGCCGCGTCACGTCGCTCAGCGCCTTCGGCGACTTCTCGGTCATCGAGTTCACGATGGTCGGGCTCGGCGAGCCGCGGGTGGTGCGGTCGGGCGTGGTCGGCGGCTCCTACTTCGAAGTGATGGGTCTGCGCCCTGTCCTCGGCCGGCTGCTGGGGCCGGCGGACGATGGCCCGAACGCGCAGGGGGCGGCGGTGCTGATGCATCGCTTCTGGATGACGGAGTGGAAGGGCGATCCGTCGGTCATCGGCAAGGTCGTCCGCCTCGGCGATCGAATCGGCGACGATCGTCGGCGTCGTCGAGCCGTCGGTGCCATATCCGGCGGAAACCGAGATCATGGCCAACGTCGTGACCAGCCCGCATCATCTCGACGCGACGATGGTGGACGGGCGCGTGCACCGGATGACCGAGCTCTTCGGGCGGCTGGCGCCCGGCGTCGAGATCGAGACGGCGCGCGCGGAGCTGCAGGCCGCGCACGGCGCGATGATCAAGCAGTATCCCGAAGCGTACCGGCCGTCCGACGATTACCGCATCGACGCGGTGAAGCTGCGCGATCAGATCACGGCGCCGGCGCGGACGGTGCTGCTCGTGCTGCTGGCGGCGTCGGGCCTGATCTTCATCATCGCGTGTTCGAACGTCGCCAACCTGATCCTCGCGCGGTCCGTGCGTCGTGAAGGCGAGCTCGCGGTGCGTGCCGCACTCGGCGCGTCGGCCGGCGCACTGCGCCGAACGCTGCTCGCCGAGAGCCTGCTGCTCTGCGGCGCCGGCGCGGTGCTCGGCGTCGCCATCGCCCGGCCGATGGTGGCCGTGCTGGCGCGCTACGCCTCGCGCTACTCGGTGCGCGCGCTCGACCTGACGGTGGACAGCAGTCTGCTGTGGGTCGGCGTCGGCCTGGCGCTGGCGGCGGCGGTGCTGCTGGCGTACGTGCCGCGGCTGCCGTCGGCCGGCGCGGCGGCGGGACTCGGGCTGTCGTCGGGCGGGCTGCGCATCACGTCCGGCACCGGCCGCGGCTTCAGCTCTTCGCGGTGACGCAGGTGGCGGCGTCGTTCCTCCTGCTCGTCGGCGCGGGCGCGCTGGTCACGGCGCTCCTGGCGCTGCAATCGGTGCGCGCCGGATTCGAGACGCGCAACATCCTGGCCGATCAACGTGCCGGTCGTTGACTACACGCGCAAGCCGCAGGAGATCTCGGCGTTCTACACGGAGGCGCTGCGCCGCGTGTCGGCGCTGCCGGGCGTGAACCGGGCGGCGCTCGGGACCGTCGTGCCGTGGCGAGACGGCGGAAGCTTCGAGGCGCAGTTCTCGGTCGAGGGTTATGCGAAGGCAAACGGCGAAGAGGATCCGCGGGCGCGCTTCCGCACGATCTCGCCCGGTTTCTTCGCCGCGCTCGGCGTCCCGATTCTCGCCGGCCGCGACTTCAACGAGGGCGATCGCCGCGATGCCGAGAAAGTGGTGATCGTCAGCGAGAGCGTCGCGCGGCGGATGTTTCGCAGCACCGACGCCCTCAACGGCCGCTTCGTCTGGACCGATCCGGTGATGAAGTTCATCGGCGTCAGCATGGACGGCCGCCGGATCGTCGGCATCGTCCCCGATGTGGACGACGAGAACGGGTCGTGCCGGAGCCGGCGATGACCGTGTATCACCCGCATCGAACAGGAGTTCATCGGCGGCCGGCTGTTCGTGCACACGGCCACCGACCCGTACGCGCTGGTGCCGTCGATCACGAAGGCGATCCGTGAGCTGGCGGCCGACCAGCCGGTCGAACGCGCGGCGACGCTCGACGACGTGCGGGCGGAAGTGCTGGCGCCGAACCGGCTGAACGCGCTGATCTTCGGCGGCTTCGCGGGCGTGGCGCTGCTCATCGCGGTGGTCGGCGTCGCCGGCGTGCTGGCGTTCTCGGTGAGCGCGCGGACGCGGGAGTTCGGCATCCGGCTGGCGATCGGATCGGAGCCGCGTCATCTCCTGGCGCGCGTGCTCGGCGAGGGCGCGGTGATCGGGATCGCCGGCATCGTCGCCGGCGTCGGCGGCGGGTTGATCCTGGCGCGGCGTGATTCGCCGCTTCGTCCAGGAAGTCGAGATCCCGGGGCGGTGCCGATCGCCGGCGCGGCGATGGTGCTCGTCGCCGCGGCGATTCTCGCGTCGCTGATGCCGGCGGCGCGAGCGGCGCGGGTGGACGCCATGCAGGCGCTTCGCTCGGAGTAGGGGTCGAGTGTGTCAAGCTATAGAGCACGCCATGATGAGCCGCCGCATTGCCCGAGCGATCGCTATGGTCTTCGTTGTCGCGCTGGCTGCCGGTTGTCAGAACGCGAGCGAACCGACGCCTGACAAGCCGGCCGCGGCTGCCGCCATTCCGCCGGAGCCGGCGGGGACCGAGCCGGTCACGGTGCGCTTCTACAAGGCGCCGGCAGCGGCCGCGCCGTTCACGCTGGAAACACTGGACGGCCGTCGCATCTCGTCGAAGGATCTCGCTGGGAAGGTGGTCCTGATCAACTTCTGGGCAACCTGGTGCGGCCCCTGCAAGGCCGAGATCCCGGATCTCATGGCGCTGCAGGAGCAATACCGCGACCAGCTGGTGATCCTCGGCATCTCGGAAGACGAGGATGCGCCCGACGTGGTCAAGCGCTTCGCCGACGAGCACAAGATCAACTACCCGGTCGGCATGGCGACCGACGAGATCCGCAAGGTGTTTCCCGGGCGTCGCCGCCCTGCCGACGTCGTTTTTCCTCGATCGCGAAGGCCGCATCGTGCAGAAGCACATCGGCCTGCTGGAGCGCGGCGCGGACCGAGCACGAGACCCGGGCGCTGGCCGGCCTGCCATCGCGCGCGACCATCGAGCTCGTCGATCCCGAGCAGCCGGTCGGGCTCGCGAACGCGGCGCAGGCGAAAGAGATTCCCGGCGTCGATCTGTCGAAGTTGTCGGCGTCGCGGCGTGGCGAAGTCCTGACGCGCCTGAACACCGAAGCGTGCACGTGCGGCTGCGGCCTCACCGTCGCGAAGTGCCGGATCGACGATCCCGCCTGCGGCGTCAGCCTTCCGGTCGCGCGGAAGATCGTCGCCGAGATGTCAGACGGCGCTTCACAGAACTAGACCGCGCCGGACGCTCGCCTCGATGCCGCAGATCACCGACCTTGCCCGCGTGCGGAGCCTGCTCGATCGCGATCGATCGTGGTCGGCCTACGCGATCGGCGACCTCGACCCCGCGAAAGTCGGCGACTGCGCGTGGTACGTTCCCGCGAACGGCGCGGAGGCGATCCTGTTGCTCTATCGAGGCTTCCATCCGCCGATCGCGTTCGCGATCGGGCGCAGCCCGCGGACCTCGCGCCGCTCTTTCACGAGCTCGACGCCGACGAGATCTCGCTGCACGTGCGGCCCGACGCCGTCCCGGCGATGTCGCCGGTGTTTCGAGCGGCCGAGATCCGGCCGCTGTGGCGGATGGTCGTGGACGAGGCGAGCTTCAAGCCCGTCGACACGACGGACGTGGTCGCGGTTGACGGAAGCCGATCTCGCCGACGTCGAGGCGCTGTACGAAGACGGCCACCGCGCCGGCGAAGGACCGACGTTCTTCCACCCGTCGATGTTGGCGCAGCGCTCGTTTCGTGCGATTCGGGAGGGGCAGGACCTCATCGCGGTGGCGGGCACCCATCTGCAGTCGGCCGAGCTTGGCATCTGCACGATCGGCAACGTCTACACCCGGCGCGATCGGCGCCGGCGTGGTCTGGCCGCGCGCGTGACCACGGCCGTCGTCCGCGACGCGATGGCGCAGGGGATCGCGACGATCGTGCTCAACGTGAGCCAGGACAACGACGGCGCGCGCCGCGTCTACGAGCAGCTCGGCTTCCGCATCTACTGCGAGTTCGTCGAGGGCGAAGCATACCAGGTCAGGTTAGGCTGGCGGGACACGCCACCGGAGGCGCAAATCAGATAGAATTCGCCTGATGATGCGGCTGAGGCTTGCGCTCGTCGTCATGGTGGTCGCGATCGGGCCGGGCGTGTCGGCACAGGCTCCGCGCGACGAGATCGATCGCGTCGCGGCGTTTGCGCGGCTCTACGGCGTCGTCCGCTACTTCTATCCGAGCGACGCGGCGGCAAGCCTCGACTGGAATCGCTTCGCCGTTCACGGCGTCTCTCAGGTCCGTGCCGCGCGCGATCTCGATGCGCTGACCGCGACCCTCCAAACGCTGTTCGGGCCACTCGGAACAGGCGTGCTGATTGGACGCACGCTTCCGCCGCCGCCCGCATTGGGGCAAGCCGACTCGTCGCTGGTCGCATGGCGGTATCTCGGCGCCGCGGTGGTGCCGTCGGCGGGATGGGGCCGTACGTCGCCAAGCGCACAAATCGTCCGGCGGTCGTCGCGTCGGCGATCGACGGTTTCATCACCGTGCTGCACACGCTGCCCATCGAGCGGCTGCGCGGCAAGACGATTCGGCTGCGCGGCCAGATACGCGGCACGGTCAGGGGCGCCGTTCGGATCGGCCTCGTTGTTGGTGCGCGTCGACCGGCCTGAGGCAAGGGTCGGCTTGTTCGACAACATGGGCGACCGTCCGGTCCAGCATCCCGACTGGCGCGAGTACACCTTGCAGGGGTCGGTGTCGGACGACGCGATCAACGTGACGTTCGGTCCGATGGCCTCTGGGTTCCATCAACGCCGACTTCGATCGCATCACGTTCGAGGTGCAGGAGCCCGGCGGGACATGGACCGACGTGCCAGTCGAAGACGCGGGCTTCGAAGCTGCCGCCCCGGGCGGATGGAAGCGAGCGGGAAGCTCGAAGACAGCGGTGGTGGCCAGACGGACCGATGCCGCGCCCGAGGGACGGCAGTACCTCCGGCTCTCGCCGGCGGCGCCTGCAGCGCCCTCGACGACGCCCGAGTTATTCGACGCGCCGCTCATCGCCGGCGCGCATGTCGATGTCGACCTCGGTTCCGGGCTGCGCGCACGCGTGCCGTTGACGCTATCCCCCTCCGACGCCAGTGTTGCGCCATCTGGAGGCGAGGCGTTGCACGCGTCGCTGTCCAAGCTGCAGATACCCGCAGGTTTCACCGACGCCGCCGTGCGGCTGGCCGACGTCGTCGTGGCGTGGAACGTGTTCCGGCACTTCTATCCGTATTGGACCGAAGCCGGAGTCGATTGGGATGCGCAGCTGCGCGCGCAGCTCGAGCGCGCGCGGGCGGCGACCACGCGCGCCGCGCACCTCGAGGCGATGCGCCGGCTGGTCGCCGAGGTCCGCGATGGTCACGGCGCCGTCGTCGATACCGTGGGCGCCGCCAGCCGCGCGTCGCTGCCGGTACGGCTTTCGGCGATCGGTGACGCCATCGTGGTGACGGCGAGCGCCGCGCCGTCGAGCCTTCCGGTCGGCGCGGTCCTGATCTCGATCGACGGCGTGCCTGCGCGCGATCGCTTGACCGCGGCGATGCAGCTTGCCTCCGGATCAGCGCAGTGGCGCCAGAATCGCGCGCTCCAGGAGATCGTCAGCTGCGCGCGTGGTGCTGCGGTGCAGCTCATCGCTGATGCCGGTCGCGGTCCGGCGATGGCCACGCTGCCCTGCGACGCGCAACCGCCGCTCGAGCAGCGGCCGGCGCCGCTGACCGAGATCGCGTCCGGTGTGTGGTACGTCGATCTCACACGAGCGACGAACGCGCAACTGGCGCCGGCGCTGCCCACGGTGGCCGCCGCCAAGGGCGTCGTGTTCGACCTGCGTGGTTATCCAACGGACGCTGGCGCTTCCATCCTGCCGTATCTCATCGGCACGCTGGAAGCGGATCGCTGGATGCACGTCGCGAAGATCTCAGGGCCGTTCGGGCAGAACGCGGGCTATAGCAGCATGGGCTGGAACCTGATGCCGCGCGCGCCGCGCGTCGCCGGCACGGTCGTGTTCCTGACCAACGGACGCGCGATCAGCTACGCCGAGTCGGTGATGGGCTATGTGAAGGATCGATCGCTCGGAACCATCATCGGGTCGGCGACCGCGGGTGCCAACGGCAACGTCGTCAATTTCCCGGTTCCCGGCGGGATGATGATCGCCTTCACCGGCATGCGCGTCACCGGACACGACGGCACCTCGCCGCATCACCTCATCGGCGTCGCGCCCCACATCGCGATGGAGCCGACGCTGGCCGGGGTCCGCGAAGGCCGCGATGAACTGCTCGAGGCCGCGGTGCGGCTGATCGAAGGCAAGTAGCGTCTGCCCGGCCGGAAGGGATTAGACAGGCGCGTCGACGCGGCGTCCGCCGACAACAACCGCCTTCGTCACGAGCTTCTGCTTGCCGGTTCGCTTCGCGTTGACGTTGTCGACGAACTCGAACGTCCCACTCTCGAGCGCGAACACCGCGACGTCGGCGGGCGCGCCGATGGCGAGCGTGCCAAGCCCCTTGAACGGCGCCAGCGCGCGAGCCGCGTTCGACGTGCCGCACGCGACGATCTGTTCGATCGTCATCCCGAGCAGCAGGCACTTCGACAGCACGGTGGGGAAGTCGAAGACGCGATCGGTGCGGCCGCCGGCGGTCAAGTCCGACGAGATCGTGTCAGGCAGGAAACCCTGCTGAATCGCGCGCTCGGCCACGTCCCAGGTGATGTGTCCGTTACGCCCGTTCCCGACGTCGAAGACGATGCCGCGCTTCCGTGCCTCGAGGACCGCCGGATACAACTGGCCCTGCTCGTCGAGGATGCCGTTGGGCGGCGGCGCGTACACGTGCGTGACGATGTCGCCGCGCCGCAGCCGCGCGAGGATGTTCGCCAGCGGCACGCTCGGCTGCCCAACGTGCACCATGAGCGGCAACCCCAGCGGCACGGTGACCGAGTGCGCGCGCTCGATGGCTTCGATCGAGCGATCCCCGACGACGTTTGCCGATAGCCGGGCCTTGATGCCCACGACGACGTCGCGATGCGCCTCGATCGCACGGCGCGCGGCGGCCGCGTCGGCGTTGGCAAAGTCCAGCAGCTCGCCGCGCCCGCCGAGGCCGGTGCGCCCGAGATTGACGAGAATCCGCACACGGTTTGGCGCAGCCCTGGCCAGCGCGACGAGCTCCGCGATGTTGTCGGCGCCGGCGGAACCCGCGTCGATCATCGACGTCACGCCGGTCGAGAGGCAGTGGGCCGGCGGCATGTCAGCGCTGGCGTGCGCGTGAATGTCCACGAGTCCCGGCGTGACCAGTTGGTCCGCGCGCGTCGACGACAGCGGCCGCGTCGGCGGCCGCGATGCCGCTCTGCACGGCGGCGATGCGGCCGTTGAGGATGCCGACGTCGGCGATGCGATCCAGCTTCGATGCGGGATCGAGCACCCGCCCGTTGACGAATCGCCAGATCGTAGCGGGGGGCGTGCGGCGGTCGCACGGGCATGAGTGCGGCGGCACCGGCCGTGCGATACAGGAAATCACGTCTCGTCAGCATGGTGGCCGGCCTCCCGGCACGAGGACGTGACGATTGTAAGGGCTGTTAAACCAGCAACTTCCGCATCGGTCGCCACGCTATGGTGTCTTTGGGAAAAGCGCCGCGACCAGCGTCGCGTCGTCGCCGACCTTCTTGAACGCCTCGTTTCGCAGCTGGTTATCCCATAGCGTCTTGAACTGCGCCGGCAGCGTGAGTTGCCGTGCGCGCGTGAAGGCCGCCATGGCGCGCTCGCGGTTGCCGGCGAGATAGGCGACGAACCCCAGCCGCGTGTGCTGCATCGGGTCAAGCGGGTTGTAGCCGGCGAGCTTCTCCGCGGCCTTCAGGGCCTCGGCGACCTTGCCCGCGGTGAGCGACTGATTGAGCGGTCCGCCCCAGTTGATCGACATCTGCAGGTTGAGCAGCCGCCGCAGCTCGTGCATCGGATCCGGATGATCGTCGACATTCACGAAGACGTAGCGGTCGTTGTTGGTGTTGCGGCCGCCGCCCTTCCTGACAACCAGGATTGAAGCCGACTGCCGGCCGCGGCTGTCGCCGCCCGCATCGTCGCCAGCCTTGAGCGCCGCGTAGAGCTTTTCCGCGAGCTCGTCGTTGGTGGCCTCGAAGGCACGGCCCATCGCCTCGACCACGTGCTGCCCGACCAGGATGTTGCCTTGGGCCGACCATGTCTTGCCGGTCACGTGGCCGCGCCACGCATTGGCGGCGTCGCCGGTGTAGACCGCGACGTTGCCCTTCGCATCGACGATCGCCACCTGCCGCGCTTCCTTGCGCGGAAACGTGTCCTCCGCGAGCAATCGCTCGAGCACCTGCTGCGCGGTGAGTCCCTGCCGCAGGAGCTCCAGCGCGCGCGGCCCGTAGCCGACGTTGACGCCGGCTTGCGTCGCGACCGCGCCAACACCCGCATCGGCCCACGGCACCACCGCACCGACGGCGAAGTAACGCGACGCGACGGCGATGCCCAGGTCGCCGGTCGCCGGATCGAAGCCGACGATCGAGAACGTGGCAAACGCGGGAGTCGTGGGGACGAGGAGGAGAGCGGCGACGAGCGCGATGAATCGCATGGCGCGCATGATAGCGTCGGACGGCCCACGGTCAGCGGTCGACGGTCGACAGTCTACGGTCTACAGCTTTCGCTTTCAGCTTTCGGACGGTTCGCTCTCGGCCTCCGGTCTACGTGGACCGTAGACTGTAGACCGTAGACAACGGTTTTCAGCGAGGGCGGGATTGCCGCCCGAGGCGCAACGAATACGAGCCGATCGCTGACGACGAAGTTGACGATCGACGCCGAGACGACCGCGGCCAGATTGGCGATGAGGAGCGGCGCCCCGGTTGCCGTCATCACGATGCTCGTCACTACGAGGTTGGTCACGACAGAAACCGCGCCGGTTGAGGCGTTGAACGCCACCCAACGCCGCCATCGCCCGCGCGCTGGCAGGCCGGGCCACGTCACCCGCTCGTGCCACAGGAAGTTGTGCGAGACCGCCGCCAGCACCGCCACTGCCACCGCGATGCCGGCCGGGATCGCCCACCACTGTGCCAGCGCCGCCAGCGTTGTCAGCTGCACGACAAAGCCGGCGATGCCGACGAGGTTGAAGCGCAGCCAGCGTGAGAGCGAGGTCATGATCGGGCCGCCGTCCGCATCCTGGTCGCGTAGGTCCGGCGGATGTTGTCGAGCGTGCGATAGATCGACTCGCGCGCGATCCGGTTGATGATCGGCTCGACGACGAGCCCAGGCCGAGCGGGATGCTCCGGCTCAGTGTCAGCGATTCGAGCTCGACGATCACGCCGCCGTCCACCTGCTCGTAGCGCCAGTACGAATTCATCCGCCAGAGGAACCCGCGATCCTCGCCCGGCGGAAGCGCCCGTTCGGCCGCCGGTGCCGGCGTTCTCGATCTCGGCGATCTTCGTACTGACACTGCGGCTCGACACTCGCGTCTTTCCGTAGCGGCGATAGTCCACGCGATGTTCGGTGTCGTAGGTCACGGTCACGATCTTGCTCCGCGTCATCCGAATCGCAAGCTGGAGTTGGTCTGGCTTCCGATTGAGCACCCGCAACGCGACGACATCCTGCTGATGGGGTCCGTTCTCGTTGGGATACTGCAGGCGCTGCAGCAGCGCCTCGAGCGAGAGGCCGGGCAGGAACACGGCGCCGCGCCAATGCGCGATCAATCCGTCAGGAACCGCGATGACCTTTCCCTCGCCGTCGCGACTGGTCAGCCTGTCGATCGGGATGGCGCCCTTGCCGATCGCGTCGCGCACGGACTCGCGATCCGGTGAGAAGTCGGTGACCAGAAATCCGCGCGGCGATGTCAGCTCCGAATTGATCCGCGCCTCGGTGCTGGCCACGTACGTGTTCCAGGCCTGCACCGTCTGGTGCTGAAGGGTCGCGGCACCGGCGTGGGCGGGGGCGCCGAGGGCGCCCGCAACGACCAGTAGTGCGGCCAGCGCGCTAGTTGATGGAAGTGGTTGACGTGTCATGCCAATTGCTCCTGCGGTAGGCTTCGGCAGCGGCTCGGCCCGATAAAGGGCGGCGGTGGTCCGCACCGCCGAGGTCACTAAAGCGACCGCGAGTCCGAGCGTGCCGATGCCGAAGCCGACGTCGAAGAGGTGAAACTCGCCCAGCCCGAACAGCGTGACCGTGGGCCGGACAAACAGCGTCAGCGTCCCGATCGCGAGCAGGATGCGAAGCTCGGTCGGGCCGACATTGAGGAACGACATCCGGAACTGCCCGTTCACCGCGGTCGCGAGAAACACTTCAGCCGCGACGAGCAGATACGCGACCAGGAAGGCGAGTCCCACGATCGGACTCATGAATCCCGACAGCGCCATGCCGCCGACAAGAAACGTGATGCCGACGATGTCGAGGACGTGGTCGACGTAGAAGCCGTAGCGGGGACGTTCGTGCTTGCGCACGCGCGCCACCGTGCCATCGAGGCTGTCGCCGAACCAGTTGAGCGCGAGCGCGACGACGACCAGCGCGAGCGCCGGCAGCCAGAATCGCGACGCCCAGAAGGCGGCGCCGCCGCCGGCCATCGAGACCAGGGCCAGCAGGGTGAGGTGATCGGAGTTGACCGACCGCGGCAGCCGCTCGGCGATCCAGATGAGCGTGCGTTTCTCGGCCGCGGCGAGAACGCCGGTGTTGATTCGTGTGTGTGAGCCGGAACCGTTCATGATCGTACCGTCCTTGCTCCGAGATGTGCGAAATCCGTGGCGTCGAGCTCATGGGAGGTCAGAACGACAGCGTCACGGCCACGGCCTGACGGGTGGGGCCGATCCGTGGCGTGACCTTCACGACGGCGGTCGAGCCAGCGCGATAGACCAGCTTGTTGTGAAACTTGTCGATCAGCGCGCCGCCCACGGCGCCGCCGATGCCCAGCGCAGTCCAGCCGACCAGGCTCACGATGACCTCGCACTCGCGGTCCGATCCACGCCCACCGCACTGGTCGTAGACCCAGAGCTCGGTGGCGGCAAGGCCGGCGCCAAGACCCAGGAACAACCCGTTCCACACCGGGTCGGTCTTGCGGACCGATGAAACAGTCCCCGCGGCAAACGACTTGCTCCGTTCGTCGAACCCGTCCGGCACCGATAGCGTGAAGCCGGCGGAGGAAATCTCGGTGATCCGGCCTTTCGTGCGATCGCCGTCAGCGTCGGTCACGATGACTTCCTGGCCGCGCTTGAGCCGCTGTTCAAGCTCATCGAAGCTGCCGGCCGGCGACTGCGCAGCCGCGGCGGTCGCCAGGAATAACGGTAGACACGCGACGAACAAGGTCCTGGGTATGAGGTGCACGATCCGATCTCCTCATCGGACATGTGCCGTTCGCCGGCAAACCGGCTCATCGCCCCGGCGCCGCCGGCGCGGGCGCCGGCTGAGGTATCCTCTCGACCTGACTTCATGAGGAGAACCGGGATGCTGCGGACGACGATCGGGCTTTCGCTGCTGGTCCTCTCGCTTGGCGTGTCGCACCCACACGCAGGAGGGATTTTCGCTGTTCACCAGCGACTTCCCGGCGGAGGAGTTCGCGACCCGCCGCGCCGCCATCTACAAGGCGATCGGCTCGAATGGCATTGGCGATTCTCCAGGGGGCGCCGTCGCCGCCCGGCTACACGCGCTTCCGCCAGTCGAACGAGTTCTATTACGTGTCGGGCATCGAGATGCCGCACGCCTACCTGCTGCTCGACGGCAGCACCTCGCGGGCGACGCTGTATCTCCCGCACCGCAACGAACGTCGCGAATCGTCCGAGGGCAAGGTCCTCTCGGCCGAGGACGCCGAAGAGATCAGGAAGTTGAGCGGCGTCGACGCGGTGGCCGGCACCGACATGCTCGGCGAGCACCTCGGCGCGCGCCGCCCGCAGCCAGGGGCGCGCGCTCTATCACGCCGATGAGCCCGGCGGAAGGCGCGGCCATGAGCCGCGATCTCGCGATCCGCGCGGTCGGCGATCGGACCGCGGATCCGTTCGACGGCGGCGCCGTCACGCGAGGGCCTGTTCGCGCAGACGCTGCGCGGCCGCTTCCCGCAGTTCGAGCTCCGCGACCTCACGCCGATCCTCGACGGCTTGCGGCTGATCAAGAGTCCGCGCGAGCTCACGCTGATCAAGAAGGCGACGCGGCTCTCCGGCCTGGCCCTGATGGAAGCGATGCGATCGACGGCGCCCGGGATCTACGAATACGAGCTCGACGCGATGGCGAAGTACGTCTTCTATCGCAACGGCGCGCAGGGCGAGGCCTACTACTCGCTGATCGCCAGCGCGACCAACGCCTGGTATCCGCACTACAACGCCGGCAAGCGGCAGATGCGCGACGGCGACTTCCTGCTGATGGATTTCGCGCCCGACGTCGGCTACTACATGAGCGACGTCACCCGCATGATGCCGGTGAACGGGACCTTCAGCCCGTGCGCAACGCGAGCTGTACGGCTTCTACGTCGCCGCCTACCGGACCGTGCTCGATGCGATCCGGCCGGGCGTCACCGCGCAAGTGGTCATCCAGGATGCGGTGAAGCGGATGGACGCGATCCTGGCGGCCGCGAAGTTCTCGAAGCCGGCGTATGAGGCCGCCGCGCGCAGCTTCGTCGACGGCTACCAGCGGCAGGCCGAGAACCCGCGCGCCGGGCTCGGCCACTGGGTCGGCATGGCGACGCACGACGTCGGCACCAACGACGGGCCGCTCCGCGCCGGCATGGTGTTCACGATCGAGCCCGCGCTGCGCGTGCCGGAAGAGAAGACCTACATCCGCCTCGAGGATCTCGTCATCATCACCGCGACCGGCAAGGAGATCGTCTCGGACTTCGTGCCCTACGAGATCGACGCGATCGAGCGGCTGATGAAGGAAGAGGGCATGCTGCAGCGCTACCCGAAGGACATCCCGCCGCCCGAGCGACGACAACCAGGCCGCACCCGGTAAATCTGGTGATCTGGTGATCTGATGATCTGGTGATCTGCAGATCTGCAGATCCCAGATCGTCAGATCACTAGATCACCAGATCACCAGATCACCAGATCACCAGATCTCTTCGATCAGTTGTTCCGGATCGCGACGACCGGGTCGACGCGCGAGGCGCGCAGCGCCGGAATCAGCGTCGACAGGGTGACGACGACGACGAAGAGCAGCGTGATCGCGACGAACGTGATCGGGTCGGTCGGCGTCACCGACACGAGCATCGATCGAATCAGCCCCGGTCAGGCTCAGCGCGATGGCAGAGCCGATGGCGATGCCGACGAGGCTGAGCCGCAGGCCTTCCACCAGCACGAGTTGCAGAATGCCCGCCGGCTCGCGCGCCGCACACCATCCGCATCCCGATTTCCGACGTGCGCTGTCTGTACGGTTGTGGTCAGCACGCCGTAGAGGCCGATCGCGGCGAGCAGCACCGCAATCGCGGCGAAGATGCCGATCAGGGTTGTCGCGAAGCGCGTCGGCCCGTTGGCCTTGTCGACGAGCGCCGCCAGCGGCTGCACTTCGGCGATCGGCACGCGCGCGTCGATCGCGGTGACCGCCGCGGCCACCGACGCCGCGAGCGCCGCCGGATCGCCGGCGCTGCGCACCGCCCAGCGCGACGCGCCGCCGTGGCCGCTGTAGGCATCGACGAAGAAGAGCCCTTCGCGTCCGGCGACGGTCAGCGACTCGTGGCGCTGGTGCGCGACGACGCCGATGATCTCGACGCGGTTGTTCTGCGGGCCATTAGGACCGGCGTTGAGGTTGCGCACGAGCAGCATGCGGCCGACCGCCGATCCGTTGGGGTAGGCCTGGGCGGCGACGAGATCGTCGATCACGACCTTGTTCGCCGTCTCCAGCGTGTTGTCGGCCTCGGTGAACGTCCGTCCGGCGATGAGCCGTGTCTTCATCGTCTCGAAGTAGCCGGGGGTGACGTAGAAGAAGTTGGCCTGGCGGAACGCCGCTGGATCCGCGCTGCCGGCCTCTTCGGTCGCCCACGGGATGTTGGCGGTGCCGCCGTCGAGCGGGAAGGGGCTGGACGCGGCGACCGACTCGACGCCGGGCAGCGCCCGCAGCCGCTCCGCGATCTCGCGCTTGAGGGCGGCGCGCTCCTGCGGCGTCGGCCGGGCCGCCGGGCGGAAGAAGGTCAGCACGTTGCTCGCGTCGTAACCGGGATCGACCTGCTGCAGCGCGATGAAGCTCCGGATCATCAGGCCCGATCCGGCCAGCAGCACGAATGACAGCGCGACTTCGGTCAGCACGACGCCGTAGCGCAGACTGCGGCCGGCGCGGAGTCCAGGTGTGCTGGCGCGCACGATGTCGGCGACGTTCTGTCGCGAGGCGCGGAGCGCCGGCACGAGACCGCAGACCAGGGCGGTGACGATGGTGGCCGCGACGCTGAAGGCGAGGACGCTGCCGATCCACGTGAATCGCACCGAGCCGCGGCAGCCGCGGCGGGGCCATCGACGCGAGCAGGTTGACGCCTGCATAGCCGAGCGCGACGCCGAGCGCGCCGCCGAGACGCGGCGAGCAGCATCGTCTCGGTGAGGAGCTGACGAACCAGGCGCCAGCGGCCGCCGCCGATCGCGTGCGGATCACGAACTCGCGCTGCCGCGCCGCGGCGCGCACCAGCAGCAGGTTGGCGACGTTGGCGCACGCGATCAGCAGCACGAACACCACGGCGCCGAACAGCGACAACACGAGCGGCCGCACGTCGCCGACCAGGTCGGCGTGCATGCCCTTCACGCGGAAGTGCAGATCGACGTTTTTCTTCGTCGGGAACTGCTCGCGCAGCGTCGCGGCGATGCCGTCGGCGTCGGACTGCGCCTGTGCCATCGTCACGCCCGGCTTCAGGCGGCCGATGACGCGGAGCGCGCCGGTGCTGCGCGCCGCGGTGTCGAAGTTGAGGCGCATCGCCGTCCAGACGTCGATGTTCGGCTCGATGCCGGTACGCGGCGGAAACAACAGTTCGAAATTCGCGGGCAGCACGCCAACGACTTCGGCGCGGCCGTTACCAAAGCCGATCGTCTTGCCGATGATGTTCGGATCGCTGCCGTAGCGTCGCTGCCACAGCCCATGGCTCAGAATCGCCAGCGTCGGCAGCGGCGGTGGTCCAGCCGGAGCGGCCGCCGGCGCGCCCGGCGGTGGTGGCGGCGGCTGCGGTTGCGGGGTGCCGTCGGCGTCGGTGAAGTTGCGGCCCGCGGCCATCGGCACGCCGAGCACCGTGAAGATGTTGGTCGTGGCGCCGATCGTGCGGACCTGTTCAGGTTCGCCGGTCTCTCCGGAGATCGCGGCGCGACCCGCCGCGGTGATGCCGGCCACGCCGTCGAACGTCTCGGCGCTCTCGCGGAAGTCGCGGACATCGGGAATCGGGAACGGGAAGTCGAGCACGTTGCGCGTCCGCAGCTCGGACCACACGAGCACGAGGCGCGCGGGATCGCCGTAGGGCAGCGGCCGCAGCAGGACGCCGTTGACGACGCTGAAGACCGCCGTGCAGGCGCCGATGCCGAGGGCGATCGTCAGAATCGCGACGACAGTGAATCCCGCGTTTTTCTGGAACGTGCGCAGTGCGTAATTGAGATCCTTCAGAAAGGCGTCCATTCGTCCCCCCAACCGTCCCTCGCAAAGTTGCCGTGGCTGCTCCAGCGCCGCTGCATAGGCACGTTTCGTACCCGCTCTAAGAGCCTCAGCGGCCGGAGACGCCGGTTGTTAAGGGACCACCTGCCCGGTCGCGGGACGAGGCGTTCAGAATCGGGACGTGCCAGCTTGGGTGGACATTCGACCCGAGTCGGTGCGTCGTTACGCCGACGGGCCACTAGGTGCGGCCGGCCGCGACTTCGCCCAGGTATCGCACGGCCGAGAGGCTCGGCAAAAACCCGTAAGCGCCGCCGCGCGTCGTGACGAAGCGGGAGAGTCCGTCGAGTTGAATCGTCGGTTGGCCGTCGCGTGGGATCAGGAACGCCGCGCCGGCCGGCGAGTTGTCGCCGATGATGGCGTCGCGCGTGCCGCGCAGCCCTGGCGCGAAGCTGCCCTTGTTCGCCCAGTCCGACATCAGGAATTCGAACTGATCCTTCAGGCTCACGCCGACGAAGAGGCCGAGCAACCCGCGCTCGATGCCGTCGTCGGGCGTCGCGGGATCGAACGGCGGGCCGTAGGGCAGGCCGCGCCGCACCAGCCGACGCTTGAGGCCGCTGTTGCCGGCGACGGTCGAATGCCGCGGGTTCATGCGACGGACGTGCGCGCCGATCGGGCAGCGATGGCCGCGGCGATCGTCGAACGCGTCGGGCACCGCCTCGGTCGGCGTGTAGTCGAAACTGTTGTACCGCTCCGGCGCCAGGTCGAGATCTGGCGACTCAGGTGACAGCGCGAGCGGGATGCCGTTGCGCCACCGGCCGCAGAGTTTGGCGGCGATGAGCTCGGCGTCGAGGCCGGTGTCGCGGGCGGACCTGGCGAGAAACGCTTCGAAGCCGGCGCAGTCCTGGGCCAGGATCCGATAGGCGACGAAGCTGCCGTTGACGCCGAGTCGATCGGCGGGCGATGGGACGGGATACGTGAAGTCGGTGTACTGACTGGGATAGCCGAACAGGAACTCGCCAGCCGGCGCCGACGGCAGCACGTCGGGCACGATCGGAGGAAGTCCGTCCGCGATCGTCGGCTGCGCGAATCCGTCGCGATACCCGAAGTGGGCGATGTTGCCCGGGAGCGCGCGGCCATCCTGCATCGAGATTTCGACGAACGCCGTGGTCCTGCGCCCAGCTGCTGCGAAGCGCGCTCGTGACCTGTTCGAGCGCCGCTTCCGATTGCGCGAAGACAAACACGAGCGCGTGCACCTCGTCACGCGCGAGACCGCCGGTCCAGTGCGCGGGGGCGCTGCTGCCGGTGTCGCCGATGCGGGCCGCGCGGGCGACCGCGCCCTGCACGAACTCCTCTGGAAACGACGACAACGACTCGTCGGCAAGCCCGAGCGCGCGTAACCCGGCGTGCGTCAGGGCGACGTTGACACAGGATTCAGGCTTGGTCTGCCACGTCGCCGCCGTCGCGATCGACGTCGCGTGGCCGCGGCCGGCCATGGACTCGAGCACCCGGCCCGCGGCCGCCTGGTGTCCGACACTGAGCACGAACACGCGCAGCGCCGGCATCGCGTACGTGCGCAGGATGAAGCCCTGGATGTCGGGCAGCGGCAACGCGGGCATGACAGTGTGGCGCGACGTCGTGCGTCGTGGTCAGGTCTGCTGTTCGAGCGCGGCGTGGATGTCGAGCACGGTCGCCTGCGGGTAGGCGCTGAAGAACGGCTCGATGGCGCGCAGGTCGTTCTTGCTTCACGTAGTCGAGAAACGCCTGTCGATGCTGCTGCACCGGCAGCGGCGAGGCATCGGCCATATGCGAGAGCAACGCGTTGAACACGTCACCGATCTCGTCGATGAACTCGTTGATGTAGTCGTCGAACGATCCATCGTAGGTCGTGATCACCGCGAGCTTGGTGTTGTTCTCGAGAAACACGAAACGCGCGAAGTGCACGGTCTTCAGCTTGTTGAGCGCGATCCAGATCGGGTTCTTGTCGGGCGGCGCGCTCTGAATCTTCTGCAGCAGCGCATTCAGCTCGACGAAATCCTGCGGCGACTTGATCGCCATCACCAGGGTCAGTGGGTTCTGCACGGTGCTCACGGTTCCTCCGAAATCCGGGGAGTTGGCGCGAGCAGTATAGACGGTCGACAGTCGACGGTCGACAGTCCACGGCAAGCCGGAGACCGTAGACCGTGGACCTCCACGACCCTGCTAGTGGCGCGCCTCCATATTTCCTCCACATTGCTCCTCCACAGTTGGGACATGGAGGAACGATCGATGACAGACGAACGCCCTCGCTACTGGTGGGGCATCTCAGCGGTGGCGATTCTCGCGGCCGGCCTCGCGGCCGGCCTGGCCTACAACATCGGGTTTTCGCAGGGCCTGGCAC
The DNA here is from genome assembly GCA_963841895.1 of uncultured Acidobacteriota bacterium. Taxonomy (GTDB): domain Bacteria; phylum Acidobacteriota; class Vicinamibacteria; order Vicinamibacterales; family UBA2999; genus JACCSI01. The sequence continues at coordinate 58,210 of CAWJEO010000011.1, forward strand.
AGGTGCCGGTTCCCGCTGGCAGTGTGGTGCCGCATGTCGGCGGGTGGCATCGGCCGGGAGGATTCGGCTTCCTGTTCCCGCTGATGTTCTTCGCGTTCTGGATCTTCGTCATGCGCGGGCTGTTCTGGCGGCCGTGGGGACCCTGGCGCCGCGGCTACGGGCCGTCGTACCGCGATCGCTTCGAGGCGTGGCATCGCGAAGCGCACGCCCGCATGGACGGACCAACCTCGCGCCCTGAGACGGATCGGCGCTAGCCGCTCCAGCTGATGCGGCACGGGCGCCCTGACCGGCCGGCGGCGACGTACCATGGCGGCGAACGCGTGAGCACGATTCTCATCGTCGAGGACGAGCGGCAAATCGCGCAGATCGCCGCGGACTATCTGCGCCGCGCGGGCTTTGCCGTGGACGTCGCCATGGACGGCGCGACCGCGCTCGACCGCGCGCGGTCCCGGCCGCCGGATCTCGTCGTGCTCGATCTCGGGCTGCCGCGCGTCGACGGCGTCGAGGTCGCGCGTACGCTGCGCGCGGCGTCGGACGTGCCGATCATCATGTTGACGGCGCGCGTCGAGGAGGACGACCGACTGCTCGGCCTGGAGATCGGCGCCGACGACTACATCACCAAGCCATTCAGCCCGCGCGAGCTCGTCGCGCGCGTCCAGGCCGTCCTGCGGCGCGCGCGATCCGCATCGCCGCCCGGCGACGATGTGCGCGTGGCCGACCTCACGCTCGATGTGCCGCGGCTCAAGGTGACGCGCGGCGGCGGTGCCATCGACCTCACGCCGACTGAATTTCAGCTCCTGGCGACGCTCGCGCGCCACCCGGGGCGCATCTTTACACGAGCGCAGCTGCTGGATGCGGTGCGCGGCACCGAGGTCGAGTCGTTCGAGCGGGCGATCGACACGCACGTCAAGAACATCCGCCGCAAGCTCGAGCCCGACCCTCGCCACCCGCGCTACATCGAGACCGTCTACGGTGTCGGCTACCGGATGGCCGAGTCGTGAGCCGCGATTGGCGCCGACCGGCGGAGCCGCCATGGTGGCCGCACAACGAGCCGTGGCCGCCGCGTGGGCGCCGAGGGTTCGGGCGGTGGTCGCGTCGGCCGTTTCTCTTTCGGATCGGCGTGTTCTTCATGCCGGCGCTGTTCTTTGCGGGCGTCGGGATCTCTCGCCTGCTGTTCCTGCTCGCCGAACGCGCCGGCATCGCCGTGCCCGCGCCGGTCGCCGGGTTCGCGGCCATCCTGGTCGTTGCCGCCGTCCCGCTGTTGTTCTGGGTCGGCATGCGGCGCGTCTTCGTGCCGCTCGGCAACATCGTGGAGGGGGCCAATCGCGTCGGGCAGGGCGACTATTCGACGAAGATCGTCGAGCGCGGTCCGCCCTTCCTGCGGATGGTGGCCCGCGCCTTCAACAGCATGACGACGCGGCTCGCCGCACAGGAGAAGCTGCGCCGCGACCTGATGGCCGACGTCGCGCACGAGCTGCGGACGCCGCTGTCGATCATGCGCGGCCGTCTCGAGGGACTGCTCGACGGGGTCTATCCGCGAGACGATGCCACCGTCGCGCAGTTGGTCGAGGAGACGAAGCTGCTCGGGCGTCTGGTCGACGACTTGCGGACGCTCGCGCATGCCGAGGGCGGCACGCTGCGTTTGCAGCGCGAGCCAACCGATCTCGGCGTCCTCATCGGCGAGGTCGCGCGGACGTTCGAGGTGTCGGCCGGCGCGCGGCAGATCGTCATCGATCTCGATGGCGTCGAGCGAGCTGCCGCTGGCCGACGTCGATCCGCTGCGGATCCGCGAGGTGCTGGTCAATCTCGTGGCCAACGCGGTTCGCTACACGCCCGATGGCGGTGCCGTCGTCATCAGCGCGCGCGCGGATGGGCTGCGGCTGCGCATCGCTGTCGAGGACAACGGTCGCGGCATTCCTGCGGACGAGCTGCCGCACGTCTTCGATCGATTCACCAAAGGCGTCGACTCACAGGGATCGGGGCTTGGCCTCGCAATCGCCCGCAATCTGGTGATCGCGCATCGCGGCACCATCGTCGCGCGCAACCGTCCGCAGGGTGGCGCCGCGTTCGAGATCACGGTGCCGATCGACGCCAACCCCATCCATGACGAGAGGTGAGTCGCGATCGCGGCACCAACTGATGCGACAATCACGTCTATGAGCACGTTCGGGAAGTCGCTTGCGGTCAAGGGGGAGCTGCGCGCGTCGGAAGACCTGACCGTCGAAGGGCGCGTCGACGGGCCGATCTTGTGCGAGGGGAGCGCCGTGGTCATCGCCGGCTGCGCGTCGGTGACCGGGCAGGTGATCGCCAGAAACATCACGGTCTTCGGCGCGGCAAACGGGCAATTGATCGCCACTGGCGTTGTCGATGTTCGCGCCGATGCGGCGGTGACCGGCCAGGTCGATCGCGCGACGGTTCGTGCTCGATGGCGACGCCTACGTTCAAGGGCCGTGTGTCGCCCGAGCGCGTCGAGGCGGCGCATGGGCGTGGCGCGCTTCAACCAGCGCCAGCGCGATCAGGAGCTGGCCGAAGGCGAGGCGACGCCGACCGCATCGGTCTGACCGCTCACCGGCGCATCGGGCGCCAGTCCAGCGCTGCTTCGAACGTCGGGTCTCGACCCGCGAAATAATCGTCGGCCCGCGTCGCGACCGCCACGCGCGGGATCGTGCGCGGTGCGATCGTCCGACGGGTCGCCGAACTGGTGCGCGCGAGTCGAGAGGAAGACGGCGACCCGCGTGCGCGGCAGCAGGAGCAGCCGCGCATCGCCAAAGTGATTGGGCCCGGATCCCGTCGGCTCGCCAACCAGGACGACCTGCGTCCGCCGCTCGAGCGCCGACACGAGATTGGTCGCGGCCGAGAACGTCCAGCCTCCAGTCAGGACGAACAACCGGCCGCTGGCGTTGAACTCGCTGGCGGCGAGAGCGTCAACGAAGCCGCGGAACAGCGTGTTATCGCCGCCGCCGTTGCCGCGGAGATCGATGACGATGCGCTCGGCGCCAATCGCCCGGGCCTGCGCGAGGGCGTCGCCGGCGAGCGAGGTCAACGACCGGTCGCCATTCGCGCGAATGGCACGCAGGGCAATGTAGACAGTTCGACGCTCGGGCAGTGCCTTAATCCACCAGGGTTCGCGGCGCCACTCGAACGACGGCGCGAAGCCAGGATCGGGCCGCGGGGCACGGATCCAATCGCGCGGTTGAAGCGTCCACCACAGGTATCGGAGCGGGAAGTGTCCGCGCAGCGTGATGGTGCGGTTCCCGGCAGTGTCCTGGACCTCGATGGTCAGCTCGTCGCACGGCACCGTCTGCTGCCCGATGCCGCACCAGAACGTGGGGCTCATCATGTAGACCGGAGCGCGGGCGCGCGCCGCGCTCTCGTTGTCAGCCGAGACATATGGGCGGATCGCGGCGAACGCAGCCTCGACATCCAGACCGGCGACCTTCAGCAGCCGCGCGCCGCGCAGCGCGCGGTGGGCGCCGGCGGCATCGATCACGAACCAGCCATCCGCGAACGCCCGCACCCGAAGCGGCACGATCGACATCGCCACCGGCGGCAGGAACGGGAACACGATCGAATGACCATCGCCCAAAGCTGCCACGGCGCGGGCGAGACGAGCCGTGCGCTCCGGCGTCTGACAGCGACGGAAGCTGCCGCTGCAACGCCTCGAGCTCGGGGAGGGTCACCGAGCGGCCCGAGCATCGAGACCGCTCGGAGCGTCGCCATCGCCTGCCGGAGGACGTCGAGATCGCTGGTCCATGCCGCCTCGTCGCTCTGCCCCGGCAGGAGCCATCGTGGGTTGGCGGCGCCAATCGCCGCAACCGTCGCCAGGACAACCGTGACGATGGCCAGTCCGCCGCCGAGCAGTCGCCGCCACCGGCGCGACGCGCGAAGCTGGGCGCGCGCGGAGAGGCCGACGAGGGCCACGCCACTCACGACCATCACGCCGAGCAGCAGGTTCGAACGTGAGGGCGAACGGATCGCGCATGGCCAGCAGCGCTGCCATGCTTCCCGTCAGGACGAGCGCGATCCAGCGCAGACGCGGCATGAAACCATTCGACGGCGTTTGTCGTTTGTTCGGTGTAACGATTGGTTGATGGTCTGTTGATGGTGTCTGGAGGGCTGTGATGAGCGAAAGTGCGCCGTTCATGCTGGACGACGTGAAGGTGGATCCCAGGCGGCTGCGGCTCGAGGGGCTTCGCGGGGCGACTGCGGTCGAGCCGAGAGTGATGGACGTCCTGGTGGGGCTGGCCGCACAGGGGACGGACGTCGTGACGCGCGAGGCGCTGGAGCGACAGGTCTGGCCCGATACCCACGTGGGCTACCACGCGCTCGCCCGCGCGATCTCGCAGGCGCGGAAGGCCCTTCACGAAGTGGCGCCAGATCAAGCGATCGATCGAGACCGTTCCGAAGCGCGGATACCGCTTGACCGTGATGCCTCGTCCGGTCGAACTCCCGGGCACCGCGGCATCGTCGTCGCCGGCAGCCGTGGTCGCGACGGAATTCGCCACGGCGAGCCTCCGGTCATGGGCCGCGCCGCTCGCCTGGATCCTCGCGATCGGCCTCGTGATGCATGCCTCGGGCCTGCACGGATCGCCGGTTCATCTCGGCCTGGTCGCGCTCGTGCTCGCGTGGTTCGGACTGAGCGCCCGGTGGACTCCGGTCCGGTTCCCGCAGCGCTCGTGACGGCGCGGTTCCCGGAGGGGCCGGCCTGTCATAGACTCTGCCGGTGACCCAGACACCTCGGGAACTTCTCGACTCCGACGATTTCCGGCGGCTGGTGGCGCGCCGCTGGCGGCTTTCGCTGATCCTCACCGCGGCGCTCTTCGTCGTCTACTACGGCTTCATCCTGCTGGTCGCGGTGAACAAGCCGCTGCTGTCGACGCGGATCGGCGAGGCGGCGACGCTCGGCATCCTGTTCGGCGCGTGCTGGTCATCGTGCTGTCGTGGGCGTTGACGGCGGCCTACGTCGCGTGGTCGAACGTCCACTACGATCCCGAGGCGGCGCGCCTGCGCGATCGGCTCCGCAGCTGAGCGCGAGAGCGACCGCGATGACGACCACGCTTCGGGACGCCGACGGCCTCGGCGATCTTCTTCTTCTTTCTGATCGTCGCCTTGACGCTGGCGGTCACCTACTGGGCGGCGCGCCGCACGAGCTCGGCCAAGGAGTTCTTCGCCGCCGGCCGCACCGTCGGCGCGTTCCAGAACGGCCTGGCGCTCGCGGGCGACTACATGAGCGCGGCGTCGTTTCTCGGCATCGCCGGCCTGGTCGCGCTGAGCGGCTACGACGGCATGATCTACGCGACCGGCTGGCTGGTCGGCTGGCCGGCGCTGATGTTCCTCATCGCCGAGCCGCTGCGGAACCTCGGCAAGTTCACCTTCGCCGACGTCGTCGCGTTCCGGCTGCGGCAGGCGCCCGGTTCGCATCGCCGCGGCGTTCGGCGGCATCCTGACGTTGCTCTTCTACACGATCGCGCAGATGGTCGGCGCCGGCAACCTCATCACGCTGATGTTCGGGATTCCGTACGAGTCGGCGGTCGACGAGCGTCGGCGTCGTCATGCTCGTCTACGTGCTCTTCGGCGGGATGATCGCGACGACGTGGGTGCAGATCATCAAGGCCGTGCTGCTGCTGGTCGGCGTGACGCTGCTCACGGTGCTCGTGCTCGCGCAGTTCGACTTCTCGCCCGGCAAGCTCTACGCCGCGGTCGCGGAGCGCTACGGGCAGCGCGCGCTCGAGCCGGGCGGGCTGGTGACCGATCCCCTCGATGCGGTGTCGCTCGGCCTCGCGCTGATGTTCGGCCTGCTCGGCCTGCCGCACATCCTGATGCGCTTCTACACGGTGCCGGACGCCGAAGCGGCGCGGGCGTCGGTGCTGTACGCCACCGGGTTCATCGGCTACTTCTACCTGATCATCCCGATCGTCGGCTTCGGCGCGTCGGCGCTGGTCGGCCGCGAGGCTGATCCGGAAGATCGACACGGGCGGCAACATGGCGGCGCCGCTCGTCGCCGAGCTGCTCGGCGGGACGCGCGTTCCTCGGCTTCATCGCCGCGGTCGCCTTCGCGACGATCCTCGCCGTCGTCGCCGGCCTGACGCTCGCCGGCGCCAGCGCGCTGTCGCACGACATCTTCCTGCACGTCATGCGGAAGGGACAGGCCACCGAGGCGCGAACAGGTGAAGCGTCGCGCGAAAGGCGACGGTCGTCTTCGGCGCCGTCGCGGTGCTGCTCGGCATCCTCTTCAAGGGCCAGAACGTCGCGTTCATGGTCGGTCTCGCGTTCGCGATTGCCGCGAGCGCGAACTTCCCGCCGCTGCTGCTGTCGATCGTCTGGCGGCGCTTCAACACCACGGGCGCGGTGTGCGCGATCGTCACCGGCGCGATCCTGTCGGTGCTGCTGATCGTGCTGAGCCCGACGGTCTGGGTCGATCTGCTCAAGAACCCGGCCGCGATCTTCCCGCTCCGGAATCCCGCCATCGTCTCGATGACCGCCGCGTTCCTCGCCGGCATCGTCGGCTCGCTCGCCACGCGCGAGGCGCGGGCCGAAGCGCTCTTCGACGACGAGAAGCTGCGGGTGTATCTGGGCGTCGGGGCGGAGTGAACCGATCAAAATGCTCGCCACTTTCAAGTTGCCAAATCAAAGAGGATCGTGCTGTAAGCGGAGCTGACTCGGCCTTCTGAACTGGAGACTGTCAACTGGAAACTGACGGACTTCGATTACAGTGTGCGCCATGACGACCAGCGCTCTCGACGATACCCGGCGCCGCTTCATCGCCCAATTCACCAGCCTTGGCCTCGGCGGGACGCTCCTGCCCGGCATCGTGTGGGCCGAGATGCAGCAGACGGGGACGCCGCAGATCACCGCGGAGATGCTGAAGAACGCCATCACGATGGCGGGGCTCGCCTTCAGCGACGAGGATCAGAAGTCGATGCTCGAAGCGGTCAACCCGAACCTGACCCGCTTTTCCGAGCTGCGGGCGATTCAGATCCCCAACGACGTGTCGCCGCCGTTCCACTTCAGCGCGCTGGTGCCCGGGATGACGGTCAACCGGACCAAGACGCCGTTTCGCATGAGCGCGCCGCCGGTGAAGCGGCCGGCGACGCTCGACGAGGTCGCGTTCTGGCCGGTCGTGCAGCTCGCACAGCTGATCAAGACGAAGCAGGTCACGTCCACCGAGCTGACGAAGCTCTATCTCGATCGCCTCCACCGCTTCAATCCGACGCTGAATTGCGCGGTGACGATCCTCGACGAGATCGGGCTTGCGCAGGCCAAGCAGGCCGATGCCGAGATCGCCGCGGGCAAGTACAAGGGACCGCTGCACGGGATTCCGTGGGGCGCGAAGGACATCATCGCGGTCAAGGGCTACAAGACGACCTGGGGCTCGGGCGCGTTCAAGGATCAGGTCATCGACAAAGACGCGAGCATCGTCGAGATGCTGCGCGACGCCGGCGCCGTCTGCGTCGCCAAGTTGACGACCGGTGAAATAGCGCAGGGCGATCGATGGTTCGGTGGGCAGACGAAGAGTCCGTGGGATCCGGCGCACGGGTCGGGCGGGTCTTCAGCAGGGCCGGGTTCGGCGACCGCGGCGGGGCTCGTGGCCTTCTCGATCGGCACCGAGACGAGCGGATCCATTCTCGGTCCCTCGTCGCGCTGCGGCGTCACGGGCCTCCGTCCGACGCTCGGCCGGATCAGCCGCGACGGCGTCATGGCGCTGTCGTGGACCCAGGATCGACTCGGACCGATGTGCCGCTACGCCGAAGACTGCGCGCTCGTGATGAGCGTGATCGCGCGTCCCGACAATCGCGACATGAGCTGCGTCGATGTGCCGTTCAACTGGAACGCGCAACTCGACATCAGGAAGCTGCGCGTCGGCTATCTCAAGACCGCGTTCGAGGAGAACACGGATCCCGTCGGCAAGCAGCACCAGCAGGCGACCTACGATGCGCTCACCAAGCTGGGGCTGACGCTCCTGCCGGTTGACGTGCCCGAGTTCACGACCGACGTGTCGGCCATCAACGTCGAGTCGGCCACGTTCTTCGACGAATTCATGCGCAGCGGCCGCGACAAGTTCCTGACCAACCTCGGTCGCGCCAACGGCTGGAAGGGTGCGCGCGTGCTGCCGGCGGTCGACTATCTGCAGTCGCAGCGCATCCGCATGATGATGATGATGAAGCTCGCCGACGCGACCTCGCACGTGGACGTCTACATCGGGCCGGGCAACGGCGGCGGTGCTGGCCGGCGGCCGGGCGCAGGAGGCGGCCGGGGTGCCGGTGAGCCTGGCGGTGGTGGCGGTGCAGCGGCGGGCGGCGAAGGGAACGCTCCGCGCCGGCAGGGCGCGGGCCAGCGTCACAGCTCGATGGCGAATCTTGCGACCTATCCCGCGGTTGCGGTGCCGAACGGCTTCAACGCGAGCGGCGCGCCGACGAGCATCACGTTTTTCGCGCGGCCGTTCATGGAGTCGGAGCTGCTGGCCGTCGTCAAGGCGTACCAGGACGCGACCGGCTTCCATCTGAAGCACCCGAAGCTGACCTGAGCGACCGCACACGCGCAGCGTCGGGTGGAACCGGTCAGGGATGGAGCTGGGGTTGGATCGCGGCGCGCGATCGACTATTGAGGGTCGCGAACGAAACGGGCGAGCGAGCCTTTGACGCCCTGGTGCGCCCACACCTTGCCGTACACCCGCTCGAGGCTCTCGCGCGACACCACTCGCAGCGCGATGTCGTTGGCGCCGACCTCGGTCTGCAGGTAGGGGTGGTGCGTGAAGATCCAGACGTGGCCGAGCTCGTGGGCGACGATGGTTCTGACTTCGTCGGCGTCCAGGCCGTCGAGGAAGCTCTCCTGAAACGACATTTGGAACGACGCGCGGCCGGCGACCGGCTGGACCGAGACCAGCAACGCGTTCATCGGCACGATCGAGGCGGTCACTTCGACCGGCAGTGGCGAGTTGCCCGCGCAGCTCGTCAACGATTGACTGAAGCGATTCTGACCGTGGCGCGCTCGTCACCCTCGAGGTTTGTCGTGAATCCGACCATGAGGAACAACGCGAAGCAACCGAGCAGGATGTGGTCGTGCGACGTGGACAGTCGGTGCGTGCATAGAAGTCGACGTTGGAGCTCTAGCGTAACACTACGGCTGAGGTGCGGCCAGAGGAAATACTCGGGTTGGACTGATGGCCGACGCAGCGCGTAGAAATTACGTATCTGAGCTGTTCCTAGTATCGACTCAGCCGTAGCCACACCATCTCCTGTCAATCATTTAGGCGGCGGAGGTAATGACCGGAGGGCGGGTACGAGCCTTGCCTTGGCTGGGGCAGCCCCCGTGGAGGAAAAATGCTGAAATCTCATATTGCTACCGCTCTCGCTCTCACGCTCGCTCTCGGAGCCGCGCCCGTTTTCGCGGGCCAGAATCCTCCGCCGTCAGGAGCAGCAGCCGCCCGCGAAGGCCGCGCAGGCGCCCGTGGTCCGTGGTGAGCTCGTGAGTGTCGATGCGACGGCAAAGAGCCTTACCGTCAAGACGGCAGACAATACCGAGGTCAAGTTCCTGTACGACGACAAGACCGAGATCGCAGGCGCGAAGGACGGAGCGGCGGGGCTGGCGACGATGACGTCGGGCCGCGTGACCGTGCACTTCATCGAGGACGCCCAGGCGAAGACCAAGCTCGCCACCCGCGTCATCGTCGAACCCAAAAAATAAGCGTTCGATCGCTTCACGTCCGGAACGGACGTCGCGATTTCTTCGCCGGTCCGGCGCGACCGCGGCACGCACGCACGTGCAGCGGTCGCGTTTTCGGACTTCCTTACCTGCCCTACCCGCCTTACCTGCCCTACCTGCCCAACGAGATCGCCAGCCCGCGCGCGACTTCGCCGCTCCCGATGAGACCGAGATTGCGGCGAGCCCCGCTCGTCACGTCGAAGAGCGTGCTGGGCGTCGCCGCGCTTGACGCGACGACAATCAGGATCCGTGTCGTGCTGATGTCGAAGCCGAGCACGTCGCCGGCGTCGGCGCCGAGCGCCTGGAAGGTATTCAGGATGCCGGCGTTCGGCGGATCTTGAATCGCGCCGACATCCAGGCCGGCATCGATCACGAACAGCGTGGTGCCGGTGGCGGGATTGTTGTCGGGATTGGTGTAGGCCGCGGCGACGACGCGCGGTGTCCGCCCGACATTCGGATCGGTTGGCGCATAGGCGAGTGCGCTATCGACGGCGGCGACACCGCCGGTTTCCGGGTGCAGGCGAAGGTTCTGTCCGCTGTCGCTGACGACGCGGATGCGATCGACGGTGGGGTTGAAGTCGAACCCGAACTCGGTGCCTGAGAGCGGGGTCGCGAGCGGCGGCCCGACGCGAGTGGCGAGGCCGGTCTGCGCGTCGATGATGTAGAGCTGGCTGGCGCTGCCGAGGCCGTACAGCAGGTTGTTGGCCGGGCGGAAGTCGATGCCGACGAGCCGCTCGCCGGCGTTGAGGCCGCTGATCGCGACGCGCGAGCGAATCGTGCTCGCGCTGTCGGCGTCGAAGCTGATCAGCGTTGGCCGCGGTCGTTGACGCGAACACGCGTCCTGCGGGCGGCGAGAACGGGGGCCCGAGCGAAACCGCAAGGCTCGGCACGGGCTCCCCGCCGCCGATCGTGCCAAGCACGAGGCGCTGTGCGCCCGCTCATCTGCGATCAGCGTCGACGCGGGTCGCGCCCGGCGCCTGAATCGCACGCATAGAAATCGGTGATGCCGATGTCGAAGCCGACGCTGGCCGCGGCGATGCCAAGTGGCGACACCGTGTTCAGCTGTCCGTCGTTCGGCGGATTCTGCACCGCGACGAAGCCGAGCGCGGTGTCGATGTCGTAAGAGCGTCGTACCCGGTCGCCGGGTCGGTGTCTGGATTGGTGTAGGCGGCGCCGGACACGCTGGCGTCGTGCCCTGATTCGGATCGCCGGGGCTGTACGCGAGCGAAACATCAGTTGCGGCCACCGCACCGGTATCTGGATGCAGACGCAGGTTCTGTCCGGCGTCGCTGACGACGCGGATGCGATCGACCGTCGGATTGAAGTCGAAGCCGAAGTCCGTGCCGACCAGCGCCGGCGTGAACGGCCCGCCGACACGGATGGCGCTTCCGGTCACGGGGTTCAGGATGTATAGCTGGCTCGTGCTGCCAAGCGCGTAGAGATGGTTGGTTCGCGGGGCGCACGTCGATGCCAAGGATGCGCTCGCCCGGGGCCAGATTGCTGATCGCGACGTTGTTGAGCAGCTGTCCCGGTGCCGTTGACGAAAACGCGATGAGCCGGTTCGACGGCGTCACGCCGTAGAGCAGCACGCCTCCGCTTTGCGCGCGCGTGACCGTTTCGGTACTGCCAACGATCGCCAGCACGCCGATAACCGCGGCGAACAGCCTGTGCTGTCCGCGTCCCCTTGACGACGATCGCATGACGCCCCCCACGCTGGCCTGCTGATTCGATTCGGTGGGGCGTCGATGCGGTATGCGCGACGCCTAGCTCGAGCGCGCAACCCAGGCCACGGGCCACGCGCTGTCTCTAGGACGCGGGAGGGTAACACGTGGATCCCGTGGCTGAACATGGCGAATGCGTTTCCGCCGGCCACCGAAGCTCGCTACGATGGGAGCGCCGCTGGCCCGCCCGCGGTCGATACCCGAGATGCCGATCCACGTTGTTTCCCGCGCCGGAATGCCCGCCGGGCGCACCGAAGCCATGTTTCCGACGCTGTCGCCGCCACAGGTCGCGCGGGTGGCCGCGCACGGACGGTCAAAAACGACGGTGGCCGGCGATGTGCTGGTCCGGACAGGCGACACGCGCGTGCCCTTCTTCGTCATTGTCCGCGGCCGGATCCTCATCTCGCGCCCATCCGATGTCGGCGAGGTGGCGATTGTCGATCACGGGCCGGGCGAGTTCACCGGTGAGACGAGCCTTCTGTCGGGCCGGCCTTCGCTCGTGGACGCCCGCGTTGTCGAAGGCGGCGAAGTGATCGAGCTCGACCGCGAGCACTTGCTGTCGCTGGTCCAGAACGAACCCGGCGTGAGCGAGATCCTGATGAAGGCGTTCATCCTGCGCCGCGTCGAGCTCATCGCCCAGGGGCTCGGCGACGCCGTGCTGATTGGCTCGGCGCATTGCGCCGGCACGTTGCGGGTCAAGGAGTTCCTCACCCGCAACGGCCATCCGCACGCCTACCTCGATCTCGATCATCAGAGCGACGTGCAGACGCTGCTCGATCGCTTCCATGTCTCTGCCGCGCGACATTCCAGTCGTGATCTGTCGCGGGACGGTCGTGCTCCGCAATCCCGACAACCAGACGCTCGCCGACGCCCTGGGGCTGAATGCCGCGATCGATCAGACGGCGCTGCGCGATCTCGTGATCGTCGGCGCGGGACCGTCGGGACTCGCGGCGGCGGTCTATGGCGCGTCGGAGGGACTCGACGTCCTGGTGGTCGAGGCCAACGCGCCGGGCGGGCAGGCGGGGTCGAGCTCGAAAATCGAGAACTACCTCGGCTTTCCGACGGGGATCACCGGCGCCGAGCTGACCGGTCGCGCCTACGAGCAGACGCAGAAGTTTGCCGCGTCGCTGATGATCGCGCGCGAAGCGCGGGCGCTGACGTGCGATCGCAAGCCGTACGCGGTGGAATTGAGCGACGGTACGCGAATGGCCGCGCGGTCGGTGATCATCGCCAGCGGCGCGCGCTACCGCAAGCTGCCGGTGGCCAACATGTCGCGGTTCGAAGGCGCCGGGGTGTACTACGGCGCGACGCCCATGGAGCAGCAGCTGTGCGCCGGCGAGGACGTCATCGTCGTCGGCGGCGGCAATTCAGCGGGACAAGCCGCGGTGTTTCTTGGCGAGACCTGCGCGCACGTGCACCTGCTGGTTCGGGCCGACGGCCTGGCCGACAGCATGTCGCGGTACCTGATTCGGCGGATCGAGGACAACCCGAAGATCACGCTGCGCACGCAAACCGAGATCGAAGCCGTGGCCGGCGGCGATCACCTCGACGCGTGACCTGGCGCGACAGTCGACGCAGTCAGTCGAGAACGCGGCCGATCCGTCACATCTTCGTGATGACCGGCGCCACGCCGTGCACCGACTGGCTGCGCGGCTGTGTCGCGCTCGATGCCAGCGGATTCATCAAGACCGGACCGGACCTCACGGCCGACGACCTGGCGGCCCGCGAGTGGCCGCTGCCGCGCGCGCCGCATTTCCTCGAGACGAGTCTGCCCGGCGTGTTTGCGGTCGGCGACGTCCGCAGCCGGAACATGAAGCGGGTCGCGTCGGCGGTCGGGAGAAGGTTCCAGTGCGGTCGCGTTCGTTCACCGCGTGCTTCAGGAGTAGGAGCGAGTGATGCCGAGCGGAGCCTGTGACCACATCGAGGCGATCGATGGCGTGAAGCAACCCGGGAAGCAGGTCTGCGACGAATGCGTCAAGACGGGGGCGCGGTGGGTGCACTTGCGGACCTGCCAGGCATGCGGCGGCACCCACTGCTGCGACAGCTCGCCGAACCGGCACGCAACGGCGCACGCGCGGTCGAGCGGTCACCCGGTGGTGGCCTCGGCCGAGTCTGGCGAACGGTGGCTCACTGCTACCCGGACGACGCGTTCGTCGAGTACCTGAAGCCGGCCACTTTTCCGCGGCCGGCGCCCGACCGTGCTCGGTCTGGTCGCCGTCTAGAACTCTCCTCCGAAAGACGCTCCACCCGCGGACTGCGGACCGGCGTGCCAGCGCCCCGGCGATCCAAGTTCGCGAAACGAAACGCACGCGCCTTCCAATCACGTCCTGAATGCCGTCTGACGCGAGCCGGCCGGAGCCGCTCGAGGACGGCCTGCTCCGCCGCGCGGCCGCAGGCGATCCCGAAGCGTTTGCCGAGGTCTACCGAAACTATCACCAGGTTGTCTACCGCTTTGCCCGGGCGATGACCGCAAGTCCGGCGGCGGCCGAGGACGTGACGCAGGAGGTGTTCGTGGCCCTGTTCGCCGATTTGTCCCGCTACGATCCGGCGCGGGCGTCGTTCACCACGTATCTCTACGGCATCGTCCGCAACCTCAGTCGCGATCGGTTGCGGCGGGAGCGGCGCTTTCTCACGCTCGACGCACTGTCGCCGTGGTCCGACGCCGCGGCTTACGTCGACGATCCGGCCGATGCGCTCGAGGATGCCGAGTTGGCGGCTCGAGTCCGGCAAGCGTTTCTACGTCTGCCGATCCGATATCGCGAGCTGATGATTCTCTGCGACCTTCACGGCCTCAGCTATGCCGAGGCGGCCGAGGTCGCGAAGATCTCGACGGCGGCGGTGCGATCGCGTCTCCATCGCGGCCGCCACCTCCTCCGGCAGCGACTGTCACGCCTCGCGCGACCCGAGCCACGGCGGCCGCTCGTGTCGCGATTCGCGCTTCGGATGCTGAAGAAACCGGCGACGTGACTCGCGCGCGTGCTTGGCGACACACACGACCGCTGAACAAGAGGCAGAGCGGGTTCCGGAGCAAGTGACATGCACAACGACAACGATTTCGAACGAGCATGGGGGGCGTTCGCCGCGGAGGACGCGCGGATGACGGCACCTCCGGCGCTCGAACGGCGGGTCATGATGCGCCTCGCGCAGTCGCGCGAGGTCTCGCCGCGGACCATCTCGTGGCGGCGCATGCCGGTCATGGCGAGTGCGGCGGCAATGTTCGTTCTGACGTGTGCTGCCGTGATGTGGTCTGGAACCGAGCCGCGACCGGCGGGGGAGACCGCTGTCGTCGCTTCGCGTGCGATCGACCCGATAGCCACGCTCGACAGCCATCGAGACGGCGTCGTGGAAGAGCGGGCGAGCACGGCAGCCGCGGGCGTCACGCGACCCCGTGCGCCGCTCGCGGGGACGAGCCTTGCGGTGCTGGCCGAGCTCCCGCCGGCGCTCATGAGCCTTGGCGATGGCCCGGTGGGCCCGACCGAAGTGTTGCAGATTGTGCGGCTGCGCCTGCCGCGCGAAACGTTGCAGTCGCTTGGCGTGGTGCTGCTCGAGCCCGATGCGGGCGGCGTCATCGACATCGACGTCCTGGTGGGTGAAGACGGATTGGCGCGCGACATCCGGCAAGTGCGAACTGGACAGGAGTGACTCCAATGATGAAATCGCTTGTCGTGGGTGCCGCTGTCATTGTCGGTGGCGTCGTGGCTGTGGGCGCGCAGGGCCCTGTCGGCGCCTTGTCGTGGACCGCGGCCGAGCAGGTGCCGATCGGCGGCACCGCCGTCGGAGGGGGCGCGCCGGCATCAACGTGATCGCGCTCGATCCGCTCAGTGTTGGCGGGGTTGTCGAGGGGGCGCCGTATACCGCCGAAGCGGTGACCGAGGTCACGCAGACGCTCGCCGACGGCAATCGGATCGAGCAGCGCAGCACCGCGGCGATCGCGCGCGACAGCCAGGGGCGGACACGGCGCGAGCAGAACGGGATCGCGCTCGGCGCCTTCATGGCCGGCGGCGATCAGCCCATCGTCACCATCACCGATCCGGCCACCGGCGTGCACGTGACGCTGAACTACGACCTCAAGGTCGCGTTCCGCTCGCGCCCGATCCAGGTGGACGTGCTTCAAATCGAAGATCGCGGAGGCGGCGCGGCTGGAGGGGCGGGTCCGCGAAGCGAGAGCGATCGCGGTCGGTCAAGGTCTTGTCGGGTCGGCCCTCCAGGGGCAGGCGAGCGTATCGATGCGCTTCGAAACGGCACCTGTCGATCAGATGATGGTCGACGGACGGCCGTTCGAACTCGCCGGTGCCGCCGCCACCACCGCCGCCGCCGCCGCCCGGCGATCCCGCGCTCGGCATCCGGTTCGAAGGCAAGGTGTCGCACCGAAACGCTGGCGCCGCAGAACTTCGATGGCGTGCGCGCCGAAGGGACGCGGACCACGATGACGATTCCCGCCGGAGCCATGGGCAACGTGCTGCCGATCGAGGTGACGACCGAGCGTTGGTACTCGCCCGAGCTCCAGGTGGTGCTGATGACGCGGCGTGTCGATCCGAGGTTCGGCGAAACGGTGTACCGGTTGACCAACATCGATCGCTCCGAGCCATCTCCGGAAATCTTCAAGGTCCCGGCCGACTTCAAGGTCGAAGACGATCGGTACCGGCGTGAGAAGCACACGGCCCGACGAGCAGTAATACCGTCCCGGCGAGTTCGCGGACGCGCAGAAGTTTTTACAAACGTCCGCCGCCCGGTTCGCAATCATCACGCGCCTGCCTTTCGCCGTCGTCCCGGTTCGCATGCCGGGCGGCGGCTTCGAGGCGCCATGCTCGTACAGGAGATCGACCGATCCTCACTGTTTCAGACCGACCTTCAGCTTGCACCCCAGGCCAGCCCGACCGTGCGGGTCGGCTGCATCACGTTCGAGCCGGCGGCCCGTCGGATCTCAGTCGACACCGAAGTCTTGTTGCTGACGACGATCGAGTACGAAATCGCGGCGCGGCTCCTGCACGCAGCCGGCCGCATCGTTCCGCGTGAGGAAATGATCCGCGCGGTCTTCGCCCGCGAGCCCAACGTCTTCGACCGTGCGCTCGACGTCCATGTCAGTCACTTGCGCGCCAAGCTGGGACAGCGGCGGTCCCTGATCGTGACGGTGCGCGGCGTCGGCCACCTCCTCCGCGTGGACCCGCGAACTTAACAAATCTTCACGAACGTCGCGGCACGCCCGGCCCAATCAGCAGCATGACGCTTCGACGGCGGCGGCTGCGCCGATGGCTTCTCACCTGTGGCCTGCTCGTGGTTGCCGGACGCCCGGCCTTCGGGCAGACCGAAGACATCGAGCCGCGGACCGTCGGTGGCCCTGGCGTGACGGCCATCGGCGTGGCCGGGTTCATCGACACGCTGGCCTCGTCGGAGGAGGCGTTCCCGTTCCGCGTCACGGCACACGTGGACGTGACGCGATTTCTGCACGCGACGTCTCGCCGTCCGCGGCGGCCTCATTGGTGCGGACCGCTTCGGCGGCGACGACGCGGACGATCGACCGACCGGCCCCGGCGTCGCATCCCTGCAGGCGGCCGCGGCCGGTCTCTTCTATTTCACGCCGGACGCGATGCTCAGCTTCTACACGGGCGGCGAGTATCGCGCCCAACTGACGTCGCGTGCCGATCGTGATGCCGGCACGCTCCTCGCCAAAGGGGGCTTCCATGGCGCCGCGTCGTCGCGCGTCGGCGTCTACGTGGAGGCCGGCTACGGACTCCGGTTGACGCGCGGTGACGACGACGAACGGCAGACGCGGCTCGTCGGCGAAGTCGGGCTGCGCATCAAGTTCTGATCATGCGCGTCGTCTCGTGCCTGCTCGTGTGCCACGCCCTGGCGATAGCCGCCCACGCCGCTCAACTGCCATCGACCGTTGCTGCCGCAGACGGTCACGATCTGCGGCATGCCGATTCCCACGCCGGCGAGCGAGCCGCCGGCTGACGAGCGGACCGGTGATCGTGTCGCTCGTGCTCTGCTTCGACCGACAGGGCGGCACGTCGGCCATCGACCCGGCGACCTATCTCCACTACATCGAGCTGAAGCCCAGCGAGCCGTCGCGTCAGCGATGGGTGCCGTACGACGACGAGGCCGAGCGCGTGGCGCTCGGTGACTTCCGCCGTCTCTGGGCGACGAACTTTCTCGATGACCTCTCCATCGAGGTCACCGACTTCCGCTTCACGAGCGGGGCGGCCGGGAAGATCGTGGTGTTCCATCTCGAGGAGCGGCCGCGGCTGAAGCTGGTTGACTACGAAGGCGTGACGAGCGTGTCGCGCACTGACATCACCGAGCGGCTGAAGGAGCGGCAGGCCGAGCTCCGCCTCGATGGATTCGTCGATGCCGCAACCCTGCGCCGCGCCGCCGGCATCGTTCGCGAGCTCTACGCCGAGAAGGGCTTTCAGTATGCCGAGGTGACGACGGCGATCCGCGAGCTCGCCGGCGGACCGAAGCTTGCGCACGTCGTCTTCACGGTGTCCGAAGGACCGAAGGTCGCGATTCGTGACGTGACCTTTCTCGGCAACCAGGTGTTCAGCGATCGCGTCCTGGCGAAGTCGCTCAAGGCCAACCGGCCGCAGAGCCTGTTGTCGCTGGTATCGCGCCGCGGCACCTTCAACGACGACAAGTTCGCCGAGGACGCGCAGAACATCGAAGCGTGGTACCGGAATCACGGCTACATCAACGCCCGCGTCGGCCAACCGACGCTGCGCGTGCTCGACGATTCGCGCGACGGCAAGACCCGATGGGTCCAGCTTCGCGTGGACGTCACCGAGGGCGAGCGCTTCGCGCTCGGCACGATGGCGTTCGAAGGCAACGCCGTCGTCTCGGCAGAAGCGCTGCGGCCGCTGTTTCAGATGAAAGCGGGCGAGCCGTATAGCCACGAGCGGATCACCAAGGGTCTCGAGCGCGCCAGGGAGCTCTACGGCGCCGGCGGCTACTTCGAGTTCACCGCGTATCCCGATCTCGCCCCGCGTGACGGCGCCGAGAAGCCGACCGTCGACGTGACCATCAAGGTGACCGAAGGGCAGCAGTACTTCATCAATCGCATCACCTTCGTCGGCAACAGCCAGACGCGCGACCACGTCATCCGCCGCGAGATGGGCCTGGTCGAGGGCGGCGTCTTCAATACGGAGGCGCTCAAGTACAGCGTCCGGCGGATCAATCAGCTCGGCTACTTCAAGCCGCTCGACGAGCAGGCGGTCGCGGTCGAGCGGGCGTCCGGCCAGGACCCGAAGGTCGACGTGCGGATCAAGGTCGAGGAGCAGAACCGGAACCAGTTGACCTTCGGCGCCGGCGCCTCGCAGTACGAAGGGCTGTTCCTGAACTTTGCCTACACGACGTCGAATTTCCTCGGACGCGGCGAAAGCGTGACCGTGTCGCTGCAGCGCGGGACCCGATCGACCAACTACCAGTTGTCATTCAGCGAGCCATTCGTCTTTGGCCGGTCGATGACCGCCGGCGGCAGCGTCTATTCGCGAAAGATCGACTACGCGCTCAGCGCGCAGAGCATCGACTACAGCGAGGTCCGGAGCGGGTTCAACCTCTCGACCGGCGTCCCGGTCCGCCGGTTCACACGGGTGTTCGCGACGTATGGCTATGAGGTCGTCGATACGGCGCTGACCGACGATCTGCGCGAGGCCCTGAACGCGGGCAGCGCCAACGCGTTCCTGCGCGACGAAGGCCGCTTCGTCGAAAGCAGCCTGACGCCGTCCTTCGTCCACAACACGGTCGACAACCCGATGGCGCCGCGACAAGGACGGCGGCTGACGGCGACCTATCAGTACGCAGGCGGCCTGCTCGGCGGCACGAGCGATTTCGTCAAGCCCGAAGTCGAAGCGATCGTGTACATCCCGACGACCGCGAGGACGGCGTTCGGATTACGCGCGAATGCCGGGCGGATCTGGAACTTCGGCAACGAGCCGCTGCCGTACTACCAGCGCTACTTCCTCGGCGGCGAGACGCAAATCCGCGGCGTCAACGTCCGCACCGTCGGACCGCTCAACGACAACAACGTGTCGCTCGGCGGCACGAGCTTCGTGCTGTTCAACGCCGAGTATTACTACGACATCCTCCCGCAAGTCCGGGCGCTCGCGTTCCACGACGCCGGGCCAGGCGTTCGGCGAGAACCAATCGATCAACCTGCGGCAGCTTCGGACCAGCAGCGGTCTCGAGCTCCGGGTCACGCTCCCCGTACTGAACGTGCCGTTTCGATTGATCTACGCGTGGAACGTCTACCGCGATTCGTTTCAGCCGGCCCGCGCCTTCAAGTTCGCGGTCGGCACCACCTTCTGAGCCTGCCTGCCACGACCTGCCTGATTGATTTCGAGGAGACCATCGATGCATCGAGCCGTCCGCGGCGCTGTCGTCCTGACGATTGCGGCGCTTCCCTGTCTGAGTGGCTGCCAGTCCCCGACCGATCCCGACGACACCGTCGACGTCGACGACTTCCTGGAGATTTCGGTCGCGCCCAATCCCGCGACCGCCGAGGCCTCGACCGACGGCAAAACCTACCGCGTGGTGCGCGGCAACAACCAGCCCGACGAGATCCTCGCCTACGACTGGAAGACGTCGTTCACGCTCAGCCTCACCTTGAACGACCAGGCCGACGACGAGGACGTGCTCGAGTTTCCGGTGGATTTGACGACGGTCACCGTCCAGGTGAAGCAGGCGTCGGGCGGGATTGTGACGCCGCCGTCCGGGGGAGAGACCGAGTATTACCAGTCGGTGACGCAGGCCAGCTCGAATCGCTTCGGCGCGGTGAACGCGACGAACTCGATCGCCTTCGAGGTCTGGTACGACCTGCCCAGCCTGCGGAAGGAAGCGCTCGTCACCGTCGCGCTGGCCTTCAAGGACAACGACGGCAAGACGTTCAGCAAGAACTACGACGTGCGCGTAGCACCTTAGGACCCAGCACTTTAGTAACCGTTGGAGAGATGTAGAACCTCGGCTGGAGGGCGGCAGGTATACTCGGCGGGCGCCAGAGAAGGAGTTCTCCGATGAATACCCTGAGGTACGTCGGCGTCTTCGTTTTAGCAATGCTAGTTGGTTCGTGTTCGACGTCAGGTCCGTCTGCTCCAACCCCGCTCACGAGCACCAATCCGGCCGCGTCTTCGGCGTCGGTGGCGTCCGGGGGCACCAACGGTACGGCTGCGGCCCCATCGGCGGGGGCAACCGTTCAGTTCGGCTTGGTGGACGTCGGCACCGGCATTCCGACGCCGGTCGGACACGACCGATCCGGTCACGCGAACGACACGATGGTCCCTGGCACTGTGGTGATCAATGCCGGCGATACGGTGACGTTCACCATCGTCAATCCTCATCAGATTGCGATCTACGGCGACGGGAAGAGTCCGCAGGATGTCGATGCGAGCATCCTCGTTCCGATGCCGGCGGGATGTCCGAATCCCGGCGGCGCGGCGCGCATCGCCGATCCCGAGAACCTGGTGGCGGAGGACGTGCAGCCTTGCAACGCCCCAAGGACCCCGATCGAGCACACGTTCCCGACTCCGGGGCGTTATCTCGTCATCTGCTCGTTCAATCCCCACTTTCAGATCGGGATGTACGGCTGGGTGATCGTACGGTGAAGTAGCGCAGCTAGGAAACTGGCAGTGACCGCGGGGACACGGTTGCTGCCGGTCATCCTCCGCGCAGTCAGCCGTTTCGTCTACGCTTGCGGATGGTAATGTGCTGAGAGGTGCGCTTTTCGATTCTCGACCTCTCACCGATTACCGAAGTCGGCAGCGCCGCGCAGGCGCTCACGAACAGTCTCGATCTCGCCCGGCACGGCGAGCGTCTCGGCTTCACACGCTTCTGGGTCGCCGAGCATCACAACATGCCCGGCATCGCGAGCGCCGCGACCGCGGTCGTGCTCGCGCACATCGGCGCCGGCACGACGACGATCCGCATCGGCGCCGGCGGCATCATGCTGCCGAATCACGCGCCGCTCGTGATCGCCGAGCAGTTCGGGACACTCGAGGCGCTTTTTCCCGGTCGCGTCGACCTCGGGCTGGGGCGCGCGCCGGGCACCGATCCCGTGACCGCGCGCGCGTTGCGCCGAACGCTCCACACCAATCCTGACGAGTTCCCGCGCGACGTCATCGAGCTGATGGCATACCTCGGCGATCCGGTGCCGGGGCAAGTCGTCCGCGCCGTTCCGGGCGGCGGGTCGCGAGTGCCGATCTGGATCCTCGGGTCGAGCCTGTTCGGCGCGCAGGTGGCGGCGGCGCTCGGCCTGCCGTTCGCCTTTGCCTCGCACTTCGCGCCGACGCACTTGATGGAGGCGATTGCGATCTACCGGGCGCGCTTCGAGCCGTCAGCGCAACTCGCCGCGCCGTACGTCATGCTCGGCGTCAACGTCGTCGCCGCGGCCACCGACGACGAGGCGCGGTTCCTGGCGAGCTCGCAGCGGCAGTCGTTCACGAGCCTTCGGCAGGGTCACCCGATTCGGCTGCCGCCTCCGTCCGCCGAGTGGGTCAAACCGGTAGAGCCGCGTGATGGGTCGGAGGTGGATCGCGTGCTCAACGCGTCGGTCGTCGGGTCGCCCGAGTCCGTCGAGGCGCAGCTCGAGGCGTTTGTCGGACGAACGGCCGCGGACGAACTCATCATCACCAGCCAGATCTACGATCACCGGGCCAGAATCGCCTGCTATGAGATTGTCGCGGGCGTGAGGACCCGGCTCGCGACCCGCGCGCCGGCCGATGTACCATGATGAGAAACGGGGCCCCGACCCCTTCCTGACCTTTCCGGGCCCGTGACAGCGTTTTTCGAAGGTGTGCCCCATGTCGACTGCGATCTCGCTCAAGGAAGTTCCGTACTGGATTGACGGCAAGCCGGCCGCGGCGGACAGCCCGCGCCGCGGCGAGGTGACCAACGCCGCCACCGGCCAGGTCGTCCGTCTCGTGCCGTTCGCGAACGCCACCGATGTCGATCGCGCGGTGCAATCGGCGTCGCGCGCGTTTGTCGAGTGGCGGCAGACGACGCCGCTCAAGCGAGCGCGGATCCTGACGACGTTCCGCGAGCTGCTCGAGCGCGATCAGAAGGAGATCGCGCGCATCGTGAGCGAAGAGCACGGCAAGGTGTTTCTCGACGCGATGGGATCGGTGCAGCGCGGGATCGAAGTCGTCGAGTTCGCCGCAGGCGCGCCGCACCTGCTCAAGGGTGAGCACTCGGAGATGGTCGGCCGCGACGTCGACGCCTACTCGTGCCTGCAGCCGCTGGGCGTGTGCGCCGGCATCACGCCGTTCAACTTCCCGGCCATGGTGCCGCTGTGGATGTTCCCGGTGGCGCTGGCGTGCGGCAATACGTTCGTGCTCAAGCCGTCGGAGAAAGATCCCTCGGCGAGCGTGAAGATGGCAGAACTCCTCGCCGAAGCCGGCTTGCCCGCCGGCGTCTTCAACATCGTGCACGGCGACAAGGAAGCGGTTGACGCGCTGCTCGCGCATCCCGACATCAAGGCGATCTCGTTCGTCGGCTCGACGCCGGTCGCGAAGTACATCTATACGACCGCGGCCGCAGCGGGAAAACGCGTGCAAGCGCTGGGCGGCGCCAAGAACCACGCGGTGATCCTTCCCGATGCGGACTTCGACTTCGCCGCCGACGCCCTCGCCGGCGCGGCCTACGGGTCCGCGGGTGAACGGTGCATGGCGATCTCGGTGGCCGTCGCCGTTGGCGCCTCCGCGGATCCGCTGGTCGAACGCCTCGCCGACAAGGCGCGCAATCTCAAAGTCGGACCGGGGACGGCGGACGGCATGGACATGGGTCCGCTCGTCACGAAGGCGCACCGCGACAAGGTGCGCGGCTACGTCGATGCCGGCGTCCAGGAAGGCGCCGAGCTGGTCGTCGACGGCCGCGGTCTCGTCGTCGACGGGACACGAGCAGGGCTTCTTCCTCGGGCCGGCCCTCTTCGATCGCGTCACCCCCGAGATGACGATCTACAAGGACGAGATCTTCGGACCGGTCCTGGTTGTCGTTCGCGTCGACACGCTGGACGAGGCGATCGATCTGCTCAACCGCAATCCGTACGGCAACGGCTGCGCGGTGTTCACGCGGTCGGGCGCGGCGGCGCGGCGTTTCGAGGAAGAGGTCGAAGTCGGGATGGTCGGCATCAACGTTCCGATTCCCGTGCCGATGTCGTTCTTCTCGTTTGGCGGGTGGAAGCAGTCGCTGTTCGGCGACCTGCACGTCCACGGCAAGGAAGGCATCAAGTTCTACACGCGCACGAAGGCGATCACGAGCCGCTGGCCGCGCACCGATGCCAAGGCCAGCAGCTTCATCATGCCGACGCTGAGCTGAAGATGGAAAAAGGGGTCGGGTCTATTTCAAGAAACTGCGTACGCAGTTTCTTGAAATAGACCCGACCCCTTTTCCTAAAAGGAGACAGGACGCGACCTCACCGAGTCACAGGAAATCCAAATGGCGCGTCCGCACCGCGCGCCATTCGGTTGCGACGTGTTGGCGCTCGACTTGCTTGTCCGAATGGCGCCTGCCTGTCGGAGGTCCTTCCCGTGCCGCGTAGCCTTCGTGTCGCTCTCGCCCTCGGCGTGTGCCTGATCGCGCTGACGTTGTATCCAGCGGACGCCGCCGCACAGCGTGGTCGCGGTCATGTCCGGGTCGTGCGCCCGGTGGTCTATGCGGGCGGTTGGTACGCACCCTACTACTACTACAACCCGTTCTGGAGCTACGGCTGGTGGGGGCCCTGGGGATGGCCCGGCGGCTACCACGGCGCCGGATTCGTCGCGACCAGCTCGGCCCGCGTGCAGGTGACGCCGCGGCAGACCGAGGTCTACGTCGACGGATATCTTGCGGGCACGGTCGACGACTTCGATGGCTTCGCGCAGCGTCTGCGCGTCGAGCCCGGCGACCATGTGATCGAGCTCTATCTCGAAGGTCACCGCACGATCAGTCAGTCGATTTACTTCCAGCCGGGCGAGACCTATCACCTGCGGCACACGATGGAGCCGCTCGGAAGCGGAGAGACCGCGACGCGGCCGGTGCCGCACCCGGCAAGCGCCGCGTCGGTTCCGGCAGGCGCCCCGCGGCGTCGAGGGCCGACCGGGGCCGCCGCCGCCGCGCGGCCCCGGCTCGCGCGATCGCGAAGTCCGCGCCGGCGAAGCCGGCACCCTGGCGATTCGCATCCAGCCTGGCGATGCAGAGGTCTTCATCGACGGCGAACGGTGGGAGACGTCGGGCGGACAGCGGCTCGACGTACAGGTCTCTCCAGGTCAACACCGGATCGAAGTTCGAAAGGACGGCTATCAGTCGTTCACGACCACGATCGAGGTGCGGCCGGGCGAATCGACCCCACTCAACGTGAGCCTTGCGCGGCCCCAGGGCTAGGGGTCTATCGGTCTAGACGTCGAGGAAGCGCGCGCGCTGTTCGGGGCTCGGCATCAGACAGAGGTCGTAGCGCCCGAACCAGCGATAGCGATGACGCGGCGACGAAGTCGTACATCCAGGTGCGGGCGACGACCGGGAGCACGCGAAACAGCCCGAGCCACGACCACGGGGCGCCGAGCGCACCGGCGACCGCCAGCGCCGCGTCCGACTTGTCCAGCAGGGCCGGCGCCGTCCGATAGTTCGCGATCAGGCAGAAGCTGTCGAGGGCGTTGGGATCGCGGCCGAAGCGCTCGAGCCATGAACGCCCGGTCGCGCTCTGGAGCGAGGCGAAATCGAATCGCCCGTGCCGATCGCGCGCGAGGATGAACTGGCACACGCTGTTGCACAGGCCGCAGACGCCGTCGTAGAGGACGAGATGCTGTCCGTGCCCGGCGTCGGTGGCGGCGGCCGGTAAGGCCATACTGTCAAGCGTACTACGACTCTCGCGGCGCGCCTTGATGCCGCCCGCGCGCGTCTACCCGCCCTGCTTGGCCGCCTCCTGCAACGACGTCATCGGCCCAATCGCGCCGTGCAGCGGCACGATCCGATCCACCGCGAGCTTGCGGCGGGTGATGTTGTCGAGCAGGTTTGCGGCGTAGGGATTGACCGTACCGCCGGGGCTGAACGCATCCACCTGGATCAGCAGCCGTTCCGCCGGCAGGTGCACCATCAGCATCGTGTCGGAATGCGGATTGCCGCTCACGTGATAGATGCCGACGGTTCGCATGCTGTCCTTGATCTGCAGTTCGTCGTCTACCGTCTCGACCGGGGCAGTACGCGGGGCCTTGGCCAGCGTGTCGGGAACGATCGTGTGAGGACGCGTGGTCATCTGCTCGAAGAATGTCTTGTTGCCGGCGTGAGTGACGATGGTGAGGCCGGCTGCAGCGGCGGCACGGATGCCGGCGGTGTGATCGAAGTGGTGATGGGTCGTCACGATCTTGCGAAGCGGCTTGCCGGGCCGCAGCTCGCGGGCCGCGGCGAGCACGGCGAGCGTGCGCGCCTCGCTCTGCGGCGCTTCGACCAACAGCACCTGATCGCTGAGCTCGATGGCCGCGCTGTGATGCGATTGGCCGGCGAGGAACCAGACGCCTGGCGCGATCTCCTGGGCATCGACTTTCGGCCCCGCCGGCGTCGGGGCCGCGGCCGACGTGGCGGCGGCCGGCGCCGCAACGTCGACGGCGCCGTCGATCGACTGCCGTCCGTAACGCAATTCCGCGGTCACGAAATCGTCGACCTTCGTCGTGATGGTGGCCGGCAGCTTGAGGCCTGACACGTCCTGATAGTCGCCGAACAGCGTCGTCATGCGGACGTCGCCGAGGTTCGCGTGCGAGGTCATCGACTCGATGCGAGCGGGAAGCCCAGTCGCATCGGTGACCAGCGTCAGCGTCAGGCCATCGGCGGCGGTGACGTCGATGCGGCTTTCGGTGTCGCTTCTCGACACGTTGGCGAGGCGGGCATTGCTGCCGAGCGCGGCTCGAAGCAGCGTGACCGGATGGTGATAGAAGTCGGCGCGCCGATCGCGGGCCGCCGCGTCGGGAACGCGGTTCGCATTGCCGTTGGCCGCCATGTTGTAGCCGACCTGGCCGTCCACGCCCTGAATCTGGCGCTGCGGCGCGGGGCCTTGGAAGTAGGCGAAGTTCGGCGTTCGCGTCAGCTCGATCCGCGTGCGTTCGCCAGCGAGATCGTAGCGCCGGGAGAGCGCGGTCACCTCGAAGGTCTGTCCCCGCGCGTCGGGGCGCATGTCCTGCCCGAGGTTGTAGTGACGGCCCGAGCCGTCTTCGAGCGCGATGGTTCGCACCGCAAGAAGACGATCGCGACCGCCCAGTGCGGTCGCGGCGGCGTCAATCACCTGCTGTTCCGGCGTCCGGCTCGCGCACCCGATCAGGGCCGCGGTCAGCGCGGCCATCGTCCATGTTCTGTTCATCACGGCGCTCCGTTGGGTCGCGACGAGTCTACTGCGAGGGTTCAGCAGGCGGCGCTACTTCTTGCTGATCATCAGCTCGTTCTCGACCCCGAAGACCTGCGGGACTTCGCGGGCGCGGACGCCGGCAATCGTCTTGTCGCCTTCGTTGTCGACGACACCGACGAGCGTGATCCGACCGCCGCGCACGATGATGTGAATGGGGTAGTTGCCGCCATACGGCTGCATTCCGGGGAAGCGCGCGAACTGGGCCGCGTCATACCGCGCCGCCATCGGGCCGCCCGGCGCATAGCGCGACAGGAAGTCGTCGGTGTAGATGTTGTAGAACGTCGCCCAGCGAATCCGGTCGTCGTTCTGCGACGCGGGCAGCGGCTCGATCTTGTTCTGGACTTCGTCGATGCCGGCGACGCGTTTCACGGCGGTTTCGGCAGCACTCGGCAGATCGCCGCGGTAGGCGAAGCCGAACAGCATGACAGTGCCTTTCTCGACGCGATAGGCGATGAAGTCGAACACGCCGTAGTAGGGAAGGCGTTCGAGCGCACGACGAACCTGCAGGACGCGCTCACCCTCGGCCACCGTCGTCTGCTGTGCCGGAGTGCGCGTCGACGCGGCCAGGATGGCGACGGCCGTCATGAGTGTCAGCAGCGCGGTCGCCTGTCGTCTCGTTGTCATGGTTGTGATCCTCTGAGCAGTCGCCCATCGTTCACTGATGAGTTGCTGGCGTGCGGGCCTCGTCGCGGGCCGCGAAGTGGCGCCGCCAGTGTCACGATCAATACACCCAGCCGGCGCTGATGTCGACGATGTGATAATCAGGGCGCGCATGCCCGGTCCGACGTCGGCGTCTTCCAAACCTTTTTCAGGTCTCCAGGACGTTTTCGCTCTCGTCCACGACGCGCTCGACGGACCGTTGCGCCGCGACGTGGTGGCCGATGCGGTGTCGGCCGGCGACTTCGGACAGGCGCTGCGCCGGCTGCGCGACGGGATGCGCGCCAACGTGCTGGGCCTCGCGCGGCGTGACGTTCGACTTCGAGCGCTTCGTGCAGCGCTACGACCGCAAGACGCGCACGCTCGGCTTTCACGTGCTCCACGACTGGGACGGCATCGCCGATCGGGTCAACGACGACACGATTCCGGTCGACGTCCTTCACTACCTGATCGACAAGCGCGGCCACGAGCCGGCCGATCCCGTCGCGCTGGCGATCCTGCTCGACTACCACTTCGCCCACATCCTGGCGCTGCTCTCGCTCAGGGTGTGGGACGATGGCGACGCCAACGAGAACCTCGATCGGGTGGCGGCTCTGCTGGCGACGCTGCAGGGGCCGGCAGGGGAGCGGCCAGCTGTTCGCGGCCGACGCCGAAACCCTGCTGCTCATCGCCACCTCGCACTACGAGCTGCACGAGCGCGGCTATGCGGCGCTCCTCGAGAAGACGCGCACGCTCGACGCGTGCCCACCGAGCCCGGGTCGCGCTCGGGCACGGCGCCAGCATGGGCAGTCATCTCCGCTTCGGCTTCGAGGCAACCTACGGTCGCGACACCGTGAACATGCGCAACGACAACGTCGCGGACTATCCGTGGTTGTGCTTTGCGCTCGCCACCTTGATGGACGAATACGTCCGCCTTCGCGCCGATGGCGATCGGAGTGCGGCCCGCCAACGCTGCGTCGAGTCGATGCTCAACGGACTGTCCGCCGACGCCCGGGCGATCATCGGCACGCCTCCGGCGTCGCTCTCCGGCTCGGAAGTCGAGCGGCGACGGTTCGTCGCGAGTTTTCACGAGGTCAAGGACGACCTGCTGCAGGAGTTCGAGGCATTCCGCCCCGCCGACGCCGCGTACTCGCCGCTCTGTTTCTTCTTCAACTTCTCGCACAACGTCTTGAAGGGCACAGTCATCGACGCGCTGCTGCAAGGCCGGCCGTGGCTGCTGCCGTTCAACGGGTTGCTCACCGCACTCGACGAGGGAACGGCCACCTCGGAGCGCAAGATCGCGCTGGCCGAAACCCTCATGGGCTACGCCCGCGCCAATCCCCACCGCATCCGCGGCCGCCTCCGCCCGGTGATCGTCTACGACAAGGCCACGGGCCGCGAGGCATTCTCGGTGACGATGCGGAAGCTGCGTCAGTAGGCCACGACCTACGCTCACGGGAGGCGGCACGCCGCACCGCACGAGGCACAAGGCACGCCGCACCGCACGAGGAACGAGGCACGCCGGACCGCACGAGGAACGGGAACCAGGAACGCCGGACGAAATATAATCCCCCCCCATGCACCACCTCTTCAGCGCACTGTTCCTGCTCGCTGTCTTTCCGTCGACGGCGTTCGCGACGTGGTCCGTCATCGCCGTCGATCGCAGCACCGGCCGCGTCGTCATCGCCTCGGCGACCTGCGTCGATCGCGACGATCAGTTCCTGATGGGCGTGCAGGCCGTGGTCGTGCCCGGCAAGGGCGTCGCGGCCTGCCAGGCGGGCGTCGACGGCACGCATGCCAACCAGATGCTCGTCTTCCAGGAACTGCAGAAGGGCACCGACCCGAAGCGGATCATCGAGCTGCTCGCCGTCGACCCGGCGTTCCAGAGCCGGCAGTTCGGCATCCTCGATCTGCAGGGCCGCATGGCCGGCCACTCGGGCCTGACCAACGGCTACGTGTCGCAGGACATTCAGGGCCAGGTGCCGGGCACCGAGATCTTCTATTCGATCCAGGGCAACATCCTGCGGCCCGGGCAGGTCGTGCCGAACGCCGTGCAGGCGTTCATCAAGACCACCGGCGCGATCACCGATCGCGTGATGGCGGCGATGGAAGCCGCTGACGGATCGGGCGGCGACAGCCGCTGCGTCTGCCCGCCGTGGCCGACCGACGGCAGCAAGCCGAAGAATCCCGTGCGACGGCCGGACCTCGCACGTCGCCTACATCCTGATGGCGGAGAAGGGCGACACCAACGGCGACTCGCACAACAACGGCAAGTACGCGATGTACATCACCGTGTCGCAGCCGGGCGCCGACAAAGGACCGAATCAGATCAAGCGAAGGCGAGAACCTGAATCCCGTCAAGACGCTGCGCGTGCGCTACGACGAGTGGCGCAAGAAGCAGCCGGCGTCATTCGAGTAGGGAGCCGAGATCCATGCGACGTTTGTCATCCGTGCTCGTTCTCGCCGCCGCGGTGGCCGCGACCGTCTTCGTCTCGGCGCAGGCGCCACCGCCTGCCCAGCGCCGCCGCGCCTCCGACGCCGCAGGGTCGCCGGCCAGCCGGGCGGACCCGGTGGACGCGCGGCGGCGGCCGCGGCGGCGTCCAGGTGATGACGCTGACCACCACCGCGTGGCCCGACGGCGGCACGATTCCCGCGCAGTACACGCAGGCCGGCGACCAGGTCTCGCCGCCGTTTGCCTGGAGCAACGTGCCGGACGGCGTCGTGAGCTTCGTGCTGATCGCCCACGATCTCGACGCCGCCACCGGCAACGGCACCGACGACATCCTGCACTGGATGCTCTGGAACATTCCGGCGGCCGCGCGCAGTCTGCCCGAAGCGATTCCGCAAGCCTCCAGCTTGCCCGACGGCACGCGGCAGATCAGCGTCGAGCGGTCCGTACTATCGCGGGCCGGGCGCGCCGGCGGCCGGCCCGGCGCATCACTACGTGTTCGAGCTGTATCGCGCTCGACACGATGCTCGACGTGCCGGCCGTCGGCCAGTCGCCGCCGCTGACGCGCGCCGCGGTGATCGCGGCGATGGCCGGCCACGTTCGCGGCAAGGCGCGTCTACACGGGACTCTTCAAGCGGCAGTGACCGGACGGGTTCGTCCGGCTCTCAGGTGAGGACGGGCGCGTCGGTTGCTCGATTCAGCTGGCCCGTCTCAAGAAGCCGCACCAGGACGTCGACGACGGCAGGATCGAACTGGGTGCCGCGGTGGCGGACGATCTCGTCAACCGCCTCGCGGGTCGAGCGGGACTGGCGATACGGGCAATCGTTGGTAATCGCGTCGAAGGCGTCGGCCACCGCCACGATGCGGCCGGCGAGCGGGATGTCGGTGCCGGCGAGGCCGCGCGGATAGCCCTGACCATCCCAGCGTTCGTGATGCGTCAACGCGATCTGTTCCGCGACCTGCAGGACCCGCACGTGATCGCTGCGCAGGATGTCGGCGCCAATCGTGGTGTGCGTGCGCATGACCGCGGTCTCTTCGAGGCTGAGACGTCCGCCTTTGCGGAGCAGACCGTCGGGCACGCCGATCTTGCCGACGTCGTGCAGCGGCGCGGCGCGCCGAATGAGGTCGACGTCAGCGGCATCGAGCTCGAGGGCCACCGCGATCTCGGCGGCGAGAACCCCGACGCGAATGGTGTGGCGAGCGGTGCAGTCGTCGCGGTACTCGGCAGCGGTCGCCAGGTGCCGCAGGATCTCCATGCGGGCGTTTTCGAGCTCGCGGGTCCGGCCGTGAACCGCTTCGCGAAGGGCGCGATTCTGTTTCCGCACGTCCTGAAAGAGCAGCCGGGTTTCGAGCTGGTTGCGGACTCGCAGCGCGAGCTCGGTCGCATCGAACGGCTTGCCGACGAAGTCGCGCGCGCCGAGCGTCAGCGCGCGGTTGCGTGAGTCGTTGGTCGGGTCGCCGCTGACGACCAGCACCGGCAGATGCTGATCGCGAATCCACGGCTGGAGTGCGGCGATGACGTCGTACCCATCGCGATACGGCATGTGCAGATCCGTGATGACGAGGTCCGGCACGCGCTCGAGGAGTTGGCTCTCGAGTTGCCGGGCGTCGGCGAGGCCGCTGACACGGTGATAGCCGGCCCGGGCCAGGATCTTGGTGACCAGGCTAATGTTCGCCGGCTCGTCGATGATCAGGATTTCTGCGGCGGCGAGCAGCAGCGCCAGGCGAGCATCACTTCGGAACAGGTCCTCCTGATCGGCAGACGAATCCCAAGGGTGAGGGGACAACACGCGGCTTGGCTGAGCAACGGCCGTGCCAGTACTCTTTTCGTCGCGGTCTCCCGGCCGCTGGGGCCGTGGTGTGTCGGCGCGACGGTTTCCGCGACGCCGAGGGCATTTCTGACACATGCGTGGCGCCGCCGCACGGGCCACGGTGACACCGCGTCACATGGACATCAACGAAGCCGCGTATACTGCCGGCGATCGCCCCCCGCAGTTTGATCGTTCTTGCTCGATGGCCACGATTCTGGTCGTTGAAGACCGCCCCGTCGATCGCACGTTCCTCGCGACGATCCTCAGGGCGCACGGGCATTCGGTCTATGAGGCCGCCGACGGCGCGGACGCACTCGCGCGCCTGGCGTCGATTCGTCCGCATCTCGTCATCAGCGATGTGCTGATGCCGACGCTCGACGGCGTCGAGTTCGTCAACCGGATGCGGCGCCAGCCGCACCTGCGGCAGACGCCGGTCATCTTCTACACGGCGAACTATCACGCGCGTGAAGCCCGCGATCTGGCGCGCCAGTGCGGTGTCGCCGATGTCCTGACCCGCAGCAGCGACGCCGCGGTGATTCTCGAGCGCGTGCGGGCGCTCCTCGACAACGACGCCGGCGGCGGCCGGACGGTCGACACTTCAGTCGGACGACCGTCGGCCGGCCCCGACGCCGCTCGAGACGACGGCCAGTGATCTGGAACGCGAGCGGGCCCGGCTGGCCGTGCTCGTGGAGCTCGCCACCGATCTCTCCGACGAGCACAACCCGCGCAGCCTTCTCGTGCGCGTCGCGAGCGCGGTCCGGCAGGTGACGTTCGCGCAATACGCCGTCCTCGGAGTGATCGCCAACGATCCTGGCGTGCCGCCAGCGCTGATCGTCACCGGCCTGGACGACGCCCGGATCAGCACGATCGCCTCACCCTCGCTGGCCTCGCCGCTCCTCGCCGAAGTCGTCAACGAGCGACGGCCGGTTCGCTGTGGCCGTCTTGGGCCGGAGTCGGCCCGGCTCGGGCTCCCGTTGGGCCACCCGACGGTGCAGTCGCTCATGCTCGTGCCGATCGCGACGGCGGCGCGCGTGCACGGCTGGGTCGCGCTCGTCAACAAGCTCGGCGCCGATCAGTTCCTGCCGACCGACGAGGAAGTCGGGCTGATGCTCGCTTCGCACGCGGCGACCGCCTATGAGAACGCGCTCCTGTTCGAGGAGTCGCGGGCGCATGCCGCCGCGCTCGAAACCGAGATTCAGGAGCGCCGTCACACCGAAAGCGTGCTCAGGGACACCCAGGATCGCGTCGACTACGCGATGGCGGCGTCGGGCGTGGGGGTCTGGGAGTACGACGTCGGCCGCGACCTGCTCACCTGCTCGTCGAGCATGGCGACGGTACTGGGCCGCCCCGATCTGCAGCCGCCGCGCAACCGCGACGAGTTCGTGGCCCTGATCCATCCGGAGGATCGCGAAACGGTGATCGAGGCGGCGCGCCGCGCCGCACTCACGGAGTCGGATTTGTTCGTCGAGTTCCGCACCATCGCTTCCGACGGCTCGCTGCGGACGCTCGACATGCGCGGCCGCATGGTGTTCGGGTCCAAGGGCCCGGTCCGGATGTTCGGCGTGGTCACCGACATCACCCAACGCCGATCGCTCGAGGATCAGCTGCGCCAGGCGCAGAAGATGGAAGCGATCGGCCAGCTCGCCGGTGGCATCGCCCACGATTTCAACAACATGCTGACGGCGATTCTCGGCTACGCGCAGTTCATCGCCGAGGCGCCGAACCTTCCACCGGAGCTGCGCGCCGATCTCGAGCTCATCGCCGAGTCGGGCCGGCGCGCGAGCGCGCTCACCCGGCAGCTGCTCACCTTCAGCCGCAAGCAGGTCCTGCAGCCCATTCCGCTCGATCTGACCGCGTTGATCCGCAGCACCAGTCCGATGCTGCAGCGGCTCATCGGCGAGCACATTCAGCTCACGACGGTCCTCGACGATCGGTTGCCGGCGACCATCGCCGATCCGCACCAGATCGAACAGATCGTCCTCAACCTCGCCGTCAACGCGCGCGATGCGATGCCCGCGGGCGGCAAGCTGATTCTCGAAACCGCGACCGTCGTCCTCGACGAGGCAGCGGCAGCGCAGCACATGCAGGTGGCGCCGGGGCATTACGTGCTGCTGGCGGTGAGCGATACCGGCATCGGCATGGATGCCGCGACCAAAGCGCGCATCTTCGATCCGTTTTTCACCACCAAGCCGGTCGGGCACGGTACCGGGCTTGGCCTGGCCACGGTCTACGGCATTGTCAAGCAGACCGGGGGATCGATCTGGGTGTACAGCGAGCCCGGCCGCGGCACGACGTTCAAGGTTTACCTGCCACGCGCCGAGGGCACGCCGGCCCCCGACGATCGCTGGCCGCAGCGCGAGCCGGTTCGCGGCGGCCGGGAAGTCATCCTCGTCGTCGAAGACGAGAGAGCCGTCCGCACGCTGATGTGTGCGGTGCTGAAACGTGCCGGCTACGAGATTCTCGAAGCCGATTCGCCGGCCGAGGCCGAACGGCTGTTTGCGGCACGACAGGATGACATTGCGCTGCTCATCTCCGACGTCGTGATGCCGGAGCGGAGCGGTCCCGAGTTGTTCGCGCGGCTCTCTGGGCAGAACAATCAGCTCAAGGTGCTGTACGCTTCCGGCTACACCGACGGCTCGATCGCCCACAACGGGCGGCTCGATCCTGGGGTCGCCCTGCTGCAGAAGCCGTTCAGCGGGGAAGCCCTGACCCGACGCGTGAGAGATATCCTCGACGCCTGACGCCATGTCCCGATCCGACGAGCATCGGTCCCGACCCCTCCTGCTCGTCGTCGACGACGAGCGCAGCATCGTGCCGGTGATCGAACGCTTTGCGCGGCAGATCGGGTTCGACGTCGAGTACCGCAGCAACGGCCGCGACGCGCTGGCGGCGCTCGCCACGATGAATCCCGACGTGGCGATGGTCGACCTGCAGATGCCCGAACTGACCGGCATCGACGTGCTGCGCGCCGTCCGCGCCGCCGACAGCGAAGCGCAAGTCATCCTGATGACCGGCAGCGCGACGGTCGTGAGCCCCGGCGCGGGCGTGCGGCACTGACACAGTGCCGCACGGTGGCCAATCTGCCTCGCGCCCTGCCAAGGTGATGCGATCGTGCGGGGCGCCAGCCAATTCACCTCGAGAATCCGGCCCGATTCGCGAGATCCACGGCGCGGCCGAGCTGGCATCAACCCTGCAGTGACGTGACGCAGCCGCGCTCCCCCCGGACGCGCGGATGGTTTCGGGACGGGTGGCTGGCGGGCGCGCGGGGCGGGATGCTCCGGTGTCGCGGCGCCCATCTCGGAACGGTCCCCAGGCCACACCCCGGTCGGACCACATGCAGACCCTCAAAGTGCTGGATCGCGCAATGCTCGACTCTCTGCGCGAGCTTCAGACGCCCGGCGACCCCGACATCATCGACGAACTCGTGCGGATGTTCACGGCCGATTCAGCTCGATGCCAGCGCCGCGGCCGAGGACGCGCTGGACAGGCGCGATGCGACCGCGCTGGCCGTGGCCGCCCATCGTCTGCGCGGCAGTGCCGGGCTGCTGGGCCTTCAGCGCCTGCAGCGCGCCGCCGAGGCTCTCGAGCGTGTCGCCAACGTGGGTGGGCCGAGCGAATGGACGGCGCGCATGCTGCTGGTGGGCGAGGCGCTCGCCGAGGCGCAGCTGGCCCTCAAGCACCTCTCCGTCTCGCCGCGGTAAGCGGTAGGCGCGAAATCGCTTGACGAACTCCTTTCGGCTGGCATAGTTTGTTCGAACTTTAAACAAATAGGCGGCTGTTTAGCCCGACATCGCCCGCTTGAAGGGGATGATTCGGGCTTCGATTTGGGAAATTAGTTACTGTTTAAAACTAATGCGACGCATCAACCCTTCGCGGTTTCGGGTCGCCACCCGCGGCACCTC
Organism: uncultured Acidobacteriota bacterium; assembly: GCA_963841895.1. Classification (GTDB taxonomy): domain Bacteria; phylum Acidobacteriota; class Vicinamibacteria; order Vicinamibacterales; family UBA2999; genus JACCSI01. The sequence continues at coordinate 93,783 of CAWJEO010000011.1, forward strand.
CCGCGAGATCAACAGCCAGATCGTTCTCAACCTGGTGCGCGCGCATCAGCCGATCTCACGCGCCGACCTGGCGCGGACGATGGGGGTCGCGCGTGGCGCGGTGACGCTGATCGTGAACGACCTGCTCAAGCGGCACCTGATCTTCGAAGGCGCGACCGGCGAGACGGTGCGCGGCCGCAAGCCCACGTTCCTGTATATCGATTCGCGCCGCCGTGCCGTCGTCGCCGCCGACATTCGCGCCAGCGAAACCTACGTGATGCTGGCGGACCTGCTGGGCAAGCCGCTCGCCGGCGTCACGTCGTTTCCGACGGTGCGCGACCCGAAGCAGCTGGTCGCCGCCCTGGCCGCGCGGATCAAGTCGCTGCTCGGGGAGCATCCCGAAGTCGACGCCTGCGAGGGCATCGGCGTCGTGGTCCCCGGCATGGTCGAGCACTCGACGATGACCGTTCTGCACGCGCCGACGCTCGGCTGGCGCAACGTGAACCTCCGCGACAAGCTCGCGGCCGCGACCGGGTTGCCGGTGCAGATCGAGAACTCCGGGCGCGCCTGCGCGCTCGCGCAGATGTGGGCGCTGCGGGGAGACATCGGCTCGACCACCGGCGACCTCGTCTTCATCAGCATCTCGGACGGCGTCGGCGTGGGCGTGATCATCAACGGCGAGGTGCTGCGCGGCCGTCACAACGTCGCCGGCGAGTTCGGCCACGTGCCGCTCTCGCTCGACGGGCCGCGCTGCTCGTGCGGATCCAATGGCTGCTGGGAAGCCTACGTGTCGAATCGTGCGACCCTGGCGCGCTACTTCGGGCGCATCGCGGCGCCCGCCGGGCCCGAGCGCGTCGACCACCGCCAATTCACCATCGAAGATCTGATCGCGCGCGCGCGGGCCGGCGATGCCAAGGCGGTCGCCGCGCTCGAGGCGACGGCGCGGTATCTCGGACTCGGGCTGGCGTCGGTCACCAACGCGCTCGATCCGTCCCGGGTCTACATCGGCGGCGAAATCACGCTCGCGTGGGACCTGATTGAAGGCACCGTGCGGACCGCGCTGGCCGAGCGGGCGCTGACTGCGGCGGCGGCGGAAACGGACATCCGGCCGGTTGCGGCGAGCGAGTATCCACGCCTGCAGGGCGCGGCGGCGCTGGTCGCGGCGCCAGCTTTTGCGGCGCCGGTGGTGGCCTGAATCGAAATCGGAACTGGATCGAAACTTCGGAACTTAGGAACCTCGGGCATGGCGACGACCACGACACACCGCTCGAATCGATCGCATCCTCGACCTGCATCGTGCGCGACACCGCGGCGCGCAAGGGACGGACCATGTCGGTCGCGCCCGGTACAGACCGCGTCGCGGAACTTGCGCTACGGCCGCGTGATTCTCGACGCCGGCGACGCGTCGATCCGCTTCGAGACCGGCGAAGACGAAACCGGGCTGGTGTGTCTCCGAGGCACCGGCGCGATCGAGGTCGACGGGACCACGCATACGCTGTCGCGCTACGACGCGATCTACATTCCGCGCGAGTCGGCAGTGACCGTCACCGCGGGCAGCGACGGCTGCGACTTCGCCGAGATCGCCGCGCCGGTCAGTCGTCGTCACCCGGTGCAGGTCGTGCGATTCGCGGACGTGCAGAAGGATCCTGGCCTGCACTTCGAGGCCGGCGGGCCGTCGGCGAAGCGCGATCTCAACGTGCTCATCGGCAAGAACGTCCAGGCCAGCCGAATCATGGCGGGCGTGACGTTCAGCCAGCCTGGCAACTGGACGTCGTGGCCGCCGCACGAGCATGCCGCGATGCTCGAAGAGGCGTACCTCTACATCGACATGCCGGCGCCCGCCTTCGGCATTCAGCTCGTCTACACCGATGCCCGCGAGCCCGAGCTCGCGACGATCGTCCGCGAAGGCGACATCGTCCTGATGCCGCAGGGCTATCACCCGAACGTCGCGGCGCCCGGCGGCGCCATCAACTTCCTCTGGATGATGGCCGCCAATCGTGAAGACGACGACCGGCAGTACGGCGTCGTCAATGTTCACCCCGACTTTGCGGCCATGGGCTCCGGCCTCGACAAGGGCCGCACGGAGAAGCGATGAAGAGTCCCGAATCTCTCCTCGCCTTCCAGCATCGCGACTGGTCGACGATTCCAGTCGAGCAGATCGCCGACGGCATCGAGCGTCAGATGATCTGGGGCGAGCGGCTGATGATCTGCCGGCTGCGCTTCAAGCCGCATGTGGTGACCGCCCGTTCACTCGCATCCGCACGAGCAGATGACCCTCGTCGAGCGCGGCAAGGTGCAGTTCACGATCGACGGGCAGGTCCGCACCGTGGTCGCCGGCGACGTCCTTCACTTCCCGTCGAACATCGAGCATGGCGCGACGATGCTCGACGAAGAAGTCGTGCTGATCGACATCTTCTCGCCGATCCGCGACGAGTTCCTGCCGGCGGGCCAGCGCTGATCGCTCGAGCCATGTCGCTGGACCTTTTTCGACTCGACGGCCGGACGGCGCTCGTGACCGGCGCCTCGCGCGGGCTCGGTGCCGCCATCGCGATCGCGCTGGCCTCGGCCGGCGCCGATGTCATGGCGCACGGCCGCGAGGCCTTGCCGTCGGCCACCGCGGCCGAGATTGAGCGCCTGGGCCGTCGCGTCCATGCGGTGACGGCGGATCTCGCCGACCCTGCCTCGGCGCCGCGCGTCGTCGCCGAGGCGATCGAGCACTTCGGCCGGCTCGACATCCTCGTCTGCAACGCCGGCATCATTCGCCGCAAGCCCGCCGCCGATCACGACGATGCGCTCTGGGATGAAGTGCTGGCGGTCAACCTGTCGAGCGTGTTCCGGATGTGCCGCGCCGCCGGCAAACACATGCTGGAGCGCGGCGAGGGCGGGAAGATCATCACGATTTCCTCGCTGCTCGCGTTTCAAGGCGGGGTCACCGTGCCTGGCTATGCCGCTACCAAGGGCGGCGTCGCACAGCTCACCAAGGCGTTGGCCAACGAGTGGGCGCCGCATCGCATCAACGTCAACGCGATTGCGCCGGGCTACATGGAGACCGACAACACGACCGCGCTGCGCGCCGATGCGACCCGGTTTCGGCAGATCACCGAGCGCATTCCCGCCGGCCGATGGGGCAAGCCCGCGATCTGGCCGGCGCCGCCATCTTTCTGGCCTCGTCCGCTTCCGACTACGTCAACGGCCACGTGCTGGTCGTCGACGGCGGCTGGATGGGGCGGTAGGTCGCGATGAAAACCGCTACGGCCACCGCCACGTCCGCTGAAGCCGCCAACATGGCGACCCGCCGCAACCCGCTCGCTGACCTCGCCCTCGTCCTGGTGGTCAACGGACTGCGAGGGCTGCTGTGAGCGCCAAGCGAGCGCAGATCGTGAGCGGCTCGAGGCGCGCGGCGTCGTGGCGATCATCCGGATCGCTGACGGTGGCGAGACCGTCGCGTGGCCGAGGCGCTGATGGACGGCGGCGTGACGGCGATCGAAGTGACGATGACCGTGCCGCGAGCGGTCGACCTGATCGCCGAACTGGCCAGGACCGTTCCGGCGGGCGTGACGGTCGGGGCGGGCACGGTGCTCGATGCCGGCGACGGCGCACGACGTCATCGCGGCCGGCGCGCTTTCGTGGTCAGTCCGATGTTCAGGCCCGAGCTCATCGAGCATCGGCCATACGCACGACGTGCCGGTGATGCCCGGCTGCTTCACGCCGACCGAGATCTGACACGCGTGGTCGGCCGGCGCCGACGTCGTGAAGGTGTTCCCGTCGACGGCGCTTGGGCCGACATTCTTCAAGGACGTGCGCGGACCGCTGCCGCAGGTGCGATTGATGCCGACCGGCGGCGTCACCGCGGAGAACGCCGGCGACTGGATCCGTGCCGGGGCGGTGGCGGTTGGCGTCGGCAGCGCGCTGGTCGATCAGGCGTCAGTCACGAGCGCCGGTTCGATCGGATTCGCGATCGCGCGCCGCCAGTTCGTCGAAGCGGTCGCGTCGGCGCGCGGCCGCGCCGTCGAGGTGCGCGGGCATGATCAAGACCGTCTGCTTCGGCGAGATCATGCTGCGGCTAGCCCGCCCGGATTCGAGCGGCTGCTGCAGTCGCCGGCTGCTCGGCGCCACGTTCGGCGGCGGCGAAGCCAATGTGGCGGTCAGCCTCGCGCAGTTCGGCTGCGACAGCTGGTATGTCACGCGCGTGCCGGCGCACGCGATCGGCGAGGCCGCCGTGCGGGCGCTGCGCGCCGAGGGCGTCAACGTCGAACACGTGCTGCGCGGCGGGTCGCGGCTGGGCATCTACTTCGCGGAGACCGGCGCGAGCCAGCGTGCGTCGACGGTGATCTACGACCGCGCCCATTCCGCGATCAGCGAACTGCAGCCGGGCAGCGTGCCGTGGCACGACGTCTTCGACGGCGCGGCCTGGTTTCACTGGACCGGCATCACCCCCGCGCTCAGCCGCTCGGCGGCCGAGTGCACGCGCGAAGCCATCGAGACGGCACGGCGAGCGGGGGCTCGCGTGTCGGTCGACCTCAATTACCGCAAGAAGCTCTGGTCCGAGACGGAGGCGAGGCAGACCATGCGGCCGCTCATGCCGCTGGTCGACCTGGTCATCGCCAACGAAGAGGACCTGCAGTCGGTGCTCGGCATCGACGTGCCGCACGCCGACGTGACCGCCGCCTCGCTGCAGATCGACGGCTACCGGATCGCGGCCGAGCGTGTGGCCCGCGAGTTCGGCGTCAAGCAGGTCGCGGTCACGCTGCGTGAAAGCCTGTCCGCGAGCGACAACGCGTGGAGCGCGGTGCTCTACGACGCGGCGACAGGACAGCTGCACCAGAGTCAGCGCTACTCGGTGCGGCTCGTCGATCGGATCGGCGGCGGCGACAGCTTCGCGGCCGGGCTCATTTTCCGTCTCGTCATGGGGGCAGACGCGACAACGGCGCTGCGCTTCGCGGTGGCAGCCAGCGCCCTCAAACAAACGATTCCCGGGGATTTCAACCATGTGTCCGTTGACGAGGTCGAGCGGCTGGCCGCCGGCGACGCCAGCGGACGCGTGCAGCGGTAGGTCGGCGGGCGGCCGGAGAGGCGCAGGCCGCGAGTTCAGGAGGATTGTCATGAAGAAGGTTGTTGTTGCGCTCAGCTCGATCGTCTGGCTGATGCTGCTGGCCCCAGGCGTTGGCGCGCAGGACTACCGCGCCCGCGTTCAAGGCCTTGTCGTGGATTCGAGTCAGGGAGCGCTGCCGGGCACCACGGTCACGCTCAAGAACGACGCGACGGGTGTCGCGGTCACCAACATCACCAACACCGACGGGCGCTACATCTTCGACTTCGTCGAGCCCGGCACGTACACGGTGGTCGCGGAGCTGTCCGGCTTCAAGCCGGCCGAGCAGCGCAACGTGCGCGTGCAGCAGCGCGCCAGCCTCACCGTCGATCTCGTGCTCAGCGTCGGCGGCGTCGAAGAGCGCGTCGTCGTCGAGGCGCCGCCGGTGAGCGTCTCAGTTCAGGAGCGCCGGTGCGGACCTGGTCATCGAGCAGCAGCTGGTCGATCAGGTGCCGATCCCGGGCCGCAATCCGTATAACCTGGCCTCGCTCGACCCGAGCATCACGGTGTCGCCGGCGACCAACGAGAACCGGCCGTACCACCACGCCTACGCCAACGATTACGACGCGGGCGGCGGCACGCGGCGCGCGAACGACGTGCTGCTCGACGGCGTCGCGCTCGGCGCGAGCTTCAAGACGGCATACACGCCGGCGGTTGACGCGGTCGAAGAGATCACCGTCTCGAAGAACAGCGTCGACGCCGAGAACGGCCACAGCCTCGGCGGCATCATCAGCCTCAACATGAAGTCGGGCACGAACACGCCGCGCGGCTCGGCGTACTACTACGGCCGCGATCCCAGCCTCAACGCCATCACCGATCCGACGATTCGCCGGACGCCTGGCCAGGACACCTCCGCGCTGCGCGGCACCGAGCTGCGCATGTTCGGCGGCACGTTCGGCGGTCCAATCAAGCGTGGGAAGATCTTCAGCTTCACGTCGTTCGAGCAGTGGGACGACAAGCGGCCCAACTCGATCGTCCGGACGGTGCCGACCGAGGCCGAGCGCCGCGGCGACTTCAGCCAGTCGGTCCTGAACGGCCGCGTCCGGAGCATCTACGATCCGTTCGCATCCACGCTCGACGCCGGTGACGGCCCGCGTGGTGCGGCCGGCATTCGCGAACAACGTGATTCCGACCGCGCGGCTCGATCCGGTCGCGCTGAAGATGCTGGGGCAGATTCCGCTGCCGAACCAGCCCGGCAACACCGACAACTGGCAGGGCACCGTCTTCGATCTCGTCGACTACTGGAACTTCTCGCAGCGCGTCGACGTGAACATCAGCGACAACTGGAAGGTGTTCGCGCGCTACGGCCAGTTCAAGGCCAATCTGTATCAGGACAACCCGACGTCTGGCGGCTTCTTCCCGCTGACCGGCAGCAACCGCTACGGCATGAGCGTCGCCGGCGACTCGGTGTGGGTGATGTCGGACAGGACGACGCTCAACGTGCGCGGCAGCTTCTACAACATGACCGACGAGTTCTACAATCCGGCGCTGCTGCTCGGCTCCGACGGGCTGAGCGACTACTGGTCGCGGCAGTGGTACTCGTCGCTCTACAACAGCGGCTACGTCTATTACCCCGCGCTGGACGTGTACTCGGGCTCGCAGACCGGCGTGACCACGAACCGCCTCGGCCGCCAGGGCCGCGAGTGGTACCAGCATCCCGATGCCTGGACCGCATCGGTCCGCATGAACCGCTACCAGGGCCGTCACAACATGAAGTGGGGCGGTGAAGTGCGTGCGTATTACGGCGAAGCGGCGCGCTTCGAGCCGATCAACCTGGTCTTCAATTCGACGCTCACCGCCAACAGCTCGGACACCCCTGACGTCGTGAACAGCGGCAACCAGTGGGCGTCGTTCATGCTCGGCGCGCTCGACAACCAGACGTCGGCCCGGCTCGTTCCGCTGCAGACGCCGTACCTGCGCGGCTACGCGGCGTATTTCCAGGACGACTTCGACATCTCGGATCGCCTGACGATCAACGCCGGCCTGCGCTGGGAGTTCGAGCCCGGGCCGACCGACGACCTGAACCGGTTGTCGCAGCGTCTCGACTTGACGCAGCCGATTCCCGAAATGCAGTCGACGCCGCCCGCGCTCCCGGATCAGGCGCGGCTGCTGATGGCGAGCAAGGGCTACAGCTACGCGTTCAACGGCGCGTGGATCTTCACGAGCGAAGACAGCCCGCACGCGTGGAACAGCTCGCCGTGGAACTTCCTGCCGCGCGTCGGGGTGAACTACCGGCTCGGCAGCGACTCAGTCGTTCGCGCCGCCTACGCGCGCTTCATGATGCCGACGAGCAACGTCCGCGACACGCTCGGCGACTTCGTCAACCAGTACACGGGCTTCGCGCAGACGACGACGACGCTCGGGCTGGCGAACGGCGTGCCGCGCCAGGTGCTGGCCGATCCGTTCCCGTCCAGCGTCAATCCGGTGATCGAGCCGTACGGACAGTCCTATGGCCGCTACACCGGTCTGGGCAGCGCGGTGAGCCTCGACCAGTACCAGCTCCGGCCACAGGTCAACGATCGTTTCAACGTGTCGTTCCAGAAGGAAGTCTTCGCCGGCCTGATCGTCGACGCCAGCTACTTCTTCAACTGGGGCTCGCGCGTGCCCTACGACATCAACCTGAACATGGCGGATCCGTCGTTCCGCTACGAGCAGAAGACGCTTGCTCAACACGCAGGTCGCCAACCCGTTCCGCAACTATCTGACGCCGGACAAGTTCCCGGGTCAGGCGCGCAACACGACGACAGTGACCCTGGGCAGCCTGCTGGTGCCGTATCCGCAGTACGGCAACATCACGCAAACCAATACCAGCGGCCGGCACCTCAAGGAGCACATGATCGAGCTCCGCGCGCAGCGGCCGTTTACCCGCGGCATCAGCTTCCTGGTGGCCTACGTCTATGACAACGCGAAGCGTCAGGAGTTCTTCGACGATCGCGCGCAATATCAGGTGCTGCAAAGCGACGGTGAAGAAGGCTGGGAATGGCGGCCGCTCACCGAGGCGAACGATCGCGGCGCCAATCCGCGTGCACCGGATGACCGGCGCGGTGACCTGGCAGGTGCCGATCGGCCGCGAGCGTGCGTTCATGTCCGACATGCCGACGGCGCTCGACCTGGTCATCGGCGGCTGGCAGGTACACGGCCGCCGGGCGCTTCTATTCCGGCCGCCAGGTCATCTTCGCGCACCAGCTACATCGTCAACGGCGATCCGACGGATCGACAATCCGACCAACGATCGCTGGTTCGACACGAGCGTGTTCGCCGTGCAGGACACGTTCACGCCGCGTTCCAACCCGTGGGTGTTCGACGGGCTGAACGGGCCCAGCGTGTTCCTCACCGACATGACCCTGACGAAGTCGTTCAACCTGCCGAATCGCTATCGGCTCGAAGCGCGCATCGAGGCCTACAACGCCTTCAACTCGATCGTGTGGGACGTTCCGGACACCAACATCTCGAGCGCGAATTTCGGGAAGGTGACGCGGAAGCGCGTGGACGGCACGGGCCGCGAGCTGCAGATCGGGCTGCGGTTCGTGTTCTAGGGGCAGCGTGCGAGGTGCAGGTGGGGCAGGTGCGGCGAGTCGGGCGACAGGTCGACATGAACCGGCGAACGGCGATTCGGTCGATCGGCTGGGGCGTGGGCGGGTTGACGCTCGCGCCTCTGGCTCGCCGCGTCTCGGCTGCCTCACGTCGAGCCCGTCACGCTGACGACGTCCGCGGGCAAGGTTCGCGGCGTCACGATCGACGGCATTCACGTCTTCAAGGGCGTGCGCTACGGAGCGGACACGAGCGCACGCCGCTTCCGTCCTCCGGTCGCGCCGGCGCCGTGGACCGGCGTGCGCGACGCGCTCGAGTTCGGGCCCGATCGCGCCGCAGCCGTCGACATGGCGGGCGAGCGATCAGCGAAGACTGCCTGCACCTGAACGTCTGGACGCCGGCGCTCTGGGCGACAACGCCCGGCGGCCGGTGATGGTGTGGTTCCATCCCGGCGCCTTTTCGAGCGGCACCAGCAACGAGCTCGAAGCCGACGGCGCGCGGCTCAGCCGCCGCGGCAACGTGGTCGTCGTCACCGTCAACCATCGGCTTGAACGTGCTCGGCCACCTGTATCTCGCGGAGCTCGGCGGCGAGGAGTTCGCAGACTCCGGCAACGTCGGACTCCTCGATCTCGTCCTCGCGCTGCAGTGGGTTCGCGATCATGCCGGCGCGCTCGGCGGGGACGCCGGCAACGTCACGGTGTTCGGACAGTCGGGAGGCGGCGCGAAGATCGCGACGCTGATGGCGATGCCGGTGCGCGCGCGGCCTGTTTCATCGCGCCATCACGATGAGCGGCCAGCAGATCACCGCGCAGCCGCGTCACGACCGCGGTGCGCCATGCCGAGCAGTTCCTCGCGGCGCTGCAGATCCCCAAGGAGCGCGTCCGCGATCTGGCGACGCTGCCGCTCGAGCAACTGGTCAAGGCCAGCCGTGCGCCCGCGTACATGGGGCCCGTCAAGGACGGCCGATCGCTGCCCGCGCGACCCGTTCGATCCCGATGCGCCGCCGCAGTCGGCGGGCATCCCGATGATCCTCGGCAACACGCACGGCGAGACGCGAACGCTCATCGGGCGCGGCGACCCGTCGATCTTCGCGTTGACCTGGGACACGCTGCAGCCGAAGCTCGAAGCGAACTCGCCGTTCATGGGCAACCTCGATCGTGGCGAGGTGATTGCCGCCTACCGCAAGTGGTACCCGTCGTATTCGCCTGCCGACGTCTTCTTTGCCGCGACGACGGCGTCGCGCTCGTGGCGCGGCCAGGTCATCGAGGCCGATCGTCGGGCCGCGCAGCCGGTGGCGTCGGCCCACACGTGGGTGTTTCAGTTCGATTGGCAGACGCCGATCGACGGCGGCAAGTGGGGCGCGCATCACGGCCTCGACGTGCCGTTCGTGTTCGACAACGCCGTCGATCGTGCCGGACAAGGTCGGCACCGGGCGCGACGCGATGGCAGCTCGCCGCGCTGCATGAGCGACACGTGGATCGCCTTCGCGCGCACCGGCAATCCCAACAGTCAAGCGGCCTGCCGCAGTGGCCGGTCTACGACCTGACGCGGCGCGCGACGATGGTGTTCGACAAGGAGACCAGAGTCGTTGACGATCCGCGCGGTGACGAGCGCCGGCTCTTTGCGCAGGTGCCCTATGTTCAGCCCGGCACGTAACCTTCTGCTGGCGTGCATCGCCGCCGTCCACACGCGTCGGCCGTGAGCCGCGCAGACGCCGGCGACTCGGTCGATCGCGCCAAGGTCCTCGAGACCATGAAGCGCGCCACGACGTTCATGGTCGACACCGTCAGCACCAACGGCGGCTACGTCTGGACGTATCTGCCGGATCTGTCGCGGCGCTGGGGCGAGATGGAAGCGACCCCGATCGATGATCTGGATCCAGCCGCCGGGCACGGCGTCGATGGGCCACCTCTTCCTCGACGCGTATCACGCGACCAGGCGACGACTACTACTACGCCGCGGCCGAGAAGGTCGCCGGCGCGCTCATCTGGGCGCAGCATCCATCAGGCGGCTGGAACTACATGGCCGACTTCGGCGGCGATCGCGCGCTCCGTCAGTGGTACGACACGATCGGCAAGAACGGCTGGCGGCTCGAGGAGTTTCAGCACTACTGGGGCAACGCGACGTTCGACGATGCGGGGACCGCGGAGTCGGCGAAGTTTCTCCTCCGTCTCTATCTCGAGAAGCGCGATCCGAAATACCGTCCGGCGCTCGACAAGGCGATCCAGTTCGTCGTCGACAGCCAGTATCCGATCGGCGCCTGGCCGCAGCGCTATCCGCTTCAGCACGAGTTCGCGAAGGAAGGCAAGCCCGACTACACCTCGTATCCGACCTTCAACGACGACGTGGCGAAGGAGAACATCGACTTCCTGGTGATGTGCTACCAGGCGCTCGGCGACCCGCGGCTGCTCGATCCGATCACGCGCGGCATGAACGCGTTCCTCGTGACGCAGCAGGGACCGCCGCAGGCGGGCTGGGCGCTGCAGTACACGCTCGATCTCAAGCCGGCGGGCGCCCGCACCTACGAGCCGAATTCGCTCGTGACGCATACGACGGGCACGAACATCGAGCTGCTGCTGAATTTCCATCGCCTGACGGGCGACAACAAGTTCATCGCGCGAGTCGGCGAGGCGCTCGACTGGCTCGACAGCGTGAAGCTGACGCGGCGAGGCGGCGGCGCTGGCGGGCAACCGCACGCATCCGACGTTCATCGAGATCGGCACGAACAAGCCGCTCTACGTGCACCGCACGGGATCGAACGTCGTGAACGGCCGTTACTACGTCGACGACGAGCCCGAAGGGGACGCTCGCACACTACAGCGCGTTCCGCCGGATCGACGTGCCCGGGCTGCGCAAGCGCTATCTGGCGCAGAAGGCGATGACGGCGGCGGAGGCGATGAAGGGCTCGCCGCTCGCGGCCGGCGCAGGCGTGTTGCCGCTGCCGCGCTTACTTCATGGCCGGCCAGGCGCCCGACACTGCGTCACCCGCCGCGATCGTTGAGCGCGCTCGAACGCGGAAGGCTTCTGGCCTGCGCCGCTCGGCATGACTCGCATCCGTACAAGGGCCCTGGCGGCAAGACGCGCGGCGCCGGGTGATTTCTCGCAGACGCACGTCGGCGACGAGACGGACACGTCGCCGTTTCCCGACCCGAAACTCACCGGCATCTCGACGGATGCGTACATCCGCAACATGTGGGCGCTGATCCGCGCGCTCGGCGCGACGCACTGAACCGAGGCGCGACGACGATGCGGATCAGGCCGCTGGGCGGCGGTGCTCATCGGCGGCGTGTGTGATGGCCGCGGCCGCATGCCGGCCGCGTCGCAGACGCCGCGAGTCGAGTGGCGTCTCGACTCCCTCGATCGCATTGGCGGCCACGCGGTCACCGTCGTCGGCCAGCCCGCCATCGTCGACACCGATCGCGGCCGCGCGGTCAGTTCGACGGCGTGGACGACGGGCTGCTGATCGCGTCGAATCCGCTGGCCGGACTTGACGCGATTCACGGTCGAGGTGCGTCTTTCAGCCTGCGGCCGGACGGTCCGGAGGAGCAGCGATTCGTCCACTTCGAAGAGAGCAAGACGGGCAATCGCGCGCTGATCGAGCTGCGCATGAGCACGGACGGCCGCTGGGCGCTCGACACGTTCCTGCGATCGCCGGAGCCGGGCTTGACGCTGCTCGACCGCGCGGTCACGCACACCGCCGGCCGAGTGGCACGTCGCGCCGCTGTCGTACGACGGCCAGCACGATGACTCACTTCGTCGACGGCGTGCGCGAACGGGCAGGGCGACGTGGTCGTTCACGCCGCTCCGCGACGGGCAGACGTCGATCGGCATGCGGCAGAACCGCGTGTCGTGGTTCAAGGGGCATCGATCCACACCGTTCGCGTCGATTCCCGAACCGGCGCGGGTGATTGCGCTCTGGCCCGAAGGCGTGCCCGGCGGCCGGAAGGGCAGCGAGCCGGAGCAGCGATCGTCGACGGCCGCGTCAGCAACGTGCATACGCCGACGCTGACCTACATCCCGCCGAGCGGCGACGCCGAACGGCACGGCGGTCGATCGTGTGCCCCGGCGGCGGCTACGCGCGGCTCGCGATCGCCAACGAAGGCGACGGCGTTGCCGGCGCGGCTCAGCGCCGCAGGCGTCGCGACGTTCATCCTGACGTACCGGCTCGCCGAGTACGGCCATCCGGCGCCGCTGCAGGATGTGCTGCGCGCGGTCCGGCTCGTCCGCTCGCGCGCCGCTGAGTTCGGCGTCGATCCGAGCGCATCGGCGTGATGGGTGCGTCGGCCGGCGGACATCTGGCGGCGTCGGCGGCAACGCTGTACGACGCTGCCGAAGGCCGCACCGGCGCCGCGCTCGATCGCGGTGAGCGCCCGGCCCGACTTCGTCGCGCTGCTGTATCCGGTGATCACGATGACGGGATCCGTCTGCGCATGCCGATTCGCGGCGCAACCTGCTCGGGCGACGCCGCCGGCGCGACCTCGTGGCGCGGCTGTCGCTCGAGACGCAGGTGCAGGCCGACACGCCGCCCGTCTTTCATCGTGCACACCGACCGAGGATCGCGAGCGTGCCGATCGAGAACAGCCTGCTGTTCTTCAGCGCGCTGCAGGCGGCCGGCGTGCCGGTCGAAATGCACCTCTACGAGCGCGGCGCAGCATGGGTTCGGCACGCGACCCGATCTCGGCACGACGTCTGGCTGGATCGATCGCTGGTTCGACTGGATGCGCGCGCACGGCTGGCTGCCGGCGGCAGCACGGGAGCGATGACACGGGTCGAGTTCTGCTCGTGATCGCCGCGGCGGTCTCGCGATCGCCGCACAGCAGCGTCCTGGCCGACGTGGGCGCGCGGCTTCGAAGGGCAGCGCAAGGCCGATCTCGGCAACGGCACGTTCCTCAACCCGATTCTCGCCGGCGATCATCCCGACCCGTCGATTCTCAAGGACGGCGACGACTACTACATGACGTTCTCGTCGTTCGACGCGTATCCCGGGCTGGTGCTCTGGCAGTCGCGCGATCTCGTCAACTGGCAGCCGATGCTGCCGACGCTGCGCCAGAACGTCGGCTCGGTGTGGGCGCCCGATCTCGTCAAGCACAGCGGCCGCTACTACATCTACTTTCCGGCGCGGACCGCCGACCTATCGATCGAACTACGTGATCTGGGCCGATGTCGATTCGCGGGCCGTGGAGCGAGCCGATCGATCTGAAGATCGGGCAGATCGATCCGGGTCACGCCGTCGGCGCCGGACGGCACGCGCTATCTGTTCATGAGCGCCGGCTACCTCGCAGCGGCTCGCGCCCGACGGCCTCTCCGTCGGTCGGCGAGATGAAGAAGGTCTACGACGGCTGGAAGTATCCCGCATGACTGGATCGTCGAAGGCTTCGCGCAGGAAGGGCCGAAGATTCTGCGCCGCGGCGACTACTACTACATGGTGCTCGCCGAAGGCGGCACGGCCGGGCCGCCGACCGGTCACATGATCGTCGCCGCCCGATCGAAAACGATCGAGGGACCGTGGGAGAACTCGCCCTACAACCCGATCGTGCGCACGACGATCGCCGACGAGCGCTGGTGGTCGAAGGGACACGGCACGCTGATCGAGGACCGCGCCGGCCGCTGGTGGATCGTGTATCACGCCTACGAGAACGGCTTCTACACGCTGGGCCGACAGACGCTGCTCGAGCCGATCGAGTGGACCAGCGACGGCTGGTTCAGGACGCCGGGACGCGATCCGGCGATGCCGATCGCCAAGCCGGCGGGCGAGAGCGGGCCCGCACGGCTTCGCGTTCTCGGACGACTTCTCCACCGACAAGATGGGCGTGCAGTGGAGCTTCTACAACGGCGACGGCGGAGCGATCTGGCCCGTTATCGCTACGAGGCGGCAGCGCTGGTGCTCAAGGCGACGGGCACGGGCCCGGCCGACAGCGCGCCGCTCTGGTTCGTCAACGGCGATCACGCCTACGAGATGGAGAGTCGAGATCGATGCCGATCCCGGCGCGACGGCCGGCCTGCTGCTGTTCTACAGCCGCCGGCTCTACGCCGGCCTCGGGTTCTCCGCGAAGAACTTGATCATGCACAGCTACGGCCTCGATCGGCCGCGGCGCCAAGCCGGCGCACTCGGCAGACGGCTGCACATCCGGCTGCGCAACGATCGCCACATCGTCACGATGCATTACAGCGTCGACGGCAAGACGTGGGAGCGATTCGATCGCGGCATCGAGGTGTCGGGCTATCACCACAACGTCGCCTACGATTTCCTGAGCCTGCGGCCGGCGCTCTATGCCGCCGGCTCAGGCGAAGTGCGGTTCCGCAACTTCAAGTACCGGGCGTTGCAGTAGAATCCCGCCTCGAGTCTCGGTCCTCGATTCTTCAGCGGAGCCAACGAAATGCTTCTTCGTCGAGATCTCGCTCGCATCGTCGGTGTGTGTGCGCCTCCTTGCGGCGACGGCGGCCTGGATGCCTCGCGCCGTTCTTGGTCAGGCGAAGCCACGGCAGCTGCCGAGCGCGGAGAACGGCGAGTGGGTGCACTACGCGTCGGACATCCGGGGCACGCGCTACATGCCGCTCGATCAGATCAATGCCGCGCAACTTCAGCACGCTCGAAGTGGCCTGGCGCTTCAGCACGGCAAATCTCGGCCCGCGCCCGGAGTTCAACCTCCAGGGCACGCCGCTGATGGTCAAGGGCACGCTGTATGCGACCGGCGGCGGCGGCAATCGCCGCGCGATTGTCGCGATCGATGCAAAGACCGGCGAGCTGCTGTGGAAGCACGGCCTCGACGAAGGGGCGCGCGCCGACGCCGCGCCGCGCAAGCAGTCGGGCCGCGGCTTGTCGGTACTGGACCGACGGCCGCGGCGACGAGCGCATCCTCTACGTCACGATCGGGTATCGCCTCGTCTCGCTGAATGCCAAGACCGGGCTTGCCGATCCCGAGCTTCGGCAAGGACGGCATGGTCGATCTGAAGGTCGGCGTCATGACGCACGCGACCGGCAAGCCGGAGCAGATCGATCTCGAGAAGGGCGAGATCGGCCTGCACTCGACGCCGCTGATCGTCGGCGACATCGCGATCGTCGGCTCGGCGTTCTCGGAGGGCCTCACCTATCCGAGCCGGTCGAACAGCCGCGGCCAGGTGCGCGCGTTCGACGTGCGCACCGGCAAGCAGCTCTGGAAGTTCGATCCGTTCCCGAAGCGCGGTGAGCTGGGCTTCGACACGTGGGAGAACGAGTCGCTCAGCTACGTCGGCAACATGGGCGTCTGGGCGCAGATCACCGCCGACGAGCAGGCCGGCCTGGTCTATCTTCCGGTCGAATCGCCGACGCAGGACATCTACGGTGGCAACCGGCCCGGCGCCAATCTGTTCGCCGAGAGTCTCGTCGCCGTCGATCTGAAGACCGGCGTGCGCAAGTGGCATTTCCAGTTCGTGCACCATCCGATCTGGGACTTCGACATCTCGTCCGCGCCCATCCTCGCGGACATCGTCGTTGACGGCCAGCCGATCAAGGCCGTGGCGGTGCCGACCAAGCAGAGCATCCTCTACGTGTTCGATCGCATCACCGGCAAGCCGGTGTGGCCGATCGTCGAGAAGCCGGTGCCGCAGAGCGAGGTGCCCGGCGAGAAGACGTCGCCGACGCAGCCGTTCCCGACCAAGCCGCTCGCCATACGCGCGCAACTATCTCGCAAAGGACGACGTGATCGATTTCACGCCGGAGCTGCGTGCCGAGGCGCTGAAGATTCTCGAGCGCTACAAGTGGGAAGAGACGCTGTTCTCGCCGCCGATCGCCGGCGATGCGAAAGGGCTGCTCGGCGCGGTGCAGGTCGGCAACACGCTCGGCGGCACGAACTGGCCCGGCGGCGGCTACGACCCCGAAACGCACACCGTCTACGTGATGGCGAGCAACGCCGGGGTCAGCGCCTATTCGGTGGTCACTCGTCCGGAACTCGGCGACGGGCTGTACGTGTCGGGCGTGGCAAAGCGACAGGGCGGCGGTGGCGGCGGGCTCAACGTGCAGAACCTGCCGATCGTCAAGCCGCCGTACGGCGTTGCTGGCGGCGATCGATCTCGACAAGGGCGAGCTGAAGTGGCAGCGTGCCGCACGGCGAGACGCCTGATGTCGTCCGCAACCACCCCGCGCTGAAGGGCCTCGATATCCCGCGCACGGGTCAGAACGGCAGTCAGGGTCTGGTCGTCACCAAGACGCTCGTGGTCATGGGCGATCGCACGGTCACTGCGCCGCCGGGACGGCCGCGCGGCGCGATGCTTGCGCGCCTACGACAAGCAGACGGGTGCGCAGGTCGGTGAGATGTTGATGCCCGCGGGGCAGACCGGTTCGCCGATGACCTACATGGTCGACGGCCGCCAGTACATCGTCGTCGCGTCGGGCGGCCCGGGCGCGCAGGCCGAATACATCGCCTTCGCGCTGCCCGAGGCGAAGAAGCCGACGACGCGAGCAGTAGGCCGCGCCAATCGGCGCCAGTCGAGAGGCGGAGCGCGGTGCCCCAGGGATCGACGATGACGTCGATCCTCGCCGTCCATCTCGACGTCGTAGCCGGCGTTCTTCAGGCTGAGTCCCGCCCGCCGCACGTCGCGTTGTTCGGGCAGGACCAGCGTCCATTCGAGCAGCCGCGCATCGCGCTCGCTGGCGGTCGGCGCGGTCGCCGACCAGGTGTTGGTGCCGAGATGATGGTGATAGCCGCCGGCCGAGAGGAAGACCGCGCCCGGATAGCTCCACACGGTCGCGTCGAGGCCGAGCGCGTCGTGGTAGAAGTTTCGCGCGAGCGACGAGGTCGCCGACGCTCAAGTGCATGTGGCCCATCGCCGTGTCCCGCGGCAGCAAGAAAGGGGTCGGGTCTGATTCACCAATGTGCGACGTCGTGGCAGAAAGGTGAAACTGTCCCGACCGCTTTTTCGCCGCGTCCACAAGCGACGCGAGATCCAGGCGATCGGTGGCCATCACGAGCTCGCCGCTGTTGACGCGCCAGTTGGCGCGCTTGCGATCGGCGTAGACCTCGATGCCGAGACCGTCGGGGTCCCACAGATAGATCGCTTCGCTGACCAGGTGGTCCGCCGACGAAAACGGCACGTGCAGCCCGGCGAGATGGACCACGAAGTCACCGAGGGCTTGCGCGCGCGGGGACCAGCACCGCGAAGTGGTAGAGGCCCAGCCGGCCGTTGCGAGGGATGGGCTGCACACCGGGAGCCGTGGACAGCTCGATCAGCGAGCGTGCGGTGCCCCGGCACCCCCAACGAGATGCGGGCGTTGTCGTCGCTCAGAATCTGCAAGCCGAGGACCTCGGTATAGAACGACCTCGATCGATCGAGATCGCTGACTTGGAGTTTGATCCCGCCAAGGTGGGTCGCGTCCGGGAGCCGGTATTCCGGCGGAGGGACGCCGTAGCTGCGAGTCGCCGGCATGCGCTGCCCACATTGTAGGGTGAAGGGCCCGTTCTGCGCGCCGTCCCTTCCGGCTGAGGCATAATCGCGGCGATGGGAGGCGAGAACGTGATTGAACGAGTAAGTCGTCGCGAGATGCTGGCGCGGAGCGCGGCCGGGGCCGCATGGTTTGCGGCGCTGGGGATTCCTGAAGACCTCTGGGCGCTGCAGGCCGATGAAGAGCTGGTCACGTTCACCGACTACACGCCCCAGTTCAAGGTCGATGCGCAGGCCTCGAACCCGACGGTTCGCTGCTACGACCTCCGCAAGCTGACGTCGTGGACGACGCCCAACGACGAGCACTACACGTTTCACCAGACGACGACGCCGAAGGTCGATCCTTCGACATTCAAGCTGCGGATCGCAGGTTTCGTCGACAAGCCGCGCGAGTACAGCCTCGATCAACTGCGGGCGCGGCCCGACAAGCGCGAGGAGGCGGTCACGCTCGAGTGCTCGGGCAACTCGACGCGGCCGCCGCGGATGAGTGGGCTGCTCAGCAACGGGGTGTGGAGCGGCGTTGCGCTGGCGTCGATTCTCAAGGAATGCGGCCTCAAGCCCGAAGCGCGCGAGGTGGTCTTCCTCGGCGCCGACATGGAGACCGAGAAGAAAGCACAGGCCGGCGGCCGCGAGGTCATCGCCCCGCACGGCCGCAGCATGTACGTGCAGGATGCCCTCAACCCCGAGGCGTTTCTCGCGTTCGCGCTGAACGGTCAGCCGCTGCCCGCGACCCAGGGCTTTCCGCTTCGCCTGATCCTGCCCGGCTGGTACGGCATGACCCAGATCAAGTGGCTGACGCGCATCCAGGTCATCGATCGCCGCTACGAAGGACAGCACATGGCGCGCAACTACCTGGCGCTGCGAGCCTACGAGACGCCCGACGGTCCGATGTGGCTCGATACGTCGATCTCGAAGACCAACATGAAGTCGGTGGTCGCGCGGATCACGCGGCGCCGTGCCGGATCGGAGTGGGAATACCGCATCTCAGGTCCGGCCTGGGGCGGGCCGGTGCCGATCGCGAACGTCGACGTGCAGATCGACGGTGGCGCGTGGCAGCGCGCGACGCTCGAGCCGGCGCGCGGGAAGTACGCCTGGCGCCTCTGGTCGCTGACGACCAAGGCGCTCCCGCCGGACCGCACAAGATCCACTCGCGCGCGACCGACGCCAACGGCGCCGTGCAGCCGACCGGCGAGGCTCGCCGCGAGACGGTTGCCAGCGGCCGCGAAGACTTTTCGATCTGGACCCGGGAAATCCAGGTCAACCCATGAGCGGCAACTGACCGGCCCTGTGCCTGCCGGTCAGCTGTCGATACAGCGCGAGGTCGGACGGCCGCCCGTATTGTTCGATGTAGCGGGCGGCGTCGAACTTCCGGCTGGTGCTCGCAAACGACATCGAACGAATCGTGCCGTAGACCCGCCGCTCCGGCCAGGGCCGATCGTGCTTGCCGCCGATCGACCACGCGATGTTGGTGAAGCCGTTCGGATCGCGGCCGTCGACTTCATACCGGTCGTTCAGCATGACGGCGGTCGCGAAGGCTTCTGCCGGCGACGCGCTCCACTCCAGGATTTTCTTTCCCCAATACATCCGCACGTAGTTGTGCATCCAGCCGGTGTTCACCATCTGCAGCTGCGCTGCGTTCCACAAGGGATCCGCCGTGGCGGCCTGCTCGAACTCGCTGGCAGTGTAGATGTGCTCGCGGACGTCGAGGCGGTGACGGCGAAGTGTCTGTCGCGCCCAGGGCTCGCAGCCCTCGAGCCGATCGTACGTCGCGTTGAACCGGACGAAATTCACCGCCAGTTCGCGGCGCACGACGAGCTGCTCGACAAACGCGGCGACCGATTCTTCCGGCGCGCCTGAACGCATGACCGCGCGTGCGACTTCGCGCGGGCCGATCTGCCCGAAGTGGAGATAGGGTGACAGTGCGCTCGTGCCGCTGCGTTCGGGGTGATTGCGATCCTCGTCGTAGTGCCCGAGCCGCGTCTTGATGAACTGAGTGAGCGCCGCGCGCGCCGCGCCCGTGCCGCCGTGAAAGGTGTCGATCGGGCCGACGCGGCGATCGAGCGGCAGGCCATCGAGAATCGCGGTCGTCGCCGGCGCGGCAAAGCGCGTCGGCGCCGCGAATCCGTTCAGCCGCGCCTTGGGTTCTGGCGACTCGTCGAGAAACGTGGCGAGCTGGCGCTGGATGCGTGGGCGAATCGTCCGGGCAGCGTACTGCTCGGTCTCGAGGAGCGCGGTCGGGACGATCACATCGGCATCGACGGTCCAGAGCGGCACCCGCACGACGTCCGCGATCGCCGTGCGCCAGCCTTCGGCCTGCCGCAACGGATTCTCGTCGCCAATCACCATGGCCGGCCGCACTTCTTCGAGAAACGGCGCCAGCCGATGATGGGGATGGGCGCGGAGGACGAACGTTCCACGCCGCGCCGCGACCCCCGCGGCGAGGTCGGCGAGCCCCTCGGCGAGGAAGGTGTAGTGACGCAGGTTGGCTCGTTCGACGAACGGGTTCAACCCGAAGAAGACGACGAGCGGCTTGCGCAGCAGGTTGGCGGCGATGATGGCGACGTCGAGCGCCGGGTTGTCGACCGCGCGCTGCGCCCGCTGCATCCAGTAGATCACCGCGTCGCCGTCGGCATCAGGGGCGCCGCGCCGCCGGATCGTGACGCGAGGGTCTGAGCTCAGCTGGTCGATCGTCATTGTCCCGATCCGATCTTTAGCACGTCGCGTGCGATCATGAAGGCCATGGCGGTCAACGGCCTGCACCACATCACGGCGATCTGCGGTCCGGCGCAGGAGAACCTCGATTTCTATGCCGGCGTGCTCGGGATGCGGCTGGTGAAGAAGAGCGTCAATCAGGACGATCCTGGCACCTACCATCTCTTCTACGCCGACGCTGAAGGACGTCCCGGCACCGACCTCACGTTTTTCCCCTGGGCGCAGCTCGCGCCGCCGCGTGAGGGCCACGGGCGCGCGATGGAGGTCAGCCTCGAGGTGCCGGCGGGCAGCCTTTCGTACTGGGGCGATCGGCTCGAGAAGGCCGGCGTGGCGCTCCAGCCGCAGGAAGCGCGCTTCGACGATGCGGTGCTGCCATTCGTGGATCCTCACGGCTTGCGGCTGGCGCTCGTCGAGCCCGCGCGCAACCCGCGACACGAATGGACGCCCTGGGACGAGAGCCCGGTGCCGCCGGACCGTCAGATCCGCGGACTCTACGGCGCCCAGATATGGGCTCGCGATACCGCCCCGAGCGCCGAGTTCTGACCCGCGTGCTCGGGGTCGTGCGGCTGGGCGACGCGCATGGCTGGACCCGCTTCGGCTTCGAGTCGGCGGCCGGCGTCATCGACGTCGCCGAGCATCCGCCTGTCGGGCCGCGGCGCGTGGGGCGTCGGCAGCGTGCATCACCTGGCGTGGCGGGTCGACGACGAAGCGCATCAGCAGCTCGTCCGGGACGACGTGATCGAGGCCGGGGGCGCGCCGACGCCGGTGATCGATCGCTTCTGGTTCAAGTCGGTGTACTTCAAGGAGCCGGGCGGCGTGCTGTTCGAGCTGGCCACTGACGGCCCCGGGTTTTCGGTCGACGAGGATCCCGCGCATCTCGGCGAAGCGCTCGTCCTGCCGCCGTTCCTCGAAGCCGCAACGCGCGGAGATTACCGCGTGCTGCCGGTGCTGCGGACCCCGGCTGTCGTCGGCGGAGACGCGCGATGACCGCGCCCGAACTCGATCACGTCCACGTCTTCGAACCAGCGACGCGTCCCCGATACGCCGACCCTGCTGGTGCTGCACGGCACCGGCGGCAACGAACACGATCTCATCCCGCTCGGCCGCGCCCTCGTGCCCGGCGCGGCGATTCTCAGCCCGCGCGGCAAGGTGCTGGAGCGAGGCATGCCGCGGTTCTTCCGGCGCTTCGCCGAAGGCGTGTTCGACCTGGACGATCTGCGGCTTCGGACCGGCGAGCTCGCCGATTTCGTCGCCGCTGCCGCCGCTCGCTACGGCTTCGATCCGCAGCGCATCATCGCCGCCGGTTTCTCGAACGGCGCGAACATCGCGTCGAGCGTGCTGCTGCTGCGGCCGGGCACGATCCAGACGGCACTGCTCTTCAGCCCGATGGTGCCGATCGTGCCCGAGCCGCTGCCGGACCTCGGCGGCGTCAACGTGTTCATCAGCGCCGGCAAACGCGACCCGCTCGTCGCCCCGCCCGACACGCAGCGGCTTGCCGATCTGCTGTCGAGTGCGAAGGCCGCCGTCACCGTGCGATGGACCGAGGGCGGTCACACGCTGACCGACGCCGACGTCGCCGCCGGCGCCGACTGGCTGGCGAGCGACCGCGCTCGGGCTACGAACCCGCCGCGCTTGATCAGGCAGGTGGACGTGCCGTGGGCGTAGAGCGTGCCGTCGCGATCGACCAGCCGCGCCTCGGCCAGCGCGACCGTCCGGCTGATGTTGACGATCGTCGCGATGCCCGCACCGGCCCGGTGGCCAGCGGTCAACGCCTTCAGATAGTTCACCTTGAGCTCGATCGTCGTGTAGCGATCGCCGGCGTCGAGACACGAGTGGACCGAGCAGCCCATCGCCGAGTCGAGAATCGTCGCCGGCCAGGCCGCCGTGGACGATGCCCAGCGGGTTGTAGTGGTACTCCTCCGGCGTCGTTTCGAACACCGCGCGTCCGCGCTCGACCTCGGCGAGGCGTAAGTTCATCAGCCGCGCGATCGGCGGCGCGGGGTAGGCGCCGGCGAGGACCTGCTGGAGATAGCTCAGGCCCGGCTGGGTGCGCATCGCGGCGAGCGCCGCTGTCGGATCGTCCCAGCTGATCGTCGGGTCCGGTCCGCGGATGGTGGCGTTGTCGAATCCATTGCTGTGTGACCGGGACGAGGGCGACCGCGCGGCACCGCGGCCGCGGCTAGCGGATGGTGATGCCGACCGTCGCGCGCCAGAAGCCGAAGCTGGTCGGGCCGAAGCCGACGTCACGTCTTCGTCGCTGGTCACGCTCTTGAAGAATCGCAGGTCGAAGCGGACGTCGGTCCTCGCGGTGAGCCCGCCGACCGCGCCGCCGCCGACATTGAACGCGAACCGATTGGCGTCGAAGGTGAAGACGTCGGCCGCCGAATCGATGCCGATGTGCATGTAGCCGGCGCCGCCGCTGACGAACGGCCGCAGCGCAGTAGCCGGTCCAGTCGCGCGGGACGGTGACGATGACGTTGCCCATGAACGTCACGACGTTGCTGCGATCGACCAGGCTGCCGCTCGAGCGCTCGAAGAAGCGCGGGTAGTAGCCGAAGTCGGCTTCGATCCCGAGGATGCCCGAGCCGATGTAGCCGGCCGCCGCGCCGATGGTCACGCGGCTGTTGCTCGGCGCCTTGATCGAGATCGACGAAGTTGGTGTCGACGGCGAACTTGACGCCGAGAAACGGCGTGACGAACCAGTCGGCTGAGGCCGGCGCGGCCGTAAAGGCGAGCAGGAGAAGAGCGGTGCCGGCGCCGCGCAATGACGGTCGGACGGGCGCGCCCGAGCGAAGCCCGCACGCCGCGTGCTAGAGGAAGAGCTTGAGGAACGGTTGCACAAAGAGCGAGCTCGTCACGTCGCCGTTCTGCAGCGAGAACGGGGCGGTCAATCCATCGCTGTTGGCCAGCAGGATCAGCGTCAGACGCCGCGTCGGAACCTTGAGGATGAGCGCCGAGTAGCCGTCGGGCACGACGCCGAACTGCCAGACGAGTTGCTCGCCCTGGTAGATCTGCGAGAACCAGCCGAGCGCGCTCGGCACGGCACGCCGTTGACGACTTCGTTGGTCCAGAGTCTGCTCGAGCGTGTCCGGCCGCACGATGACGCTCGAGCGCGGCGTCGAACTTGGCCAGGTCGCGGACGCTGGCGATGAGCCCGGTCGCGGCGTTGAGCATACGGCGCCGGCAGTTCCGAACGCGTCGCCCGGCCGCGCTTGTCCACCTTGTACGGGACCGCCAGCCGCTGGACGAGCCGACGTACTGCTGCAGCGTGATCGCGTCGAACATCGGCTCGTCGTCGACGACCAGCGCCGCGAAGTCGCGGCCGGGCACGCGTCGAGCATCGCGAAGCGATCGAGGATTCGCTTGCGCCATCGTCCGTCGGAACGGTTCGCTTGCGCACTGCTTCGACGACGCTGGTCAGCAGCGCGAAGCGCGCCGGGTCGTACTTGAAGCGCCGGTGACGCCCGCCGGTGTGCGAGAGGATCTGGCGGATCGTCGCCGGCGGGTCCGGGGCCAGCGGCACCCACTGGCGGATCGGATCGTCGCGGAAGACCCGCCCGCGCTCGGCGCATTGTGCCAAGCAGAAGCGTCGTGAAGACCTGCGTCAGGTCGCCGACGTTGTAGGGAGTGTCCGGGCGGGCCGCGATGACGTCTCGACGTCCGCCAGCCCGAAGCCGCGCTCCCAGACGATTTGGCCGTCCTGAAGGATCGCGGCCGACAGTGCCGGGAATCCCGACCTGGACGCGCAGCGACTCGAGGTAGCGCTCGAACAGCGAAAAGGCGAGATTCTGCGCCGCGGCTCCGTTGTGGAGCGCGACGAGTGCGACGAGTGCGACGACGGCGACCCTCGGCCCGCGTGCCATGCGCATCAGAAGCTGAGGTCGGATCATAACATCCGCTGGCCCCGTCACGACTGACGCGGCGAAGCGCGTCGCCCTGTGGTAGAGTGCCAACGGCCAAAAGTGTGACACGGATCGTGGGCAGTAGTCGTGTGTCCGCGCCTGGCGCTGGCTCGCCCTGGCGCGTCTGGTGTCGGCCGACGACGCTGGCCGCCCGGCGACGGCTTCGCGTCATCCCGCTGGTCACGCGACGGCACGGTCCTGATTTCGTTTTCGCTGGCCGACGGCTACACCGACGATGTCAGGGCGGCGATCAAGAGCGGGTTGAAGACCACCTTCACCTACACGGTTGATCTGCGCGCCGAAGTGCCGGCCTGGATCGATCGGACCATCGCGTCGGCCGTCGTCAGCACCTCGGTGCAGTACGACAACCTCACCCGGCGCCACACGGTGGTCCGGACGCTCGATGGCCGCGTCGAGGAGGCGCAGGTGATGGAAGACGACGCCGAGGTGCGGCAGCTCGTGACGACGATCGATCGCGCTCGCGCTGTTCCGCGACCGTGAGGCTCGAGCCCAACCGCGAGTACTACGTCCGCGTGCGCGCCGAAGTCCGGCCGCGCAACGCCGCCATTCCTCTGGCCGTGGGGCGGCGGCCGATCCGCGCAGACCAAGTTCACCTTCATCCCCTGACGCCGCTCACGCCGGCGCACATCCTCGGGTAAGATGCACTTCCGTTTCTCGCGGCTGTCCGATGTCGTGCGGCCTGCATGGAGGAGTCCGATGCTACGTGTCGATCGATCGCTGTGTGACTCTGGGTGCGGCCCTGGCGGTCGCGGCGGTCGACTGGTGTCACGCTCTGGGCGCAGGCCGACGCCGCCACGCACCGACCAACGATGTGCCGAACCCCTACCAGACGATTGAAGGGTTCTTCAAGATGCCCGAAGGGCGGACGTGGGGATCGACCAGCGCCGTGGATGTCTCGCCCGACGGCAAGATCATCTGGGTGGCCGAACGTTGCGGCGCCAACAGCTGCTGGGACGCGGCCGCCGGCAAGACCTCGGCCTCCGACGTCGTCCTCAAGTTCGATCAGGCGACGGCAAGCTGCTCGGCAGCTTCGGCGCGGGGATGTTCGTGTTCCCGCACGGCATTCACGTCGATCGCCAGGGCAACGTGTGGGTGACCGACGGCCAGGACAACCTGCCGCGCCGTCGTCCCGGCCAGCCGGCCGACGCGCCGCTGCCGCCGCCGCCGGCGAAGGTCGATCGGTCATCAGGTCTACAAGTTCAGCCCGGAAGGCAAGCTCCTGCTGACGCTCGGCAAGCCGGGCGGCAACCAGCCGGGCCAGCCGGCCGATCCCGGCGTCGTTCTACCAGCCGAACGACGTCATCACCTATCCGAACGGCGACATCCTCGTGGCCGAGGGCCACGGCGGACGCCAACGCGCGGCTCGATCGAAGTTCGACAGCTCCGGCAAGTTCCTGATGGAGTTCGGCAAGCGCGGCCCGGGCCTCGAAGGCGAGTTCGATCAGCCGCACGGCGCTGGCGTTCGATTCGAAGGGCCGGCTGTTCGTCGCCGATCGCTCCAACAACCGCATCCAGATCCTCGACGCCGACGCACGTTCAAGACGCTGGACACCTGGTATCAGTTCAGCCGCCTGAGCGGCATCGCCATCGACAGGAACGACATGCTCTACGGCGCGGACTCGGAATCGGGCTCGGTGAGCCCGCCGCACAACGCGTGGAAGCGCGGCATCCGCATCGGCAGCGCGCGCGACGGCAAGGTGATCGTGCTTCATTCCCGATCCGTCGACGACGGCGTGACCTACGCGATGGTCGACGGCAAGGTGGTGGCGAAGATGGCCGACGGCAGCAGCCGCCAGGCGGCACGCTCGCCGCCGAAGGCGTGGCGGTCGATGCCGCAGGCAACATCTACGGCGCCGAAGTCGGCCCGCGCAAAGTCCAGAAGTACATCAAGAAGTAGGATCCGCGGCGCGGTCGTCCGGTCATGATGCGCGCCATCGTTCTCGCCCCTGTGCTGCTGGGCGTTGTCCTGGCAGCCAGGGGCGCTGATCTTTCTCCTCAGCAATCCTCCTCATCCGCGCTCGAGGCGGCCGCGGCCGCCGCCAGAACTTCCGCGGCTTCACAGCCTGCTCGTCAGCCATCGCGGCACGCTCGTGCTCGAGCGCTACTTCAACGGCGCGCGCGCGACGCGCGCTCGCCAACGTCAAGTCGGTCTCGAAGAGCGTCATCTCGGCGCTGGTCGGCATCGCGATCGAGCGCGGAGCATATTCCCGGCGTGCGGCAGCCGATCGGCACGCTACTTCGCCGACGTTCTCAAGCGCGCCGGCCGACGCGCGCGAAGCGCGCCATCACGATCGAGGATCTGCTGACGATGCGGTCGGGGCTGGAATCGACGAGCAGCCGCAACTACGGCGCGTGGGTGACGAGCCGCAACTGGGTGCGCTACGCGCTGACGCGCGCCGCTCGAGGCCGCGCCGGGCACTGAGATGGAATACAGCACCGGCAACACCCACCTGCTGTCGGCGATTCTGACCCAGGCGACCAAGCGAGAGCACGCTGGCAGTTCGCGCAGGAGGTGCTCGCCAAGCCGCTTGGCTTCACGCTGGCGCGGTGGCCGCAGGACCCGCAGGGGATCTATTTCGGCGGCAACGACATGCTGCTGACGCCGCGGCAGATGGTGCAGTTCGGCGAGCTGTATCTCAATCGCGGCCGCGTCGGCGAGGCGCCAGGTCGTGCCCTCGCGCTGGGTCGACGATTCGTTCGTTCCGCGCGGCCGCTCGCGATTACAGCGACCAGGTGTACGGCTACGGCTGGTGGATGCGCGAGCTGGCCGGCCAGCAGGCGTATCTACGCCTGGGGCTTCGGCGGGCAGTACATCTTCGTCGATCCCGCACGCAGCAGCTGGTCGTCGTGACGACCTCGTCGACGGCGATCGGGCGAAGAGCGGCGGGGCCACCGCCGCACGATCTTCGACCTCGTCGAGCAGTTGGTCATTGCGCCGCTGGCGCAGCAGCTGATCGATCACGGACCGTCATTTCGGGACCGGCGGCTTCGGGTCGTCCATGCCTTCGGTCAGCTCGATGTAGGTGCCGAACGGATCGGTCAGGAACGCGATCGCGAATCCGATCTGCGGGATGTACCTGTAGGGGCGGTCGAACTTGATGCCCGCGGCTTCGAGCTGCTTGCAGAACGCTTCGAGGTTCTTCACTTCGAAGCCGATGTGATCGAGCGACGCGGCCGCGCGTGCCGACGACCGGCTCGGTCGTCCCGCCGAACGTCAGGTTCACGCCGGGCAGATCGGCCGCTTGAAACGTGCCGCGCATGCCAGGCTTGGCGTTGAAGGTCTTCACGTACCACTCCTTCATCGCCTCGATCTTGTCGGTCGCGAAGTGCACGTGATGATTGGCGATCGGGATCGTCTGAGCCGGGATTCTCGACGAACTCGACCTTCATGTTGTCGGGGGCCATCGTGTACGCGACCGTGCCCTTCGTGGCCTCGATGTACGCGACGTCGTCTTTGACCGGCACGGTCGCCGGGAACTCCTCCCGCGTGATGATCGGATAGCCGGCGGCGCGGACCTTGTCGACCATGGCCTTGCGCGCTCGGCACGTAGAAGCCGACGTGGTTGACCGTCGTGCCCTTCGAGCCGCCGGTCGGCGCCCGCTGCGTGAAGACGATGATGACGTTCGGGAACTTCACCATCTCCAGCGGGCCAGCCTTGGCCGGCGTGCCACCGAGCGCGTCCACCCAGAACTTCTTGGCGTCGGCAATGCTCGTCGCGTTCAGGTGGTGGTGCGCATAGACGAGCGCGTTGTCGCGAAGCAGCGGCAACTGGCCTTCGGCCGCCGTGAATGACGACGAGGCGAGCACTGACGCGGCGAGCACGACCAGGCCTACCGGCCGTCGCGATGAAATCGGGATCATGCGGACTCCTTGGTGAAGCGGCCAGGACATGACTGCGCCTCGCATACTACTCTCAAGCGTGGGCACCGCGAGCGGCCGAATCGAGCGAGCTCGATCGTGTGCTGGACGGCGATGGCCGGAGTGCCCTCGGCGAGGTGCCGCTCGAGCTGCGTGAGGCAGCCGATGTTGCCGGTGGCGACAATCGCGGCCCCGGTCGCGCGCACGGCGTCGGCCTTCGCCGGCCGAGCGTCGCCGCGGTGACCGGCTGCTCGAGGTTGTAAAGCCCCGCCGACCCGCAGCACAGATCGCGATCCGGCAGATCGACCAGCGTGAGGCCCTGCACCTGCTGCAGCAGCCGTCGCGGCGCCGAGCGAATGCCCTGTCCGTGGCCGAGATGACACGCGTCCTGGTACGCGACGACGGTTCGCGCGAGCGAGTGCCAGTGGCGTGACAAGACCGAGGTCGTCGAGAAACTCGGACACGTCGCGCGTCGGCGACCGCGAGCGCGGCGTGGTCCTTCATCGCCGACCCGCAGCCCGCCGCGTTGGTGACGATGGCGTCGACGTCACGCAGGGAAGATCGCGCGGTTTCTGCGCGGCCAGCGCGCGCGCCGCGATCGTCGAGGCCGGCATGGAGCGCGAGGGCGCCGCAGCAGCCCTGATCGGGCGGGATCGACGACCTCGATGCCGTTGGCGGCCAGCACGCGGCACGTCGCGGCGTTGATCGACGGCCGCAGGACGCGCTGCACGCATCCGGCCAGCAGCGCCACGCGGGCGCGGCGCGGGCCGATGGCCGGAACGACGGCGGGCAGCGGGCGCGCGGGCGGCAGTGTCGATGGGAGCAACGCGACCATCGCTCGCAGCGACTCGGGGAGCGCATCGCCGCAGTGCCCGCGCCGTTCGGCCCAGCCGCCGCCGCCAGCCGGAAGCGCGCCGGCGACTCGATGCGTCGCCAGCAACGCCGATCGAAGCCATCGCGTCGAGCCTTGGCCGCGCGCTGCATTCGAGCCTGCGCGCGGAACGGGACGACGAGATCGCGATAGCGGACGCCCGAGGGGCAGGCGGTTTCGCAGCCAGACAGCCAAGGCAGCGGTCGACGTACGGCAGCGCCTCGGCGATCGCGCAGCGTGCCTTCGAGCGCCTGCTTCATCAGCAGGATGCGGCCGCGCGGCGAATCCATCTCTTCGCCGAGCACGCGATAGGTCGGGCAGGCCGGCAGGCAGAAGCCGCAGTGCACGCAGCTCGAGATCGCCTGCGCCATGGCCGCGGCCGTGCGGCCCGAGCTCATGAGCGGATGCTGATGCTGCACGGAACCGGTTCCGGGGATCGAGCACGCGGCGCACGCGCTCCTCGAAGTCGTTGGCGGTCGGCACGCCGAGACGCCGCCCGGCCGCCGGGCCGCGCACGCACGATGCCGCGCGCGCCGAGTGTCGTCAGCTGCTGCGAGAGCACTGCGAGATCGTCCTCCCATGGCGACCCACGCCAGCTGCCGCCGCCGGTGAATCGAATCCGCGCCGGATCGCGGCGCAAGGCGGCGATACGGGCAACGAGCGCTGGCGTCACCGGGACCTTCACGAGATGCGCAGTCACGCGGCGCCCAGCGAGAACTCGGCGTGCTCCGACCCACAGATCGTGCGCCGTCGCCTTCGTCGAGATGCACGATCGACGCTGTCGCGCCGCAGGCGTCGGCTAACGCGCGCTGGACCGCTCGGCCAGGCGCGCCGTCATCGTGGCGCGCGCGTCCCGGCGAGGCGGATCCAGAGCGTGCCGCCGGCGTCGGCGTCGATCGCCTCGACCTCGAAGCGGCTGGCGATGACGGCCGCGGCCGCGATGCATCGCGTCGTCCACGCCGCCGCATCGGACTCTCAGCGTCGCGCGCGCCTCGGGCGCGGGAAACACTTTGAACGTGACCTCCGTCAGCGACGCCGAAGCGGCCGCCGCTGCCGACGACGCGTGGTGGAGCAGGAATCCGGCGGCGTTCTTGACGACCTTGCCGCCGCTGCGAATCAGCCGGCCCTCGCCGTCGACGATCACGCGCGCCGATCAGGAAGTCGCGAACGCCGCCGTAGCGATAGCGTCCCGAGCCGCTCAAGCCCGGCCGCGACGGTTCCGCCAATCGTGGCGCCCGCGTCGACGAGCGGCGGATCGAACGGCAGGTACTGTCCGTGTGCGGCCAGCGCGGCGTTGATGTCGCTGAGCGGCGTGCCGGCACGCGCGGTGAAGACGCATTCGTCGGGCGAGTAATCGATGAATGCCGGCGGAGCCGCAGCCAGATCGCACGATCGTCGCGTCGGTCGCAGGCGGCGGCTTTGGTCGACGGCGCCGCGCAGCGTCGACGCCGCCGCGTGCGCGCGATGCAGTCCTGCAGCTCGGCGATGGTGGTCGGCGTGACGGTCATACGCGTGAGATCACGCCGGCGCGTTCGAGCGGATGAAGGCCGTGAGCGGTCGCGTGCATCGCCGGCACGCCGAGCATCTTGCCGCGGTTGGCGAGCTCGCCTGGATCGATCGACTGGCGCAGCCGCTGCATGAACGCGACATCGTCGTCGCCGTACATCTCCGCGAAGAAACGCCCGCTTCTCGAGGCCGACGCCGTGCTCGCCGGTGATCGATCCGCCGAGTCGAATGCACAGCCGCAGGATGTCGGCGGCCAGCGGCTCGGCGCGTTCGAGCGCACCCGCCTCGCGGCCGTCGAACAGGATCAGCGGGTGCAGGTTGCCGTCGCCGGCATGGAACACGTTGGCGACGCGCAGGCCGTGCGTCGGCGGCGAGCTCCTCGATCGCGGCGAGGGCCTCGCCGAGCCGCGTGCGCGGCACCACGCCGTCCTGCACGATGAAGTCGGGGCTGATGCGTCCGACGGCGGAGAAGGCGCACTTGCGCCCCTTCCAGATGCGCGCGCGGTCCGTCGGCGTCGCTGGCGATGCGCGTGCTGGTCGCGCCCGACGCCGTGATCAGCGTCATCAGCCGCGTCGAACTCGGCGTCGACTTCGATGGCTTCGCCCTCGAGCTCGACCAGCAGGATCGCGGCAGCGCCCGGCGGGTAGCCGGCGTCCACCGCCGCTTCGGCGGCGGCGATGGCGAGCCGGTCCATGATCTCCATGGCGCCGGGCAGCAGGCCCGCGGCGATGATCTGGGACACCGCGTCGCCGGCCGCCTGCAGCGAGGCGTATCCGGCAAGCAGCGTGCGATAGGACTCGGGCCGCGGCATCAGCCGCAGCGTGATCTCGAGTCGCGATGCCGAACAGCCCTTCGGATCCGACGAACAGGCCGGCCAGATCGGGGCCGACGTGTTCGACGCTCTCGCCGCCAAGCTCGACGACCGTCGCGTCGGGCAGCACCACCTTCAGGCCGAGGACGTGATTCGCCGTCATCCCGTGCCGGAAGCAGTGCGCGCCGCCCGAGTTGAACGCGACGTTGCCGCCGATCGTGCAGATCGACTGGCTCGACGGATCCGGGGCGTAGTAGAGACCGTGCGGCGCCGCCGCCGCCGTGACGTCGAGGTTGATCACGCCCGGCTCGACGACGGCGAGGCGGGCCGCCGGATCGAGGCGCAGGATCCGATTCAGCCGGTTGAGCGCGATGACGATCCCGTCTTCGACCGGCACCGCGCCGCCCGACAGGCTGGTGCCGCTGCCGCGGGCCATGAAGGGGACGCCGGCCTCGTGGCAGCAGGCGGACGGTCGTCGACGACCTCGTCGCTGCGATTCGGGCAGGACGACGGCGCGCGGCCGGGCGCGGAACGTCGTCAGGCCGTCGGATTCGTAGGGCGCCAGCGCGCCCGGCATGCGTCAGCAGCCGATCGGGCGGGAAGCGCCGCGCGAGCGCGCTGAGCAGGTGGTCTGACTCCATCCGGGCGAATCACTATAAGCTTACGCGCGCCGCCATCACGCCGACGGGACGGTCGACATCGCTGTAGCGACGGCGCGCGGCGGAGGTGCGATGGACTGGACGCAGATCTACGACCCGCTGGGCAACGTCTTTCTTTCGACCGCGTGTGCGGCGATTCCGGTCATCGTGCTGCTCGGCGGCCTGGCGTTCGGGCACCTGCGCGCGCACGTGGCCGCGCTGCATCGGCCTGGCGTCGGCGCTGGCCGTTGCCGATCGGCGATCTTCGGCATGCCGCCGGCGCTGGCGCTGGCGACGGCGGGCTACGGCGCCGCCTACGGGCTGCTGCCGATCGGCTGGATCGTCCTCAACGTCATCTTTCTCTACCAGCTCACCTCCGACGCCGGGCTGTTCGCGACGCTCCGCCACAGCATCACCGCGGTCACCCGCGACGCGCGGCTGCAACTGCTGCTCGTCGCGTTCTGCTTCGGCGCGTTCTTCGAAGGCGCCTCCGGATTCGGCACGCCGGTCGCCATCACCGGCGCGCTCCTGATCGGCCTCGGCTTCACGCCGCTGGCGGCGTCGGGCCTGTCGCTCATCGCCAACACCGCGCCGGTGGCGTTCGGCGCGCTCGGGCACGCCGATCATCGCGCTGCAGGGCGTGACCAATCTCGACCTGTTCGAGCTTGAGCGCGATGGTCGGCCGGCAGCTGCCGTTCTTCTCGCTGATCGTGCCGTTCTGGCTGATCTGGGCGTACGCGGGACGGCGGGGCATGCTGGCGGTCTGGCCGGCGATTCTGGTCGCCGGCGTCGTCGTTCGCGATCGCTGCAGTTCCTCGTCTCGAACTACCACGGCCCGTGGCTGGTGGACATCCTGGCGGCGATCGGATCGATTGCCGCGGTCGTGGTCGTTCCTGCAGGTCTGGCAGCCGTCGGATCAGTTCGGCGCGCCGATGATGGTGACGCGGCAGCGCGCCGATCGAGCAGGCGGCCGGCGCCGCCGCGCGCCGAGGTCATTCGCGCGTGGGTGCCGTGGCTGATTCTCAGCGTGCTGGTGTTCATCTGGGGCATTCCGCAGGTGCGGGCGGCGCTCGACGGCATCTCGGTGATCCGCATTCCCGTGCCGGAGCTTGCACCTGCACGTGCTGCGCACCCCGCCGGTGGTCGCGGCGCCGACCGCCGGAGGCGGCGATCTTCAACTTCAACTGGCTGTCGGCGACGGGCACCGGGATCTTCGTCGCCGCGATCATTGCCGGCTTCGTGATGGGGCGATCGGTGGGCGAGCTGGCGCGGACGTATGCGCAGGACCCTGCGGCTGGTCAGCACCTCGCTGCTGACGATCAGCGCGATGATGGCGCTCGGCTACACCACGCGCTACTCGGGCCTCGACGCGACGCTGGGCCTCGCGTTCGCGGGCACCGGGATGCTCTATCCGTTCTTCGGCACGATGCTCGGCTGGCTGGGCGTCGCGCTGACCGGGTCGGACACCTCGTCGAACGTGCTGTTCGGCAGCCTGCAGCGCATCACCGCCGAGCAACTCGGGCTGAGCCCGACGCTGATGGCGGCCGCCAACAGCTCCGGCGGCGTGATGGGCAAGATGATCGACGCGCAGAGCATCGTCGTCGCCAGCACGGCGACGCGCTGGTACGGCCACGAGGGCGAGATTCTGCGCTTCGTGTTCTGGCACAGCGTCGTCCTCGCCTGCCTGGTCGGTCTGCTGGTGCTACCTGCAGGCCTACGTGCCGCCGTTCAGCCGCATGACGATCTGGTGAGCTATTTGTCGGTCGGCGACGCCCGGTTGCGGCGGGGTCGAGGTGTCCTGCAGAGTCGATCCCGAGCCGCTGCCGTTTCAGATAGAGGCCCTTGCGCGACAGGCCGAGCAGCTGCGCGGCTTCTTCCATCCGGTTGTTGGTGAGCTTGAGCGCGTTCTGGATCATCGTGCGCTCGACATGCTCCATTGCGGCGACGATGGGCTGATCGAGGCGGACGACGAATTCGTTTGGCGCCAGGTCGCGCTCGGAGGGCGGGATCGTCCGCCGGCTGGCAGCGATCTCCTTCGACAGGTGCTCCGGCATCAGGATGCCGCCGGGTTCGCCGAGGGCGACGAGCCGGCGCAGCTCGTTGGCGAGTTGCCGCACGTTGCCGGGCCAGCCGTAGAGGATCAGATACTCCATCGTGTCTTCGGCGACACGAAGACCGGTTTTTTGCGTCTCCCGGCGGTACTTCTCGAGGTAGTGCTGAACGAGGAGCGGAATCTCTTCGCGGCGTTCGCGCAGGGCTGGCACGGGCAGCCGGACGACGTCGAGGCGATAGAAGAGATCCTCGCGGAAGCGTCCCTCGCTCACCATCTGCTCGAGGTTGGCGTTGGTGGCAGCGACGACGCGGACGTCGACGTGGATCGGCTTGGGCTCGCCGAGCGGATGAATCTCGTTCGACTCGAGGAAGCGAAGGAGTTTGGGCTGGACGTCGAGCCCGAGCTCGCCGATCTCGTCGAGGAAGAGGGTGCCGCCGGCGGCGGCGCGGATGACGCCGGGGAAGGCCTCGAGCGCGCCGGTGAATGCTCCGCGGCGATAGCCGAAGAGTTGCGCGTCGAGCATGTCGCGCGAGACGGCGGTGCAGTTGAAGGGGATGAACGGCTTGTCCTTGCGGGGCGAGGCGTCGTGCAGGGCGTGAGCGAGAAGTTCCTTGCCGGTACCGCTTTCGCCGGTGATGAGGACGGGAATGGTGCTCGGCGCCAGCCGTCGCGCCATGTTGACGACCTCGAGCATGTTCGCCGCGGCGACGACCATGCCGAGTTGCTCCTCAGGCGTTTCTTCGGGCCAGAGCGGCGCCGCTTCGCGCTTACGTGTCCGCGATTCGTTTAGTTCGGTTGCAGCTCGCGCGATGTGCCGGAGAGCAGACAGTACGCCGATCGATGCTGCGTCCCCTCGAGGCTTTACCCACAGGGAGGTTGCGCTTCGATTCGCCGCTTCGAATGTTACAAAAGGCTTGAGAGTGTCGTCCGGTCTCTCACCCACCGTAGCGGTGATCTGCATCTTTCCGGAGCAATCGGTGGTTCCGATAGAAGCGCCATCTGCGAGGTTGAGGCTGAGAATGACGTTGAGGAGTTCAGTGGTGCTGTGCTCCGGTACGCCTACCAAGAGCAGGGTGCTCAAAGAGTGCAAGAACTCGCTTACTTCGCTAAACTTGGCAAATTCGTCCGCGATGTTTTGCGAGCCTACCAAGTCCTCAAGAGAACCTCTCGCTGTCTTCAGGGCAGCGCCGGCAAGGATGCTATCGGCGCGTCGAAAGAAGCGCGCTGCGGCGTCATTGTCCGAGCGCGATTGCAACAATCCCAAAACCTTGTGAAGCTCAGCGATAGCCTCAAGCGGAAGTTCATCACACGCGTCATAAACGGCACCCACTTGTTGGGCCGCGTTCAGTCCATCGCCCGAAATAATCAGAGCTTCTGCTGCCAACAGTCTCAACCTGGATTCGAGATTGAGATCACCGCTGCTAATGGCGTGCGGGAGGGCGGCCTCCGCAACCAACAGGGCATCCTTGTGTGCCCCTTCACTCAGTAGTAGACGCGAGCGGGTGAGATGGTGCCAAAGCCCGTCGTATGACAACCTCCATTCGCCAGCAAAGTCTGCTTCCCATACTTCGTCTGCGAAGGCGCGGCAGTTGTCCGCTTTCTGTGCACACAAAAGCTGGAGTTGAGTGTCCTTGGTAGCCCGGTTCAAAACCTTCGAGATGTGTCCTTGCTGATCCGCTTCTCGCAATGATTTTGCGGCACCGGCCAGGTCGCCCAAGGCTAACTTAAAGAGGCCGATGTTCCAGAGGGCGCCCGTGACACCAGCCGTCCATCCGGCATCTTTGGCAAATCGCGCGCACTCATGAGCGGAGGCCAAGCGCTGCCCTCAGATCGCTCGAAAGTGCTGCCAAATTCGAGCGAACTTGCTCGAGCCTGGCCAGCTGTAGGACATTGCCCGTGCCTGCCAATAGGTTCTCAGCAGTCCGAAGGTGAGCTGCTGCTCTCGATGGTTTGTTTCGTTTGGCTTCGCTTTCAGCGGTGAGAAGGTGTACGTCGATGACTGCGCTGACGTCACCCGCTGTCAGAGCGGCTCGTCGAATCCGTGACAGTTCGACGTAAGCGGCGTCCACGCCAACGAGGTTGAGGGTCGCTCTGGCGTGCCGGACCGCGAAGCGTGCCGCTGCCACCGAATCGCCGGACGAAGAGATAAGTTCGTGGGCTGCCTTCAGCAGGCGCAGGGCCTCGAGATCGTCTGCAGTCCTGGCAATCGTTTCAAGACAGAAGGCGCGCTGGATCCGAGTCAAGTGCCGATCGAGCAATCCGCTAGCCGCTTGCGATGCGCTTTCGTAGCTACCTACTTGGCCTTCCAGAAACGCCTTCAAGACCTGTTCGCTAAGGTCGATTTGCGGTTCGCCTTCGAGGAAATCGAGAGCGGCACCATACCGGCCTTGTTCAACCAAACGCAAAACCGAGGATCGCGGCATCGCCTCCCCCGTGTTTCAGTTGCCTGCGCTGTCTAGTGGACTGAGCGAGCTGACAGCGGCAGCGCGGGAGAACCCAGCGGCGACTCGCTTGATAAGGTCTTGAAGCGGTTGGTCGTTGAACGTCGATGCGATCTTCTCCATCACTGCAACGTCACGATCGTTGAACCCTCTCGGGTCTGACGAATAGCAGGCGATCGCTCCAACGGTCTCGCCTTTCACCGTGATCGGTACCGAGGTGCACCTGTTGAGGTTGCCCGCCAATGATCGCGTTGGGAAGTCCAGCGAAGCATCTGCGTTGACGATCGTGCGTCCATTGGCAATGACCCAACCAGTTACACCCGAGCCCAGCGGCATCTTGTTGTGCGCCGCGGCGCGCTCCGTGCCGGCTGCTGCAGCGACGAAGGCTTCATCGACATTAGAGTCCCGCAGATAGAGTAGCGCCAGCGTCGCAGACGTCGCGTCGCGGACGGACGTGATAACAGTGCGGCTAGCCGCGAGGAAGTCTTCGTCACTGATGCGTGGAGAAGCCTGTCGTTCCTCAGAGTCGTAACGGATCTCCCTCAGGTGCTCGTTTCAGAACAGGTCCATGTACGACACTGTCTAGTGTGCGGTGCTCTTCTGCAAGCTTGTCTTTGACGGCCGCGAAAGTATCGACGATCAATGGGTCGTACATCGAGCCGCGCCGCTGCATAAGGATGTCGAAGGCTTCGGCATCTGACAAGCTTCGGCGGTATGGCCGGTCGGAGGTTAACGCATCAAAGCAGTCGACGACTGCAAGGATTCGAGCGCCAATCGGAATGTCGGTGCCTCGAACACCGTCAGGATACCCAGTTCCGTCCCAGTTCTCGTGATGGTGCCTAACGATGGGAACTACGGGATAAGGAAACTGAATCGCTGACAAGATGTCCGCCCCTGCGGCCGCGTGCAGTTTCATTCGTTCAAATTCACCAGCCGACAATTTTCCTGGCTTGTTAAGGATGTGCTCCGGAACGACGAGCTTGCCAGTATCGTGCAAGAGTGCAGCCGCCTCAAGTGCCTTGAGCTGTCGATGGTCGTGTACGCCAAGTTCCCTGGCTAGGCCTAAGGTGTACCTCTGAACACGACGAATGTGACCACTGGTCACTTGATCTTTCGCGTCGATCGCTGTTGCAAGAGTTTCGATCGTCGACAGGTAGAGTTGATTAACCTCTTCGACATGTCGAGTTGCGTCTTCGATTCGACCGAGCGAGGTCTTGAACGTGAGGTAGGAGATAACGAGAAGTGGCACGATGATGCCAATGGCAGTTGCATCGACGGTTCTCGTATACGAAATGAGGAGGGCGGCGACCGATGCGGCGCCGAAGTAGTTGAGTGATAGCCAGAGGAAATTCTGCCGCCAAATCTGGAACGCATTGACCGACTTCTCGAGTGCGAGTGCGATTGCTACAAACGAGCTGTTCAGTAGGAAGTAGGACGCTGCAAGTGCAACGAGCGGGAGAAAGATTATTTCGGGAAGTCGTTCGGCTGACGAACTGAGAGGTTCAGTGGGAGCGAGCGCGTAGAAGAAATGGCCAGCGACCCAGATTGAAACGGCTGCAGACGACACGTTGAAGACAACGCGTATCGGCTCTTTTTTGAGGTGCTTCGAGCGGAGAGACGCGACGAGAATGTCTAGGGCAACGGTGATGACGCCGGAACAGGTTCCGAAGAGCAAAACCGACGCAAAAACAAACGTTTCAGATACGGAAAGGCGAGCTGGGAGGCGGGGGACCTTGATTGTGAAGGAGCCGCTCAACAGGGTCAGAAGGGCTAGGACAAGCCAGTCTGACCCGATTGGTGCGTTCTGCAACGACCGAATGCACTCAAACAGGACCGCCAGGCCGGCGGTCGACACAATTAGCACATAGAAGTGCGCCTTCGGTCCAAGTGTCATTGCGTGAAAGCACTGCGTGTGGAACGCCGCTTCCGCAATAATTATCGGCTATTCGCCCCAGATGATCAGCTTCATGGCGTTGCTCCTTTTTCCCAAAATTTCAATAAATTTGTATTGCGATGACTGGGTTTAAAGAGCAGGGCTTAGTCGCCCCACATGATGGTGTCGCCCCACATGATGGTGTCGCCCCACATGATGGTGTCGCCCCACATGATGGTGTCGCCCCACATGATGGTGTCGCCCCACATGATGGTGTCGCCCCACATGATGGTGTCGCCCCACATGATGGTGTCGCCCCACATGATGGTGTCGCCCCACATGATGGTGTCGCCCCACATGATGGTGTCGCCCCACATGATGGTGTCGCCCCACATGATGGTGTCGCCCCACATGATGGTGTCGCCCCACATGATGGTGTCGCCCCACATGATGGTGTCGCCCCACATGATGGTGTCGCCCCACATGATGGTGTCGCCCCACATGATGGTGTCACCCCACATGATGGTGTCGCTCTTGAGAGCCGCGGAGCTCACACGAGAGGTTCCAAAGACGTTCGCCCACGTCCTCTTAACGTTGGCCTGAGCACTCGTGTTTGCAAGCCAGAGACTGCCGCTGCCTGCGCCGATCAGTCCTTCCTCAGGAATGAACTCTGCTCGCGCTTGCAGAAGCGTTTTCACCTGCAAGGGGTTAAGCCGAGGCTCCGACTCCAACAGCAACGCCGCTGCGCCGCTCACGACTGCCGCAGCCTGGCTGGTGCCACTCAGCTGGAAGTAGCCGCTGTTGCCGTTGCCCATCACTCGGCGTTCGGGATACTCCGTCGCCAGCGTCGAACCAGGAGCCAGCAGCGACACCACCTTGCTGCCCGGCGCGACCAGGTCCGGCTTGATCAGATGGTCGAACGCGGTCGGGCCCTTCGAGCTCCACGGCGCCACCACGTCGTCTGACCGATCCGCCGTCCCCTGCGTGCGCAGCGCGCCAACGGTGATGGCGTAAGGCGAGATGCCAGGCGACGTCACGCTGCCCATCACCAGTTTGCCGTCGCGGGTTTCGCCGGCGTTGCCCGCCGAGGCGACGACCACGATGCCCGCCCGAACCGCGCGCTCCACCGCCTGGCACAGCGGGTCGGTGCGCCACGACTGCGTCGGCGCCGTCCCGAGCGACATGTTGATGATCCGGATGCCGTACTGCGCCTTGTGCTCGATGGCCCAGTCGACCGCGCGAATCGCGTTGCTCACCTTGCCGGTGCCGTCCGCCTCGATGACTTTCAGGCTGACGATGTGGGCGCCCGGCGCCATGCCGACCGGCGCCTCGCCGGTGTCGTTGGCCGGGGCGCCCGCGGCGACGATGCCCGCGATGTGCGTGCCGTGGCCATACAGGTCGGTGCCGCCGGTCTTCGTGAAGTCCACGCTGGCGACGATCCGGCCGGCCAGGGCGGTGTGGCGGTCAACCCCGGAGTCGATGACCGCAACCCCGATGTTCCGGCCCAGCACCGACCCCATCTTGGCGATTTCGCCGGCCCAGACCGCGGCGGCTCCGGTCGATTCGGTAGCGTTGGCCAGATGCGACCGGAGGATGCCGTCGCCGGACAACGTGCCGATTTCGAGGTCGTTCGCCATCGCCTGGAGCGTGCCGGCGTTGACCGTGAACACCGCGCCGTTCTTCAGCGACTGCTTCATCACCGCGCCGTGCTTAGCTGGCGATGCGATTCAGGAACTCGCCGGTGCCGGAGACGATGATGTCGATGGTGGCGGCGACCGGCTGCTCCGACCGAGGCTTTGGCCAGATGCGCGGACAGGTCGAGCGACAGGCGAGGGTTGCGACCCTGCGCCGCCGCCGGCTGTGCCGCGACAAGGACACTTGCGACGAACGCGATGGCTACAAACCACTGCGACCGCAGCTCGCCGGGGGGCGAGAAGCTCGAGTTGGTCGTCGGCGTGGTTGACATAAACGATCCTCCGAAGCCTTGGGGACTGGAGTGCCTTTACGAATGGCCGTGCGCGGCCACCGACTCGACGAGCACACGCTGCGATCCTCCGAGCGTGCGAATCGTGCGAAGCCGGCCTTCCCGGATCCGGTAGTAAACGGTTCGGCGTGAAACGCCGAGAAGCTGGGCAGCCTGGTCGATGGTCACGCTGCGGCCCAGCTGCGGCTGGAACGTCATCTCGTGTGAAGCGAAGATCGCGGACTCCATCTGGGGGTCAACCTCCGGCCGTTCCTATGGCAGGGCCGGTGCCAGCTGCGGAGAACTCGGCAGTTGCGAGCTAACTGGTTGCAAATACAGGACTTGCTGGTCTAGGATGAGCTCGCAGAGAAACCTCGGCAGGAACCCTGGATAGCCAACGCATTGACCGACAGACGGACCCATTCCAGCGACGATCGCGGAAACTGCACACTTCATCGCGCAGTTTCTGCACACAGTCCAACCGAACCGGCGGACGGCTCCCCGGTTGAGAACGGCCAATCGATTGGCCGACTGGCCAAAAAGTGAACCGACAACCGCGCATCCTGGTGACCTTGCTGATTGCGGCCGCGGTCGCCGTCCCGTATTTCCTCTACTCGCGCGGCTGCGGCACGACGCCGGCGACCACGACCGCACGCGCCGACCGCACTTGCGCCAACTCGCGGCGGATCGCTCGTCGCCTCGACGCGGAGCGACCCCCGAACATTCAACCGCCTGGTCGCGGGACAGATCGGCACCGAGATTTTTTCGCAGCTGACCCAGGGACGTCTGGTCCGGATCAACCGGGCGACGCAGGAAGTCGAGCCCTGGCTGGCGGAGAAGTGGACGACGGCGGCGGACGGACGGAGCCATACGCTGACGCTGCGCGACGGGATTGCCTGGTCGGACGGCACGCCGTTCACGTCGGCCGACGTCGTCTTCACGTTCGAGGCGCTGTACGACCCGCGGACGGGGAGTCCGCTGGTCTCGGCGCTGACCGTCGGCGGGAAGCCGCTGACCGTGACCGCGCCCGACGCCCGGACCGTCGTCGTTTCCTCTGCCGTGCCGTTCGGGCCGGGCATCCGGATCCTCGATCTCGTGGCGATCATGCCGAAGCACAAGCTCCAGGCAGCGATGGCGGCGGGGACGTTTGCCAAGAGCTGGGCGCCGGATGCGCCGCCGTCCGAGCATGGCCTCGATCGGCCCGTTTGTCATGGCGCAGTACCGGCCGGCCGAGCGGCATGGTCTTCGAGCGGAACCCGAACTACTGGCGGCGGGATGCGGGCGGGGTGCAGCTGCCGTACGCTGACCGCCTCACCATCGAGATCGTTCCGGATCAGGACGCGGAGCTGGTTCGGCTGCAGTCGGGACAGATCGACTTCACCCAGCAGCCGCTCCGCTCCGCGGACATCGAGACGCTGCGGCCGCTCGCCGATCAGCGCAAGGTGCAGATCCACGAACTGGGCGTCAGC
Organism: uncultured Acidobacteriota bacterium; assembly: GCA_963841895.1. GTDB lineage: Bacteria > Acidobacteriota > Vicinamibacteria > Vicinamibacterales > UBA2999 > JACCSI01. The sequence continues at coordinate 135,919 of CAWJEO010000011.1, forward strand.
CTCGAGGCCGACTCGCTCCTCTTCAACCTCCGTCCGGCCCGATGGGGAAAGGACCCGCGCGCCAGCTGGATCACGCGGAAGGAGTTCCGGCAAGCGGTCTCACACGCCGTCAATCGCGAAGGGTTCGCCAACACCGTCTTCCTGGGCGAAGCGGTGCCGATTTACGGGCCGGTCACACCGGGCAATACGCCGCTGGTTCTGGCCGAGCCATCCGCGACACGAGTTCTCGCGCGAGAAGGCGACGGCTATCCTCGCGTCGATAGGGCTGACGCAGCGCGATTCGGACGAATGGCTCGAGGACGCGCAGGGCAACGACGCCCGCTTCACGGTACTGACCTTCCGCGGCAACTCGGTGCTCGAGCGGGGCGCGGCCGTCGTGCGCGACGATCTGCAGAAGGTGGGCATCGCCGTGGACCTCGTGCCACTCGAGACCAATAGCGTCCAGCAGCGCGTGCTCGGCGGCGACTTCGAGACCGCGTTCATCCAGTTCACCTTCAGCGATCCGGATCCGGCGCTGTCCAAGGATTTCTGGCTCAGCACCGGAAGTTCGCACTTCTGGAATCCGGCGCAGTCGACGCCGGCAACCGAGTGGGAACGGGAGATCGACGAGCTGATGGCGAAGCAGTCGTCCACCGTCGACGAGGGCGAGCGCCAGAAGCTGTTCAACGACGTGCAGCGGATCCTCGCCGACAACCTGCCGATCATCTACTTCGCGGCACCACGCGTGTTCATCGGCACCAGCGCGCGGCTGATCAACCTGACCGCGGCGCTGACCCGGCCGCCGGTCATGTGGAGCGTGGACACGCTGGCGGTGACGCCGGCGGCGACGACGACCAAGTGACGCGATGAGCCTGGCGCGGTATCTGGCGTGGCGGGGGCTCGTCGCACTGCTGCTGATCGTCGTCGTGTCGTCGGCGGCGCTGCTGCTGACGCTGGCGGCGCCGGACGCCACATCGCTTGATGTCGCAGAGCGCGCCGCCGCCGCGCGCCGCCGCACCGAGCTCGGACTCGATCGCCCGGTGCTGGTTCAGTACGTCGAGTGGGTCGGCCGTGCAGTGCGGTTCGACTTCGGCGAGTCCGTGATCTACACGCGCCCGGTCAACACCTTGATTGGCGAACGCGTCCTCAATACTGCCGTTCTGGCCGCTACCGCGCTGGTGCTCGCGACGGCGATCGGGCATGCCGCTCGGCATCTATACCGGCCGTCGCTCCCGCGGTTGGGGCGTGCTGATCGTGCGTGGGGTGTCGGTGCTGCTGCTGTCAACGCCGCCGCTCCTCGCCTCACTGGTTCTGGTGCTCGTCGCCGCGCGCACCGGCTGGCTGCCGGTCGGCGGCATGGTCTCGGCCGCGGCGTCCGACGCCTCCTGGCATCAGTGGGCGCTCGACGTCGTCAGCCACCTGCCGCTGCCGGCGCTCGCGTTAGCGTTGCCGCTGGCGGCCATCCTCGAACGGCTGCAGTCGCAGGCGTTCAGCGACGCGATCGGCCAGTCCTTTGTGCAGGCGGCGCGGGCCCGCGGTCTGTCGAGCGAACAGGCCGAGCTGTCGCACGCGTGGCGCGTCTCACTCGGCGGCATCCTCGGCCATCTACGGGGCGATGGTCGGCGCGCTCTTCAGCGGATCGTTCGTCGTCGAAGTCGTCACCGCGTGGCCGGGACTCGGCCGCCTGATGTTCGACGCGCTGCGCGGCCGCGACATCTTTCTGGTCGCCGGCTGCGCTGCCGCCGGGGCGTTCAGCCTGTCGGTCGGCACCTTGCTCGCGGATGTGATCCATGCGGTCGTCGACCCGCGCGTGCGAATGGGCGCCGCTCGATGAGCCGGCGAATGGCCATGCTGATCGGCGTGCTGGTCGCGGTCGCGCTGCTGGCGCCACTGCTCGCGCCGTACGATCCCGAGGCGCAGCACCGCGATTTCCTGCACGCGCCGCCGATGCGTCCACATGTCGTTGCGACGAGCGGGGCTCGCGCGCGCCGTTCGTCTATCCGCTGGTTCTCGCCGATCGTCTGTCGCAGCGCTATGCGGAGGATCGGACGCGCATGCGCGTCGCTGCCGTGGTTCGAGCGGCGAGCGGTGGCGAGCCGGTATTCCTGCTCGGCTCCGACAGCTTCGGTCGCGATCTGTTGTCGCGGCTGCTTTACGGTGCGCGCATTTCGATCGCGCTCGCGTTCACCGCCGTCCTCGGCGCCGTCGCCGCTGGGCGCCCTCATCGGCGGATTCGCCGGCTATCGCGGCGGCTGGATCGACGACGTCGTGATGCGGGTCGCCGATTTCGTCCTGATCTTGCCGGTGATTTACGTCGCGCTGATGCTGCGTGCGGTCATGCCGCTCGTCCTGCCGCCGGCCACGGTGTTCGTCTCGATGGCCACAATCTTCACGCTGCTCGGCTGGCCGTTCGTTGCGAAAGGCGTGCGCGGCATCATTGCGACCGAGCGCGAGCAGGAATACGTGGCCGCGGCGCGGTCGCTCGGAGCCAGCGGGTGGCATCTCCTCAGCCGTCACCTTCTGCCGGCGTGCCGTGGCTTCCTCCTGGCGCAAGCCGCACTGCTCCTGCCCGCGTTCGTGCTCGCCGAGGCCACGCTGTCGTACATCGGCCTGGGTTTCCCGGAACACCTGCCGACCTGGGGCACGATGCTCATCGAGGCGGCCAGCGTGACGGCGATGACCCGGTTTCCGTGGATGCTGGCGCCTGCCGCCGCCATCTTTCTCGTCGTGCTGAGCGCCAACGTCATCCTGCAGTCGGATAAAATCGTCAGACGTCCTATCTGAGCTGGGTTCCCCTTCACTCCTCTCCGAAAGCCTTCGCCGATGTCACACCGCTTTGCCGGTATCTATACTCCGATCGTCACGCCCTTCAACTCCTCAGGCGAGATCGACGAACGCGGCATGGTCGTTAACGTCGACCGTTACCTGGCCTCTCCGCTGACCGGCATCGTCGTCCTCGGGTCGAACGGCGAAGCGGCGCAACTGGACGACGACGAGGCCGACCGGGCCATCTCCGTGGTCCGCGCTCGCGTGCCGCGTGATCGGCCGCTGCTCGTTGGCACGGGGCGCGAGTCGACGCGCGCGACGATTGCCGCCAGCCAACGGGCGGCGTCGATTGGCGCCGATGCGGTGATGGCGCGCACGCCATCGTTCTACAAACCGCAGATGACCAGCGAGGCGTTCATTCGCCATTACACCGCGGTCGCCGACGCGTCGCCGGTCCCGGTGCTGTTGTACAACGTGACGATGTACACCGGCGTCAACCTGTTGCCCGACGCGGTGGAGAAGCTGAGCGAGCATCCCAACATCGTCGGGCTCAAGGACTCGGGCAACGACATGCTGCAGATTGGCGACTACTTGACGCGGGCGAAGCCCGGCTTCACCGTGCTCGCCGGGGCGGCGCCGACGCTGTTCACGTCCGCGGCGCTCGGCGTGCACGGCGCGGTCCTCGCACTGGCCGGAATCGTCCCCGAACTGTGCGTCGAGTTGTTCGAGCACGTCCGCGCCGGCCGCGTCGGACGACGCGCGATCGTTGCAGCGGCGGTTGATGCCGGTCGCGCGGTCGATCGGCCCGGTCTACGGCGTGCCCGGCTTGAAGGCAGCGCTCGATCTGCTTGGCCTGCATGGCGGGCCGCCGCGCGCCCCGCTCGCGCCGGCAGGTCCTCAGGTGATCGACGTCCTGCGGCGTCAGCTCGAAGCACTGGGCGTGCTCACCGAGAGCCATGCTGCCGGCCGCTGAGCGGGTTCTGCTCGGGCCCGGCCCGAGCATGATTTCACCGCGGGTCATGCGCGCGCTCGGCGCGCCGATGCTCAGCCATCTCGATCCCGAGTTCCTCGCGATCATGGACGACACACGGGCGCGGCTCGGGCGCGTGTGTCAGGCGCCTGACGGCGCGCTGGCGCTCGCCGTCTCGGGGACCGGCACGACCGCGATGGAGACCGCAGTCGCGAATCTCGTTGCGCCGGGCACGCGCGTCCTGTCGATCGTCACTGGCTACTTTGCCGACCGCCTCGCCGAGATCTGCCGCCGCTACGGCGCCGACGTCCGACGGATCGACGTCGAGTGGGGACGCGCGGCAGACCCCGATGTCGTCCGCCGGGAGCTCGCAGAGGCGCGAGCCGATATCGTCACCGTTGTCCACGCCGAGACATCAACCGGGGTGTTGAACCCCGTGAAGGAGATTGCCGCCGCGGCCCGCGAAGTGGACGCGTTGACGATCGTCGATGCGGTGACCTCGCTCGGGCGCGATGCCTCTGGACGTCGCGGGCTGGCAACTGGACGCGGTCTACAGCTGCAGCCAGAAGGGCGTTGGCGCGCCTTCTGGTGTCGCACCCCTGGTATTGACACCGCGCGCGCTGGCGCGACGCGTGCCTTGCCGCAGCTTTGCGCTGGACCTCACGCTCCTCGAAGACTACTGGCTTCGCCGCAAGTATCACCACACGATGTGCGCGTCGTTGATCTACGCGCTCCGCGAAGCGTTGGCGGCGATCGAAGAAGAAGGTTTGCCGGCGCGGTGGGCCCGCCACGAGCGGCACCATCAGATGCTCGCCAGCGGACTCGAAGCTCAGGGGCTGTCGCTCCTGCCACCGCCGGGCGAACGGCTGTGGACGCTGAACGCGGTTCGGGTGCCGGACGGCGTCGACGAGGCGGCGGTGCGGCGTCAGATGCTCCAGCGATTCAACATCGAGATTGGCGCAGGCCTCGGACCGCTCGCCGGCCGGATCTGGCGCATCGGCCTGATGGGCGCGAGTTCGACCGAAGCGCTGGTGACACTGTGTCTCTCGGCGCTGACCCAATCGATGCGCACCTAGGCAGTTTTCGGCGATTCTCAGTCGGACTTCGCTCGTCGAGGCGTGGTACGCGAGTTGCAGCCTCGTGCGCCAGCGGCAAGTCAATCCGTTCACGGGATGTCTTGCTTGTCCTCCTCGAGAGATCATGATGACGCTGCGCGCATCGCACGTTTCGCCGCGCCTCACGTCCGCGGCTCCCTGGCTCGTTGCTTTCCTCACCATCGTCACCACTGGCTGCGCGACCAACCCGGTCAGCGGCAAACGCGAAGTGTCGTTCATGAGCGAGGCCCAGGAGATCGCGATCGGCCAGCAGGCGGACGCGGAAATCCGGCGCGAGATGGGCGTTTACGACAACCCGGAACTTCAACGTTACGTGGCGGACATCGGGGGTCGGCTCGCAGCGTTGTCCCATCGCCCGAACCTGCCGTGGAGCTTCACGGTCGTCGATCATCCGGCGATCAACGCGTTCGCGCTGCCCGGGGGATTCATCTACCTCACCAGGGGAATCCTGCCGTACCTCGACAACGAGGCCGAGCTTGCCGGCGTTCTCGGACACGAGATCGCGCACGTCACAGCGCGCCACGCGTCGCAGCAGTACACGCGCGCGACGACCGGCGGCATCGGCCTCGCGGTGCTCGGCATCTTCGTGCCGGCGACGCAGCCGTTCGGCGATCTCGCGTCAGGCGCGCTGGGCGTCGCGTTCCTCAAATACGGCCGCGAGGACGAAAACGAATCGGATCGCGTCGGAATGGACTACGCCGCCAAGGCGGGCTGGGATCCGTCAGGCGTGCCGCGCTTCCTGTCGACGCTCGCGCGCGTGGATGCCTTGACCGAACGCGGCGTGCCGAACTGGCTCTCGACGCATCCCGAGCCGGCCGCACGCGTCGCCGAAGCCCAGCCGCTCGCCGGGAAGCTGGCCTCGTCTACCTCCCAGACGCGAAATCAGGACGAGTTCTTCCAGCAGATCTCCGGAATCGTCGTCGGCGACAGTCCGCGCGACGGGATCGTTCGCGGCACCGAGTTCCTGCACCCGGTGCTGCGCTTTGCCATGCTGTTTCCCGAAGGCTGGGAAGTCACCAACACGCCGGACCAGGTCGCCGCCCGCGAACCGGGCCAGCCGCATTACATGCTGCTCCAGTCGGTCGACCAGGCGCGCGGCCGGACCATCGACGAGATCGGGTCGCGATCGATGGCGAGTGCCGGCTTCAAGCCGCTCGACGGCCGCCGCACCGACGTCAACGGCCTCGAGGCGTACCTCGGCTTGTATCAGGGGTCGATCAGTGGCGTCGGGCCGGTGACGATGCGTGCGGCGCACATTGCGGTGGGCCGGCAGGTCTACCTGCTGGGAGGTTTCGCTCCGCGTGACGCCTTTGCTCGCGTCGATCGTGAGGTCGAGTCGGCGATTCAGTCGTTTCGCGGCTTGACCGCACGCGAAGCCGACGCCATCCGGGCGAACCGGCTCGACTTCTATACGGTGCGTACCGGTGACACGTGGCAATCGATTGCGAGCCGCGGCAAGGGTTTGGTTCGAGCAAGCGAGCTGGCGATCATGAACAACCGCGAAGTGAACGAACAGCCGGCGGCTGGCGAGCGGATCAAGATCGTCGTCGAAGGGTAGCGCGCCCGGGGCCGCGGGAGGGGTTCGGAGTATATTTGCGAAGGTGCGGAAGTTCCTCCGCGCGAGCACCATCCTCGCGGCTTGCGGCTTCAGTTATTTCTCCTACGTCTACCTCACGTTGCCTGACGTGCGGGTGCTTGCGACGCAGAACCCGACCACCACAGCATTTATCGAGCTCAGGAAGAGCGACGCAGGCAACGCCGGACGGCCGCTGACGATACGGCAGCGATGGGTGCCGTACACCCAGATCTCCAGCAACCTGCGCCGTGCGGTGCTGGTCGCCGAAGACAGCTCCTTTTTCGATCACGAGGGGCTGGACCTCAAGCAGATCCGAGCCTCGCTCGAAATGAACTGGGAGGAGGGTCGGTTCACCCGCGGCGCGAGCACGATCACGCAGCAGCTCGCGAAGAACCTCTACCTGACACCTTCGAAGAACCCGGTGCGAAAGCTCAAGGAGTTGCTGATCACGCGTCGTCTCGAGGCAGCGCTGACAAAGCGCCGGATCCTCGAGATCTACCTCAACGTCATCGAGTGGGGCGACGGCATCTTCGGGGCCGAAGCTGCCTCGCGCGCCTACTTCGGCAAGCCGGCAGCGGCGCTCACGGCCGACGAGGCGGCACTCATGGCTGGCGCGATCATCAATCCGCGAGTGCACAATCCTGCGCATCCCACAGCGCGGCTGCGACGGCGTCAGGAGATCATCGCGCGGCGGATGGGCATCAAGCCGCCAGAAGCCGCGCCAATTTTTGCGCCTAACTCAGCAGCCGAACCGCCCCAAACGGAAGACGACTCAGCTGAAATTCCCTCAGGAAATCAATCAAGTCCGGTCCCACCCCCTACGGCACAACCCGTGCAGCCACGACCCGTGAACGGCGTCGGCACGCAGTTGATACCAGTCAATCCGAGGTTTTTTCGCTAGCAAGAATGCCGCAGGGTGTGGCAGTTTTGCGCGCGCAAGGGGAAGCAAGTCTGTGAGCGACATGAGGCTTGAAGCAAGCTGGTGCGGCGGCATCAACTACACGGGACACCTCGTGCGGCTCATGCACGATGTCGTCGCGCGTGTCCCCGCGATGGGGTTCATCGACCTCAGCCGCGTGCTCGTGTTCGGGCGGCCAGGTCGGAGCAGTGCCGACGGCCCGTACGCCAGCTGCCACAGCCTGCGCCTGCCGACCAGCGAGCCGGGTTATTTCTTCTGGCGCGACAGCCTCACCGGTGCCATCACCCGTCGCTCGGAATGGTTCGTCACCAAGTCGCCCGAGGTTTACGTCGACGGGCAGTTGATGAACTACATGATCTCTTTCGCGCTGCCGCGATTCACCGATCAGGCGCTGTCGCGTTCGCGCAAGCGCGTGCTGTATCCGGAAGGAACGCCGGACTGGGTGGCGAAGCTCGACACCGTCATCCACGAGCTCTACCACATCGATCCCGAGCAGGACTGCCTGCGGCGTTTTATCGCCGCCGACGGCACGCCGCTCGACGCGCTGCACAGCCAGACCTACTTCGAAGACGTCGCGCGACTTCGTCCAGCAGTACCTGGCGACCAGTCCAGACCCGCGGATGCTCGAGTTCCTGCACTACGACTTCGAAGGCCTGCGCAGCCGCTTCGGCGGCGTCGGCGCGACGACGTTCCGCAGCTTCCCGTCGTATCCGCGGCGGTATCGCGAAGCGGTGGAGGATCAGCCGCTACCGCAGGACCTGCAGTCGACGCCGGTCGAGAAGGTGGTCGATCCCGTTCCGGGCACGGTCTTCACGCACGACGACCTGCAGCTGCGCGAGTTCTATGGCGCGTCGTCGCGCCCGATCATGAGCTACGCGCGCGCGCTCGCCGCCTGAGCGTCAGCGAACTCAGTTAACCCGCCGGGCCCCGACGAAGCGGTCGGCCCAGTACTCCGCGCTCAGCCGTTCGACGCGCACGACGCCGCGCGAGCTTGGGGCGTGCACGAATTGATCGCCGCCGATCGCAATCCCCACGTGCGACGCCCCTGGCGCCACCGTCGAGAAGAACACCAGGTCGCCAGGCTCGAGGGCATTCGGATCGATGCTCGCGCCCACACCAAACTGACGCCGGACGTCGCGCGGCATGGCGACGCCATGTTGCTCGAAGACGTACTGCACGAAGCCGCTGCAGTCGAACCCGCCGGGATCAGCGCCGCCGTCGCGATAGGGCGCGCCGCGAAGCGATAACGCCGTCGACGACAACGAATAACCATTGATCGCGGTCTCCGACCCCGGGGTTCCTGGCGCCAGGTCCGGAGCGTCGTCCGGCCGCGCCGCCGGCGCACCCGGAGCGGGCGACCCACCCGGAACCGGGAAGGGTCGTGGCACCGCACCTGTCGAGGCGCAGGCCCCACCCACTGCGCAAAGTCCCAGCCAGAATCAAAGCCCGCCACATGCGTGCCCGGGTTATCGGCGGAACGTGTCGTTCTGTGCAGCCGAAATCCGCGCCGATCCCCGCCGAAGCGACCTAAACCCATAGCTTTCATCGCTTTACAGACATGACGTTCTTGACAGGCTCGACCGTGGGCGGGCACAATGAAGCGGACGCCCATGGAGCAAACGCTCCTTCTGAACGCTACTTACGAGCCGCTCAAGGTCGTGCACTGGCAAAAGGCCATCACCCTTTGGTGCCAGGGCAAGGTCGAGATCATCGCGGTCCACGACCGCGAGATCAGGGCGGTGTCGTTCAGCCTCAAGCTGCCGTCGGTCATCCGGCTGCTGCGCTACGTACGGATCAAGAAGAGATTCGACTACGTCCCGTTCTCGCGGGCCAATATCTACGCCCGCGACGGCGTATAGCTGCCAGTACTGCGCCGAGACGTTCCCCACGCCCGAACTCACCTTCGATCATGTCATTCCGGTCTCCCAGGGTGGCCGCAAGGACTGGGAGAACATCGTCACGTGCTGCGTCTCGTGCAATCGGCGAAAAGGCGGACGGACACCCGAAGAGGCGCGGATGCGGCTCGTGCGGCATCCGCGGCGTCCCGCCTCCGCGCCGGCAATCCGGTTTACGATCGGATTGCGCAACGCTCCCGACAGCTGGCGCGACTATCTCTACTGGAACCTCGAGCTCGACGAAAGCTGACGACGCCCCGCGGAGATCACCCCACCGCGCAAAGTCCGCGCGGCGGGGACCCGGAGCGGGGCAAGACAACCTAGTGCTAGCGAAGCGGAGCCGACGCGGCTTTTCTAGGCGGTTTGAGGCGCAGCTTCGCTAAGGACCCGTGCTGACACGCTCGTGACCGCCCCGACACTCACCGGCCTCGATCCTCTCCACGTCATTGAAAAAGGGCGGTTATGGCTGCGCGGCGCCCATCTGCCGCTGCCGCTGACGCCTGATGAGACGTGTACGGTCGGCGGCCGGCCGGCGCGCGTCGTCTTCGCCGCGCCCGATCGTGTGGCCGTGGAGATTCCATCGGGACTCGACGGCGGGCGGACCGAGGTCAAGGTCCCGTGGCTGCCGGGCGCGACGCTTTACGTGGACGTGGGCGGCTCGCTCGCGACCGGGCTGCACCAGGTCGACAACCCCGCCGTCGATGCCGAGGGCCGCGTCTACGTGACCTACAGCGGGTCGCGCGGACAGCAGGCGCCGGTGTCGATCTTCCGCGTCGCCCCAGGCGGGGCCCGCGAACCGTTCGTCACCGGAATCGTGAATGCCACCTCCATGGCGTTCAGTCCCGACGGTCAGCTCTACGTCTCGAGTCGATTCGACGGCTCGGTCGTTCGCGTCATGGACGACGGGAAGTACGAAGTCATCGCGTCGGATCTCGGATTGGCCTGTGGGCTGGCGTTTGCGCCGGACGGGACGCTGTTTGTCGGCGATCGATCGGGGACGATCTTCCAGATCGCGCGCGGCGGAACCACGACAACGCTGGCGACGTTGCCCGCGAGCGTCGCGGCGTTCCACACGGCGATGGGGCCGGACGGCTGGCTCTACATCAGCGCGCCGACGCTTTCAACGCATGATTGCGTCTATCGCGTGTCGATGTCGGGGCAGGTCGAGACCGTCGACGAAACGTTCGGACGGCCGCAGGGCCTGGCCTTCGATGCCGACGGGCAGCTGCACGTCGTCGAGGCGCTGGCCGGGGTGAGCGGCGTCTATCGTCTTCACGGCGGCGGACGCACGCTCGTCGTGGCCGGGCCGCGACTCGTCGGGCTCGCGTTCGATCGGAACGGCAAACTCCTGGTCGCGACGAGCGATACCGTTTACGGCTTCGGATAACCACCTCGGCCCGACCATGCCGCGCACCCGGAAGCCGCGCACCCGGAGACTGGGTCGTGCGCCGGCCGGTCAGGGGCGCCGGTCACTTCACGACATCATCCGGACCGACCATCAGGAGTAGAATGTCTGTTTGGGATCCTCTCGAGAATCCCGACAGTAGGACATGCCTCACGACTGGATTTCCGTCCGCGGCGCCCGCGTTCACAACCTGAAGAACGTCGACGTTGACATTCCACGCGACAAGCTCGTCGTCATTACCGGTCTTTCAGGATCGGGAAAGTCGTCGCTGGCCTTCGACACACTGTACGCCGAAGGGCAGCGTCGCTATGTGGAGTCGCTGTCCGCCTATGCACGGCAGTTTCTCGAGCAGATGGAGAAGCCGGACGTCGACCTGATCGAGGGGCTCTCGCCGGCGATCTCGATCGAGCAGAAGACGACCGGATCCAACCCGCGTTCGACGGTCGGAACGGTCACTGAGATCTACGACTACCTGCGGCTGCTCTTCGCCAACGTCGGCGTGCCGCACTGCCCCAATTGCGGCCGCGAGATCGCCTCGCAGTCGCTCGACCGCATCGTCGATCTCGTCATGACGTATCCGCAGGACACGCGGATCAGCGTCATGGCGCCGATCGTGCGCGGGCGGAAGGGCGAGTTCAAGAAGGAGCTCCAGGCCCTGCGCGCGCGCGGCTTCACCAAGGCGCGCGTCGATGGACAGGCGCGGTCGCTCGAGGAAGACATTCGGCTCGATCGCCGGCGCAACCACACGATCGAGATCGTGGTCGACCGCCTGATCGTCCGCAGCGGCATCGAGCGGCGGCTGGCTGATTCGGTCGAAGTGGCGCTTGGGCTGGCGGGCGACGTCGTCGTCATCAACTCGCTCGACGGCGGCGATCGCCTGTTCTCGCGAAAGCTGGCCTGTGTCGTGTGCGGATTGAGCGTGCCCGAGATGTCGCCGCGCGCGTTCTCGTTCAACTCGCCGCACGGCGCCTGTCCGGAATGCCAGGGATTGGGCGCGACGTGGGACTTCGATCCGCAGCGCATCGTCCCCGACGACTCGCTGTCGCTCGGCGACGGCGCGATCGGGCCGTGGGGCAAGGGCGACAAGCGCATGGTGCGAGACGCGGTCGAGGCGATCGCGGGGTACTGGGGGATCGACGCCACCGTTCCATTCGGTAAGCTGCCGCGGAAGCATCGAGACTTGATCCTGTCCGGCCCGGCCGCGGCGGCGCGGAGCTCGGCGCCCGGTGCCACGCTGCCGGCGTCGTCCGCGACCGATGGCGCGAAGAAAGGCGCCAGGAAAAAGAAGGTCGAGGCCGATCCGTTCGGTCGCGATTTCGAAGGCGTGATTCCCAATCTGCGGCGGCGATTCGACGAAGGCTCGTGGGTCGTTCAGGAAGAGCTCGAGCCTTACCGGGCACTCCGGGAGTGTCCGGCGTGTGACGGAAATCGCCTTCGGCCCGAGAGCCTGTCGGTCAAGGTCAAGGGCAAGACGATTGCGGACTACGTGAACTTGCCGGTCTCGAAGACGCTCACGGTGTTCAACGAGCTGACCCTGACGGAGCGCGAAGCGCTGATCGCGACGCGGATCCTCAAGGAGATCCAGGACCGCCTGCGCTTCCTGAACGATGTCGGCGTGGGGTATCTCACGCTCGCGCGCTCGGCAGCCACGCTGTCCGGCGGCGAAGGCCAGCGCATCCGGCTCGCGACACAGATTGGGTCGAATCTGACCGGCGTGCTGTACGTGCTCGACGAGCCGTCAATCGGACTCCATCAGCGCGACAATCGCAAGCTGCTCGCGACACTGGCGCGGCTGCGCGATCTTGGCAACACGGTGGTCGTTGTCGAGCACGACGAGGAAACGATCCGGATGGCCGACTACGTGATCGACCTCGGTCCCGGCGCCGGTGAACTCGGCGGGAACGTGATCTTTCAGGGGCTGCCGACGGCGTTGCTGCAGAACGGCCACGGCTCCCTGACCGGCGCGTATCTGACCGGTGAGCGCGCGATCGATCTGCCACGGCAACGACGCCAGCCCGGACGCGGGGACATTGTCGTGCGCGGTGCCCGCGCCAACAATCTCAAGAGTGTCGACGTCCGGATTCCCCTCGGGATGCTGGTGGCGGTCACCGGCGTCAGCGGCTCGGGCAAGAGCACGCTGGTCAACGACATTCTGTACCGGTCGCTGGCGCGCACGTTGTATCGCGCTGTCGACGAACCGGGCCCGCACGACAAGATCGAAGGCATTGCCTTGATCGACAAGGTGATCGAGATCGATCAGTCGCCGATCGGCCGCACGCCGCGATCGAACCCGGCGACCTACACCGGGCTCTTCACCTTCATTCGCGAGCTGTTCGCGATGGTGCCCGAAGCCAAGGCGCGCGGCTACAAGCCCGGACGCTTCTCGTTCAACGTCAAGGGCGGCCGCTGCGAGGCCTGCCAGGGCGACGGGGTCATCGCGATTGAGATGCACTTCCTGCCCAACGTCTACGTCACGTGCGAGCAGTGCAAGGGCCGCCGCTACAACCGCGAAACGCTCGAGATCAAATACCGCGGCAAGTCGATCGCGGACGTCCTCGACCTCACCGTCGACCAGGCACTGCCAGTGCTCGAGAACTTTCCGCCCATCGCCAACAAACTCCGGACCCTCCAGAGTGTGGGGCTCGGCTACATCGAGCTCGGTCAGTCGGCGACCACGCTCAGCGGCGGCGAGGCGCAGCGCGTGAAGCTGTCGCGCGAACTCTCGAAGCGCGGCACCGGCAAGACGCTCTACATCCTCGACGAGCCGACGACGGGGCTGCATTTCGAAGATGTGCGGCGGCTGTTGGAGGTGTTGAATCGCCTGGTCGATCAGGGCAACACCATCGTGGTCATCGAGCACAACCTCGACGTGATCAAGTCGGCCGACTGGATCATCGACCTCGGCCCGGAAGGTGGGGAGGCGGGCGGGCGCGTCGTGGCTCAGGGCTCGCCCGAGCAAGTGTCGGGAGCGCGGGGGTCGCACACCGGCGAGTTCCTGGCCGAACTGTTTCGTGCGTAGCTCCAGCCGCCTAGTGGCAAATTTCACACACATTCGTCGGATTGCAGTGTGGCTGACGAACCACACCCGAAAGGTGGAGGTTCTCGGTCAATTGCCGCTAAACCAAAGACTGCAATGGCTTTACGTGCTAATCTTGGATGTTTGCCCAGCAGGCATCTTGTTTGCTGAGTAGCGGGCGAACCCTCTGGGGATGGATCGCTGACTGAATGGACGCCCAAAAGACCTTACGCCGTCAGATCTCCTGCGCTGGAATCGGACTTCACTCCGGCCACAAGGTGACGCTGACCCTGAAACCGGCGCTCGCTGATACCGGAATTGTCTTCCGGCGCACGGATTTGGGAGTGGAGATTCCGGCCACGGTTTCGCAAGTTTCCGCGTTTCACTACGCCACGGTCCTGGGAAAGAACGGCGCGACCGTCGAGACTGTCGAACACCTGCTGGCGGCCCTGGTCAGCGTGGGCATCGACAATGTCGTCGTCGAGCTCGATCGCAACGAAGTGCCGATCATGGACGGCAGCGCGGCGCCGTTCCTGTACCTCGTGCAGGAAGCCGGCATCAAGCGGCTGTCGGTGCCACGGCGTTACATGAAGATCCTCCGACCGGTGCAGCTGGCGCAAGGCGACAAGCGGATTGCGATTTACCCGTCGGATCACTTCAAGGTCAGCTACACGATCAGCTTCGACCATCCGCTGCTGCGGCATCAGTCACGCACCGAGCGCATCACCGAACAGAGTTTCGCGGAAAGTATTGCTCCCGCGCGCACCTTCGGGTTCCTGAAGGAAGTCGAAACACTGCGCCAGAACGGGCTCGCGCTCGGCGGCTCGCTCGAGAACGCGATCGTGATTGGCGACGCCGGCGTCCTCAATGCGCTGCGGTTCGAGGACGAGTTCGTTCGCCACAAGATCCTGGACGCGGTTGGCGACCTGTCGCTGGTCGGCCACCCGATCGTCGGCCACGTCGTCGCGCATCGCGCCGGCCACGGCCTCCACACGGCGCTTGCCGCGCAGCTCCTGGAAGAGCGCGACGCCTGGGTGCTCGTCGAAGCGCCGGCAGTCGCGACGATGCTTCCGAGCTCGGTTCCCGCGGCGGTCCGCGCACACTAACCTCATCGCACCTCCTGAAGCCGTAACGGCCGCGCTCGGCGCGGCCGTTCTTTTTTTCTGCAGCTCTCGCTCGTCAGCCCAGCGCAAAAGTGGGTGCCGCGGGGGATTACAATCGCCGCAATGCAGGCTCGCGGCCCCGCGTACGGCTGGTTGTGGACAGCCATCGCGGTGTCGGCCGCGCTGATCCTCGGCGCCCCGTTCATCGGTCAATTGCGGACGGCGGTCCGCGACGCGACCGGGCCGAATTTCGTCGGCGTCCTCGGTGTGACCGTTGGGGTGATCGCGGCGGCGGCACTTCTGCTGGCGGTCTGGCGGATCAAGGATCGGCGGGGCTTTCGCCTCGGGGCTCTCGCGGCGGCCGTCCTGGTCGCCGTCTGCTACACGCTTGGTGCGTCGACCGGCAACCGCGAGGTGGATGCAGTCGAGCGTTTCCACTTCATCGAGTACGGGTTGATCACCGTCCTGTTCTACCGCGCCTGGCGTCCGGTCGGCGACGGCGCGCCATTCATCATGCCGGTCGTCGCAGGACTGATTGTCGGCACCCTCGAGGAGTGGCTGCAATGGTTCATTCCGGTTCGCGTCGGCGAGGCGCGTGACATCCTGCTCAACGGCTTCGCGATTACGAGCGGCCTGCTGTTCAGCGTTGGTCTGGATCCGCCGCCGGCGCTGACGCGACGCCTGACGCCGCCGTCCCGTCGAGCGGCGTCATTCACCGCCACCGCTGCCGTGATCCTGTTCGCCGGGTTCGTGCATTCGGTGCATCTCGGCCACGAAATCCGCGATGCCGACGCCGGTGTCTTCCGTTCGCGCTATACCGCCGGCGAGCTCGCGACGATTGGCGCCGCGCGGGCGGCGCGGTGGAAGACCGAGCCGCCACTGACCTGGTCGCGCCTGTCGCGCGAGGACCAGTACTTCACCGAAGGGGTCACGCACGTTCAGCGCCGCAACGAGACCTGGGCAGCCGGGAACGTGATGGCGGCTCGCCAGGAGAACCTGATTCTGGAGAAGTACTACGCGCCGGTCCTCGACACGCCGTCCTATGTGTCGGCGACCGGACTCCGGTGGCCGCCCTCTCAGCGCGCCGACGCCGAGTCGCGTGTCGGCCCGGGCTTCATGATCTACGACAGCGACGCGCTCGACTACCCTGTGGTGACCTGGCCGAAGTGGATGTACTGGACGATTGTGCTCGTGGTTGCCCTCGTTGTGTTGCGCGCCGGCCGCACCACCGGATAGCATCAGCCGTTTGCACTACAGCTCTCGGGTTTCCCGGAGGAAATCGATGTCTCGACCAATGACGATGACCCTTGCCGCCGGCGCGTGTGTGGCGCTGCTGTTTTCGGCGGCACCGCCCCTGGATGGGCGGACGCAGAGCGAGGCGGAGCTCGTTCAGCGCGCGAGAGCGATCCACGAGCGCGTGATCACGCTCGATACCCACGACGACATCAACCCGTCGAACTTCACCGCCGAGCGCAACTACACGCAGGATCTGCCGACCCAGGTCAACCTGCCCAAGATGATCAAGGGCGGACTCGACGCGTCGTTCTTCATCGTCTACGTCGGCCAGGGGGAGATGACGCCCGCCGGCTACGACGCGGCCTACAAGCAGGCGATCGAGAAGTTCGACGCGATCCATCGGCTGACCGAGAAGATTGCTCCCGACAAGATCGAGCTGGCGCTGACTGCCGCCGACGTCCCACGAATCGCCGCCAAGGGCAAGAAGGTGGCGCTGATCGGGATCGAGAACGCCTATCCGCTCGGCACCGACCTCGGCCGGATCAAGGAGTTCTACGATCGCGGCGGCCGCTACATGTCGCTCGCGCACAACGGCCACAGTCAGTTGTCCGACTCGAACACCGGCGAACGCGACGGCAAGTGGCTCCACAACGGCCTGAGCGATCTCGGCAAGAAGGCCATCGCCGAGATGAACCGCCTCGGCATCATGGTCGACGTCTCGCATCCGTCCAAGCAGTCGATGATGCAGACGGTGGCGCTCTCGAAAGCGCCGATCATCGCCTCGCACTCGGCGGCCCGCGCCCTCGCCGATCACAGCCGCAATATGGACGACGAGCAGCTGCAGGCGCTGAAGAAGAACGGCGGGGTGATCCAGACGGTGGCGTTCAACTCGTACGTGAAGATCGCTCCGCCGCCGTCGGCGCAGCGGACCGATGCGCTCGCGGCGCTGCGCAAGGAGTTCGGCATCACCGGCGGCGGCCCGGGTGGCGGTGGTGGCGGTGGCGGCGGTGGGGGCGCGGCGCTCGCGAAACTCTCCGAAGCGGATCGGGCGACGTATCAGAAGCGGTTGGCCGAGATCGACGTGAAGTTTCCGCCACCGCCGCGCGCCAGCGTCAAGGACTTCGTCAACCACATCGATTACCTCGTCAAGCTGATTGGCCTCGATCACGTCGGGATCTCTTCCGACTTCGATGGTGGCGGCGGTGTTGATGGCTGGAACGATGCCAGTGAGACCTTCAACGTCACGCTCGAGCTCGTCCGGCGCGGCTACACCGAGCCACAGATCGCAAAGCTGTGGAGCGGGAATCTTCTGCGCGTGATGGCGGAGGTGGAGAAGGTGGCCGGAAGAAAATGAGAACCGACCGGCGTCAGCGAACGATCAGCACCTTTTCCGTCGTCTCCGATCCACAGGCCTCGAACCAGTCGATGCCTTCGCTGACGAGATCGAACTTCAGTCGGTAGCGCCCTGGGCGATCGGGGGTGTCGACGTCGATGGTGACGTCGGCGCTCTCGCCGGCGGCGAGGTCGCCGGGCAGCCACGCACGAGCGTGGTCGCGATTGATGAGCGTTCCGGTGTCGTCGAGCAGCTGCGCCCCGAGTCGAACGAGGCGCCGCCCGTAGCTGGCCTGGGCGCGAAACGCGCGTGTCGACAGGTTCGTGATGCGGGTGGGAACCTGTATTCGTTCAGCGAGCCCGCCGCGGAGCGGCAGATGGGGCAGCCAGTGCCGCATCTCGATCTTCGCGCGGGGCGTCGCGCCCGGGATGGCGTTGCCGAGGTTGTTGTCGTCCCAGACCTCGTAGCGAATCGCCTGCAGGTCCGTCGATCCGGCGACGAAGCGGCGTGAGAACGAATCCTCCGGATGATCGGTAATTTCCCAGCAGAGCCGATCGACCCCAATCTCCTGCGCCAACCCCCGCGCCCGCGCCATCTCGGCGTCGTTGTCGTTCCACGCAAACAGGATGTAGCGCCAGTTCAGCTGCGGCACGTCGCGGCCGCTGCGCGCCTTCTCGTCGGCCATGGCCCGCAGGTTGGCCACTGCCACGTCGAAACGCCCACGCTGTCGATACCTGGCATAGGTCTCCTGCGTGGCCCCGTCGATCGAGAACGTCACCTCGTCGATGCCGGAGTGGACGAGGCGACGCGCCTTCTCTTCGTTCAGCGCGAGACCGTTGGTGCTCGTGTAGAGATAGATGTGCGGAAAGCGCGACTTGATGTACTCGCACATCTCGACGGCACGTTTGTGCAGGAAGGCTTCGCCGTAGTTGAAGAAGTCAATGCGGACGAGCGACGGGCCGGCTTCGTCGACCGCCCGAGTGAAGACGTCCCAATCGAGCATCCCGGCCTGGCGGGTCCGCGTGATGCCGGTTTCCGGCGCGCAGCAGGCCTGGAAGCAGGAGATGTTGCAGGCTGCGGTGCACTCGATGTAGAGCCGGCTCGGGAGCGGCGGAACGTTCGGATCGCGCTGCGGTGCCGGCGCATCGGCCGCAAGCGGGAGCTTCAGCGGGCAGTCACCGCAGAACGTCGAGCCCCCGCTATTCAGGTCCAGCCGCAGCCCGCGAGCGGTCGGTCCGGTCCAGATGTCGGTGAGCGACGTCGTCCGAAAGTCACCCAGGACCCGCTTCGCATACGGATCGGCGCAACCGCAGACGACCCGGCCGTCGCAGAGCATGACGGCAATCGAGTAAGGCCAACTGCAGGTGAAGCGGGTCGCGAGATAGTTCAACGACATAGAGACCCGCGCCCGTCAGTTGCCAGTTGTCAGTTGCCAGTTCAAAGGACGGGTTGCCGGAGTTCGCGGCGTGGTCGTTCGACTCGCGACGGTGCTCTTTGAACTGGAAACTGGAAACTGGAAACTGACACGCGTCATTTCTTTTCCAGCTTCCGCATGTACGACTCGAGTTTATCGTTCTCGTACTTCACCTGATTCAGGAACAGGCTCTCCGCGAAGTAGGCGCGGGCTTCTTCGGGGCTCATCTGGCCGATCAGGTGATTGATCTCGCGCATCAGGTCTTCATAGGAGCGCTCGAGCTCGCGCTTGACCGTCACTTCCTGAAAGAGCGCCTCCAGGATGGCGAGCAGGTCGTCATCGAGCGGGATTTCGATGCCGGAGGTCGTCTTGATGGTGCTCATCTCAGCCCCCGAAGCTGCTGACGGCGCTCGCTTCGTCAGCGTGCATCTCCAGAAAGTTGTGCGCGCCAGTCATCGTCAGCATGGTCTCGACGCGCTTCTGGACGCCCAACAGCTTCATCGAACCGCCCGCGGCCATCGTCTGCCGGTAGAGATCCATCAAACAGCCGATGGTGGCGCTGTCGACGTAGGTGACGTTGGTGAAGTCCAGCAGCACCTTGTGCTGGCCGGTCGCCAGCAGCTGCGCGATCGCGCCAGAGAAATCGGCCAGCAACGGGTACATCATCCGCGTTTCGCCGATGCGGACGACGGTCACGCTGTTCTTCTGTTCGTTGGTCAGGTTCATCCTGCGACTCCGGTTTCGAGCTCGTCCCGCAGTCGTCGAATCTGGCGCGCCAGCTCGGTGCGGCCACGATTGATGCGGGATTTGACGGTGCCTTCCGGCAGATGGAGCCGGTCGGCAATCTCCTGGTACGACAATTCCTGGATGTCGCGCAAGAGGACCGCCGACCGAAGGGTCGGCGGCAGATGGTCCATCGCCTTCTTCAACAGGTTGACGCGGTCCCGTTGTTCGAGTGCGGCGATGGGGCTGGTGGTCGGCGCCGCCGGCGTCAGATCGCCGGGATCGACGTCCCGATCGATCGTCTCGCGCTCCTTGCGGACGCTGCGGTAGTGATCGATGCACAGATTGCGACTGACGCTGACCAGCCAGGTCTGAAAGTTGGCGCGGCGATCGAACGTGTCGAGCGACTTGAAAATCTTCAGGAAGACGTCTTGCGTGAGATCTTCCGCTTCGTCGTGCTTGCCGGTGAACTTGTAGGCGATGTTGAAGACCTTGCGCCAGTGTTGCCGGACTATCTGCGCCCACGCGTCCTGGTCGCCGGCCAGGCAGCGCTGAATCATCAAGTCGATGGAATCCGGTGCTGGAGAAGTGTCTGCCACAGGCCGTCAGCTGGCGGGCTGATCGTACCACGTTTTTCCGTCGAACCGTCCCGCGCCTTCGCGCTATGATCGCTGGCTCCAGCGTGCCTGCGACTCCCGCGACGACAGCCCCGGCTACACCAGCGCTCGCCACCCTCCCGCTCACCGAGATCGGCGCCAGCGTGGGAACGCCGTGCTACGTCTACCACGCCCCGACGATTCGTGCCGCGTATCAGTCGCTCGATGCCGCGCTCGGCGACTATCCCCACGCGGTGCATTACGCGCTGAAAGCCAACTCGTCGCTCGAAATCGTGCGGCTGCTCACCGCGCTCGGGGCCAGCGTCGACGCCAATTCGATGGGCGAGGTCGACATTGCGCTTCGGTGCGGCGTTCACCCGAGCCAGATCATGTTCACCGGCGTCGGCAAGAGCGTCGACGAACTGTCGCGGGCCATCGCGCTCGGGCTCAAGGCGATTAACGTGGAATCGCCGGGCGAACTGGATCGGCTGGATCGGCTCGCTCAGGACCAGCGGACGACGCGCGCGCGTCGCGCTCCGCGTCAACCCGGATATCGACGCGCGCAGCCACCCGCATATCTCGACCGGCCTCAAAAGCAACAAGTTCGGCGTGCCGCTCGAGCGCGCACCGGAGATTTTCCGCGAGATTCAGCGGCGGCCCGGCTTGCAGGCCGTCGGCGTGCACAGCCACATCGGTTCGCAGATCACCGCCATCGAGCCGCTTCTGAGCGCGGCGCGAGCGGCCGTCGATCTCGCCCAGGCGCTGCGTGGCGGACGGCGTGCCGATCCGGCACGTGGATTTCGGCGGCGGCGTCGGCATCTCCTACGACGGGGCGCCGGTGATCGATCTCGCAGCCTACGCGCGTGCCCTCGTCGAGATTCTGCGGCCCACGGGACTGACGCTTCTCCTCGAACCCGGCCGGGTCATCGTTGGTCCTGCAGGACTGCTGCTGACGCGAGTCGTCGACGTCAAGCACTTCGACGGCGCGCGACAGTTCGTTGTGCTCGACGCCGGGATGACCGAGCTGATGCGACCGGCGCTCTACGGCGCGTTCCACCGCATCGAGGCGGTGACGCCGCGACCGGGCCGAGCGATCGTCGCCGACGTCGTCGGACCGGTGTGCGAGAGCACCGACAGCTTTGGCCGTGATCGCGAGTTGCCACCCGTCGAGGTCGGCGACCTCGTGGTTCTTCGCGACGTCGGGGCCTACGGCGCGGCGATGGGCTCGACCTATCTGCGGCGGCCACTCCCGCCGGAAGTCCTGTGCGATAGCGAGGGATGGCGGGTCATCCGGCGCCGCCAGACCTTGGACGACATGCTGAGGCTCGAGGCGTGAACGCGGGACACCTGATTGCCTTCGAAGGGCTCGATCAAAGCGGGAAGCAGACGCAAGCGGAACGCCTCGTCACCGCACTGCGCGAGCGGGGCGCCGACGTCAAGCTGCTGTCCTTCCCCGACTACGCGACGGCGATCGGGAAGGAGATCGGGCGGGCGCTGCAGGGTGGCCAAGACTACGCGCCGGACACGCTGCAATTGCTCTACGTCGCCAACCGCTACGAGTACCGCCCCGAGATTGAGCGAGCCATGGCCAGCGGCGGAATCGTCGTCTGCGACCGCTACCTGGCGTCGAGTGTCGCGTACGGCGAAGCGCAAGGTCTCGATGCGGGTTGGCTCATGACGATTCAACGCTATCTGCCGCAGCCGTCGCTCACCGTCCTGCTCGATATTCCTCCTGAGCGGTCGCTCGAGCGCAAACAGCGGGCCCGCGACCGCTACGAGCAGGATCTCGCGTTGCTCGGGCGCGTCCGCGACAGCTATCGACGGCAGGCGGCCGCGCCGGCGTGGGTCACGCTCGACGGGTCGCAAGGAAAGGACAGCGTCTGCAACGCCGTGGTCAGCGTGGTGCACTCCCAACTCGGGCTGCTGTAACGGCCCGCACCTCGCGTGCGCCCGCTGCCGCCAGCGTCCGCGCGCACGCCTCGAGCGTCGCCCCGGTTGTCATCACATCGTCGACGAGCACGACGACCGCGCCGACGAGGCGCGCCGGCTCGTGCGCTGTCCAGGGACTCCAGGAGGAAGGGAACGTCGGCGTGGCGATCGCAAAGGCGTCGCGAACGTTGTGGTGTCGTTTGTCGGCAGGCAGATCGACCTGCGACGGCGTATCGCGCAGGCGCCTCAGCGCCGGCCAGACCGGCAGGCCGAGACCCATGGCGAGATCGTGCGCTTGATTGAAGCCGCGCTCGCGTTCGCGTCGGCGATGCAGTGGCACCGGCACGACCGCATCGGCGTCCGCGAGGAGCCTTGCGGCACAGCTCGCGAGCGTCGCCGACAGTCCGTGCGAGGCCGAGCGACGGCCGTCGTACTTCACCGCATGAATGATGGCGCGCAGGGTGCCTTCGTATTCGCCGATCGCGGTGCTGCGCGAGATGTGCGCCGAGAGCGACGCGACGGGGCCAGGGTTGCGCGGCAGTGCCGCCCAGCAGTCAGTGCAGACCGCACCCGCAAGCGGCCGGTCGAGGACGCGTCCGCAGGAAGCGCAAGGGGGAGCGAGCAGTGCGGCCAGGATCGCGTCCGTGACCTGTCGCACAGACGTCATGCAGCGATCTCGTCGTCCATCCTAACAGGCCACGACGACGGTGGCGAGCGTCACCGGCCGGGAACGCGCCGCGAATCAGGCGCTCTCTGGCTGTTCGTCGGGCTCGTCGTCGGCAATCTCGTGCCGAACCGCGTTCCCCCAGAGCCGCTCGAGGCCGTAGAACTGCCGCGCTTGTGTGGAGAACACGTGCACGATGAAATCGAAGTAATCGAGCAGCACCCACTCGGCGCGCTCGTACCCTTCGACGTGCGTCGGTCGCACTTTCTGAGCCTTGAGCGCCTGTTCGACCGCGTCGGCGATCGCCTGCACCTGTCGTGGATTACCGCCCGTGCAGAGCAGAAAGAAATCGGTAAAGGCGCCGGTCTTTCGCAGATCGAGAACCGTGATGGCGGTCGCCTTCTTGCTGCGCACCGCTGCGAGCGCGACTTTCATCTGCGCGGGCAAGCGGGGGAGCTTGGTGTCGCGAGGGGCCGCCGTGGGGTTGGTCCGCGGACGCTGAGACTTTGCCATGCAACCTACCTTGTCGAACTGGGTGCGTCAGGTGCGTGAGGTGCGACCGGTGCGCCTGGTGCGGTGCGGTACAGCGCGTGTTGCGTGATGTACGCAGCGACTGACGGCGTCACCAGGCCTTCCAGCGATTCGCCTCGGCTGGCGCGCTGCCGGATGTCGGTCGACGAGATGTCCGGGGTGTCGGCATCGATCAGGATGATGGCCGGCTTGGCGACGGTCGAGAAGTTGATCGGACGCGATCATGCGCGGCGCCAACACCGGCACGCGCGCCCGCAACGCGTCGAGCGTGGTGCCCTGCCTGGCAATGACAGCGAAGTGCGCGAGGTCGAGGACGTCGGGGTAGCGGTGCCAGGTTCCAATCTCGGCAAAGGCGTCGGTACCGGTGATGAACACGAGCTGCACAGACGTCAGGCCTTCGGCGTGAAGCGTCTGGAGCGTGTCGTAGGTGTACGACGGTCCGGCGCGGCGTATCTCGAGATCGGAAACCTCCACACGACGATCGCGATCGGGGGCGGCATCCCGCACCACCCGGCGAATCATCTCGATCCGATGATACTCGGACGCGTGCGGGCTGTCAGCGCGATGTGGGGGGCGCGCCGACAGGATGAAGCGAACCTCATCGAGGCCAAGGGCGCGTTGCGCGGCAGTCGCGGCGGCGGTGTGACCGAGATGTATCGGATCGAATGTCCCGCCGAGCAGGCCCACCAAAGGGCGCACGATCATCGCTTGCGCGATTCCCGTCTGGTGAGGGGAGGCACCAGCGCCGGGTTGTAATCCGGCGTCGGCTCGGGCGTGTCTTCGACGATGGCCCGGGCGGCGACGTCGGCGGCGCGGGCGTCGTGGATGTGCGGCCAGGCCGCTTCGAGCAAACCAGGCACACCCTCACCGGTCACCGCCGAGATCTTGAAGAAGGGCAGGCCAAGCGTGCGCGCGTGCTGCTCCAGCGTGCGCACGCGTTCCGGATCATCGACGGCGTCGAGCTTGTTGGCGGCCACCAGTTCCGGCTTTTCGAGCAGCTCGCGATTGTAGAGGCCGAGCTCGCGGCGGATGACCTCGAAGTCCTCGATCGCATCGCGTCCCGATGCGCCCGACACATCGACGAGATGGATGAGGACCTTGGTCCGCTCGATGTGACGCAGGAACTGATGCCCGAGCCCGTGGCCCTCGTGGGCACCTTCAATCAGCCCGGGAACGTCGGCGACGACGAAACTGCGCTCGCCGCTCAACGTGACGACGCCGAGGTTGGGCGTGAGCGTCGTGAACGGATAGTCGGCGATCTTGGGGCGGGCCGCCGAGATGCGCGCGATCAACGTCGACTTGCCGGCGTTGGGGAAGCCGACGAGTCCGACGTCGGCGAGCAGCTTCAGTTGCAGGCGGAGATGACGCTCTTCGCCGTCCTCGCCCGGCTGGTGCTTGCGTGGGGCGCGGTTGGTCGAGGTCGCGAAGTGGGCGTTGCCAAGGCCGCCGCGTCCACCTTTCGCCACGAGGACCTTTTGTCCGATCTCGGTGAGGTCGGCGAAGACCTCTGCTGAATCCGGAACCAGCGGATCGTAGACGTGGACCAGCGTGCCGACCGGCACCGGTATCTCGAGGTCGTCGCCCTCGCGTCCGGTCTTGAGCGCGCCGGCGCCGCCGCCGCCGCGTTGCGCTGCGAATTCCGGAGTGAAGCGGAAGTGGACGAGGGTGTTGCGATGGGGGTCGGCGACCAGATAAACGGAGCCGCCGCGGCCACCGTTACCGCCGTCAGGACCGCCGCGGGGGACGAACTTTTCGCGGCGGAAGCTCAGGGCGCCACTGCCGCCGTGGCCTGCCTGAACGTGGATCTCGACTTCATCTACGAACATGGAACCTCAGGAACCGGGAATCTCGGAATCCGCGGATTCCGATGTCCCCGGGGTTCCTGATTCCTACTGATTGTCGACGGGCAGGACGCTGATGAATCGCCCGCGCGCGCCGTGGTCTTCGAAGCGCACCCGGCCGGGGACCTTCGCAAACAGCGTGTCGTCCTTGCCAAGGCCGACGTTGAGTCCGGCCTGGAACCGGCGGCCGCGCTGGCGGACGAGAATCGATCCGCCGGTCACGATGTTGCCGTCATGGCGCTTGACGCCGAGCCGCTGCGAGTTGCTGTCGCGGCCGTTGCGAGAGCTGCCCTGTCCTTTTTTATGAGCCATGGCTACACCTGGATATCGGTAATGCGGACTCTGGTGATCAGGCTGCGATGGCCTTTCGTCCGACGGTACTGCTTGCGGCGCTTCTTCTTGAAGACGCGAACTTTGGCGGTCTTGCCGGTGCTGTCGACGACGCCCAGGACCTTGGCGCCCGACACGAACGGGGCGCCGGCGGTGAGTTCGCCCGCGTCCTGGCCGACGACCAGCACTTCTTCGAAGGCCAGCTCGGCGCCCACGTCATGGGCGTGGCCGTTGATCTCGATGACGGCGCCGGGCTCGACGCGGAACTGTCGGCCTGAAGCCTGGATGATGGCAAACACTGTGGTTTCTCCGGGGAAAACGGAACTTCCGAGTATACCACGGGGCCGCCAGAGGCGGGACACTTGTAGCGGCCGGTCTTGAGACCGGCCGTTGACGGCGGGAAGATTCCGGCTACTTCAGGAGAACTCGCGTGCCGCGGATCTTCTGCGCGCTCATGGCGTTCAGGAAGGTAGGCAGCAGGCGGTCCATCAGTTCGAAGAACGACGACAGCGCCGGGGTCTGCGTGTTCTGGTTGTAGAGAATCTCTTCGCGGAACGTTTCGCTGTGCAACGTTTCGCCGGTCCGGCCGTCGATGAAAATGAAGGTCGGACGCAGGATGAACCCCTTGCGTTCCTGGTAGACGCGCTGCGGCTCGACGCGGCGACGGCCGAACTCGTCGTAGGTTTCGCGCTCCTGTTGCACGAAACCAGACGTGGCGTGCGGGCGGAACAGCACCATGCCAGTCACGATCAGCGGCTGCTGATGCTCTTCGCCGATCTTTTTCCAGTATTCGGCGTTGGTGAAGAACTTCTCGTACGCCTCGAGGTCCTTTTCTTCCTTGATGACCGGCAACGTCGGCTCGGCGGAGGTCGCCGTATCCGATGGCGACGCCGGTGTCGGCGCGACGGCGCCGGGCTGCTGCCCGGCTAGCTCGGTGAGCGGCAGCGCCTCGGCTTCGATCACGCGCAGGCTGCCTTTCTGCCGGAGCTGGCTCCGGAGCAGGCGCACGGTCTCGAGGTTGGCGTCGACCTCTTCATCACCACCGGCAATGAAGCCGGCCACGAGGACGCGCTGAAACGCCGCGATGTCCAGCTTGGGCTGGATCGGGGTCTCGATGGGGATTTCGAAGTAGCTCGTGCACCCGGCGAGCGCGCCGACGAGCGCCAGGAGCAGGCTACCGACCGTCTTTCTTAGAGGCGCGGTCATTGATTTCCTTGAAGAGATCAAAGTTCTGCCGAATCATTTCGTTGTTCGGGTCGAGCTCAAGAGCCTTCTCGTAAGCCGAGCGGGCCTTGTCCAGCTGTCCTTCGTGCTCGTAGGCGACAGCCAGGTTGTTGAAAGCGGGTGCGTAAGACGGATCGAGCTGGGTGGCGCGTTCCCAGCGATAGATCGCCTCCCGCCACAATCCCCGCTGCGCGACCTGAATTCCAAACTCCACCTGTTCCTTGGCATCGCCCCGCTGATCGGCAGCAGCCGAACCAACGGCACAGGTCAGAACAAGCAGCGCAGCAGCGATGACGCGTGCAGACATGATCCCTGATGCCACTATAGCGGCTGCCAGAAGGGGGGAGCAAGGAAATAACCCTTAACGTTTCCCCTCTGATAGACCCTCAACACCGCGGTTCTGTGAGTCATGCGGCGCTGGTATAGTGGAGTAACGGTCAGGAGCCCCGGTTCATCCGGGCCCTGACCGTTTTGTGTCTTGGTGGACACAACGGCGGGCCTGCCCGAGGCCACCCATGACGCCGACCGAAGCCGCCGGGATTGCCATGCTTGGCGCCGGCCATCGCCGACTCCTCGCCGCGGTTCTCCAGTCTGTTCGCGATCCGACGACGCCTTCCGATCAGCAGCACCTGCCGGCGCGCGCGGCCGGCGAATCGCTGATTCAGTGGATGTGCCGGTGTCGTCCATCGTCGCCGGAGGGCGGCGAACCCGACGCCTCGGAAATCGAACGCCTCGCGGCGAGTCAGTTGGCCGCGGCCGCGCGAATGGGCATCCACGCGCTGTCGCTGCCGGAACCGCGCTATCCGACGCTGCTATCGACGATTCATGATCCGCCGCCAGTGCTTTGGGTGAAGGGCCGGCCAGACGTGCTGCTGATGCCATCGATTGCAGTCGTTGGTTCGCGTGCCGCCACGTCGTACGCCCTGACAATGGCGCGACAGCTTTCGCGCGATCTCGCGGCCGCCGGCGCCGTCGTCGTTTCGGGCCTGGCGCGCGGCGTCGATTCCGCCGCGCACAGCGGTGCGCTCGACGCGAAGGGACGAACGGTTGGCGTCCTCGGCTGCGGGATCGATCGGGTTTATCCGGCAGAGCACCGCGAGCTCGCCCGCGACATCGAACAGTCCGGCGCGGTCGTCAGCGAGTTTCCAAGTGGTGTGCCGCCGCTCCCGCACCACTTTCCGCTGCGGAACCGGATCATTGCCGGCCTGTCGACGGCGGTCGTTGTCGTCGAGGCTCCGGAGAAGAGCGGGTCGCTGATTACCGCCGCAGCCGCGCTCGAACAGGGTCGCGAGGTGATGGTGGTGCCGGGCGCAGCCACGGGCGGCCGGAATCGTGGCGGGCACTTGCTGATTCGAGACGGCGCGAAGGTTGTCGAGTCCGCAGACGATATCCTCCAGGACATCGGGTTCGCAGGCGCGAGCAGGGTGCCTAGCGGCGTCGGGCAATTGCCAGAAACGGGCGACTTCTCCATAGATGATGTTGCCGAGCAAAGTGGCGAGCCCGCCGGAGTCGTGTTGGCGCGCTTGATGGAGCTCGAACTACGCGGTCAAATCCAAAGGATTGGAGGAGGCCGCTATACTCGCGTGCTAACGTAAAGGGCTTCACGTACCAGAGACATTGATGCCGAAACCGCTTGTGATCGTCGAGTCGCCCGCAAAAGCCCGGACGCTGACGCGCTTCCTCGGTGACCGTTACCGGGTCGAGGCCAGCTACGGCCACGTGCGCGACCTGCCCGAGTCGGCGGCCGAGGTCCCGAAAGAGATCAAAGGCAAGTCGTGGGGCCGCCTGGGCGTCGATACGGACGGCGAGTTCACGCCCTATTACGTGGTCCCGGCCGACAAGAAGAAGTACGTCCAGCTACTGAAGGCCGCACTGAAGGACGCGTCGGAAGTGATTCTGGCGACCGACCCCGATCGCGAAGGCGAATCGATCAGCTGGCACCTGAAGCAGGTGCTCAAGCCCAAAGTGCGGGTGCGGCGAATCGTGTTCCACGAGATTACCGAAGACGCGATCAACGAGGCGCTGCGCGAGGCGCACGAAGACGTCGACGAGAACCTCGTCCGGGCTCAGGAGAGCCGGCGGATTCTCGATCGCCTCTACGGCTATACCTTGTCGCCCGTCCTGTGGAAGAAGGTGCAGACCGGCCTCAGCGCCGGCCGGGTCCAGAGCGTCGCGGTCCGCCTCATCGTCGAGCGCGAAGAAGAGCGGATGGCGTTCCGGACCGCCAGCTACTGGGATCTCGAAGCGAAGATTCGCGCCGACGATCGCGAGTTCACTGCGACGCTCGTCCGGGTCGGGCAGGATCGCGTCGCGACGGGCAAGGACTTCGACGCCAAGGGTCAGCTGACCGGAAAAGGCGTTCGCGTTCTCGACGAAGCGGACTCGCGCGCGTTGGTGACGGCGCTCTCGCGCAACCTGCCATGGAAGGTGACCAGCGTCGAAGAGAAGCCGTTCAGCCAGCGGCCGGCTCCGCCGTTCACGACCTCGACGCTCCAGCAGGACGCGAACCGCAAGTTCGGGTTCTCGGCCGAGCGCACGATGCAGGTGGCGCAGCGGCTGTTTCAAGGCGTCGACATTGGCGGCGGCGACCTCGAGGGGTTGATCTCGTACCACCGCACCGACTCGACAACCCTGAGCGAGAAGGCGCTGCGCGAGGCAGGACAGGCCGTCACCGACATGTACGGCAAGGACTTTTACAAAGGGCCGCGCCAGTATCAGACGAAAGTCAGAAACGCGCAGGAAGCGCACGAAGCGATTCGTCCGACGGAGTTCCGTCGCACCCCGCAGTCGCTCGAATCGGTGCTCGAGAGCGACGAGTTGCGGCTCTACGACTTGATCTGGAAGCGAGCCATTGCCTCGCAGATGGCCGAGGCGCGCCTGCTGCGCACGAGCGTCGAGATCACCGGGACTGGCATCGATAACGAATCGGCCATTCTGACGGCGAGCGGGAAGGCGATCGAGTTTCCTGGCTACCTGCGGGCGTACGTCGAGGGCAGCGACGATCCGTCGGCGGAACTCGATGAGCAGGAGACGCTGCTGCCAAAGCTCTCGGTGGGCGAACAGGTGTTTGCGCCCGACGTCCTCGATGCGCGCCTCATCGTCGCTGGCGTCGATCCGAAGGGGCACCAGACGACGCCGCCGCCGAGATTCACCGAAGCTTCGTTGGTGAAGCGCCTCGAAGAAGAAGGCATTGGCCGCCCGTCGACGTACGCGCCGACCGTGGCGACGATTCAGCGCCGGGGGTACGTCTCGCGCCAGGGCAAGGCGCTGGTCCCGAGCTTCACGGCGTTTGCGGTGACGCGGCTGCTGCGCGAGCACTTCAGCGACTACGTCGACCTCGGCTTCACCGCCGAGATGGAGGAGATCCTCGACCAGATCTCCAACGGCGAAAAGGACTGGCTCGATTTCATCCGCGAGTTCTACCGCGGCGACGGCAAACACCACGGCCTCGAGCACCTTGTCGAGGACAAGGACCAGGAAATCGGGTATCCGGTGATTCATGTCTGCGACGATCCCGAGAGCGGATTTCCGGTTCGCGTCCGCATCGGGCGCTACGGGCCGTTTCTCCAGGTCGGCGATACCGCTCAAGAAGGGCCCCGCGCCTCGCTGCCGGAGGATCTCGCGCCGGCAGATCTCACTTGTGAGAAGGCGCTGGCGCTGCTGAAAGCCAAAGCGGAAGGACCGCGGACGCTCGGTCCCGATCCGGAGACCGGCCAGAACGTCTACATCATGCTCGGCCGTTTCGGGCCGTACGTGCAGCTCGGCGAGACGCCGACCGACAAGAAAGCGGAAAAGCCGCGCCGCGCCTCGCTCGGACGTCAGTTCAGCGAAGACACGATCACGCTCGCTGACGCCCTCCAGCTTCTGTCGCTGCCCCGCGATCTCGGCGCAGCGGATGATGGCGAGACGATCGTGGCCAACGTCGGTCGCTTCGGTCCGTACGTGAAACACGGCTCCGAGTTCCGCTCGCTGGCGCCGGAAGACGACGTCTATACCGTCACGCTGGAGCGGGCGAAGGAACTTCTCGCGCAGGAGAAGAAATCGATGCGCCGGCAGCGGACCGCGCCAAAAGAGCTGCGCGCGCTCGGCTCGCACCCGGACAGCGGTGCGCCGGTTCGAGTCCTCGACGGCCGCTACGGTCCGTACGTCACGGATGGGACGACGAACGCCTCGCTGCCGAAAGGCACCGCGCCCGAGGCATTGACCATGGACGCCGCCAAGGCGCTGCTCGAGGCACGCGCCGGCGTTGCGAAGCCGTCACGCGGGCGCGCCGCGAAGAAGGGTCCCGGTCGCACGACGCGCAAAGGCAAAGGTAAGGGCTCGCTGGTCAACGCATGATCCACATCATCGGCGGCGGGCTGGCCGGAAGCGAGGCCGCCTGGCAGGCCGCCCAGCTCGGCGTGCCGGTGACGATTCACGAAATGCGACCGGTGCGCCCGACCGCGGTGCACAAGACCGACGGTTTTGCCGAGCTCGTCTGCAGCAACTCGTTCCGCGGCGACAAGCTCGATAACGCGGTCGGCCTGCTCAAGGAAGAGATGCGCAGGCTCGGTTCGCTCGTCATGCGGGCCGCGGACGCGGCGCGGGTGCCAGCCGGCGCCGCCCTCGCCGTCGACCGCGTCGTCTTCTCGAATCGCGTCACCGAGGTTCTCAGCCAGCATCCCCTGATCACGCTCGCCCGCGAAGAAGTGCCGGCGATTCCAGGATCGGAGAGCGGCTGGTCCCCTGTCATCGTGGCGACCGGACCGCTCACGTCCGACGCGCTCTCGGCTTCCATTCAGGCGTTCGTCGGCGCCGAACATCTCGCGTTCTACGACGCCATCAGTCCGATCGTCCTGGCCGACTCCATCGATCGTTCGAAAGTGTTTCGCGCATCAAGGTGGGACCGCAGTCTTCGTACAGGTGCGACGGGTGCGTCAGGTGCGCTGGGTGCACGGGTGCGGGTGCGATTGGTGCATCAGATGCGACGGGTGCGACGGCGGAGTGACGGGCCGGCGTGCGGTGTCGATGATGGTCAGGGTGACTATCTGAATTGTCCGTTGACGAAGGACGAATACGTCGCGTTCTATCAGGCGATCGTCAGCGCGGAATCGGCGACGGTGCACGATTTCGACAAGGAAAAATTCTTCGAAGGCTGCCTGCCAATCGAAGTGATGGCGCACCGAGGCCCCGACACCTTGCGCTTCGGACCGATGAAGCCGGTGGGGCTGATGGATCCGCGAACCGGGCGCATGCCGTATGCGGTCGTGCAGCTCCGTCAGGACACGCTCGCCGGCGATCACTTCAGCCTGGTGGGTTTTCAGACGCAGCTGAAGTGGGGCGAACAGGCGCGCGTGCTGAAGATGGTTCCGGGCCTCGAGCAGGCGGAGTTCGTCCGGTTCGGGATGGTGCACCGCAACACGTTCATCAACGGCCCGACGGTGTTGCGCGAGACGTGGCAAACCCGAACGCGCGACGATCTGTTCTTCGCCGGGCAGGTGTCGGGCGTCGAAGGATATGTCGAGTCGGCCGCCTCGGGCCTGATCGCAGGCCGCAATGCGGCAGCGCTCGTGCAAGGTCGCGAGCCGAGCGTGCCGCCGCGGACCACGGCGATTGGCGCGCTGGCGTTCTACGCCTCGCACGCGTCGCCGGCCACCTACCAGCCATCGAACATCACGCACGGGATCATGGCGCCGCTCGACCGGCCCCCCAAGGACAAGCTTCGGAAGAAGCTGATGATCGCCGAGCGTGCGCTTGCCGATTTGCAGGCGTGGTATCAGCGTCAGCCGGACTTTACGACGCTCAGTCATTCACGCGACCAGGTCGCGACCGTCGACGCCGGATGAAAGAACTCCTGCGCGCCTTTCTCGATCATCTCGCGCTGAACCGCAACCGGTCGGCGCACACCGTGCGCGCCTACGAATCCGACATTCTTCAGTACCTGTCCTGGGTCGCGACCGAGCGGGCGCGGCGAGTGTCCGAGCTGACGGCTGCCGACCTCGACGGCGAGACGATGCGCTCGCACGTCGCGGAACTCGGACGCCGCGGCGAGGCGCGGACGTCGGTGGCCCGCAAGGCCTCGGCGTTGCGCAGCTTCGTCCGGTTTCTGCGTCGCGAAGGCGTGCTCGAGCACGATCCCTCGTCGACCGTGGTGGCGCCACGCCGCGACCATACATTGCCAGCGCATCTGACCGAGCAGGACATGCAGCGGCTGCTCGAGATGCCGGATCGGCAGACGCCGCTCGGCCGCCGCGACCGTGCGATCCTCGAGCTGTTCTATGCCTCGGGCCTCAGGCTGAGCGAGCTCGAATCGCTGGATCTCGAGAACCTGGACCTCGGGGGTCGCCTCGTCCGCGTGATGGGGAAGGGCGGTAAGGAACGGATCGTTCCGTTCAACCAGACGTGCGCGGAGGCGCTGCGCGCCTGGCTGAAGGATCGGGCGTCGTTGCTGGCGACACAGAAGCCACCGGCGGTCATCGCGTCCCCGCGAACTGGTCGGCTTGCGGCGGCGCGGCCGGCACGATCGCGCGGCGCCGGCAGACGCGCCGAACGCGGCGACCCGGTCTTCGTCAACTATCGCGGCAGCCGGCTGACCGGTCGAAGCGTTGATCGACTGCTCCGCCGCTACGTCTCGGGGTTTACCCTTCAGGCCGGCATCAGTCCACACGCGCTGCGCCATTCGTTTGCGACGCACCTCCTGCAGCGCGGCGCCGATCTCCGCGCGATTCAGGAGATGCTCGGCCACTCCCGCCTGAGCACGACGCAGCGCTATACCCACGTCGACGCCGCTCAGCTCATCAACGTCTATCGCAAGGCGCACCCTCGTTCGACGCGCCAGGACTGAACCGGTCATGACCATGCGCACTTTCGTGATGTCTCAACTCGTGCTCTGGGCGGTCCTCACGGCCGGCGAGGCTCGCGCACAGTCCACGCCGGAGACGCCCCAGGAAACGGAGACCGTGGACCTGTTCGGCTTCGGTCTCCCGCAAACCGAGCGGCTGAAGATCAGCGGCCTGCTGATTGCCGCCTGGTCGCACGACGGCATGCAGGCCCAGCTTGGGTATGAAAAGCAGGCGCGCGTCGGTCAGGCCACGCTCACCGTCAGCGGACGCGTGACGGATCGTGTTCGTTACCTGGTGTCGTTCAACCCTGCCAACGAGGCGGCGCCCAAGCCGGCCTGCGGCGAACAGAACTTCATCTTCCCGAACGATCCGACCGTCTACCCGTTTACGCATCCGCTCGTGCCGTGCGATCCCGAACGCGGCAACAAGCGGGTCGACACCTACAACACCTACGGGCTCGACTACATCAACCAGCAGGGGCCGCTGCGCGAGGGCTACGTCGACTGGCGATTCGCTGACTCGATGTCGGCTCGATTCGGGCGCTTCATCGTCCCGCTCGGGTTCGCGCCGCTCGAAGTCGGCTCGTGGACGGCCAAGGATCTGACGCGGATCCAGCGTCTCAACGCCGAAGCCAACTTCGGGCTGATGCTCGCCTACGCGTTTGGCGCACCGGCCGCCGGCGGCGCCGCGGCATCGCCGCCGAAGTTCGAAGCGGCGGTCATGGGGCTCGTCGGCGACGGCGATCGGCAGAAGGACTACAACTACTTCTACTTCGCCGATCCGGCGCTCGATACCAACAGCGCTCTCAACCTGGTCGCGAGCGTGCGTGCGCAACCGTCCCGTCAAGTCGATCTTCGTGCCGCCTACAAGCGGGGCTTCACCGGTTCGAAGGTCGAGCGGCTGCCTAGCTACTGGGCGTCGAAGCGTAACGACGATGCGCTCGTGCTGAGCGCCAGCGTGTCGCCGCTCTCGTGGGCGACGCTGTTCGGCGAATACGCGCGCTACAAGTGGGGCCCGACCGCAACGTCGGCCGAACTCGTCAGCCTCGACGGCGACCCGATCGAGAAGCCGGGCTACTATTTCGGTGCTCGCCTCGAGATCCCGATCCGCGATCGGGTGCGGGCGGGTGTGACGGTGACGCGCGAGGAGATCTCACGCGACGACAGTCTCGTGAAGTATCTCGCGACGTTCGGACTCTACGACGTGGAGATGGGAAAGAAGGATCGCGGCACGATCGCGCGGTTCTATGTCGATGTGTCCCGCCTCGTGACCGTCGGTCTTTTCTGGGCTGACGTGTCGAATCCGTATCCGTGGATCAGCGGCAGCTGGCCGGTCGCCGGGCCACGGGCGTTTACGGGCCGCACTCCTGATAAATACGGGCTCACGGTGATGGTGCAGACCCGCACGTCGTCAGTTTCCAGTTACAAGTTTCCAGTTCAAAGGGGCTCTCAGTTCCTCGTTCACCGACTGCCCTTCAACTGGTAACTGACAACTTGTAACTAAGTGACTGTCCCACGCTACGCCGCTCCCGCCATCCGTCGGCGTGGCATCTCGATCCCGAGCGTCTTGATTTTGTAGTTCATGACCCGCGGGCTGATCGCGAGGAGCTCGGCCGCGTCCTTCTGCACCCAGTTCGACATCTTCAGCGCTTCGACCAGCGCCTGCCGCTCGATCTCCTCGAGCGCGATGCCGGTGGGCGGAATCTTCACCGCCATCGACGG
The DNA here is from genome assembly GCA_963841895.1 of uncultured Acidobacteriota bacterium. Taxonomy (GTDB): domain Bacteria; phylum Acidobacteriota; class Vicinamibacteria; order Vicinamibacterales; family UBA2999; genus JACCSI01. The sequence continues at coordinate 171,026 of CAWJEO010000011.1, forward strand.
TTCGGACGGGCTGCTGTTGCCGACATCGCCCAGCCGCAGGTCGTCGGCGCGAATCGTCTGTCCCTCGGCGAGCAGGGCCGCGCGTTCGACCGCGTTCTCGAGCTCGCGGATGTTGCCCGGCCAGTTGTAGCGCATCAGCATCTTCTGCGCTTCGGGGTCGAAGCCGTCCAGCTTCTTCTTGAGCTCGCTGCTGAACCGGCGGATGAACCACGTCGCGAGCGGGACGATGTCGTCCTTGCGCTCGCGCAGCGGCGGCATCCCAATCGTCACGACGTTGAGGCGGTAGTAGAGATCTTCACGGAACGCGCCGCGGCCGACCATCTCGGGGAGGTCGCGGTTGGTGGCCGCGACCAGGCGGACATCGACCTTGATCGTCCGCGTCCCGCCGAGCCGCTCGAACTCGTGCTCCTGGAGCACGCGCAGGATCTTGGCCTGGGTGCTGGCGCTCATGTCGCCGATTTCGTCGAGGAACAGCGAGCCGCCGTCGGCCTGCTCGAAGCGGCCGATGCGCTGACGGTCGGCGCCGGTGAACGCGCCTTTCTCGTGCCCGAAGAGCTCGGATTCCAGCAGGTTCTCCTGCAGCGCCGCGCAATTCACTTTCACGAAGTTGCGGCTCGAACGCAGCGAGTTGCGGTGGATCGCGCCGGCGATCAGTTCCTTGCCGGTACCGGTTTCGCCGCGGATGAGCACCGTGGAGTTGCTCTTCGCGACCTTGCGAACCACGCCCAGCACGCGCTGCAGCGGCTCGCTGGCGCCAACGATCCGCTCGAAGTCGTAGGACTCGTGCTGCTCGTCGCGGAGGTAGTCGAGCTCGTGGCGCAGCCGTTTCAGCTCGAGCGCCTTGTCGACCTTGACCTCCATCTCCTCGATCTCGAACGGCTTCTGCACGTAGTCGAGGGCGCCGTGTTTCATCGCCTCGACCGCGGTGCTGACCGATCCGAACGCGGTCATCAGAATGAACGCCGAGGTCGGATGAAGAGCCTTCGCGGTGCGGAGCACCTCGAGCCCGGTCGAGCCGCCCATCTTCAAGTCGCTGACGACGACGTCGAAGTAGCTCTCGTGAAGCTTCTCGAGCGCGGCGTTGCCGTTGCTGGCCTCCTCGACATCGTGGCCAGCCGCCGACAGCGCCAGCGCGAGCCCACGCCGGAGTGCATCATGATCGTCCGCGACCAGTATTCGCCCCATATCAGTCCCTGACCTCAGTCCTGAGCTTCCATCTCCGATTCGATCCCTACCGCACCAGGGCGTCGGTATGCTCCACCGGCAGCGTCACCGTGAAGCACGTTCCCTGGTTGACCACGCTGGTCACGTCGATTCGCCCTTCATGAGCATCGACAATCTTGCGCACGACCGCCAATCCGAGGCCCGACCCCTGCGGCTTGGTCGTGAAGAACGGATTGAAAATGCGATCGGTCAGCTCCGCCGGCATGCCGGGCCCGGTGTCCGCGACGTCGACGACCACGGTTGGTACGGGCTGGCTGCCGTCGCCGAGGAGCGCGCCGTCCTGTCCGGGCTCGACGAGGCGGGCGGTGATCGTCACCGCGCCATGACCGTTGAGCGCCTCGTAGGCGTTGATGAGCAGATTCGCAAAGACCTGACTGAGTTGGTGCGGATCGGCCTGAATCGGCGGCAGTCCCTCGGGCACCCGCACCGACACCGCAACGTCGCCGCGCGTCGTCTTGCCATCGGCCATCGTGACCGCGCTCGACAGCGCCTCGCCGACCGACGCCCGATCGAGCTGGAGACGCACGGGCCGGACGAAATCGAGCATCTCCTGGACGATCGCGTTGGCCATCTTGGCCTCGCTGATGATGTCGCGGACCAGCGCCTGCACGTCGCGGTTGTCGGGCACCTGGCGGCGCAGCAACCCGGCCATCACTTCGATGCCGCCGAGCGGGTTCTTGATCTCGTGGGCCATCGTCGCGGCCATCTCGCCGAGCGTGGCCAGCCGATCGCGCAGACGCTCCCGCTCTTCCATCTGCTCGACGTGGGTGAGGTCCTTGAAGAAGAGTGCGGCCCCGATGATCTCGTCACGTTCGTCGCGCACCAGCGAGAGGGTGTAGCCGATGACCTTGGCGGTCGATTTCAGCCGGAGCTCGGCGCGATTGGGCAGACTGGCGAGCTCGAACGCGCCGCCGAGGACGCGGACGATGTCGGGGTGATTGCGGAAGACGTCGGCGTAGGGCTGCCCGAGATAATCCAGGTCGTGGGGCAGGCCGAAAATCCGGCAGGCTTCGTCGTTGATGAGGACCAGCGCGCCGCCTCGGTTGATCGCCAGCACGCCGTTGCGCATGTTGGCAACCATGTGGCGGAAGAAGTCGTCGGAGGTCCCGCGAGTGCGAGCTCGCGGGGCCGAGCGGGTCGGGGAAGGAGCACGGCGCGCGGCAGCCATGGTGGTCACTGGTCCTCGGCCTCACCGCAAACGCCGTACCTCATCGGTGCCGGGCCGGTGCAGCTCTTAAGTGCCTGTGATTACAGAAATCGGATTATGCCGCGGTTTCTGGAGAAATTACAAAATCGTAATGCGACTTACGATTTGAGGTCGGGCTGCTCGGCGGACGCCGTCTGCAGCATCTCCCATTGGGACAGCAGATCGCCGACCTCCCACATCAGGGCTTGATGCCGGTCGGCGGCGGCCTTCACCGCCTCGGGCTGCCCGTAGAAGCCCGGGTCGGCCATTGTCGCCTCGAGCTCCTTGATGGCAGTCTCGCGTTCCGCAATCCGAGCCTCGAGCTCGGCAATCCGGGACGACAGGGCCCGGGTCGCCTTCTCGCGCTTGCGGCGCTCGGCGGCGGCACGTTTCTGCAGCTCGTAGGAACCGGCTGTGTCAGGTGCGCCAGGTGCGCCAGGTGCGACCGGTGCACTAGGTGCGGTGCGATGCACGATTGCACCGGCTGCGCCAGGTGCACCAAGTGCAGGGGTGCGGTGCGCAGGTGCTTTGGTCCGCACCCGCCGCCCGCACCGCACCTGGTGTACCGGTCGCACCAATCGCACGTGACGCACCGGTGCCGGTCCGACCGCTTTCTTTGGACCACAGAAACTCCGCGTAGGTGCCCGGATAGAGCGTGGCCTTCCCGTCGCCGACCTCGATGATTCGGGTCGCGAGGCGTTCGACGAAGTAGCGATCGTGCGACACGAAGACGAGCGTCCCGCCATAGTCAGCGAGGGCGTCGAGGAGTACTTCCTTCGAATCGAGGTCGAGGTGATTGGTCGGTTCGTCGAGGAGCAGGGTGTTGGACGGACGGAGCAGCATCCGTGCCACTGCGAGCCGCGTTCGCTCACCGCCAGAGAGGACGGCGACCTTCTTGTAGACGTCGTCGCCCGAAAAGAGGAAGCCGCCGAGGATGTTGCGAATCGCGGGAATCATCGAGTCGGGTGATCCGGCCGAGAGCGTCTCGTAGACCGTCAGCCGTGGATCGAGGCGCGTGGCTTCGTCCTGGGCGAAGTACTGCGCGACGACCTGGTGGCCTTCCTGCCGGGTCCCGCGATCCGGTGGCTCTTCCGCCGACAGCAACCGCATCAGCGTGGACTTGCCGGCACCGTTGTGGCCCACGAGCGCAATCCGATCGCCGCGTTCGATGTGCACGTCGACGCTGTCGAGCACCACTTTGGCTCCGTAGGCCTTGCGAGCCGCCGCCAGCTCGAACACCATCCGGCCGCTCTTCGGCGCGCTCGGAAACTGAAAGTGGATCCGCTTGCGCTCCGGCGGCACCTCGATGCGCTCGACCTTCTCGAGCATCTTGATGCGGCTCTGGACCTGCGCCGCCTTCGTCGCCTGGTAGCGGAAGCGATCGATGAACTCCTGGACGCGCGCGACTTCTTCGTCCTGCCTCTTCTTGGCCTCGCGCAGCCGATCGAGCCGCGCGTCGCGCTGGACCAGGTACGCCGAATAGTTGCAGTGATAGTCCGTCAGCGTCCGCAGCGACAGGTCGGCGATGCGGGTGACAACGGCGTCGAGAAAGTAGCGGTCGTGTGAGACGAGAATGACCGAATCCCGGGTAGGCCTCGAGGTACGCCTCGAGCCAGTTGCGCGCTTCGAGATCGAGATGGTTGGTCGGCTCGTCGAGGAGCAGCAGGTCTGGCTGTCCGAGCAGGAGCTTGGCCAGCGCGAGGCGCATCTGCCATCCACCCGACAGATGGTCGGTGGCTTTCTGGAAATCGTCCTGCTCGAACCCGAGGCCGCGGAGGACCGTGGCCACCTTCATTTCGAGGTGGTAGCCGTCGGCCATCCGGAACCGCTCCTGCAGATCGCTGTAACGGTGCAGGAAGGCGTCGTGCTCGCTCTCCGGCACGGCGGCATCGGCCAGTCGATGCTCGAGATCGTGCATCTCGGCCTTCATGTCGAGCAGCGGTTTCAGCGCGAGGCTCGCTTCGTCGACAACGCTCGTGCCGCTGTGCGGAAGGCCGTCCTGTGGCAGGTAACCGATCGTGAGCGCGTTCGGTTTCAGGACGGCCCGGTGTCGGCCTCGTCCAGACCCGCGAGCATCCTCAGGAGCGTCGTCTTGCCAGCGCCGTTCGGGCCGCACAGGCCGACGCGATCGCGATCGCCGACTTGCCACGTCACCTGATCGAGCAGGACCCGCTCGCCGAAAGACTTTGTGAGCGACTGCAGCTGAATCATGCAGGTGTCAGTTGCCAGTTGTCAGTTGCCAGTTCAAAAGGCTCAATGCCGTTTCCGGCAACCTGGCCTTTGAACTGGAAACTGGAAACTGAGAAACTGGCGGGAGCTGTTGGCTGTCGAATCTATTCTCCGAGTGCGCGCGCGGCGGCCGCCAGGACCTGGGGCACGCGGAACGGCTTCGTCAGATAGCCGGCGACGCCGAGGTTGACCGCTTCGATCGCGCTCGACTCGGTGGAGAACCCGGTAATGATGATGACCGGCAGCTCCACGTTCAAACGCTTCGCCTCGCGGATCAGCGAGAGGCCGTCGAGGCCCGGCATCTTCAAATCGGCGATCAGCAAGATCGTAATGTCCGAGCCGCAGCCGTTCAACCGCGGCGCGGCCATCCTGGGCCGTGTCGACTTCGTACTCGGCCAGCGCCAGCGTCTTCGACAACAGCTCGCGGATGCTCGCCTCGTCGTCGACGACCAGGATGCGGGGGCGCTCGGTGACCCGGGGACGCCGATCCGCCGGGGCCGCGGTGGCATCCGCGCTCGCCGCGCGGGCGCTGGGCGTCGAGCCAGGCGTCGATGTCGCGTTTCCGGAACCGCCATTGGCGACCCACGCGGACCGCGGGGATCTTGCCGGCCTTAATGAGGCGATAGACGGTCCTGAGATTGACTTGGAGGTACTCCAGTACCTCTTCGGTCGTCAGAAAGATCTCGTCGCTCGGGAAGTTGATGCCCAATGGTTATGCCTTAAACACATCATTCTACCCCGACCATGGGATGCGGTACGGGGCCGCAAGCCAAATTTCAGGCGTCCAGCTGGCGAAAAACCGCCGCGCCACGCCTCAGCCGGCCGAGAGCTCGATAGTAAAGATCGCGCCGCCGGACGGGCCGTTCGCGACTGACAGGCGGCCTTCATGTTCTTGCACGATGCCATAGGCGATGGCGAGGCCAAGCCCGGTCCCCTTGCCGACTTCTTTTGTCGTGAAGAACGGCTCGAACAACCGCGGCAGCACGTCGGACGAGATCCCGGGCCCGTTATCCGAGATCCGGATTTCGACCCCTCGGCGGCCGAGCGACTTCGTCCGCACTTCGAGTCGCCGCGGTAACGGCGTGTTGGCGAGCGCTTGCTCGGCGTTGACGATGATGTTGATCAGCGCCTGCTGGAGGAGCAACGCGTCGCCGGCGACCCGCCTGAGTTTGGGCGCGAGTTCGGTCACGATCTCGATATTGGCCGCAGCGCACGCCGGGGCGCGAAGCGACAGCACACGTGTCACGACGTGGTTGACGTTGAGGCGCCGCCGCGTAATGCGGCGCGAGCCCGCGAACACGAGCAGATCATGGACGATCTTCGCGGCCCGATCCGCCTCGCGCATCACCAGTTTCAGGTCACGCTTGAACGCGACCGGCACCACGGTCGGATCCTGCAGGAGCAGTTCGACGTGCCCGAGCACGCCCTGGAGCGGATTGTTCAACTCGTGGGCGATGCCGGCGACGAATTGCCCGAGCGCTGCCAGTTTCTCGGTCTGCGCCAGGCGATCGCGCAGTTCCTCGCGCTCGGCCTCGAGCTGTGCCTGCTGCGTCACGTCACGCGCGACGACAACGGTGCCGATCCGTTCCTCCTCGCGACCCACCAGCGCGCTCAGCGTGAACAGGAACGTGCCGGCGAGCACGGTGTCCCGGATCTCCCGAGACTCATACGCAGGCGGCTCGCCGGGCGGCGGCAGCTTCTCGATCCACGAGACGAGTTCAGTGCCGAAGAACTCGCGCAGATCGTGACCCGACGAGGTCCGACATCCGATGCGCGGTCCGCGAGGCGAACGCGCGATTGGCGTGGGTCACGCGCAGTTGTTGGTCGCAGACGACGACGAGATCGGCCATCGAGTTGAACGTGCTCTCGAGTTCGCGGCGCGATCGCAGCACGTCCTCGAGGAGCAGGACGTTCTCGATGGCGGTCGAGAGCTGGCGCGCGACTTCCTCGAGCCGATCGAGCAGGTCGACCTCATCGCCGGGAACTGCCTGAATCCCGCGAACCGCGAGCGTCCCAAGAGCCCGGCGCCCACCGCGGAGCGGAACGAGGATCTCGACGAGTGCCGAGCGGCGGTCGCGCACGACCTGGGCGCGCGTCTGCCGCATCGCCGTCGACGCCGGCACCGCCGCATCGTCGGCGGCGATTCGGCGAGGCGGGGCGAGCTCCCGTCGATCGGACGAGGCCACGAGATCCAGCACGCGCGCCCGCCGCTCGTGCAGCCAGATTGCCACCGAGTCGGCGGCGAAGAGCGGGGCGGCGCGCTCGCAAAAGAGGCCGAGGCTCGCGTGCGAGGTGAAGGGACGACGAGACGGCGCGCGTGATGTCGGACACCAGGACTGTGATGTCGCGCTGCAGGTCGGCCTCGCGCTGGAGGCGGGCGCAGTCGAGCGCGACCGCCACGAGGTCGTCCGACCGTGGCCAGTTCGGGTTGTGCTTTTCGGGCTTTCGCGGTGTCGTCGACGCTGACGACGAGGAGCCCGAGCGGTTCGTGGCGGCTCAAAAGGGGGATCAGGACGGCGCCGGCGCTGCCCAGGCGCCGCAGCAGGCGCGGCAGGTTATCGATGGTGTCCGGGCCGCCGTCTTTCCAGACGCGGGCGGCGGCGGCGTGTCCGGCATCATCGGCCAGCCACGGGTCGCCGTCGAGGTCGATGCCGGCGGCGGAGACGGCCTGGAGCGCCCCGCTGCGGGGATCCAGCCTCAACAGCACGCTCGACTTCCCGCCTGAGACCCGGAGCGCCTGCTCGTGCAATTGCGGGAGCAGATCGGCCATGGGCTCCTGGCGGGCGACAGCCCGCGCCAGTCGCCAGAGTGGCGCGCGATCGCTCACAGGACAGGATTGTATGCCAGCGACGGACCTATAATTGACGTTGGCACCTGACCGCGGTTCGCCCGCTCAAGACTAACCACCGCCGGCTGCCGTCTTACCGATGAAAGGGCGCGCAACCGTTTCCCGGGAAGGAGCCCCCGCCTGGCCTGGACAGCCACGACCGACGAAGAGCTCGTCGCACGGTCCGTTGATGGAGACGCCGACAGCTTCAACCAGTTGATCCTTCGCTGGGAGCGGCCGATTTATGCTCTTGCGTACCGGACTATCGGGCGCGAGGAAGAGGCGCGCGACATCGTCCAGGAGACATTCCTGCGCGCCTTCCGGGCGTTGCCGGGTTTCAAGGGCCAGGCGAAGTTCTCGTCCTGGCTGTACCGGATCGCCCTCAACCTGTGCCGCGACTGGATCCGGCGGCAGCGCCGGACGCCGACGGTACCCATGCCCGAAGGCGTGGACCTGGTGGAACTGGCCAGCGAACAGGGGCCGGTCGAATCGATTGAGGAACTGGTCGCACGGCGCGAGATCAGCGCCGTCGTGGCCGAGGCCATGCAGCGGCTTCCGGAAGAGCAGCGCACGGCGATTGTCTTGAAGGAATATCACGGGCTGACCTTTCAGGAGATTGCCGACCTGCAGGGCTGTCCGTTGAGCACGGTGAAGACGCGGTTGTATCAGGGCCTTGCGGTGCTGCGCCGGCAGCTCGAGGCCCGCGGGATGACCCGGTCGACAGGTCAGTCGACGACGAGTGAGAAGGCATCATGAGCGAGACGTTCCGCTGCGACGACAAGGAAATGTTCGTCGCATATCTCTACGACGAGATCGACATCGACGGCCGACGCGAGGTCGAGCGCCACATGCGGACCTGCGGTGCGTGCGCGCGCGAGGCCGAGGTGCTGCAAGGCGTGCGCGAAGATCTGGCGTCGTGGCAGCCGCCCGAACCGGATCTCGGCTTCGTGATCATGCAGAAGCCGGCGACGGTGTTGCGGTCGGGCCGATGGGCGCGTCTGGGATCGGTGCCCGCCTGGGCGCAGGCCGCGGCCGCCGTGCTGGTGCTGGGTGTGGGCGCCGCGGTCGCCAACCTGCAGATTCGCTACGACAACGAAGGCGTGACCGTTCGCACCGGATGGATGGCGCCGGCCGCCGCGGATCACCAGCCGCCGCGCCGAGCGGTCTCGCAGAACGTCTCGTCTCGCGACGAGAGCTGGCGCCTGAATTGTCGGCGCTCGAAGAGCGGTTGCGCCGCGATCTCGCGCCGCCGCAGCGATGCGCAAGCCGCGAGGCCGCTGGCCGTGCGCGCGAGCGAAACCAACATCGATCCCGCCGCCCTGATGCGCCGGGTCGAAGCGCTGGTCAATGCCAGCGAACAGCGGCAACGCGACGAGATCGGCCTCCGCCTGACGCAGGCGCAGCGTGACTGGTCGATGCAGCGTCGCGCGGACATGGATCGGATCGATCAACGCGTGGGCAGCCTGCAGGGCCGGACGCTCATGAACGCGGCCGGACAGCAGGAAATGATGAACTTGCTGCGCCGGGTCTCGGCGCAGCCAATCCCATGAGCAGAGTGATGAACATGAGCGGATCGTTTCTATTGGCGGCGGGGCTCGTCGCCGTCCTTTCACCGGTGAGTGCCGCAGTGGCGCAGACGCCGGTACCCGCACCGCACCCGCGCCGGCGGCGCCGCCGGCGGCGGTGCGTCCGATCGATCGCAACGAGCTGCGCCGGCACATCTACGTGATGGAGGGCGCGCTCGCCCGCGCCGTGGCGTTCGGCGCGGCCCGGCTCAATCGAGAGATCCGATCGGCCGTGCCCGAAATGATGGCGATCTCCGGCGACCCGCAGGCGCGCGGTGTCTATCTCGATGGATACGGCGTCTTCTTCGACGTCGGCGTTCCGATCCTGCATCAAAGCATGGTGTGGAGCCTGCGGACGATGCTCGGCCAGGATCCGAAGGCGTTGGCCGACGCGTTCAACGTGCTGAAGCAGATGACGAAGGACATCGACGGCCCGCGCCGGTCCGCTGCGGAGAGCGCGTTGATGCGGCTCGAACTCCAGATTGGGCCGGTCAGCGAAAGCGCCGCCGACGCGGCGGCGTCCGAAAGCTGCCCGGTCCGGCTCTCCGGCGGTCGGGGCTGCGCTCTCGGCCGACGTGCCGCCGAGCACGGGCCTGCGGCTCGACAAGCGGACGATGCAGGATCCGAACGCCATCAACCGCGCCTACACAGAGCTCGTCCAGCGCGAGCTCATCGACGCGATGATCGACTACAGCCTGCCGATGGCGATTGCCCCTGATGAATTCCTGACCGTGGCCGCGCGCGACAACATGCAGCGCGACACGCTCGCGCCGCCGGATCCGCACGAAGAGATCGTGACGATTCTGCTGCGCATCAAGGGCTCGGACCTGGTGGCCTATCGCGCCGGCCAGCTCGATCGCGACGAGGTCCGCAAGCGCGTCCAGGTCAAGGAATTCTGACCGGAACCATCCAACGGTTCTGGTGTCTTAAACTACACCTATGAACCGCATCCTTCCGGTTCTCGTGTGCGTGCTCGCGTCGAGCCTCGGCTGCAACCGCGGCGTCGATCCGATCGCCGTCCTCGAGCCGCTCGACATCGTCACCGGCTGGTACGACGCCGGTATCGTCGAGGGCAACATGAACAAGCTCGTCCCCAGCGTATCGCTGAAGCTCCGCAACAAGTCGAGCGACCCGGTGCGGTCGATTCAGATCAACGCGGTGTTCCGCCGCGTCGGCGAACCGGAGATGTGGGGCGAGCACTTCGGGTGGGCGATTCAGCGCGAGCCGCTGGCGCCGGGTGGTCAGACGAACGAACTGGTGCTGCGATCGGGGCTCGGTTATACCGGCGAGCAGCCGCGCATGCAGATGCTGCAAAACAGCCAGTTCGTTGACGCAAAAGTGGAAATATTCCTGCGGCAGGGGTCGAGGGTCTGGGCTAAACTCGCCGAGTTTCCAATCCAGCGCCAGCTCCTGACCCAGTGACCACAACTACCACAACCTCACAACCGACTCTCGAGCGCCGACTTGGGCCGCTGGACGCCGCGGCCATCATCATCGCCAACGTCATCGGCGGGGGCATTCTCTTCCGTTCTCCGCCGGTCGCCATCGCCTCGAATGTTCCCGACGCGGCCTGGTTCCTCGCGACCTGGCTCGCGAGGCGGCGTGCTCGCGTTCTGCGGCGCCATGGCCTACGCGGAACTCGCGGCGCTGCGCCCCAGGCCGGCGGAGAATACGTCTATCTGCGCGAAGCCTTCGGCCCGCTTGCCGGCTTTCTGACCGGATGGACCTCATTCGTCGCGGGCTTTGCCGGCGCCATGGCCGCAGGCGACCTTCTTCCGCTTATCACGCTGAACGCTTCATTCCCGGGGTCGCCAACACACGCCGCTGCTCGCGATTCCGATCCCTTGACGGCGAGCGCGGTCACGTTCTCGGTTCACACACTGGCCACCATCGCCGTCATCACCGTCTGGCCTTCGCCTGATTCACATTCGCGGCGTCGGCCCAGGCCGCCTGGCCAGCAACGTGCTGACGACGCTGAAGATCGTGTCGCTGCTGATGTTCATCGCGCTCGGATTGACGATGGGTGACCGGATCGCCGAGCGCAAGCTCAGCAGATCAGCAGCGACCGTGACGCCACGGGCTGCTGTTCGCGTTCATCCCGATCATGTTCACTTACTCGGGCTGGAACGCGGCGGCGTACATGGCCGAGGAAGTGCGCGATCCGGGCCGCAACGTGCCGCTGGCGTTGCGATGGGCACGGCGGCCGTCATCGCCGATGTACCTCCTGATCAACGTGCTCTATCTCTACGTCATCCCGATCGACGAGCTGGCCACGGTGGAGGCGCAGCATGCTGGACGTGGTCGCGCGACCGCCTGCTCGGCGAGCGTGCCGGCGACGTCATGGGCGTTGTCGTCGATCATCAGCCTCGCGGCTGGCATCAACGCGTGGACGTTCGCCGGGCCACGCGTCTACTTTGCGATGGCGCGTGACGGCGCTCTTCTTCCAGAGTGCGGCGCGCGTGCATCCGGTCTACAAGACACCGGCCGCGTCGATCCTCGCGCAGGCCTGCCTGGGCCACCTGCTGGTGCTGACCGGCAGCCTTGATACGATTGCCAACTACGTCGGCTTCGCCATCACGCTGTTCGCCGGCGCCGCGGTCGCCGCCGTGTTCGTCCTGCGCGCCCGCGAACCCAATGCGCCGCGGCCCTTCAAGGCCCTCGGCTATCCGTGGACGCCCGCCATTTTCGTCCTGGTCAGCTTCGCGATCGTGGTGAACGCGCTGTTCACCGAGCCCGTCGTCGCCGGCACCGGCCTGCTCGTGATCGCGGCCGGCATTCCGCTCTACTTCTGGTTCACGCGATCGAAACGCTGAACCACCGCGATTACGACGGCCGCGAGTTCTCGGTCCCCCACCCCGTGAGGGCTGCGAGCGAGAGCGCGGCCACGACACCATCACCGGCGGCGAAGAGCAGCATCGCCGCCGGTTCCCCCTGCCGCAGATACTCGACGGCGAAGACCACCGCGCCAGCCGTCTTGAGCCCCACGCCGAAGACCCACAGATAGCTCCGGTAGCGTCGCGGATCACGATAGGGCAGGAGGTAGCCTGCCCCGACCGCGAGCAGGAACAGCCCGTTCAAGTGAAGGAAGAATCGCGGTTCGGGCAGCGCAATTGCGAACCACAGCGGCAGTACGCTCGGGAAGGCGAGGAGCGCCGCTCCCGCCGACACGTCGTACAGAAAGGAAATGGCGGCCACGGGCTTCACCATGGCCGTCATTCTGATCGAAACTGCGAGGTTCCGGAGTTCCGAGCTCCTGAACCCGCCTGAACTCCCGAACCTCTGAATCCCGTTAGGGTACGGGCTTCATTTCGCCGCGGAAGGTGACGCTCCGTGACGGCTGCACGTGGACGTCGAACTGCAGCGTCTCGAAGCCCGGCTTCCGAAGCTCGATGCGGTGCCCGCCGGTCTCCACCTTCAACGCCTGGAACACGCCGTCGAAATCGTCGACGTAGCCGGCGAAGTAGTTGTCGACGTAGACCTCTGCGTCACGCGGCTTGACCTTGATCTTTACCGATCCGACGTCGTAGTCGGCGTACTGGTAGCCGTATCCAGTGCCAGCGTAGTAGGGGTAGTAGCCCGGGCTCGGGTAGTAGGGATGGCCCCACGCTGAGTATGAGTAGCCCAGACCGAAGGCGCCGTACGCCCACGGGTCGTAGTAGCGATCGTAGAAATACCGATCGTAGTAGGAGTAGCGCGGGTAGACGTAGACGCGCGACGGGGCCGGCACGCTCGAGCGCGGCACGGCGCGATCGCGGCTGCCAGAGCCGTCGGCGGTTTCCTCGCGGCCGCTGTCGCTGCCGCTGCCGGTCCGCCCGCGGGGGCGATCGGCGGTGTCGCCCCGCGAACCGCCGCGTGACTCGCCGCCGCCGCGCGCCTGGCCACCACCGCTGCTGCCGCCGGATGGCGGCCGGCGCACTGCACCACGCCGTTGCGCGCCCTGCTCCTCGCTGGCCATCGTCGCAGCCGGTGCGGGCGCAGCCGGCGCGCGGCGTCGCTGGTCGCCGCTGACAGATTCGGTTCGGGTCGGTTCCGCCTCGCGCATTCGCAGCCGTTCGGCACGCTCCGCGCGCGACACCGCAACATCCCGGGCCGGCGGCGGTGGGGCAGGCGCCGCCTCGGGCTCCTGGGCCGATGCCAGGGCCGGGGCAGCGAGCCAGAGTGTCGTGAAGAGAGTGGCCGTCACAACGACCGATCTCATGGGTTCCGTCTCCTTGGAAACCGGGCCAGCTGGCGCGACCCTGATTGTCCATACAGGCGAAAAGCAACGGCCCTGCCAGCTCGAAAAGTGGCGCAATGCCGCCAGTTTCGCCGCAATTGCCAGGATTCCCGATGGGCTCCGTCATCTTGCGGGGGCAGCAGAGTCCTCGTTTCTTGACACTGCTTCGAGCCAGCAGATAGCCTCGACAGATGATCCATGCCACGACCATCCTGGCCGTGCGGCATCACGACGCAGCCGTGCTGGCGGGCGACGGTCAGGTGACGCTGGGTTCGTCGATCGTCAAACATACGGCCAAGAAGATTCGACGCCTCTATAACGATCGCATCCTCGCCGGGTTTGCCGGCTCGGCCGCCGATTCATTCGCGCTGTTCTCGCGCTTCGAAGCAAAACTCGAACAGCATCGCGGCAATCTCGAGCGCGCCGCCGTCGAGCTCGCCAAGGATTGGCGCACCGACCGAGCCCTCCGCCGTCTCGAGGCGATGCTCATCATCATGGACAAGAAGTCAACGTTCCTCTTGTCCGGTACCGGCGATCTGATCGAGCCGGATGATGGGATCATTGGCATTGGCTCGGGCGGCGCGTTCGCGCAGGCGGCCGCGAAGGCGCTGGTCCGTCACAGCAGCCTCGGCGCGCGCGAGATCGCGGCCGAATCGATGCGTATCGCCGCCGAGATTTGCGTCTATACCAACGACTCGGTGACGGTTGAGGAGCTATAGCGATGTAGCGATGTGGTGATCTGATGATCTAGTGATCTGGTGATCTGGTGATCTGGTGATCTGATGATCTCGTATCGCCCTGTATGATCTGTCTGAACAATCCGTCTAATCTGCGTAATCCGCGTAATCTGCGGATGTTCTCTTTCGGCGTAATCCTGTGATCAGACTTCCTGAACGTACGCACAGCGCGGTCGATTCGTTGACGCCGCGCGAGATCGTCGCCGAGCTCGACAAGTACGTCATCGGCCAGAAGCAGGCCAAGCGGGCCGTTGCCATTGCCCTGCGCAATCGCATGCGCCGGCAGAAGCTGCCCGCCGAGATGGCCGACGAGGTCGCGCCGAAGAACATCCTGATGATCGGCCCGACCGGCGTCGGCAAGACCGAGATCGCCCGCCGGCTGGCGAAGCTGGCGCAGTCGCCGTTTCTCAAGGTCGAGGCCTCCAAGTTCACCGAGGTCGGCTACGTCGGCCGCGACGTCGAGTCGATGGTTCGTGATCTTGTCGAGATCGCGGTGGCGATGGTTCGCGACGAGCAGACCATCGAGATTCGCGGCAAAGCGCAGCAGAACGCCGAAGAGCGGCTGCTCGATCTTCTGCTGCCGCCGCGGCCGTTTGCGCCGGACGAGAGCGCCGCGCAGGTCCGCGACGAAACGCAGCGCACCCGGGACCGCCTCCGCGAGCAGCTGCGTGAGGGACGGTTCGACGAGCGGATCGTCGAGATCGAAATCCGCGACAAAGGGTTCCCCTCGCTCGAGATCATCAGCGGCGCCAACGTCGAAGAAGTCGAGTTCAACATCAAGGACATGATGCCGGGGCTCTTTCAGGGGCGCTCGCGCAAGAAGCGCGTACCCGTCCGCGAAGCCAAGGAAGCCCTGGCGAAGGAAGAGGAACAGAAGCTGGTCGACATGGACCAGGTCGCGCGCATCGCGGTGGATCGGGTCCAGCAGGCCGGCATCATTTTCATCGATGAGATCGACAAGATCGCCGGCCGCGAGGGCGGGCATGGCCCCGACGTCAGCCGTGAAGGCGTGCAGCGCGACATTCTGCCGATCGTCGAGGGCACCACGGTCAACAGCAAGCACGGGATGGTCAAGACGGATCACATCCTGTTCGTTGCCGCCGGCGCCTTTCACGTCTCGAAGCCGTCGGACCTGATTCCCGAGCTGCAGGGCCGTTTTCCGATCCGCGTCGAGCTCGAGGCGCTGGGGCAGCAGGAGTTCGTCCGGATTCTCACCGAGCCGCGAAGCGCGTTGATCAAGCAGTACATCGCACTCATGGCGACCGAAGGGGTCGATCTCGGATTCACCGACGAGGCCATCCAGCTGATTGCCGAGTTCGCGGCCACCGTCAACGAACGAACCGAGAACATCGGTGCGCGGAGACTCCAGACCGTGATGGAGCGCCTCCTCGATGAGATCTCGTTCGAGGGGCCGGAGCTCGCCGAGAAAACGATCACCATCGACGCCGCCTACGTCCGCCGCATGCTGGCCGATATCGTCAAGAACGAAGACCTCTCGCGCTACATCCTGTGACCTTCTGCCGAACGACGACGCACGTGATGCTGATCGCGTGCGCGCTGGTCGCGGGCTGCGGCAAGAAAGGCCCGCCACTGCCGCCGCTCCAGCGGCTCCCGGTGGCGCCGCCCGATCTGTCGGTGGCGCGTATCGATCAGGACGTCTACGTGCGGTTCAAGGTCCCGACGGCGAATGTCGACGGCGTCGCTCCGGCCGAACGTCGCGCGAGTCGAGCTGTACGCCATCACGGCGGATCGCGTGCCGGAGGCACGGACCCCGGAAGGGCTGCGGCGGCTCGCGACGCTGATCGCGTCGGAAGTCGTCCGCAAGCCGTTGCCGCCTCCGCCGCCGGTAAAGGAGGGGCAGCCGCCACCAGCACCCCTGCCGCCGGCGCCGGGGATCGATCAGGGCGCAGTGGTTGTCGTTCGCGAGACGCTGACGCCCGAACTGCGCGCTCCCGCGCCGCTCCCGGAGGACGCGAACGCGCAAGCCGCCGGCGCAGGAAGAGCAGGACGTGCCGCGCCCGCTCGTCGCGCCGCCCGAGGCGGCAGGCCCGCAGCGCTATTACTTTGCGGTTGCGGTCAGTGACCGTGGACGCTACGGGCCGCTGACCGCAATCGTGCCGGCGCCGCTCGGCGCGACCAGCGGCGCGCCGGGCCGTCCCGAGCTCGACGTCACTGAAACGAGCATGTCCCTCAAGTGGGCGGCCCCGGCCGACGCACGCGGCGGGGAAGACGCCGCTGCCGGCGACCTGTTGCCGTCGCGCCCGATCGTGCCGGGCCCGCCGCCCACGACCTACGACGTCTACGAAGTGCCGCGCGAAGCTCCGGTCAATGCGAGCCCGTCGGTCCCGGTGGCGCTGACGCCAGCGCCGATTGCGGGCCGCGAGTTCACGAAGGGCGACATCACCCTCGGCACCGAGCGTTGCTTCGCTGTCCGTCCCGTGGACATCGTCGCTGGCGTGCACGTGCGGGGCCCTGCCTCGGAGATGGCGTGCGCGTCGTTCGCCGATACGTTCCCGCCGGGGCCGGCGCAGAATCTCGAGGCCATTGCCACGACCGGCGTCATCGCGCTCTCTGTGGGAGTCGAGCGGCGCCAAGGATCTGGCCGGTTACCTCGTGTTGCGCGGCGAAGTGGGCAGTGCCACACTGACGCCGCTGAATCCGGCACCGGTCGCCGTGACGACCTTCCGTGACGACACGGCCCGCGCCGGCGTGCGCTACGTCTACGCCATCGTGGCCGTCGATAAGGCGGGCAACCGCAGTCCGGAATCGAACCGCGTCGAGGAGACGGGGAGGTAATGGATTCCGTCAGTTGTCAGTTTCCAGTTGCCAGTTCCTGACAAGGATACTTTCCGAATGGATCGCATTTATCGGTTTCGGCAGGGGATGGGCGGCCGCTACGCGGTCGAGCGTGATGGCGGCCTGTATTGGCTCGAAGGGCACGTCTTCGGCGACTATCACCTCGGGATGCTGATCGAGGAGCAGGGGCTGAAGGTCGCGGCGCCGGTCATCCCGTCGAAGATCATCGCCATCGGTCTCAACTACAAGGACCACGCCGCCGAGATGAACAAGCCGCTGCCGGCCGAGCCGCTCGTGTTCTCGAAGCCGGCGACGTCCGTGATCGGGCCGGACGATGCCATTCAGCTGCCGATGTGGGCGGGCCGGATCGATCACGAAGCCGAGATGGCGATCGTGATTGGCCGGCGCGCGAGAAACGTCAAGGCCGGCCAGGCCATGGATCATGTCCTCGGCATCACCTGCCTCAATGACGTGACGGCGCGCGAACTGCAGAGCCGCGACGTCCAGTACACGCGTGCGAAGGGCTTCGATACCTTCGCGCCGATCGGCCCGTGCATCGCCGTGGGCGTCGACCCGTCCAACCTGTCGATCGAAGGGTGGGTCAACGGTGAGAAGCGCCAGGCGTCGAACACGAACCAGTTGATCTTCCCGGTGCCGGAGCTCGTGGAATTCGTCTCGCGGTTCTGCACGCTCGAACCCGGCGACATCATCACGACGGGCACGCCGTCGGGCGTCGGACCGCTCAAGCCCGGCGATCGCATGATGGTGAAGGTGGGCGGCGTCGGAACGCTCAGCAATCCCTGCGCTGGCCGCGGACTAACCCGAGCGCAGCCAAGACGACCTGCGATGAATCCAGTCGAGCGACTTCAGGACATGGAACGCCGCGCCGAACTCGGCGGCGGCGAAGAGCGGGTGCGCAAGCAGCGCGAGCAGGGCAAGCTGACCGCGCGCGAGCGGATGGAGCGGTTGTTCGACCCTGGCACGTTCGAGGAGGTCGACAAGCTCGTCACCCATCGCTGCACTGATTTCGGCATGGCCGCCCAGACGATTCCGGGCGACGGTGTCGTGACCGGGCACGGCCGGATCAACGGCCGTGTCGCCTATGCCTTCGCGCAGGATTTCACCGTGTTCGGCGGCTCGCTGTCCGAGACCAACGCCGCGAAGATCGTCAAGACCATGGACATGGCGGTGCGGAACGGCGCCCCGATCATCGGCCTCAACGATTCGGGCGGCGCGCGCATCCAGGAGGGCGTGCTTTCGCTCGGCGGCTACGCCGACATCTTCCTGCGCAACACCCTGGCATCCGGCGTCGTCCCGCAGATTTCCGCGATCCTCGGCCCGTGCGCCGGCGGTGCGGTGTATTCACCGGCGATCACCGACTTCATCATCATGGTGAAGCGGACCAGCTACATGTTCGTGACCGGGCCCGACGTCATCAAGACGGTGACCCACGAAGACGTCACCAAGGAAGATCTCGGCGGCGCGATGACGCACAACGAGAAGAGCGGCGTCGCGCACTTCGCGGTCGAAGACGATGCCGAGTGCCTGGCGCTGATTCGCGAGCTGTTGTCGTTCATGCCGGACAACAACCTCGACGATCCGCCGCGCCGCGAGACCGGGGACGAGCCCGATCGCGAAGACGACGCCCTCGACCGTTTGATCCCGCCGCTGCCCAACCAGCCCTACGACATGCTCGACCTGATTCACGCGGTCGCGGACGAGGGCTACTTCCTCGAGGTGCACGAGCATTTCGCCCGCAACATCGTGGTCGGGTTCGCGCGGCTCGGCGGGCAGCCGGTCGGCATCGTCGCCAACCAGCCGGCGCACCTGGCCGGCACGCTCGACATCAACGCGTCGATCAAGGGCGCGCGGTTCGTCCGGTTCTGCGACGCGTTCAACATTCCGCTGATCACGTTCGAGGACGTGCCCGGCTTCCTGCCCGGCACCGTGCAGGAATACGGCGGCATCATCCGGCACGGCGCGAAGCTGCTGTACGCGTTCGCCGAGGCGACCGTGCCGAAGATCACGGTGATCACCCGCAAGGCCTACGGCGGCGCGTACTGCGTCATGGCGAGCAAGCACATCCGCACCGACTTCAACTACGCGTGGCCGAGCGCTGAAGTCGCCGTGATGGGGCCCGAGGGCGCCGTGAACATCCTCTACAAACGGGAGATCGAGAAGGCGTCGGATCCCGCCGCGTTCCGCGCTCAGAAGGTCGCCGAGTTCCGCGAGAAGTTCGCCACGCCGTACGTGTCGGCCGCGCATGGCTTCATCGACGAGGTGATCCGGCCGCGCGAGACCCGCCGCAAGCTGATTCAGGCCCTCGCCACGCTGGCCCACAAGCGCGACAAGAACCCGCCGAAGAAGCACGGGAATATCCCGCTGTAGGCCGCGCGGCCTCCGCCGCGCCTGTTACAATTACAGGGTTCTCCCAGTGAAAAAGATCCTCATCGCGAACCGTGGCGAAATCGCGGTCCGCGTCATCAGGGCCTGTCGCGATATGGGCATCGCGACCGTGGCGGTGTACTCCGACTGCGACCGTGGCGCCTTGCACGTCCGGATGGCCGACGAAGCGTGGCCGGTCGGGCCCAATCCTCCGCGCGAGAGCTACCTGCGGATCGACGCCATCATCGACGCGGCGCGCAAGTCGGGCGCCGACGCGGTGCATCCGGGCTACGGGTTCCTGGCCGAGAACGAGGACTTTGCCGCCGCGTGTCGTGACGCCGGCCTCACCTTCATCGGACCATCGCCGGAAGCGATCACCTTGATGGGCAGCAAGACCGCGGCGCGGCAGGCGGCGATGCGCGCCGGTGTCTCCGTCGTGCCCGGGACCGACGAGCCGCTCGACGAGCACGTGTCCGACGCCGACGTCCTGCGCATTGCCGCGGGCATCGGGTATCCGCTGATGCTGAAGGCGGTGGCCGGCGGCGGCGGCAAAGGGATGCGGATGGTGGCAACGCCAGAGGACCTCCCGGGGGCGTTGCGCGCGCGCGCGGTCGGAGGCGGGCTCGGCCTTCGGCGATTCGGCCATCTACCTCGAGCGCCGCATCCTCCAGCCGCGGCACATCGAGGTGCAGCTGCTTGGCGATCACTTCGGCACCGTCCTGCCGTTCGTCGAGCGCGAGTGCTCGCTGCAGCGGCGCCACCAGAAAGTTGTCGAGGAGTCGCCCTCGCTGGCGGTGTCGCCGGAGACGCGGACGCGCCTGACCGCGGCGGCTGCCGCCGTGGCGCGGGCCGCGAACTACACCAACGCCGGCACCATCGAGTTCCTGCTCGACGAAGCCGGCGAGTTCTACTTTCTCGAGATGAACACGCGGCTGCAGGTCGAGCATCCGATCACCGAAATGGTGACCGGGGTCGATCTCGTCGCCTGGCAGATTCGGATCGCACGCGGGGAGCGGCTCACGCTGGATCCCGAATCGCTGCTCGTGCCGCGCGGCCACGCCATCGAATGCCGCGTCTACGCCGAGGATCCCGACAACGGCTTCATGCCCTCGCCAGGGCGCATCACCGGACTGCGAGTCCCGCAGGGCCCCGGCGTCCGTGACGACAGCGGCGCGTTCGAAGGTGGAGAAGTGCCGATCTACTACGACCCGATGATCTCGAAGCTGATCACCTGGGGCGAGAGCCGGCCGCACGCGCTCGCGCGGATGCGCCGGGCGCTGGCCGAGTACCAGGTCCGCGGCATCCGCACGACGATCCCGTTCTTTCAGTGGGTGCTGGACGACGAGGATTTCGTGGCCGGGCGGTTCGACACCAGCTTCATCGATCGGAAGCTTGGCGCGCGCAACGGCCAGCCGCTGCGCGAGGCGGACGACTCGCATCACGTCCTCGCCGCGATTGCGGCGGCACTCGCCCAGACACTGAAGGCGCCGGACACCGCGGTCGGACCCGACCGGGCGCGGAGCCGATGGAAGGATTCGGGCCGGCTCGACGCGCTCCGCGCATAGCCTCATGAAGTTTCAGTACGAAATTGGCGACCGCCTCCGCGTGGTCGAGGTTCTGCGGCAGACCGACGGCCATCGCGTCATCGTCGATGGCCGCGCCCATCTTGTCGAGACGCTCCGGATCGGCCCGTCCGGCTGGTCGCTGATCGTCCGCGACGAGCAGGGCGGGGTGCGCAGCGTCGACGCCGTGGTGACGGCGGAGGCCGGCAACGGGACGCTCGACGTGCATCTCGACGGCTACCGGATTCCCGTGCACCTCCGCAGCGGCATGGGACGCCGCACGCGCGACGTTGACGGGGCTCGCGGCGCCGGGCCGCGAGAAGGTCAACGCGCCAATGCCAGGCAAGGTCGTCCGCGTGCTCGTCAAGGCGGGCGATACGGTCCAGGCGCGTCAGGGCCTCGTCGTCGTCGAAGCGATGAAAATGGAAAACGAGCTCCGCGCCGCCCGGGCCGGGACAGTCAGAGAGGTCTTCGTCCGCGAGGGCCAGTCAGTCGACGCCGGCACGCCGCTGGTCGCGGTCGAATAACGCCGTGCTCAAAGCCACCTATCGTCGTGTCCGCGCTGTCGTCGTGGTGGTCGCCATTGTGATCGGCGCAGGTCTCGTGTCGACGGTGGCCATCGACCTCGGACCGGCGCTCCGGCAGCGCGCTGAAGAGCAGGGCTCGCGCTGGCTCGATCGGCCGATGCACATCGGCAAGCTCGGCGTGCGGCTCGCCCCCGGCCGCTTCGTCGTCGAAGATCTGCGGATCGAGGGGCTGACGCCGGACGCACGGCCCTGGCTCGTCGCCAAGCGAATCGAGGTGTCGCTGACCTGGCGCGCACTGTTCAACCGCGAGGTCCTGGTCGATTCGATCGAGATGTCCGACTGGAAGATGGTGGTTGAAAGTTTTCAAAACGGCCGCCACAACTGGCCACGCCTGAACGGCCCGCCGCGAGCACCGCGCAACGGGCCGCCGATGGTGGTGACCACGATGCAGTTCGTGCGCGCGACGCGCGGCGAGTTCGTCTTCGACGATCACGGCTCGCGCTGGGGGGTTGTGGCGCCGAACCTCGAGGTGACCGCAGGCAAGCTGGCCGAGTATCGCGGTCGCGCCAAGTTTTCGGGCGGCACGGTCTACTTCCACGACTTCCAGCCGATGTCCGCCGACATGACCACGAACTTCAAGGTCCAGGGCGGAAAGATCGTCCTCGATCGGATCAGCCTCAAGACCGACGGCGCGGTCTCCGAGATGACCGGGGTCGTCGACGCGGCGCGCTGGCCGGAGATGTTCTACCAGGTGAAGTCGCGGATCCAGTTTCCGCGCCAGCGCGAGATCTTCTTCGCCCGCGATGCGTTTTCGCTCCACGGCGAAGGCGATTTCACCGGGACGTTCCATCTCTTCAAGGGCGGCCGCGAGCTGAAGGGGAATTTTTTCAGTCGCGAAGCCGGGATCAACGACTACCGGTTCCGGAATCTCGAGGGCGCGCTCGAATGGGTGGCGGATCGCTTCGAGGTGACGCATGCGAGCGCCGATTTCCACGGCGGGCGGGCGCGCTTCACGCACCTGATGGCGCCGCTCGGCCGGCCCGACGGGCAACGCGGCCGTGCCACGTTCTCGGTGGACTACGAGAACATCGATCTCACCGCGCTGTCGGATTTCTACGAGCTGCGCGGCATCCGGTTCGCCGGCCAGGCGACCGGACGCAACGTGCTCGAATGGCCGCTCGGAACGTTCTCCGATCGAATCGGGCTTCGGCTCGGTCGCGGTCACGCCGGCCGACGGCGCGCCGCTGTTGGGGCGCGATCTGGCCGAGTCGCACGTCGCTGCCGCCGAAGCGCGCGGCCGGAACATCGAAGCGTTCAGCAATCATTTGCCGCTCGCGCCGGTGCGCCTCGGCGGCGGGCTCTCGTACGCCTTCGATGGCGAAGGCGTCCGGATTTCGGCCGGCGAGATCGCGACGGCCGACACGTTCGTGACCTTTACCGGCTCGACGAGCTGGCAGGGCGAGCGCGCGCAGCTGCCGTTCCACGTGACGAGCGCGAACTGGCAGGAGAGCGATCGCTTCCTCGCCGGGATCATGACGGCCTTCGGTTCGGCGACCAATGCCGCGCCGATGGATGGGGCGGGCGAATTCGACGGGACGCTCACCGGCGCGTTCAGGCGCCCGCGCGTACAAGGCAAGTTCCGCGGCCGGGCGATGCAGGCCTTCGACGTGACCTGGGGCGATGCGGTGGGGGACGTCATCATCGAGAACTCGTACGCAAACGTCAGTACGGCGACGATCTCTCGCGGCGACTCCAAACTCGAGCTGTCCGGGCTCTTCTCGCTCGGCTTCCCTCGCCGCGACAGCGGCGAAGAGATCAACGCGCGCATCCGGATCGATCGCCGCCCCGTGGCCGATCTGCTGAATGCATTCGATCTGGAGGACTATCCCGTCACCGGCACGCTGTCAGGCGACTTCCATCTCTACGGTCCCTACACGCGTCCCTTCGGCTTCGGCCGGATGAACATCGACGATGGGACGGCCTACGGCGAGCGCTTCGAAACCGCATCGGCAGGCCTGCGCTTCGAAGGCAACGGCGTTCGCCTCGAAGGCGCGCAAGCGACCAAGGCGCCTGGGGTCATCTCCGGGTCGGCGTACGTCGCGTGGAACGGGACCTACTCGTTCAGCGCCGAGGGCCGGGAGCTCGGGATCGAGACCCTCGCTTTCGCGACGTTTCCCGACCTCGCGCCGTGGACCGGCGTCCTTGATTTTTCGGCGGGCGGCAGCGGCGCGTTCGAGGAGCCGCGCTACGACGTCAAGGTGAACGTTCAGGATCTGTTTTTTGGTGACGAGGGCGTCGGCCAGGTCACCGGTCGGTTGTCGGTGCGCGACGAGCTGCTGACCTATCAGCTCGACGCAGCCTCGCCGCGGCTGGCCGTGTCTGGCACCGGCCGCATCGCGCTGGAGGACGTGGCTGACGCGGACCTGTCGTTCCGCGTCAGCGACACCGCGCTCGATCCGTTCGTGCGCGTCTTCAAGCCCGATCTCTCGCCGTACACGAAGGCGTCGGCCAGCGGCACGATCCGCGTCGTCGGCGACCTGTACAACCGCGACGCGATCAAGATCAGCACGACCGTTGAACAGCTCGATCTGCAGCTCGTCGACTATCGGGTCCGGAATCAGGGGCCAATCGCCCTGGCGGTCGACGGGCAGACGCTGAAGATCGACACGATGCGTCTCGTCGGCGACGACACCGCCCTCGACGTC
Organism: uncultured Acidobacteriota bacterium; assembly: GCA_963841895.1. Classification (GTDB taxonomy): domain Bacteria; phylum Acidobacteriota; class Vicinamibacteria; order Vicinamibacterales; family UBA2999; genus JACCSI01. Next base: position 194,985 of record CAWJEO010000011.1, read on the forward strand.
GCCGGAAGCGTGGACCTGCGCCGCCAGGCGCTGTCGCTCCAGGCCAATGGCGCGGCAAACCTGGCAGTGCTGCAAGGCGTGGTCCGCGACGTCCGGAGCTCCGGCCGAGCGGACGTCTCGGCCCTGATCGGCGGAACCGCGGCGCGGCCGATGATCTCCGGCCAGGCGATGCTGACGCAGGGCCGCCTGCGCCACTTCTCGTTCCCGCATGCGCTCGAAGACTTGAACGGTGTCGTCACGTTCAACGCGTCCGGCATCCGTCTCGACGATCCGGGCGTACACCACGCCGCTCAACGGCAAGCTGGGCGGCGGGCCGGTGACGTTCGCGGGGCGGGTCGGACTGGTCGGCTACGAACTGTCCGAGTTCGACGTCGCCGCGACGGGTCGCGACATGCGGCTGCGCTTTCCGGAAGGGATGCGGTCGGTTGTCGATGCCACCCTGGCCCTGCAGGGCCCAGCGACGGCGCCGATTCTGAGTGGCACCGTACGGGTCAACGACGCGAGCTGGACGCGCGGGTTCGACACCTCGGCGAACGTCTTCGCGCTCGGTGCCGACTCGAACGGGATTCCGACCGCCCCCGGCGCCGTCGCGCCCACCAGCACGCTGCCGCTGCGCTACGACGTCCGCATCTTCGCGCCGGCGACGCTCCGTATCACCAACGACCAGGCCGACATCGTCGCCAGCAGCGAATTGAGCCTGCGCGGTACCTTCGATCGGCCGCTGCTCTTCGGACGAGCCGACATCGATCGCGGCGACGTGCGCTTCGAAGGGCGGCGCTATCAGGTGACGCGGGGCAGCCTCGACTTCACCAACCCGACGCGGATCCAGCCGTTCTTCGACATCGAGGCCGAGACGCGGGTCCGTGTCCCCGGGCAGACCTACCGGGTGACGCTGCGCATGGCCGGCACGACCGAACGGCTGCAACCGGCGTTCGAGTCCGATCCGCCGCTGGCGCCGATCGACATCCTCAACTTGCTCTTCAGCGACGCGGCGCCGACCCGCGACGTCGAGCTGGCGTCGCTCCGCCAGCCCAATCAGCGCGAGCAGGACCTGCTCCAGGCGCGCGCCACGCGGGCGCTGACCGGCGTCCTGTCCAACGAGGTCGGCCGGGTCGTCGAGCAGACGTTCGGCGTGGACACGTTCCAGATCACTCCGCTGTTGACCGATCCGTATCAGCAGTCATCGCGTCTGAACGTCAACCCATCGGCGCGGGTGACCATCGGCAAGCGCATCTCGGAGCGCGTCTACCTGACCTACGCCCGCAGCCTGTCGTCGTCCGAGCGCGACGAAATCATCCTGCTCGAATACGATCAGAACGATCGCCTCGGATGGGTTCTGTCGAAAAACGAAGACCGCACGTACGCGCTCGAAGTCAGAAAGCGACATCTGTTCTGATTGCTCGGGTGAACGACTGCCTCCGGTTCGCCGGCGCCTGCTCTGGCCTTCTGATGCTGGTGCTGGTCACGCCGGTCGAGGCCGACGTCCGCGACTTCATCGGGCGCCCGCTTGCCGACGTCCGCGTCGAGATGGGCGGCGCGCCCTTTGCCGATCCCACCGTGCTTCAGCTCGTCGAGACGCGGGTGGGCGAGCTCCTGTCGATGACGCGGGTCCGCGAGACCATCGATCATCTGGTCGGCCTGTCGCGTTTCGAAGACATCCGCGTGTATGCCGAGCCGTCGCCGGCGCGTCCTGACGGCGTCGCGCTCGTCTGGGTGCTCGTGCCGATTCAGCGCATCGATCAGGTGCTGCTGAGCGGCAGCCTCGAGCTCGATGCCGCCGTCGTCCGCGGCGCCATTGCCGATCAGTTCGGGGCCACGCCGGCGCGATCGGAACTCGACGAGATTCTCCGCGACGGTGACCACTCTCTACGCCGATCGCGGCTACCGTCAGCCGGTCATCGAGCCGCGCTTGACGGCGACGCGTGCTCCCGAGCTCGTGACGTTGACGCTGACAATCGCGGCGGGCCCGCGCACGCTCATCGGCGACGTCGTCGTCACCGGCGACGGCGGCGAGGCGGCGGCGAAGGTGATGTCGGAGCTGCGCATCGAGAAAGGCAGGCCGTACGATCGGGCCGCGCTGGCGACTCGCATGACCGACTTTCGAGCAGAGCCTGCGCGATCTCGGCTACTACGAAGCCCGGGTGAACGTGACGCCGTCGTTCGCCAGCGAACGGTCCCCGGCAGTGTTGACGGTCACGGTCGATCGCGGTCCGCAGGTGCGCGTGGTCTTTGCCGGCGATCCGCTGCCGGCCGCCCGCCGCGACACGCTGGTCCCCATCCGCCAGGAACGAAGCGTCGATCTCGATCTGCTCGAGGACGCGAGCCGTAACATCGAAGCGTATCTGCGCCAGGAAGGCTATCGATCGGCAACCGCGCCTGTACGTGCGTGAATCGCGCGACGGCGAGATGGTGTTGACCTTCACCGTCACCCGCGGTCTGCTGCACCGCCTGTCGGCGATAGAGGTCTCGGGCAACCAGGCGGTTACGCTCGCCGAGCTTGCGCCGCTTCTGGCGCTGAAGGCGGGAGAGCCGTTTGTGGACGGGCGGGTCGCGACCATGGCCAATGCCGTGGCCGAGCTGTACCGGATCCGGGGCTTCGCCGGCGTCAGCGTGAAGCCGGAGATCGCTCTTGGGCGTCGGCTCGGCGGATGCTGCCAATCCGTTTCGGCCGGTCAATGTGCGGCTGATCGTGGTCGAAGGCGTCCGGACGACCGTCAGTGCCGTCACCGTGACGGGAGCCCGCGAGGTGTCAGAGGCGACCGTGCGCGGACTACTTGGCGCTGCAGCCGGATCGGCCGTTCTATCGTCCACAGCTCAACGCAGATCGCGAAGCGGTCGAGCGTCTGTATCGCAACCAGGGGTTTCAGAACGCTCGAGTTGACCCGGCGACGATCGTGTCGCCGGACGGCACGCAACTGCAGGTGCACTGGGAGATTCGCGAGGGAACGCAGACCGTCATCGACCGCGTGCTGGTCAGCGGCAATGTCCGGACGGACGCCGAGCTGATTCGCCGGGAGGTGGGATTGTTGCCGGGCCAGCCGCTCGGCGAAGAAGCGCTGATCGAAGGGCAGCGCCGCCTCGCCGCGCTCGGGCTGTTCCGCCGCGTGCGGGTAGCGGAGCTGCCGCACGGGTCGGCGGCGAGCCGCGACATCCTGATCGAAGTCGAAGAGGCGCCCGCGACGACGGTCGCCTACGGCGGCGGTGTCGAGGCCGGCCTGCGCGCACGCACCGGCGACGAGGGCCAGGCCGTCGATCGCGTCGAGGTCGCGCCGCGCGCGTTCTTCGAGGTGAGCCGCCGCAATCTGTGGGGCAAGAATCGGACGCTCAGCCTGTTCACGCGCGTCAGCTTGCGCGCCCGCGATCCGGCGATCGATTCAACCGACCCGACCGACGATGGCGGCTACGGGTTCAACGAGTACCGCGTCCTCGGCACGTTCCGAGAACCACGGCCGTTCAATCGGCCCGGCGACCTGCAGTTCACCGCCTTTCTCGAGCAAGCGATTCGATCGAGCTTCAATTTCGCGCGGCGCGGGGGACAGGTGGAGTACTCGCGCCGGATCGATGCGCAGATCACCGTCAGCGGCCGGTATGGGCTCGACACGACGCGGCTCTTCGACCAGAAGATCCCGATCGAGGATCGGGTCAACGTCGACCGCTTCTTCCCGCAGGCGAGGCTCTCGACGTTCACGGGCTCGGTCCTGCGCGATTCGCGAGACGACGTGCTGGACCCGACGCGGGGCACCGTTCTCGGTATCGACGGGTGGCTGGCGGCCCGCGCGCTGGGATCGGAGATCGGATTCATCAAGGGCTTCGGCCAGGCATTCTGGTATCGCCAGTTGCCACGCAAGTCGAAGCTGACCCTTGTTGTGGGAGCGAGGCTCGGCCTGGCCGAAGGCTTCGAGCGGCTCGCCACCCAGGAGGACGAGAACGGCGAGCCGGTGCTCGACCCGTCGGGGCAGCCGGTGCGGGCGATCGTCGATGATGTGCCGGCGCGCGAACGCTTCTTCGCCGGCGGCGACACGACTGTCCGCGGCTTCGTGCTCGATCGACTCGGCACCTGCGAGAATCCGCCGGTCTGCGATCCCGAGACCGACACGCTGAGCGATCGTGGGTTTCCGACCGGCGGCAACGGCCTGATGGTGTTGAACGTGGAGCTCCGGACGACGTACTGGAAGGGACTGAGCGGCGTCGGGTTCGTCGACGTCGGCAACGTCTTCCGCCGCGTCAACCAGATCGATCTCGGGGAGCTTCGGCCCGCGGTTGGATTCGGCGTGCGCTTCCGATCGCCGATCGGTCCGGTCCGCGGCGATCTTGGCTTCAACCTGAACCGCCGCACGCTGCCCAGCACGGAAGTGGACAGTATCGCGCGCGAGCGGGGCATGGTGTTTCACATCTCGCTCGGGCAGGCCTTCTGATCATGCGAAGCTGGCCGTTCGTCCGCCTCATGCCCGGACTCGTCGTCGCGTCGCTGTGTGTCGCCATCGACAACCGTTCCAGCCGCGGCTCAGCGCGGCGAGCTGATCGAGCGGACGCTCGCGATTGTCGGCGGCCAGGTCATTACGCTCTCCGACGTTCAGACCGCGATGGCGCTCGGTCTCGTCGAACCCGACCACGCGACGTCGTTGAACGCGGCAACGCTGCGGCTCGTCGACCGAATGCTGGTGCTGCGCGAGGTGCAGCGTTACCTGCCGCCCGAGCCGGGCGAGGCCGACATCGATTCCCGCCTCGACGCCGTGCGCCAACGTCTCGGCGGCGCCGATCAACTCGATTCAGCCCTGACGCGCGGTGGCTTCACCGAAACCCGGTTGCGCTCGTGGTTGCGCGACGACGCCCGCATTGCGGCTTACCTCGCGCAGCGATTTGCCGCCGTCGGGGTTCCGAGCGACGAGGACGTGAACGCGTACTACACCGCGCATCGCGAAGAGTTCGAGCGGAAGCAGCAATCCATCGAGGCCGCGTCCACGGCCATTCGCGAGCGCCTCTCGACCGAGCGCCGCGATCAGTTGATCGCCGACTGGGTCCAGGATCTGCGTCGTCGGACGCCGGTTGTGGAGCTCTGGAAGAGTTCGGGCGTTCGGTAACCGTCAGCCGTCCGACGGAGGGTCGATCGCCCCGGCGGATCACCGTCAGCTCGCCGTCAACGCGGCATAGCCGGCGACGACCTGCACGACGTTGAAGAACGGCGTGGCTGACGATTGAGGCCACCGCGCTGCGGCGCAGCAGATAGACGAGGCCCCAGAATGCGCCCAATGTGCCAGTGGCGATGGCGGCGTCCCATCCCTGCATCGTGTGGCCGAGACCAAACGCTGCGCTCGTGACGATCAGGCCGACGACCGGTCCGCCAAGTCCCTGCTCGAATCGATGCAGGAGGAACGCGCGCTGCAACTCCTCGCGGATCCCACCGGCAACGATCAGCAGCACGATGAAAGCGGCGAGCATCCACCGCGAGCTCAAGAGCGGCTCGAAGGGGCTGTCCGGCACGTTGTGGAGCGACGGCGCGACTGCGGTGACGCCGAGCTGCACCACGACGACGACCATCAGAACCGCCGGGACGCTCAACACGCCGAGCCTGAATTCCTGTCCCGGCGGCGCGCGAGCCGAGGAAGACGGTGCGCGGGTCGTCGCCTGACTGGCGCAGGAACATCAGCACCAGCGCCATCAGCAGCAGCGAATCGAGCGTCAGATTGGCAAAGACGAACGTCGGCGACAGGCTGCCGTTGACCAGCGGCGGCAGGCCCAGCGAGGCCAGCGTCGCCGCAATCAGCAGCTGAGTTGGATAACCCGAACACAAGAACACCTCGGCCGCAGCCCGGCCGCGCGAGAACGGAATCGGGGGTGGCGACGCAACGGTAGGCAGCGGCTCGGAGGCCTCAGGGAACACTGGGTTGAAATGGTACACTCGACCTTCCCTCGTGTTTTTATTCCGGTCTATGGCGTACTCTGGGCCACGGCCGAGTCCTTTCGCGGCCCGGACAGCCGGGGTTCCGCTGCTGAGAGTGAGACGTGCCTGAAGCCTTGAAGACGACCACGCAGCCCGAGCGAGTGCTCATCGTCGAGGATGATGGCCCGACCCGTGCGGGCCTGGCCGAGCTCGTGCGTACGTGGGGCTTTGCCACCGAAGCCGCGGCGAACGGTGAAGAAGCGCTGAAGCTGGTCACCTCGTTCCGGCCCGCCATCGTGATCACCGACATGGTGATGCCGCGCATGGGCGGGCTCGAACTCTTGAAGGCGCTCAAGGATGAAGCCGACCATCTGAAGACGATCGTGCTGACCGCGCAGGGCTCGGTCGAGACCGCCGTCGAAGCGGTGAAGAACGGCGCCGAAGACTACCTGACCAAACCGGTCGATCCGCAGAAGCTGCGGCGGCTGCTCGAGCGCATCGCCGAGCTCAATGCCCAGAAGCGCGAGAACGAAGTTCTCCGCCGCCACCTCCGCGAGAAGGGCAGCTTCGGCCGCATCGTCGGCAACAGCCCGAAGATGCGGAAGATCTACCAGGTCATCGAGCAGTCGGCGCCGACGACGGCGTCGGTGCTGGTCATCGGAGAATCGGGTACGGGCAAAGAGCTGGTGGCGCAGACGATTCACCAGTTGAGCCCGCGCGCCGAAGCGCCGTTTGTCGCCATCAACTGCGCGGCGATCCCCGAGACCCTGCTCGAGAGCGAGATCTTCGGCCACGAGCGCGGCGCGTTTACCGGCGCCATCGATCGCCGCGCCGGCTGTTTTGAGCTCGCCGATCGCGGCACGCTGTTCCTCGACGAGATCGCCGAGATGGTCCCGGTGACGCAGGTCAAGCTGCTGCGCGTTCTGCAGGAGCGGAAGTTCCGGCGGCTGGGCGGCCGGGTCGAGCAGGAAGTCGACGTTCGCGTGCTGGCGGCAACGAACATGGATCCGCTGACCGCGATCCGGGACGGCAAGCTCCGCGACGATCTGTATTACCGGCTCAACGTCTTTACAATCGACCTGCCGCCGCTCCGCGACCGCAAGGACGATCTTCCGCTCATCATCCAGGCGTTTCTCGACGAATTCAACACGCGGGATCGACGCCAGGTCCGCGCCGTGACGCCGGACGCGATGCGCATGCTGGAGCTCTACGACTGGCCGGGCAATGTCCGCGAGCTGCGCAACGTCATGGAGCGCGCGACGATTCTCGCCCGCGGCGAATTCATCGAGCCGCTGCACCTGCCACGCTTCGGCGCGGCGCCGAGAGCCGTCGAACCGCCGCCGAGCGAGTTGACGATTGCGCCGGGAATGACGGTCGACGAAGCAGAACGGAAACTGATCCTGGCGACGCTCGAGGCCGCAGGCAACAACAAGACGCGCGCCGCCGAGATGCTGGGCATCAGCTTGAAGACGCTGCACAACAAGCTGAACCGGATGAAGCAGGAGATCTGAGTGCTGGGTTCCTGGAGCCGCGTTCCTCGTGCGGTGCGCCGTGCCGCGTTCCTCGTGCGGTGCGCCGTGCCACGTTCGTCGTGCGGTGCGCCGTGCCACGTCCGCAGTTCCCGTGCGCTGCACATGGCACGTGGCCCGAAGCACCGGACGTGGCTCGAGGCTCGACGCATTAAGCAGGGTCTGTATGCTCTCCATCAAACAGAAACAGGTCCTCGGCGTCACGTCCATCGTCGTGCTGGTCGTGGTGAGTCTCAGCGCCTTGCAGCTGTTTTCGCTGACCCGCACGCTGCTGCAGCAGAGTCGCGAGCGAGGCGAGTTCATCGCGATGACCATCGGCCACGGCGCGCAGGATGTCGTCGTCACCGAGGAGACCGCGTTCCAGGACCTTCGGCGGTCCACCGCGGTGCGGGCGTCGCTCGAGGCCGCGCTCTACTCCGAGGATGTCGTCTACGCCGCCATCGTCGACGGCAGCGGCTCGGTCGTGGCGCACAGCGATCCGTCGCGGGTCGGTGAGCGCCTGCCTGACGGCGACGACCTGGCGTCGCTGACCGCGGCGTCCGGGTTGACGCAGCTGCGATCCGTCTACCAGACCGAGCGGATGCTCGAGTGGCGGCAGCCGATGCTGCTGGGCGACACGCCGTTCGCCGAAGTGCGGGTCGGACAATCGACGTTGCTCATTCGTCAGAGTTTGACGACGGCGCTCAAGCCGTTTGCGTTTGCCGCCGTCATTGCGCTCGCTGATCGCGGTTGATCGTCGCCGTCTCGCTGGCACAGATCGTCGTGCGGCCGATTCACGTCATCCGAAGCGGCTTGAGCCGGCTGGGCCGAGGCGACCTTGGCGCCACGCTCGACCTCAAGGGTGACGAGTTCAAGGAGCTTGGCGACGTTTTCGCGAGCGTCACCAACCAGCTCAAGGCTGCCATTCCCGACGGCGCCAAGCGGTCGCAGCTCGTCGAGCTGTCGCGGCGCGTGACCGCGCTCGGCCGGCTGACGGCCGGCGTCGCGCACGAGGTAAAGAATCCGCTCAACGCGATGACCATTCACCTCGAGCTGTTGAAGCAGAAGCTGAATGCCGGGGCCGGTTCTGACGCCACCGACCCGCACATCGACGTCATCGCTCGGGAGATTCGCCGCCTGGACGACGTGGTGCAGGGCTTCTTGAAGTTCGCCCGGCCCGAGGAACTGACGCTGCGGCCGGTGTCGCCAGCAGAACTCGCGGACGAGGTGCTCAAGACGCTCGCGGTCGAAGCCAACGTGACCGGCGTCGCGTTCGAATCGATTATCGCTCCCGACGTGCCCGACATCGAGGCGGACGCCGGTATCCTGCGCCAGGCGCTGCTCAACCTCGCGAAGAACGCCGTGCAGGCGATGCCGCGCGGCGGAACGCTCACTATTGCGTGCGCGCCGACCAAGGACGGCCGTGTGGAGATCCGCGTCAGCGACACGGGTGAGGGCATTGCCCCGGAGAATCTCGCGCGGATTTTCGACCTCTACTTCACGACCAAGCAGACCGGCACTGGCATCGGCCTGTCGCTGGTCTATCGGACCGTTCAGCTCCACAGCGGCGACATCGACGTCGAGTCGACCCCAGGCGTGGGGACGACGTTCATCATCAAGATGCCGAAGGCGGGGCCGCGCACCTCGGTTGACGCGCCGACGCCGTCGCTCAGACGGGAGTCCGAACGCTCGCGGCGGACGTCAGAAGTGGTAGGGCGCCGGGCCTGACGCCGAAAAAAGCGACGCGGTTTTTGCAACGTGATGCAGCGAAGCTTGTAGAATCCAGAAAGACCGTGCGATCGTCCCCCCTTTACATGATCGTCGTGGTGGTCATCGCGGCGGGCACCGGCTGTGCCAAGGCGCGCGCACATACCGAGCCCGCGATCCCGGTGCTCACTCCACCACCACCGCCGCCGCGGGTCGTCGAGACTTACGTGGATGAGCCGGTGCCGACAATCGAGCCCAGTCCTGTCGATACCGCGCTGGCGACGTCCGCCAAGCCGTCCGCCCTCTCGCCCCGCGAACGCGAGGCCGGAAGCGCCAAAGCCTGAACCGGCTCGGACAGAGCCCGAGAGGCCGATGGGGCCGCCGCCGGCATTGACGCTGCAGCCCGCGCCTGGTGCCCGGACGAAGACCGAAACGTCAATTCGCGCGTTGATGAGCCGCACCGTCCAGGATTTGCAGCGCGTCAACTACGCAGCGCTCGACGCCGATGGCCGCGCGCAGTTCGACACCGCGCGACGATTCCTGTCGCAGGCCGAGGAGTCGTTGAAGGGCGGCAACCTCGCGTTTGCCGGTAAGCTGGCCGACAAGGCCGCGACGATGGCGTCGGTTCTCATGCGCTGAGCCGACGCGCCGCGGTCGTTCCTACGCATCAGGCTTCAGCAACGACAGCGGATCGATCGCGCGCGCCCGCCGCGCCGGGACGACGCAGGCCGCAATCGCCAGCGTCACCAGCGCTGTCGTTCCAATCGCCAGCACCATAGGATCGAGCGGCGACGTTTGAAAGAGCAGTGACGCGAGCACCCGCGACACCGCCCACGCGCCGCTGAGTCCCAACCCGGCGCCCAGCGCCGCAAGCGCGATTCCGTCCCTGACCACGAGCGCCGCGACCTGGCTTGGCGTTGCACCAATCGCGAGCCGGATCCCCATCTCCGTCGTGCGCCGCGTCACCAGGTACGAGAACAGGCCGTAGATGCCGAGGCCGGCGATGCCGGTCGCGATCGCCGCGAACACCGCCATCACGACGAAAAAGAATCGCGGCCGCGCCACCGATGCGGCGAACCGGGCGCGCATGTCGTCGCTGTCGCGGATGGCGAGCGCCGGATCGATGGACCAGATCCGGGCCTTCAGCTGAGGAATCAGACGCCGCGGATCGTCCGCGGTTCGAACCGCCACCGACCAGTTCGTCCGCGCCGCATCCCACGATCGGTAGTACTCCAGATCGCCGAGACGATCGTCGAGACCCAACTGCTTGACGTCGCCGACGACGCCGACGACGGTCTGCCACGGATCCTTCGGACCGACGCGGAACTGATGGCCGATCGCCTGTGGCGCTCCGCCCCAATAGCGCCGTGCGAACGGCTCGTTGACCACCACGTTGGCGACGGTGTCGCGTTGGTCGACGACGCGCCCGGCGACGAGCGGGATGCCGAGCAGATCGAAGTAGCCGGCGCCCACGGGCGCAAAGGCGATCTCGAGGTCGCGCGCAACGACGTTGCCCGGCGCATCGATTTCGAGCGCCACGTCGAAATGAAACCCGAAGCCCGTCGGCGGGAATCCCGCGGCGAGGGTGACACCGGTGACGCCCGGCGTCGAGCCGAGCACGTCGACGACAGCCTGCCGCAAGGCCGCGTTTGCCTCGGGCGCCGCGTAACGCTGGACGCGAGTCACGACGGTGAAGATGGCAAGACGCTCGGTGTTGAAGCCGGGGTCGACCGACTGGAGGCGCACGAAGCTGCGGATCAGCACGCCGGCGGAAACGAGCAGAATCAGTGCGAGCGCGCATTGCACGGTCGCGAGCCCGGCAAGCGCCCGTCGTTCGCCGCGCGGCGCCGTCGAGGTCCGGCCACCGCTCTTCAGCGCGTCGACGAGATCCGTGCGCGTCGATCGCAGGGCTGGCAGGACGCCCGCGCTCGTCACCGCAACGAGCACGGTCAGCGCGCCAAACGCCATGACCCGCCGATCGACGCGAATCTCGTTCGCGTTGAAGAAGGCCAGCTCGCTCGGCAGGATGGCCGTCAGGGCGTCGATGCCGAGGCTGGCAAACCACACGCCGGCGACCCCGGCGATCCCCGCGACGATCGCGCTTTCGAGGACCAGCTGCCGCGTCAATCTCGCGCGCGACGCACCGAGCGCTGCGCAAATGGCGAGCTCGCGATGCCTCAACTCGCCAACGGTCAGCGTCATGCTCGCGACGTTGGCGCAGGCCATCGCGAGGACCAGTGCGACAGCGGCAAGCAGGATGTAGATCGGCGTCCGCTGCGCGGTGGTGATGTTCTGGGGTTGCGCGATCGCCGCGTCGCGATCCTGCGTCGTGCCTTTGACCTGTCGGATCTCCGGCCGCATCGCCTCGACGACGCTGGCGGCGCGATCGAAGGGGACGCCGTCGCCAAGCCGGCCGACGAGGCTGAGCCCTGGCCGCTCCGGTAACGACGCCGGCAGCAGCGTCCAGGCGCGGAATGCCACGCGCGGGAAGACGAACTCGCGCGGCATGACGCCGACGACCGTGTGTGGCGTGTCGTTGAAGGTGAGGGTCGTCCCGACAATCGCCGGGTTCCCCCCAAGCTCCTCTCGCCACAGGCGATCGCTGATCACCACCACCGGACCGTGAGCACCACGCGCGTCGGTATCGTCGAACCAGCGCCCCATCTGCGGGGCGATCCCGAGCAAGGAGAGGAGCCCAGGAGAAGTCTCCAGAACCGAGATCTCGCTCGGCTCGACCGCGCCAGTCATGACGACGTTGCTCGGCCGGTATGCCTCCACACCGGTAAAGGCGTCGGAGCGCGCCTGTAACAGACGCCAGGCGGCTGGGCTGTAGACCCCGTTGGCCGGACGGCCGTTCAGCTGCACCGCGAAGTCGACGATGTGCTCGGGGCTGCGGTAGAAAAATGGCCGGAGCAGCAGCGCGTCGGCGACGCTGAACAGCGTGGTCGTCGAGGCGAGGCCAAGGGTGAGGGTGAGGACGGCGACGAGGGCGGGGCCGGGTCTTGCGGCGAGGGCGTGGAGGGCACGCCGAGCGTCCTGGAGCCAGCGATCCATGGTGCGGAAGGTAACAGGTTGGTCGTGTAACGGGCGTGGAAACCTCTGCATGAGCTTGCATGTCCCGGCAACTCAAGCGAAAATAAAACGAATCTATGAAAATGGGCTCAATATTCACGATATCTAGCGTCTGACCTAAAATAAAAGCGCAAGATATTGTGGTTTAGAGACTTGACAACCATGTGACGGGGGCGCATATTGGGCGTCGCGCGCGAAACGGTTTTCGACGCAGGCGACCTCCCGGCCGCCAGGCATCGGAAGCCAGAACGCCGACACGAACGCTGGACTTCGAACGACTTCAGGACGCGCGCACCAAGACCACTAACTGGCAAGGGTTCATGAAAGGGCGAGCGGCCCGTAGGGGACGGGTGTCGCTCGGGCGGAGGTCGCATGCAGGATGGCGCTGCTCACAAGATGGCGGCGGGAGCGGCCGGTCAACAGACGACCGGCGCGAGCCATGGCGGGCACAGTGAACCGGAAGAGGCCCAGGCGCGCGGCAAGCGGGTCGCGAGCACGGTGCCGGGCCTGGAGTTTCCGCGCTTTTTTTCCACGGCGGGCAGCGATCCGTTCGACCAGGTCGAATGGGAACTGCGCGACGCGGTCATCGGCGGCGAGAAGGGGCAAGTCGTTTTCGAGCAACGACAGGTCGAGATGCCCAAGGCGTGGTCGCAGCAGGCCACCAACATCGTCGTCTCGAAGTATTTTCGCGGGCACGTCGGGTCGCCCGAGCGGGAGCGATCGGTCAAGCAGCTGATCGGCCGCGTCGTGGACACGATCACGGAATGGGCGCGCAAGCAGAAGTATTTCGCCTCTGACGAGGCGCTCTCGGCGTTCAGCCAGGATCTGAAGCACCTGCTGGTGCATCAGCAGGCAGCGTTCAACAGCCCCGTCTGGTTCAACTGCGGCTTCGAAAAGGCGCCGCAGTGCTCCGCGTGCTTCATCAACGCCGTCGACGACACGATGGAGTCGATCCTGACGCTTGCCAAGACCGAGGGCATGCTCTTCAAGTACGGCTCGGGGACGGGCAGCAACCTGTCGTCGATCCGGTCGTCGAAGGAGCTCCTCGCTGGCGGAGGCACCGCCTCGGGCCCAGTCTCGTTCATGAAGGGCTTCGACGCGTTTGCCGGGGTCATCAAGTCGGGCGGCAAGACCCGCCGCGCCGCCAAGATGGTGATTCTCAACGCCGAGCATCCCGACATCGTCGAGTTCATCAACTGCAAGGTCGAGGAAGAAAAGAAGGCGTGGGCGCTGATCGATGCCGGCTATGACGGCTCGTTCACCGGCACCGCGTACGGGTCGGTCTTCTTCCAGAATTCCAACAACTCGGTCCGGGTCACCGACGAGTTCATGCGCGCGGTGCTCGACGATGGGCTCTGGCAGACGCGATCGGTCGTGGGCGGCGAGGTGATGGACACCTATCGGGCGCGCGATCTGATGCGCCTGATCGCCGAGGGCACCTGGGTGTGCGGCGACCCGGGCATGCAGTTCGACACGACCGTCAACGAGTGGCACACCTCGGCGAACACGGCGCGGATCAACGCGAGCAACCCGTGCTCCGAGTACATGTTCCTCGACGACTCGGCCTGCAACCTGTCTTCGCTCAACCTGATGACGTTCGTCGGCAGCGACGGCGAGTTCGACGCCGAGGCGTTCAAGGCGGCGGTGCGGACGCTGATCACCGCGCAGGAAATCCTCGTCGACAACTCGAGCTATCCGACCAAGGCGATCGAGAAGAACAGCCACGCCTATCGCCCGCTGGGGCTGGGCTACGCCAACCTCGGCGCGCTGCTGATGTCGCGCGGCCTGCCCTACGACAGCGACCAGGGCCGCGATTCGCCGCCGCGATCACCGCGCTGATGACCGGCGAAGCCTACGCGCAGTCAGCGCGGGTCGCGCGCGATCACGGCGGTCCGTTTGCCGGCTACGACGTCAATCGCGAGCCGTTCCTCCGCGTCATGCGCAAGCATCGCGACGCGATGAAGGACGTCAATCCGCGGCACGTGCCCGCGGATCTCTATCAGGCCGCGAAGCAGTCGTGGGACGATGCGGTGGAGCTGGGCGAAGACTTCGGCTACCGCAACGCGCAGGCGACCGTGCTGGCCCCGACCGGGACGATCGGGTTCATGATGGACTGCGATACGACCGGCGTCGAGCCCGACATCGCGCTCGTCAAGTACAAGAAGCTGGTCGGCGGCGGGATGATGAAGATCGTCAACACCACGGTGCCGATGGCGCTCAAGAAACTGGGCTACACGGCGTCGCAGGTGACCGACATCATCGCCCACATCGACTCGCGCGAGACCATCGAAGGGGCGCCGCACCTGCTCGATCGCGACCTCGCGGTCTTCGATTGCGCCTTCAAGGCCGCCAACGGCGAACGCTCCATCCACTATATGGGGCACATCAAGATGATGGGCGCGACCCAGCCGTTCATCTCCGGCGCGATCAGCAAGACGGTCAACGTGCCGAAGGAAGCGACGGTCGACGAGATCGAGCAGGCCTACCTCGAGAGCTGGCGCCTCGGCGCGAAGGCCATTTCAATCTACCGCGACGGCTCGAAGCGGACACAGCCGCTCAACACGTCGAAGGACGCGTCGAGCACGGCGAAGCCGATCGACACGAAGGCGGCGATTGAGGCCGCGGTGGCGGCAGCGGTCGCATCGCGCACGCCGGTCCGTCGCAAGCTGCCGGACGAGCGGCACGCGCTCACGCACAAGTTCGACATCGCCGGCCACGAAGGCTACGTGACGGTCGGCCTGTTCGAAGACGGCATGCCGGGCGAGATCTTCCTGGTGATGGCGAAGGAAGGCTCGACGATTTCGGGCTTTGCCGACGCGTTCGCGCAGGCGATCAGCTACGCACTCCAGTACGGCGTCCCATTGCAGGCGCTCGTCGACAAGTTCAGCCACGTGCGGTTCGAGCCGTCGGGCATGACCAAGAACCCCGACGTCCGCTTCGCCAAGTCGATCGTCGACTACATCTTCAGGTGGATGGCGTCGAAGTTCCTCTCGCCGGAGGCGCAGTATGTCGCCGGCGTGAACAATCGCGACGACGTCGCCGACGCGTCGTCGGGCGGCAATGGTCATGTGGAGTTGCCGAAGGCCGTGATTCCGGCGCCAGCGCCGCCGAAGCCGGTCGCCGCGACCAGGACCTCGTCGTTCGCCGCGATGCAGAACCAGGAGGACGCGCCGCCGTGCTCGACGTGCGGGTCGATCATGGTCAGGAGCGGTGCGTGCTACAAGTGCAGCAACTGCGGCACGACATCAGGTTGCGCGTAGAGCGAGGTGCGTTAGGCAGCCGAAACGTTCGAATAGATCAGGTTGTCACTCAAGAGCGCTCATGCACGTCATGGGCGCTCCTTTTTTTGGCGTACACTCGATTCGATCAGTTGTTCCGTTCCCTCCGCAATCGCAACTACCGCCTCTTCTTCCTCGGCCAGGGCGCGTCGCTCATCGGCACCTGGGTCACGCGCATTGCGGCGAGCTGGTTGGTCTACCGCCTCACCGATTCGGCGTTCCTGCTCGGGTTCGTCGGCTTCATCGGCCAGATTCCCACGCTCCTGCTGGCGCCGTTTGCCGGCGTCTACATCGATCGCTGGAACCGGCATCGCGTGCTCATGGTGACGCAGGTCGCGTCGATGCTGCAGTCGGCGGCGCTGGCCGTGCTGACCCTCACCGGCGTGATCGACGTGTATCAGGTCATGGTGCTGCAGGCGCTGCAGGGCGTGATCAACGCGTTCGATACGCCAGCGCGGCAGTCGTTTGTCGTCGAGATGGTCGAGGACCGTGCGGATCTGGCCAATGCGATCGCGCTCAACTCGTCGCTGGTCAACGGCAGCCGCATCATCGGCCCGGCGATCGGCGGCCTGATCATCGCCGCGGTTGGAGAAGGCTGGTGCTTCACCCTCGATGCGGTCTGGTACGTCGCGGTGATTGCCTCGCTGGCGGCGATGAAGGTGAAGCCGTTCGAGCCGGCGACCGAGATCATTCCGGTCCGGCAGGCGCTCGCCGCGGGATTTCGCTACGTCTCGGGCTTTGCGCCGGTGCGATCGGGGCTGCTGCTGGTCGCGCTCGTGAGCACGCTGGGGATGCCGTATCAGGTCCTGATGCCGGTCATGGCGTCCGACGTGCTCGGCGGCGGCGCGCACACGCTCGGGCTGCTGATGACCGCGACCGGCCTCGGGGCGCTGGCCGGCACGCTCTACCTTGCGTCACGTGGCTCGGTTGTCGGCCTTGGCCGTCACATCGCCCGCGCGACCATTGCGTTCGGCATCACGCTCGTGGCGTTCTCCCAGTCGCGGCACCTGTGGCTCTCGCTGCTGATTCTTCCGATCTCGGGCGCCGGCTTCATGACGACACTGGCGGCCACGAACACGATCGTGCAGACGATCGTGCCGGAGCACCTGCGCGGGCGCGTGATGTCGTTCTACACGATGGCGTTTCTGGGCACCGCGCCGATCGGGAGTCTCATCGCCGGGGTGGCCGCCGGAGCGCATCGGCGCCACGCGCACGATCGCGGCCGGCGGCGTCGCGTGCCTGCTCGGCGGGTTGTGGTTCTACGTCAACCTGCCGAAGATCCGCGAGCTGGTGCGGCCGATCTACGTCGAGAAGGGACTGCTGACAGTTCCTGACGCTGACACGGGCCAGAAGACGCTCTAGATCCTTGAAGGGATCGGGGATCAGGGGTCGGGGGTCAGGGAGTCAGGAACCCAGGAACCCCGGAACTTAGGAAACGAGGAACCTTGGAATCATCGCCCGGAGCGTGTCCAGCGTATCCGCCTCGGCTGCCTGTTTGTCCTTCCGCCACCTCAGCATGCGCGGGAATCGAACCGCGATTCCTGACTTGTGACGCGTCGACCTGCGCGATCGCCTCGAAGCCGAGCTCGAACACGTGCACCGGCTCGACATGCCGCACGGGGCCGAAGCGCTCGACGGTGTGCCGGCGAATCCATTTGTCCATCTCGTCGATCTCGGCGTTGCTCAGGCCCGAGTAGGCTTTGGCGACGGGCACGAGCTCGCCGTGGTCCCAGAGTCCGAACGTGTAGTCGGTCAGCAGGCTGGCCCGTTTGCCGGATCCTGGCTGCGCGTAGATCAGCACCGCGTCGATCGTGTGCGGATCGATCTTCCACTTCCACCAGTCGCCGCGCTTGCGCCCGACGCCGTACGCCGAGTCGAGGCGCTTGAACATCAGCCCTTCGACGCCGCGCTCGCGCGACTCGCGGCGGAATGCGACGAGTGCGTCCCACGATTCGGCCTCGATCGTTGGAGACGCGCGCAGCACCGCCGGCCGCTCGCGCATCACTGTCTCGTCGTGCTCGAAGGGCAGCAACGGCGTCTGTGCGACGGCCCTCGACCGGCTCGGTCGTCATGTACGGTGGTCGGGACGGCCGCGATCAGCGCGTCGAGCCACGGGCGCCGCCGCGAGAGTGGTTCCTGCCGGACGTCAGCGCCGTCGTGTTCGAGGACGTCGTACGCCATGAACACGACCGGAATGTCGCGCGCCTTCCGTGCGACCTGCTTCTGCCGGCCGATGCGCTGCTGCAAGGCCGAGAAGGGCATCGGCCGCTCGCCGGTGAACGCGAGAATCTCGCCGTCGAGCACGGTCCCATCCGGCAACCGCGACGCGACGTCACTCACCTCCGGGAATCGATCGGTGATCAGCTCCTCGCCGCGCGACCAGACGTGCACTGTCGCCGGCGCGCTTGACGATCTGCGCGCGGATGCCGTCCCACTTCCACTCCACCTGCCACTGCGCGAGGTCGCCGAGCAGCGCCGCCAGCGGCTCGGCCTCGAGCACGTCGTTGTCGATGGGAGAGGCGAGGCAGAACGGATACGGCCGCGACAGATCGTCGCTGGTGACGCCGTGCGCCAGCAGCGACTCGAACCACGACGCGGATGGCGTCCAGTCGCCCATCAGTCGAGCCGCCATCGTGGTGACGGGTAGAGACGCGGACTCGGCCAGCGCTCGCACGACCAGCGTCTGCGACACGCCGACCCGCAGTTCGCCGGTGAGCAGCTTGAGCAGCGTGAAGCGTTGCCACCGCTCGAGTCCGCGCATCCACTCGATCACCTCGAGCTGCTGATCTTCGGGATCCGCCGTGCGCAGCGGCAGAATGCGGTCCTCGACCCACTCGGCGAGGCTGGCTGCATCCGAGTGGATCGTCGGCATCTGATCGAGCATCAGCGCCGCGGTTTCAGCGCCGTCGCCGACGACGGCGTAGCATTCACCGAGCATCCAGTTGCCGAAGCCGGTGGCGCTCGTCACCCAATCGGCGACCGACGCCCCATGAATGAGCCGCTTCAAGCGGCGGCCGGTGAGAAAGAACACCGCCCACGCCGCGTCGGCTGGCGGCGACGTCGAGAAATAGGCGACCATCGCCTCGACCTTGGCATTCGTCGAGTTCGTCTGATCGATGGCGGCGAACAGATCGGCGAAGCGCTTCATGACGACTGAGCGGCGGCGTCCTCGGCTGGCGGCTCGCTCCCGCCTCGCTCCCCGCTTCGCCTTCCCAGGCCGTGCGCATGACCCGCGCGTCGAGGCCCTGTTCGCGCAGGAAACGGGCGAACGGCTCGGAGTGGCCATGGGTGGCGATGACCTGGCTGGCGCCGGTTTCGGCGATCGTGTCGAGCAGCGCGGGCCAGTCGGCGTGATCCGACAGCACGAAGCCGCGGTCGTAGGCGCGTTGCCGGCGGACGCCGCGGACCCGCATCAGTCCCGACGCGAACGCGTCCGACAGCTCCCCGAGGCGGCGCATCCAGGGCGTGCCGCGCGCCGACAGCGGCGCCAGGATGAGCTCGCCGGCGAACGACGTCCCGCGTGGCTTGTCGACGAGTGCTTGCACGGGCAGCATGCGCACGCCGGCGTCGCGGTAGGCGGCGATCATCGGCAGCATCATCCCGTGCACGAATACCGGCGTGTCGGCGACCCGCGTCAACTCGGCGAGGAGCCGCTGCGCCTTGCCGATCGTGTAGCAGAAGACGACTGACGCCAGCCCGCGCGCGCGATTGCGGTCCCACCATCCCCGCAGATCGTCGATGACGTCATCGGTCGGATCCCAACGGTAGATCGGCAGCCCGAACGTGCTTTCCGTGACGAAGGTGTTGCACGGGACGACCTCGAACGGCTCGCACGTCGGGTCGGCCACCCGCTTGTAATCGCCCGCAACCACCCACACGCCGCCCGTGCCTTCGACACGAACTTGCGCCGATCCCAGGATGTGGCCGGACGGATGAAAGCTGACCCGGGTCGAACCGATCGGAATCGACGCGCCGTACGGCGTCGATTCGATGGTGGGCTCGGAACCGAACCGGCGCAGCAGCAGCGGCGCGCAGGGGTCGGCGCAGAGGTAGGCCTGACTCCCGAAGCGCGCGTGATCGCCGTGGGCGTGGGTGATGACGGCGCGCGGCACCGGGCCCCACGGATCGATGTGGAAGTCGCCCTCCGGACAATACAGGCCCAGCGGGCTCTCGACGAACATTCGATCGATTGTAGGCTGCGTCCTCACAACCGCCGTCAGCTGCGGATAAGATCGGATCGTCTCCTGCCCGTGACTGACGACGCACTCCTCGACACGCTCCATCGGTACTGGGGCTACACCTCGTTTCGTCCGCTCCAGCGTGAAGCCGTCGAAGCCGTGGTCGCCGGCCGCGATTCGCTGCTCGTGCTGCCGACCGGCGGCGGCAAGTCGTTGTGTTTCCAGATTCCGGCCTTGGTGCGCGACGGCCTCGCGATTGTCGTGTCCCCGCTGATCGCGCTCATGAAGGATCAGGTGGACACCCTCGTCGGCAATGGCGTGCCGGCCGCCTGTTACAACAGCGCGATGAGCGCCGATCAGAAGGCGACGGTGCGGACAGGCCTCGCCGAATCGCGCTACCGCCTGTTGTATCTCGCGCCGGAGCGTCTTGTCGGCGACGCGCGGCGACAGCGCGATCTGGCGCCGCACGAGCGCCCCAATCAGTTTCATCGCGGTCGACGAAGCGCACTGCATCAGTCAGTGGGGGCACGACTTCAGACCGGAGTACCGCCAGCTCGCGACCCTCCGCCAGGCGCTGCCGTCGGCCAGCCTCCACGCCTTCACCGCCACCGCGACCGCTCGCGTCCGCCGCGATATCGTCTCGCAACTCGGCCTGCAGGACCCACTGCAGATGGTCGGTTCGTTCGATCGGCCGAACCTCGTGTATCGGGTCCTGCCGCGCGCGAACCTGCGGCGGCAGATTCTCGACGTGCTCGCGCGGCATCAGCAGCAGGCTGGGATCGTTTACTGCCTGTCTCGACGTGAGGTGGACGATCTTGCGGCGTGGCTGGTCGATGAAGGCTACCGCGCGGTCCCGTACCACGCCGGCCTGACCGATGCCGAGCGCCACCAGAATCAGGATGCCTTCCTCAACGAGCAGGCCGACATCGTCGTTGCGACCGTCGCGTTCGGGATGGGGATCGATCGATCCGACGTGCGATTCGTCCTTCATGCCGGCGCGCCGCAGTCGCTCGAGCACTATCAGCAGGAATCCGGGCGAGCCGGGCGCGACAGCCTCGAAGCGGAATGCGTACTGATCACGTCGGCAGCAGACTTTCTGAAGTGGCGGGTCATGCTCGAGCGGAACGGCGAGCTCAGTCCCGAACGGCGAGCGCTGATGCGCGACATGGAACGCTACGCCGCCGCCGTCGGCTGCCGGCACCGGCGCATCGTGTCGTATTTCGGCGAGTCGTACGATCGAGACGGGTGTGAGGCATGCGACTACTGTCTGGGCGAGCTGGAGTCTGTCGGGGACCCGGTGCTGCTCGCGCGAAAGATCCTGTCCTGCGTGGCGCGGGTCGGCCAGCGCTTTGGCTCGGCGCACGTGACCGCGGTCCTGCGTGGCAACGCCACCGAACAGGTCACGGCGCGGGGCCACGGTGACCTGAGCACGTTCGGCCTGCTGCGTGATGCCGGTGTGGACGAGGTCCGCGGCTATATCGATCAGCTCATCGCGCACGGGTTGTTGCAGCAGACCGAGGATCAGTATCCGATCCTGAAGCTCACGGCCGACGGGGTGGCGGCGATGAAGGATCCGGGCGCGGCCGGGGACCTCGTGCTTTCGCGACAGCGCCGGGTCGAGCGCGGCCGCGCGCCGCGGGCGCGGATCGAGGTCGACTCGTGGCAGGGCGTGGATCGCGGCCTGTTCGAGCGGCTGCGGGCGATGCGCCTCGAGATTGCCCGTGCGCGCGGCGTGCCGCCGTATGTCATCTTTCACGATTCGACGTTGCGCGAGCTGGCGCGCGCGAAGCCGGGTTCGCTGGCCGAGCTCGAGCGCGTCTATGGCATGGGGGCGCGGAAGATCGAGGCGCTCGGGGCCGTCGTGCTCGAGACGATTCGCGCCGCCGACTCCGCGTAGCCGGGAAGGGCCTGCCCCTTTCGAGCCGCTATATGAGCAAAAAAGATCCGGCGTTGACGCTCGTGCCGACCGCGGCGGAAATCGACTCGCTTTACCAGCTGCCGCTCGACCAGTTCACGCCTGAGCGGAACGCGCTCGCCAAGCGCGCCGGGAAGTCCGACCCGTCGATCAAGGCGCTCGAGAAGCCGAACATCGCGGCGTGGGCGGTGAATCAGCTGTACTGGCGCGAGCGCAGGACCTACGACGCGTTGATCGCCGCGGCCGAAGCGCTGCGCGCCGAGCACCGCAACCTGCTCGGCGGGAAGTCGAGCGACGTGCGCACTGCCGAGCGGGCGCATCGTGATGCCGTCCGTGCGGCCACCGAGCGCATCAAGTCGTTGCTGGGTGGCGCCGAGCAGGCCGCGACGCCCGCCACGTTGAACGCGGTGTCCGAAACGCTGGCTGCACTCCCCGCCGATGCGCACCCCGGCCGCTTGACGAAGCCGCTCAAGCCCATGGGCTTCGAGGCGCTGAGCGATGTTCCGGCCCGTCCGCCATCGGCGCTACCGGCCAAGCCAACCGCGCGCACGCTCACCGCGGTGCCGTCGCCAGCCGAGCGCAAGCAGGAGGAGGCCGCAGCAAAGCGTGCGGCCGAGGCCGCTGCGCGGGAAGAGGCGCGCGAGAACGAGCGGCTGGTCGCGGAGATGAAGAAGGCGAAAGCCGCACACGAGAAAGCGGAGGCGGCCGTCGCGAAAGCGGAAGCGGAAGTCGACCAGCTCGAGCGGGCACTCGCCGATGCGCGCAAGACCCGCGATCGGCTCCAGACTGAAGCGACGCTGGCGAAAAACGAGTACGCGCACGCCGCGCGGAAAGTGCGCGACTGAAGCGCTCGGCGCCCAACGAGAGTCAGGAGTGGTGATGACTACGGATCTGCTGCAGGGATTTGATTGGACGACGCCGTTCATCGCGGATGCGTGCGCGCTGCTGCAGTTGCCGCTGCGCCTGGGGCCGCAGCACCTGCGGCCGATGCGTGACGCGCACCGCGTGGCTGGCCCGGCGCGTCCCGCGCGCCATGCCGGCAGCACCGACGTCTTCCTGGAGGCCATCGCAGCATCGACGCCAGGCGATGTCCTGGTCATCGACAACACCGGCCGTCTCGACGAAGGCTGCATCGGCGACCTGGTCGCCGGCGAGGCGCATGTCTCCGGCATCCGTGGCATCGTCGTCTGGGGCGCGCATCGCGACACGGCGGCGATTGCGGCGATCGGCATTCCAGTGTGGTCGCTGGGTACTTATCCGGCCGGGCCCCAGGAACTTCGGACGCGGAGTCCGCACGCGCTCGAGGCGGCATCGTTGAGCCACGTCACCGTGACCCGCGAGGATTTCGTGTTTGCCGACGTCGACGGCGTGGCCGTCGTCGAGACCTCGCTCCTGCCGCGAGTCGTCGAAGCCGCACGTGACATCGCGTCCCGCGAACAGGCCCAGGCGGCGCGATTGATGAAAGGCGAGCGCTTGCGCGATCAGTTGCAGCTCGAGGCGTATATGGCGCGGCGCGCCGCCGATCCAAGCCACACCTTCCGGCAGCATCTCAAGGCGCTCGGCGGCGCGATCGAGATCTAAGGACACGGCATGCCGCACTCGGGCCTGGGGCGACCCGTGCCTGTTGACGCGACTCACCTATGTAGCGATACTACTCAGCCATGCGCCGCTTGAGCGTGACCGCCGTCAGCGTGCTCCAGTCCGTGGCCAACGGGTTCGTCTACGGCTTCGACATCATCGACAGCACCGGCCTGCCGAGCGGCACCGTCTATCCAGCGCTCAGCCGGCTCGAACGCGACGGCTTCGTCAAATCCGCCTGGGAAGACGAACAGGCGGCGCGCGACGAAGGGCGCCCGGCGCGGCGGTACTACCGGGTGACCGCTCCCGGGACGCGGGCGCTCAACGACGCGCTGGCCTATTACCGCAGCCTGATTCCGCTGGCGCCGGCGCGTAAGAACGGGCGATGACGAGCGCGCCCGATCGAACCGCACGTCTCTGTGCCGCGCTCATCGCGGCGGCCGCGCCGCTGGCGCCGGCGGACGTCCGTCGCGAGTGGCGCCGCGAATGGGAGGCAGAGCTCGGTTTCACGCTCGGCCGCCTGCGCCGCGCCGCGAGACGACCGGCCGCACGACATGACGGACGCGTGATTCTCCGGTGTGCCGGCGCATTCGTGCACGCCGCCTGGCTGCGTTGGGATCGGTGGAGGGCCGAGATGCTGCTGCAGGACATCAAGTACGCGATTCGCACGCTCGTCAAGAAGCCGGGCTTCGCGGCGATCACGATCCTCACCCTCGCCATCGGGATCGGCGGCAACGCGGCGATCTTCAGCGCCGTGCGCGCCGTGCTGCTGCGGCCGCTGCCGTTTCCCGAACCCGAACGCGTCGTCCAGCTGTTCTCGACCACGGTCAGAAACCCGGACTTTGCGGGTGGCACGGCGTCGCCGCCCGACTTCATCGATTGGCGCCGCGAGAGTACGAGCTTCGCGGAGATGGCGGCAATCAACGCCGGCGCGTACGCGTTGACCGGCATCGGTCCCGCGGAACAGGTGACCGGTGCCACCGTCACCGGCGGTTTCTTCGCCGTGCTTGGTGTCACGCCGCTCTACGGCCGCGCCCTTGCCGTCGACGATGATGCGATCGGCGGCCCGAACGTGGCGGTGCTCAGCCACGCGTTGTGGACCCGACGGTTTGGCGGCGACCCGCAGGCCGTGGGTCGGACCATCACGATCGACGCTGACGAGTACCGCATCGTCGGGGTCATGCCGCGCGGCTTCTCCTACCCGCTGCAGTCGGAGATCTGGCTCCCGCAGCGATTCAGCGCAGACGAATTGGCCACCCAGCGGGGCGCGCATTACCTGGACGTGATCGCGCGGCTCAAACCGGAGGCGTCGATCGATCGATCGCGCGAGGAGATGCGAGCCCTCAGCGTGCGTCTCGCCGAGCAGTATCCCAGCACGAACCGCAACGGCCGGATCGCGGTGCACGAGATGCGCAACGCGCTGGTTGGCGACGTTCGCACGCCGCTGTTCCTGTTGCTTGGCGCGGTCGGCTTCGTGCTCCTGATCGTGTGCGTCAACGTGGCGAACCTGGTGCTCACGCGCGCGCTGGGCCGGAGCCGCGAGCTGGCCATCCGGACCGCGCTCGGCGCCGGCCGCGTCAGGCTCGTTCGCGGCGTGCTCGTCGAAAGCGTCGTGCTGTCGATTGCCGGGGCCATTGCCGGCCTCGCATTCGCGGTGTGGGCTACGGGTGCGATTTCCGCGCTCGAAAGCAGCCTTGCGATTCCGCTCCTTGCCGAAACCCGCGTCGATGCGACCGTCGTGGCATTCACGGTCGCGATTTCGCTGTGTGCGGCGCTTCTGTTTGGATCGCTTCCCGCCTGGCACACCTCGTCGATTCACGACGTCGCCGGCCGCATTCGTGAAGAGAGCGGGACCGCGACCGGCGATCGCCATCGTCACCGGGTTCGTTCGCTGCTCATCGTCGCCGAGACGGCTCTCGCAGTGGTGCTCCTGGTCGGGGCGGGCTTGCTGCTCCGAAGTTTTCTGCAACTCTCGTCGGTCGATCTCGGCTTCGACGCCGCGCGCGTCCAGACGTTCAACCTGTCGCTGCCCAACACCGCGTATGACATGCCGCCGAAGCGCGCTGCGTTGATTGATTCGCTGGTCACGCAGGCCGCGACCCTTCCGGGTGTGGAAGCCGCCGGCGCGATCTTTGGCCTGCCACTCACCGACTTCCGATACACGATCTCGATGTCGACTCTCGACGGGCGGCGTCTGTCGAACGACGAGCAAACGTCCCGCTCGCTGCAGGTGAGGGTCGTGACGCCCGACTATTTCAAGGCGATGGGGATCCCAATCCTTCGCGGGCGCAGCCTCGACGCGACCGATCGACTGGGAGCGGCTCCGGTCGTGCTGATCAACGAAACCGCCGCCAACCGCATCTGGCCGGGCGAGCCAGCCATCGGTCATCAGTTCACGTTGGGGACGCGGATGGGGCAAGGCGGAGCCAACGCCGGCGGCGTCGTCATCGGCATCGCCAAGGACGTGCACGATTTCGGACCGGCGGTTCCGGTTGCGCCGACCGTCTATCTCGCGCACGCGCAGTTCCCGGTCAGCTTCGCGACCGTTGTAGTCCGGTCGATCAATCCGCCGGACTCGCTCGTCGAAGGTCTGCGGGCCATCGTCACGCGGCTCGATCCCAACTTGCCGGTCTTTCGCGTCCGGACCATGGAGCAGATTTCGGCGAATGCGGTGGCGCAGCCGCGCGTGTATCTGTTGCTGCTCAGCCTGTTCGCGTTGATGGCCGTGCTGCTCGCCGCGCTTGGCATCTACGGAGTCTTGATGCACGCGGTCGCGCAACGGACCCGCGAGATTGGCATTCGCCTGGCGCTCGGAGCGGGCCGAGGCGCGGTTGTGGCGATGGTCGTCCGACAGGCAGTGGCCCTCGCCGTGGCCGGCCTGGTGATCGGCCTGGCGATGGCGTTCGGGGCCACGCGCCTGATGACCAGCTTGCTGTTCCAGGTGACGCCCTCCGACTCGGCCACGTATGCGGTCGTCGCGGTCGCGCTCCTGGCCGTCGCGATTGTCGCGAGCTACCTGCCGGCACGCCGCGCAGCGCGGATCGACCCGGTCCGAGCCATCAAGTACCGAATAATCGGGGTGTTTCGCGCACGTATGAACGCTTGGTGTCGGGTTGTCGTCGAAGGTCGCAGTGACCATCCTGCGCTCGATGTTGAGGCGGCCGTCGTTTGCGGTCGTGGCGATTCTGACCCTGGCCCTGGGCATCGGTACCAACACGGCCATCTTCACGGTCGTCGACAGCGTCATCCTCCGGGCGACGCCATTTCCCGATCCCGATCGGCTGGTGGTGCTCTGGGAGACCAACCCGGTCCTGCCGGTTCCGGTGATGGTGGCATCGCCGCCGACGCTCCACGACTGGACGACGAGGCATCGATCGTTCGAGGCGGTGGGCGCATTCCGGTGGCGGAGCGTCACGCTGGGCGGGGGCGAACCGGAGCAGGTTCGCGGTGCGACGATGACCGCCTCGCTGCTGCGCGCGCTCGCGGTCCAGCCGGCGATCGGACGGTGGTTTCTGGACGAGGAGGACCGCCCCAACGCACGACCGGTGGTGCTCCTCGGCGATGCGCTGTGGCGGCGTCGCTTTGGCGCCGACCCCGGCGTGCTCGGCCGGAGCGTGCTGGTCGACGGCGTCACGCACGAGATCGTCGGTGTCATGCCGGCGTCGTACGCCGCGCCGCCACCGGTGGTGTTTCGCGGCCAGCCGCCGGCCGATCGGGCCGAGCTGTGGCTGCCGCTCGCAACTGATCTCGCGGGCGGTCAGCGCAACGCGCATAACCTCACCGTCATTGCCAGGCTCCGCGGCGGCGTCACGGTAGACGCCGCCGACGCCGACGTCAAACGCATTGCCCTGGAAGTTGGCCGGGAACATCCCGATTATCGCGAGTGGGGCGCGCGTGCGGTTCCGCTGACGGGCTGGGTAACGGCGGCGGCCGAGCGATCGATGACGCTGCTGGCGGCGGCGGTCGGCTTCGTCCTGCTGCTCGCGTGTGCGAATGTCGCGAATCTGCTGGTCGCGCGCGGCGTCGGGCGGCGGCGCGAGTTTGCGATTCGGACGGCGCTGGGCGCGAGCCGGCTGCGGTTGGCGCTGCAGGTGCTGGGCGAGACGAGTGGACTCGCACTCGTCGGAGGAGTGGCCGGGATCGTGCTGGCGGTGGTGTTGATCGCAGCTGATCGTGCAGCTGGGGCCGGCGACGATTCCGGGCGTCCGCGAAGCATCGCTCGACCTGCGGGCGCTGCTCTTCGCAGCGGCGATCTCCGCGCTGGCCGCGATTCTCGCCGGCATCGTCCCGGCCGTGCGAATGGTCAGCGGCCGGATGAAAGAGTGGCTGACCGAGCGCGGGTCGGGTCAGGGCGTCGGCGGCGTTCGCGTGCAGCAGGCGCTGGTGGTCAGTCAGGTGGGCCTGGCGATGGCATTGCTCGTGACCGCTGGCCTGCTTGTCGAGAGCTTTCGGCAGCTGCGGAACGTCGATCCCGGCTTCCGTCCCGAGCAGGTCGTGTCGGGCAAGGTGGTGCTGCCGGCGTCGCGCTACGCCGACGCCAGCGCACGCATCCAGTTCGTCGGCCGCCTGCTCGACGATCTGCGGCAGCTACCCGGTGTCACCGGCGGTTGGCGTGAGCGACGCGGTGCCGATGGCGGACAACCGGCAAGGCACCTCGTTCGTCCTGGACGGACCGCGGCGTCCCTCGTCCGGAGGACGCCAGCCCGGTCAACTTCGCGTACGTGACCGACGGTTTCTTCGAAGCACTCGGGATGCGCGTGCTGGCCGGCCGCGTGCTCTCGGCGCAGGACGTCAGGACCAGCCCGCGCGTAGTCGTGATCAATCAGCGGCTCGCGCGGCAGGCTTTTGGCGGCGACGATCCGGTCGGCAGACAAGTCACCGTCGGCGTGTCGACGCAGGCGCCATTCGAAGTCATCGGCGTCGTCGCCGACGATCGGAATCTCGGCGTCGAGGCCGAACCGACGCCGACGTTCTTCGTGCCGTACCGGCAACTCGGTGCGATGCGCGACGTCGCCGTGCTCGCGAGAGCGCAGGGCGACATACGGCGGTCGTCTCGTCAGTACGGGCTGCGATTCGTGGCCTGGATCCAGAGATGCCCTTCTACCAGGTCCGGTCGATGGAGCAGGTCGTCGACGCGTCGGTCGCCACGCCACGCGCGCTCGCGTGGCTCCTCTCGGCGTTCGCAGTGTCAGGACTTCTGCTCGCCGCGATCGGCGTGTTCGGCGTGCTGAGCCACGCCGTCAGCCAGCGGACGCAGGAAATCGGTGTCCGCATGGCGATCGGCGCGAGCCCGACGCAGATGCTGACGATGATTCTTGGCGAAGGCCTCGCACAGGTCGGCCTCGGCATCGTCGCCGGCCTCGCGCTCGCATGGGCCACCTCACGTCTGCTGTCGGGCCTGCTCTTCGGCGTCACCACGTCGACGCCGCTGCCATACGCTCTCGTCGCGATGCTGCTGATCGTCGTCGCCGTCATCGCCAGCCTCGCCCCCGCCCGCCGCGCCATGCGCATCGAACCGGTAGTCGCGCTACGCGGAGACTGATCAGCTCTCGGCCATCGGCATTCAGGCATCCCTCCCTGTATGATCGCCCTGCATGCAGCGTCAGTACGTTCACGCCGGGTCGCGTACGATCTCCTTTTTCGATTCGGCGCCGTCCGAACATGACGCGCGTGTCGTTTGCCTCGTCCACGCCTTTCCACTCGGTGCGGCAATGTGGGAAGGGCAGGCGAAGGCGCTGCCGCCCGGCTGGCGCCTGCTCGCTCCTGACGTCCGCGGCTTCGGCGGCTCGACGATCGACGAGCCGGACGCCGACCCGCGCATCGACGATTACGCGGCTGACGTGATCGATCTCCTGCGTGAGCTCGGCGTCACGACCGCCGTGGTCGGCGGCATGTCGATGGGCGGCTATGTGACGATGGCCGTGCTGCGCCGGCAGCCGTCGATTGCGACGGCGGTCGATTCTCGCCGACACGCGCGAAACCGCCGACACGCCGGAGGGCCGTGCCAATCGGCGAAGCATGCTGGCGATCGTCGATCGCGAAGGCCCGTCGGGCGTCGCGCGCGACATGCTGCCGAAGCTCCTGGGCACGACGACGCACGCCGAGCGGCCGACGATCGAGCCGCTGGTGCGGCGTCTGATCAAACAGCAATCGGCGGCGGCGATTCGCGGCGCGATCCAGCGCATGATGGAGCGGCCGGACTCGCATGACGTGATCGAGCAGCTCGCCGTGCCGACGTTGATCGTCGTGGGCGACGAGGACGTGCTGACACCCGTCGACGACTCACGACGCATGCACGCAGCCGTCAAAGGATCCGAGCTCGTCGATCTTTCCGCAGACGGGTCACCTCGCCAACCTCGAGCGGCCGGAGCTGTTCAACGACGCCGTCCGCGCCTTCCTCACCCGGCTGTAGCTCGTCGGTCGGCTGCTATAGTGAACGGATGCGACTGGTCAGTGCGATCGGGATGTGCGCAGTCCTGTCGATTCCGTTGTCCGGGCAGGGCGTAGACGCGCTGCACAAGCCGTTCGATGAATTGCTGGAGCTGTACGTGCGCGATGGGTTCGTGCTACTACAGCGCCCTGCGCAGCGATCGCGGCCGGCTCGACCGTTACATCGCGGCTCTCGATGGTCCGAGTGCAACGGCGCACGCCAACGGCACCCCGGCTCAGAAGAAGGCGTTGTGGATCAACGCGTACAACGCGCTCGTCCTGCGGACGGTCGATCAACAACTATCCGCTCCGCGGCAAGGCCGCGCAGTATCCGTCGAACAGCATTCGGCAGATTCCAGGCGCGTTCGAGCGAAGCACGCATCGCGTCGCCGGCCGCGCCATCACCCTCGACGCCATCGAGAAAGAGATGCTGACGCCGCTTGGCGACGCGCGCGTGTTCCTCGCGCTCGGCCGCGGCGCGGTCGGCGGCGGCCGGTTGCGGAGTGAGGCGTTCGACGATTCGCGGCTCGACGAGCAGCTGACCGCGGTCGCCAGCGAGACGCTGACGCGCAAGGAAGTCGTCCGCGTCGACATCGCTGATAACCAGCTCATGGTGTCGCCGCTCTTTTCATGGCGTGAGACCGCGTTTGTCGCCTCGCTCGCCGACAAGTCACACAAGGTGTTCGAGCAGCGGAGCCCGCTCGAACGCGCAGTCCTCGCCTTGATCGAGCCGCACCTGGTCGGCGCGGAAGCCGAGTTCCTCGAGAAGAATGCGTTCCGGATGGCCTTCACCGAGTTCGACTGGCGGTTGAACGACCTGAACGCGCGACCCTGACGCGGCTCCTCGCCCCCCACTTCAGAGGCACCGTGGACCTTCAACTCAGCGGCAAGATTGCATTGGTGACCGGCGCGAGCCGCGGGCTCGGGCTGGGCAGCGCCCGCGCGCTGGTTGGCGAAGGCTGTCACGTCGCGATCTGCGCGCGCACCGCCGATCGTCTGGAGAGCGCGGCGGGCGACCTGCGGACGGCGGCTGGCTCGGGCACGGTCGGTGGCGGCGATTCAGGCCGACGTCTCGACGGCCGAAGGCGCCGAGCGCGCAGTGGCCGAGACCGTCCGGCAACTCGGTGGCATCGACATCCTCGTCAACAACGTCGGCGTCGCGAAGGGCGGCGGTCTGCTCGATACGCCCGATGCGGTGTGGCAGGAAGCGTTCGACCACACGCTGTTTCCGGCGATTCGCGCCTCGCGTGCCGCGCTGCCGCATTTTCAGACCCGCGGCGGCGGCGTCATCCTCATCATCTCGTCGATCTTCGGGCGGGAAGCGGGTGGCCGCATGGCATACAACGTCGTGAAGGCCGCCGAGATCAGTCTGGGCAAGTCGCTCGCGCAGCAGCTGGCGAAAGACAACGTCCGCGTGGTCACCATCGCGCCGGGATCGATCCTGTTTCCGGGAGGGTCGTGGCATGCCAGGCAGCAGGCCGATCCAGGCGGCATTGCCGAGTTCGTCAAGCGCGAGCTGCCGTTCGGACGCTTCGGCACGACCGACGAGATCGGCAGCGTCGTCGCCTTCCTCGCCTCGCCACGGGCCAGCTGGGTCAGTGGGACGACGGTCGTCGTCGATGGAGGCCAGTCGAGGATGTTTTAACGACGATCACTGTCAGTTTCCAGTTTCCAGTTCAAAGGGGCCCTCAGTTCCGCTTCCACCGAAGCGCCCTTTGAACTGGTAACTGACAACTGGCAACTGACGCGCGAGCCGTGTTCAAGCGTTTTTCCCTCGGAACACGGCGAAGTACACAGGCAGTCCCGCGAGCACGACCCCAAACGTGATCGCCGTCCATTTCGGATCGCTGATCAGGGCGTTGACGACGAGATAGCAGGCAGCGAGGACGAACACCGCCGGCACGTACGGATACCCGACGACCTTGTAGGGCCGCTGCAGGTGCGGTTGCGATCGGCGGAGACGGTAGATCGCCGCGACGCTCAACGCGTAGAACGGCCACATTGCCAGCACGAACGTGTCGGTGAGCTGTTCGAACGTCTGCGTCATGACCATCGCGATGCCCAGAACGCAGGCGAGGAGAATCGCGACGTATGGCGTCTTGAACGTCGGATGCACGGCCGCGATCGGCTGGAAGAAGAGGCGGTCGTCGGCCATCGCGAAGAAGATGCGCGGCGAGGCCAGCATACTGCCCATCAACGAGCCGAAGGTCGAGATCATGACGACGACCGAGATGAAGGCCGCGCCGCCCTGCCCGAAGATCGTCGACATCGTGTCGGCGGCAACCAGCCGCGACGTCTTCACCTCGTCGATCGGGTTCACGTAGAGATAGGCGATGTTCGCGGAAACGTAGATGGCGATGATCGCCAGCGTGCCGTAGACGATGGCGCGCGGCAGGTTGCGCTGCGGATCCTTGACCTCGCCGCTGGCGAACGACAGGTCGGCGAAGCCGTCGTAGGCCCAGAGCACCGAGATCAGCGCGAGCCCGAACAGGCCGGCATCGACCGGCGCGCCATTCGAGGCCAGGTTCGACCACTCGGCCCCCGTCCCGCCGCCCATCACGAACGACGCCAGGACCAGAAGAGCCAGGGCCCCGAACTTGGTGACCGTGGACAGGCCGGTGAACAGGGCCCCGAGCTGGACACCGACGATGTTGACGATCGCGGCAAAGGCGATGGCCCCTGCCGCCAGGTAATCCGCCCAGTCGCCGTGCGCCGCCGGGTCGATGCCGAAGACGCGAAGACAGTACTCGCCGAACACCGACGAGATGCCGCCGAGCGCCGAGGCGCGAATCAGCACCAGCTGCGCCCAGCCGTACAGGAAGGCATAGGGCCGGCCCCAGCCCTCGCGCAGGTAGACGTACATCCCGCCGGTCTCTGGCATCGACGCCGCCAGCTCGGCAAACGCCAGCGCGCCGCACAAGACGACGAGACCGCCGATGATCCAGACACCGAGCATCCAGGCGGGATCGGGGACGCGCGTCGCGATGCTCGCGGGCGTGCGGAATATCCCTCCACCGATCGTGATGCCGATGACGATGCCGATGGAGCTCCAGAGCCCGAGACGACGCGCGAGGGAGGGCATGGCAGGGGAAATATAATTGAACTGTGGTCCTCGGCACAGAACTGATCGGTTCGACCATCCTCCATTACCACATCATCGAGCGCCTCGGCGGCGGTGGGATGGGCGAGGTGTATCTCGCGCAGGACCAGCGTCTGGGCCGTCGCGTCGCGCTCAAATTCCTCGCCGGGCACGTCGACAGCGACCCCGAGGCACGCGAACGCTTGATCCGCGAGGCGCAGGCGGCGGCGCTCCTGCGCTCGCCGCACATCGCGGTGACCTACGATCTCGTCGAGCACGACGGCTCGATCTTCATCGCGATGGAATACGTCGAGGGCGAGCTGCTGTCGAACCGGATCGCCCGTGGCACCTTGCCGGTCGTCGAGGCCATCGACATCGAGCTCCAGCTCGCCGATGCCCTGGACGAGGCCCACGCCCGCGGCATCATTCACCGTGACATCAAGAGCGCCAACTTGATGCTCACGTCGCGTCAGCTCGTGAAGGTGCTCGATTTCGGGCTCGCCAAGTTCCTGCAGACCCCGACGCCCGACCAGGTCAACACCCTGGCCGGCATGACGATGCCCGGTCTTGTGCTGGGCACCCTCAACTACATGGCGCCAGAGCAGTTGAGCGGCGGGCCCATCGATCATCGCGCCGACCTGTTCTCGGCCGGGCGTCGTGCTCTACGAGATGCTGGCGGCGCGGCTGCCGTTTCCGGGCAACACCCTCGCCGAGATCGCCGATCGCATCCTCAATCACGAGCCCGACGCGATTGCCCGCTACAACTACGCCGTCCCCGAGGACATCGAGGCGATCATTCGCCGCGCACTGCAGAAGCGGCCGGACTTCCGGTACCAGACGTCGCGTGATTTCTATCTCGATCTGCTCAATGCGCGCCGCCGTGCCGCCGGCGATTCGAGCCGCGGCTCGGGATCCTGGCTGAGCCCGATCGATTTCGCCGACGCCGCGTCACCGATGCCAATGGCGCCGGTGAAGGCGCCCAAGCCCGCGGCGGCAGCGGTCGTCGCCGTGCTGAACTTCGCCAACATCACCGGCAACCCCGCCGACGACTGGGTCGGCCAGGGCATTGCCGAATCGCTGACCGCGGACCTCACGCGGATCAAGTCGGTGTCGGTCGTGCCCCGCGAGCAGATCTTCGAGCTGCAGCGCAGTCTCAGCGAGCTCGGACGCCGCATCGACGATCGCCAGGCCATGGAGCTTGGTCGCCGGCTCGGCGCCTCGGTCGCGGTGAGCGGCGCGTATCAACGCCTGGGCGATCGCATCCGCATCACCGCGCAGGGGATCGAAGTCACCGCCGGCAGGCAGCTCGCGACCGTGAAGGTGGACGGTCGAATCGAAGAGCTGTTCGAGCTGCAGGACCAGCTCGTGTCCGAGCTGGCCACGGGTCTCGAAGTGAACGTCGCGCAGCAGGATCTGTCGGCGATTGCCGACGCCGGGACCCAGTCGCTCGAAGCCTACCAGGCGTTCGCCCGCGGGATGATGAACCTGCGCCTGGCCGAGAGCGATTCGATGGATCGCGGGATCGCGCTGCTCGAGCAGGCGATCGAGCACGACCCGAATTACGTCGAGGCGATGGTCGAGCTCGCCGGCGCGCTCGAGCTCAAAGGCTCGTTCACGTCGCAGCCGGCGCTTCTTCGACAAGAGCCTGGCTCTGGTCGATCGCGCGCTCAAGATTCGCCCGGACGATGCGGCGGCGCACGTGCAGCGGGGCGACACGCTGCTCGTGATGGGGCGGGCAGACGAAGCGATTGCGGCGCTCCAGGAAGGCGTCCGCCTGCAGGGCGATCGGGCGACGGCGCACGGCAGTCTCGCGCGCGCCTACTGGCTCGGTCAGGGCCGCGTCGACGAAGCCATCAGCGCGTTCGAGCGCGCGCTGCAGCTGAATCCCGACGCCGGCTACATGCACCTGCAGCTGGCCCTGCTGTACACGCTGCGCGGCGACTATGCCGCGGCCGAGAACATCGCCAAGGAAGCGATTCGCCTGCAGGACCAGGCGATGTCAGGCGCGACCGGCCTGATCGTCGTCGGAGCGCACACCCGGCTCGGGTACGCCTACTACCGCGAGGGGCGCTACGACGAGGCGATTCGCGAATACCGCCGCGAGCTCGAGATGCTGTCGGTGGGCGATCATCTCCTGCGCGAGCGCACCAGCATCGAGCTGCAGCAGAAGCTTGGTGCCGCGTATCGGCGCAAGGGTGACCTCGCCTCCGCCGAACGGCACGAAACGCAGGCGATTCGCCTGTACGAGACCCGGCTGGCGCGCGGAGCCGACGATCCGGCGACCCGGTACTACATGGCCGTGCTGTACGGCTTGCGCGGTGATGGCGAAACCGCGCGGCGACATCTCGACTACGTGCTCGAGGAGCTGCCGGCGTTCACCCGCTGGCGCGTCCCACGCGATCCGGACTTCGATCCCGTGCGCGCCGCCGTCACCGTCGGCCCTGCCGCCTGACGAGACGTCGGGACGACACCGGACAGCGCCGGACCATGATCGCGCGAATTGCCGTCACAACGTGCGCACTTTCGCTTCTTGATCGTGTAGCATGCCCGGGTCATGAATCTCCCAGCGATCCGAGCGGTGGAACGCAAGGAGATCGCCCTCAACGGCGCCCTCGAAACGCTCGCGCCCGGCCCCTGGCTCGAACGGGCCGACTCGCCGGATGGTGTCGTGACGGCGGTCCGCCGGCTGCCGCCGGTGGCGGCGAAGTTCGCCGCGTTCCCCGCCGAGCTCGACCCGCGACTCCGAGCCGCGCTCGAGCGCCGTGGCGTCGAGCAGCTCTACTGTCATCAGGCCGAGTCGTTTGCCCATATCGCGGGCGGCGGCAACGTCGTTGTCACCACGCCCACCGCGTCCGGCAAGACGCTCTGCTACAACCTGCCGGTTCTCGACACGATCCTGAAGGACCCGGCGGCCCGCGCGCTCTATCTGTTTCCAACCAAGGCGCTCGCGCAGGATCAGATGGCGGAGCTGCACGAACTGGTTGGGCAGGTGAGCGACGCCGGCGGCATGGAGATCGGCGTTCACACCTACGATGGCGACACCCCGGCCGACGCGCGCCGAACGATTCGCACGCGCGCGCATGTCGTGCTCAGCAATCCCGACATGCTGCACGCGGGAATCCTGCCGCATCATCCGCGCTGGGCGAAGCTGTTCGAGAACCTCAAGTACATCGTGATCGACGAGCTGCACGCCTATCGAGGGGTCTTTGGCAGCCACCTTTGCAACGTGTTGCGGCGCCTGCGTCGGGTCGCCCGCCATTACGGCTCCGATCCGCAGTTCATCTGTTCGTCGGCGACGATCGCCAACCCCCGCGAGCTGGCCGAGCGCCTCACCGAGCGGCCCTTCGCGCTCGTCTCCGAGGGCGGCGCGCCGCGCGGCGAGAAGTTTTTCGTCTTCATCAACCCGCCGGTCGTCAACCGCGAGCTCGGCATCCGCCGGTCGTATCTCAGCGAAACTCGTCGCGTCGCGGGCGAGTTCCTGCGCCGGCACCTGCAAGTCATCGTCTTCGCACAGAGCCGCCTGACGACCGAGATCCTGACGACGTATCTGAAGGAGGACTTCGAGGACGTGCCCGGCATGCCGGAGTTGATCCGCGGCTACCGCGGCGGCTACCTGCCGCTGCGCCGTCGCGAGATCGAACGTGGGCTGCGCGAGGGGCTCGTCCGCGGCGTCGTCTCGACCAACGCCCTCGAGCTCGGCATCGACATCGGCGCGCTGGACGTCGCCGTGCTCGCCGGTTATCCGGGAACGATCGCCGCGACCTGGCAGCGTGCCGGCCGTGCCGGCCGCCGGAGCGCGCGATCGGCCGCCGTACTGGTGGGTTCGAGCGCGCCGATCGACCAGTTCGTCGTGCGCCATCCGTCGTATTTCTTCGATGCGTCCCCCGAACATGCGCTGATCAACCCCGACAACCTGCACATCCTCGTCGAGCACGTGAAGTGCGCGGCCTTCGAGTTGCCGTTCTCGACCGTCGACGAGTTCGGCACGGTCAACGTGCAGGAAGTGCTGGGCGTTTTGCAGGAGAGTGGCCTCGTGCACCAGTCGGGCGCGTCGCCCGACCGCGACGAAGCGGTTGGACACTGGCACTGGACGAGCGAGTCGTATCCCGCGGATGCGGTCAGCCTGCGGTCGATCTCGTCGGACAACTTCGTCGTCGTCGATCAGACGCGCGGTTCGACCGTGATCGGCGAGACCAATTTCACCAGCGGCCCTTCAACGCTCCATCCCAAAGCGATCTACATCGTCGAGGGCCAGCTCTATCAGGTGGAGCGGCTCGACTTCGAGGGCCGGAAGGCCTACGTCCGCGAAGTGGACTGCGATTACTACACCGATGCCATCGACTACACGCGGGTGACGATCCTCGACTGCTTCGGTCGGGATGCCGCCGACGTCGCACATCACGGCGAGGTGCACGTGGTCTCGCGCGTCGTCGGATTCAAGAAGATCAGGTTCTACACGAACGAGAACGTCGGCTCGGGCGATCTCGACCTGCCCGAGCAGCAGATGCACACGACGTCCTACTGGCTGGAGATTCCGCTCGACGTGATGGCCGCGCTGCCGTTCTCGCCGGACGATCGGCGCGACGGTGTCTTTGGTCTGGCGTTTGCGATGCGGCACATCGCCGCGTTGCTGCTGATGTGCGATGCCCACGACCTCGGACTCTCGATCAATGCCGGCGAGCGCAGTCACGACGGACGCGGTGAGCCGCCGCGGGGCCACCATCGCGGCGGAGAGCGACACGCCGCGCATTTTCATTTACGACACGTTCCCCGGCGGGATCGGCTTCAGCGAACCGCTCTTCGGGATGCACGCCGACCTGTTGACCCGGACGCGCGAGCTGATTGCCGGATGCGACTGCGAGAGCGGCTGCCCGAGTTGCGTCGGACCGATCGGCGAGACCGGCCCGCTCGCAAAGACCGTGGCGCTTCGCATCCTCGATCGCCTGCTCTACGGACAGTTCCGCGACGTCACCGCTCCGAAAGCGGTTGTGGCGGCGCAAGACGAGGTCCCGTTCTGATCATGGCGATCAGCCTGGGCGATCGACTGCGGCAGGTGGTTGGCGGGGCGCGCCCCGCAACGCAGGCCACACCCGACGAGTATGGCGAGCCGGTCGTTGTGCGGCGTCCGTCGATCGACGGCTTCCGGGTTGCCGACGTCCTCGCCGGGCAGTGGATGGAATCGCACGAGGGCGCGGTCGTCGTCGTCGATCGCTACTACGCCGCGGATCGGCTGCACGGGCGGACGCCGATCGGCGAATTGGTCGACACGCTCGAATCAGGGACGGCCGAGCTCGACGCGCTTGCGCGCGCGTGGCCGCGGCGGCGCGACCGTGCCTCGCTGATTCCGACCGTCGCGAAGGACGGCGACGACAGTCGCGTACGAGCGGTACGGGCCGCGCCTCTGTTTTCTCGATCTCGAGACGACGGGGCTTGCCGGCGGGGCAGGAACGCAGGCGTTTCTGGTTGGCTGCGCGGCGGTCGAAGACGGCGGCCTGCGGGTCAGGCAGTTTCTGCTCCCGGGCTTCGAGCACGAGCGAGCGCTGCTGGCGATGGTCGCCGCGTGGACCGAGGGTCACGACACGCTGGTCACGTTCAACGGGCGAAGCTTCGACGTCCCGCTGATCGAGACCCGCTATCTGCTGCACCGGCTGTCGTGCACGCTCACTGATGTTCCGCACCTCGACATGCTGCATCCGGCACGGCGGCTGTGGAAGCAGCGGCCCGTCGGTCGTCGGGCCGCCGCTCGACGACGAGAGCTGCCGGCTGTCGGTGCTGGAGCGTCATCTCGCGGGTTACCACCGGGTCGGCGACGTGCCTGGATTCGAGATTCCCTCGCGCTACTTCCGGTTCGTGAGAAGCGGCGACGCCAATCCGCTCGAGGCCGTGCTCGAGCACAACCGGATCGATTTGATCTCACTCGCGCTGGTCACCGCGCGGACCTTGACGTTGGTTCGCCGCGGACCGGCCGCGGCGACGCATCCGCGCGAGTGTCTTGGTCTGGGGCGGCTGTACGAACGATCGGGTGCGCACGCTGAGGCGGAGGCGTGCTTCGAGCGAGCGGCGTCGTGGGCGGGCCAGATCGGCCGCGAGGCCGACGTTCACGCCGATGCCCTGCGGCGGCTGGCGCTGGCGCGCCGCCGTGGCGGCCGCCTGTATGAAGCGGCCGTTGCCTGGCAGTCGCTGTTGACTGTGCCTGGTTGTCCGTCAGTACTCGAGGCGTGAGGCCCGCGAGGCGTTGGCGATCCATCACGAACACCGCTCCCGCGACCTGCAGACGGCGCGTTCGATCGTGCTCGATGTCCTCGCCGATACGGCGGTGCCCAAGTGGCGCGAGCGGGCGGAATATCGGCTGCAGCGACTCGAGCGGAAACTGTCGGTCCCACTCGAGCCGCGGCTGCCGATGGACTTGTCGTGAGCGCAGGCTAGCTGGGTCTCTTCGCGGTCGCTTTCTTCGATTCCTTGGCTGCCTTCGC
Organism: uncultured Acidobacteriota bacterium; assembly: GCA_963841895.1. Classification (GTDB taxonomy): domain Bacteria; phylum Acidobacteriota; class Vicinamibacteria; order Vicinamibacterales; family UBA2999; genus JACCSI01. The sequence goes on from CAWJEO010000011.1 coordinate 234,083, forward strand.
CGCGGTCTTCCTTTGCTCGACCGTCTGCGCGCCGTACTTCTTGTTGAAGCGCTCGACCCGCCCCTCGGTGTCAATCAGCTTCTGCCGTCCGGTGAAGAACGGATGGCACTGCGAGCAGATTTCGAGGTGGAGATCCTTCTTGGTCGACCGGGTCTTCCACGTCGCGCCGCACGCGCAGTGGACGGCCACCTCTTCGTACTTGGGATGGATGTTCTCTTTCACAATCGTCTCCGTTCGCCGGATCCGGGCGGGGCCCCATTGAGCATGGAGCCATAGTGGCCACTTTCCGGCTGATTCTGCAAAACACCAGTATAACAGGCTTGTTCGGCCCAGCCTTGATCCCACGGGCGTCGCGGGAGCGCCCGGAATCCGCGTATAGTCGAGCCACAATGGCGCTGGCGCTAGGACACCGGCTCGGGCCATACGAAATCCGCGCGCCCCTCGACGCCGGCGGGATGGGCGAGGTATACCGCGCCCGCGACACTCGCCTGGATCGCACGGTCGCCATCAAGGTCATCGCGCCGCATCGCGTCGCCGATCCAGGCACCCGAGAGCGCTTCCAGCGCGAGGCGCGCGCGGTCGCCGCGCTGAATCACCCGCACATTTGCCACCTGAACGACGTCGGCCATCAGGACGGCGTCGACTTCCTGGTGATGGAGTTTCTCGAAGGCGAGACACTGGCGGCGCGGCTGGCGCGCGGCCGCCTGGCACTCGACGAGGTACTCCGCCACGCGATTGAAATCGGCGAGGCGCTGGCGGAAGCCCACGCGCACGCGATCGTCCACCGCGACTTGAAGCCGGCGAATGTGATGCTGACGAAGACCGGCGTCAAGCTGCTCGATTTTGGTCTGGCGAAAATGCAGCCGGATCGCAGCGGCCCCGTCGCGTCGCTGTCCACGCTCGGGCCGACGCGCGAGGCGCCGCTGACCGACGAAGGAAGCGTGCTCGGTACGTGGCCGTACATGGCGCCGGAGCAGCTCGAAGGCAAGGAGGCCGACGCGCGGACCGACATCTTTGCGTTCGGCGCGGTGCTCTACGAGATGGCCACCGGCGCGCGGGCCTTCGAAGGAGAGAGTCACGCCAGCTTGATCGCGGCCATCCTGAAGCAGGATCCGCCCGCATTTGCCGGCCGCGAGGCGGCGGCTCCGCCCGCGCTCGAGCGCGTGGTCCGCAAGTGCCTGGCGAAGTCGGCGGATGCGCGCTGGCAGTCGGCGCGCGATCTGGCGGATGCGCTGAAGTGGATCGCCGAGGAGCGTCAGTCGTCGACTCAGCGTCTTCGGGCGAAACTCCGGCTGGTGTCGGGCGCGCGCACGGCGAGTGGCCGTGGGTTGCCGCGATCGTCGCCGCGGCTGGCCTCGGCGCCGCGGGTGCCGCGATATTGCCGCGGGCGGCCGTTCCGGCGGCGCCGGTCCGGCGATTCGTCGATTCAACCTGCGGCGCGCCGGAGTGGCGGATTGCCGCCAGCCGAATTCGCCATGTCGCCCGATGGACGCGCGCTCGTTTACACGGCAAACGGTCGGAAGCGGGGACGTCGCTGTTCTTGCGGTCGCTCGATCAACTCGTTGCGCGGCCGATCCCGGGCACTGAAGCGCCTCGGAGTTCGCGCTTTCACCTGATGGGCAGTGGGTGGCCTTCACCGCCGACGACACGCTCAAGAAGGTCTCGCTAACGTCAGGGGCCCCACCGGTCACACTGGCAGACTCATCCCGGCTGCATCGATCAATCGGTCGTGTGGCTGCCGGACAACAGCATCGTCGTGGGGATCCACACGAGTCCGGGTGGCGGCGGGTTGTTCCGTGTTCGGCCAAGGGCGGGGCGACGGTCAGGCTCACGACGCCGGATCTCGCACAGGACGAACTGGACCATCACTTCCCCGGCGCTGCCCGGCGGCAAGGCGCTCCTCGTGACGCGGCATCTGCGAACCACTCCGAGACATTTGATGTCGCTGTGCTGAGCTCGACACCGGCACGATTCGCGTGATCCTGCCTGATGCCTTCGACGCGCGCTACGTCCCCACTGGTCATCTGGTGTTCGCGCGCGGACAAGCGCTCCTGGCTGCGCCGTTCGACCTCGATCGACTCGAGTTGTCAGGTCCGCCAGTGATGATGGTGGATCAGGTGATGAGCGCAACAGCCGTCGGAGGATCCGTGCATTCGGCTGGAGCGCACGCTATGCGATCGCGGATGACGGCACATTGGCCTACATCCCGCCGGTCGCGCGCAGCGGACGTCGCTTGGCGTGGGTCGATGGAAGCGGCGCTCTTGGCGACACTTCCGTTGAGCCGCGCGCGTTTCAAGACCCAGCCTGTCCCCTGACGGCACAACGCGTGGCCGTGCAGATTGAAGAGAACGGCCGGCATGACATCTGGATCTACGACCTGCGCGCAGGGGATGTTCAGCCCTCTGACGTCCGACGGGGCCAGCGAGGCGCCGAGCATGGACTCGCGATGGCCAGCGCGTGACTTTCAGTACCTCCAAGGACGGCCGTGAGGAATGTATTGGCAGCGGCTTGATGGCACGGCGGCCGCTGAACGACTCGATGGCCGACGCCTCACGCGTCTTGCCGGGCTCGTGGTCACCTGACGGCCGCGCGCTGGCGTTACTGCGGAAGCCGCCGAGCGACGGATGAGAGTTGCGGTTGTTCGATGTCGAGACACAGCGCTCGACGACGCTGATCGCGGGCAAAAGGCAGTGTCACGCATCCGCAAATTTCTCCCGATGGCCGCTGGCTCGCGTACACGGTCCAACGACGGGGCCGACCGCAGGTTCGTCGGCCGCCCGGCGAACGGCGACGGCCAGCGGCCAAATCTCGACCGGCGGTGGCACATTCGCCGGTGTGGGGCCGCGACGGAGGACTGTTCTATTACCGGCGTCCGGCCGCCGGCACTGGCGATTTCTCGCCGTCGATGTCAGCAGGTTGCCAACGATCATCGGGAAACCAACGGCACTCGGGAAGGACCTCCCACTCGGCGCGGGCTCGGATTCGGGCACGCCGGCTACGACGTCGCGCCCGACGGCCGACTGCTGATCGTGCAACCGGGCGCCGAGGAAGCGGCGCCGCTTCGTTTCGAGATCGTGCTGAACTGGTTCGAGGAGCTGAAGCAGCGAGTGCCGGTGGGAAGTAGGGATCAGGGATCAGGGATCAGGGATCAGGGATCAGGGACTGGGATGATCGCAATCGATGATCGACGCTCGCGGCTCTTAGCGGCACTGCTGCTCGTTGCGATGCCGGCGACGGTCTGCGCGCAGACGTTCTACGGCGGTGTCCGCGGCGCGATCCGTGATGCGACGGGCGTCGGTGCCCGGCGCGGCGCTGACGCTCACCAACGAAGCGACCGCAGTATCGTAGACGACGGTCACCAACGACGTGGGCGAGTATGTCTTCCCCAACACTCCGCCTGGCGTGTACACGCTCGCGGCGACGCTGGGCGGCTACAAGACGTTCGAGCGGCGTCGGACTGATCATCGGCACCCAGCAGATCCTCGTCGTCGACGTCACCCTCGAAGTGGGCGAGGTGGCCGAGCAGATCACGGTGACCGGCGAGACGCCGACACTCGACCGATCCAGCGCGTCGGTCGCGTCGATGATCGACCGATCGGCGCTCGAGAACCTGCCGTCCACCGGGCGCAATCCGTTCCTCTTCTCGACCACCATCCCCAACGTGATCCCGGTCGGCACGCCGTTCTTCACCCGGATGCAGGATCAGAACGCCACGTCTCTGCTGTCGATTGCGGGAGCGCCACCGCGGGCCAACACCTACCTGCTGGACGGTGTGCCGATCACCGACCTGCTGAATCGCGCGGCGATGATCCCGTCAACCGAGGCGCTCGAAGAGGTGAGCGTGCAGGTCAACACCTATGACGCATCGTTCGGCCGGAGCGGCGGCGGCGTCTTCAACGCCACGCATCGGGCCGGGACCAATCGCTGGAGCGGGAGCGGGCTGGTCCGCAACCGGCCGGACTGGGGATTGGCCAACACGTACTTCGCGAGCCAGGCGAACCTGCCCAGGCCGAGCAGCTATAACTATCTCTGGGCCGGCGCGGCCGGTGGGCCGATCGTTCGCGGCCGCACGTTCGTGTTTGCGACGACCGAAGGCTACAAGACGCGCGAGATCCGCGAGATCGGTGTTGACGCTGCCGACGGCCCTCGAGCGGACGGGCGATTTCTCGCGAAGTGTCGACGCCTCGGGTCGACCGATCGTCATCTACGATCCGCTCACGATCCGTCCCAATCCGGCCAATCCCGGACAGTTCATCCGGGATCCCTTCCCGGGCAACGTCATCCCCGCCGAGCGCATCGATCCCGTGGCGCGCGAACTGTTGCGACGGTATCCGTTGCCCGACACTGGCCGTTCGGCCACTCGATCCAGGCCTGTCTCCGATCTGGCCAATCAGGCCACCCTCAAGGTCGATCATCAGATCAGCCGCGGGGTGCGCTCGTCGGGCACGTTTGCGTGGTACGGATCGACTGAACCGGCGCCGCACTTCTATGACGGGTTGGAGTCCGACCCGTTTCTTGCGGACGTCAAGCGCCAGGTACGAGTCTTCGCGCTCAACAATCTCTTCACGCCGGGCGGTGCGACGGTCTACGAGCTGCGCTACGGCTACGTCTCGTTTGCCGACGACCTGCTCGTCCCGACGTTCGACGTCGGTCAGCTCGGCTTTGCGTCGCGCTATACCTCGGCGCTCGCTGCCTCCCAATTCCCCAGTATCAGTCTCGTCGGTTACAGCGCCATGGGCGCAGGCTTTCCGCGTCAGCTGCGCTTCCCGTCGCATACGCTCAACGGCACCGTGACCCGCCTGGTCGGGAGCCACACGGTGAAGGCCGGCGCCGACTACCGCAATGCTCGGACTGGAGGCGTTCGACCCGGGCTCGACTGGCAACTTCGCCTTCAATCAGGGTTTTACGCAGGGTCCAAATCCGAATGCCGGATCCACGACGGCGGGCGATGCCGTCGCCAGCCTTCTCCTTGGTGTGCCAAGTGCCGGCAACGTGGCGATCGGAACCCCGCTCGCGTTCAACGCGCACTACTACGCAGCGTTCGTGCAGGACGATGTGAGGGTGAGCCCGAACGTGACGCTGAATCTGGGCGTGCGCTACGAGTACGAGTCGGGGCTCGGCGAAACGAACAATCAGTTCACGGTGGGATTCGATCGGGACCGGCCCTTCCCTATACAGGTGCCGGGCCTGACCCTGAAGGGCGGGCTCATGTATGCCGGCGTGGACGGCTACCCGACGCGTCAGTCGGATCCGGACCGCGCCAAGTTCGGGCCCCGTGCCGGTGTCAGCTGGGCCCTCGGGGAGCGGACGGTCGTGCGTGGAGGCTACGGCCTCTTCTGGGGGCCGCACCAGTTCCAGTTTCCCTCGGAGAACACTCTCGGCACGCGCGGTTTCTCGGCGACGACGACCTATTTCGCCAGCGCGGATGGCGGGCTGACCCCCTGCGCGAGCTGCGCCCTGCGCGATCCGTTTCCCGGCGGCGTGGCCCGCCCGCAAGGCAGCGCCCAGGGCCTCATCACCGGGGCTGGCGGCGATATTCACTTCAACGATCAGTCGCGCCGCTCACCGTACCTGCACAAGTCCTCCGTCGACGTGCAGCACGAGCTGCCGCTCGCCATCACGCTCCGTGCCCGGATACCTGGCCAGCCGCGGCGAACGCCTCGACATTGGCGGGACGACGCAAGCCGCAATCAATATCAACCAGATCGATCCGGCGTACCAATCGCTCGGCTCCGCGCTGCAGGAGATCGTGCCCAATCCGTTTTCTGGCAACGCGAGTTTTGGTGCTTTCAGTACGCAGTCCATCTCACGCGGTCAGCTGCTTCGCCCCTATCCACAGTTCGGCAACGTCTTTGCGCATCAGGTCAGCGCCGGCCGCTCGCGCTACCACTCGTTCACCCTCGACGGTCAGCGTCGGATGCGCGGCGGCTGGGGCGCCGGCGTCAATTACACCTGGAGCCGCCTCGACGACAATTTGATCGGCGAGCTCAACTTCTTCTCCGATCGCGGGGGCGGGAATCAGCTCGTGCTCGACAACTACGATCTCGAAGCCGAGTTCGGCCGGTCGCTGGCTGACACGCCGCATCGGCTGAATGTCACGACCACCATCGAGCTGCCGTTCGGCGACGGCCGTCGCTGGTTGAACGAGGCCGGGGTCCTGCGCGCGCTGGCTGGCGGCTGGAGCGCCACGGTTGTCGGATTTCTCCAGAGCGGCTTTCCGATCCGCATCGTCCAGTCGAACATCAACTCCAACCTGCTCGGCAGCAGTCAGCGGCCCAACCTGGTGCCCGGGGTGGATCCGATGGCCCCCAATGCCGGCGAATACGATCCGTCGTGCCGCTGTGTCGCGTGGTTGAATCCCGCGGCGTGGTCGGGGGCGGCGCCCTTCACGTTTGGCGATGCGCCGCGTGTCGATCCACGGCTCCGCACGCCGGGGCGGAACAACTGGAACCTTGCGGTGCAGAAGGCGGAGCGGATCGGTACGACGACGCTGACGCTGCGGCTGGAAGTGATCAACCTGTTCGACAATCCGGATCTCACGGGGCCGGTGATCGGCTTCGGCCTCCCGACCTTCGGCCAGATCATCAATTCGGGCAACGTCGCGCGGACGGTGCAGTTGATGGCTCGATTTGGGTTCTGATCTGCCCTGACGCGTGAACCGTAGCCGCGCGAGCCGCGTCACCGAGCGGAGCCAACGATGTCCATGACCCAGATGTCGCCGAGATCGTCGCTCCAGACGAAGTAGACGAATCGGCCATCGGTAGGCGTGCCGTAGAAACCCATCTCGCCCGGCCGGCCGGATAGATCGATCAGCAGTCGACCAGTGCTTTTTCCGATCGCGTCGATGATATGAATTGCGTCCGTGCGGCCGCGGTAGAGAATGGCGCTGCCGTCGGGTGTCCACTGGAGTCCTCCGCCAACCCCTTCGGTCAGTGCCCGTGCGGATGTTCCCGCGTCGATGTCGGCGACCCACACGTGTCCTGTGTTGAAGAACGCAATCCGGCCATCGGTTGGCGACCATCGCGGTGTGGAGAGACCTGGGGCCACCTGTCGACCGGCACCACCGTCAACCGGCGTGATCCACCCGCCGGAACTCTCCGCTCGCCCTCCAGACACATGGCCAATCAGCCGGGCGTCATGCGACCATGATGGATGCAGGTCCGGTCCGGGATGGTTGGTGATCTGCTGCCACGCTCCGCCTGTCACTGGCACGGTCCAGATGTCGCGGTTGCCTGTGCGATGGGCGAAGAACGCAAGCATCGACCCATCGGGCGACCAATCGGGACACCATTCGGCGCTCGGATCGGACGTGATTCGATGCAACTCGCCACCTGAAGCCGGCAGCGTCCACAGATCGATGCTGCCGGCACGATCCGAGTTGACCGCGAGCGTCGTGCCGGCCCGGTTCAGACTGACGCATTCGATGTACGACTGATCGAAGGTGAGTTGCTCGGCATCGCTCCAGGTGGCAGGCCGATCCGGCCGGAACGGAACACGCCAGACGTTGCCCACCTTCCGGCCCTGCGAGTAGGCGAGTCTGCGTCCGTCGCGCGACAGCGCCGCGTTCCTCATGCCGATGCCGGCCGTGAGCGGCCTGGGCTCACCGATGGGCGCGCCGTCCGCCGCGATGCGCTGTTCCCACAGGTCCATCGCCGCGCCCGTATGCGCGACGTAATAGAGCGTCCTGCCATCGGCTGACCAGTTCGGGCTCGAGACCAGTGACTGCCCGTCGGTGATCGGCGCGACCTTCGACGACTGGACATCGAGAACGGACAGCCGCGTCAGATCGGCGCCGAGCCCGCCTGGTCCGGTCACAAACGCAATCAGCCGCTCGTCGCGCGAGCGCGTGACGAAGCGAGGAAGATCTCCCGGTAGCTCGATTCTGCGCTGAACCTGCCCAGTCTGGACCGAGACGACGTCGAGGCTCGTCCGCCGGTCGCCGCTGACGCACAGGATGTCGCGGCCGTCCTCGGACCACTGTGGTGGGTTGGGGTCCATCGGATTCGCGCTGGCAATCCGGCGTGGCGCGCCGGAGAGCGCGGCCATCACATAGCATCCGGCGCCATCGCGGTCCGACCAGAAGGCCACTTGCGAGCCGTCCGGCGACCACGTTGGAAAGAGATCGCGACCGACGTAATCGCTCGTGCGGTTGATGGCCGTCCCTCCGCCGGGCTGGGCGACCCAGATGTCCGAGTTCGACGTTGCGCTGATGATGGTGGCGCCGCGCGCGAGCGCGACGTAGGCCAGCATCCTGCCGTCCGCCGACCAGGCGGGAAACTCCTCGACGCCCACCGCCGTTGTCACTTGGATCGGGTGTTCAAAGCGCATTAGCGCGGGAACGACGCCCGGTCGCGGCCACAGCCAGTAAGCGAGGCCTGCCACAACGATCGCTGCCGCAGCCCCGACGACCAGGCTCGGGTGTCCGGCGAAACGCCGACGCGGGGATGCCTGGTCAACCTGGATGGGCATCGACAATGGTTCGGCGACTTCAAGGGCGAGTGCGACCTCGCCGGCTCGCGCCGGGCGATCGCCCGGGTCTTTCGGCGAGGCAGCGCTCGATGACACGGACGAGTGTTGCCGCCGTCCCCGGGGGCAGCGGCTTCGGCGGATCGCGCAGGATCGCCGCCATGAGCTCCGACGTGGTGCGCTGAGCGAACGGCGGTTGACCGCACGTCATCTCGTAGAGGACGACGCCGAGCGCCCAGATGTCGCTGCGGGCAGCGGGCCATTCGCCCCGAAGCAGTTCGGGCGCCAGGTACGGAATCGTGCCCGAGATCCGTGGGTCTGCCTCGGCGCCTGCCGTCGCGGTGTGCTCGGTTGGTGCGGCCGTCCGAAGAGAGATGCCAAAGTCGACGACTTTGGCGCGGCCGTCAGGGGTGATCATCACGTTGGCGGTCTTGAAGTCGCGGTGGATCACCCCGTGTGCATGGGCGTGCTCGAGGGCGTCGGCCAGCTGACGTCCGATGCGCCACACCCGCTCGGCGGAGCATCGGCCTGAGGCGATGACCGAGCGGAGCGATTCGCCCTCGATCAGCTCCATGGCGATGAAGGACACGCCGTCGACCGTGTCCACTTCGTGGACAGTGCAGATGTGCGGATGGTTGAGGGCGGCGATCGTGCGGGCTTCGCGCAGCAAATCGTCGTGATTGGTGTCGCGGTCGGTGCCCAGGAGCTTGAGCGCGACATCGCGTCTGAGACGCGTATCGTGTGCCCGGTACAAGACGCCCATGCCGCCGGCGTCGATTCGAGCGGCGATCTCATACGAGCCGACGCGGGCCCCAGGCAACAGGGTCATCGGTGTGGTGCAGAGTATAGGGTTGGTTCGTTCCTCGGGCGTCGTGTCACGCGGCGTCTTCGCGCGTCGCGGCGGCGGCCTTCTTGCGCTCCGTGCGCTGCTGCCGCCGCAGCGGCCAGAGCTTGATCGCCTGCAGCGTCCAGCTGAGCGACAGCCAGATCAGCAGCACGCCCAGCGGATAGGCGAGACCCTTCGGCCAGCGCAGGCCGACGAAGCCCAGCGCGGCGAGAAACACGACGCCCCAGATGAGCGTCACGGCCTCGGCGGCGCCGAGTCCACGCCGTGCGGTCAGCGCTGCGCCGAAGGTACGGCTGGCGCGCAGTGCACCGGCCGCCGCGGCCCGGCGGGTACGTCCGGTGCGTACGCGTGGCCGCCGGCGAAAACCGCGTGATGCCGGCTGCGCCGGCATGGTCACGCGCTGATCGCTCAGAACGACCTCGGTCGCGTTGTCGAGGTCGCGCAGGAACACGTCTTCCATCTGACCCGCGAACGGCTCGTCTTCGACCGCGACGTCGAGTTCCCAGTTGCCGAGCCAGCTCTGGACGTTCAAGTTGGTCGAGCCGACCCGTGCCCATCGGCCGTCGGCCACCGCGGTCTTGGCGTGGACCATGGTGCCGTTCCATTCAAAGACGCGGACACCGGCTTCGAGGAGCGTGCGATATCCCGCTTGCGTGAGCCGCTGCACGATGGGCAGATCGGATCCGCTGCCCGGCACCAGCATCCGCACGTCGACGCCGTCGGCGGCGGCAGCAATCAACGCCTGAATGTAGGGCGACGCGCCGACGAAATAGGCATCGGTGATCCACAAGCGCTCGCGGGCCACGGCGGCGACGAGTTGATCGAGCCTGAAGAGACCGGCCGTCGAGGGCTTCGTGCCAATGACGCGAAGGGCGGTCGTGCCGGCCGGCGCGATGGTCCCGTCGGCGGGGACTTCTTCGTCCGGCAGCGCACGGCCGGTGGCTGCCCACACTTCGGCGAACGCTAGTTCGATATCGGCGACGGCCGGTCCCCAGATGGCGACGCCGGTGTCGCGCCACGGATCGAGACCCTTGTAGCGCTCGCGCCCCCACCACATGTCGGCGACGCACAGGCCGGTGACGAAACCGACGCGGCCATCGACCGACAGCATCTTGCGGTGGTCGCGCGCCATCCAGCCAAGCGGCGAATCGAGCCGCGGTTGATTGAAGGCGCGCACGTCTACGCCGGCACGCCGCAACCGTTCCCAGAACATCCACGTTGTCGCGCTCTGCGCGCCGAGCCAGTCGTAGATCAGGCGGACCTTGACGCCGCGCTTGACCGCGGCGCTCAAGGCGGCGCCGAACTCACGCCCTGACGTGTCGTCGCGAAGGATGTAGGTCTCGAAGTGCACCCACCGCTCAGCGGCGTTGATGGCCTCGAGCCAGGCGGGGTAATTCTCAGCCGCATCGCACAACAGCGTGACGCGATTGCCTTCGACGAGCGATGCCCCTGCTGCCCGCGAGAACGCCTGATCGGCGATGAGCCGCAGAGGGGAGGGCACGAAGTGATCTTACCCGGACTGCGCAACCCGCCGGCGGTCTTGGGCTCCGGCTCAGGAGGGTGGACCGGTCCTGACCCCGAGATTCCGAATCAGGCGATGCAAGTAGGTCGGCTGCAGCGCGAGGTCGCGCGCCGCCCGAGCGACATTGCCGCTCGCCTTGTCGAGCGCCGTCCCGATGATCTCGCGTTTGCGATCGGCCACCTGCGAGTGAAACCCGTCATCCGCGTCTGCCCCACCCGCTTCAATCAACGCGTCAGGTAGATCTTCGGGCAGGATGACGTCCTCCGACCCCAGTACGACCGCGCGCTCGATGGCGTTCGACAGCTCACGGACGTTGCCCGGCCAGTCATAGGCCAAGAGCAGCTTCCGCGCCTCGGTCGAGATCCCCTTCACGTTCCGCTTGCACCGGGTCGCGTGCTGGCGGACGAAGTAGGCGGCAAGCAACGGCAGAGTCATCACGCCGCTCGCGAAGCGGCGGCATCGACAGTGAAACCACATTGAGACGGAAGATACAGATCCTCGCGGAACAAGCCGCTCTTGATCGCCGTCTCGAGATCGCGGTTGGTTGCGGCGATGACGCGCACGTCGATCTTGATGCCACGACGCGCGCCAACGCGCTCGACGACTTGATCCTGAAGCACCCGCAGCAGCTTGGCTTGCAGCGGCGGCGCGAGCTCGCCGATCTCGTCGAGAAACACGGTACCGCCATTGGCCAGCTCGAGCCGGCCGCGCTGCTGCGCGACCGCACCGGTGAACGCGCCGCGCTCGTGGCCGAACAGCTCGCTCTCGAGCAGCCCTTCCGGAAGAGCTGCGCAGTTGATCGGGATGAACGGGCCCTGCGCGCGTGTGCCGTTGCGATGAATCGCGATCGCGACGAGCTCCTTGCCGGTCCCACTCTCGCCGCGGAGCATCACCGTCGCATCTGTGGCAGCGACACGACTGACGAACCGGTAGACCGCCTGCATCGGTGCGCTCTCGCCAATCAGGTTGTGCTCGAGGGCCAGGTCACTGCGCAGCCGCCGCGTTTCTCCGGTGAGCCATTCGATGTGGCGGACGCGATCGATGGCGATCCCGCCGATCGATCCCATCGCCGCGAGGACCTGGAGATCGTCCTCGGTGAAACCTCCGGCGCCCGCACTGCGCGCGACAAAGAGTGCCGTCGTCGTGCCATCCGGCCCGATCGACGGCGCGCACATCGCCGGGCTGTCATTGCTCAGCACCGCCACGCCGTCGTCTAGCGACCGCGCAACCAGCAGTTGATTGACGGTCGCTGATCCCGCGCCTTCCCGCGTCTGTGATGAAACGACGGTCAAGGTGTGATCGTCCGGGCCGCGGGAGACGATCGCCGCGCCGCTTGCGCCAAAAGCCGTCAGCGCGTGAGTGAGCAACAGTTCTTGCAGCCGATCGGTTGTCGTCGCGGAATGCAGGGCTTCGCTCAACGCGAGCAGAGCGTTGAGATCCGCGGCGGCGCGTTGATCCGCCGGCGTCGCCTCTTCGCGGCGCACGTAGCGGCTGCTGGCTGCATCGATCGCGATCGTCGACGTGGACAGAGCCGGCGTCTCGACGAGCATGATGCCCCCGGGCCGGTGCGACGCCGCTTCCTTCGACGCGACCACAAGAATGGCCGAATCGCCGATACGAATCTGGTCGCTGTCGGCGAGCGCCCGCTCGGTCACCGGACAGCCGTTCACGAAGACGCCGTTCTTGCTGTCGAGATCGCGGACGACCGGTCCGTCCGGACCCATCGCGACGACGCAGTGGTGACGCGACAGCGCAGGGTCGGGAATCGCCAGGACGTTGTCGTCGCCGCGCCCGATCGACACCGACTCCGCGATCGGTACGCTGCGGCCTCGCCCCGCACCGGCGACGACGATCAGGAGCGGAAGCGACGACATGCTCAGCGCCGAACCGGCACGCGGCGGTTCAGCTCCTCGCGCCAATTCAGCACGAAGTGGAACGGCACGCTGCTGAGTTCACTCTCGGCCCGCTTGATCATCAGGAAGCGCTTGCCGTCTGCCGTCACGTTGTAGTCCCCACCTGCCAGCTGCGTCGAGCGGTCGAAGAGTTTCTCCGGGCGGCCGACCTGCACCTCTGGCGTCGTGCGGATGGGCAGCCGCAGGATGACGCCGAGCCGATCCACGAAAATCTCGCTGCCGTCGGCACTCCATCGCGGCTGGCCACCGCCGTCGGGGGTGATCTGTCGGGGCGCGCCGCCGGCGAGCGGCCGGATGAACACGTTGGGACGCCTTTGCGCAAAAGAGGACGACGCGACATACGCCAGCCAGCGGCCGTCCGGCGACAGCTGGGGCTGACTGTACACGGGTGGCGCGGCGAGCAGGACTTCGGGCCCCGGCGCTCCGATGTGCAGCATCTTGAGACTGGAGATCGATGTCGGTGGCTGCTCGACATAGATCAATCGCTGACCATCCGGCGTCCATGCCCCGGGAATGGTCGTGCTGTAGCCGGAGACCAACGACGTCGCCGCCGCCGTGCCGTCCACCGGCTGCCAGACGATATGACGTCCATCCGGACGCCGCGCCGCATAGGTGACACGCTTGCCGTCCGGCGTCCAGAGCGGCTGCGTGCTCGTGCCATCGGTCGTGATCCGCGTCAGCGATTCGGTCGCGAGCTCAAAGATCCAGATGTCATGTCGGGTTCCCTCTTCGATCTGGACGGCCACCCGGCTGCCGTCGGGTGAGAGCCTCGGGAATACGTAGGCCGCCGGCGGCGCCGCGAGCGGCTCTATCTGCCCCTGGCGATCGACCCACACGAGGCGACGGCCGGCGAGCGAGACGGACGGTTGGTAGACGAGCGTCCCATCGTCGGCGACGCCGGTATTGAATCGTGCCGGAGGTCAACGCCATTTGCACGCCTTCGACGATGAGCAAGGGAGGCCCAGTCAGCGCCAGGAGGGTCAGGTCGAAGGGCGCCGCGTAAAGGCCGTCGGGCTTGCCGTAGACGAGATGTCCGGTCGGCAGATACCGCGCGTGGAAGGCGTCCTCGAGCAGGACCCGCTCGTCTCCCGCCGGCGTCCGCACGGCGATGCTGAACAGCTCCGGGCCTCTGTGAAGTGTGTACAGCAGTGCGCCCCCCGGGAGCTGACTCGGCGAATGGTGGTCGACCACGCCTTTCGAACTGTCCGGTGTGGTGAGGGGACGCAGCAGACCGCCCTCGGCGGACACGGCCGTCAAGCCGCTCTCACGCACGGCAATGACGATGGTGCCGTCCTCACCCCAGTGCCCCTGCATCACCAACGGCGTTTCGATGGCCGTATCTGCGATGGTGACGGGCGCCCCGCCATTCACCGACACTTTCTTGAGCTTCGAGTCCACGGCAAACGCGATCCACTGGCCGTCCGGTGAGAAGAACGGCACGCGTCCGCCTTCCGAGCCTGCGATGGGCTTGGCGTCGTACTCGTTCAGCATCCGCAGGTTGAGCCCGCCGCTGAATCCGGAGGAGAACACCAGCCGCGTGCCGTCGGGCGACACTGCGAAGGTGTCGTTAGCCGGGACGGATGGTATGAACGTGAACCGTTTCAGGCCAGCTGATTGCGGCGCCTGTTCGCGCATGCGGCCTGCCACGAGCGTCGCTGCGAGCGCCGCGAGTACAGGCCGCGGCCAACGCCAGGGCGCCGGCCGTCCACCAGGGCACCACGTGTTTCGGCGCGCTCTGCTTCGGCGCTACGGCTGCTGACGCAGTCCTGTCCGACAGCGCGGTGAGGGCAAACGCGAGATCGCGTGCCGATTGAAAGCGAGCCTCCGGTGCTTTCTCCAGGCAGCGGCCAATGATCCGTCGGATACCCGGCGCGACCTGATCGCCGAGCTCCGGCGGATCGGCCTCGAGGACGGCATTGACGGTCTGGATCCGCGATTCGCGTCTGAACGCCGGCGCCCCAGCGATCATCTCGTGCAGGATCGCGCCGAGCGCAAAGAGGTCGGCACGATGATCCGCGATCTGGCCGCGCAGTTGCTCCGGCGCCATATAGCCCAGCGTGCCGATGGCGATCCCGGCATCGGTGTGAATGGTGGCCGTCGCCGCCGCCGCCGGGCTCTCCGACGTCTCTGGCGCGGTCAGCTTGGCGATGCCGAAGTCGAGAATCTTGACGCGACCCTCGCGCGTCAGGAACAGGTTCTCCGGCTTGAGATCGCGATGGACGATACCGCGGGCGTGCGCCGCGGCCAGGGCGTCGGCGATCGTGGCTGCCGCTTCGATTGCGCGGCGAGGGGCAAGCGGTCCACGATTGAGCCGCTCGCGCAGGTTCTCGCCGTCGAGCAGCTCCGACACGATGTACGGGATGCCCTCTGCGGTTCCGACATCGTAAACCGTCACGATGTTCGGATGGGAGAGCAGGCTGGCGGCCTTGGCCTCGGTCTCGAAGCGCCGCAGGCGATCGGCGTCGCTGGCAAAGGCCGCGGGCAGCGTCTTGATCGCCACGTCCCGGCCCAGCCGCGTGTCGCGGGCGCGATAGACCTCGCCCATGCCGCCCGCGCCCACGAGCTGGGCAATCTCGTAAGGACCGAAACGGGTGCCGGCTGGAATACTCACGTCGCAAATCACAGTCCGTGCGGACGGGCGGATTATAGCCGCCGCGTCGCCAGCGTGCGGACAATGGAGAGACATCCACAGTACAGACGATTTCCGTGCGCCGCGGCTCAATCTGAGCGGCCTCGCCCCGCACCGGCGACGACGATCAGGAGGGGATGCTGCGACATCTCAACGTCGCACGGGAGCGCGGCGCTTCAACTCCTCGAACCAGTTGAGGGCGAGATGAAACGGCGGGTTCGCGCGCTCCGAATCGGCCCGTTTGACCATCAGAAAGCGCTTGCCATCGGTGGAGACGTCGTAATCCTGCGGTCCGAACAGGCCCTGCAGGGTGTCGTGGTCGAAGAGCTTTTCGACTCGGCCGAGTTGTAGTTCAGGCGTGGTGCGAATTGGCAACCGAAAGACCTCGCCAGGGCGCTGAAAGAACAGTTCAGTGCCGTCCGCACTCCAGCGTGGCTGGCCGCCGCCGTTAGGCGTGAGCTGCCGTGGTGCGCCGCCCGAGAGCGGTCGAATATACACGTCGGGCCGCGACCGCTCGAAGACGACGTAGGCAAGCCATCGGCCATCGGGAGACAGAATCTGGCTGGAGGTGCACGGGCGGGGCCGCGAGCAACGTCTCTGGCGGCGCCGATGCGCCCACTTGCAGAATCTTGAAACTGTCGAGCGAGGTGGGAGGGTCCTCGACGTAGACGAGCCGGTCTCCACTCGGCGTCCACGCCCCAGGGTAGAGGGTGTTGTAACCGTGTACCAGCGAAGTCGCCGCCGACGTGCCGTCGAGCGGTTGCCACATGATGTGGCGGCCGTCCGGGCGCCGCGTGGCATAGGCCAGCCGCTTGCCGTCAGACGTCCACGACGGCCTTGTGCTGGTGCCGTCGGTCGTGACGCGCGTCAGCGAGTCGGCTGCAAACTCGTAGACCCAGATGTCGTGACGCGACCCCTCGGCGATCTGCACGGCGACGCGGCTGCCATCCGGAGCCAGGGTGGGGAACTCGTAGGCACGCGGCGGTGTCGGCAGCGGTGTGGCCCGGCCCTGGCGATCGACCCAGACCAATTGGCGCTCACCGAGCGCGAGTGCCTGTTGGTACACCAGCGTGCCGTCCTCCGAAACGTCGAACTCGATCGTTCCATCGATGGGCTGAACGAAAACCTGTTCGACGACCAGCACCGACGGACCCGTGATCTGCAGACTGGCGAGATCGAAAGGGGCGGCATAGAGGCCATCAGCCTTGCCGTAGAGCAGGTGGCCTGTCGAAACGTACTTCGCGAAGAACCCGTCGTCGATCAGATCCCGTTCTTCACCGCTGGGTGTCCGAATCGCAATGCGGAACATCTCGGGCCCGGCATGGATCGTAAAGAGCACCGCGCCCCCGGGCAACAAGAAGGGGGCGTGATGGTCGATCACGCCCTTCGCCTTGTCCGGCGTGGTCAACGGACGAAGCGGACCGCCCTCGGCCGGGACCGTGACCAGCCCGCCCTCGCGTTGCGCCAGAACGATTGTGCCGTCGGCGCCCCAATGCCCCTGCAGCACCGTGGCCGTATCGGCAATCGTGACGACCGAGCCGCCGTTGACCGGCACTTTCTGGAGCTTCTGACTTACCGCGAACGCAATCCACTGACCGTCTGGAGAAAAGAAGGGAACGCGAGCGTAATCGGTCCCGTCAATCGGCTTCGAGTCGAGCTCGTTCAGCGCTCGCTGATACAGCTGTCCCCGGGTGGCCGCCGCGGCTGAATAGACCAGGCGGGTTCCATCGGGCGAGATGGCGACGCCGAACCCGTTTACGCCCACCGGGACGATCGAGAAACGCCTGAGGGAAGCGGCAACTGCCGGCGGCTGCTCGAGTGACCGCCTGGTCAGAATCGTTGCAAGCAGAGCCGCCACCGCGGCGGCGGCAAGCGCGAGGGCAGCGGCCCCCTGCCAGCTGAACGTTCGCGGCTGCGCGACCGGTTTCGCCGCTGCCGCCGCAGCGGCCGTCCTGTCGGATAGTGCGGTCAGCGCGAACGCGAGGTCACGGGCCGATTGAAACCGTGCCTCCGGCGCCTTTTCAAGGCAGCGGCCAATGATGCGGCGGACACCGGGCGCGACCTGATCGCCGAGCTCCGGCGGATCGGCTTCGAGGACGGCGTTGACGGTCTGGATCCGCGATTCGCGTCTGAACGCCGGCGCTCCAGCGATCATCTCGTGCAGGATCGCGCCGAGCGCAAAGAGATCTGCGCGGTGGTCCGCCGGCTGGCCGCGCAACTGCTCGGGCGCCATGTAGCCGAGCGTGCCGACGGCGACGCCGACGTCGGTGTGAATCGTGGCGGTCGGCGCGCCCGCTGGTTCGACCGACTCTGGCGCGCTCAGCTTCGCGATGCCGAAGTCCAGAATCTTGACCCGGCCGTCACGCGTCAGGAACAGATTCTCCGGCTTGAGGTCGCGATGGACAATGCCGCGGGCGTGCGCGGCTGCCAGTGCGTCGGCGATCGCGGCCGCAGCCTCGATCGCGCGGCGCGGGGCAAAGGGGCCACGATTGAGCCGCTCGCGCAGGTTCTCGCCGTCGAGCAGCTCCGACACGATGTACGGGACACCGTCCGCGGTCCCGACATCGTGAACCGTCACGATGTTGGGATGCGAGAGCAGGCTCGCCGCCTTGGCTTCGAGCTCGAACCGGCGTAACCGATCGGGCTCGCTGGCGAATGCCACGGGCAGCGTCTTCACGGCGACCTCGCGCCCGAGCCGGGTGTCACGGGCGCGATAGACCTCGCCCATCCCGCCGGCGCCGATGAGCGCGATGATTTCGTAAGGTCCGAAGCGGGTGCCGGCGGGAATACTCACGTGGGAATCACTGTCCGTACGTGGCGGACGGGCGGATTATAGCCGCCGCGTCGCCAGCGTGCGGACAATGGAGAGACGTCCACGGGACCTCGCTTTCCGGCGAACCGCGGCCCAATCCGATTCGATAAAGCGCCCTATCCGATCGGATAGGGTTTTTCGCCGCGGCGCCATCGCCGCGCCGCGCTCACGCCGCCACTCCGCTCCACAACCGCTAGGGTCCAAACGACTTACCGTCACCGCGTTCCAGTCGGCCGCAGCCGCGTCGCTGCGGCGACGCGCTTGCCCTCTCTCCTTCGTCGCCCGCCGTCGCGCGCGACAGGAGGAACGGGGCTATGTCGCTCGCGAGTGTGCTGGTTGCCGCGGTGTTGTTGGGGACGGTCGAAGGGACGGCTACACAGGAGCCAGCCGGCCCGGTGCCGCTGGTGCGGCTCAAGCCCGCCGACACGGAGATGCGTCGCTTGATTGGCGATGGATTCGAACGCTCGGCCACTTTCCGTGCGCTGGTCGGCGCGATTCACCGCAGCAACGCTGTCGTGACCGTGCAGTTCGGCCTCTGCGCAAACGGCCGCTTTCGGTCGTGCGTCACGAACATCGACGGCGATCGCGACCGGCGGAGCATCCGCATCAAGGTCAACACGCGGACGACCGACGACCGGCTGATCGCGACGATCGCGCACGAGCTGCATCATGCGATCGAGATTCTGAGCGACCCGGAAGTGGCAAGCCCCGAGGCGGTGCTCGCGCTGTACCGGCGAATCGGCACCGGTCCCTGCCGGCAAGGGTTGTCGGAGGCGTGTGAAACCGACGCCGCGCTCGCCATTGAATCGCAGGTCCAGACCGAGCTCGCGCAGAACGGCCGTGAACGCTGAACGGGGACGCAGCGGTGTCGTTCCTCGAACCCGTCGAGCACGACCCTTTGAGGCTGCGCATGACATAATCCGCCCGTAATGCCGCTCGCCGTCGGGGCGAAGATCGATCCCGGCTACCTGGTCTACGCGCAGGAGGCGTCACTCGTGGCCCGCGCGTTCGATCCGGATCAGGAGCGCTTCACTGGCGAGCCAATTCCCATCGCCGAACCGGTCGAGCGCTCCGGGTCCACCTTCAAGGCAGGATTCTCCGCATCGCGGAACGGGACCTTTGTCTACCAGCCCTCGTCCGACACCGACCATCTGGCCTGGATCGACCGGTCCGGCGCCGAGGTTGGCACGATCAGCGCACCAGGCTTGTATCAAACGCTACAGCTCTCTCCCGACGGCTCGAGGCTCGTGACCGATCGCATCGATCCGCGCACGGGCGCGCACGACCTTTGGGTGATCGATCTGGTCCGTGGCACCGAAGATCGCGTGACGTCCGGACCGACGTCGGAGGCATTCCCGGTGTGGAGTGAGGAGGGGCAATCGATCGTCTTCATGGCCGCGCGATCGGGCGCGCCAAACCTCTTCCGCCTCGATTTGAGGACGGGCCGCGAGCACGAGCTGACCCGGTCAGCACGCTTCAACAGCCGACCGATATCTCGTCGGATGGGCGAACGCTGGCGTTCATGCAGCGCTCCGCGGGCAGGAGATTCGACATCCTGACGCTCTCGCTGCCAGGCTCGAGCACGCCCGAACCGCTCCTGGTACGTCGTTCAACGAGATGAGTCTGCGCTTCTCACCGGACGGCCGCGCGATCGCCTGGGTCGCCGACGACACCGGCGCATTAGAAGTCTATGTGGCGCCGCGCGACAGGCCGGGGTCGAAGCTCCGGGTGTCAACCAGCGGCGGCAGCTGGCCGACGTTCAGCTACGACGGCCGCGAGCTGTTCTATTTGTCTCAGGATGGCCGCCTGATGGCGGTCGGCATCCACACGACGCCGACAGTGACTGCAGGCAAGTCAGAGGCGCTCTTTCGAACCGGCGGAAGGGGATGGCGCTCCTTCGACGTTGCTGCCAACGGTCGATTCCTGGCTATCGTCAAGCAGGTCATGGCAAACGAGCAGCCGCTCAATCTCGTGCTCAACTGGGCGCCGCCGCTCTGAGTGCCATCCGGAACTGGGCTACTACCAGTACGGCGGCTGCGGCGTCAGGCAATGAATCGCGCCGCTGGACCAACCGAGGTCCAGCTCAGGGACGGGGCGCCCCGAGGCTGGCGGCAGTCCGACCGCTCGCAACATCTCAGCGTAGCGCGGGTCCGAGCGCAACGGATCCATCCACGGCTCGACGCCCAGCCACGCCATGCAGTCAGCGCGATCCGCCACACCCTTGCGCAGCCATTGGAAGGCCGTGTCCTGACTCCCCAAGGGTCACGTAGGCGGTCGCGATTTCGTAGGGACAAAAGTAACGGCCCTTCGTGACGTCCTCGACGTGCCTGAGATCTTCTCTGCCTCCGTTTTGTCACCCGCAGCGGCATGGACGTGGGCGCTCAATGCCTGGATGGTGGGGCTCTGATCCTGCTGCGTGGCTTGCTGCATCTTGCCGAGCGCCTCTTTGAACGCCCTGCTCGCGTACCTGATCGCCTGGAAGGCCAGGCTGAAAGCGAAATTTGGGTCCAGTTCCAATCCCTTGCCCGCCAGCGCAATGGCTTCGTCGTAGAGGCGTGCGAAGAGCAGGTAAAACGCCCCGTCCGCATACGTCCGCAGCGAGAGCGGGTCGAGAGCGACGGCCCGCTGGATTTCCTGAGCGGCGTCGTCGTGCCGGCCCCGAGTGCTCAAGTAGGCGGCGTGGTTCAACGGCGCTGTCGCCAGGCTGGGATTGAGTTGGATGGCCCGTGTCAGCTCTCGCTCGGCAGACGGCCCTTCCCAGTCGTAGACGAGATGGATGTAGCCCAGCACGGCGTGCGCGTCGGCAAGCGACTCATCCAGCCGCAACGCCGCCAGAACGGCGCGCTTGGCCTTCGGCATCGCCTCGTCTGGACGGACGTAAAAGCTGGACAGACCTGTGTAGGCTTCGGCGAGACCTGTGTACGCCGACGCATAGGCGGGGTCTTTGGCGATTGCCAGGTCGAAGTGTTGGACGGCCTTCTTCAGTCCCTCTTCGGTTCCCTGGTTCGCGTGAAAGCGGCCCAATAGAAACAGTCGATGCGCCTCGGGGTTGACCGGCCGCGCGCTCGCCAGACGCGTCTGTTCCTGCGAGGTCAGGGTGATGCCGATTTCGTCGGCGATACTCCTGGCTACGTCGCCCTGCAGGGCAAGGACGTCGCGCAGGTCGCGCTCGTAGCTCCGGGCCCACAGGGTTTCTTCGGTGGCCGCCCTGATCAGCCTCGCCGTGATTCGCACTCTCTCGCCCGCCCGCACGACCGAGCCTTCGACCACTCCGTCGACGTTGAGCTCACGGGCGATGGTCGAGAGAGGCTTGCCTGCCTTTTTGTACTGCATCGCAGAAGTGCGCAATCACGCGCAGCGTTGTGATCGTGGACAGGTCCGCCGTCAGCTGGTCGGTCATCCCGTCGGCGAAGTACTCCTGCTCCGGATCTCCGGACAGGTTCTCCAGCGGCAGCACGGCGACCGATCGAATCGGCGTCACCGTCGAGTTGGATTGCCGGCTGTTCATGTTGACCGCTACTACCGCGATCACGACGGCAGCGAGGACGCCCGCCACGACGAAAGCCACGCGACGAACCGCAGCACGCGAGGGATCGAACAACGGCCACCGGCGCGGATGCGGCCGCTTCGAGCGCGGCTCGCACTTCGCCCGCAGCCTGGTAGCGTTGTCCTGGCTCTTTGGCGAGGCACCGTTGAACGATGCCACGCAGCGCGGGCGACACGCGGGTCGGTAAGGTGGCCGGCGGCTCCTTCAAGATCGCCGCCGCAAACTCCATCGGCGTTGGACCCGCGAACGGCAATGACCCGCTCGCCATTTCGTGAAGAATCACTCCAAGCGCCCAGATGTCTGCGCGCTCATCAGCGGGTTGGCCGACAAGAACTTCAGGTGCCATGTAACCGGGGGTGCCCATCACCACTCCGGGCTGAGTGATCCCCGCCGTACGCGTCGGATGCTTCGTCACCTCCTCTGCCGGCATCGCTTCGGCGTCGCGCTCGACGTGCTTGGCGAGTCCGAAATCCAGGACCTTGATGGCGTTCTCTGGCGTCACTACAACGTTGGCGCTTTTCAAATCACGATGCACGATGCCGTACTGATGCGCATGTCCGATCGCACTCGCGATCTGCACGCCGTAACGGACTATCGTCTCGACCGCAAGCCCGTCGGCGGTAATCACGGAGGAGAGGGGCCGACCCTTCACATACTCCATCGCGATGAAGGTCCGGCCGTCAGCCTCTCCAATCTCGTAGATCGTGCAGACGTGGGGATGGTTGAGACGAGAGAGAGCCCGTGCTTCGCGGAGAAACCGGTTGCGGGCCGCCTGATTGTCCAGCGCGTCTGCATGGAGCAGCTTCAGGGCCACTTCACGTTCGAGCATCGGATCATGCGCGCGGTAGACGACACCCATCCCGCCGGCCCCGAGGGGGTCAAGGATGCGGTAGCGACCCAGTAACTCGCCGATCATCGCGGCCTTTCGGCGCTGGTGAGTGCGGTCATGTGGAACGGCTCGCTAGAACGACACGCGGAACATCACTTGCGTCAGGCGCATGAACCCGGATTGCACGCGAATCTGACCGAAGGTCGCGCTGCCGTTGAGGCTGACGTCGGGACCTCACTCTCTTCGAACGCGACGCCTGAGGGACTCGTGCCCAAGTCTACAGCGTGGATCCCCGATCTCGACAGGGCACGTCATCTGCGCCGCTGAGATGCCGGGTACTGTTGCGTCAGGCAGTGAATCGCGCCGAGACCCCAGATGAGGGCGCGGCAGTCGACGCCGACGACCCGGCGCGTCGGCAGCAGGCCCTGCAGGATCGCGAGCGCGCGGGCGTCCCGACGCGCCTGACCGAACGTCGGTACCAGCAACGCGCCGTTGACGAAGTAGAAGTTCATGTAGGTCGCCGGCAGCCGCTGCTTCTGATGGAACAGCGGCTTCGGCATGGGCAGTTCGACGATGTCGAAGCGGCGGCCGTCCTGATCGCGCAGCCGATCGAGGCGGCGGCGATTCTCCTGCAGCACCTTGTAGTTGGCGTCGCGCGGATCCTGTTCGATGCCGATCACGATCGTCCGTGCATCGACGAAGCGCGCCAGGTCATCGACGTGGCCGTCGGTGTCATCGCCAGCGATGCCGTCGCCCAGCCAGACCACGTGCCGCTGGCCGTAGTAATCCTTCAGGAACTGCTCGATCTCGGCCTTCGACAACGTCGGGTTGCGATTCTTGTTCAGCAGGCACGACGTGGTCGTCATCACCGTTCCGGCGCCATTGAAGTCCACGGCGCCGCCTTCCATGACGATGCCGGGTGAGAACACCGGCAAGCCGAGCGCTTCGGCGATCCGCGACGGCACCGCATCGTCGTCGTCGTACGGCGGGTATTTGCCGCCCCACGCGTTGTAGCCCCAGTCGACGATGGCGGCCTGCGTCCTGCCGCGACGGGTGCGGAGCACGAAGGCCGGGCCGTGGTCGCGGGTCCAGCATTCGTTGTTGCGGATGTGATGAAAGCGGATGCGTCGCGGGTTCAGCTTGCGATACGCCAGCCGCGCCCGGACGATTTCTTCGTAATCGCGATTCGGCACGTTCAGGTGAACGGTCTCGAACTCGCTGATCGCGCGGATGACTTCGACGACGTTGTCGATGCACTCCTGATAGCGGTCGGGGAACGAGATGCCTTCCGGCCGCGGCCAGCTGATCCACGTGCCGGCGTGACGCTCCCATTCGGCGGGGAAGGAGAACCCGTGTTCGGCCGGCGTTCCTGCCAGCTGTCGAGCGCGGTGACCAGCCATCAGCCGATGAAACGCTTCGTCAGGTCTCCGTACGCGTCGACGCGTCGATCGCGCAGGAAGGGCCAGTGCGTGCGGCTGAACTCGACGCGGGCGAGGTCGCAATCCGCGATCAGGATGTCTTCGCGGTCAACCGACGCGCGCGACATGACCGAGCCGTCCGGGGCGGCGACGAACGACTGGCCCCAGAACTCGATGCCTTCCGGATCGACGGGCGCGCCGCCGGCGCCGCGCACGAGCTCGTGCCCGATGCGGTTGGGCGCGCAGACGAAGCAGCCGTTGGCGACCGCGTGGCTGCGCTGGATCAGTTCCCACGAGTCGTGCTGGGCGCGGCCGTACTCGGCCTTTTCGCTCGGATGCCAGCCGATCGCGGTCGGATAGAAGAGCAGTTCCGCGCCTTGCATGGCGGTCAGCCGTGCGCCTTCCGGAAACCATTGATCCCAGCAGATCAGCACGCCGATGTGTGGCGTATTTCGTCCGCCACGCGCGAAACCCAGTGTCGCCCGGGGTGAAGTAGAACTTCTCGTAGTAGAGCGGGTCGTCCGGGATGTGCATCTTGCGATAGACCCCGAGCAGCGCCCCATCCGCATCGATGACGACCGCGGTGTTGTGATACAGGCCGGCGGCGCGACGCTCGAACAACGAGGCGATGATCACCGCGTCGTGACGCCTTCGCGACCGCCTGGAACGCCTCGGTGGACGGACCGGGAATGGTCTCGGCGAGCTGGAAGAAGCGGTGGTCCTCGATCTGGCAGAAATACTGCGAGCGAAAGAGCTCCTGCGTGCAGATGATTCTGCGCGCCTTTCGCGGCCGCCTGCTCGACGAGCCGGACTTGTCGCGAAAGGTTGCCTCGGCATCCTCGCCGCACGCCATCTGTGTCAGCGCCACTCGTACCGTGGACATCGTACAACGATATCAGGAGGCTGGCGCTGCTCGCAGTCGGCTCTCGGCTGTCAGCTCTCGCGCTCTCGGCTGCGAGCAGACAGCGCTGATAGCTGAGACGCTGAAAGCGCGAGAGCCCTGCTGCGCAGCAATTCTCCCGAACTTCAGCGAATTACCGCGCTACTCGCTGCGCAGCGCGTTCAACGGATTGACCGCCGTCGCGCGCCGGGCCGGCACCCACGTGGCTGCGAGTGCCGCGAGCACGAACCCCACTGGCGTCAGCGCGAACGTCCAGACGTCGAAGCCTGCAAGGTCGACGAACATGCTGGCCATCACGCGGCCGACGCCGATGCCGAGGATCAGGCCGGCCGCGATTCCGGCGAGGGTCGTCGTCAGGCTCTCGCGCACGATCAACCCAAGGACTGCGCCCGGTCTGGCGCCGACGGCGATCCGTACGCCGATCTCGCGCGTGCGGCGCGACACGGTGTAGGCCGTGACGCCGTAGATGCCCACAAGTGCCACCAGCAGCGCCAGGCCGCCGAACGATCCGAACATCAGCGCCATCAGCGTCAGGCCCCAGTATTCGGCCGACGAATCGACGTGTGCGGCAAAGGTCGTCACGCTGAAAAGCGGCAGTCCCGGGGCGGCGTCACGGATCTCCCGTCGCACCCGCTCGACGAGGTCCGGCGAGGCGGCGATAGGCTTGACGTGGAACCAGACGTTTGACGTGAAGCCCTGCGCGAACGGGACGTAGACCGCGCCGCGCGGAATATTCTCGAAGAGCTCGCGCTGCGTCGCGCGAACGATGCCGACGACTTCCATCGTTGTCGTCGACATCCTATTCCTCTCCGTGTCGTCCGGTGCCCACTGGACGCGCTGACCCAGCGCGTCGCCCGCGGGCCACAGTCGAAGCGCCAGCGTCTCGTCGATGATGACGACCGCCGGCGCGCCGCGCCCGAACGTTTCCGTCTGGGTGAATGGGCGACCCTGTAACAGCGGGACGCCCATCGCCTCGAAGTAGCCGGCACCGATGGCGTTCCAGGGGGCGTAGAAGCGGCGGCCGGCCTCCGGTGTCGTCGGCTCGGAGCCCGGTGCTGGCTGGACGCCGGCGCGCCGGACGGGCCTGCTGGTCGATCTCACGCCCATCGGGACGAGCGCACCGATGCTCGCGGTCTGCACGCCGGGCAGGCGCGCCAGCCGTTCCTCCACGTGCGCGTAGAGATCAAGGCTGCGCGCTTCGTCGAATCCGGCCATTCGGCTGTCGACTTCGGCGATCACGGTGTCGTCGGCACGATAGCCGAGGTCGACGAACGCGGCGCCGAGTGCCATCCGCAGAAAGAGGCCCGCGGCGATCAGCAGGCTGAGCGACAGCGCCACCTGTGCGGCGACCAGCGGATTCCTCGGCATCCAGCGCCAGCGCCGAGGCGACGGGTCGTCGCCGGTCTGCGCCTTGAGATCGTTCACGATGTCGGCGCGCGAATGCTTCAGCGCCGGGCCGAGCGCAAAGGCCAGCGTCGCCACGAGGCAGAACACCGCCGTGGCGGCCATCAACGGCGTCGACACCTGGCCGTCCAGCGTGATCGTGATCGGCAGCAGCGTGCGCACCGCGCTCATCAGCCACTCGATTCCCGCCTGACCAAGCATCACGCCAAGCGCCCCGCCGACCAGCGACAGGAGCAGCCCTTCGACCAGCAGCTGCCGAACGATACGGAACCGGCCGCCGCCGAGCGCCAGCCGGACCGCGAACTCCTTGCGCCGCCCGCGCCCGCGCGCGAGCAGCATCGACGCCAGGTTGAGGCACACCGTGAGGAGCACCGCACCCGTCATGCCGAGCAGGACGACGGCGAGCATCGTGATGACGGCCTCGCTCGACGGCGACGCGTTCGCCCCGAAGCGGGGCAGGGCCGTGGAGAAGAGCTCGAAATGCTCGTATTCGGCGGGGAAGCTCTGCGCGAGGCTGCGGCCGTAGAGCGACGAGCGCTTCGTTGGCTGCAGTCGGCGCGATGCCGCTCTTGAGCCGGCCGACCAGAAACAGGCTGTGGACGTCGACAGCTCCCAGCGCGCCGCGAGGTGTCGCCGTCGCTGTCGTTCGACAGCGTGTCGAAGACGCCGAGCGGAAAGAACAGCTCCGGTCCGAACAGCGGCATCGTCCCGGTGAAGCCCTGCGGCGTGATCCCGACGATGGTGAAGGCGCGCTCGTTGACGCGAATCGTCTTGCCGATCAGCGCGGGATCGAACCCGATCGCTTCCAGTAGGTGTAGGTCGCAACCGCGACCGGCACGTTGCTGCCGGCCCGTGCTCTCGTCGGCCGTGAAGCCGCGGCCCTGCAGCATCGGCACGCCGAGGACGTCGAAGAAGTTGGCGCTCACCAACCCCGAGAACGTCCGCCGCGACTCGCCGCCCTCGCCGATTCCCACGACGGTCATGTTGTGCGCGAGCAGGCCGTCGAAGAGATCGGACCGTGCCGCGAGGTCCTGATAGACGGGGTAGGAGAGCGCCCGCCCCCGCTTGGTCTGCAGCGTCGCGGGAATAGATCTGGACGAGTCGATCGGGCTCAGCGAACGGCCGCGCCGCAAAGGCCATCGCATGGACGACGCTGAACATCGTCGCGTTGAGGCCGATGCCAAGGGCCAGGACGGCAATGGCTGCGACAGTGAATCCGGGTGTCTTCAGGAGGTGGCGGAGCGAGACCTTGAAGTCGTCCATCTGAAGCAATGACGCACGGCCCGCGCGAATGTTTCACGTATGCCTGCAGGGCGCCCATCGCTTCGCTCGGGCGCAGGGCGCGCGTCGCTCTGCTCGCGGCAGGGCTCCTCGCTTCGCTCGAGCAGGGCTCGCTTCGCGAGCAAGGAGGCAGAAAGGCCGCCGAACGGCCGCCTTCCCTGGGAGGCGGCGAAGCCGTCGAGCCTGCAGCGCGGCGTGAGCCGCGCGAACCTGCGCGGGCGAAGCCCGCGCCCTACTTGCCGCCGTTCTGCATCGCCGCGAGGAACTCCGCGTTCGCCTTCGTCTTGCTCATCTTCGACAGCAAGAGTTCCATGGCTTCGACCGGTGATAGCGGCGTCAATACCTTGCGCAGGACCCACACGCGGTTGAGGTCCTCCTTCGGCATCAGCAGTTCCTCCTTGCGGGTGCCGCTCTTCTGGATATCGATCGACGGGAAGACGCGCCGGTCCGTCAGCTTCCGATCGAGGTGCACTTCCATGTTGCCGGTGCCCTTGAACTCCTCAAAGATGACCTCGTCCATGCGGGACCCGGTGTCGACGAGCGCACTGGCGACGATCGTCAGCGAGCCGCCCTGCTCGATGTTGCGAGCGGCGCCGAAGAACCGCTTCGGCCGCTGCAGGGCGTTGCTGTCGACGCCGCCCGACAGCACCTTCCCGGAGGTCGGCACGATTGTGTTGTAGGCGCGCGCCAGGCGCGTGATCGAGTCGAGCAGAATGACGACGTCCTTGCCGTGCTCGACCAGCCGCTTGGCTTTCTCGATCACCATTTCCGCGACCTGCACATGGCGCTGCGCCGGCTCGTCGAACGTCGACGAGATGACCTCACCCTTGACCGACCGCTGCATGTCGGTGACCTCTTCCGGTCGTTCGTCAATCAGCAAGACGATGAGGTAGACCTCGGGATGATTCGTGGTAATCGCGTTGGCCAGGGCCTGCAGCAGCATCGTCTTGCCGGTCCGCGGGGCCGCAACGATCAACCCGCGCTGACCCTTGCCGAGCGGCGTCATCAGATCCATGACGCGGGTCGACAGGTTTTCGGGATCGAATTCAAGCCGGATGCGTTCCTGGGGGTACAGAGGCGTGAGATTTTCGAAGAAGACGCGCTGCTGACCGCGGGCGGGAGGCTCGAAGTTGACGGCTTCGACTTTGATCAGCGCAAAGTAGCGCTCGCCCTCCTTCGGCGGCCGGATCTGGCCGGCCACGGTATCGCCCGTGTGGAGGTCGAACTTCCGGATCTGCGACGGCGACACATAGATGTCGTCGGGCCCGGCCAGGTAGTTGTAATCGGGAGCGCGGAGGAACCCGAACCCGTCCGGCAGGACCTCGAGGACGCCCTCGGAGAAGATCAGCCCGGCTTTCGCGGCACGGGCGCGCAGGATCTCGAAGATCAGCTCCTGCTTGCGCATCCCGGTGGCGCCGGGAATCTCGTGCTCGCGCGCGATCTTGGTGAGCGCCGTCACGCTCATCTCCTTGAGCGTCGACAGGTCGAGCGTCACCTGCTCGGGCGGGGCCGTGGCCGTCGCCGTTGCGGTGGCCGTCCCTCCCGAGCTCGCGGGCTCGGCTACTGCGTTGTTCCCCTTGCCGCCGTTTCCTGCCGAAGCAGCGCGTCGATCGTTTTCCACAGGTCCTTCAATCCTTCGCCGGTTTCGGCCGAGACGGCCATCACCGGTCCGTTATGCAGTTGTTCGAGCTCTCGCAAATGCCGCACGCGTTCCTGGCGCGTCAGCTTGTCCAACTTGGTGGCGACGACCAGGCCCGGGGCCTCCAACCGCTGGAGCCATTCCCAGGCCAGGCGATCGGCCTCGAGTCCGGGGTGCCGGCTGTCCACGAGGAGCAGCACCCCCGTCAGCACCGGCGCTGACTGGTCCACCCGCTTGCCGAAGTACGCCCCGGTGATCGCGGCAAACTCCCGCCGCGAGTCGTCGCCACCGCGGGCATATCCGTACCCCGGCAGATCGACGAGATAGAACCCGGGCGAGCCCTCGCGACGCACGCGATAAAAATTCGCGAGTCGGGTCTTCCCCGGCGCCGCGCTGGTTCGCGCCACTTTCTGGCGCACCAGCGCATTGATCAAACTTGATTTGCCGACGTTCGACCGGCCGGCCAACGCCAGCTCCGGCAGCAGTTCCCGTGGGAACCCGGCCGCATCGACGGCACTTGTGACGAATTCAGTATGCATGGGGGCTGGTAGGGCAGGTCGGGCGGGTGGGGCAGGTCGGGATGCGATCGCTCGCCCCGCCAATGACCCTCGCTCGCACCCGACTGCCTGCCGCGATGAACCAGCCACTCCCACCGACCCCACTTGCCCTACCAGCCCTACCTGCCCAACCCGCCTTAATGCGTAATCGCGTCTGACGCGTCGTCGTCGACTTCGACAACCGCATCCGGCGTCGGCGCAATCGGCGTCAGCGGACCGGCGAGCGCCTGCTTCAGCACTTCGTCCATCGTCTGCACCAGGTACAGGTTCATGACATCGAGGACGTTCTTCGGGATATCCGCGAGATCCTTCTCGTTGTCCTTCGGCAGGATGATGTTCTTCACCCCCGCGCGATGCGCGGCCAGGACCTTTTCCTTCAAGCCGCCGATCGGCAGCACCTTGCCGCGCAGCGTGATCTCGCCGGTCATCGCGACGTCGCGCCGGGCCGGAATCCGCGTCAGGGCCGAGATCATCGCGGTTGCCAGCGTGATGCCCGCCGAGGGGCCGTCCTTGGGGATGGCGCCCTCCGGGATGTGGACGTGGACGTCCAGCCGCCGATTGAAGTCCTTGGCGATGCCGAACTCTTCGGCGCGGGATCGCACGTAGCTCATGGCCGCCTGTGCGGATTCCTGCATGACGTCGCCAAGCTTGCCGGTCAGCGTGAGCCGACCGCGTCCGGGCATCAGCGTGGCCTCGGTGACCAGGATCTCTCCGCCGACTTCCGTCCATGCCAGGCCGGTCGCGACGCCGACCTCATTCTGCTCTTCCGCGAGCGTCGGGCGATAGCGCGGCACGCCGAGGTACAACGTGACCTTGTCGGAGGTGATCTCTTCGGAGGTCTCGGGGCCGTCGTTGACCACCTTGCGCGCGACCTTGCGGCAGATCGAGTTGATCTCGCGCTCGAGGTTGCGGACGCCGGCTTCGCGGGTATAGCGGTTGATGACCGTCTGGATCGCCCCGTCGTCGAAGGTGATGTTCTTGTCGGTGAGGCCGGTGCCCTCGACTGACTTCGGCACGAGGAACTTCTTGGCGATCTGGACTTTCTCTTCTTCGGTGTAGCCGGCGAGCTGCAGCACTTCCATGCGGTCGCGCAGCGCCTGCGGAATCGTGTGCAGCACGTTGGCCGTGCAGATGAACATCACGTTCGACAGGTCGTACTCGACGTCGAGGTAGTGATCGAGGAAGGCGTTGTTCTGCTCGGGATCGAGCACTTCGAGCAGCGCCGCCGACGGGTCGCCGCGGAAGTCCATCGACATCTTGTCGACTTCGTCGAGCAGGAAGATCGGGTTGAGCGACCCGGCCTTCTTCATCATCTGGATGATCTGGCCGGGGAAGGCGCCGATGTAGGTCCGGCGGTGGCCGCGAATCTCGGCCTCGTCACGCACACCGCCGAGCGACAGCCGCACGAACTTGCGGTTCATCGCGCGCGCGATCGACTTGGCCAGCGAGGTCTTGCCGACGCCCGGAGGGCCGACGAAGGTGAGGATGGTCGCCTTCGGCTTCTTCACCAGGGCGCGGACGGCGAGGAACTCGAGGATGCGCTCCTTGATCTTCTCCAGCCCGTAGTGATCTTCGTTGAGGATCTTCTCGGCGCCCTTGAGGTCGCGGCTTTCCTTGGTCTTCTTGTGCCACGGCACCGCGATGAGCCAGTCGAGGTAGTTGCGCGAGACCGTGGCCTCGGCCGACATCGGCGGCATCGCCTCGAGCCGCTTCAGCTCCTGGATGGCCTTTTCCTCGACCTCCTTCGGCATCCGCGACTGCTCGATCTTCTTCTTCAGCTCTTCGATCTCGTTGCCCTTCTCGTCCTTGCGGCCCAGTTCCTTCTGGATCGCCTTCATCTTCTCGTTGAGGTAGTACTCCTTCTGCGCCTTCTCCATCTGCTTCTTGACGCGAGACTGGATGCGGCGATCGACCTGGAGCTTATCGACCTCGGCTTCGAGGATGGCGGCGATGCGGTTGAGGCGCTCGAGCGGCGAGTTGATCTCGAGGAGGTTCTGCTTCTCGTCGACGCCGACGAGCAGGTGCGCGGCGATGGTGTCGGCGAGCTTGCCGGGATCATCCACCTTGACCGCGGCGATCATCGCGTCGTAGTGCAGGTTGTTCGACAGTTTCACGTACTGCTCGAACAGCGAGACGACGCGGTTCATCGTCTGCTCGACGTCGCCGGCGGTTTCCTTCAGGCGCTGCAGCACCTTGACGACGACGCGGTGGAAGCCCTTGTCTTCCTTCCACTCGATGACCCGGGCGCGATCGACGCCCTCGACCAGCACCTTGATGTTGCCGTCGGGCAGCTTGAGGCTCTGCACCACGTTGGCCACGCAGCCCATGGTGTAGACGTCCTCGGCGCCGGGGTCGTCGACGGCCGCGTCGTGCTGGGCGGCCAGGAAGATCCGCTTGTCCTTGGCGAGGGCGTGTTCGAGCGCACGGATAGAGGACGGCCGTCCAATTACGAACGGCATCATCATGTGCGGGAAAACGACTACGTCACGGAGGGGGACAATCGGGAGCGTTTCGTAGACTTCGACCATATTTGATTATCGTGCTTGGAGCCGGGTTCCTGGTTCCTCGTGCGGTCCCAGGTGCGTCGTGCTTCGTGCTTCGTGCGGTGCTGAGTGCTCTGTGCTTAATGCTGCTGGTGCCTTGGTGCTGGCAGTGCCTAGTGCTGCGTTCGAGCGCGAGTGCCTAGCCGGCCTTCTCGATGACTTCGAGGCCGGCGCCCTTGCTGACCACCATCTCGCGGGTGATGACGAACTCGCGCGACTTCTTCTGGCCGGGCAGCTGGTACATCAGGTCCAGCATCAGGTCTTCGATGATCATGCGGAGGCCGCGGGCGCCGATCCGGCGTTCGAGGGCCATCTCGGCGATGGCTTCGAGCGAATCGTCGGTGAAGCGCAGCTTCGCATTCTCGTACTCGAAGAGCTTCATGTACTGCCGCGTGATCGCGTTGCGCGGCTGGGTCAGGATCTGGACCAGCGCCGGCTTGTCGAGCTCGTGCAGCGTGCCGACCACCGGGAGGCGGCCGACGAACTCCGGAATCAGCCCGAACTTGATGAGGTCCTGGGGCTCGATCTGCTCGAGAATGACGCCGACGTCCTTGCCCTTCTGCGACTTGATGTCGGCCTTGAAGCCGAGCGTCTTCTTGCCGATGCGCCGCTCGATCGCCTTGTCGAGGCCGACGAACGCGCCGCCGCAGATGAACAGGATGTTGGTCGTGTCGATCTGGAAGAACTCCTGGTGCGGGTGCTTGCGCCCGCCCTGGGGCGGCACGTTGGCCACCGTCCCTTCCAGAATCTTCAACAGCGCCTGCTGGACGCCCTCGCCCGAGACATCGCGGGTGATCGACGGGTTCTCGTCCTTGCGGCCGATCTTGTCGATCTCGTCGATGTAGACGATGCCCTGCTGGCACTTCTCGATGTCGCCGCCGGCCGCCTGCAGCAGCTTGAGGATGATGTTCTCGACGTCCTCGCCGACGTAGCCGGCCTCGGTCAGCGTCGTCGCGTCCACGATGGTGAACGGCACCGACAGCAGCTTGGCCAGCGTCTGCGCGAGCAGCGTCTTGCCGGTGCCGGTCGGGCCGATCAGCAGGATGTTCGACTTCGTGAGCTCGACGTCGTTCCGGCTGCGCGGCTGTTTCTGGATCTCGAGGCGCTTGTAATGGTTGTAGACCGCGACCGCCAGCTTCTTCTTGGTCAGTTCCTGGCCGATGACGTATTCGTCGAGGAACTTCTTGATTTCCTGTGGCGTCGGCAGCGACGTGCGCACGCCCCGGCTCTCGAAGCGGTTGTCGTCGGCGATGATGTCGTTGCAGACCTCGACGCACTCGTCGCAGATGAAGACAGTGGGACCCGCAATCAGCTTTCTGACATCGTTCTGATCCTTGTTGCAGAACGAGCAGCGCAGAATCTCGCCACTATCGCCGGTCTTCTTGACCATTCAGCTAATCCCTGGAGGGAAGGCACGAGGCAGCAGACACCGCCTTTGTTTCTAGGTTACACCCGTTTCCGAATCACGTCGTCAATAATTCCGTACGCCTTGCCCTGCTCGGCCGACATGATGTAGTCGCGTTCTGTGTCGTCCTGGATACGCTTCGGATCCTGTCCCGTGTGTTGCACGAGAATCTCGTTGATCCGCTCGCGCATGCGCAGAATCTCTTTGGCCGCAATGTCGATGTCGGTGGCCTGGCCGCCGAGCCCCGACAGCCACGGCTGGTGGATCAGGATGCGCGAGTTGGGGAGCGAGTAGCGCTTGCCCTTGGCGCCCGCCGCCAGCAGCACCGCGGCGATCGACGCCGCCTGACCGATGCACGTCGTCTGCACGTCGGGCCGCACGAACTGCATCGTGTCGTAGATCGCGAAGCCCGCGGTGATCGACCCGCCCGGGCTGTTGATGTAGAGCAGGATGTCCTTGTCGGGATCCTCGGCTTCGAGAAACAGCATCTGCGCGATCACGAGGTTGGCGATCCCGTCGTCGATCGGCGTCCCGACGAAGATGATGTTGTCCTTCAGCAGCCGCGAAAAAATGTCGTAGGCGCGCTCACCGCGATTGGTCTGCTCGACCACCATCGGCACGAGCTGATTCCGAACGTCGAACGAAGAAGGCGTCATAAGCTCCAACCGCGGTCCCGGTGGCCGGGCGCCGCGTCTTTCGGTGAGCGGCCGGGCGGCCCGGCCTAAACAGCATTATCGACCAGTGTCCCCCACGGGGACACCGCCGGCCTACTCAGGATTTCACAACTCCACGATGCGCGCGCGGTCCATGACCCGCGACAGCGCCTTCTCGCGCCGGAGCCCTGCGGCCAGCCGAGCCAGTCCGCCCTCCTGCTCGAGCCGCGCCCGCACCGCGGGGACGGTCAAACCCGAGCGTGCCGAGTACCTTCTCGAGCTCGGCATCCAGCTCCGCTTCACTCACCGCGACATCCTCGCGCTTCACGATTTCGTCGAGCACGAGCGCCGAGGCGACCGATTCGCCCGCCGGCTCGCGCTGCGCTTCGCGGAACGCCGCCCAGTCGATGTTGGCCTTGCGCGGATCGATGCGCTGATCCATCAGCCGGTGCGCGAACTCTTCGACCCGGCGATCGACTTCGCGATCGACCAGCGATCCGGGCACCGGGAAGGGGACGCGCGAGGCCAGCTTCTTGAGCACATCGGCGCGCACCTGCCGCTCCGACGCCTCCTTGGCTTCGTTCTCGAGATCCTGGCGCACGCGCACCTTCAGTGCGTCGAGGGTCTCGAACTCGCCCATGTCCTTCGCGAACTCGTCGTCGAGTGGTGGCACCACCCGTGTCCGCACGTCGTGCACGGTGACGCTGTACCCCACTTCAGTGCCAGCGAGTTCGGCCACCGAGTAGTCGTCAGGGAAGCGCAGCCGGAACGTCTTTTGCCCGCCCGTGCTGAGGCCCTTGAGCTCGGCGTCGAGCCCCGGCGGGTTGGCCGACCCGCCAATCTCAATCGGCACCTTCTCGTGGCGGGTCTTCTCGCCGGGCTGCCCGTCCTTGTCGAAGCCCTGGCGCTCGAGATCGAGGACCACCGTATGCCCGTCGCCGACGACGCCGTCTTCGACCGGTTCGAAGCGCGCCGATCGTTCCCGCAGTTGCTCGAGCGCCTGGTCGACGCCGGCATCGTCCACCGACGGCGGCGTCCGCCGCGCTTCGATCGTCGAGAAGTCGCCCGGGTCGAACGACGGCAGGACGTCGAACTCGGCCTTGAAGGTCAGCGGCCGGCCCTCTTCGACGTTGACGTCGCGGATGTCCGGCGTGTCGACCGGCTGCACGCCGCGTTCGGTCAGCGCCTCTTCGACCGCGCGCTCGACCAGTTCGTGAGCGACGTCGTGAAGGATCTGATGCTTGAAGCGCTGCCGGATCACCTTCGACGGCACCTTGCCGGGACGGAAGCCGGGAATCTTGGCCGCCTTGCCGTAGCGGGCCGCGATGCGCGCGATCTCCGCATCCACTACGTCGGGCGGGATCTCGACCGTGAGGTTCCGGCGTGTTTCGTTGACGTCGACGATCTCAGTTTTCATGTGATCAAGTGGTGACGAACGATAACCCAGCGGGGATCGGCATCCTTCGCCTCGCGGTAAGGGCTTGCCATGAGCGAGCCTTCGGCTCGCCAACGGCGAGCCGAAGGTGAGTCGAATGGTGCGAAAGGGGGGAGTCGAACCCCCAAAGCCTTTCGGCTACCGGATCCTAAGTCCGGCGCGTCTGCCAGTTCCGCCACTTTCGCCCGTCGTGGCGCCCGGGCGGAGGTCCAACCCACCCGTCTGACCTCTTATATATGCCCTGACCTGTGCCATTAGCGTAACACCCATACTGGCCAGGTCTCCAACACGCCGACGGTCTAGACCACTATATATTGCGGTGGGTGGGGGCGCATGCTACAGTCCGCGCCAATTCCTGGGGCGTGACGTGAAGCAGTCGACGGCGGCAATGCCGTTCTTGAAATGGGCGGGCGGCAAGCGGCAACTGCTGCCGGCTCTCCGCCAGTTCGTTCCCGCGACCTTCACCGCCTATACGGAGGCCTTCCTCGGCAGCGGGGCGTTGTTTTTCGACCTTGCGGCGGAGGGCCGCCTCAGCACCGTCCCGGTGTCGCTGATCGACAGCAACGCCGACCTGATCGGCACCTACCAGGCGCTGGCCCGGGAGCCGGCCAAGGTCATCGATCGACTTCACGCCCTGGCCCGCCAGCACGCTGAATCCGGCAGCGAGCACTACTACAAGGTGCGCGGCCAGCAGTTCAACACCGCGCGGCGCGAACTGCGCGAGCGCGGGACGCCGTCCGCCTATCCGCCGGCGCTGGCGGCGGAGTTTCTCTACCTCAATCGCACGTGTTTCAATGGTCTCTTCCGGCAGAACGCGCGCGGCGAGTTCAACGTGCCGGTCGGCCGATACACGAATCCGCGCATCTGCGACGAACGCAACCTGATGCGCGTGGCGGCAACCCTCGGTCAGCCGAACGTCTTCATCTTCCGCGACACGTTCGAGCGGCTCCGCGAGACGGCCGAGCCCGGCGAGTTCATCTACTTCGACCCGCCGTACGCGCCGGTCAGCCGCACCGCGAGCTTCCGGTCCTACACGGCCGAAGGCTTCGGCGACCAGGACCAGACACGGCTGCAACGGCTGGTGATTGAGCTGTCGAAGCGCGGCTGCTTGGTGCTCGTCAGCAACTCCGTCGCCCCGCTGATCACGTCGCTCTACGACCGCAACATCGATGCCCGGCGTGCCGGCCTCCGGGCCTACCGCGTCCCGGCCCGCCGCGCGATCAATCGCAACGCCGCGGCCCGCGGTCCGGTCGAGGAGTATCTGATCAGCAACTTGTCGAGGACACTAAGCGAACGTATCCTCCTCCGCCCACCACCATAAGCCGACTGCCGTCGTCACCAGCAGCATCCCGATCATCACGAGGCGTGAATCCGTGGCGGCGCGCCGCGCGACGAGGGCGGCGCCGTCGGCCAGAAGCTTCCATGCCGCCTCGTTGATGTGCACGACGCCCAGCCGCCACGCCAGCCCGGCAAGGCCGATGGCGATAATGAGGACGCCGAGCGAGACCGCGACGTTGAAGCCGAGATCGACGACACGCTCGGCGTGCCAGCGCTCGTCTCGCAGCCGGCGCATGACCGACGCCGTGAACGCCGGTGAGGGGGCGGGGACGGGACGGCGCTTCAACGCGAGGTCGATCTGCTTGGCAAGGGTCAGGCGCGCGCGGCACTGCCGGCAGTCGTTGAGGTGCAACGCCACCGGGTCTGGCACGGCCTCGCCGACTGCGGCCGCTTCGATGAAGGGATTGGCTTCGTCGCACGACATCGTCGTTTCCCCTACGCTTCGCCGCCTTCGAGCATCCGGCGTAACAACCGCTTCGCCCGGTGCAGATGCGTCTTCACTGTGCCCATCGGCAGCCCCAGCGACTCTGACAAGTCCTCGTAGCGCAGCCCCTCGAGATAGTGCCCGTTGACCAGGACCTGATAGGGCACCGGGAGCTGCTCGATGGCCTTGCGCAGCCGATCCTGCAGCTCGAGGTCGCTGAAGGCTCGGTCTTCGACGCCCGGATCGATCCGCGGCCGCTCGCCGTCCGCCGCCGGCTCGTCGAGCGAGACGTGGAATGGTCGTGTCGGCCGCCGTTCCTCGGCGATCACGTTGCTGGCGATGCGGTAGATCCACGTCGCCAGCCGCGACTCGCCGCGGAAGAACCTGAGTCCGCGATAGACGCGGAGAAACACCTCTTGCGCGAGCTCCTCGGCCCGCGCCTGGTCGGACACCGATCGCGCAATCAAGGCGAAGACGAGCCGCTTGTGCTGATCCACGAGCTCGCGAAAGGCCTCGTCGTCGCCACCGCGGCACCGCTCAATGAGCTGTTGCTCGGAGGTTCGTGCTCATCCGCGGTGAGAGGGCGGCAGCGGCACCTGGCCCTCACAATCGATGCAACCGGGTTTCCGAACAATTAGAACGCGCCGGACGCCGGATTGTTTCAGCGCGTGCCGGGCCGGACACGGGCCAACGCACAAACGGCGAGCCGGCCGGCGGGAGGATCACGAGGATGCCGGCGGATCGCGATGGACGGGTGGCACGGGCGGCGTGGATCGTTCGAAGCTCGATCGGCCGTAGCCGAAGGATCGTTCGCCGGCTTCGGCGGAGCATGCACGACGAGCGCGGTCACGATGAACGCGGCGCCGACGACCACGATGGCGCCGCCGACGCCGACGGCAATCTCCGGCTCGCGCGAGGCGAAGCCGATCAGCATGGCCAGGCCCAGGCCAAGCCCCACGATGACGATCCCCAGCGAGAGCATGCGGCCGCTGCGCGCTGCCGGACGCTCCAGGTAGGCGCCGCCCAGGTCACCTGGGGGCGTGAGGCCGCGCTCGATCATCGCCAACCGCTCGCGGTGGGCCATCTCGAGAATGCGGGCGCGGTTCCGCATTCCGGCAACGATGACGACGACTCCGCCGAGAACGATCAGGCTGAAAACAAGCGCCACCGCGGTTTCTTGTTGCATTCCCCCTCCGGGTTTCTTGTCCTGCCACCGTTAGACCGGGACCGCTGACGGATTGTTTCAGCGCCCGTCTGACGCCGGCGGATGCCGTATCATCCGCCCGGGAGAACGCCATGACTGCTCGACTCGCCGTTGTTCTGATGCTCTGCGGCTCGGCGATGCCGCAGGCGCAAGCCGGCAGGGCGCCGCAGATCGAGTCCATCACCGCCGCCCAGATGCGCGCCGACCTGTTTTTTCTCGCCTCGGACGCCATGCAGGGCCGGCTGACCGACACGCGGGAGAACGCGATTGCCGCCGACTGGGTGTCGTCGCGGCTCGAGCGGCTGGGGCTGAAGCCAGGCGGGCAGGGCGGGTCGTTCGACCATCGCTATTTCCTGATGAAAGCCTCGCTGGGCTCGCGAAACGAGCTCACCATCGGCGGCCGCGACGCGATCAACCCGTCGCAGCCGAAACTGGGCCAGGACTTCTACCCGCACCGGTTCACCGCCAACGGATCCATCCAGGCCGGGATCGTATTTGCCGGTTTCGGCATTGTCTCGCGCGAGCTCGGGCACGACGACTATCGCGATCAGGTCCAGGGCCGGATCGTGCTCGTTCTCGATCGCGAGCCGGGCGTGAACGACCCCGCAAGCAAGTTCGACGGCGTCGTCACCGCAGAAGTCGCGCAGCCGCTGCGCAAGGTGCTCGCGGCGCAGGAGAAGGGCGCCTCTGGGGTGATCTTCGTGGAAGACGTCCACAATCAGGCCGCTGCATCGAACTTCCAGGCGCAGGCGACCAACTACTGGCCGGCGACTGCGCCGCGGGTCGAGCGCTACACGCTCAAGACCTGGTCGGACAAGGTGCGCATTCCCGTTGTGCAGGTGTCGCGCGCGCTGGCGGAGCAACTGGTGGCCCCCAGCAAACGATCCCTGCTCGATCTGTCACGCAGCGCGGAGACGGCCGGCGGCGTCACGCCGGTGCAGATCGCCAGCACCGTCGCACTCACCACAAGCGTTGACCATCACACGGTTCCCGATCGCAGCATCGTCGCGCTGCTCGAAGGCAGCGACCCGGCGCTCAAGAACGAGTACGTGCTCATCAGCGCGCACTTCGATCACGACGGCGCCGACGGCCCGCGCATTCTGAATGGCGCCGACGACGACGGTTCGGGAACGGTGGCGCTGGTGGACATTGCCGAAGCGTTCGCGCTGGCCGCGCAAGCGGGACAGCGGCCGAAGCGCTCGGTCATCTTCGCGGCCTGGAACTCCGAAGAGCGTGGCCTGCTAGGCGCGTGGGCCTACACCGAAGATCCGATCGTTCCGCTCGATCGCATCGTGGCCGTGCTGAACATGGACATGGTCGGGCGCGACGAGGAGGTCCCGGTCGGCGGTGGCGGCCGTTTCCGCGGCCTCGAGATTCAGACGGCGCAATCGAACAGCAACGCGACCAACATCCTCGGAACGGTGCGCAGCCCCGACCTGCGCGCCGCGTTCGAGCAGGCCAACAAGGCCATCGGCGTCGAGCTGCGGTTCCGCTACGACAACAACGTGTCGAACCTGATGCGCCGCAGCGATCACTGGCCGTTCATTCAACGCGGGGTGCCGGGCGTCTGGGTGCACACCGGTCTCCATCCCGACTATCACACGCTCTACGACCGGCCCGAGAAGATCAACTATCCGAAGATGGAGAAGATCGCGCGGCTCGTCTATCAGACCGCATGGGATCTCGGCAATGCGGCGGGACGTCCGCGGCTGCAGGGGACGACGACGTCGTCGGCAACGCGGCAGTAGAGTCGGACTCGCCGCAGTGACGCCTGAGATACCGGTAAACGGGGCCTTTCAGCGCTCCGTAACGCCTTCATAGGCAACGTGTTGAAAGTAAAATAGGCATGTTTATGAGAATCCGACGACTGGCGGTCCTCGCGATCGTGCTCGGCGGGACCATTGCGGGGACGAGTGCTCTGCTCGCCAACGATTGGCCCGAGTGGCGTGGACCGTCGCGCGACGGTCGCTCCAGCGAAACCAATCTCCCCGCGTCGTGGTCGACCAAGGGCGACAACCTGGCGTGGCGGATTCCCGTCGGTGGCCGCTCGGCACCGGTGGTGTTTGGTAATCGTTTGTATCTGCTGACGGTCGTCGGCGGCCCGGCCGACACCCAAGAGCGACTCGTGGCCATCGAGGCCGAGAGCGGCAAGGTGCTGTGGGATCGACGCTTCAGCATCTACCTCAGCGACGTGCCGCAGCATCGTTCGGCATGGGCGTCGCCCGCCGTCGATCCCGAGACCGGGAACATTTACGTCTTCACGGTTGGCGCCCAGCTCTTTGCCATCTCGCCCGACGGCAAGGTTCTGTGGGACCGGTCGCTGCCCGAAGACTACGGCGCCGTCACCACGCATGGTGGCCGGACGACGTCACCGATTGTCCAGGGCGACAAGGTCATCCTGAACACGCTGCTCCTGGCGTGGGGCGACCTCAATCGGCCCGGCAATCGCTACATGGCGTTCGACAAGCGGACCGGGCAGACGGTGTGGGTCAGCTCGCCGCAGGCGCGTCACTACGACACCAATTACTCGACGCCGATCGTCGTCGACATCGACCCTTCGACAGGCTCAGGGCAGGGCCCTTCGACAAGCTCAGGGCAAAGCGCCACGCAGGCGCTGATCGTCGGCGGCACCGACGGATCGTTCCACGCGATCAAGGTCAATACCGGCGAGCCGATCTGGCGCGTCGACGTCTCGAAGCGGGCGAT
Source organism: uncultured Acidobacteriota bacterium (assembly GCA_963841895.1). GTDB lineage: Bacteria > Acidobacteriota > Vicinamibacteria > Vicinamibacterales > UBA2999 > JACCSI01. Next base: position 275,556 of record CAWJEO010000011.1, read on the forward strand.
TCTCAACAGCGTGCTGTATCGCGATGGGACTGTCTACCTGACCCACGGTGAGGAGAACATCGGCACCACCGAGATGGGCATGATTGCGGCGCTCGATGCGCGGCGCAAAGGCGACCTGAAGGAAGACGCGTTCAAGTGGAAGACGCTCGGGTTCCTGCCGACCTATGCGTCGCCGGTGATGGACAACGAACGGCTCTACACCGTCGACAACAGCGCCATCGTCGCCGCCTTCGATCTGCAGAGCGGAAAGCGGCTGTGGGAGCGCGGTCTGGGCACGCTGCAGAAGGGCTCGCCGCTCCTCGCCGACGGCAAGTTGTATGTCGGCACCGAGAACGGCCGCTTCTACATCCTGAAACCGTCCGCGACCGGTGTCGAAGTGCTCGACGAAGAATGGCTGGGATCGCAGGAGGCGCCCGAGGTCATCGTGGCATCGCCGATTGCGGCCGACGGCCGCATTTACGTCACCTCGATGGACGCGACATATGCGATCGGGAAGCGCGTGGCACGGAGCGCGTCCACCGCCAAGCCTGCGGCATCCGGCCCTGCGGCTGCCAGCACGGCGGCGCCCGCGTTCGTTCAGATCTTCCCCTACGAGTCGCTGCTGGCTCCAGGACAGAAGCAGAACTTCCGCCTGCGGGTGTTCGATGCCAACGGCACGTTGATTCGCGAAGAGAAAGCGGCGGCCGCGACGTGGGCGCTCGATCAGCTCGGCGGCGCCGTGAGTCCCGACGGCGTGTTCACGGCGCCGACCACCGCGTCGGCCGGTTTCGTGAAAGCGACGATCGGCGGGGTGACCGGCACTGCGCGCGTGCGGGTGATTCCGCCGTTGCCGTGGACCTACGACTTCGAGAGCGCCCCGGCGGCAGCCGCCGCCGGGGCGAAACCCGACGCCGCCGCCGAGGCGCCGCCAACGTGGTGGACCGGGGCGCCGACCAAGGTGTTCCAGCGGACGGTGGAGAACGTCGGAAAAGTGCTCGTGCGGCCGCGCGACGAGACCGTCGGGCGCCGCGCCAAGGTCATCATGGGGCCGGCGAATCTGAAGGGTTACACCATCGAGTCCGACGTGCGGGTGACCGAACAGCGGCGTCAGCGTGGTGACGCCGGGCTGATCAATCAGCGGTATGCGCTGGTGCTCTTCGGCAATGGCCAGAAACTCGAGCTGCACCCGTGGCAGGCCGCCGATGAGATGACCGTGCGCGTCCCGTTCAAGTGGGAGGCGAACACCTGGTACCGGATGAAGTTGCGCGTCGACAGCCGGCCCGACGGCTCGGCGCACGTGCGCGGCAAGGTGTGGCCGACCGGCACGCCCGAGCCGGCGGCGTGGACGATCGAAAAGGTCGACAAGATTCCGCACCTCGAGGGCAGCCCGGGCCTCTACGGCGACGGCATCTCGGAGTTGTATTTCGATAACGTCAGCGTGTATCCGAATAAATAGATGCCTAAAAGCAGGCCACGAAGGCACGAAGACACGAAGGAAGACATCAATCGTGCGGTCCGGATCGGTGTTTACACCATGGGGCCGTTACGTTCGGCAGCTGACCGGCGCGAGCGTTTTCGAAAACGCCCGGTGGCTCGAGCGAACTCGTGTTCACGATTCAAGTCCGAGCTTCGTGTCCTTCGTGACTTCGTGGCCGGCTTTTGATCTTCGAAGGGACTGAGATGAAACGTTTTGCAATCTTCGTTGCCGTGGTCGTTGCCAGCAGTGCGGTGTCCGCCGACTGGCCGATGTGGGGCGGCACGCCCGCGCGCAACATGGTCTCGCCCATCAAGGGGATGCCGACCACGTGGGATCTCAAGAGCGGCAAGAACGTCAAGTGGGTGGCCGAACTGGGCTCGCAGTCCTACGGCAATCCCGTTGTCGCTGAAGGCGTCGTGCTGGTCGGCACCAACAACGAAGCGACGCGTGATGCGAAGCAGGCCGGCGATCGTGGCGTGCTGATGGCGTTTCGCGAGGCAACGGGCGAGTTCATGTGGCAGGCCACCTACGAGAAGCTCTCGTCGGGCCGCGCCAACGACTGGCCGTTCCAGGGCATCGCGTCGTCGCCGCTCGTCATCGGCGGCACCGCCTACTTCGTGACCAATCGCGGCCAGGTGATCGCCGCCGATCTCGACGGCTTCCACGACAAGACCAACGACGGCGCGGTGAAGGACGAAAAGCTCACCGGCATGAACGACCCGGACGTGATCTGGGTCTTCGACATGATCGAAGAGGTCGGATCGTTTCCTCACAACCTCTCGAACTCGTCGCCCGTCGCCTACCAGAACCTGATTTACGTCAGCACGTCGAACGGCCAGGACGAGAGCCACGTCAACATCCCGTCGCCGAAGGCGCCGTCGATCATCGCGCTCGACATCAAGACCGGCAAGCTGGTCTGGGAAGACAACTCGGTCGAGGACCGGATCCTGCACGGGCAGTGGTCGACGCCGTCGGTCGGCGACATCGGCGGCGTGATGCAGGTCGTCCACGCGCAGGGCGACGGCTGGGTGCGCGGCTACGAAGCGCTGAGCGGGAAGAAGCTGTGGGAGTTCGACACCAACCCGAAAGAATCGGTGTGGCCGAAGACCCGCAACGAGGTCATCAGCACCCCGGTCATCTACGAAAACGTCGTCTACATCTCGAACGGGCAGGATCCGGAGCACGGCGAAGGGGTCGGGCATGCGTACGCGATCGACGCGACCAAGCGCGGCGACATCACGCAGAGCGGCCGCCTGTGGCACTTCGAGAAGATCCGCCGCTCGATTTCGACCGCGGCGATCAAGGACGGGCTGATCTACCTGGCAGACTTCAGCGGGTTCCTGCACTGCCTGGATCTCAAGACCGGCAAGCCCTATTGGACGCACGACATGTTTGCGGCGATCTGGGGCTCGCCGATGATCATCGACGACAAGGTCTACCTTGGCGACGAGGATGGCGACATCACGGTGCTGCAGCACGCCAAGGAGATGAAGGTCGTTGCCGAACAGAACATGGGAAGCTCGGTCTATTCGACCGTGGTCCCGGCCAACGGCGCGCTCTTCGTGATGAACCGCAATCAGCTCTACGCGCTCGCCGAAGGAGCGATGTTGAAGAGGCCGAGTCAGGAGAACTAAGACTTGGACCGTCGTTCGTTCCTGACCGCACTCGCCGCCGGCGTGGCGCTGCCGCGGGTGTCAGTGGCGCAAGCCGGCCCGCCGCCCGCCGCGGCCGACGCCTGGCCGCAGTTCCGCGGCACGCCGGCGCTCACCGGCGTCTCGAGCGCGACGATCCCGGCGGCACTGAAGCGCCAGTGGATCTGGGAGGCCGGCACCGACGTCCCGGTCGATTCATCGCCGGCGATTGTCGGCGGCGTCGTTTATGTCGGGACGGCCGCGGGCGAGCTGGTCGCCCTGGCGCTCGCTGACGGCGCGTTGCGCTGGCGCTACAAGGCCGGCGAGTCGATCGGCGAGTCGTCGCCGGCCGTCGCCAATGGCCGCGCGTTCATCGGCGACCTCGAAGGCGCGGTGCACGCGGTCAACGTCGCCGACGGCAAGGCCGCGTGGACGTTTCGCACCAAGTCAGAAGTGAAATCGTCGCCGGGGATCGTCGGCGACCTCGTGCTGATCGGGTCGTACGACGGCACGCTCTACGCGCTCGGGGCCGCCGACGGCAAGGTCCGCTGGACGGTCGAAGACCGAGAACTACGTTCACGGCACGCCGGCGATCGTTGACGGCGTCGCGCACTTCGCCGGCTGCGACGAGATCTTTCACGCGGTGCGCGTCAGCGATGGGCGGCCGGTGTTCCAGGCGTCGGCCACGGCCTACACCGGCGCGTCGGTGGCGATGGTCAACGGCGTCGGTTACTTCGGCACCTTCGACAACCAGGTCGTGGCCTTCGATGTGAAGAGCCGGAAGGTGCTGTGGCGGTACGAGCACCCCGATCGCAAGTTTCCGTTCTATTCGTCGGCCGCGGTCGTCAACGGCGTGGTCATTCTGGGCGGCCGCGATCGCATGGTCCACGCCCTCGACGCGGCGACCGGGAAGGCGCGCTGGACGCACATGACCCGTGCGCGCATCGACTCGTCGCCGGCCGTCGCCAGCGGCCGCGTCTTCGTCGGCTCGAACGACGGCCGCCTGTACGCGCTCGACATCGCGAGCGGCAAGGTCGTGTGGGAGTACGAGGACGGCGGGGCGCTGATGTCGTCGCCGGCGATCGCGTCAGGGCGCGTCGTGATCGGGTCGTCGGACGGGAGAGTCGTTTGCGTCGGGTAATTCGCCAAGGCCCGGGATCAGGCCGCCCCTGAATCCCGACCCCTGATCCCTACCGATATTCGATCGTCAGATTCGGATTGTTAATCTTCACGCCCTTCACGTCCTTCAGGAAGGGCCGAATCTCTGACAGCGTCGTGCCCGGCCCGAACTTCGACTGCAGGGCCTTCAGCTTGGCCTCGTCCTCGAACAGCCCGGCCAGCTCGATCTCGAGCAGCGTGATCCGCGAGCCGTTGACGTAGTCGGCGTTGGTCTTGATGATCTTGCCCTCGACCTCCAGATCGACCCCGACCTTGAAGCCCTGAAACATCGCCTTCACCATGGCCAGCATCGCGGGATCCATGGCGGCGTCGGTGGCCTGCTGGCTGCCGGCGGCGGCACCGACCTTGGCCGCGGCGGCGTCGGCCTGCTTCTCGTCGAAGGTGATCGTCAGCACCGAGTTTGCGCCCTGCTTCGACATCGCAAACTTGATCGGGCTGTTCGACGCGGCGGCTGCCGGTTTCTCGGTCTTCGATCCCGACATCGGGTCCTGATCGACACGGACCTTGGTGATGTCGTCGAAGGCGAAGATCGCCTTCGAGCCCTCGAAGGCCCCTTCCTTGAGCGGCGTCAGCGACACCGGCTTGACGCCCATCCGCTCGGCGGTGCGCTTGAACTCGGCCTCGTCCATCACGCCCGGCGTGCTCCCCTTCATCTGCCCGCCGCCCATGCCGGCCATCATGCTTTTGAGCGTCTGCAGGTTGACGAGCATCGTCTGCTCAATCGTCCCGCTGCCATCGGGCTTGACCTTCACGAGCGTGCCGCTCTGCAGACAGCCGGTCATCACGAACGAGAGGGCGACAACGGCAGCAAACTTGTAGCGTGACATCAAAACCTCGTTCGGAAGAACCGGACCCTGGACTCCGAACCAGGCACCGCACGGGGAACGCGGCGCCAGGAACGCGGAACCCGGAAATCATACCTATACTTGGGCGCGATGAAGGAAGGAACTGGCCGGACTGCACTCGTCACGGGCGCCTCTGCCGGCATCGGCCTGTCGTTCGCGCGCCTGCTCGGCAGCAAGGGCTACGACCTGGTGCTGACCGCGCGGCGTCGCGAGCGGCTCGATCAACTCGCGCGCGAGTTGGAGTCGCAATACGCGGTGCGGACACTGGTGATCGCCGACGACCTGGCGCAGCCCGGCAGCGGGCGGCGCATCCTTGACGCGATCGCGCAGGCCGGCTGGCGCCCAGACGTGCTGATCAACAACGCCGGCTACGGCGTGCCCGGCAGCTACGCGAAGACGACCTGGCAGGCGCAGCATGATTTTCTGGAGGTCATGGTCGTGGCGGTCGCCGAGCTCGCGCACGGCGTCGCGCCGCTGATGATCGAGCGCGGCTGGGGGCGGATCGTCAACGTGGCGTCGCTGGCGGGACTCCTGCCCGGTGTCGCCGGCCACACGTTGTATGCCGCCTCCAAGGCGTTCGTCATCACGTTCTCGGAGTCGCTCGCGTTGGAGCTGGCGCCGCACGGCGTCAACGTCACGGCGAGTTGCCCCGGGTTCACGCTGAGCGAGTTTCACGACGTCACGGGGACCCGGGCGCAGGTCAGCCAGATGCCGGCGTTCATGTGGAGCCAGGCCGATCACGTCGCCCGTGATTCCTACGACGCGGTGATGGCCGGCCGGCCGGTTTACATCCCCGGCCGCCTCAATCGGTCGATTGCCACGCTCAGCCGCGCGTTACCCCGCCGGATGGTCTGGGCCATGATGAAGCGCAGCGCCGGCAACTTCCGGAAGACCTGAGCCGCGGAACGACAGGTTCTTCGACGGCGTCTAAGAACGCGGATGAGCAATCTTCGCTACGCGCTTCGCTGGCTTCGACGCAGTCCGGGATTCGCCGCCGTGGCGATCCTGTCGCTGGGACTCGGCATCGGCGTCAACACCGCGATGTTCTCGCTGGTCGACGCGGTGCTGTTGCGCCCACTGCCGGTCGAGGATCCGTCGTCGCTTGCCGACGTGTTCACGAGCAGCAGCGACGGCGACGAGTATGCGACCGACGTCGTTCCTCGACTTCCTCGATGTGAAGTCGCAGAACACCGTCTTCAGCGACATGCTGGCCTACACGCCGATGTTCGCGCCGCTGAGCCTGGGCGATCGGGCGCGGTCGTGATCGGCCAGCTCGTCACCTCGAATCACTTCGAGATGCTCGGCGTGCGGCCGGCGATCGGGCGGATGCTGCAGCCGGCGGACGATGCACCTGGGGCAGAGCGGGTGGTGGTGATCGCGCACCAGATGTGGCAGAGCGACTTCGGCGGCGATCGGGCGTCGTCGGACGCACGTGCAGCTGCGCGGGCAGCCGTACACGATCGTCGGTGTCGCGCCCGGCAGCTTTACCGGCCTGGTGCCGCTGATCGTGCCGGAGCTCTGGCTGCCGATCACGCACGTCGAGGAAGTCGAGCCTGCCGGCATCAACGACAACATTCCGTCGCCACGGACGCACGCGGATCGAACGGCGCGGCAGCCGATCGTTCTTCGTCAAGGGCCGGATGAAGCCCGGCGTCACCGCGACTCAGGCCAACGCCAACGTGGCGCTCATCGCGAACCAGCTGGCGACCGCATATCCGCAGACGAATCGCGATCGACGCATGTCGGCGTTTGCGACGAGCGACGTGCGCTTCCTCGTCCCGCAGGCGAGCAGTGCGTTGTCAACCGGATCGGCAGCGGTGATGGCCGTCGTCGGTCTCGTCTTGTTGATCGCGTGCGCGAACGTCACCGGCATGCTGCTGGCGCGTGCGTCGTCGCGGCGGCGGGAGATCAGCGTCCGCCTTGCGATCGGCGCGAGCCGCGCGCAACTCGTCCGGCAGATGCTGACCGAAGGGCTCGTGCTCGGTGTCGCGGGCGCCGCGGTTGCCGCCGCTCTTGCGTGGGGGCTGATCCGCGTCCTCGTCTCGATCCAGCTGCCGTTGCCAGGAGCGCTGGTGCTCGACCTGCGGCTCGACTGGCGGGTCATGACGTTTGCGATGGTGGTCGCGCTCGCCGCCGGGGTGCTTAGCGCGCTCACGCCGGCGCTGAAGGCGGCGTCGCCGCATCTTGTCGGCGACCTCCGCGGCGAAGCGCCGGTCGCGCGCTTCGGCGGCCGCCGCTGGTCGCTGCGCGATGGGCTCGTGATCGGCCAGCTCGCGCTCACCTCGGTGCTGCTGGTCGTCGCCGGGCTGACGCTGCGGAGCCTGAACGCCTCGCTTGCCGCTGACGTCGGTTTCCGGACCGAGGGCCTGGCAATGATCGCGGCCGACACCGACATGGTGCGCTACTCGCCCGAGCGTGGTGTGCAGTTCTGGAGAGATGCGCTCGACCGCGTCAAGACGTTACCTGGCGTCGACTCCGCCGCGTTGGCGTCGCCGCGCATGCCGTTCGACATCAACTACAACCAGACGAGCATCCGGATCGACGGCAAGAACTACGGTCCGGATGAGCGCGGCGAGATTGTTCCCAACGTCACTGTCTCGCCGGAGTACTTCGCGACGCTCGACGTGCCGATCGTCGAGGGCCGCGGCTTCACCGCCGCCGATCGCGAGGGGGCGCCGCTCGTCGCGATCGTCAATCAGACGATGGCGCGCAAATTCTGGCCCGACGGTTCGGCTGTCGGCCGGACGTTCACGCCGACGTTCGGCAAGACGCCGTATCAGGTCGTGGGCGTCAGCGCCGACCATCGCGTCAACACGGTCAACGAACGGCCGACGCCCTACGTCCACTTTGCGGCCGCGCAGCGTCCGTTCCGCTACAACTACCTGGTGGCGCGCACGCGCGGCGACGCGGCGCAGCTGCTCGGCGCGATTCGCCGCGAACTGCTCGCGATGGAGCCGGGACTCGTGTTCATCAACAGCGCGACGATGGAGACGTCGATGGCGGCGTCGCTGCTGCCGGCGCGGGTCGCGGCGTTTCTCGCCCTGTCGTTCGGCGCGCTCGGCACGCTGCTCGCGGCCATCGGGCTCTACGGCGTGATCGCATTCTCGGTCGCGCGGCGGACGCGCGAGATCGGCGTGCGCATTGCAATCGGCGCGAGCGCCAGCGCGGTGCTGTCGATGGTGATGCGGCAGGGGCTCGGGCTCGCCGCCATCGGCACGGGGATCGGCATCGGCCTCGCCGCCCTGGCGGCACAGACCTTGAGCGGCGCGCTCTACGGGATCGGCGCGTTCGATCCCGTCGCCTGGATCGTCGCCCTCTCCGTGCTGCTGGGTGCCGCGGCGCTCGCCAACTTCATCCCAGCCCGCCGGGCCATGCGGATCAATCCCGTGACTGCGTTGCGGGCCGAATGAAGTTCCGGAGTTCCGAGGTTCCGAGGTTCCGAAGTTCGGGGCCACGGGACCTCAGGACCCTGAACTCGAACCTCGAAACCCAGGAACTGAGGAACCCCGAAACCTCGAACGCTATACTCTCTTCATGCATCCAACGCTCATCCTTCGGCAGAGTCCTGCTGGCGGCCGGTGCCGCCGCTTTATTGACCATCACGACGGCTGCGCAGATGCAGCCGACGCCCAATCGCCGGACCGGCGAAGGGGAGGGCCCGTACGACCGTCTGGTGATACGCGGCGTGACCGTCATCGACGGCACCGGCGCGCCGCCGCGCGGGCCGATGGACATCGTGATCGCGCAGGACCGGATCACCGAGATCAGCAGCGTCGGCTATCCCAAGGTGCCGATCAACGATCGGTCGCGTCCCGCCAAGGGCACCAAGGAAATCGACGGCACCGGCATGTATGTGATGCCCGGCCTCGTCGACCTTCACGTCCACTGCGGCGGCGGGCAGGCCAACGATCCCGAATACGTCTACAAGCTCTGGCTCGCGCACGGCGTCACGACCGTCCGCGGCGTGCCGTGCGGCGGCATGGACTGGGACCTGCAGCAGCGTGAGCTGTCGGCGAAGAACCAGATTGTCGCGCCGCGCATCTTTGCTTATCACCGGCCGTTCTCGGGTGAGGGCTGGGATCGCGCCAAGCCGCAGACGCCGGAGACCGCGCGTGAGTGGGTCCGCTTTGCCGCCAAGAAGGGCATCGACGGACTGAAGCTCGGCGCCCACGATCCGGAGATCATGGCGGCGCTCCTCGACGAGGCCAAAAAGCTCGGCCTCGGCTCGACCGCCCACCTCGATCAGATGGGCGTGGTCCGGATGAACGCGCTGCAGGCCTCGCGGCTCGGCCTTGGCGCGATGACCCACTACTACGGGCTCTTCGAATCGCTCCTGAAGGACAACAGCATTCAGCCCTACCCGGTCACCCAGAACTACAACGACGAGCAGCACCGGTTCGGCCAGGTCGCCCGGCTGTGGGACAAGATCCATCCGCGCGGCAGCGAGCCGTGGAATGCGCTGATCAAGGAATGGGTCGATCGCCGCTTTGTCATCGATCCGACGATGACGATCTATTCGGCGGGGCGCGACGTCATGCGGATGCGCAACGCGGATTGGCATGACAAGTACACCATTGCGTCGCTCTGGGACTTCTATCAGCCGAACCGCGTCGCCCACGGCTCCTACTGGTTCGACTGGACGACCGAAGACGAAGTGGCGTGGAAGAACTTCTACCGGGTGTGGATGTCGTTCCTGCAGGATTACAAGAACGCTGGCGGGCGGGTGACAACCGGGTCTGACTCGGGCTTCATCTATCAGACCTACGGGTTCGGCTACATCCTCGAGCTCGAGATGCTGCAGGAAGCCGGCTTCCATCCGCTCGAGGTCGTGCGCTCGGCGACGCTCTACGGCGCCGAGGCGCTCCACGAGCCGAAGGGCCGGGCCATCGACTTCGGGATCCTGCGGTCGGGCCTCAAGGCCGATCTCGGTGATCACCAAGGAGAATCCGTTGCAGAATTTCAAGACGCTGTACGGCACCGGCGCGGTCCGCATCAACGATGCGACCAACAAGCCGGAGCGGGTCGGCGGCGTCGACTTCGTCGTCAAGGACGGCATCGTCTACGATGCGAAGAAGTTGCTGGCTGATGTGGCGGCGAAGGTCGAGAAAGCCAAGGGCGGCCGCTCGACGACCACGGCAGGGCAGTAGAGCCACATCGAACCGATGAAGACCCTGTTGAAGCTCCTGCTGGCGCTCGTCGCGATCGCGGTCATCGCCGCGGGCGCCGGACTCGCCTATCTCTTCACGAAGTATCCGAACGTGCCGCCGGCGGAAAACGTCACCGTGCAATCGACGCCGGAGAAAGTGGCGCGCGGCGAGTACCTGTCCAAGCACGTCAGTGGCTGCGTCGACTGCCATGCCGATCACGATCTGACGAAATACGCGGCGCCGATACTCCCGGACTCGCTCGGAAAGGGTGGCTACGAGTTCGGTGATCCGGACACCGCGATTCGTTCGCTCGTGAGCCGGAACATCACCCCGGCCGCGATCGGATCGTGGACCGACGGCGAGCTGATTCGCGCGTTCACGGCCGGGGTCAACAAGGACGGCGAGGCGCTGTTCCCGATCATGCCGTATCCGCGCTACGGGCGGATGTCGCGCGAGGACGTCGAGGCGATCGTCGTCTACATCCGGACGCTCAAGCCGATCGAGTACACGTCGCCGCCACGCGAACTGGCGATGCCGCTGCCGCTGATCGTGCGGACGCTGCCTCAGCCGGCGGCATTCCGTCCGATTCCGGCGACGACGGATCGCGTGGCCTACGGCGAATACATGATCAACGCCGCGGCGTGCGGCGACTGCCACACGCCCATGGACGAGCAGGGCCAGCCGCTCCCCGGCCGCGACTACGCAGGCGGCTTCGAGCTCAAGCTGCCCGGCGGCGGCGTCGTTCGTAGCGCCAACCTCACGCCCGACGCCGACAGCGGCATCGGCACGTGGAGCGAGGCGCAGTTCGTGGACAAGTTCAAGGCTTTCGAAGGCGCGCCGCTCCGGACGCTCACCGACGCCGACCGCCGCGAAAACACCGTGATGCCGTGGACGGCCTACGCGGGCATGACGCGAGAGGATCTGGCAGCGATCTACGCTTACCTCCGCACCCTCAAGCCGATTGTGAATCGGGTGAAGAAGCACAACTGAGCACTTGGTTCCTCGTTCCTCGTTCCCAGTTCCTCGTGCGAGTGCTGCGTTCCTCGTGCCGGGTGCGCGTGCTGCGTGCCGAGAGCCGAGAGCTGAGAGCCGAGAGCCGAGAGCCCCGTAAGCCCGTCGAATCCCACCATTCAAAGTTTTTATAGGCCTCGGGTTCGGCTGGCCGGCCGTCGTTTGTTGCATACAATGGGCAGCACATTCGGAGACAAATCGAGATATTCACAGACGTTGTCGATGCGATACCTGAAACGAATAGCGCTCGTCACGTTGGTTGGATCGCTCGCGGCGGTTGCGGGCTGGGTGGGTTGGCTGTACACGGCCTATCCGCTCGACCCCGAGCCGACGCCGCTGTCTGACACCCGGTCGCCTCAGAAAGTCGCGCGCGGGGCGTATCTCTTCAACAACGTCGCCCGCTGCGTCGACTGCCATTCGACGCGCGACTGGAACAAGTACGCGGCGCCGATTGTCCCCGGCACCGAAGGCAAAGGTGGCGAAGCGTTTACGCACGCGCAGATGGGCGTGCCCGGCGACTTCTACGCGCGCAACATCACGCCGACGGCGCTGGCCGACTGGAGCGACGCCGAGATCGCCCGCGCGATCACGACCGGCGTCAACAAGCACGGCGAGGCGCTCTTCCCGATCATGCCGTATCGCAACTACGGCGAGCTCGACGCGACCGACGTCGAAGCGCTGGTCGCGTACATCCGGACGCTGAAACCGCAGCCGGATGCCGTCCCGGACCGGTCGTTCCATTTCCCGATGCAGGTCCTCGTGCGGACATTTCCGCAGCCCGCGCACCTGACCACGCGGCCGGATCCGAGTGACAAGGTCGCCTACGGCGGCTATCTCGTGCGGATGGCCGGCTGCGCCGAGTGTCACGCGACCAGGGACGCCGAGCGCGCCGTCAAGACCGGGATGGACTTTGCCGGCGGCATGGAGTTCCGTTTTCCGCAGGGCGGCGTCGTGCGCGCGCCGAACATCACGCCCGACGCGGATACCGGCATCGGCACGTGGTCCGAGCAGCAGTTCGTGAGCCGCTTCAAAGTCTGGGAGCGGGCGCCCGACCGTGTGCTTCCGGCGAGCATGCGTCAGCGCGAACACCGTGATGCCCTGGAAGCAGCTCGGCGGGATGACGCGCGACGACCTCAGCGCGATCTACGCGTACCTCCGCGACCAGCGGCCCGTCATCCACCGCGTGCAGCAAGCGAGATCCGCTAAGCTAGGTCGAAGGGCGTGGAGTCAGGCCGCGCCGCGCGCGCGGCTACAATGCCCTCCATGCAGCTTGGACTCAAAGGAAAACGTGCTCTGGTCATGGCCGCGAGCCGCGGCCTTGGCTTTGCCTGCGCGCAGGCGCTGGCCCGCGAAGGATGCAACCTCCTGATTTGCAGCCGCGACGAGGCGCGGATCAACGCCGCCGCGGATGAAATCCGCAAGACGACCGGCGTGACCGTCCATCCGGTACGCGGCTGACGTGAGCGGCGCGGATCAGGCGCGCGCCCTCGTGGCCGCCGCCGTCACCCACCTTGGCGGTCTCGACATCGTCGTGCACAACGCCGGCGGACCGCCAGCGGGCGACTTCTTCTCGATGACCGAAGCGCAATGGCAGAAAGCGTTCGAGCAGAACCTGCTGAGTTTCGTCCGGATCGTTCACGCCGCGGTTCCGGAGATGAAGAAGACCGGCGGCGGACGCATCCTGACGATCGCGTCGTCGTCGATCAAGCAGCCGATTCCGAACCTGGTGCTGTCGAACGCCTTGCGCACCGGCATCTGGGGCACGGCAAAAACCCTGTCGCGAGAACTCGCGCCACACAACATTCTCGTCAACGTGATCGCGCCGGGACGGATCCAGACCGAGCGGATCGAAGAACTCGATCGCGCCACGGCGGACCGGTCGGGCACGTCGCTGGACGAGGTGCGGCGCCAGTCAGCGGCGAGCGTCCCGGTCGGACGGATCGGCAAACCGGAAGAGTTCGCGAACCTGATTGTGTTTCTCGCGTCCGACGCGGCCAGCTACATCACCGGGCAGGCAATCACCGTCGATGGTGGGGCAGGTACCGCGTTGTAACCGACATCGAGCCAGGCCAGGCTGAAGCCTGGCCCGACAACAAGGTGTTTTGTGGTGGGGCTCGGCTTCAGCCGAGCCAGAATCTCTGTTCAACCATGGTTCCCATTTCCATCGACAATCTTCCTGTCCGCGAAATCTTCCCGGGGCTGCGCGCGCGGCTGGTGCACTCGGCGCGCACGTCACAGTCGTGGGTGGAGATCGATCCTGGGCGTGAGCTTCCCCGAGCATCAGCACCCGCACGAGCAGACCGTGAACGTCCTCGAAGGGACGCTCGATCTCGTCGTGGCCGGCGAGCCCATCGTCCTGACGGCGGGGCAGAGCTATGTCATCCCGCCGGACGTTCCGCATGCGGGCCGGGCCCGCACCGCGTGTCGTGTGCTGGACGTGTTCGCGCCGGTGCGCGAAGATTACCGGTAAGGTGGTGTCGCGCTCGTCTCGCTGGCGGTGCCACGGCGCGCTGATTGTCGCCGGTCTGGCGACAGCGTTGCTTGCGCCGCTTGCGGGACAGGAGCCGGCGGCGCGAGATCCCTTTCCGGCCTTCGTCGATGGCCTCAAGGCCGAAGCGCTCTCGCGCGGGGTCAGCGCCGCGGTGGTCGAGCGGGCGCTGACCGGCCTCGAGCCCAGTCCGACCGTGATCGAGCGCGATCAGACGCAAGCCGAGATCGTGCTCACGATCGATCAGTACGTGGCGCGGCGGCTGACGCGGTCGTTCGTGCGATCCGGGACGCAGATGACCACGCGTCATCGCCCGCTGCTCAAGGAGATCGCGGCGAAGTACGGCGTGCCGGCGCGCATCGTCATCGCGGTGTGGGGGCTCGAGTCGAACTATGGCCGTTTCAGCGGCGTGCGACCGACGATCCAGGCGCTCGCGACGCTGGCGTGGGAAGGCCGACGCGGCGCGTTCTTCCGCGGCGAGTTGATGAACGCGCTCGAGATCGTCGACAAGGGCTACATCGATCTCGACGCGTTGCGCGGATCCTGGGCCGGCGCGATGGGGCAGCCGCAGTTCATGCCGTCGAGTTATCTGAAGTGGGCGGTCGATCACGACGGCGACGGCGACCGCGACATCTGGCGCTCGCCGCAGGACGTCTTCGCGTCGATTGCCAATTACCTGCGCGAGCACGGCTGGATGGCGAATCACACGTGGGGCCGCGAGGTACGGCTGCCGACTGGCGGGATTGACGCGATCCGCACGGACGTCGGGCTGCGGTCTGAAGGCTGTCGCGCCGAGCGGGAGATGACCGTGGCGTTGCCGCTGGCCAAGTGGCAGGCGCTCGGCGTGCGAACGATCAAGGGGACGGCGTTGCCGAAGGCGGCGATCGATGCGTCGCTGATTCATACCGGCAAGCGGGCGTTCCTGGTCTACGACAACTACGAAGCGCTGCTCGAGTACAACTGCGCGCACTCCTACGCGCTGGCGGTTGCGCTGTTGTCGGAGCGTCTGCCGTAGCGTCCATCCTATCGCCGGGCCGACTCGGCGGACGTAGAATGGATCCATGCCTTCCAGGCCATCGGCTGCTCTCGTGACGATGTGCGCCGTGCTGGCCGCCGTCTCCATGGCCGTGGCCGTGTACTTCGGTGGCACCGGCCGAACCCCTCTCGCGATGATCGGCACGGCCCTGTTCGTCGGCCTCGGCGGCCTGACGTTCGAGCTGGCCCGCCGCCGCTCCGCCTGAGCCGCTCCGGCGGCTCGACGGAACATCACGGCGCATCTCTCGTCACTTGAGATATGGCCGATCACTACAAGCCCGGCAACGCTGCGGTGCTCAGCTTCCTGATTCCCGGCGTCGGGCAGATCTACAACGGGGACTTTCTCCGCGGATTGTTCTGGCTGATCATCACGCCGGGCTTCTGGATTTTCACGGCCGGGCTCTTCGGCTGGCCGTTCCATCTCATCGCGGCATACACCGCCTACCACCGTGCCCAGAGGAAGAATCTCGACCTGATTCCGGCCACGAATCCCTGATAATCTGCGGTCATGAACAGTGACCTGCTGACCGGCCTCAACGACCATCTCAAGCTCGAGTTCCGCGCCTCGCACGAGTATCTGGCCATGTCCATCTGGCTGGCCGAGCACGATCTGCCCGGCTTCGCCAAGTGGATGCGGCAGCAATCGTCCGACGAGCTGATGCACGCCCAGCGCATCATCGACCACCTGGTCGAGCGCGATCAGAAGGTGGTTCTGCCGGCCGTCGAAGCGCCGCCCACGGGATGGAAAGGCGCCGAGGCGCTGTGCGATCACGTCCTGAAGAACGAACAGGAAGTCACGGCATCGATCAACAACCTCTACGTCATCGCCGAGAAGGCCAAGGACCGGCCGGCCGTCGTGATGCTGCAGTGGTTCGTCACCGAGCAGATGGAAGAGGAAGCCGCGGCGCGCGCCGTGCTCGGGCGGATTCGCCTGGCCGGCGGCACCGGCGTCGGCCTGCTGATGATCGATCAGGAACTCTCGACCGGCCGCGTGCCCGGCATGCCCGTCGAGACCACGGGGCAGGGCGGCTAGCGCGCCACCCAGCCTTCGACGCGCGACGCGCGTCCAATCACCATGCTTCGAACCTTGCTGCTGATCGTCACCGCGTTCGTCACGCTTGCAGCGGTCGCCGGTGCGCAGCAGTGGCCGTCGTTTCGCGGACCATCGGCTTCGGGTGTCGCCAGCGACGCGAGCCCGCCGATCGCCTGGAATGTCGCGTCGTCAACGAACGTCGTGTGGAACGCGCCCATCCCTGGTCTCGGCCACTCGAGTCCGATCGTCTGGGGCGACCGCATCTTCCTCACGACGGCGGTGTCGGACGCGCCGTCGGCTCGCAGCCTCGTCGCTCGGCGATTCGGAGGCGGCCGGCATCGACCCGGCGAAGGACAGCGGCGTTTTTCAGTGGCAGGTGCTCGCGCTCGATCGCGCGAGCGGCAAGACGGTGTGGAGCCGCACCGTCCATAAGGGGCAGCCGCGCGTCAAGCGCCACGTCAAAGGAAGTCACGCCTCGGCGACACCCGCGACCGACGGCCGCATCGTCGTCGCGATGCTGGGCTCTGAAGGGCTCGTCG
Organism: uncultured Acidobacteriota bacterium; assembly: GCA_963841895.1. Classification (GTDB taxonomy): domain Bacteria; phylum Acidobacteriota; class Vicinamibacteria; order Vicinamibacterales; family UBA2999; genus JACCSI01. The sequence continues at coordinate 291,920 of CAWJEO010000011.1, forward strand.
CGTTCGACATGAGCGGCACCGAGCTGTGGCGCAAGGATCTCGGCGTCCTCGCGCGTCGGTCTCGCCGACGATCCGACGTACGAATGGGGTCCCGCGAGCTCGCCGGTGATTCACGGCGACGTCGTGCTGGTGCAGAACGATCGCTATCGCGACTCGTATCTCGTTGCCTTCGATCTCAAGAGCGGCAAAGAGCTCTGGCGCGCCGGACGCGACGAGTTGCCCGCGTGGTCGACACCGCTCGTGCACACCGCGACCACGCCCGAGACCATCGTGACGAGCTCGCCGCGCTTCATTCGTGGCCACGACTTCAAGACCGGACGCGAGCGCTGGCGGGTCGCCGATCCGGAAGGGCAGGTCAAGGTGAGCACGCCAATCGCCGCCGGCGACCTGGCAATCGTCACCGGCGGCTGGCCCTCGGCGGCGCGGCCGATTCTGGCGATTCGAGTCGCCGATGGATCGATTGCGTGGCGGCACGAACGCGGCTCGCCGTACACGAGCACGCCCCTCGTTCACGACGGCCTGCTCTACGTCCTCACCGATAACGGCATTCTCAGCGCTTACCAGGTCTCGGACGGTGTGCGCGTCTACCAGCAGCGGGTGACCGGCGAGGGCGGCTCCTTCTCTGCCTCGCCCGTCGCGGCCGGAGGCCGGCTCTATTTCGCCAGCGAAGACGGCAAGGTCTACGTCGTCCGCGCCGGCCGGACGTTCGAGCTGCTCGCCACCAACGACATGGACGAGGCTTGCATGGCGACCCCGGCGCCGTCCGGCAATCTGCTGCTGGTTCGCACCAGGACGCACCTGTATGCGCTGGGCGCCCGTAACTGAAACGCCCTCCGCAACGTAGAACGTTCGGGCATTGACCGGCGAGCAGGAGAGTGAACTTGGGCGCTTGATGGTCGAGGCCCAGAACGGCGATCGGCTCGCCTACGATGGCTTGCTGCGCCAGGTCGCCGCGCTCGCCCAGGCGTTCGTGCGCCGCCGCATCGGCGACGTCCCATGGTCCGACGATGTGGTGCAGGAGTCGCTGGTGGCGTTGCACCGCGCACGCCACACCTACGATCCGGCCCGGCCCTTCGTCCCCTGGTTGTACGCCATCGTCCAGAACCGTCTCGTCGATGCCCTGCGGGTGCAGCGCCGCCGTGTACTGCGCGAGCTCGATCCCGACCGGACGCCGGAGCCCATCCGTCAGCCGCCGCAGGAGCGCGACGCCCTCGTCAGGGACGTGCGCCGCGCGGTCGCCTCGCTTCCGGACAACCAGCGCAAGGTGATCGAGCTGCTGAAGCTCGAGGAGCTGAGCGTGCGCGAGGTCGCGGCGCGGCTTGGCATGAGCGAGGCCAACGTCAAGGTGACGGCGCACCGCGGATATCGCGCGCTCAGGCGCAAGATTGAGGAGAGCCGTGCGGACTGAAGACCTGATTCAGCAACTCGTCAGCGACGCCCGGCCGGTGCGGCGCCTGCGACCGATTGCGATGCGGCTGGCCGGATGGACCGTGCTGGCGGCGGTCTCATTCGGCGTCGTGCTCTTCCTGATGGGTGTGCGCCGCACTCTCGGCGGCGGCCTCGACCGTGCCGATTTCGCGTTCGAGGCAGCGCTTCTCATCGTGACTGCGATGTCGGCCGCCATCGGCGCGCTCGTCGTCAGCGTGCCCGGAGCCGAACGCTCGGCGGCCGTGCGCTGGACACCGGTGATCGCGGCCGCGGCGACGGTGCTGTGGGCAGCGGGCGAGCTCGTTTACGCTGCCGCCAGCGGGGCGCCGACCGGTCGTCTGACTTTTGCCTGGCACTGCGTCTACAAAACCACCTGCATCGCCGCGATTCCCGGGTTCGCGCTGTTCCTGATGGTTCGCCGGGCCGCACCGCTTCGCGCCGCCTGGGCCGGCCTGCTCGCGATTCTCGCGACCGCCGCGGTCGGCGTTCTGGGCGCCAACGTGATCTGCCCGAACGATCGGCCGCTGCACATGCTGCTGTGGCACGTTACCCCGCTGCTGGCTTTCGCCGGTGGCGGCGCCGCACTGGGCTCGTGGCTGTTGAAATGGGGCAGGTAGGGCGGGTCGGGGCAGGTGGGGCAGTTGGGGCTGGTGGGGTTGCCAGGTGGGTTGGCAGGTGAGGCCACCCGACCTGCCCCACCCGCCCTACCAGCCCTTTAGTAACATCCATTCATGGCCGTTCATCGTTGGAACACCGCGCTCGACGGCGAGTTTTCTGAAACGGCGCTGCGCGGCAAGCTCGAATCCATGGGGTATCAAGTCGCGAAGTACGTGTATTCGCCCGGCACCGTGTTTCCCGATCACAAACACGGCGTGGACAAGATCGACGCCGTCGTTGCCGGCCGCTTCCGGCTGATCATTGGCGGTCACCTCGCGATGCTCGGCCCGGGCGACTGGGTCGAGGTCCCGAACGGCGTGATGCACAACGCCTCGGTTGTCGGCGATGAGCCGGTCGTCTCGCTCGACGCGGTCAGGGCGACCTTTCCCGGATCGCCGAGGCACTGACATGCGAATCGCGATCATCGGTGCCGGCGGAGTCGGCGGCTATTTTGGCGCTCGACTGCAGGCCGCCGGCTCGGACGTGTCATTCGTCGCCCGCGGCAATCACCTGCACGCGCTCCAGCGGACTGGTCTTCGGCTCGACAGCCCCAAGGGAGATCTCGTTCTGCCGCACGTGAAGGCGACCGATGATCCAGCGACGATTGGATCGGTTGACGTCGTCCTTGTCACGGTGAAGATGTACGACCTGGAGTCGGCCGTGAGGTCGATCCGTCCGCTCGTCGGGCCCGACACCGTCGTGATGACGCTGCAGAACGGCGTCGAGGCGGTTGACATCGTGTCGCAGCACGTCGGCCGCCCGCACGTGGCCGGCGGCGTTGCCTACATCTCGGCGGTGATCAGCGAGCCGGGAGTGATCAAGCACACGACAATGGATTCAGCTGATCTTCGGCGAGCTCGATGGCCGGCGCTCGGATCGACTGACGCGGCTCGAGGAGACCTGCCAGCGCGCCGGGTTCAGCGCAAGGCTCAGCGAGGACATCCAGCGCGATCTCTGGGCCAAGTTCGCGCGCCTGTCGGTCTTCAGCGGGATGACCGCGGTGACCCGATCGACGATGGGAGTGCTGCGATCGGATCCCGAGCTTTACGGCATGCTGAAGGCGGCGTGCGAGGAAACGATTCGGGTCGGTCAGGCGCACGGCGTCGCGCTTCCGGAGACGGTAATGAGCGAGATCGTCGCCATGGTCGAGAGCCTGCCGTTTCAGGCCAAAGCGTCGATGCTCGAGGATCTCGAGAGGGGCAAGCGGCTCGAACTGCCCTGGCTCAGCGGCGGCGTCGTGAGGCTCGGCGAGGCAGTGGGCGTGCAGACGCCGATCCACCGTTTCATCGCCACCGTCCTGAAACCGCACGTGAATGGCGCCTCCGTTCGGTCACACCATTGATACCACCACGCCAAGGTCGGCAAAGATCCCGGTGAGCGACGTCGACGTGTCCACACGGACGGCCGACGCGGTTCGGCTACAGGCGCTGATGGTCAGCTATCAGGCCGGTGATCTCACCGCGTTCGATCAGGTCTACGTCCTGCTGGCGCCGGTGATTCAAGGGTTTCTGCGTCGCCGCCTGTTGACGGTGGCGGCGCTCGACGATCTCGTGCAGGAAACGTTTCTTCAGATTCACCGCGCCCGCCACACCTACGACCCGGCGTACCCGGTCACGCCGTGGGCGGTGGCGATTGCCCGTCACGTGTGGCTGATGCACTGCCGGACGACCTCGCGGCGTCCGCACGCGTCCGAGTCGATCGACGACTTCGCGCTCGGCGTGCGCGCCGATGCGGAAGCGTTCGCTGATCAGGACGCTGTGCGTGGCGCACTCTCGCGGGTCTCGCCCGAGCGGCGAAGGCCGCTCATCTGGCATCACATCCTGGGACTGAGCTTTCGTGAAATCGGCGCCCGGCTTGGTATCCGCGAGGACGCGGCGAAGCTGCGTTCGAGCCGTGGCATGGCCGATCTCCGCGCCGAGCTCGTTGCCAAGGGCGCCGGCAGGAAGGGACGCGATGACTGATCACGTCGCCGGCCCGCCGCCCGCGCTGCGCGCCGCGATTGCGCGCGATCTCGCGCCCGTCCGTCCGCTTCCGTCGCCGGTCGTTCGAGCGGCGGCGATGATCCCGGTCGCGATTGTCCTGCTCGTGGCGGCGCCGCTCGTCTTCAGCTTCCGCGATCTGAGCACTCTTGGCCTCGCCTGGTCGTGGGGCGCCTCCGTCCTCCAGGCGATGGCCGGCCTTGCGCTGACCGTCGCGGCGCTCCGCGAGTCGGTACCCGGCCGAGCGTGGTCGCCGCTTGCCTTGTGTCTGATAGCGGCGTCCGCGGTCGCGATCGTGGTCGGGACGACGCTCGCCAGCTGGCAGTTGAGCCCGGTCGCGATCCGCGGCGCGGCCCTCATCGTCGGGGCGATGTGCCTGGCGTCGGCCGCGATCACGGCGCTGCCGGCGACGCTGCTCGCCGTCGTGCTGGTGATGCGCGCGTACCCGACGCGACCGGTTGTGGCGGGATGGCTCGCCGGGCTCGGCGGCGGCCTGATGGCCGACGCCGGCTGGCGGCTCTTCTGTCACTTCTCGGAACCCACTCACGTGCTCGCCGCGCACCTCGGCGGCATCGTCGCCGCCGGCGCGATCGGCGCGCTCGCCGCACGCCGTCTCGCGCGCTGACGACGCCTATCTCCAGACCGGTTCCTCTTTGTCACGTACCGACCAGCGCACGGGTAGGGCCGCTTGGTGGTGCTCATCAACGCCGTGCGGACGCGACGTTCGCATTCCCTGCGGCAGTTGAGTGGGCACGTCGCGCAGCCGGGTTACGGTGCCCGGTCGGCGCTGCGATGGCACGGGAGAGGCCGCGGATCGGGAAGATACCGGGCGGGTGCCGCCCCGCTTCTCTGAAATTGCGATTGCCGCGTTGAGCGCGGCCCGTAACGCAATGCACGCGTTGGCGTTGGGGGCCCCTAAGGCTCGCCGGGGTCACCGTCACCGCCTTCTCGCGCCGACGGCTCCTTGAAGCGGGCACCTCCACACGGCTGCGCGCCGCGCCCACTCGACTGCCTACCGGGCTGTCTCGCGCGTCGCACGCGGCGCGGCGCACGAACGGACCATGACAGCACGCAGCACTCGCACGAGGAACACGGCCGCACGGAAGGCGAGGAACCGGCCTAGGCTGATCCCATCCGCGCGACGAGCCATCGCTCAAAAGACGCGTTCGATGAACCAGTAGCCGCCCGCGGCGATCACGGCCATGGAGCCGACGATGACGAGCCAGCGCCCCGCCGCTGGGCTGCTGCGCCTGATCCGTTCAAGCACCCAGGCCGCGACCAGGACGATGGCGAGTTGGCCGATCTCGACGCCGACGTTGAACGAGAAGAGCGACCACCCGAGCGCAGTGATCGGCAAGCCGAACTCTTTCAGGACGCTGGCGAAGCCAAACCCGTGCACCAGCCCGAACACGCACGCCACCAAGGCGCGGATGTCTCGTGGCCGCTTGACCCTGCCGCTCTCGGTCTTGCTGTCCGTCAGCCAGCCGAGATCTTTTTGGACCAGGAGGTTGTCGGCGCCGACGAAGATGATGCTCAGGGCAATGGCCGGCTCGATGATGCTGGCTGGTGGAGACAAGACGTCCAGGGCCGCGAGCGACAGCGTGATGCTGTGGCCGAACGTGAACGCGGTGACAATCGTGATCAGCGTCCCGGCCGATCCGCCGAGCAGGAGGAGGCCAATCAGGAAGAGGACGTGATCGGGGCCGATCAGGATGTGCTCGACGCCGGCGGGCACGAAAACGCCGAAGACGGCCGCCGTGCCCTGCCAGGTGCCGGCGTAGTAATCGACCGCGTGGCGGCTGACGTCGAGAATCGCCTGGTGCCGCAGCGTGCCGCCCTCGTAGATGTTGACGAAGGTCTGGTGGACCGGGTCGTACGGAAAGAGCACCGTATCGACGCGGATCGCTCCCGGCTTGGCACCCGCGTACCGGAACGAGAGGTGGATGCTCTGCCGCTCCGGGAGCACTTCGAAAGCGGTCCACGTCAGCGCCACCTTCGAACCGTCGAGCAGAATCGACAGCCGCGAATCCATCAGGCGGATGAGCTGATCGCGGTACTGGTCGGCGACTGCCGGGTCCTTGAGACGCTCCGGGGGGTCGATTCCCAGATCGTGAGCGACGTCGAAATCGTGGACGACCAGCGCCCCGTCGATTCCGGTGTCGACGCTGCGGACGTCGAGATAGCTGAAGGGCGCAGGATGGGCGGCGACGGCGGTGGGCGCCAGAACTGCGAACACGACAAAAAACGCTCTGACGACGCGCATGCAGCTCATCAGTCTATGGGCCGGGCGACCAATCCGCCAACCCGTGCCCCCGGAATTGCGCGCAGTCCCGCGCCGCACTGCAAGGTATGGATGGGGGGTGGGGTCAGGTCATGAAAGATGAACGGTCGGGTGCCTCACCCGACCGTTCATCATTCATGACCTGACCCCCCCCCCACCCCACCCCGCCGATGCATGCCACTGCGCGGTTCAGCGCAGGGCGCGGCGCTCGATCGCGCGCAGCCACGTCATCCGCAGGATCCAGCTGCCGGGGAAGATGGTCCGCCAATACGGGGTGAAGCGGCGCAGCCCCTGCGCGTCGACCGCGAAGACGCGGGTCTCGGTCGTCAATCGTGTCGCGACCCCGCCATTCTCGGGTTCGATTCGGAAGTTCACGACGGCCTTGACCAGCCCCGGGGCCGCGAGCCTCACGAACCACGCCGGATCTGCCTGATCGATCGGCGGGCGGCCGCTCAGAGGGTTCACCACGATCGTTCCGAGAACGATCTCAGTATCGGTCTTCGCGAGCTGGTGAAAGCCGCTGCGTGTGGCGACCGTCAGAAGAGGTTGGTCGGCCGGCGGGTTGAGGATACTCGCGGCGCCGCCGCGGCCGAGCCGGCGAATGGCGGTGAAGGTCTGGAACAGCGCGATCTCCCCGGCGGTGACGTCGTTGACCGCCGGCCACACCCGCTCGGCGGGAGCATCGACCGTACGGTGGTGAATTTCCTGGAACTGGTAGGCCGGCATCAGCCGATCGATCGCCGCCGCGGTCGCTGCCCGCCGCAGTGTCGGCGGCGCCATCAGCGCGTTCATCGTCAGGAGCAGGCCGGCAATCGCCAGGAGCACGACGCCGTGCGGCCGCGTCGGCAGGCCGAGGCGGGGAAGCGGCCGGACGATCGCGAGGCTGCCAGCAAGCGCTGCGATCACGCTCGCGTACCACACGATCGAGAGCAGCCAGTCTTTCATTCCATGCCTTCGACCACCACGAACTGCGCGGTTGCCGCGCCCTCTCGGAGTTTGCGGGCGGACTCATACGCCGGCGATTTGTAGAAGTCCTGCGCCTTCTCGAAACTCGGGAACTCGATGACGACTACGCGCGATTTCGCGGGTGTGCCCTCGAGCGTGACGGTGCGGCCGCCGCGGGCCAGGAACCGTCCGCCAAACGACGTGATGATCCCGGGCGAGACGCTGGCATACGACTGGTACTGGACCGGGTTCGTCACATCGGCCTGAACGACGATGTAGGCCTTCTTCGTGTTTTGTGTAGACGCTGTCGCCAGGCCCGCCACAAATGTCGCGGCCATGGCCGCCGCAATCGCGGCCGCTTTCCAGATCGTTGTAGAGGTCATCGGTGTGATCCGTCTCGGCCGGCGCGTCGCCCCGGTCATTTCTTGAAGATGTTCTTGGGCATCTTTACGTGGACCCCCATCGTGCCGTCCACGAGCTGGGTGATCGCCACGTCGCCGGCAATGCTGGTCAACTGATAGGCCGTGTGCTTGTCGAGCTCTTTGGTCGCGACGAGGAAATTGATCATCTCCTGAACCGCGATCCTCGTCGCTCGCGTGAGATCGACGTCGGTGCCCATGCTGATGTAATGGACCGGCGTTTCGGCGCGCGGCCAGGTCAGCGTCATCTTTTTGCGCACGGTGAGCTGCACGCGGCCGCGCAGCGAGGTCTCGATGCCGGTCTGGTCGACCTCGCCGTCGCCCTGCGCCGCGTGGCCGTCGCCGATCTCGAAGAGCGCGCCCGGCACGTGGACCGGAATCCACAGCGTCGTCCCCGCGACCAGTTCCTTGTTGTCGAGATTGCCGGCGTGGATGTCCGGCGGATTGCTGCTGAAACGGCCGCGATCGGGCGGGGGCGCGACGCCCATGCTGCCAAAGAACGGCCGGAGCGGCACCTCGATGCCCGGAGCGAAATGGCCGATCATCCGCTTGCGATCCATGCGGATGATCCGTGAGCCGGCGCCGGGCGTGCAGTTCTCGCGGACGAAGCCGCTGCAACCGTTGTAGCCGGTACTCGATCGGCAGGTCGATCGAGAGCACCTTCACCTCGAGCGCATCGCCCGGCTCGGCGCCTTCGACGTAGACCGGCCCGGTCAGGATGTGGCCGCCAGGTCCTCGATCCTTTACCTGCTGCACGATCGCGCGGAGCGACGCCTGAATCTCGGCTGGGGGCACGCCGGCTTTCTCCAGCCGATCCGGCGTCGACGTGAGGAGGGTATCGACATCGATGATGTCACCCGACGCGATCCGGAGGACGGGCTTCGTTTCCGACCAGTAGTGGCCGTACGCGACCGTTGACGGTGTGGCTTCGAGACGGTGCGTTCGTGGCGCGGACGACTGCGCCGTGAACACCAGGACACTCAATGCGGGAATCATCATCCGGACGTAACGCATTGGCGAATCCTATCCCACGTTTCGGCCCCTCCCGCCGCGACCGCTCGACCGCCACGTCCTTGCGATCGCGCACTATGATCGAGTGATGCAGGACATTCGCACGGCGCTTCGCGGACTGATGGTCCGGCCGGGCTTCACGGCGGTCGCTATCCTGACGCTTGCGCTCGGAATAGGTGCCAATACGGCCGTGTACACCGTCGTCCATGGCGTCCTCCTCGCGCCGCTCCCTTACGAGAAACCAGCGCGCGTCGTCGTCCTCAACGAGATCTCGCCGCAGTTTCCCAACCCGATTTCGGTGTCGTGGCAGAACTACGTCGACTGGCGCGACCGGAGCTCGACCTTTGCGCAGGTCGGCGCCTTCCGCAGCCTGCAGATGACGCTGACCGGCCTCGGTGACGCCGAGCGTGTGCCGGCGCGCATGATCACGGCGTCCATGCTGCCGCTGCTCAGCGTCGAGTTGCCGCTGGGACGGGCCTTCACGACGGAAGACGACCGGCCTGGCGCGGCCGGAGTCGTGATTCTCAGTCACAGTCTGTGGCTGCGGCGCTTCGACAGCTCGCCAGAGACGCTGGGCCGCACCATCCAACTCGATAAGCAGCCTTACACCGTGGTCGGGGTCCTGCCGCCCGGATTCGAGCTGTTTCAGCCGGCCGATCTTTACGTCCCGCTCGGACCTTGGGCGGCGACGCTGCCCGACGATCGCGGCTGGCATCCCGGCATCCTTCCCGTCGCGCGATTGAAGGACGGCGTGTCAATCGAGCAGGCGAGGGCCGAGATGGAGACCATCTCGCGACAGCTCGAAACCGAGTATCCCCAGTTCAATCGAGGTGTCCGCGCCCGCGTGCTCCCGTTGCAGGACGTGCTCGTGCAGAACGTGCGACCGGCGCTGCTCGTTCTGCTCGGCGCGGTGGCGCTCGTGTTGCTCATTGCCTGCGCCAACGTCGCCAACCTGCTGCTGACGCGGGCGGTCGGTCGCCAGAAGGAGATCGCGGTCCGGACCGCGCTCGGCGGCAGCCGCGGCCGGATCGTCCGCCAACTCGTGATCGAGAGCGTGGTGCTCGCCAGCCTCGGCGGGGCAGCCGGCGTCCTGCTCGCGTCGTGGAGCGTGTCGTTACTGATGACGACGGTGACCGGGCTCCCGCGCGCCGGCAGCATCGGCGTGGACTGGCCCGTGCTCGTTTTTGCGCTCGTAACGTCGATGGCGACCGGCGTGATCTTCGGTGTCGTCCCGGCTCTGCAGGCGACGCGGTTCGATATCCGGGAAGCGCTGAACGAAGAAGGGCGCGGATCTGCCAGCTGGCGGGGTCCGGCACCATCGCATGCGGAGCGTGCTCGTCGTAGCCGAAGTGGCGCTGGCCCTCGTCCTGCTGGTCGGTGCCGGCGTCATGCTCCGCAGCTTCGCGTCGCTGCAGCGCGTCCAGCCCGGATTCGACCCGTCGAACCTGCTGGTGATCGATCTGCCGCTGTCGCCGACGACGTATCGTGACGACCTCCCGCGGACCACGATGGTCGATCGGGTGGTCGAACAGGTGAGGACTGTTGCCGGGTGTCGCGCTCGCCTCGATGACGACCGGCCTTCCCATGAGCGGTGGCGGGGCCACGATTCACTTCAACATCGCCGGCCGGCCACCGAAAGGCCCAGAGGATTACTCGCTCGCCGGTTATCGCGCGGTGACGGCGGGCTACTTCGAAACCATGGGGATTCCACTCAAGCGGGGTCGTGCTCTCGAGGCCCGCGATCGCCAGGGCACGCCGGCCGTCGCCGTGATCAACGAGTCGATGGCCAGGCAGTATTTCGTCGGCATCGATCCGATTGGCCAGCGGTTCTCGATCGGCACCGAGCCCGACGCGGAGTCGGTCTTCATGGAGATCGTCGGCATCGTCGGCGACGTGCGGCAATCGTTCGAGGCCGGCGCCAAGGCCGAATACTACGTCCCGTACGCGCAGTATCCACATCCGGTGCTCGCCGGCATGTATCGCAACACCGCCCTCGTCGTCCGCGCCGACAGCGATCCGATGGCACTCGTCCCGCGGTCCGCGGCGCTCTGCAGGAGATCGATCGCGATCAGCCGCTCGTCAGGATCCGCAGCATGGAGCAGGCGATTGGCGACACGGTGGCGCAGCCGCGGCTGCAAGCCCTGTTGCTGACGATCTTTGCATCGGTAGCCGTGGCGCTCGCGCTGATTGGTGTCTACGGCGTCATGGCCTATGCCGTGTCGCAGCGCACGCAGGAGATCGGTGTCCGGGTCGCGCTCGGCGCCTCCGAGCGCGATGTCGTCCGTATGGTCGTCGGCGAAGGCGTGCGGCTGGCGCTGATCGGGCTGGCAATCGGTCTCGCTGGCGCGGCGTTCGCGACCCGCGCGATGCAGAGCCAGCTGTTCGAAACGAGCGCGAGCGATCCGCTGGCGTTCATCGCGGCGCCGATCGTCCTCGGTCTGGCCGCCGTGCTCGCCAGTTACATTCCCGCGCGGCGCGCCGCATCGGTGGCGCCGATCGTCGCGCTGGGAAGATAGCCGCGCGCGGCGTGCCGCCAGCCTCGGTACTCAGCGGAGCGGATTGAGCACGATCTCGAGCGGAACGACTTCGCCGGTCGGCGCCGGTCGCGCGATCAGGAAGCGCTTGCCGGTGTGGTCGGGCGCGTAGACGCCGGCAAAGAGAGACGCCTTGAAGAGCTCGGTTGGCTTGGCTGGGGCGACACCACTTGCGCCGACGGTGATCTCGGCCGCCATGACGGCGCCGGTCGGCGCGAGAAAGTAGAGCTCCTTGCCGTCGGCACGCCAGAACGGCCGATTGCCGCCACCCGCCGAGACCGTGACCCGCCCCTGCGCTTCGGGGAATGGCGCGAGGTAGACCTCGGGCTGCCCGGATTCATCGGACACGTAGGCGAGCCAGCGTCCATCCGGCGAGACGCGGCCGAGCGTCTCGTTGGCCGCCGTTTGCAGCAGCCGCTGCGGCGTCGCCCGTTCGTCGATCGCCGAAACCATGTAGAGATCCGCTCCAGTCGTCGCGGTCAGTGCCTGAAACACGATCTGCCGGCCGTCGGGCGTGAAGCTCGTCGCATAGTGCTGCTCGGTTGCCTGTTGCGTCACGCGTCGCTCGGCGCCCTTGCCGCTGTCGCCGCGAACGACGAGATTGGGAGGCGAGTCGGCGGCAATGCTGTACGCCAGCGTCCGGCCGTCGGGCGACCACAGCGGATTGCTGCTCCAGTAGGCGGCGGTGAGCCGCGAGCTCGCCCCGCTCGCACTGTCGACGAGCCACACCGACGGCAGCCCCTGCGCGTCGCGGCGATCGATCGCGATCGTCTTTCCATCGGGCGAGAGGGCCGCGGTGCGAAACGTCCCCGGCGGCGAGGCGACCGTGCCGGACGCCGCGCCACCGCGATCGAGCCAGGCGAGCTCGGCCAGCGGGCGATGTTGTTTGGCGCGATAGATGAGCACGCCGTTGGCCAGCGTGAACGCGGCCTGGCCTGGCGGATCGTAGTCAACAGTCTGAACGATCGTGCTGGGCTCGCCGCTCGTCGTCAGCGTCGCGAGATCGAACCGGCGGGCGACGAGCACACGATCGCGCACGTAGAGCAGATGGCCGCTGGCGGCGTACACCGACGGCGTTGCCGCGGCGCCGGCGGGCAGAGACGGATCGGGATCGAATAGTCGCGTTCGCGTCGCCGACTCGAGGTCCCCGACATAGAGCCCGCGCTCGCGGCTGTTCACGTAATACACGTAGTGACGCCCGTCGGGCAGGAAGGCCGGATACAGATGGTGCGTTTCTTCGAGCGCGCGATCGAGCGTCGTGATTGGTTCGGCCCGGCCGCCCGTCGCGGCAACGCGCATCAGCGGCCCGTCGAGCCGCGCAAACACGATCGTGCCGTTCGCGCTCCACGAGCCACCGGCGGCGTTGGTGACGTCAGAGATCGCGGTGACGGTGCCGCCGTCGGCGGCGATGCGTTTGAGCTTGCCGGCCGCGAAGAACGCGACCTGTGCGCTGTCGGGCGACCAGAACGGATCGGCCGCGTCCTCGGTGCCGGCGAGCGGCCGCGCCACGGCGGTGTCGAGCGGCCGCATCCACAAGCGCTGACGGCCGGATGGGTCCGCCGCGACGAACGCCAGGCGCCGGCCATCGGGCGAGAGCGCGAGCGTGTCGGTCAGGTACATCCCGTCCGGCGGCAGCATCAACGCGTGGAGCGCCAGCGGCGGTGCGGCCTCGGTCGTCGGCGCGCGAAGCCTGTCGAAGAGAAGGGCGCCGGCGATGAGCGCGAAGACGGCCGCCGCGCTCCAAGCCAGCCACGCTCGTGCACCAGCGCGCGCGACAGCCGGCGCTGGTGCTGTCACCCCGGGCGGCACGGTCATCGCGCCGGAATGCGAGCCGGAGCGGGGACCGCTCATCATGTCGCGCAAGTGCCGCAGTTGACGGGCGACGTCGCCCAGGTTCTGCCAGCGGTCGTTCGGATCCTTCGCGAGACACGCGTGGATCAGCGCTTCGAGCGCGGCCGGCGTCACCGGCACGATCGACGACACCCGCGCTGGTTCGTCGCGGAGGATTGCGCTCATGACGCGGGCCGGCGTTTCGGCGTCGAACGCCTTGAGCCCAGTCAGCATTTCGAAGAGCAGCGCACCGAAGGCGAAGACGTCGGCACGAGTATCGACCTCGCGGCCGTCGATCTGCTCCGGCGCCATGTAGGACAGCGTCCCGAGGATGGTGCCTTCGGTGGTCAGGCCGGTGACGGCTGGACCCGATCCGACGGTCGTCTTGAGCGACGTGCCGCCCGGCACCGCGCGCGCCAGCCCGAAGTCGAGCAACCGCGCGCCGGTTCGCGTCATCATCACGTTGCCCGGCTTCAGATCGCGGTGCACGATCCCGGCGCGATGCGCCGCCGCGAGCCCCTCAGCGATCTGGATGCCGTACTCGAGCGTCTGCGCCACGCTCAACGGGCCACGCTCGAGCCGCGCCGCGAGCGTCTCGCCCTCGAGCAGCTGCATCACCAGGAACGCGTGGCCTTCGTGCTCGCCGACGTCGTAGAGCGGACAGATGTGCGGATGCTCGAGTCGTGAGATGGTCCTCGCTTCGCGCTCGAAGCGTTCGCGCCGTATCGGGTCCGACGCCAGCAGCGCCGGCAGCATCTTCACCGCCACCGTGCGGTCGAGGCGGGTATCGCGGGCCTTGAAGACCTGGCCCATCCCGCCCTCGCCAAGGAGGGACTCGATTTCGTAGGGGCCGAGCCGGGTGCCGGGCGGCAGCATGTGGGATTGGACGAGGAATCAGCGCATCGCGGTTGCTGCGATCACGTTTTCAGCACACCCACAGCCCGCGCCGGATCAAAGCGTCGGCTGGATCGCCTGCTTGAACGCGTTCTGGAGCGACTGCAGCTCCTTCATCAGATCGGCGAGGCGATCGACCGCATCCTTGCCGATCTTCTGATCGGCCTGGCCGACCATGCGCGCGACATTCTGCAGCTGGCTGAGGAGCATCGGCTGCGGGTAGATGCCCGGCAGATCGACGAGCCTGGCCCATTGGCCCTGCAGCGGATTCGCAAACGTGGTCGTCCCCGGCGTCGTGCCGGGCACGGCCGGCCCCGGCAGCGGTACGCCGGCCTTCTTCATCGCTTCCTCGAGCGACTGCTGCAGCCGGCGCGCGTCGCTGATCGCATCCCGCACCTTCAGCTGGAAGCTGACCTGCTCGTCGAGATCGGCCTGGGTCACACCGTCGCGGGTCACGCGGGGATCGACTTTCAGATCGAACGTCTTCGTCTGCGTCTGTCCGCCGGCCGTGAGGCGCGCGGTGTATTTGCCCGGCGCGACCATCGGGCCGCCGCCTCCGCCATTGGGTGCGTTCGCCGCCCACGGGCCGGGATACCGCATGTCCCACGTGAAGCGCTGCATGCCGGCATCGCCCTTGAGGCCGGCCGGGCTGCCGCCCTGTCCGCGGAAGCCCGTGCGCATGTCTGCAGGCGCCGCACCGGACGTCGCGCGCGTGACGCCGAAGCTGCGGATCACCTGGCCCTTGGGGTCGAGGATGTCGAGCTTGGCATCTGCTGATGGCGCCGACTCGAACCAGAGGTCGATGTGCACGCCAGGGCCGGGATATTCCGGCTCGCCGTTGCCGCCGGGGTTCGCCGCATTGCGATAGCGAATCGTCTCGCGCGGCTGGAAGAGATGCACCGTCGGCATCGCGCCGCGTCCGCCGGCCATGGTCTGTTCGGCGCCATTCAATGCCAGGCTGGCGTTGACGATGCCAGCTGGATTGGGGCCGCGGGCGTTGCCTCGAGCATCGGCGCTCGTGGCTCGCGGCGCCGACACGATCGCCGCCAGCTGCTGCAGCGGCGAGACGTTGTCCATGATCCACAGCGATCGACCCATCGTGGAGATCACGAGGTCGTTGCGGTGAACCTTGATGTCGGTGACCGGCGTGGCCGGGAGGTTCTGGGTGAGCGATTGCCAGTTGCGGCCGCCGTTGAACGACACGAACGTGCTGAACTCGGTGCCGGCGTAGAGCAGCCCTTCTCTCGCCGGATCCTCACGCACGACACGGGTCGGATGGTCGCTTGGGATCCCGTTCTTGCCGTCGGTCAGCAGTGTCCAGCTCTCGCCGTAGTTCTCCGTCTTGTAGATATACGGCTTCAGGTCGTGTTCGCGCAGGTAGCGGTAGATGGCGACGTACGCCGTGCCCTTCTTGTGCGGCGAGTCTTCAATCGTCTGCACGCGCCCGCCGGGGCCGATGTCCTTCGGCGTGACGTTCTTCCACGTCTTGCCGTTGTCGCGCGACACGCTGACCGGCCCGTCGTTGGCGCCGACCCAGATGACGCCCTTCTCGAGCCGCGATTCGATCATCGCGTAGATCGACGAGTAGACCTCTTCGCCGGTGATATCGCGCGTGATCGGTGTGCCCGGGACGATCTGGTACTCCGCCTCGCGCGCGGTCAGGTCCGGGCTGATCGTCTGCCACGTCACGCCATCGTCGGTCGAGCGGTGCAGGACGTGCGACGCCTGATAGACGATCTTGTCGTCGTGCGGCGAAAGATAGACGACCGTCTGCCGCGGGAAGCGGTACTTGATCTCGTCGGGATCGTGGCCGTAGCGGTTCTGCGGATAGACCCAGTAGTGCTTCTCCTGGCCGGTCAGCGTGCTGTAGCGTCCGACCTCGCCCTTGCAGGCGCCCCACACGACCGACCCGTCCTTGCGCGGCCAGATCTGACCGGTCTCGCAGCCCGAGGCCTGCTGCCACATCTCCGCGGGGTGGTCGAGGCCCCATGACACGGGCGACAGGCTTGGCACGATGAGCGTCGAGTTGTCCTGCTGCGGCACGTAGAGGCGGTAGGGATACTGCTCGTCCACCGCGACCATGTAGTACTCGGCGTGCGGCTGGTTGAGAATCGACGACCAGCTCTTGCCGCCGTTCAACGAGACGTTGGCCCCGCCATCGTTGATGTTCATCATGATGTCCGGGTTGTCGGGATTGATCCACACGCCGTGGTTGTCGCTGTGCGGGGTGTCGATGCTCGTGAACGTCTTGCCGCCGTCGCTCGACTTGTGGAACCCGAGCTCACTGACGAACACTTCGTTCTCGTTCTTGGGGTTGACGCTGACGTAGTTGAAGTAGAAGGGACGCGCCCGCAGCCGCTGGCTGCTGTTGACGAGTGTCCAGCTCTCGCCAGCGTCAGTCGACCGGAAAAGGCCGCCCTCCGGCCCTGGCGCTTCAATCATCGCGTAGAGCACCTTGGGGTTGCTGCGGGCGATGTCGATGTCGATCTTGCCAATCAGCTTCGCCGGCAGGCCGGCCGTGATCTTCTTCCACGTGTCGCCGCCGTCCACGGACTTGTAGATGCCGCCCTTGTCGGCCGGGCCGCCGCTGATGATGTCCCAGCCCTTTCGGAAACCGCGGTACATCGCGGCGTACAGGACGTCGGGGTTCTGCCAGTCCACCTCGACGTCACGTCCCCCGTGCTCGTTGTCGACGAAGAGCGTCTTCTTCCACGTCTTGCCGCCGTCGCTCGTCTTGAAGATGCCGCGCTCGTCGGTCGGCCCGAACGGCGATCCCAGCGCCGCTGCCCACACGATCTCGGGATTGGTGGGGTGGACACGAATTCCGCCGACTTGCCCCGATTCTTTCAGCCCGGCAAATTCGAACTTCTTTCCCGCGTCCGTGGACTTGAAGATGCCGCGGCCGATGATCACGTTCGATCGAATGGCGGCGCTACCGGTGCCGACCCAGACATGGTTCGGGTTCGACGGCGCGACGTCAATCGAGCCGATCGAGCCGGTCGTGATCTGGCCATCGCCGACGGGGAACCAGCTGATGCCGGCGTCTTCCGTCTTCCACACCCCACCGCCGGTGGCGCCCTGGTAGAAGGTGTGCGGCTGCTGCCGCACGCCGGCCATGCCGGTCGCGCGACCGCCGCGCGACGCACCGACCATGCGCCATTTCAGATCCTTGTAGGCGGCCGGCGGGACGACCTGGTTGGCGTCGCCCTGCGCGACGAGCGGCGTGCCCGTGGGCACGGAGGCGATCGTCAGGATCGTCATCGCCGCACACAGCAGCGAACGGGTGAGATGCGATGAGCGGGTCAGCATGGGAAGCCTCGTTATTGGAAGACGAAAAGTATAGCAATCGGGGCCCGCCCTGAAGGCGAGGTCCATCCCACCGTTGTCCCAGCCCAGCCCAGGTTTCAGACCGCCACCGAGCTCGTCACTATCGCAAACTCGACCGGGCCGCGATCGGGGCTTGCGCCTCGACGGCACGAGCGACGACGTCTCGTTGGGCGAGCCGAGCGAGATCGAGATGCCGTAGCCCCGCCGCGAATCAGCTGAGCGCCTGAATCACGTCCGAGCGGGTGATGATGTAGGTCTCGTCGCTCTTGAAGTCGCGCACGAGCACCGCCGGATTCTCGGGCGTCAACATCCCCGCCAGCGAGTCCAGGGCGGTCGAGATGTCGGCGAACGGAAACGCCGGCTGCATCAGCGCTTCGACCGGCCCGCGCTTCACTTCGGGGTTCTTGACGATCTCGGCGTAGAGGCCGGTCTCGCTGATCGATCCGACGATGCGGCCGTTCGACGTCACCGGGACCTGCGAGAAACCGTGCTCGGTCATGAGGTGGGCGGCCCGGGCGACGGTCTCCTGGCAGTCGATCGCCACGAGCGCCGCCGCCTTCTTCGTGGCCACGAGATCCCTGGCGGTGAGCCCGGTTGGCGCGAGGAAGCCTTTCTCGCGCATCCAGTCGTCGTTGAACATCTTGCCGAGATAGCGGGTGCCGTGATCGTGAAAGATCACGACGACCGTCTCGCCGGCCTTGAAGTGCTCCGCGAGCTGGAGCAGTCCGGCCATCGCCGCGCCGGCCGAGTTGCCGGCGAAGATGCCCTCTTCACGCGCGATCCGCCTCGTCATCAGCGCCGCGTCCTTGTCGGTGACTTTTTCGAACGCGTCGATCACCGAGAAGTCCACGTTCTGCGGCAGGAAGTCCTCGCCGATGCCTTCGGTGATGTACGGGTAGATCTCGTTCTTGTCGAAGACACCGGTCTCTTTGTACTTCTTGAAGATCGAGCCGTAGGTGTCGATGCCCCAGATCTTGATCGACGGGTTCCGTTCCTTCAGAAAACGTCCGGCACCACAGATCGTGCCGCCGGTGCCGACGCCCGAGACGAGGTGATCGATCCGTCCGCCGGTCTGCGCCCAGATCTCGGGGCCGGTCTGCTCGTAGTGAGCCTGGCTGTTCGAGAGGTTGTCGTACTGGTTGGCCTTCCACGAGTTCGGCGTCTCGTGTTCGAGTCGCGACGACACCGAGTAGTACGACCGCGGATCCTCGGGATCGACGTTCGTCGGACAGACGATGACCTCGGCGCCAAACGCCCGCAGTGCATCGACTTTTTCCTTCGACTGCTTGTCGGTGGTCGTGAAGATGCACTTGTAGCCCTTGACGACCGCGGCAATGGCCAGGCCCATCCCGGTGTTGCCCGAGGTACCCTCGATGATGGTTCCGCCGGGCTTCAGCTTTCCGGAGCGCTCGGCGTCCTCGATCATCTTCACCGCCATCCGGTCCTTGATCGAATTGCCGGGGTTGAAGGTCTCGATCTTCGCCAGGACGTCGGCCGCGACGACCCCGCGGGTCAGACGGTTGAGCCTGACCAGGGGCGTGTCGCCAATGGTGTCGAGGATCGTGTCGGAGACGGTGCCGGAAGCGTGCGGGGTGGAAGTCGCCATATCAGTGCCGTTCTGGAGGATCATAACGCGGGCCTGTAGCCTTCCGGATGGCGCAGGGCCGCCAGTCGCGCTACGATGCGCGAAGCAATCGCCTCGTTGCCGCCGTTCGTTCCCGACAGGAGGGTGTCACATGCGTCGTTTGATCACCGTGCTCGCATTGGCGCTGCTGAGCGCCCCCGCGTCGGCCCAACTCGATAACGTCGGATCGCTCTCGTTCCCGACCTCCGGCTCGGCGGCGGCGCAGCAACACTTCCTGCGCGGCGTGGCCATCCTCCACAGCTTTGGCTGGAAGCAGGCGATCGCAGAATTCAAGCAGGCGCAGAAGATCCAGCCTGACTTCGCGATGGCGTACTGGGGCGAAACACTCTGCTACAACCACCCGCTGATGCCCGAGCAGGACAACAAGACGCCGCGCGAGGTGCTGGCGCGTCTGGGCGCCACCCCGGCCGAGCGCCTCGCGAAGGCGCCGACGGCCCGTGAGAAAGGGTTCCTGGGCGCAGTCGAGACGCTGTGGGGCGAAGGCGAGTGGCGGGCGCGACGCGTCGGCTACATGCGCGCTATGGAACGGCTCTATGAGCAGTTCCCCAACGATGACGAGGTCAAGACGTTCCTCGCCGTCGCCGTCTTGAGCGGCGCCCGCGCGCTCGACGACAATTCGTACCGTTACGAAATGCGGGCCGGCTCGATGGGGCTCGAGGTCTTCAAGCGCAACCCGAAGCACCCGGGGGCCGTGCACTACGTCATTCACGCGTTCGACGATCCGGTGCACGCGCCGCTGGCGCTCGAGGCGGCACGAACCTATGCGGAGATCGTGCCGGCGGTGTCGCACGCCGTCCACATGCCGACGCACATCTTCATCCAGCACGGCATGTGGAACGAGGTCGCGCATCAGAACGTGCGCGCGTTCAACGTCGGTAAGGATCTGTGGCAGCCAGGCGACGTGCCGGGCGACATGTCGCACTCCGGCGACTGGGGCCAGTACGGATTCCTGCAGCTCGGCGACTATGCCGGCGCCCGCGATCGCATGACCGCGCTCGAGGAAATGCAGGCGCGCAGCAAGCATCCGCGCGCCGCCAGCGTCGTCGCCCTGACCCGGGCCCGCTACATCATCGAAACCGAGGAGTGGAAAGTGCAGCCGGTCGCCGATGACGCATCGGCCGAGACGCTGCTCGCGAACGGCTTGAGTGCCGTCCATCTCGGGGACACGGCGACAGCCGAGAAGATGCTGACGAACCTCGCGGCGCGCGCTGGTGGACCGGCCGCGGCGGCGCCGGGACCGCACGCGGATCACGGCGGGGCTCCCGCGGCACCGATGACCGAAAGCGCCAAGAGCCCGCGCATCATGCATCACGAGCTGGCGGCGATGATCAAGCTGAAGGCCGGCCAGCGTGAACAAGCGATCGCGTTCTTGAAGGAAGCCGCCCAGATTGAAGAGACGATGCGCCCGCCGAACGGCGCTGCCGATCCGGTGAAGCCGTCGCACGAACTGCTGGGGGAAGTGCTGCTCGAAACCGGCAACGCCGCTGCGGCAGCCGAGGCGTTCGATGCCAGCCTGTTGCGGATGCCGAAGCGGGCCCGTTCGCTGATGGGAGCGGCGCGCGCCTACGCCGCTGCCGGCAAGAAAGACCTGGCCGATGCGCGCTTCAACACGCTGATGTCGTTCTGGAAGGGCCGCGCGGTGACGCGTCCGACCACCGACGCTCGATGATCGTCAGTGACCCGAAAAGAACACTGTCGCGAGGGAGTGGTTTCGGCGTTTCGCGGTTGCAGGTTTCGAGGTTTCGGGTGCTCGTTTGCGAAGTTCCGAGCTGCGAGGTTTTGACGTTGACCGCGCAACGGCGTAACTCCGTAACCGCGCTGAACGCGCGACTCGAAACGCGCAATAACCGTGCAAGTAGAACACTCGACGACTCCGAGACGAGCGAAACATGAAGCTCTGAAATCTCGCTATTCAAAGTGCCGTCGAGCATCAGGTCGCTCGAGCCAGCTCCGGGACGCGCAGCTGCGTCGGCGCCGATTCGAAGTTCGTCCAGACCCTGCTGGACGTTGATGTGCGCAGCCCCAATGCGTGCCGTCGATGGCGTCGAGACCGCGCACGACAGAGCGAGCCGTCGACCGACCTGCACACCATGCAGGTCGTGGCGTCGAGTTGCCGTGCACGTCGCCGGCTGCGAACCCTAGAACCTTGGACCTGGAACTCAGCAACTCTGGAACCCAGGAACTCTGGAACCCAGGAACTCTGGAACCCAGGAACTCTGTCAGGGTGTCAGCGCGAAAGCGACGACCGAGCTTCCGGATGGTGCGCCGTTCTTGCCGCCGCCGCACACGATCACGACGTACTGGCGTCCGTCGATCATGTAGGTTGACGGCGTCGCGCTACCCGCCGCGGGCAGCGTCGTCTCCCAGAGCAGCGCGCCGGTGCTCTTGTCGTAGGCGCGAAACTTCTTGTCGAAGTTCGTCGCGCCGATGAAGAGCAGACCTCCAGCCGTGACGATGGGGCCACCGTAGTTGTCACTCCCCGTGTTGGCCAGGCCCTTGGCCACGAGCTCCGGATACTCGCCGAACGGGATCGTCCAGCGAATCGTGCCGGCGTTGAGATCGATCGCGTTGAGCGTGCCCCACGGCGGGGTGATCGGGGGATAGCCGTCGGGGTCCCGCCACAGCGTGTAGCCGTCGTTGCGATATTCGAGCCAGCTCGGATCGCTCTGGACCGCGGGATCCAACCCCTTGTCCTTGCCCGTGATCAGCAGATCGACCACGTCGTTGATCGTCCGTCCGCCCATGTCCGGGAAACCGGGCATGCGGCCGGTGCCATCGCGAATGATCGCGGCGATCTCGTCGCGCGATCGACGCGTGCCGATGGCTTCGAGCGACGGGGCGGCCGGCGAGCCCTTGCCTTTCGGTCCATGGCACGATCGCGCACTTGCTGTCGTAGACCGCCGTGTCGTTGTTCGGCACGAGCTGAATGATCCACGGCATCTCGTTCGCGTTGACGTAGAGCAGCGCGCTTTCCGGATCGAACGCGGCGCCGCCCCATTCGGCGCCGCCGTCGACGCCGGGAAAGATGATCGTGCCGTCAAGCGACGGCGGCGTGAACAGTACGCCCGATCGTCGCTTGCGAAACTCGGCCAGGACGGCGGCGTGAGCCTCGGGCGTGCGCCTGGTCAGCATGTCTTCGGTCAGGCGCTGCCGCGTGAAGGGCGGCGGCGCGAGCGGATGGGGCTGCGTCGGCGACGTGCGCTCGCCCTTGACCGCCGACTCCGGTGCTCGCCGCTGTTCGATCGGGAACAGCGGCTCGCCCGTCAGGCGATTGAAGACGAACACATACCCGTGCTTGGTGATCTGGGCAACGGCTTCGACCGGCTTGCCGTTGCGCGTGACGGTCACGAGGTTCGGCGAGGCGGGGAAGTCCCAGTCCCACAGGTCGTGTTTGATCGCCTGGAAGTGCCACACGCGCCGACCGGTGCGCGCATCGAGCGCGAGCACGCTGTTGGCGAACAGGTTGTCGCCATGCCGGTTCGACCCGTAGAAGTCGAACGACGCCGAGCCTGTGGCCGCAAACACCAACCCGTTCCTGGTGTCGACGGTGACGCCGGTCCAGGCATTCGCGCCGCCCGTGACGCGATACGCCTCGGCCGGCCAGGTGTCGTGGCCGAATTCGCCAGGCTGCGGAATCGTGTGGAAGATCCAGCGCAGTTTCCCGGTGGCCACGTCGAACGCCCGGATGTGACCCGGCGATCCGGGCAAGGTCTCGGGCACGCTGCTGCCGAGGATGATCAGATCCTCGAAGACGCTGCCCGGAGAGCTCGAGCTCACGCTCAACCCCTCGGCCGGCTTGCCGAGTCCTTCGCGCAGATCGATCCGGCCGTCACGGCCGAAGGTGGGGATCGGCTGGCCCGTTTTCCGGTCGAGCGCCCAGAGGAAGCTGCGCTGCGTGACGAAGACCCGCTCGCCGTGCACGGTGACGCCGCGGTGGCGCGCGCGCGTGCGCGGTCCGCTGCCGCCCGACGGATCGAAGGCCCACAGCTGACGGCCGGTTCCCGCGTCGAGGGCGACGACCCGGAGCGCCGGCGTGGTGAGATACATCACCCCGTCCACGACGACGGGGTTGCTCTGCATCTCCGATCCCTTGAACGCGTCCGCCGAGTCGTAGGACCATGCCACCTGCAGCCGGCTGACGTTGGCGCGATTGATCTGGGCGAGCGGGGAGTGCCGGATGTTGTCGACTCCACCGTTGACCGGCCACCCGACATCCGGGCGCTGTGCCACGGCGGCGATTCCCAGCATGCTCACCAGCGCTGTCCCGGCGCTCCACGCGGCGGCGCGGCGGCTCGACCGTCGAGAGATGTCGAGGTGGGCCATTGGTCAGAGCAATCCGGCACCGCGCGCCCACTTGTACTTGGCGCCGAGCACGTCCACCGGGATCTCCGTCGAATAGGGATAGGCCGGAATCTTGTGGTGCGAA
This sequence comes from uncultured Acidobacteriota bacterium, assembly GCA_963841895.1. Taxonomy (GTDB): domain Bacteria; phylum Acidobacteriota; class Vicinamibacteria; order Vicinamibacterales; family UBA2999; genus JACCSI01. The sequence continues at coordinate 315,296 of CAWJEO010000011.1, forward strand.
GAGATACTCGGACGCCTCTTCGACCTCCACATCGCCCGCCAGCGACACGACGACCGGTTTGTGGATGCCCTTCGCCCGCATCTCCTCGACGATCTCGGCCAGCAGCTTCGCAAAGACCATCGGCGGCGTGACGATGGTGTGCCAGTAGCCGAGAATCAGCGCGTGGATCCGCTCGTCTTCGAGCCCGAGCCGAACGGTGTTCTGGTAGGTCTTCGGCGGCTCGCCGCCGGTGATGTCGACCGGGTTGCCCGACGCACCGAACGGCGGGATGAACTTGCGGAACGCCGCATCGAGGTCTGGCGGCATCGTCATCAGCGACAGTCCGTTGTCCACCACCGCATCGGACAGCAGCACGCCGGAGCCGCCTGCGCCAGTGATGATCACGATGTTGTCGCCCTTGGGCGTCGGCAGGATGGGAAGCGCGCGGGCGAATTCGAGCATCTCGCGCAGCGACCGCGCGCGAATCACGCCCGACTGCCTGAACACATCGTCGTAGATCTTGTCGTTGCCCGCGAGCGCGCCGGTATGCGAGCTGGCCGCGCGGGCGCCCATGGCGGTGCGTCCGGCCTTGAGCACGACCACGGGCTTCTTCTTCGACACGCGCTTGGCCACTTCGGCGAAGGCGCGGCCGTCCTTCAGGTCCTCGCAGTGCTGCACGATGATCTGCGTGTTGTCGTCCTGCTCGAAGAACGTCAGCAGATCGTCCTCGTCGATATCCGCCTTGTTGCCCAGGCCGACGATGGCCGAGACGCCCATCTTCGCCGAGCGGGAGAAGCCGATGATGGCCATCCCGATGCCGCCCGACTGCGACGACAGCGCCGCGTTGCCCTTGACGTCGTACGCCGTGCAGAACGTCGCGCAGAGGTTGCTCCACGTGTAGTAGAACCCGTAGATGTTCGGACCCATCAGGCGGACGCCGTGCTTGCGGCCGACCTCGACGAGCTCCTTCTGTCCCTCGACGTTGCCGGTCTCGGCAAAACCGGAAGGAATGAGGACGGCGCCCGGAATCTTCTTCTCGCCGCACTCGGCCACCGCCGCCGCCACGAACTTGGCCGGGATCGCGAACACCGCGACGTCGATGTCGCCCGGAACGTCCTTGACGCTCTTGTACGCCTTCAGCCCCATGATCTCGTCGGCGGACGGGTTGATCGGGTAGATCTGCCCCTGGTAGCCGCCGTTGATCAGGTTCTTCATCACCGAGTTGCCGATCTTGCCGGCCTCTGACGAGGCGCCGATGACGGCGACCGCCTTCGGCTTCATGATGCGGTTCATGTCGCGCACGATGTCTTCGTGCTTCGGGCGATACCGCGCCGGCGCCGGTGAGAAATTGACGACGATCCGGACGTCGGCCGCGATCGCGCCGTCCTTGGTGGCGAAGACCGGGTTCAGGTCCATCTCCGCGATGTCCGGATAATCGGCGATCGAGCTGCGACACGTTCTGGATCATCTTCGCGAGCGCGTCGCGATTGACCGGATCCGCGCCGCGGACGCCCTTGAGGATCTGCGCGGCGGCGATGCCGTCGAGCATCGACAACGCGTCGTCCTCGGTCGCGGGCGCGAGACGGAACGTGATGTCCTTGAGCACTTCGACCAGGACGCCGCCCAGACCGAAGGCGACCAGCTTGCCGAACACGGGATCGGTGACCGCGCCGATGATCACTTCCTGGCCGCCGGCGAGCATCTGCTGCACCTGGACGCCGAGAAGGTTCGCCTTCGCGTTGTACTTCTTCGCGTTGGCGATGATGGTGTCGAAGCCCTTCTGGACATCCTCGGCGTTTTTCACGCCGACCAGCACGCCTCCCGCCTCGGTCTTGTGCAGAATCTCCGGCGAGACGATCTTGAGCACCACCGGAAAGCCCATCGCCGTTGCGATCGCCGCCGCGTCGGCGGCCGACGTCGCCACGCCTTCCTTGGGAACGGTGATCCCGTACGCCTCGCACACGATCTTGCCTTCCGGTGCGGTGAGCGCGGTGCGGCCTTCGGCTTTGACGGTATCCAGAACACGCCTGACTTCGGTCCGGTTGTTGGTCATCATCGTTCCTAGATCGGTCAGTCGTTCGCGGCGCCTGCCGGCGCGTACGTTCGACGTTTCAGATGACTTTTTCGGCGCGCAGCGCTGCGATCTGATCCGCGCCGTAGCCGAGCTCTGCCAGGATCTCGTCGGTGTGCTCGCCGAGTAGTGGCGATCGCTTCACGTCGGACGGACTGTCAGACATCTTGATCGGATTGCCCACCGTGAGGTACTTGCCGCGCGTCGGGTGATCGACCTCGACGACGGTGCCGGTCTCGCGCAGCGACGGCTCTTCCGCGATCTCTTTCATGGAGAGAATCGGTCCGCACGGGATGTCGTGCTGCGTTGAGGATGTCCATCGCCTCGAACTTGGTCTTGGTCTTCGTCCACTCCTCGATCTGGCCGAAGATTTCCATCAGATGCGGCAGCCGCGCCTTCGGCGTGGCGTACCGCGGATCGGTCAGCCATTCCTCGTGCCCGATCACCTTGCAGATGGCTCTCCCAGACCGGCGCCTGGGTGATGAAGTAGATGTACGCGTTGGGGTCGGTCTCCCAGCCCTTGCACTTGAGAATCCATCCCGGCTGCCCGCCGCCGGAGGCATTGCCCGCGCGCGGGACGGCATCGCCGAACGTGCCGTTGGGATATTGCGGGTACTCTTCGAGGACCTGCGTCCGCGCGAGCCGCTGCTGGTCGCGCAGCTTCACGCGGGCACAGATTGAGCACGCCGTCCTGCATCGCCGCGAGCACGCGCTGACCGCGGCCGGTCGTGTTGCGCTGGTACAGGGCGGCCACGATGCCCAGCGCCAGATGCAACCCGGTTCCGCTGTCGCCGATCTGCGCGCCGGTGACCAGCGGCGGGCCGTCATCGAAGCCGGTCGTCGACGCCGCACCGCCGGCGCACTGCGCGATGTTCTCGTAGACCTTGCAGTCTTCGTACGGCCCGGGGCCGAAACCCTTGACCGACGCGACAATCATGCGCGGGTTGAGCTCGCTGATGCGCTCCCAGGTGAAACCCATGCGGTCGAGCGCTCCCGGGGCGAAGTTCTCCACGAGCACATCGCACTTCTTGACCAGGGCTTCGAGGATCGCCTTCCCTTTCGGATGCTTGGCGTCGACCGTGATCGAGCGCTTGTTCCCGTTGAGCATCGTGAAGTACAGGCTGTCCACTCCCGGAATGTCGCGCAGCTGGCCGCGCGTGATGTCCCCCTCGCCGGCGCGTTCGACCTTGATGACGTCGGCTCCCAGCCACGCGAGCAGCTGCGTGCACGTCGGACCCGATTGAACGTGCGTGAAGTCGAGAATGCGAACGCCGTCTAGTGCCTTGCCCATCTATGAGGCCCTCTCAAATCGATGCGGGTTACTTCTTGCGAACCGCGCTTTGCGGGTTGAGTTTGCCGATGCTGCCGCTCTCGGTGCCGGCCGCCGGGTCGATCACCGCGTTGATGAGGGTCGGCTTGCCGGAGTCCATCGCCGCGTCGACGGCGCGCTTCAGCTCGTCGGGCGTCGTCGCATGCACGCCGACGCCTCCGAACGCCTCCATCATCTTGTCGTAGCGCGCGTCCTTGACGAAGACGGTGGTCGCCACATCCGAGCCGCCGGTGGGATTGACGTCGGTTCCGCGATAGATGCCGTTGTTGTTGAAGACGACGATGCAGACCGGCAGGTTGTACCGGCAAATGGTTTCCACTTCCATGCCGGAGAAGCCGAAGGCGCTGTCGCCTTCGACCGCGAGCACGGGCTTGCCGGTCTCGATGGCGGCGGCGACGGCAAAGCCCATTCCGATGCCCATGACGCCCCAGGTGCCGACGTCGAGGCGTTTGCGCGGTTGATACATGTCGATCACGCCGCGCGCGAGATCGAGCGTGTTGGCGCCTTCGTTGACGAGGATCGCATCCGGCCGCTCTTTGATGACGGTGCGCAACGCGCCGAGCGCGCCGTGGAAGTCCATCGGCGACTTGGTGTTCGTCAGCCGCGGCGCCATCTTGGCGATGTTTTCCTCGCGTTTGCGCCTTGACGGCGTTGATCCAGTCCGCCGGCGGCGCCGGCCACTGGCCGCCCATGCCGTCGAGCAGCGCCGATACGCAGGAGCCGATGTCGCCGACCACCGGAGCGACGATCTCGACGTTGCTGTCCATCTCCTTCGGCTCGATGTCGATCTGGATGAACTTCTTCGATCGCGGCTCGCCCCAGGTCTTGCCCTTGCCGTGCGACAGAAGCCAGTTGAGGCGGGCGCCGATCAGCATGACGACGTCGGAGTCCTTCAGCACCGTCGAGCGCGCCGCGCCCGCGCACTGCGGATGCGTGTCGGGCAACAGGCCCTTGGCCATGCTCATCGGCAGGAACGGTATGCCGCTTTTTTCGACCAGGGCGCGGATCTGGTCGTCGGCCTGCGCGTATGCCGCGCCTTTGCCGAGAATGATCAGGGGGCGCTTGGCGCTCTTCAGGAGATCGAGCGCACGCGTGACGGCGGCCGGCGCGGGAATCTGGGCCGGCGCCGGGTCGATGACCTTGACGAGCGACTTCGGCTCCGGCCTCCGCGTCGATCACCTGAGCGAACAGTTTGCCCGGCAGATCGAGATAGACGCCGCCCGGACGACCAGAAACCGCTGCGCGGATCGCGCGCGCCACGCCGATGCCGATGTCCGCGGCATGCAGCACGCGGAACGCCGCCTTGCAGAGGGGCTTGGCAATCGCCAGTTGGTCCATCTCTTCGTAGTCGCCCTGCTGCAAGTCGACGATCTCGCGCTCGGACGAGCCGCTGATCAGGATCATCGGAAAGCAGTTGGTCGTCGCATTGGCCAGCGCGGTCAGACCGTTGAGGAAGCCGGGAGCTGACACCGTGAGGCAGATGCCGGGCTTCTTCGTCAGGAAGCCGGCGATGGCCGCTGCGTTGCCGGCGTGCTGCTCATGCCGGAACGAGATGACGCGCATGCCTGCGGCCTGTGCCAGACGGCCGAAGTCCGTGATCGGGATGCCAGGCACACCGTAGATGGTCTTGATGCCGTTGAGCGTGAGCGCCTCGATGACGAGGTGAAAGCCGTCCGTCAGCTTCCGCTCGGCATCGGCGGCTTTGGCATCGGCGGGGGAGGCCGCGGTCTCTAACATGGTGTCCTCCGGAGCAGTGGCTCTTGTGACGATCAGAATGGCATACCGTATGTGGTATACCAGTCAAAGTCAACATGAAGCCCGCGCCTCAGCTGGACCTGCAGCCCCTCAACGCGAACGTCAGCATTGTCGACCAGGCGTACACGGCGCTCAAGGGCGCAATTATGGATGCGGACATCTATGGCCACCGAGAGGAAATTCGTCTCGACGAACGTCAGCTGAGCCGTGCGCTCGGCGTCAGCCGGACGCCGATCCGCGAGGCGATGACGCTGCTCGAGCAGGAAGGCTTCCTGCGCACCGTTCCGCGCCGCGGCATCTTCATCGTCAGGAAAACCAAGAAGGAGATCATCGAGATCATCGAGGTCTGCGCGGCGCTGGAGAGCATGGCGGCGAGGCTCGCCACGATCAACGCGTCAGATGAAAGCATCGGCGCGCTGCGCCACATGTTCGACGAGTTTCACAGCTCGGCGCCCTCAGAGCACCTGCACGAGTACTCGGATGCGAACATCGCCTTCCATCAGGCGATCATCAACCTCTCCGGTTCGCATCTCATGTCCAAGACGATCGAGAACCTCTTCGTCCACGTCCGGGCGATTCGCCGCATGACGATCTCGCAGAAAGATCGCGCGTCCCGCTCGATTGCCGATCACATGCGCATCATCCAGGCGCTGGAGCGCCGCGACACCGAGCTGGCCGAGCGGCTCGTCAGACAGCACTCGCTCGACCTTGCGGCGCACGTCGAGAAGTATTGCGATTTCCTCGATTGAGGCTCGCCTGTGCCCACGAAGAAGCCGGTTCTTGTCGCCGTGGATCGACACGTCAGAGACCGTTCTCCAGTGGCATCGGTTCCACCTCGTAAAGTGCAGCTGTGTCTTGCAGACCTCGATTACCGCCAATCGCCCACGGCCACGAACGCCGCCCAGAAGAACGGGTTGCGGCTCCGGCGCTGGCATTTCGGTCGCGGAGCACGTAGACACTGGCAAGCATGACTACCCTGGGAGAACGGGCGTTCGGACCAACTGTTCGATATTCGTCCAGCCAACGTTGATTCTGTGTGCGGTGTAATTTCGCGCGGCGGGTCTCCCCATGGTTTACGGGCGGGCACGGCTGCGCTAGACTGCCGACTCTTCCGTTCTTGACGTCGTCATTCGCTTCACCCGACGGTTCGCGGTCGTTGTGCAGTAAGCCTGGTTTTACCAAGGAGTCCGGAGATGGCGACTGATAAAACAACCCCTAAGCTGCAGAAAGGGCAAGGTCCCTGGCTGGTCATGTTGTACCTGGCAGGCGACAACAACCTCGCCGAAGACATGGTTCTCTCGCTCCAGCAGCTTATCGAAGAAGGAGTCCCGTACGGGGATAGAGTCCTGGCTCAACTCGACCCGGCGGGTGTCGGGCTCTCGACTGCTCGATTCGATTTGACACCGACGAAAACCATCTCACAGCGGAAGCGGAGTCCTTCCGCTTTGGAAGCTGCGCTCGACGAATTCCGCGTCGACGCCGACAGGCTCGTCGATCAGAGCACCGGCAGCGTGGAAGCCTTGAGCGACTTCATCAAGTGGGCGGTGAAGTACGATCGAGACGAGAGAAAGAAGGCAAACGAGGATCCTGACCGCACCAATTACCTGCTCATTCTCTCCGGCCATGGCAGCGGCGTCACCGAGGACTTCTTCCTGAAGGATGAGACCTCGCTGGACTCGCTGACGATCGCCGAGCTGCAGGAGGCGCTGGACCAAGCGCGTAAGAAAACTCACGCGAAGATCGACATCCTTGGTCTGGACGCGTGTTACATGGCGATGGGTGAAGTTGCGTTCCAGGTGAGAAACGAGGCCTCGATCGTCATCGGCGCCGAAGGTCTCGAGCCGGAGCTGGGGTGGCCGTCAGGTCGCATTTTGAAAGCAGTAAAGAACCGCGGCGGGTCGCTCGATCCGGAGACGCTCGCCCATGTAATCGTCGAGACGTATGTCACGACGTACTCCGATTCGACCGCACCGCCGGCCGCTCCGTAGATCTCGCCGCCACTCGCTTGCGGCCCATGACAGCCGTCGCTACGGCTGTCAAAAGGCTGGCGCGCGCGCTCAAGAGTCTCGACAAAGCCGGTCAGGAAAAGGTCCTGCTGGCGCACTGGTACGCGCAGACCTACAAGCTGGATCAGTACGTCGACCTGAGGGACTTGTGCGACCAGCTGGAAGCACAATTTCCGCAGAGGGGTCGCGCCGCACGCCGGGACAAGCGGATTGGGGCAGCTTGCGCGGCGGTGAAAAAAGCCATCGATGCTGCGGTTATTCTCTCGGGCTGCAGCGGCTACGCCTGTCAGTTCTCGCGCGGGATTGCGATTTACTTCCCTTGGGCCACTGTGAGTCGCGATTATTCAAACCTCGACTTTGCCAAACGCACGGCGTGGCACCTGTTTCTGGAAAAGCACGTCAGGTTGACAAGACGAAAGCCGAGATTTGGGACTGATCCCCTGCAAAGATTGACGCGAAGGAACGCGCCGAATGCTTGCAGGTGCAGGCGCGGAGCGCCGCGCCGAAGCTGAATTGCTGAGTGCCGGATTGCGTCGCGTATCGTCAAGCACCAAGAAGGAGATCCAGAGGCGCCTCAGACTCGCAAAGAAGCGCGCGCTGTTGGCCGACGTTCCGGACGCGGATCTGCCGATCGAGCTGAGCCGGCGTTTGGGAATGGGTGGACTCCCCCGGAGCCGCTTCACGGAGAACACCAAATTCACCGAAAACACCAAGTTCACCGAAAACACCAAGTTCACCGAAAACACCAAGCGGTCAACGGGTCAGCTGGAGAGCGCCGTAAAGAACCTCCCCCGGTGATTGGCATGACGTTTTCACCGAAAATCACCGCCTTCAAGCCGATGAAGTGCGTTCTTCAAGTCAAGTGAAGGCCTGAGGGAACGCCGTATGAGCGACCACGTCCTCTCTCAATAGAGCCTACGCACTCGCCCGCCTTGAGGACCGCTGATGAGGCTTACCGTCGGTCTTGCGCTCGGCGTGCTCGCAGTGGTCGGGGCGAGTGGATGTCGGTTTGCGGCGACGCCGAACACTGTTCGCCGAAGCTGAGGCGCTTCGTGCCCGTCACGACGCAGCCGCCACACAAGCGGCGATCGCGAAGTATCGTCTGGCGCACGCGGCCTGGCGAGGTATCGACAAGCGCGCCGCCGCCAGGGCCGCGACAGGCGTGGGCGACGCCTTCGAGCAGATTGGTCTGCTCCGAGAATCCTTGCAAGCGTATCAGGACGCTCTGGTCCTCGCGGTCCAATCTGGCGATCCCGAGATCCGAAGCGAACTCCACAGCGCGATCGGGATCAACAAGGCGTACTCCGCAGACAGATCCGAGTTGCTGGACCAAGCAGAAGCCGACTGTCGTTCGGGACTCGACATCGCCCGTCGTATCGGTGGACTGCGCCAGGAAGCGCGCGGGCTCAACTGCCTTGCTGAGGTCATGTACGCGCGCGGTGGCAACCTCGAACCAGCGCTGGAGAACTACAGCCAGGCCGAGCGCCTGTGGACTCAGCTAGACGATCCCAGGGCTGGCGCTGGCCGTGCTCGCCCAAGGGTGGGTCTACTCGGACATGCGTCGCTTCGATGAAGCCCGTCGATCTTTCGAGGATGCCAAGTCGCGCTGGACGTCGCTAGGCGAAAACCGTCATCTCGCCATTACGCTGGTGTCAGAAGCGCGACTTCTTCAGCGACGCGGCTATTACCAAGAGGCCCTCAACGCATTCGAGAAGGCGTCGCGCTCCTACAGCCGATCGGCGACGCCATCTGGCAGGGCTCTAGCCTGACTGGCCAGGCACTCATTCGATTCAACATGGCCGACGTGACCCGAGCACTGACGCTCCACGAGCGTGCGCTGGGACTCTTCGAGGCCTCCGGTCTGAAGAATTTTTCCATAGACGCCCTGATGTCGCTTGGCTCTGCTCTCCTGGCTTCGGGCGATGAGTCCGGCGCTCTTCAGAGGTTCGAACGCGCTTTGACCCTGGCGTTGGAGCTGGGCAACGCTCGCTACCAGACGTGGGCGCACAGGAACATCGGCTCGGTTCGCCTCTCTCGAGGGGAAACTGCGCTCGCCCAGCAGCACCTCCGTCGCTCTCTCGAGATTCTGCTGCCTCTAGGCGAACGCCGTCTGCACGCGCTGGTGCTGGCCGACCTCGGCGAAGTGGAACAGCTCCTCGGCAATCACGACACGCGCTGCGCTATTTTGACGAGGCCCTCGCCGTAAGCCGGTCCGCCGAGGACCGAGAACAGGCGGCAAGGGGTCTTTTCGCACGTGGTGCGCTCGAAGCGCAACAGGGCCGTTTCGGACCTGCGCGAGCCAGCTTGAACGAGGCTCTGTCCGAGCGGTCGCGACTCTTCGGCTCCGGTCACCCTCTCGTCGCGGAGACTCGCGCGGCTCTGGCGCGCGTCGACTTTGCTGGCGGCTCGCTCGGGACTGCACTTAACGGTGCGCTCGCTGCGGAAGGGACGAGCCGGATCCATTTGCGTCAGACGTTGCGATACCTTCCGGAACGGCAGGGCCTCGCATTTGCAACGAAGCGACCACGCGGACTCGATCTCGCTATTTCGATTGCCACCGGGGGCGGAGAGGATTCGCGGCGCGTGTCCTCGACGAATTAATTCAGTCGAGGGGATTGGTGCTCGACGAACTGGCGGCGCGTCACCGTTCGATCGCTGGCGCAGATCCGCAAGTGGCACAGCTTGCCGCAAACGTGACCCAGGCGCGACAACGGTTCGCAAACCTGCTCGTGCGCAGTCTCGAGGAATCGATTGCGCAGTCGATGCTGGACGAGGCGAGGCAACAAACGGAAGTCGCCGAGCGCGCACTGGCGGAGCGGAGCGCTGACGCGCGCGCTGAGATGCAGCGTGCGACCATCGGTTTGGACGCTGTGCGTCGCGCTCTTCCGACGGGTCGTCCTCGTCTCATTCGTTCATACTCAAGGAGCCGGGGCCCAGACGGGAACTGCATCCCCTCAGGCACAGCCATTCCATCCTTTGCCGCCTTCGTCGTGCGTGCTGGCCGAGGCAGTGTGTCATGTTGTCGCTCGGCCCGGCTGCAGACACCGAGAAGCTGATTGCGGAGTGGCGCGAGGAATGGCCGGGCGAAGCCTTCTCGCCGGTGGGTCTCCAGCAGAAGCCAATCGCGTGCTTCGAGAGAAGGGCGTCCGACTTCGGCAGGCGATTTGGGATCCCGTGCCGATACGTGAAGGGAGCGAGCCGGATATTCATCGTGCCCGATGGCGCAGTCAGTCTGGTGCCATTTGCAGCCCTGCCGAAAGACGAGTCCGGGTACCTCCTCGAGCAAGCGCCGCCATTCATTACTTCACCGCCGAACGCGACCTCGCATCGTCAGCGTTCGGCCACGGCCGGGCACGCGGGCTTCTGGCACTCGGCGGAGCCGCATTTGATGCAGTTGGCGGCCAGCCGCCGCGCCGGACCGTGACAAAGAAGCCCGTCGTGTCATCTAACTTGCGCGCCGCCGCGCCGGCGTGCGGCGATTTCCGAACCTTCGTTTTCAGCCCCTTAGCGGCACGCTCGAGGAGGTGAAGGAGCTGTCGGGCGTCTGGAACGCTGCAATCACGGCCGTGCCGCGGCCGCGAAAACGCTTGTCGATCGGCAGGCGAGCGAATCCGCCTTCAAGCGCGACGCTCACCGTTATCGGGTGTTGCATCTGGCCACCCACGGCTTTTTCTCGGCCGGATGCGCGATCGGCAAGAACCGGACTCGAGGCGTCGGCGCACTGTCCGGGCGCCCAGACGCGTCGAGAACCCACTCCTCCTCTCTGGCCTCGCGCTCGCTGGTGCAACCGCCGCGCCTCCGCCGGGCCCGACGAAGACGATGGCATCCTCACCGCCGAAGAGGTGTCGTCGCTCAACCTCGAAGGCGTTGAGTGGGCGGTGCTCTCCGCCTGCGACACCGGCGTCGGTGAAATCAAGGCCGGCGAAGGAGTCTTCGGGCTGCGGCGTGCCTTTCAGGTCGCCGGCGCCCGCAGCGTCCTCATGAGCCTGTGGTCGGTGGACAATCAGGCGACCCGCGCGTGGATGCGGGCGCTCTACGAAGGGCGCTTCCAGAAGAATCTCGCAACGTCTGACGCCGTACATGCCGCGAGGCTGGCGGTGCTGCGCCCGCGGCGCGCCAGTAGCCAGAGCACCCATCCGTTCTATGGGCCGCTTTTGTCGCGGTCGGCGACTGGCGGTAGATCTCGGCACGTGTTCGCCTTCGGTTTCGTGGCGCCCCCCCGTCGCTAGAACATCACACGCATCGACAACTGCCCCGCCCGCGCGAACTGACGGCTCTGCCCCTGCATCGTGCCGTCAGCGGCTCTCCCGAAGTTCGCGTAAGACTGATTGCCGCCGCTCTTGAACTGCTGGAATGTGTCGCCGTTGAGCGCGTTGAACACGTCGAAGGCCGCTTCCAGCCGCTCGATGTTGGCCAATCCGACGTTGCGGCCGACGCGCAGGTTGTGCGTCTGCAGCGTGTCAGCACCGATCTGACCATCGCCGCGGGTCGGACCGAGGAACCGAATCGTCGTGAAAAGCGGGTTCGGCATCGTCTGTCCGCTCGACTTGTGTGATCGTCGCCGGCCGAACGCTGGATCGGCTGCGGCTAGCCGCGTCACGACAGGACTGTATACGGACCGGACTCCGCGGAATAGCTCGCCGGGAGAATGACCGCGGCGCGTTATCAGTGCCGGCGACGCGCACAACGTGCTTCTGCCACGACGGGGTGCGTGTCCTCCGTGCCCGACAGGCTGTTCGACACGTGCTGTGGCTCGCGGGCTCTTCAATCCCGATAGGCAGTTGAGTTGGCGCTGCAGCGAAACCGTGTGGACTACTTCACCGGGTTCTCCAGTGTCAGTCGGCGCACCCACACGCCCTGCACCGTTTCTTCACCGGTCGGCAACGGCACGGTGAACTCGCGGTTCAGCCCCGCGCTCGATGGTTGAACCGGCGCCTTGGCCAGCCCACCGACGCCGCGGAGCGCCAGCCCCAAATCCGCTGTCACCGGGACCGCCGGAGACTCGACCGTCGGGTGCGGCAGCGATGCAAAGACGCGGTCCAGATTGGGCGAGGGAGGCTCCGGGCTGGCGAAGATGAGGAAGTGCTCGTGGCCACCGGCAGTCGAGACTCTCCCACGCCAGCCGTTCGCCGTCAACGATGCCAGGAAGGTCGTGCCGCTGTCCCGCACGCAGTGGATTCGACTGGGCTTGTCCAGGCAGCGGGAACAGCAGGAACCCAGCGCCCTTTTCGTCTTCGTTCACGACAAACACGTAGGTTGGAATCGAGCTGTAGCTTGCAGTGAAAAGTTGTCGCCGGGCGCCATCCGCGCGTCCGCCTGTAAGCGCGTGGTCTCGCCGTTCTCCTCCCGGTAGAACGCCGCCTGGATTCGATACGGTTCGGCAAATGGCGCGGCCGATCTGGCGGCCGCGACCGTCGACGCCTCACTGGCGCGCGACACATCGTCGCCAGATTGAATCGAGGGTTCCAAATCCAATAACCAAGTCCAACTGCGAGCACCGCTGCCGTCGCGGTCACCCACGCCGCCACGTGAACAACGAAACGGAATGAACAATCGCGGCGCGGTCGTCCCGGCCGAGCGCCTGTTTCAATGCCGACGCGAGCTCACCGGCGGTCTGGTAGCGGTCCTCGGGCCGCTCGGCTGTGCGCGATTCACGACAGTGACAAACGCATCGGGCAGATCGGGCCGCACGTCGCGCAGAAGACGACGAGTCGACGGCGTCGCGTGCTGGCGCGACGACGTCGGCGCCGCTCTGACCTTCGATGGGATACGAGCCGGTGGAAAGGTAATAGAGAAGAACGCCGACGCTATAGATATCGGCAACGGTGTCCGACCTCCGCCGCCGAAAAGCTCGGGTGCGAGATACAGCGGGGTTCCCGTGACCGGCCGACTATCGCCGGGATCCCCGCGAGGTCGTCGCCAGCGCCGAAATCCATGAGCACCGTGCGGCCGCGTTCCGCCCGCATCACGTTGGCGGCCTTGACGTCGCCGTGCACCAGCCCCGCGGCATGGACCGCGGCCATCGCGCGGCAGACCTCCAGCCCGACGAGCATCGTCTCGTCGCCACTCAACGGTCCGTGCTGCCGGACAACGTCGTGTAGCGTCCGCCCCTTCACGAGCTCCATTGACAGACCGACCTCGCGCCCGATGTGCTCCGCCCTGAACACCCGGACGACGTTCGGATGGTTGACCTTGGCGAGGAGCCGCGCTTCGTGCAGGCCACGGCCGGCGTCGAACGTCGTCGCCGTCCCCCGCGGACGGATGACCTTCAACGCAACTTCGAGGTTCAAGCTGCGATCGACCGCTGCGATACACGGTCCCGAACGCCCCCTTCCCAATCTCGCCTGTTATGGTGAACGGCCCCCATGCGTTGGGGATCGGGTCGCCCAGCTGCGACAAGTTCTCGAGCACCCGAAGCTGCTCGAGAGTCGCCGTTTCGGTCTCGGATCCCGGGGGACGGCGTCCAATCGACGCGGTCCCCCTGCGCGATGGTCGACGCGACCGAGAGCAGTTTCGGATCTTCAG